>JBCCBZ010000005.1:0-204344 GCA_039033755.1 Pseudomonadota bacterium | reverse complement strand
GTCTATGCCAGGGGAGTTCAATGACGCGAACGCGAAGCGTCCGTTTATAGCGTTGACACACGAACCGCTTTTACCGCATTAGCGTTCATGCTTCCAAGCTCTCTCGCAGCTGCCACAAAAGACAACACGAGAACATCACGGGAAAGGCGCAGTGATCCAGCCCCGGATCCGATCCGACACGGTCCATCTACGTAGTAGCAGGATTAGTTGTGGACAACCCCGACCTACCCAACGAATCCACGCGCAAGCTGCTGTTGTTCCTTTCAAACTTGTGCAAAATCATTTGCAGAGTGGCGGTAGGACCAGCCAGAGCCATGGGAAACATCAGTGCGAACAGGACAATCATCCAGTACCCCACCGTGTCAACGTCTTCCCCCGGCCGCAGCTGGATGAGAATTGCGTCAGCGATGGTCACGTACAGCAAAAAAAAACCAAGAGCGGAAAACGCCGTCGGGAAGAGAGGGTCGTACCACGCGAGGGTGTACCTCCACCCGGTGCAGACCATCAGCACAACAGTGTGCGCAATCGCGGCCATAAACACGGAGCAGGTTACGACCTGCAAGATAACCTAGGCGTTTAGGAGCAGCCAGGTAAAGGAGGGAGAGGGTGAGATGGAGAAAAGCAGGTGGCTTGTATCTTTTGGAGCCGGATGCTCGCCCACAAGGTACACGTGGTCCCTCGAGATCTGTTCGTGACATTTGAGTACCAACCTACTCTTGTATGTGCGGCGTGCGTAATCCCGGCTGCTTCTCGACTATGATGCTCGCCGATCACTGCCTCTCAAACTCGGATACCTAACGGGAAAGCCACTAGCAGAGTCCCAGCCGCTTCCCGCATCACGTGACGCGTGACTGCTCTTTCATAAAATCTTACGTGAAGAACATAAGGAGCATCTTGCGCGAACCACGCAGGAGGGTCGGTCAAATGCGAAGCGCAAATTAGTGTCGAAAGCTGCCGCGGCTCGTGACGGTGGACTGCCAACCTGTCGTGAGGACCGCTCGGACAAAACAGCGTCCGCCGCTCGCTGGATGAGGTGTTCAGCACCACACCGCGAAATCGTCTCAACGAAACCCAAGAAAGCTTCTTGACGAGCGTAGCGAAACTTCGACAACAAAGGACCGAGGACCGAGTCCTGAGCCCTTGCAAGAGCAACTGAGCAACACAAAAGTGTCAGCACGGAATTTCCCCTCTCGGAAACGACCACAATCTACGCCAACCCTGCCTGAACTCAAACCATATTACCTGAACTTTCTGTTCGTCCTTTGTGACTTGCTCATGATCCAGGCCAACCAGAGAAAGCACAAGGAAACCAGCGATTATTGTGTCGACCTGTGATCCGGCAATAGTGGGACGGAAAAATGTTGGACACGACAGCGGGGAGGGAACACAGCTGGGAGGGAACGAGAGAAACAAATTGAAGGCTCTGGCGTAACAAAAAGTGTGGTTTGGTTGCAAGCCCCACAAACAGCAGTCCACGATAGCGACAAGAGGCAAGTGAGATGCACGTCCAGAACGATCAACCACTCCAGAAAAACAAGATTTGGAGACGCTGTGAGTTCTGATCACAAGCTTATCACAATCTTGTAAACCCTTGAAAGGCACGTGCAGGACTTCGCGGTGGGCACGATATGTTCCGAGCGCAAACACCCGTCTAATCAACACGGAACACGCTTCGTTCCTAGGGCCGTGTGTCGCATGGTAAAAAACCGTCACAGCTTCACGTCGCTGCAAAGGTTCGTCGTATCGTGAAACACATCTAGTAACCATTCACGGAAAAACAAGGAGCCAGCTGGCTACGGGTTGCACTGTCGCCCTTCATCCCAACAAGATAGTTTTGCTGGGGCCAAAGCTGACGAGGGAAACCTCGAAAAACGCATACCATTCACTGAGGAAACCCCCAGAAGCGCGCCGTTCGAACGAACTTTCGTGTTCGATCACGCTCTAGGTAGAAGCCCCAGGTTCAGCCTTCGTTTTTGGGTATAGTTACCGGCGTTTTAGGACTTTACGCGAAATTTGGCTAAGTCCTTGTTTTTTATGAGGAGTGGAAAATGACCCGTCCCTAATATCAGCCTAATGCGTTTTTAAATTTCACCGCCGGTAAGTCGCTGACACACCAAATCAAGCTGATCGAGCGTCTTATAGCGAATCGTCACCTGGCCCGATCGCGGGTCCGAATCGGCCTTGATTCGCACGGTCAGGCCAAGAAATTCCTCCAGATGGTTCTGGACCGCCTCAATATCGGCGTTGCCCGCAGGGTTTGGCGCGGTGTCACCGCCCTGCCCCCCGGAACCCTGCCCATGCGCACCCCTAGTCAGCTTGCGGACCAGCTTCTCCATCTCACGCACGGAGAGATTGTCGTTCACCGCTGTCTTGGCGAGGTCGGCGGCGTTGTCGCGCCCAATAAGCGCGCGCGCGTGGCCCATGGAAAGCTTGCCGGTCTCCACCAGGTCCAGAACTGCGCTCGGCAAAGCCAGCAGACGTTGGATGTTGGCGACATGGCTGCGCGACTTTTCGACCATGCGCGCGATTTCGGCCTGCGTCATCCCTTCGTCTTCAGACAAACGGTGATAGGCGCGCGCTTCTTCCACGGGGTTGAGATCCTCGCGTTGAAGGTTTTCGATCAGGGCCAGCGCCATCACCTCACGCTCCGACAGATCGCGGACCAGCGCCGGGATTTCGTGCAAACGCGCCTTTTGCGCCGCGCGCCAGCGGCGTTCGCCCGCGACGAGCTGGAACTTGCCACCCGGCTTAGGCCGCACGATGATGGGTTGAATCACTCCGCGCGACGCGATCGAAGCGGCGAGCTCTTCCAAGGCGCCTTCGTCAAAGCGTTTGCGCGGGTTGCCCGGCAGCGGTTCGATCGACGCAACGCTGAGCGATTGCAGCGCAGATGTCGAAGGGGACACACCCGGCGCACCATCTGGCGCGACCACGGCAACCTTTGAAGCCCCATCCTCGCCCGGCGCGCTCTGCACCAAAGGCTCCTCGCGTTTTACCTCACCCATCAAGGCGCCAAGGCCTTTTCCAAGCTTTTTCATACCTTTACGCTCCGACGCAGGCCGTTGGGGGATATCAAACTTCACGGAGTCGCTCTTCTTGCTCATGCGGCGGCCCTTTCACGCGGGAAGCGAGAGATCAATTCGCGAGCAAGCGCGATATAGGCGCGGCTTCCCTGGCAGGAGTGATCATAGACGAGCGCCGGGAGCCCATGGCTCGGCGCTTCGGAAAGACGAACGTTGCGCGGAATCACCGTCTCAAACACCAGATTGCCCAGAACTTCGCGCACATCGTCGGCCACTTGGTCCGTCAGACGGTTGCGGCGATCGTACATGGTGAGCGCCACGCCAATGATGCTGAGGTCTGAATTGAAGCGTTGCTGCACCTGCTCCACAGTTTGCAGCAGCTGGCTCAACCCTTCGAGCGCGAAAAACTCGCATTGCAAGGGTACGAGCAGAGTATCCGCTGCGCACAGAGCGTTGAGCGTCAACAGACCCAGCGAAGGCGGGCAATCGATAAAACAGATGTCGTAGCCTTTGTGCCGAGCCAACGCTTCACGAAGACGCGCCGTTCGCTCTTCCGCGTTGACCAGCTCAACCTCAGCCCCACTCAGATCCTGCGTCGCCGGCACAAGGTCGAGACCCGGAATGTTCGTTTCAACAATCGCATCGGCCAGCGGCCGGCTATCGACCAACAGATCGTAACTCGACAATCCACGCTCCGCCGCGCCCACGCCAAGCCCGGTCGACGCGTTGCCCTGCGGATCAAGGTCAATCAGGAGCGTTTTCCACCCGGTCGCCGCCATAGCGGTCGCAACATTGATGGCGGTCGTGGTCTTTCCGACCCCACCTTTCTGGTTGGCAATGGCAATGGTCAGCATGCGTTTTGCGCTCCCTTTGGGGCTGTATTTCGCCCGGATCCCGCGGGCCGAACCGTTCTATGGGCTCTATGGCCCCACGATGATGCCCGCGTCACGATCGGTCAACGATTGTTCCACGTGAAACATGTTCCGAATCGATTGTTTCTGCTGAGTCAATTCGTGCGCCGCCGAGCGCCCCTTGGGCAAGACGTAGCGTGTTGCCTTTGTGGAGAAGGGTGCGGATAAACGCAGAAGCTTGTCGAGTGGAGCGAAGGCGCGTGCTGAAATGACACGGCTTGGAAACGGATCAATCCGCTCCAGACGCTCACCCATCACGCTGCATTTCGCCAAATCCATCGTCTGCGCGCACTTTTCGAGGAATTCGACCCTGCGCGCGCGCGACTCAACCAGCACGACCGGCACGTTCGGATTGAGCGCTGCGATCACCAATCCGGGAAAGCCCGCGCCTGTGCCCAAATCCAGCCATGGCTCCGAAATCGGCTTCTCGAGTGTTTCACGTGGAACATATTCGAGAAGCTGGGCGCTATCGGCGAAATGCCGCGCCCACAAGGAAGCCTCAGACGGCTTGCTGATCAGGTTCTGTCGTTGGTTCTCTTCCAGAAGCAGCGCAGCAAAGGCCTCCAGCCGCTCCATCGCTTCCGCATCGCCCCAACGCGCCACATAGGCCCGCGCGCTGTCTTCGTCCGTAATCAGGGATTTAGGGGCCTCAAAGGGATCGCTCATGCCGCCTGCGCCGCCGCGTCCGCCTTCTCCGCCTGCAAACGGCGCGCGTGAACCAACACCGCTGCAAGGGCTGCGGGCGTCACACCTGACACACGCCCCGCCGCCGCCAAAGTCGGAGGCGCCGCGTCGCTCAACCGCTCTACCATCTCATTGGAAAGTCCCGGCACGCCCGCATAAGGAAAGTCGCGCTCAAGAGCCAAAGCCTCACTCGCGCGGAGATCCTGAAGTTCAGCCTCTTGGCGCGCCAGATAAGGCGCGTAAGCGGCGTCTTCCGCCATTTCCTGCGCAAGCTGACGGTCGCCCTCAAGCCCCTCGCCCACCCACGGTTCAAGCGCGGCAAGATCGACACCATCGTGGCGCAGCCATTCTTCAATCCGCTTGAGCCCGGTGTCCCGGCGCACGTTCAAGCCGTGATCGGCGAGTTCCTTGGCCGGGACCTCGCGGTCGAACACCTCGGTAAAGGCCGCACGGCGCTGTTCGCGGCGTTCAAACCAGCGGCGACGTTCGTCGCCCACGCATCCCGCAGCAATGCCCAGCCCCGTTAAGCGCGACGCGACGTTGTTCGCCCGCAGACGCAACCGGTACTCGGCGCGCGATGTTAGCATACGGTAAGGCTCCGACACGCCCTGAAGCGTGAGGTCGTCGACCATCACCCCAATATAGGAATTGGCGCGGTCAAGCTTGGGTGGCTCACGGCCCACGGCGGCTCCACCAGCAGCGAGACCGGCGACAAGCCCCTGTGCCGCCGCCTCTTCGTACCCGGTCGTCCCGTTGATCTGACCCGCGCAATACAGGCCGGGAATGGCGCTCACCTGCAAATCAGGCGTCAGCGCGCGCGGATCGATATGATCGTACTCCACGGCGTAACCGGGCTCGACAATCTCCACGCCGCTCAGGCCCGGCATGCTGCGCACCATGGCGTGTTGCACGTCGACGGGGAGCGAGGTGCTGATCCCGTTGGGATAGACCAAATGGGTGTCCAATCCTTCAGGCTCGAGAAACACCTGATGCCCGTCGCGATCGCCAAAGCGGTGGATCTTGTCCTCAATCGAAGGACAGTAGCGCGGTCCCGCCGCGTCAATCGCGCCGGAAAAGAGCGGCGAACGATGGAGATTTTCGCGAATGATATCGTGCGAGGCCATCGTTGTGCGCGTGATCGCGCAGAACACCTGCGGATTGACGCGCCGCTCGCTCAGCGAGGACATAGTCCAATCCTCGCCATCCGAGGGCTGCTCTTCGAGCAAAGCCCAATCAATCGTGCGCCCGTCCAGACGCGGCGGCGTGCCGGTCTTGAGCCGCGCCATAGGCAGGTTGGCTCCGCGCAATTGCTGCGCCAGACGGGTCGCGGCGTTCTCGCCGATGCGACCGCCTTCAAAGCGCTCTTCACCACGGAAGAGCACACCGCCCAAGAAAGTCCCGGTGCACAGGACTACACGGTCGGCGTGAAGGTTTGTACCATCGGCGAGCTCTAAACCCGCGACACGGCCTCCGATAAGGATCAGCGCTGCGGCCTCCCCTTCTACAAGCGTGAGATTGTCCTGTGCGCGCACCAGCCGCTGAACCTCGGCCTTGAACCGCACGCGGTCCGCCTGAACCCGTGGTCCCCACACAGCGCTACCCTTGGAGCGGTTGAGCATGCGGTAGTGAATAGCGCCCGCATCCGCTGCACGGCCAAGCACGCCATCCAGCGCGTCAACTTCGCGCACGAGATGGCCCTTGCCGAGCCCGCCAATCGCCGGATTGCAACTCATGGCGCCGACCGCGTTCAGGTCAAAACTGATCAAAGCCGTGCGCGCGCCCATACGCGCCGACGCGCACGCCGCCTCAACACCGGCGTGACCGCCGCCGATCACGAGAACATCGAATTCCTGCATGACCGCTCAAATAGGCCCAAGGAGCCGTGTGGCCAAGAGCTTATCTGCAAGTGTTTCACGTGAAACAGCGATGAAAAGCGCCGGAACGAAAATGCCCCGATGGGACCTACTTCCCGATGCAAAAGCGCCCAAACAGCGCGTCAAGCATGTCTTCGGTGGTCGTTCTGCCGATCAAACGGTCAAAACTCAGCCGAACGGTGCGCAAATCCTCTCCAATCAGGAGCAAATCGGACGATTGACCGGCCGAACCAAGCGCAATGTACGCTTGCTCCAAAAGCCGGTGCTGGCGCGCGTTGAGCGCCACTTCGCCCGGTTTTGGCAAAGCGCCCCTGGCGGCCTCGACCAAAGCGCGCTTCAATTCGTCCACGCCTTCGCCGGTTGCAGCGGAAAGCGTGAAGCGGGCCGAAGACTTGGAAATGAAATTAGGCGTATCGGACTGCGCCCCAATCTCCCAAGCGTCCTTTGGTCCCTGCCCTTCGGGGCCAAGCCACAGGATCAAATCCGCGAGCTTCAGTTCCGCCTGCGCGCGGTCGATGCCGATCTTTTCGATCGCGTCCTCGCTCCCATCGCGCAGACCCGCCGTGTCGACGAAGCTGAACGGCACACCGGAAATGCCAACACTACGCTCAATCACATCGCGTGTGGTGCCCGCGATGGGCGATGTGATCGCCGCTTCACTTTCCACCAACGCGTTGAAAAGCGTGGATTTGCCGACGTTAGGAGGTCCGGCGAGCGCAACGCGATAGCCCTCCCCCAGCTTCTCGGCGCGGGGCCGGTGGAGCCATTCGGCGAGATCATCGCTCAATTGGCCAATGTTCCACGTGAAACCTTCGGGAAGCTCGTCGACATCGTCTTCATCGGAGAAATCGAGCGCGGCTTCCACCTGAGCGCTGAGTTTCAGGACGCTTTCGCGCCATTCGCCCACTTTCGCCGAGAGGCCACCCTGCGCGCTCGCCAAAGCGGCCGCGCGCTGCATTTCCGTTTCAGCAGACAGGAGATCGGCCAATCCCTCGGCCTCCGCGAGGTCCATACGCCCATTGGCAAAGCTGCGTCGGGTGAATTCCCCCGCTTCGGCCAAACGGATGCCAGGGAGCGCTGTAAGAGCCCGCTGGACCGCATCGACCACCGCTCGGCCCCCGTGGCAGTGAAATTCGACTAAATCCTCGCCCGTGGCGGTCTTGGGGCCGGGGAACCACAGAACCAGCGCCTCATCCAGAAGCGCCCCTGTCGCGTCGCGCAAACGCGCAAGGCTGGGCCGACGCGCCGGTGGAATCCGCCCGGCCAGAGCCTCAACCGCCGAACCAGCCGCAGGACCGCTCACGCGGATCACCCCAATAGCCGCCGGCGGAGCTCCGCTCGACAGCGCAACAATGGTCGTATCAGCGTCCACGGCTTCGGTTCGTAAAGTTACAGTTCTTGAAGTTTCACTAGGGCAAAATTAGCGAAGATAGAAAATCAGTCGTCGTTCTTATTCTTACCACCCGGCGTAAACGCGCTCGCCCCGCGCATCCCGCCTTCGACGAAGCTTTGGAACATCTTCAGCCCCAACTGCCCCATTGGCGCCAGGCTTTGCGCATACTCGGTCAGCTGCGCGGGGTTGGTCGCGCTTTGCATCGCCTTGGTCATCGATTCCACGTAGATCGAGTTCGCCTCGCTCACATCCGGCAATCCCATGAAAGCGCGCGCTTCTTCGGGGGTGCAGTCCACTTCGATGGTGACTTTCATGGCTTCTTCCGATCTCCCTTCCAAGGGACAAGACACTGTCGAAAGACCCTGCCATAAAGCGGTTGGAATAGACAGTGGGGATCAGAAACATGGCACAAACCACTCAAAGGGGCCTGGAACACTGGCATCGTGTAGCCGAGCAGGGATCGCCTCCAGATGCGTTGCGCGCCATCCTGCATCCCGACGCCGTCTTTCATTCCCCTGTCGTGCACACGCCGCAAAGAGGCAGGCCGATTGTCACGGCCTATCTCTCGGCTGCGGGTCAAACGCTGGGCAATGAGAGCTTTCGCTATATTCGAGAGGTTGTCGATGGGGACACGGCAGTTCTCGAGTTCCAGACCGAAATGGACGGTATCTTCGTCAACGGTATCGATATGATCACTTTCAACAAAGATGGCCTCATCACAGAATTCAAAGTGATGGTTCGCCCGATGAAGGCGATGAATAAGGTCTGGGAAATGATGGCGTCTCAATTGGAGAGCGATAAAAAGCACGCCGACGCGAGCTGACAGACGCTCCGTGAACGTAAAGGCGCGCTAGTTCAGCACCACGAAGTTGGTCACGATCTTGCGGGTTTGCGGGTCCAACGTCTCCGGCAATTCCGCCTCAAGCAATTCACGCCGCCGCTCAACGCTCTCGGCGATCATCACCCGGCGCATCGCCCAATTCGGACAAGCCCGCGTTTCCACCATCTTGCGGTCTATCATCGAGATACCGGTGTGCCGCGGATCGTGGCTGATCTTGACCATGAGCGAAACCAGCTCCGATTCCTCGCCTTCGAGTAACTGGAGAAAGTTCCGCCCATTGTAGAGCAAAAGACCCGTCACACCGCGCGCCGGGTTGTTGCGCGCGCTGGATGATAGGATGGCGTCCACGTCTTCGCGCGTTAGGCTCGGCGCGGTGCTGATATAGAGATATTGGCTTATCACGTGCGGCGGGCCCTCCCCTCACAGCCCCGCTTATTGGTTCATCGTATCGAAGAAGTCTTCGTTGGTCTTCGAATCCTTCATCTTGTCCAGAAGGAACTCCATAGCGTCTACGGTGCCCATCTGCATGAGGATGCGACGAAGCACCCACATTTTTGACAGTTTGTCCTTCTCGACCAGCAGTTCTTCCTTACGTGTACCGGACTTCCCGACATCAAGCGCCGGGAAGATACGTTTATCAGAGACCTTGCGATCAAGGACGATTTCCGAGTTACCGGTGCCCTTGAACTCTTCAAAGATCACCTCGTCCATGCGGCTGCCGGTGTCGATCAGCGCGGTCGCAATGATAGAGAGCGAGCCACCTTCTTCTATGTTACGCGCCGCGCCAAAGAAGCGCTTCGGCCGTTGCAGGGCGTTTGCGTCGACACCGCCGGTGAGGACCTTACCAGAGCTCGGCACAACCGTGTTGTAGGCACGGCCTAAACGCGTGATGGAATCGAGCAGAATGACGACGTCGTTCTTGTGCTCAACCAAGCGTTTCGCCTTTTCGATCACCATTTCAGCGACTTGGACGTGGCGATTGGCTGGTTCGTCAAAGGTCGAGGAGATCACCTCACCCTTTACGCTGCGCTGCATGTCGGTGACTTCTTCAGGGCGCTCATCAACGAGCAGGACCAGCAAGAACACCTCCGGATGGTTGTCGGTGATCGCCTTAGCGATGTTTTGCAGCAGGACGGTCTTACCCGTACGCGGAGGAGCAACGATCAGAGCGCGCTGACCCTTACCCTGCGGCGACACAATATCGATCACCCGCGCTGACTTGTCTTTCACCGTGGGATCAAGCGTGTCGAGCGACAGCTTCTCCTCAGGATAAAGCGGCGTGAGGTTGTCGAAGTTTGTGCGCAGACGAACCTTGTCAGGGTCTTCAAAGTTCACCGTGCTCAGGCTGGTCAGCGCAAAGTAGCGTTCGCCATCTTTAGGAGCGCGGATTTCGCCTTCGACCGTGTCGCCGGTACGCAGGCCCCATTTGCGGATCTGGTTGGGCGAAACATAGATATCGTCAGGTCCGGCAAGGTAATTCGCCTCAGGGGAGCGCAGAAAGCCGAAGCCATCCTGAAGCACTTCGATTGTGCCGATCCCCATGATCTTTTCTTCGTATTCTTCGTCTTCCGCCAGCTCGCGCAGGATGCTGAACAGCAGATCCTGACGGCGCATAGTCGAAGCGCCCTCGACGCCGAGTTCTTCGGCCATTCTGACGAGATCAGCGGGAGCTTTTTCTTTTAAGTCTTTCAGATGCATGGAAAATTCTTTTGTAAGTAAGAAACGCCCGCCGGAACAGTGGGCGCCAGGGAAGAACCGGTCGTCAGTACCTCGAGGGAACGAGGCGCCGCATCGCGTTAGCGCGACACTGGCTGGGCTTGGAGAAAGCAGACGGGCCGCACGCGGATCGTGAAGGCCTTAAACCGAAACAGGACCCCAAAATATGATTCTAAGGCGCTGGGGTCAATCGCTGTTTACGCAATTGCAAACGTGCATATCAGGAAAGATAGATCCGACCTATATACAAGGTGACAATGATAAGGATGAGCAGGATACCAGGGATCTCTCCTACGAGGCGCAACGTCTTCTCACTCAAGGGCCGTTCGCCGCGCGCCATCTTTTTCGTCTGGCCCACGAGCCAGCCATGATAACCAGTCAAGATCAGGACGAGGGTGATCTTGATATGCAGCCAGCCTTGCGTGAACATCTCCATCGCCACCGCCTGCGTCAGGCCAAGGACCCAGACGATCAGCAGGCTCGGCGTGAGGATGATCTTGCGCAACAAGCCCATACGATGCGCCCATTTGGCTTCTTCTTCTGAGCCCGGAACCGCATCGAGCATATAGATGCACTGGCGCGGCAGCATGAACAGACCAGCCAGCCAGAACACCATAAAGATGACGTGCCCCGCGGTCAGCCACGGATAGATCGTGAGAAGCGCTTCCTGCATTTCGACTAGCCTCGCACGGCCTTAAGCAGTTCCTCGACGTGGCCAATCGGGGTAAATTGCCCAATGCCATGACCCAAATTGAAGATATGCGGGCGATCTTTGAAGGCTTCGACAATGGCTTTGCATCGCTCTGGCAAAGCCGGACCGCCAGCTTCGACCAAAAGCGGATCGAGATTGCCCTGAACCGGCATACCTTCGGGAAGCGAAGCGTGCGCCCAATGCGGATCGAGCGTTTCATCGAGACCAACCGCATCAACGCCCGTTTCGCGCGCGTAAGCGGGAAGTTTCGCACCCGATCCCTTCGGAAAACCGATAATCGGGGTGTCCGGGTGCGATTCCTTGATCGCAGCGGTGATCTTCGAGTTGGGCGCGATGACCCAGCGCTCAAATTCGTCGGGCGCAAGGCTCCCGGCCCAGCTGTCAAACAGTTGCACCGCTTCGGCGCCGGCATCAATCTGACCGCGCAGATAGGTGATCGAAACCTCGGCAATCGCGTCGCAGATCGCCTGCATACGAGCGGGATCACGATAGGCCATCAATCGCGCCGGCCCCTGATCTTTCGATCCTTCGCCCGCGATCATGTAGGTTGCCACCGTCCACGGAGACCCTGCAAAGCCGAGCATCGTCACGCTGTCGGCGATCATCGCGCGGGTCTGGCGCACCGTTTCGTAGATCGGATCGAACCGCTCGTAAGCGGGCGCAAAGTCGTCGAGATCCACCTCGCGCAAAGTGGGGCTCATCTTGGGCCCTTCCCCGGCCAGGAACTCCAACCCTTGCCCCATGGCGTGCGGCACGATCAGAATATCGGAGAACAGGATCGCGCCATCAAAGGCGAAGCGCCGGATCGGTTGAACCGTGATCTCAGCCGCCGCCTCGCTGTCGTAAACGAGCTCGAGAAACCCGCCTTTCTCAGCGCGAAGCTCTCGATATTCGGGAAGATAGCGACCCGCTTGGCGCATAAGCCAGATCGGAGCGACGGGTTGTTTCTCACCTTTTAAGGTGTCGAGCAAAGGGCCAGGCATGGCGCTCCTCTAATCAAATAATAGTATATTTTAAAAGAGTTGATGGAATCTGTTGGCCCTGTGGATAGCGGGTATAACCGTCCTATCCCGTATACGTGCGCAAAGGTCCAGCGCGATTTACACATCGCGAATCCGCATAAGCGCTGGGTCAACCGGATTCTGTCCACACTGTTATCCGGTTGTTAGCAACCGTCCGGAACTGTCGAGAAGCGTTCTCGAAAAATGACCGATGGTTTCGGGGATAATCCGTACGCAGGTTTTCGGCGGATCTCTCCAGCGAATTATGCCCGTGTCTTTCCACAGGGCGGACGCTTGCCTAAAGCGAATCGCATGAACCGGCTTAACCTCCATCTCGTATCGGATTCCACCGGCGAAACGCTTGAAATGATTGCCAAAGCGAGCTTGGCGCAGTTTGAGAGCCCTAATGTCAGCCGGTATTTCTGGCCGATGGTTCGTTCGCGCCAGCATCTGGATCGGATTGTCAGCGACCTGGCTGATAATCCGGGGCTTGTGCTCTACACGCTCGTTAATCCCGACACCCGTAAACGCTTGGAAGAGCATTGCCGCAGCCTGGGCCTTCCCGCCGTGGCTGTGCTCGATCAGGTCACCGCCGCGCTGGAATCTCAGTTGGGCCAGGAGACGTCCGGGCGTCCCGGGCGCCAGCACGCGATGGATGCGGATTACTTCAAGCGCGTCGATGCGATCCAGTACACCATTGCGCACGATGACGGGGTGAATCACCAGGACTGGGAAGAGGCCGATATCGTGCTCGCCGGGGTTTCGCGCAGCTCGAAGACACCGACCAGCATCTATCTCGCCAATCGCGGTTACAAGGTCGCCAATATTCCGCTGGTGGTGGAAAGCCCGCCTCCCTCCACCTTGTTCGGCCTGCGCAATCCTCTGGTCGTCGGCCTTACTACCGCCCCCGAACGTTTGGTGCAGATACGCCGCAACCGGCTTCTTTCGCTTAATGAAGGGACGCAGACGGCCTATGTCGATAACGAAAAGGTGAAGGACGAGCTGCAGTTTGCTCGGCGTATGTTCGCGGATAACGGCTGGCCTGTGATTGATGTGACGCGGCGTTCGATTGAAGAGAGCGCGGCGGCGATCATTCGTTTGGTCCAAGATCGGCGCCGCCCAGTCAAAAAGCCCGATGACGGAGCCGCCAAACCGATATGAGCCAAACCACCGCCCCCGAACTTATTCTCGCTTCGAAATCTTCCTCCCGACGCGCGATGCTCGACGCGGCTGGTGTCATCTATGAAGCTATACCCGCCGATGTCGATGAACGCGGTATCGAAGAGGCGCTTAAGGGCGCCTCACCTTCAGAAGTGGCCGAAGCGCTAAGCGTTGCGAAGGCAGCGGTTCTTGCCACCTTGCATCCCGATCGTCTGGTGCTTGGCAGCGATTCCTTGGTCGTCGTCGATGGCACTCGGTTTGACAAACCTAAGAGCCGTGAGAACGCAGCGGAGCATCTACGTTTCTTCTCCGGCAAACCACTCGAACTGCACAGCGCCTCCGCCTTGGTAAGAGGCGACACATGCCTCTGGAGCGCGCCCTCGCAGGCGTTGCTCCATGTGCGAGAGCTGTCGGACGCCTTTATCGAACACTACCTCGATGTGGAGTGGCCCGAAGTTGGCTTCACCGTGGGCGTGTTTCGGATCGAAGCGATGGGTGTGCAGCTGTTTGATCATATCGAAGGCGATCAGTTCACGATTCTGGGAATGCCGCTTCTACCTGTCCTCGACGCCTTACGCGACGAAGGTGTTCTGCTGGCATGAGTTCCCGTCCCTTCGCGCAGGTTATCGGCGATCCAATCGCGCAATCAAAATCGCCGGTGATCCACGGCTTTTGGCTCGAGAAGCTCGGAATTCGGGCCGACTACACAGCGCAGCGCGTGTCGTCGGGCGAATTGGCCACCTATGTCGATCGCGTGTCGCAGGACCCAAACTGGCGTGGAACCAACGTGACCATGCCCCTGAAACATGAAGCGTTGGAACGCGCGGATGTGGCGCATTCCACCGCCCGGCGAATTGGCGCTTCGAACACGCTGGTGCCCGGAATAGCGGGTGGATCGGCTCAAATTGGCGCGTTCAACACAGATGCGGCGGGTTTTTTGGAGCCTTTGCGCGAAAAACTCGCCGAACAGCATTATTTTCGCATGGCCCGCATTTTAGGGACCGGAGGCGCGGCGCGGGCGATTGTGACCGCACTTTACGATGAGGGCTTCACCTTAGTCCTCGCTGGGCGCAATCCCGATAAGGCGCGCGCCATGCTCAATGAGCTCGCTCCAAAGGGCGATCATCACGCTATCGCGCTCGATCACTTTGCCGCGCCGATCGATTTCGAATTCGACGATCGCGAGGGCTGCCTTGATCTGATTGTCAACGCTTCGCCCTTGGGTATGACCGGCAACCCACCCCTCACCTTTGATTGGAGCCACGCCCCGCCGGGTTCGATTGTCTACGATATTGTCACCAGCCCGCTTGATACCGACTTTCTTAGATCGGCGCGGAACGCCGGGTTTGAAACGTTGGACGGTCTCAACATGCTGATTGGCCAGGCGGCCGTGGCGTTTGAGAAGTTTTTTGGTGCGAAAGCGCCTCGCGAACACGATGCGGAACTGCGCGAAAGGCTGCTGCAATGAGCGATACGAACCGTCCGCTGATCATCGGTCTCACCGGTTCGATCGGGATGGGCAAATCCACTGTGGCCGCGATGTTTGCTGAGGCGGGTGTACCTGTTTTTGACGCCGACGCCGAAGTGCGTGCGATGCAGGGGCCTGATGGCGAATTACTGCCAGCGATTGAGGTGGCTTTTCCTGGATCCACGGGCGAGACTGGCGTTGATCGAGAGGCTTTGGGCCAACTCGTGTTTGGCGATGCCGAAAAACTGGCTCAGCTCGAAGCGATTGTGCATCCCGCTGTGGGTCAAAAGCGTGCGCAGTTCCTAGCCGATAACGCGCATTCTGCCATTCTGGTGTTCGACATTCCGCTTTTGTTTGAAGGCACGGGGCATTCCGCCGTCGACACGATTGTAGTTGTATCGGCCCCGGCCGACGCGCAACGCGAACGTGTCCTGGCCCGGCCTGGCATGACAGTTGAGAAGTTCGAGCGTATCCTCGACCTGCAAATCCCTGACGCTGAAAAGCGCGAGCGCGCCGATCATGTGATTGATACGGGCACCACGATTGACGAAACCCGCGCGCAGGTCACGCGATTGATCGAAACCCTGCGAGGCGCAACGCGCTAGCTTCAAATCAGTCGCAACACCCCCTTGCGCGATGGCGATAATCGGCGGATAGTGCCCCCAATGAGAGAAATTGTCTTCGACACCGAAACCACCGGCCTTGACCCCAAAACAGGGGACCGGATGGTGGAAATCGGGTGCGTTGAAATGGTCGGCCGTGTGCCGACGGGTGAGACCTTTCACGCCTATTACAATCCCGAACGCGACATGCCGATGGAGGCAGAAAATGTGCACGGGTTGTCGATCAGCTTCCTTGAAACCAAACCTCTTTTCGCGGAAGGCGTTGACGCGCTGCTCGAATTTCTGGGGGATTCACCGCTGGTGGCTCACAACGCCGGGTTTGATTTCGGCTTCCTCAATATGGAGCTTGAGCGATTGGGGCGTGAATCGATCAACATGGATCGCATGGTCGATACCGTTCTGCTCGCGCGCAAAAAGCATCCGGGCGCTAAGAACTCGCTTGATGCGCTGTGCACGCGCTACGGTGTCGATCGCAGCCATCGCGTAAAGCACGGCGCGCTGCTTGATGCGGAGCTGTTGGCGCAGGTCTATATTGAATTGATGGGGGGCCGCCAGATCGGCCTCGAACTCGCGCCTGAGGCGCCGAGTGTTCCGGTGGATACGCCGCTGGCCGCTGGTTCTGCCGTTCATGTCGGGCGGAACGCGGCGCCGAACAAGGAGCGCCGGGCACCACGCTATCACGCGGCGAGCGCCGAGGAATTGGCGCGGCATCATGAATTTGTCAGCGGGCTGAAGGACGCGATCTGGACGAGCTAGACACCGCCCATATCAACCCGAAACGGATAAGGAGGTCAGGCAAAGCATGGATATCCGGATTTCAGGACACCAAGTCGAAACCGGCACTGCGCTGCAAGAGCACGCTGCGGACCGATTGGGCGACATCGTCGAAAAATATTTCGAACGGGCCATCTCCAGCCACGTGACCTTTGGCAAAGCGGGCAGCGCCTTCACATGCGACATTGTGACGCACGTTACACAAGGCACCATCTTGAAAGCGCAAGGCGAAGCGCACGACGCCCATGTTGCGCTCGACAACGCCGCGGCGAAGATCGAAAAACAGCTGCGCCGCTATAAGCGCCGACTAAAAGACCGCCATGAACGCCACCTTCAAGCGCGCGCTGAAGAAGAGGCGGCCTACACTATTCTCGACGTGGGAGGCTTCGCTCCCGAAGACACTGAGGAAGAGGTTCTAGTCGAAGCGCCGCCCATTATTGCTGAGACGAGTGTGGACATCCCCACCGGCACAGTCGCGGATGCGGTGATGATGCTCGACTTGCGCGATACCAGTGCACTGTTCTTCAAAAACGCTGGAACTGGACGCCATAATATGGTCTATCGCCGCCCAGACGGCTCGATCGGTTGGGTTGAGCCACGATAGGGTTTTGCCAACTCCCTCGAAACAAACGAAAAGAGCTTTGTTCGAAAGTGGCGCGTTAAACCCGACCCTGAGTCGCCAGTGACGCATCCGCTCCCCGCCAGCGGTCGCTTCGCCACGACAACCGGGTGCATGGATCTGTTTAACGGGATTTCATAAGCGCATGGACGTTAACATAGTCACGCGGCCCGAAGCGGTCGCCCTCGCCCGTTCCGGGACCGGCGTAGGCCCTGCGAAACACGCTATTTTGACGCAGCTGGCTGATTTGTTCGGCGCAGCCTATGGTCTCAACACGGCTGATGTCCTCGAAGGCCTCGAACAGCGCGAAGCCTTGGGCAGTACAGGTTTTGGTCGTGGGATTGCGATCCCACACTGCCGCAGCGCCGATGTAAAGCGGCCCACTCTCGCGCTTTTGAAGCTAGAGGCGCCATGTGACTTTGAATCCGCTGACGCGGAGCCTGTGAGCTTGGTGTTTGGACTGGTGTCCCCCGAAAACGCCGGGGCGACGCATTTGCACGCGCTTGCGGCTATCTCACGCGTGCTGCGCGATGAGGCGATGCTTCAGGCGTTGCACGAAGCGGATGACGCCGACGCGCTGTTCGCCCTACTGACCAACCAATTCCTGCGCGATGCGGCCTGATTCGTCCGGAGCCGACCTGCACCATCGCGCGCTAGAGCGGCTTTACGCGTCTGCGCCGATCAACCGCACGTTCGATTCCCGTCTTGAGGTTACCGGCGAAGGCGCCGCGCGTATCCACTTTGATGTGACCGAAGAGGTTTTTCACGCGGCTGGCGCGGCGCATGGGACGATCTACTTCAAAATGCTCGACGACGCGGCGTTTTACGCGGCGAATACCCTCTCGACGGATTTCTTCTTGCTCACTACCAGTTTCAACATGAACTTCACCAAGCCCGTGCGCGCGGGCCGTGTGGTGGCTGAGGGTCGCTGGGTCAGTGGGAAACGGCGCGTTTTTGTCGCTGAGTCGCGCCTGGTGGACGAAGAAGGTGATGAGATCGGGCGCGGTACGGGCACCTTTATGCGTTCACGAATCGCGCTGTCGGGTTTGCCGGGCTATTCCGAAGTTGCTTGAGCCCAAGGCCATGATTTTGTGACCATCCGTCTGCCCACCCATCTGGAGATTGGAAGCCTGATTCGACTGGCCGAAACCCATGGCGGCTCCGCAATGGTTATCTCCAAGGGTGAAAGGGACGCGGGTACGATCCTATTGGTAACGATGTTTCGCGGCCAAGATGCCCGGCTTTTCGAAAGAATGCCGCAATTGGACGGGTCACGCGCTTTCGTTCCCACTAAAACCCAAGACTCGGAAAAGCCTTGGGAATTCTCAGATTATCTCGATCGTCGCGGACGACAGGATCCCGATACGTGGATTCTGGAGATAGATATCGAGGATCCAGAACGTTTTATCGCTCTTTTGCCGAATTAACTTGATTTCGTTTCTTTTGAAACTAAATGCGGTCGCGCTTCCAAGCGGAGGCCAGCGGTTCGGCAATTCGGTCGGCTGACTGGCACGCAGACGGGGGGCGGCCGGCAGGCCTTTTGAACCACCTCTTAACTCAGCGAAACAATCGCACTTGGTTCCAGCCTGCGTCGGAGCGCGTCCACCGCACGAATGATGTGAGTTCATGAGTCGCAAGACTTATTCCTTAAGCGCGGCCGCCGTGGTGGCGATCGCCAGCGTCAGTTTCTCCAGCGCCGATGGCGCCGAAGCGTTTGCGCAAGCTTCGCCGAATGACGTCGTAGTGGCCGAGGAAGCCACCGACGGTAATGGGCAAGACCTAGGCGTAGAGGTGATGCCTCTCGCTAACGAAGAGATCACCTTTGTCTCAAACCCCGTGTTGCAGCCCCTCCCTAGCGATGCAGACGGTATAGACACCGAAGACAAAGCCGCCCTTCCCCAAGCCAATGTCGGATCGCTGCGCGAACTGGTTGGCCAGGTCAATACGGGTGAATTGACCGAGCAAATGCGCTGCCTTGCTGGCGCTGTGTATTTTGAATCGCGCGGAGAGCCGCTCGCGGGTCAACTCGCGGTGGCGCAGGTCGTCATCAACCGCAGCGAGGACGCAAGGTGGCCAGCGAGCTACTGCGGCGTTGTCTATCAGCGCGCGCAGTTTTCGTTCGTGAAGAATGGCGCCATGCCGCGAATCCGCACATCATCGAACGCATGGGAACGAGCCAAGAGCGTCGCGAAGATCGCGCACGAAGGCTTGTGGGACTCCGAAGCCGGAGATGCAGTCTACTTCCACGCGAAATATGTGCGTCCCAAGTGGAGCTACCGCAAGGAACGCACCGCGCAGATCGATACACACGTCTTCTACCGTTAAAGGTCTAAGGCTAAATGCTGGAATTAGGGCTCGCCAGGCTGGCGGGCCCTTTTTCGTTGGGTCTTAAGCGATTTCGACCCACACCGGCGCATGGTCGCTTGCTTTTTCGCGGCCTCGATGATCGCGATCGACACCCACAGCGATCAAACGGTCCGCCAATTCGGGTGTCAACAGCGCATGATCGATGCGAAAGCCATGATCGCGTTGCCAGGCGCCAGCTTGATAGTCCCAATAGGTCCACACCCCGCCGCGCGGATTCAAAGTGCGTACCGCGTCCGTCCAGCCATCGGCGAGCAAGCGCTGATAAGCGTCGCGGCTTTCGGGTTGGGTCAAAGCGTCGTTGGCCATGGCTTTCACCGAGTAGGTGTCGTTGTCAAACGGGATGACGTTGTAGTCGCCCAACACGGCAGCGGGCACTTCCTCCGTCCAAATGTCGGCCATGCGGGCGCGCAGCTTCGCCATCCACGCAATTTTGTAGTCGAATTTGGGTCCCGGCTGAGGGTTTCCGTTGGGCAGGTAAATATCGACGAGCCGCACCGCATGATCCCCATCCTTGGTCACATCGACTTCAAGATATCGGGCTTGCTCGCCTTCGCCCTCTTTTGGTCCGTTAACGCCCAGCCCTCGCTGCACCTCGGTGATCGCATAACCCGCGGTGGTATCCGCAAGAATGGCGACGCCGTTGAAGGCCTTTTGCCCGTGCCAGATTGGCTGGTAACCGAGTGCTTCAAACTCACTCGCGGGAAAGCCTTCGTCCTGGCTCTTGATCTCTTGCAGGCACGCCACGGACGGGCGCGTTTCCGAAAGCCATTCTTTGAGACGCGGGAGACGCGCTTTGATTCCGTTGATGTTGAAGGTTGCCAATTTCATGGCGCGACCATGGCGAAAGCCAACGCTGGCGTCCATTGAGAACGCCTAGCAATACCCGGTGGGTAATTCAGATCCCGAAGCTGGAGCCACAACCACAGCCGGCGGCCGCCTGTGGGTTTTCGACGCGGAACGCCGCTCCGCCGAGGGATTCGACGTAATCGACCACACTGCCGCTTACGAGATCAAGGCTGATCGGGTCTACCACAAGTTGAACCCCGTCGGTTTCGCTCACAGCGTCATCGCCCTCAGGCGACTCAGCCATCTCAAATCTGTACTGAAAACCCGAACAACCACCGCCTTCAACCGAAAGCCGCAGAATTGCGGGTTTGGTCTGCTTCTGCGCGATCCGAGCGATACGCTCAGCGGCGGCGGGGGTCAGGGTCAACGTGTCGGCCATGCGCTCTATCTAGGTTCTCCGTTAAGCAAGCTCAAGCGGGCGATCACACCGTCTGGATGTAATTGCGCAGCGCTTCGGCTTCATGCTCGACCTCGTCGATCCGGGTTTTGACCAGATCGCCGATAGAAATGAACGCGACCAGCGCCCCGTTCTCGACAACGGGGAAGTGGCGAAAGCGGCGGCGGGTCATAAGCGCGAGCGCTTCGTCGACCGTTGTCGAAGGCTCGACCGTAATGACGGGCGAGGTCATGATCGCTTCGACTGGGCCTTCAAGGCATCCGCTGCCATTGGCGGCGAGGCGGTAGATCACATCACGCTCTGAAATAATGCCGGCAACCGATCCACCGCGCATCACGGGCATCGCGCCAATTCGTCGTTCCGCCAATATGCCCACGGCTTCGGAAACCGGGGTCGAAACCTCGCATGAGACGATGGTTTCGGCGCTGCGATCGGCGATTAGGCTGGCGATGTTCATGATGACGACTCCTCTATCCCGCCGGTAAGAATGCCATTGATCGGTCAAAATGGCGAATCCGGGCGATTCTCAAGATGGTTGAAGCCGCGTTGCGCGCACGGCGCATCGCATCGTGCGTTGTCCGCGATTGCCAACCGCTTCCCTTGGGCGCATGAACGGCCCCATGGTTGCCCCTTCACCTCTCGACGATCCCGCCAACGCTGCGCACGCCTGGGCGCGGTTTCGCTATATCATGCGCATTCTGGCGTTGGTTACGCTGATCTCGACGCTCGCGTTAGTGGTGGTGATGTGGCTGCTCTTCCCTGAAGCCTCTGTTCACTTCTTCATCGCGGTCGCTTTGGGCGCGGCGTTTACGATGGGATTGACCGGGACGCTGATGGGCTTAGTGTTTCTCTCTAATGGGACGGGCCACGACGAAGCAGTCGACAATCGCCTGCCCTCGGCCGACGAGTTATTCGGCGACAAGAACAAGAATAATTAGGCCGCGCCAGGTCCTGAGCTTGTTTTTTCGGGGCGCAGGCGCAGATCTTCGACCGGTTCCCCGCCGATAAGGTGTCCCTGAATGATCCGCTCGAGCGCTTCGGGCGTGCAGGAGTGATACCAAACGCCATCGGGCCAGACGACCGCGATCGGCCCAGCGTCGCACATTTGCAGGCAATCGGCCTTGGTCCGCTGGACGCCGCCTCCGGGGCCCTTGGCATGATCGGCGGTGCGCTGAGGGCCGACGAGGCCAAGTTCTTTTGTGCGCGTTTTGAGATAGGCCCAAGATGCTTCGCCCACCTCGCGCGAACAGCATTTCTGTTTTTCCGACACCGCGCACAGAAAAATATGCCGTTCAATCGCGGTGCCCTTGGCGGGATCGCCGAACTTCTGGGCAAGCGAATGCTGCGCGGATGCGAGCGCCTTTTCCTCGTTCATTCGCTCTCGCCCGCATCCTCGGCCTTTGGCGCTTTCAGCCAGCGATCAAGCCATGCGAACACCGTGTCGTGCCATTGCAGCGAATTCTTTGCGCCCAGCACCCAGTGGTTCTCATCGGGGAAGACCAGCAACTGTGAAGGAACCCCGCGCTCTTGCAACGCGGTGAAGCTTTGCAAGCCCTGGCTGTAAGGCACGCGGAAGTCCTTTTCGCCGGTGATCACCAGCATTGGCGTTTCCCATTTATCGACGTGATTGACCGGGTTCCAGCGCTCGTAAACCTCGGACTGCTCGGCGTAAGAACCGCCAAAGTCCCAACGCGGGAACCACAACTCTTCCGTTGAGTAATAAAAGCTGCGCATGTCAAAGAGGCCATCGTGTTGGACCAGGCAGTTGAACCGGTTTGGCCACTGACCCGCGATCCAGTTGATCATGTAGCCACCATAGCTTGCCCCCATGGCGCAGGCGCGGGTGCTGTCGATCTGCGGATCGAGCGCAAGCGCGGCCTCAAGACCTTTCTGCAAGTCAACCAGAGGTTTACCGCCCCAATCCTGATTGATCGCGTCCATGAATTCCTGCCCGTACCCGGCTGACCCATGAAAATCGACCGAGATGACCGCGTAGCCCTGGCTTGCCACAGCGCGAGCGTTCCAACGCGATGACCACACATCGTTGAACGAGCCCTGCGGGCCACCATGGATGTAAAGGATCGCCGGGATCGGCCCTTCCTGATCCTCTAGACGTGTGATCTGACCCCACACCGTGTCGCCGCGCGCACCGGCAAAGCTGAAGCGGGTGGTGACCGTGCTGGCCATAGTCCCCATGCGGCTTGTGACGATATCGGTCAGTGGGCGCGCGGTTTTGAGCCCTGTTGAAAGAAACAGTTCGCGCGCCGCGCCAATCGAATCACGCGTGAACAGCAAGCGATCTCCGGCGAGCGGGGTGATCGAGCCTATATGCGCTTCGTGCCCGGCCATCAGGTCCAATTCAGTCGCGGTGCCTGATTTCGGATCGATCTTGAAGACCGGCGTGTCGAGAACATCGGCGGCCGTGGCGAGTAGGTAAGATCCATCCTCGCTCCATGCGAGTCCACCGAACGAAAGGTCGGTGTCCTGCGTCAGCGCGCGGGTTTCGCCGCTCGCAATGTCGAGCAGGTGCACCACAAGGCGGTCGGATTCGTAACCGGGCATCTCCATCGCGACATAGGCCAGCGTTTTGCCATCAGGCGACACGATCGGGCCGGAATCGTGCGCTTCGTTGTCGGCGGTGAGAACCGTGGGCGCCTTGCCCGAGAGATCCGAAACATAGATGTCGAGATCGGTCGACATCGGCTCTTTGACGCCGGTTTCGCGCGCAACGAAGTACAAGCTCAAACCATCAGGTGCCCAGGCTAGGTCCTCTAGTCCGCCAAACGGAACGGTGGGCGTGTTTCCGGTGATGCCTGTGGCTGCGTCGGCGCCATCAATCGGCACCCCTTCGCCGACCGCTTGTCCATCTGCCATGTCGAATACAAACACTCTATTGAACACACCGGGTTCCACCCAGCGGTCCCAGTGGCGGTAGAAGCCTGCATCGCCTTCGTAGAGCCGGCCGGTGCCAATGGCATTCTCGCCGTCATCGCAGCCAAACGTTTCACATGATCGAGGCATTACGCCCATCAGCGCGATCTTGTTCGCCGTGGGTGCGATTAGAAAACCACCAATGTCGGCACCGGGAATATCCGCCACTAGCATCGGCCCGGTAACGTTGCCATTGCCCTCTAACGCGACGCGCCACACGCGCGCACCGGCTTCGGCGTTCTCGTCTGTGTGTTCGTCGCTGAGGAAATAGAGGTAGTTGTCCGCCGCGAACGCTAGGCCATAGGCGCTAAGGCCAAGATCGAGTTCAATCGGTTTTGAGCCGGGCACCGAAAGGTCGAGCATGTAGTGCGTGGCCGCTCGGCTGTAATCCTCACCATCGGTGTATGTGACCGAATAGACGGCGTAACGACCGAAGCTGGTAACAGTCACACCGCCGAGGCGCGGCATTGTAACCAGGTCCTTGGCCGACATGGGCGTAGCGGTGACGCCAGGGATGTTGGCGGGCGCTTCGATATGGTTGTCAGCGCTTAACGGCGTGGCGGCGGTGACGGCACTGAGAGCGACACAAGGAAGGGCGAGGCGTGCAAGCGTGGTGCGCAGCGTTTTCGACATGTGGGATGTGTTCATGGGCCGCGTGTTACCGCGAGCCCCGGTTCAATTCCAGCGCTTTGGAGTGTTAGCGCTGCGAGCCCATGATCAGCGCCGTTTGCCAGCGATACGCGCGATTTCAGCCTGCACCATTTTTTCAACCATGTCGGGCAGGTTTTTGTCGAGCCATTCGGCCAGCATCGGACGCATCAATTCGCGTGTAAGCCCTTCAAGCGAGGTTTCACCTGAGCGCACGATCTGCGGTTTCGCGCCTGGCTCGGCGAGCATGGCCAACGCAGCGAGGTTTTCCTTCATCGCGCCTTGAGCTTCTTCCCCCAGCAGCGGCCGATACTCTTCGCCTTCGTCGTCGCGGTTGTCGCTCATCGTCTCACTCGCCCCATCGAGTTCAGCCTCGGCATCGTCTTCGACGACCATATCAGCCAGTTCAAGCACTTCTTCGGCTTCCTCGTCGGTCGCCGGTTCGATGTGGGGGTTGGCCTCAGCGCGTCGGTTGCGCGTCTGCGTGACGCTGGCGCGGTCATCGCGGGCCATCACCTTCTTGATCGATTCAAGAATTTCCTCGACGGATGCTTCATTGTGTTGCGCCATGATAGTTCCCCACCGGGACCGATCTATCGTACGGTCCCCAACCCTTGCCTTTTTGTGTCAGAACCGTCCCGAATCGGGACAAAACGCCGAATTACTCGATGTCTACGGGTCCATAAGTCGCTGAAGCCGCAGGAATGTCAACGGTTCGTGTCGAATTGGGACTTGGTTCCGGGTCGCGATCCCAGTCCCAGATCTTGCCTTTGACCCGCTCGTAATTGACGTCAGGATCGTAAAGGGGACCGCCCGTATCGAGGTTGAGGTCGCGCGCTTCAGCGCGGCCCATGGCAGCCAGCAGAGTAAAGCCCGCGACATAGGCGTTGCGCCGCGCGGTTACTAATTGCGCTTTCGATGAAACCAATTCCTGTTCGGCGTTGAGGACGTCGAGAATGGTCCGGTTTCCAATCGAGTTTTCCGCGCGCACGCCCTCAAGGCTGACTTCGGACGATTCGACGGCAATCTGCGAGCTTTTGATAACCGCCACCGAAGCGCGCCAGTTCACATAGGCCGCGCGCACTTGCTGGATAATCGAGCGCTCAGTTTCGATCACTTGTTCCAAAGCGGCGGTTTCGCGCGCGTAAGCCTGCCGTTGTTGCGCGGCGACGCGGCCGCCTTGAAAAATCGGGATGCTCAGTGTGAGCCCGGCCTGAATACCCGTAGCGGTTTGATCACTGGGTATGGTTGGGCTGTTGGGATCGTTGGGATCGACCGGAAAATCGGGAACCGTGCCCAGCGTGTTGGTGTAGTCATAGCCACCAAACGCGGACAACGTTGGCAAGCGGCCCGATCCGGCGACTTCACTGTCGAAACCCGCCGCTTCGGCGCGTTCTTTGGCTGCAATCAGGTCCGGATTGTTTCGCAGCGCAATGGTGACCGCATCGGTGACATCGCCCGGAAGGCCAGGCAGTGGTGGGGGAGCGGCCAATTCGACCGGCGCGCGCCCGACAAGCTGAATATAGGTTTCACGCGCGGCGACCAGATTGGCTTTCGCCGTTTCGAGGTCGCCTTGTGCCAGCGCCAGGCGTGACTGCGATTGCGCGACATCGGTGCGAGTCAGATCGCCGATTTCAAACCGATCGCTGGTTGCTTCAAGGTTGACCGTCAGAACATCGACCTGGTTGGAAGCAAGACTGGCCAACGCCTCTGTCCGCAGCACGTCGAGATAGGCCGCCACGGTCTGATTGAAAATCTGGCTTTCGGTTCCGCGCAGGCTTGCTTGCCCTGCAGCGACGCGTTCTTTCGCCGCTTTGATCCCGTTTTTGACGCTTCCGCCGCTGTAAATCGGCACGCCAAGATTGCCGCGGAAGGTAAGCACGCGCGCCGGCTGGAAGAAGTTGGTCGCGTTTGCTCGGACAATCTCGGTTAGGTTCGTCGTTCCGTCGGCCGTCGGACGGGCGCCCGCTTTGTTGATCGCCACATCCTCATCGGTCGCGCGCTGGTTCGCTCGCGCCGCTTCAAGAGTGGGGTTGTTGTTATACGCCGCAGCGAGAGCGTCGCGCAGAGTGTCGGCTCGAGCCGAACTCGCCACCGCGAGGGCAAGCGTAGCGGCGCTGAGGGTCAGCGCGGAAAAGCGAGTGTTGGCTTTCACGAAAAGGTCCATGTTTTAGGCGCGTCAAACGCGTGAAGCACCGGGATGCCGAGATCTTCAACCGGCAGCAGCGAAACCTGCCCTACGATCCGGCGACCCGAAGCGAGTCGCGTGACCTGTCGCAGCATCAGCCCTGAAACCACTCGGCCACCTTCTTCAAGTGCATCGCTGAGAGCCTGGGGCAGCTGTTCAATCGCGCCGTCGATTATGATCAGCGTATAAGAGCCCGAAATGTCACCCCTGGCGGCGTCGATCGAGCTGACGGTGTCCACGCTCTTAACCAGAGGTTTGAGCAATTCGGCGAGATACCCCGTACCACCCTCGACCACCAAGACGCAGTCGTCACGTGTGGGGGCGGCTTCGAGCAAAGCTTTGCCGTAAAATAGAGGGGACGCCAGCGCCCCGCCTTCGACGCGCACGCTGCGATCAATGTAGGCGAGCGCCACCTTGTCTTCCGGCAGGAAGTTTTCGCGCGGGACCGCCATCATACGCGCCAGCGCGAACTCTTCGTTCACGCCGCTCGTGCGCAGTTGACTGTCAATCATCGCTTTACGCGCCTTGGCGCTCGAATCGCCGGTCCCGGAATTGTCTATCATTGTCATCATGATGGCGCTGTTTGCACCCTTTGTCTGAGATGTGTAACTGTATTGGCCCTGTAATACAGCGCGTCAACCCGCCTCAATTCGTTGCACTTTGAGAGAGAGACCGCCCAAGTCTTGCCCTAAACACACTGGACCTTGCCGCCAAGGCCTTTGACGCGCGCGGCGCGAGCGGCCTATGGGAACGCCGTAAGAAAGGCGATGGGGCGGGGGGCTTCATTTGCCGGCAATCGACCAATGGGAAGGGTTCTTCGATGAGCGACATGATCAATAACGGCGAAGTTTTCGGCGCGACCGGGAAAGTGCGGATCGAGACTGATTCGCTGGGCGAAGTGGCTGTCCCTGTTGAGGCGCATTGGGGCGCGCAAACGCAGCGCAGCCTGGCGAATTTTGCGATTGGAGTCGAAACCATGCCTGCGCCGCTGGTGAAAGCGTTAGGCATCCAGAAGTTGAGCGCCGCGAAGGCCAATATGGATCTTGGCGTGCTCGACGCCGAACTGGGCGAAGCGATCGTTCAGGCCGCGCAAGAGGTGATCGACGGCACCCTGGCCAGCCAGTTTCCGCTGAGCGTCTGGCAGACGGGTTCGGGCACGCAGTCGAATATGAACGCCAACGAAGTGATCGCCAGCCGTGCGAACGAAATCCTTACCGGTGTTCATGGCGGCAAAGAGCCCGTCCACCCTAACGATATGTGCAATATGGGGCAAAGCTCGAACGATACCTTCCCTACCGCGATGCACATCGCCGCGGCGAGCGAAACGATCGAGCACCTGATCCCGGCCTTGCAGCATCTGCATGGCGCGCTTGACGCCAAGGCGAAAGCGTTCGCGGATATCGTCAAGATCGGCCGCACACACTTGCAGGACGCGACGCCGCTGACGCTTGGGCAGGAATTCTCCGGCTACGCCAAGCAGATTGAATACGGCATCGCCCGGCTCGAAAACGCTCTCCCGCGCGTGCTGGAACTGGCGCAGGGTGGCACAGCTGTGGGCACCGGCATCAACTCAAAGGCCGGGTTTGCTGAAAGTTTCGCCGCCTGTGTTGCCAACGAGACCGGCCACGCTTTTGTTACCGCGCCCAACAAGTTCGAAGCGCTTGCCGCGCATGACGCGCTGGTTGAGCTGTCAGGCGCGCTGAACTCAGTCGCAGTTTCGGCCATGAAGATTGCGAACGATATCCGCCTGTTGGGTTCAGGACCGCGTTCGGGTCTCGGCGAGATCGCGCTCCCCGCCAACGAGCCGGGTTCTTCGATAATGCCGGGCAAGGTCAACCCGACCCAATGCGAGGCGCTGACCATGGTCTGTGCGCAGGTGATGGGCAACAACACCACGGTTAGCGTCGCGGGATCGCACGGCCATCTGGAACTGAACGTGTTCAAGCCGGTGATGATTTACGCCACGCTGCAATCGATCCGTCTGCTGTCCGACAGCGCGCGCAGCTTCACCGATAATTGCGTGACTGGGATCGAAGCCAACACTCAGCGCATCGATAAGCTGATGAACGAAAGCCTGATGCTGGTGACCGCGCTCAATCCGCATATCGGCTACGACAACGCGGCCAAGATTGCCAAGAAGGCGCATGCCGATGGCACCACGCTGAAAGAAGCGGGTATGGAACTGGGCCTTTTGACCGAGGAGCAATTTGCCGAGTGGATCGTTCCGTCTGAGATGATCAAACCGCGAGCTTAAGAGTCTGTTTGGCTTTCGGGTCACGCGTTCGTTCGCGCTATCTTGTGGTAAATCCCGGCCAAATGCGGCATGAAATGGCGCGTCTGTTCGACCAACGTTCATCTTTGTCCGATGACGCGCTGACTCGGGCAATTGGCGAACAGGGTTCGAGCGCGCTATTTCGCAAGGGATCATGATGCCCCCAGCAGACGCTTTTTCAAACACCACGGTAGCGGCCTCGCAGGCCTCAGCCGCTCGCCTATCGGGCGGCGCTGTGACCGTGCCATTTCGCACCGTGCTTTTCTCGATGGTTGTGTTGTGGGCGACCTACTTCCTGATCGTCACCGTGCGCGCTTATGTGCTCGATTTCGACATGCAGCTCGAACTTGCCATGCGGCGTGGTTTGGTGGCGCTGAGCGGTTTGGCGCTGACGGTGGTGTTCTGGTTCCTGATGCGCCTGTTCGATCAGCGCCCGATCTGGGTGAAGACCAGCGCGGCGATCGTGTTGGCGGTCCCGGTGGCTTTGGCGATTGGACAGGTCAACCAGATCGTCTTTGAGGAAATGCAGCTTAAACAAGAGCAGCGCTATTACGAAAAGAACAATCTGAACTTCCGCCGCGATGAGGCGGGCAATCTGCTATTTGACGTGCCTGGCGGCCAAGTGGACAGCAGCGGTGCCGCGGTCGGAACCGGCCAAGGCCAAGCGGAGAGCATCGTTGTTGCACCGGCGGATGACCGGTTGAGCTGGTGGCGATCGGTCGTTGATATCGCGCTTAGCCGTTACTTCCTCTTGCTCGCATGGGCCTCACTCTATTTTGCACTGCTGGCAGGTTATCAGGCGAGCGCGGCGCAGCGGCGCGAGGAGAAGTTCCGAACGGCGGCCAAGGCGGCGGAACTGCGCAGCTTGCGCTATCAGGTGAACCCGCATTTCCTGTTTAACACGCTTAATTCGCTCTCCGCGCTTGTGATGACGAACAAGCCGCAGCGGGCCGAAGAGATGATTCAATCGATCAGTCGCTTTTATCGCCATAGTCTGGCGGGTGACCCCACGAGCGATGTGATGCTGGTGGACGAATTCGACCTTCAGCGCGAATATCTCGATATTGAAGCGGTGCGCTTCCCGGATCGCCTGCGCACAGTGTTCGACTTACCCCACGATCTCTCGGATGCGCGTGTGCCGGGCATGATCTTACAGCCACTGGTCGAAAACTCCGTCAAATACGCGGTGTCTCCCGTGTCCCGCGCGGTTACGATTACCGTCGCCGCGCGCGAAGAGTTTGATCGCCTGGTTATCACGGTCAGCGATGATGGGCCGGGCGTGCCAGCTGGCGTTAAGCATGGCTTTGGCATCGGTCTCGCTAATGTGCGCGACCGTTTGGAAGCGCGCTTCGGTCCGGACGTGGTGCTCACCTCGACGCCGCATGCCGAAGGTTACGTGACGGAGATGCGCATCCCCCTGACGCGCCAGCCGATGAGCGCTGGCCGAGAAAGCCCAACAAGCGAGATCTGATGGCCGATATCGAGACTTCCCCCGAGGCGCCTTTGCGCACGTTGATTGTTGATGATGAACCCTTGGCGGTGGAGCGCACGCAGGTGATTTGCGCTGAGCTGGACGCGATCAACGTCGTTGGCACCGCCAGCGATGGCGCGGCGGCTTTGCGTCTAGCGGAAAAGCTCAACCTCGATCTGGTGCTGCTGGATATGACCATGCCCGAACTTGATGGCTTGGGCGTTGCGCGCAAATTGGCTGAAGCGGAAGATCCGCCAGCGGTGATCTTTGTGACCGCGCATGATCACTTTGCCGTTGAGGCGTTTGATCTCGAAGCGATCGATTATGTCCTCAAACCCGTGGCTGCGGACCGTTTGTCGCGCGCCATCACCCGCGCCATCGCGCGCCGGGGCGAACAAACCACCCAGGCGAGCGAATGGCTCGACGAGTTGTGGGTTCCGCACCGTTCCGAATTGCTGCGGATCGCGGTGAACGAAGTCCACAGGATCGACGCTGAACGCGATTATGTGCGGCTGCATGTTGCCGCGCCGGGCGAGGAATCGAACGAAGGCGGGGAGGGGACGCGCACCTACCTGCTGCTGCAAACGATTGCGGGCCTCGAAGCGCGGCTGGACCCGGACAAGTTCATCCGCATCCACCGTTCCACCATTCTGCGCCGCGACAACATTCGCGGGCTTCGCCACGATGGCCTTGGTGTTTGGTCAGCGGAGCTGATGAACGGCGAAGCGCTACGCATAGGGCGCACTTACTTGGCCAAGGTCAAAAAGATGGCCGGGCGCTGATTATCGTCTCGTAAGCTCGCTAGCGCTCACCAATCATCCACCCGCATCCTCACGCGTCCGCCACATGTTGGTGATTACCGTTGGTTGATGGGCGGGGAGGTGGGTCGTGAGATCGCTCACGATGAATCCCGTGAACTCGACAAAAGAAAAGGCGGTCTGGATCGCAGGGACTAAGTGCATCCAGACCGCCAAGGCGCACACCGCAGGGGCTAACCACAGCGCGCAATGGGTTTATGTGTACGCGGTTCAGCCGCCGCGCCGTTGATCTTCGATGATCGCGGCCACTTGCTGACGCGCGGTCGAGCGGGCCTTGACGAGGCAGGCGCGCGATTCTTTGCGCATACGCGAAGCCGTCGGGCGAGCGTTGTAATCGCACACGCGGCGTGCGGCGATTTCAACGCGTTGTTCGAGGGTTTTCTGACCGGCTTCGGTGTTCAGGTTCAGATCGGCGTATTCGACCGTTGTGGTCTTGCGGATCGTTTCACCGGCAAAGGCGGGGGCGGCGATGCCGGCAACACTGATTGAAGCGGCGGCCAGAGCAAGAGTTAGGGACTTCATTGTTGTTCTCCTCCTGTAAGGGTCCGCCCAGCCTCCGACCTAGGGGTTCGGGGTTTGGGGGAGGGTCGAAGCGGGGTAACCGAGCGGCCTCACAAGCACCTAGATACGCGTACACTTGTAGACGGTCAGCCTATCCTCGACTGCGCGCGCTTGCCATCCGACAAAAGAAAGCAATTTGGATCAGGGGGTTAAAACGCCGGACCAACGGTCCTTTTGATCCGACGAGCGTTTACGTCATACTGTCACGTATGACGTGGGTGGTGATTTCAATTGCGATTCTGGGTGTTTTTAACTTCGCCCTGCACCGCGCGGTGCTTGATCGCGGTCATCTGTGGATCGAGCGGACGTCCGATCAGATGCCGCCATTCCTTGAAGCGTTGGGCGGTCGGCTCACCTTTGTGGCGGAGTTTGCAGTTCTGCTGGCCGCGATGCTGCTTGCTGCGAATGGCTGGCCCGAGATGGGTTGGGCTTACCTTGCCTACAGCGCGCTCAATGCTATGGCCGCGTGGCTTATTCTAAGGCGGCGTGCGTGAACGGCGCTGTGTCTGAAGGGCTTCACGCTACAGCGAACACGTGATGGCAACCCGGCTTTTTCATATCAGCGATGTGCATTTCGGTGCGGAGAACCGCGCAGCGCTGTGCCGTGTCGAGCAGGCGGTGGCGGCGGAGCGACCGGACATCCTGGTGTGCACCGGCGATTTAACGCAGCGGGCCACGCGCGCTCAATATAAGGCCGCCGCGGACTGGTTTGGCCAGTTTGATGTCCCCGTCTGGATCGATCCGGGCAACCACGACATGCCCTATTTCAATCTGTGGGAGCGGTTCACCAAGCCGTATAAGCGTTACAACGCGCTGCGTGGGAAGGTGGCGGTGCCCACGTTCGAGACCGATGATCTGGTGCTAATACCGCTCAAAACGACGGTGCGCTCGCAAAAGCGCTGGCCGTGGTCCGATGGAGTTGTGACGCCCAAGTCGTTGGCGGCCACCTTGGCGGTGCTCGAGATGTTCAGCGCAGACTCGCGGCTCAAAGTTGTGACCGCCCATCACCCGCTTCATGGACCCGATCCGCAAAAGCCCAGCCCGACGATTGGCGGAAACGACGCGTTTGAGCGCTTGGTCGAAAGCGGGGTGAGCGCCATTTTGAGCGGACACACTCACGTGCCTTTCAACGAGCACCGCGAAGTCAGCCTGCGCAGCGCTCAGGTAATCGGCGCGGGCACTCTGTCCACGCGGTTACGGCATGGAGCGCCGGCGTCTTATAACACGCTGAGCTATACGAACGGCGACAACCGAATCGCGGTGGAGACGCGCGTTGTCGGCGTCGCCTCCTAGAGCCGTCTTTCCCCGATTGACGGCGCCGCCCACTGCGTCCTCTGGTAAACATACGGCGACTTCGATTAACTTTTCTTAGCGGACCCTTCTTAAGGAATTGGAAGGCATATTCTGCCATGCAAAACCCCGCCCCGGGGCATTTGCGCCCGCCGGCTCGGTCTCCGGTGGTTTCTGGTTAGGTCTGGTCGCGGACGTCTGGTGCGCTTTGCGCGCAATGAAAGGCTAGGACGCCGCGCTTCAGCGGGTACGCGTGGAGAATGCGATGATAAAGGCGATGTCTTTTGGGGTCATTCTGACCGGTTCGATTGCGTTGATCGTCGGATCACAAGGCGCGAGCGCAGGTCCTCTCATGATCGAAGCGATTCCGGTAGGCGGTTATCGTCTGTTCTGGTCGTGGCCGATCTTCGCCGCGGGTTCGGCGCTGTCCTGGTTTCTCATTCTGCTTCAAAAGTAGGCGTTTCGATGCAAAGCCACGCCGCGTTCATCGGGGCGGACTGAAATCCATCTTCGCTGCGTACATGAAAAAGGGCGGCCATCCCGTGGGAGGCCGCCCTTTTCGTGTTCGGTGATGCTCTCTTGAGGCTTAACGCTTCGAGAACTGGAAGCTGCGGCGGGCTTTCGCGCGGCCATACTTCTTACGCTCAACCACACGGCTGTCGCGGGTGAGGAAGCCAGCGGCCTTCACGGTGGCGCGCAGCTCCGGCTCGTACTTGGTCAGAGCCTGGCTGATGCCGTGCTTGACCGCGCCGGCTTGGCCTGAAAGGCCGCCGCCTTTGACGGTGGCGACAACATCGTACTGACCCTGACGATCGGTGATCGTGAAAGGCTGGTCGATGATAAGACGCAGCGTCGGGCGCGCAAAGTACACTTCCTGATCGCGGCCGTTGACGGTGACCTTGCCGGTGCCCGGCTTGATCCAAACGCGAGCGGTGGCGTCCTTACGACGACCTGTGGCGTAAGCGCGGCCCTGACCGTCAAGCTCCTGCTCGCGCAGCGGCATGGTCGAAACCGCGATTTCGGCGGCGTCACCGGCGGGCGCGTCACCAGCGATGTCTTTCAGATCAGCCAGATCGGTGACGGTTTCCGTCGCGGTCGTTTCCGTCGCAGGGGTTTCCGTAGCAGCGGTTTCAGCCGTCTTGGTTTCTTCGGCGGTGGTGTTTTCGTCAGCCATTATGCGGACACCTTGTTCTTGCGATTCATCGAAGCGACGTCGAGCGTCTTGGGCGCTTGCCCGTCATGCGGATGCTCGGTCCCGGCGTAGAGGTGCAGGTTCTTCATCTGCGCACGGCCCAGCGGACCACGCGGAATCATGCGTTCCACGGCTTTTTCAAGGACACGCTCGGGGAAACGGCCCTCAAGGACCTTCGCCGGGGTGGTTTCCTTGATGCCGCCGGGGTAGCCGGTGTGCTTGTAATAGATTTTGTCGGTGTGCTTCTTGCCGGTGAATTTCACCTTGTCGACGTTGATCACGATGACGTGATCGCCGCAATCGACGTGCGGGGTGTAAGTCGGCTTGGTTTTGCCGCGCAGGATGTTGGCGATGATCGAGGCAAGGCGACCGACCACAAGGCCGTCGGCGTCGATAATGTGCCAGTCTTTCTCGACCTCGGCCGGTTTGATCGACCGGGTCTGCGTGCTGAGCGCTTTCATGGGTGCTTTTCCTTAAAGCGGTGGTGTTTGGGTGCTCGAGAAGCCTGCCGGTTGGCGAAGCCTCACGAATCGCAAAGCCGGCAGAGACGCAGGCATGCGAAGTGGCGCGCGTTTGTGGGCAAACCCCGCGCAAGTCAAGCGAAAGCGGGGGTTTGCGAGGAGGTAAAATAATACCTTCAATTGTCAAAGCCACATTTGAAGAGGCTCAGAACCGCCTTGGGTGCGCGGCCCTTAGTGTGCGTACTCACTCAGCCAAACAAGCCGACCCTGATAGTTACGGCACAGCCAGCGCCCACTCCTCGCTTGACCGGCGCTCGGTTTCGCCGATTCGGGTGATGACCTCGCGGCGCGCTGTCTCCAGCAAGCGTGTGCCATCCTTCACGCTGGCCATCCACGTCACTTCAAACGCGCCTTGCGTGCCATCGGGAAGCGCGACGGCTTGCGTATCGCGGAAAGGTTGCGTCGACGGGTAGAACAGGTCGCCGGGGAGCTGGTCCAGCAAAGACGAACCCGCCTTTTGGAGCCGCGCCATGTAAGCGCCCTGCTGTTCCACGCTGTCTTCGCCGAACCCGCTTCGCTGCAAAAGCGATTGAGCCGTCTCGACCGCGGCGTCAAAGCTAGAACGCGAGGTGTTTTGTCCCGCCGCCATGATTGTCCCATCGGGGCCAAGCAGGATCGGGAACATACCCTGTGTTGAGCGTTGCTCCTCAATCCTGGCCAGCGGTTCCAGTGGCGAAGGCGCTTCGACTGACACCGCAATCTGTTCACCGGCGATGGCTATGCCGCGCGCCTGTTCTTCGAACGTAACTTTCCATGCGCGCGTGACGACAATGGCGTTCCCATCGCGCAACCCGCGTGAAAGGCGCCGCGTCAGGGTGGCGGGGGCTTCGGGTCGGTAGAGCGTTCGCGCTCTGAGGGGCTGTAGCGGAAAGCCCACCAAACCGGCGGCCATAGCGCCTAAACCCAGTAGACTTGCACGCCGCCTTGAGAAGGATGGTGCGGTCATCGGCTCTCTTCTCGCTCCGTCTCTCTTCTTTCGAGCTGTTCAGCCCGTTTGCTCTGACAACCAGGTCAGAGTGTCTTTGTGCGCGGTGTCGCAGACATTCGCGATGATGGCGGGAACCTCATACGGATGCAACGCGCCAAGCCGATTTACCGCCTGTTCCATTTTACCAGCGGTGGTTTTGAACAGGACGCCGCATTCGGTCGCGCTCTCGCGCCTACCTTTCCAAAGATACACCGATTCCACCGCACCGAGAACGTTGGCGCAAACGATCAATCCTTCGTCGAGCAAAGTTCCGGCAATTGCGCGCGCCGTTTCGGCGTCAGGCAGCGGCGAATAGATCAGCGCGGCTTGCGGCTTGGTCATGCTACGCTCTGGCGAGCTTGACGCTGAGCCAAGCCATCCGAATGCGCCGCCCAGGCGGTGCTCGCCACCGTCAAGGCTCCGACGAATTGGTGCGCAGCCGCAATCCAGAGCTCCACGCCCGTCATCACCGTCGCGATGCCTAGGATGACCATCGTCCCGAAGGCGGAATGGACGGCGATCGAGGCGGCTCGATCGAATGTCCGCACGCGCCGGCCTAGATAGACCAGAGCCGCCACCGCAACCCAGGCCCACCAACGGTGCAGCCAATGCAGCAAAAGCGGATCGTGGGTGAACGCCCAGAACGCGCCTTTCGACCAATCAACGTCCGGCAACAGGCTTCCGTTGAACAGCGGCCAATCGTTGGCCGATTGCCCCGCGTTCAGGCCTGCCACCCACGCACCCAGCAACAACTGAACAAACAAAACCGCGATCACGATCACGCTCGCCGCTGTAATCGGCGCGGGCGCGCTCGACGTACCGCGCGCCAGATGCCGCATATCGCGCGCCGTCCACACCAACGCCGCCAGCAGCGTGAGCGCGGTCAGCAAGTGGACCGAAAGCCGGAAGTGGCTGACATCGGTCATGCCCGGCTCCAGCCCCGACTTCACCATCAGCCAGCCAAACAGACCTTGCAGTCCGCCCAGCGCCAGCAAGCCAATCAAGCGTGGCTTAAACCCGGCAGGGATCGAACCGCGCGCCCAGAACCAGACCAGCGGCAGCGCGTAGACCAGCCCCACCATCCGGGCGAGCAGGCGGTGGAACCACTCCCAAAAATAGATGAACTGGAAGTCCGCCAGCTCCATCTCGCGAAAGCCCGCTTCGTTCAGATATTCCGACGAGGCGCGGTATTTGGCGAACTCAACTTCCCACGCCGCTTCGGAAAGTGGGGGGAGGATGCCGGTGGCGACTTCCCATTCAGTGATGGAAAGCCCGCTTTCCGTCAGACGGGTGATTCCGCCCACCAAAACAATCAGCACAACAAACGCCGCCGTGATCTCAAGCCAGCGCGCCAGCGCGAGCGGACGGGTCTTGGCCGGGGCGTTAGCGGCGCTCAAAGGGACCTGAGAGGGGGCGGTGGTAGCCATAGACAAGCTAAATGTGGCCACACGCCGCGCTTCGCAAGCTCAATTGCGGCAAGCGGCGATGCGGACTTTGCAAAACGCTTGCTAAACTCGCGGTTGCACGCACCGGCAGGGCGGCTATTCCCTTGGGCATGATCAAGACAATCACCCTCAACGGCGAAACCCGCCGCACCGACGCCGCCACGATTGCCGAACTCGTTCGCGAGCTGGACCTTCCGCCGGAAAAGGTTGCGGTGGAGCGCAATGGCGAGATTGCGCCGCGCTCGACGCTGGGCGAAGCGCCGCTGGCCGATGGCGATACGCTGGAAATTGTGCACTTTGTCGGAGGCGGCGATCACGCAGCGCCGAAATCCGACACCTGGAGCGTGGCGGGCCACACCTTCACCTCGCGCCTGATCGTGGGCACCGGCAAATACGCCGACTTTGAAGAGAACGCCGCCGCGGTCGAGGCAAGCGGGGCCGAAATCGTCACCGTCGCGGTGCGCCGCGTCAACGTGACCGATCCCAAAGCGCCGATGCTCACCGACTTTATCGATCCCAAAAAGATCACCTATCTGCCCAACACCGCCGGATGCTTCACCGGAGATGACGCGGTGCGCACGCTGCGGCTGGCGCGCGAGGCGGGCGGCTGGGACCTCGTCAAACTCGAAGTGTTGGGCGAGGCGCGCACGCTTTATCCCGATATGCGCGAGACGCTCAGCGCGTGTGAGACGCTGGCCAAGGAAGGGTTCAAGCCGATGGTCTATTGCGTCGATGATCCGATCGCGGCGCAGCAGCTGGAAAGCGCGGGCGCGGTGGCGATCATGCCGCTGGGCGCGCCGATCGGATCGGGGCTGGGCATTCAAAACCAGGTGACCATCCGCCTGATCGTCGAAGGGGCCAAGGTGCCCGTGCTGGTCGATGCGGGCGTCGGCACCGCGTCTGACGCGGCGGTCGGCATGGAATTGGGCTGCGACGGCATTCTGATGAACACCGCTATCGCCGAAGCCAAGGATCCGATCCGCATGGCCCGCGCGATGAAGCTGGCGGTCGAAGGTGGGCGCGAGGCCTATCTCGCCGGACGTATGGGGCGGCGCAAATACGCGGATCCCAGCAGCCCGCTTGCCGGGCTGATTTAACAAGAGCGCAGCCCGCTTGCCGGGCTGATTTAAGCAAAGACGTAGCCCGCTTGCTGGTTTGATCTGGCTGACCACACGCGACTTCGACGGCTTGACACATTACGCAGGTGTCAAGCGCTCTAAGCACCGCTTTTGGCAATAGTGTCAGTACGTTAGGATAAATTGCCCGCTTGACACTTCTCCAACTCGCTGTGCGCCTGAACCCACTGATTTCAAAGAACCAGTGAGGATGATGACAGGCCTACCGCGTGTAGGAAAGCGCCCGCCGCCCCGCAAAACAGCGCGTCCTCCGGCACAAAGCTCTCCCTTTGGTTACTCAATCTTAACCACGTTCTCGCACACCGTCTCCAACAACAGGGGACATTTGACGTGACACTGGCAAGCACATCCACAGCGACCATTGGCGAAATGCGCGAATTTGCGAACTTTGAGCCCGCCGAGCAACGCTATATCAAGCGCAGCCTCGACATTGGGCTGGCCCGCGCCGATGCGTTCAAGATGTGGGGCCGCCGTGAGGATGAATACGTTTCGATCCGTCGCCAATATGTCGTTTATCAGGATCTGAAGGCGGCGCGTGGCCTGGTGCCAAAGGACGGCGCGATTGGCGATGTGGAACGTTTCACCAGCAAGCTCTTGCGCCTTGCTGTGTTTGACCTTGAGCAAGAGGGCCTCGCCAGTTTCTCCGCCTTTCGTTTTCTCTACGAAAGGCTCTTGGGCCCCGAAGCGCGGCCTTATCTGCCTGCGGTGTTCTGCGCGGCGGCCGCTTTGCCCGCCATCCGCCCGCCCCAGCGCAAGGTCTTGCTGCAAAGCCTTAGCGAAGCCGCCGCCACCGCCCCGGGTTGGTCGACGCGTGCGCCTGCGTTCTATCCGGAATGCATCGAGGACGCCGAGGCGGCATAAAGCTCCTCGGATCACGGCGCGTCCCCGTTCAGATCATCAGGTTCCGCAAGGCTTGGGCAGCGTCAGGTCCACCGCTCTGAAGTGGAACCACTTATTCACCCAGCGCGGAAACAGCACGCGATCGATCTCGCCCTTCAGGCTCGCGGCGTTGGCGTTTTCGTATAGCGTTCCATCCTTGATGAACGTGACGGCGCGGTCGGGGTTTCTCTGTGCCCAGGATAGAACCTCGTAATAGACAGCGTGGCTGCCGCTTTCGGGCAGAGTTACAACATCATCGAGATAGCCGAACGGGCGATGATCGGCGCTGAACACCAAATGGTTGCTTGCCCCGCCTTCAAGCCGCAGATTGGCGAACATATTGACCGTCTGCGCGGTTTTCAGCCCGAGATACGGCATCGCGCCGTTGGCAAAGAACAGCGCGCCAACGATCAATCCAATCACCGGTATCACGCGACGACGCGGTTCAGCGGCCTCGCGCGGTTCGCCACCATAGCGCAGCACAGCCCAGCAAAACGGCAAGATAAACGGCAGCGTCGCGACCGTGGTGAGCGTGTAATTGCCCGATACGGCGAGCGAGATAAGACCCAGAAGCCAGGCGAGAACCAACCCTTTGTAGATCGGCTCCGCCAGCTTGGCGCGCACCGCCGTGACAATCGGCGAGTTCAAAACGGCGCGAGCACCGTTCTCGCTCAGGAACAGCGAATGCAGCGTGATCGAGAGCGTGGTGAAAGAGATATACATCGAATAGCTGCTGAGGCTCAGCAACAGGTGGAACGCGATACCTGCGGCGACCGCAAAGTGGCGCGTCGGGCGATAGAGCAGCGCAGCGGCGATCACGCCTTCGACCACGAAGGTCCCGTAAATCGCGGAATAGTCGATCACCGGGCCTTGCATGGCCGATAGCGGCCACGGCATCTCGCGCCACAAAGCGGTCGCGCAGCTCGTGATGGGGTTGAGGAAGTCCGCGTTGATCTTGTGAAAGACGCCGTAGAAATACATCACCAACAACGCCGCGCAGCCGGCCGGGGCGAACCGCTCAAACACCTTGTCGACATGGTCGTTGCGCGCCATCGCGGTGAAGAAGGACAGCCAATAACCCAGCAGCGCGGCGGCTCTTACGATGGTGTGATTGGACGCAATCGGAGCCTGCAAGACGGTGCTGATCGTGCTGATCGCCATCAGAGCGAACAGAATTCGCGGCGAGGAAGGCCGAAACAGCAGCGCCAGCGCCACGACCCCGATGGCCAGAAGGTCCCATGTTGGTGGGAATACCTTGTATTCAAACGCGTAGTTGAACACGTGGAAGATTGAAAAGAAGGCGAAGAAAGTCGCGAAAATCTCGCGCCGGTGGCGACTGGTGTCCTCCACATCGCCCATCAACGGCTGGCCCATCAGGAACAGGGTCACCCAGCGCCCCGCGCGCATTAGCGGATAGAGCAGCGCAGCGACCCACCCATAGGAAAACACCACTCGGTTCAGACGGTTGAATGCGTCCGACGGGGTGGAGAGCGCGGCGAGGTAAGACACCGCCTTATCGCCGCTGAACCGGGTGCCGCGATCATCGACGACCATCCCGCCATCGAGATCATAGCCTTCCGCTTCCAGCGCGGCGCGTTGTTCGGGGTTCTCTCGCAGGTTGACCAGCGTCACCTCGTCCGCGCGTTGCAGGCGCATAAGCCCAACATAACGCGCGCAAAACGGGCATTCGCCGTCGTAATAAACGCTGATCAAAACTCTGCCCCTGTACGCGTGTGTTTCCGCGTGGGGACTTAGCGAAACGTGCCTAACAAGAGGCTAAGGAGTGGGGCATTTGGCCGGTCACGCCGCGACAAACACCTCTAAACCGTCACCCCGTGCCCCGACACGGGGCGACGAGGCGATCAACTGCGTCTCGGGGCGCTCGGTTGAATAGCGATGCGAGCCACACTATCCATGCCGTCGAGATGTGGCAGAGTGGCTTATTGCGGGCGCCGCCCTACAAAGGGTTGCGCTCCGGTGCACTTAGTTTGGTACCGCACGGGTTCGAATCCCGTCGTCTCACTTCCAACCCTCAATACAACCCGTCAATCCGCTCCTGATAGCGATCGCGGATCTTGTGACGGCGGATCTTCATGCTCGGCGTCATTTCCTCGTTTTCGATCGCGAAGGCCTCATCCGCGAACTCAAACTTGCGGACTTTCTCGATCACCGACAGGTCCTTGTTCGTGCGATCCACCGCGGCGCGCACCGCTTTCTTGAATTCGGGCAGATCTTGCAGCGCTTTCAAGTCGAACTTCTTGCCGTTCGCGGTCGCCCATTCGAGCGCCCATTCCGCGTCCGGCACTATCAGGCCGACGACATAGGGGCGCTTGTCGCCGCTCACCATCGCCTGCGCGATTTCGGGTTGCAGTGTCAGCATGCCCTCGATCTTTTGCGGCGCGACGTTGTCGCCCTTGTCGTTGACGATCATGTCCTTCTTGCGGTCGGTGATGACGATCCGGCCCCTCTCATCAAGGTGGCCGATATCGCCGGTGTGCAGCCAGCCATCCTTGATCGTACGCTCGGTTTCCGCGTCGTTGCGCCAATAGCCGTGCATCACCAGCTCGCCGCGGCACAGGATTTCGCCATCGTCGGCGATCTTGATCTCAACCCCGCGCATCGGCGGGCCGACCGTGTCCATCTTGAGCCCGGCGGCGGGGCGGTTGCAGCTCATGATCGGGCCGGCTTCGGTCTGGCCGTACCCCTGCAGCATGGTCAAACCCATCGCTTCGAAGAAATTGCCGACATCGGGGTTCAGCGGCGCGCCGCCCGAGACCATCGCCTTGATCCGGCCGCCGAATTTGGCGCGAATTTTGGGGCGCAGCAGCTTTTCCACTACTAGGTCCAGCGGCTTGTCGCGTTTGCGGGTTTTGCCGTCGGTGCTTTTGTCGGCGATCTTGATCGCGTTACCGAGCAGGAAGTTCGCGACCTTACCCTGCTTCTCGATCTGCTTCATAATCCGCGTTCGCAGCACCTCGAACAGGCGCGGGACGACGACCATTATGGTGGGCTGCACTTCCTCGATGTTCGAAGCGAGCTTTTCGAGGCCCTCGGAATAGTAGATTTCGCCCTCAAGCGCGATCGGCAGATATTGTCCGGCGGTGTGTTCGTAAGCGTGGCTGGCGGGGAGGAACGACAGGAATCGTTCGTCCTTCACGCCGAAGTCCTGGAGCACGATGTTCGCCGCGCCCGCAATGTTGCACAGGATTGCGCCGTGGTGTTGGCGCACGCCGCGCGGGGCGCCGCCGGTGCCGCTGGTGTAGATCAGGCAGGCGGTGTCTTCGCGCGCGATGGTGGCGGCGCGTTCTTTGACCGTGGCGCGTGCGGCGGTGGCGTCGCCTTTCAACAGGTCGGACCAATCGTGATAATCAAAGCCAGGCGATTGGCGGCGTTTGAGATCGTCGATCCCGATCACGTGGTCGACAATACCGGTGCGCCCGATCGCGCCAACCACCGGGCCAAGCAGCTTCTCGGTCGAAACGATAACCGCGCGTGCGCCCGAATTGTCGAGGATATGCGCGTGGTCGCGCTGCGTGTTGGTGATGTAGGTCGGCACCGAAATGCAACCGGCGGCCATGATCGCGAGGTCCGCGATGCACCATTCGGGCCGGTTTTCGGAGACGAGAGCGACGCGGTCGCCTTCGTTAAGGCCCATGCCGCGCAACGCTTCGGCAACGAGGCAGACGTGATCGGCGACCTCTTTCCAGCTGATCGTGGTCCATTCCCCGGCCACTTTGCGCCCCAGGAATGGCGTGTCGGCCTCTTGCTCGGCGCGCATCAAGAACAGTTCGATCAAATTGTTGGCGCGATCGATATCCTGAAGGATGCGATGGTCGTCCGGATTGACCACGGGACGTTGCGAAGACAGGTTTTGCGGCGCGTGCACGGGGCTGGAGCTCCTTACGCTCCGTGGCTGGGCCCGGAGCAGTGTTTCTGCGTTATCGTGTGTTTTCTGCCCTCAAATTAAGCGCAGTTTGCCGTAGCGGCAAGCGCCTGTGGAGAAGCGGGAGGGTTCGTTTGATCGCTTTTACGGGGGAAATCAGAGCTTTGGTGCCCAGCAATCACTCATAGGAAAGTTTGGGTTCGACCCTTGGATCGCGCGCGGCTTCCCAGCTTACCGTACCATCGGCGGCGGTGACTCGGCGCAGCGCGTTGGCTTTCAAAGGCGCGCCGAAACTGCGGATTCGTGTGTGGCCCAGCGATTTGAGTGTCTCTTCCATGCCTTCGATGGTTGAGCCCTTTTCGTAAACGACAGTCGGGCCGAACGCCATGATCAATGGCAGGCCAAGCGCTTCGTTCGCGGTCAGGCCAAAGTCCACCACGCCGATAATCGCGCGCACCGTTTGCACCGGGATCGTCGGCCCACCCGCCGCGCCCACGACGAGTACAACCTCTCCATCTTCGTCGAACACGATGGTGGGAGCCATCGAGGAACGCGGGCGCTTGCCGCCTTCGACACGGTTGGCCACGGGTTTGCCGTTGCGTTCGGGCGTCAGGCTGAAATCGGTGAGTTCGTTGTTGAGGTAGAAGCCTTCGAAGAACAGGCCCGATCCGAACGCGCCTTCGATGGTGGAGGTGTAGCTGACCGCGTTGCCGCCCTTGTCGACGACGGAGAAGTGTGTGGTGCCCTGCTCGTAGGGGCGATCACCCGGCGCGAGCGCGACTTTGACGCCGGCGGGCATGCCCGGCTCGGCGGTTTCGATGGCTTTGTCTGCGCTTATCAGGGCGCTGCGCTTGGCGATGTAGGCGGGATCGACGAGGCCAGCGACCGGGACGGGCACAAAATCCTCGTCACCAATGTACAACTCACGGTCAGCGTAGGCGACGCGCTGCGATTCGAGGAATAGGTGCCAGAACGTCGCGCTGTCTGGGCCCATTGAGGCGATATCGAAGCGTTCAAGCTGCCCCAGCATCTGCGCCACGGCCACGCCGCCCGAAGAGGGCGGACCCATGCCGCACACCTTGTAGGTGCGATAGCGCCCGCACACCGGATCGCGCAGCTTTGCGGTGTAGGCCTTCACATCGGCGGTGGTCATGCGGCCATCTTGCGGGGTTTCGCCCGCGACATAGGTCGCCAGACGATCCGCCATGGCGTCGTAGAAATGCTCTGGTCCGGCGGCGGCGATTTCTTTGAGCGTCGCGGCAAAGGCGGGGTTTTTAACCAAAACACCAACGGCCAGTGGTTCGCCAGCAGAGGTGTAGAAAACCGATTTGGCACCCTCTGACTTGTCCGCGCGCCCTTTGGAACGGGTCAGCGATTCGTTCAGGCGCACGTTCATCCGGAACCCTTCGCCCGCTAAACGGATTGCGGGCTGAAACAGTTCGGCCCATTCCAGCTTGCCTTGTTCTGCGTGAGCCTTCGCGGCGAGGGCAAGGTTACCGGGTACACCTACGCTAAGCCCGGAGATTACGCGGCTTTCGCGCGGCAGGCGCTCGCCATCAGCGTTGAGGAACCGTGTCGGGGTGGCCGCCGCCGGAGCGGTTTCGCGTCCGTCAAAAGTGGTCAGGCCCTTCTCACCGGCATGAACCAGAAAGCCGCCACCGCCGACACCCGAACTTTGCGGTTCAACCACCGTCAGCGCCAGCATCACCGCAATCGCTGCATCGGTGGCGGATCCGCCTTTGGCCAGGATTTCCTCACCCGCCGACTGCGCGCGTGGATCAGCCGCGCTGACCGCGCCGTTGCCGCGCAAATCAGCGCTGGCAGTCTCTGCGCTGGGGCCGTTAACCACCTCCGCGGGCGCGCAGGCGGTGATCGTGGCTGCAAGGCCAAGGGTCAGGACGGAATGAAAGGCGGATTTGAAAGCGTGCTGCGTGATCATGGCGATCACCGCTATTCGCTTCCCACCGCCTCTGCAACGCTTGCGAAGCCTTCCCGGCGCATCAGGCGTTCAATTCCGCTCGCAATTCGCGCGCCAAGGCCTGGCCCTTCATAGACCATGGCCGAGTAGATCTGCACCAGACTGGCGCCCGCGCGGATGCGGTCCCAGGCGTGCTGCGCGGTGGCGATGCCGCCCACCCCGACCAGCGGGATCGCGCCGCCGGTCGCTTGCCGAAAGTCGCGCACGCGCTGCAAGGCAAGATTTCGCAAGGGTGCGCCGCTCAGCCCGCCGGTTTCCATGGCGTGGCGCGAACGCAAATCGGGGCGCGAAATGGTCGTATTCGAAACGATCAGCGCGCCGAGCTTTTTGTCGAGCGCAATCCGGGCGATGGCGTCGATATCGGCGGGTTCGAGGTCGGGCGCGACCTTGAGGAAAACCGGGGGCGGCGTGTCCTCTGCCACCTCGTTCCGCGCGGCGATAACGCCGTCGATCAATTCGGTCAGCGCCGATTCGTCCTGCAAGGCGCGCAGGCCCGGCGTGTTGGGACTCGACACGTTGACCGCGAGGTATCGGGCATAGGGCGTCATGATCCGCGCCATGGTCGCGTAATCCGCGATGCGATCGTCGGAATCCTTGTTGGCGCCGATATTCACGCCGAGAATGCCAGGCTTACCCGAGCGCGCTTTCAGACGGCTTTCGACCACCTCGGCGCCCGAATTGTTGAACCCCATGCGGTTGATCACGCCTTCATCTTCCACCAATCGGAACAGGCGCGGTTTGGGATTGCCGCTTTGCGGGCGCGGCGTGATCGAGCCGACTTCGGTGAAGCCAAAGCCCAGACCCAGCAGCGCGTCGGGCACTTCGGCGTCTTTATCAAAGCCAGCGGCAACGCCCACGGGGTTGGGAAAAGCGATGCCCGCCACCTCAATTGACGTCTTTCCCGGCGCCGCCAAGGACGAGCGTGCGCCGCGTGTGGACAAGGCTTTCAATCCGCTGATCGCAAGCTTGTGACCGGTTTCGGAGTCGAGGGCAAAAAGGGCAGGGCGCGCCAGTCGAAAGAGCATGCGCGGCCCCTAAACGATGGCCGGGGGAATGCAAAACGAATGCGGTGGGGCTTTTGGAAAGTGTGATTTTTCGCACACTCGGGTCCGAGACAACCGGCATGTCGTTTGCATACAATTCACTCCTATGCCCCGTGCTAAAACGGTGTTGCGACCCGAAGGGCTCGGAGCAATTTTGCGAAGAGTTCCTCAACTTTAAGGGCGGTTCCCCAACGGGAGCCGTCCTTTTTTTTCGCGCCGCAATTATGCGACTTTATGCGACTACGCCGCCACAGCTCTATCGGCCGGCTAAGCGATCGAAGCATTTGGCGTTGGAAAATTTCTGCATTTTGCATTAAGTTTGCAGCAAGTACGCTCAAAGACGCGTCCACGCCTTTGCGCTATAACACTTTGTCGCAACAGGACTTCAAGGGGAACAGGGGATAGCCTTATCACGAGGTGACCGGCGTTGACGGACCCGAAAGGGGGCCGGCGCCGCGTCGATTGAACACAGCGCCACGGCGGCGCGAACGTGTCCCGCGTCGATCAACCAGTTTTACACCATGTCGCAAACGTCGCCCTCTTCCCAAGCGAACTTGGAATTCATTGCGCCTTCCGCTGACATGGCGGGTGTCTTGCACACCTTGTTCATTACTCGGGCGGGCGCAGGGCGCAGCGAATCGATCATGCCGGCCTATTCGGCGCAGCTTTTCAGTTTTGTCGAGGGATCGGGCGCAATCCAGTTCGCCGACAGCGAAGCTTTTGAATCGACCGATATTTCGCTCAACGCTCCGATGTTGCGAGCCGCGCCGATGATGTTCAACGGCCCGGTTTTGAGCGTTGGCGCCTCGTTCACACCTTTGGGCTGGGCCACGTTCAGCGGCCTTGCCGCTGACAAACATCACGACAAAGGCTTTCTGGCCGAAGAGATCGTGCCCGCCGAACCCCTTTTACAGGCGCGCGCGGCCCTTGCCAAAGCGCGCGCTGGAACGATGCTGATCGAACAGTATGTCCGCGCTCTCGAAGAGATGATCCGGCAGGTCTGCGCAGCCGCAAAGAGCAAGCCCAAAGCTGATCACGTCGAATTGGTCGCCGCGATTGAGACATGGCTGGAAAGCGCCTTTAGCCCGCCGGTCGAAGCGCTCTACGACGCGGTCGATTTGGGTCAACGTCAGGTTCAGCGGCTGTGCAGGCGCTATTACGGCGTGCCTCCGGCGCAGCTGGTCAAGCGCTACCGCGCCATTCGCGCCGCCATCTTGCTGGCGCATGACGATCTGTCTGATGAAAAGCGCGACGAGGTTCTTGGCGCCTATTTCGATCAGGCGCACCTTATCCATGATATTCGGCGCTACACCGGGCGCACTCCTAAGGGTCTCGTGAAAGAAGCCCTGGCGGTCGATATGCTCGATCCCGAGGGCCACGGCGAATCAGGGCGTAAGCTGCGCGACGATTGATACGGCTTTGGAGACGCGCCGGTTGTAATCGGAGCAAATCGAGCGTATTTGAAATCCGACTCATCCAGTCCGATTTAAGAATCGTTCGCAATAGCCTAGGTTTAGCCGCACCATGCGCCTTTCTAACCTCGCCGATTACGCGGTGATCACCATGAGCCAAGCCGCCACGCATTGCGGCGATGGCCGGGTTAGCGCGGCCGAATTGGCGAGCGAGACAGGCCTGCCCGTGCCGACTGTTCAGCGGCTGGTTTCCAAGCTGACCGCCGCCGGTCTCTTGCGCTCGGTGCGCGGGGCGAAGGGCGGGCTCCAACTCGGACGCCCCGCCGCTGCGATCACGGTGGCCGATATCGTCGAGGCGGTTGAAGGGCCTATCGCGCTTACCGCTTGTATCGAAGACGCCAGCGGCTGCGATTACGAAGCGGGCTGCCGGATGAAACCGCACTGGCCGATCATCAACACCGCGCTGCGCGACGCGTTGGCTGGGATCACATTGGATACGTTGCGCAACCCGCCCGTTAAACAAGCGCGCAGCCCCGACACCATCGAGACTCAAACCCTCGCAAACCGAGAAGAAGTGGCATGACAGACAACGTCGATCTTACACCCGCCGCCGACGCCGTATTGGACGCCCCCGAGATGGATGCCGAAGCGCGCGAAGCCGCCGCGAACGCCGCCGAATATGAGCATGGCTGGTCGGCTGATATCGACACCGAATTTGCGGAGAAGGGGCTTACCGAAGACACCGTTCGCTTTATAAGCGCCAAGAAGGAAGAGCCCGAATGGATGCTCGACTGGCGCCTCAAGGCGTTCCGCATCTGGGAAACGCTTGAAGAGCCGGACTGGGCCAAGGTCGGCTATCCCGAGATCGATTACCAGGATGCCTATTATTACGCCGCGCCGACCAAGAAGGTCGAGCTGGATTCGCTCGATGACCTCGATCCGGAGATCAAGGCGGTTTACGACAAGCTTGGTATCCCGCTTGGTGAACAGGAAGTGCTCGCCGGGGTGAAGGGCGCGAAGAAGGTCGCGGTGGACGCGGTGTTCGACAGCGTTTCCGTCGCCACCACCTTCCGCGAAGAGCTTAAAAAGGCGGGCGTGATCTTCCTGTCGATCAGCGAGGCGATCAAGGAATATCCCGAACTGGTCAAAAAGTGGCTCGGCCGTGTTGTGCCCACGCGCGATAACTATTTTGCCTGCCTCAACTCGGCGGTTTTCTCCGATGGCACCTTTGTCTACGTGCCCGAAGGCGTGCGCTGTCCGATGGAGCTCAGTACCTATTTCCGCATCAACGCGGAAAACACCGGCCAGTTTGAGCGCACCCTAATCATCGCCGAAAAAGGCTCCTACGTCAGTTACCTCGAAGGGTGCACCGCGCCGATGCGCGATGAAAACCAGTTGCACGCCGCCGTGGTCGAGTTGGTCGCGATGGAAGACGCCGAGATCAAATACTCGACCGTCCAGAACTGGTATCCGGGAAATTCTGAAGGCGTGGGCGGGATCTACAACTTCGTGACCAAGCGTGGCCTGTGCCAGGGCGATCGCTCCAAGATCAGCTGGACGCAGGTTGAAACCGGCAGCGCGGTGACGTGGAAATATCCGTCCTGCGTGCTCAACGGCGAAGATAGCGTGGGCGAGTTTTACTCCGTCGCGGTCACCAACAATTTCCAGCAGGCCGACACTGGTACGAAGATGATCCATAACGGGCGTGGTTCGCGCTCAACCATCATCTCCAAAGGGATCAGCGCGGGCAAATCGCAGAACACCTATCGCGGCATGGTCCGCGTGGGGCCCAAGGCCGAAGGTGTGCGTAACTTCACGCAATGCGACAGCCTGCTGCTCGGCGATGAATGCGGCGCGCACACTGTGCCCTATATCGAGGTTAAGAACCCCGGCGCGCAGATCGAGCACGAGGCGACGACCAGCAAAATCAGCGATGAACAGATGTTCTACGCTCAGCAGCGCGGGCTCGACGAAGAGGAGGCGGTGGCCCTGATCGTAAATGGCTTTGCCAAGGATGTTCTGAAAGAGCTTCCGATGGAATTTGCCGTAGAGGCGCAGAAATTGCTGGCGATTTCGCTTGAAGGGAGCGTGGGTTGAGCCCTCTGCTCGCTCTTGCTTTGGCCGCTCAAACAGAGCCGTCGGATGCGCAGCTCCTCGCGGAGCTTGAGCGCAACCGTATCGACGTGACCGCCGAACAACTGCGCAACTTCCGCGGTCGTTGGGATCTCAAGGATGATGGAACCGCAACCTGTAAGACGAAGCGCAGCACAGGCAGAGCGGACCTCGACATACTCGCCTGTGATGCAATCAAAGCCTGCGTTTTCGACAACAGCGATCTGATCACACGGCGTGACAATCGCCGGCTTCCCAGAGCGGAGCGGCGCGAACTGAAAGACCAGACAAAGGTGGCCATGGCCCAATGCGCGAGCAAGCGTTTCACGACGCTCAGGGATGATTACAACGCAAAACTTGCATCGGGGCAGGCAGGCGTAGCGGGGTGGACACAGTGACCACCTCCAATCTCCAGGTGGGTGACGTCGTGCGCCTCAAATCGGGCGGTCCCTTGATGACCGTCCAACAGGCGACCTACGCTGATAACATCGTATGCACATGGTTTGACGAGAACAACAGACGGCTCTCGGAAGGCTTTCATCCGCGCACCCTTCAACAAATAGGACCGGAAGGCGCCAATGACTAAACCCACCGTTCTCTTGGGGGCGCTCGCCGCTGTGTCCGTGATTTTCGCGACGCCTGCCTCCGCGCGGCCGTTGACCGTCTATGCGACCACCACGCCGATCCTCTATCGCTACGCCGCGTGCCTTTATGATGGCTCTGCCCCCACCGCTGAGGCGCAGATTGCCCAATGCGCGCCGCTCAAGGCGCAGCTTGAGGAAGAAGGCAAGGACGTGATCGAGCGGTTCCACGTGGTCGAACGCTACACCGTCGAACAGAACCTGCGCCGCGGCTTCCTCCAGCAAGAGCTTGAGCTCAAGCAGCTGCGCAACGCGGGCAAATTCGTTCCCGCCGCCATGCTCGACTATTGGAAATGCATGGGCGAAGGCGCGATGGCCGCCGAAGACTACATCGCGGCGGACGCGGTGAACTATATCGGGATCGAAGGGGATTGCTTTAGATCCACGATCAAGCCGGCGCGCAAGGTCATCTCGGGCGCTGAAAAGACCAGCCTTCGCCTCCTTTACCGCCGGTTCCGCCGTAACGGGCGGCTGACCTTCCCCGCCGCGCGCCAGACGCCGCAAAACGGCCCCGCCGGCACGCGACTGCAATTTGTTGAAGAGCTCGATATCGGCTTCCTCAATGTCGGCCAGCTTTCGGAGAAGAAGGCGTGAGTGAACGCAAGAAACTCGGCCTGAAAGACGCCAGCGAGACCGAGACCACGCTCAACAAAAAGGGCCGCGGTTGGAAGATTTCGGACAAGCGTCTTGACGAACTCCACGATCGCGCGCGCGAGATGCGTCGTTTTGCCTCGCCTGCGAATAAGGCGCTGGCCGCGAAATTCGCGAGCGCGGATTTGGGGCGCTACACGTTCAAACGCTTTGCCGTGGTCGGTTCGGCGATCGTCGACTTTAACTGCCACAATCTGGGCATGGCGATCATGATCGATGAGGAGGATCAGGACGACGCTCTCGCCAAACGGCGCGACAAGAGCCTGGAATCGGTCGGCATCCGCGTGATGCGGATCAAGGCCAGCGACATCCTCGAGAATATGGACGCGGTGCTGGAGCGGATCACCGCTGGAATGCGGATCCGGATTGGTGACAAACGGACTGCGCGCGCGGAACACTACAACAATTCCCGACCGAATCGGGTCTAACAGAGAGACTTAGAAAATGCTTTTGACATCCCTCGCCTTTTCTCTCGGCGTCGTGGGTCTGCCGGTTACCCTTCAGGGCGCGCAGCAAACCGCCGTGGCGGTGATCAACGAGAATCCTGAAACGTGGACCGTTGAGTATCCGCGCATCATCCGCCCGTTTGTGGTGCGCTATCGCCAGTGCCTCAACATTTCGAACCGCCGCGTCACCGGGCGCCCTGATTTCGAGGACCAGCACCGCACCGATGTGCCGCGCTGTGTTGAACAGCGCGAAAAAGCGATGGAGGGCGCGCGTACTGAAATGGTAAGCGCAAAGACGCGGTTAAGCGCGACCGAATTGCACGCGGTGTTCGAAACCGTAGCGCAGATCCACATCGCCCGCGGACGCGATCTTGACGATCAGTTCAAACAGCGCGTCGCCGCTGCGAAGGCTGTCCACTCACAATACCAAAAAGACAAGCCTAAGGGACTGGTTCTTGAGCTGGTTGACGGCTCGGTCGTCAAGTCGCGCGCAGAGCTTGACGGAAAGGCGGAGCCCGCTGGCGAGAGTAAGGCTATCAACTGATGCTGAAAATTGAAAATCTCCACGCGACGGTCGGTGACAAGCCGATCCTCAAAGGCCTCAGCCTCGAAGTGGCGGCGGGCGAAGTGCACGCCATCATGGGCCCAAACGGCGCGGGCAAATCGACGCTGTCGAACGTGCTGGGCGGCAAGCCGGGTTACGAAGTGACCAGCGGATCGGTGACCTTCATGGGTCAGGATCTGTTCGACCTTGACCCGCATGAACGCGCGGCGACTGGGCTGTTCCTCGGCTTTCAGTATCCGGTTGAAATTCCCGGTGTCTCTAACGTCCAATTCCTTCGCGAAGCGCTCAATTCGCAGCGCAAATATCGCGAGGAAGAGCCGCTGTCGGGTGGCGAGTTCCTCAAGCTGGCGAAGGAAAAGGCCGGCCTTCTTAAAATGGACATGGAAATGCTCAAGCGGCAGGTGAATGTCGGCTTTTCGGGTGGTGAGAAGAAGCGCGCCGAAATGGTCCAGATGGGCATCCTCGCGCCGCATTTTGCCGTCCTTGATGAAACCGATAGCGGCCTCGATATCGACGCGCTGCGCATCGTGGGTGAGGGCATCAATTCGATCATGCGTTCGCCGGACAAGGGCGTGCTGCTGATCACCCACTATCAGCGGCTGCTCGACGTGGTGAAGCCCGACAAGGTGAGTGTGCTTGCCGATGGCCGTATTTTGCAGACGGGCGGTCCCGATCTGGCGCTGCGTCTGGAAGATGAAGGCTACGACGCCGTGATGGCTGAGGCCGCCGCCTAAACGATGCTGTTGACCGCTGCCCTTATGGTTTTGACCCAGACTGTGGCCACGCCAGCGCCTGACCCCGTGCCCGAAATTGTGGTTTTGGGCAGGGTGCGCTCGCTTCAAGCGAATGTGGGGCAGGGGCCGGATGGCGAATGGTATTGCTCGCTCAACGTATCGACCGGGCGACCGTCGCTTGACGAACGGTTTTGCAAGGCCGTCACCAAATGCGTGCGCAAGGGCGCAGCGGACGACGCCGCGGTGGACGAATGTATCCGCAGAACGCGCAAGCGTTTGGTTACGCGGGTCGAAAAAGAGATGAAGAAAGGCTCCTGATGGAACAGGCCGCAACCCTTCCTACGCGCCGCGATGAAGCCTGGCGCTACGCCGATATCCCGGCGCTTGAGCGCTTGGGCGTTGCTGCGCTGGATGCGTGGGAGGAGATCACGCTCGCGCATGGCGAAACGCGTCGCCATGCGATGATCGTCGGCTCGGACGCGCCTGAGCTGCACCGTATTCGCCTGGTGTTGGGCGAGGACGCACGCGCGGAGCTTTTCGTCACCAACGCGGGCGAGGATTACACCCGCGTTGAGGTCGAAGTGACGCTTGCCAAAGGCGCGCACTTCGAATTTGGTGGCGTCACCATTGGCGGCGGGGACGCGGTGCGCGAATTCGTCACGACTACGATCCACGCCGAACCCGAGGCGACCAGTAATCAGACCGTGCGCAGCGTCCATTGGGGCACCGGCAGCGGCAATTTCCTGGGCGAGATCAAGGTTGTGCGCGACGCGCAGAAGACCGACGCCGCGCAGGATTTCAAAGGTCTTCTGCTCGAAGCGGGCGCGAGCGCGAACGCCGTGCCCCAGCTTGAAATCTTTGCTGACGATGTGAAATGCGCGCATGGTGCGACCGTCGGCCAGCTGGATGAGGCGGCGCGTTACTACATGGGCGCGCGCGGCCTTTCGCCCGAAACGGCGCAGCGCCTTTTGGTGCAGGCCTTTATCGGGGACGCCTTTGTCGAATTGGACGACGAAGCGGAACGGGGGCGCTTGCTCGATGCAGCGCTGGAGAAATTGCAAGGGAGGTTGTGATTATGAAGACGTTTGGATGGACCGCAGCGACGACTGCGCTGGCGATGGCAGCCGCCTTGGCTGGTACAAGTGCGGTTTCGGCGAAAAAGGACGCGGCTCCCCCGGCGAGCGCGTTCACCCCGATCGAACGTTTCGCCATTTCCTATGACAGCCCGCGCGACATGGCCGAGTTTTACCTGCGCGACTTTGGCATCCGCCCGCGCGATGCTGATTTCGATGAAAGCCGCGATCCCGCTGATCCTAACATTAAGGTGATGCTGGTGACTGTTAACGGAATCGCGGACGATTCGGTGAAAGGCATCCAGATGCGCCTGGGCCTGCGCGCCAGCCAGGGCGGCTGGGAAACGATCGAAGCCGGCGTGCGCCGCAAATGTCGCCGCGGCGACGAGGCCGGCAATTGGACGAAGAGCGTATGTCCGTAGACCTTGCCCCTTCTCCTAACGCGGATTTCAAAGCGGACTTCCCCGGTCTCGTGACGGCAGACGGTTCGCCGTGGCGTTACCTCGACACCGCCGCGACGGCGCAAAAGCCGAAAGCCGTGATCGACGCGATGGCGCGCGCGATGGGTGAGGACTACGCGACCGTGCACCGTGGCGTGTACGCGCGCTCGGCGGAAATGACGCTCGCTTACGAAGCGGCGCGTCGCCGGATCGCTGCCTTTATTGGTGGTCGCGAGGAAGAGCTTGTCTTCACGCGCGGCGCGACCGAGGCGATCAACCTAGTTGCGAACGCGTGGGGCCGGGCAAACTTAAAACCGGGCGATCGCATTCTGCTCTCGCAGATCGAGCATCACTCGAACATCGTGCCTTGGCAGCTTCTAGCTGAGGCGACGGGTGCAGAGATAGACGTCTGCCCGCTGACCGACGATCACCAGATCGACCTCGACGCGGCGGAGGGGATGCTAACTCCAGCGCACCAGCTGATTGCGTTCGTGCATGTCTCGAATGTCACGGGCGGCGTGCTGGACGCGAGGCGCGCAGCCGACCTTGCGCATTCGGTGGGCGCGAAGCTGCTGCTCGATGGCTGTCAAGCCGCGCCGCGCCTGAAAGTCGATGTCGCGGCGCTCGACTGTGATTTCTACGTCTTTTCCGCGCACAAACTCTACGGCCCTACCGGGATCGGAGCCCTTTGGGCGAAGTCCGCTGTCCTCGACGCGATGCCCCCATGGGAGGGTGGAGGCGCGATGATCGACCGCGTGTCTTTCGAGAAAACCACTTACGCGCCCCCACCCCAGCGTTTCGAAGCGGGCACGCCTGCGATCACCGAAGCGATCACCTTTGCCGCCGCCGTCGATTACGTCGAGGGCGTGGGCCTTGGCCGTATTCACGAAATTGAGGCCGCGCTGGTCGCCAAATTGCGCCGTGAGCTGGCGATGATGAACGATGTGACGCTTTACGGCCCGGCTGACAGCGCGGGCATCGTCAGCTTCACTATCGATGACATTCACCCGCATGATCTGGGCACAATCCTCGATGAATCCGCCGTCGCCATCCGCGCCGGGCATCATTGCGCCCAGCCGATGATGGACTATCTGGGTATTCCAGCGACCGCGCGCGCCAGCTTCGGCCTGTATTCGACCGAAGCTGATGTCGACGCGCTGATCGCTGGCATTGCCCGAACCCGCATGATCTTTGGAAAAGGATAAGGCCATGAGCGAGCCTATGGACCCCATTGACCCTTTAGACTTGGCGGACACCGCCACGCACGAGCTTCCGGAGCATATCGCCTCACAGGCCGCGAACAAGCCACCGCGCGCTCGGGTTTCGGATGTGATCGACGAAGACGAAGGGACTGAGCCGCGCCGCCGGGACTATCTCGAAGGGTTCCTCGCCGCGACCCCGGCTGAGGTGCCCGCTTCGGGCGATGGTGGCGAATTGCAAAGCGCGGTGATCGCCGCGCTTCAGGAAATTTACGATCCGGAAATCCCGGTGAATATCTACGATCTGGGCCTGATCTACGGCGTGGATGTGGACGACGAGAGCGACGTGACCATCACGATGACGCTGACGACGCCGCACTGCCCCGTCGCCGAAACCATGCCGGGTGAAGTGGAACTGCGCGCCTCCTCGGTCCCCGGTATTCGCGACGCTGAGGTTGAGCTTGTGTGGGATCCGCCATGGTCGCCGGAGAAGATGACCGACGACGCGCGCCTTGAACTGGGGATGCTGTGAGCGAATGACGGACTTGGCCATCTCGGCGGCTGCAAAGGGCATCTCCCTGCGCTTCCGGTGCTCACGGACCGGAAGTCCGCTGCGCGCCGGTTCTCGCTCAACACCCTTTTCGCTCGCCGATATAACCAATCCGACATCCGCTCAAAGGACAGGATCATGACGACAATCAAAGAACGCCCCGCCGCCGTGGCGCTGACGCAAGGCGCGCAAGACCGCGTGGCGCATTTGATGTCCAACGCACCCGACGATGCGATCGGCGTTAAATTGTCGACCCCGCGCCGGGGATGTTCGGGCCTTGCCTATTCGGTCGATTACGTCACCGAAGAAGCCAAATTCGACGAGAAGATCGAGACACCCGGCGGAGTGCTCTACATTGACGGCGCGTCGGTGCTGTATCTCGTGGGATCGACGATGGATTGGGTGGAGGATGACTTCACCGCCGGTTTCGTGTTCGAAAACCCCAACGCCAAGGGCGCGTGTGGCTGCGGTGAGAGCTTTATGGTATAAGCGTCAAGTTTATGCCCAACAGCTCCCTTCCAGATTCGTACCGAAACCCCTTCTTTTCCGCAATGGAGCGCTTAACGGCTGTCATGCACAGAGGCGGCTCTTTCCAGCCTGCGCTCGCCGAAATTCTGATTGAAGAGGCGGCGCGTAATGCAGCGCGCCGAAAGCCGCCCGAATTGGGTTCGGCTGTGCCGGTTGACGGTCCCAAAGGTCCGGCTCCGAGATCCGGCGGGGCCGCTGCGCCCCTCGACTTCGATCAGGCCTGACGCACTACTGGCGATAAGTGTGTTAATATGCTAAGTCACCTTTGTGACGAAACGCAAACCGACTTCCAAAGAGCGCTACGAAGAGCTGATGCGCAACGCGGGCGAGAAGAAGCGCGCGTTGCGGGATGCCGCGCTCGAACGAGAACGCGAGTTTCGCAAGGCAGCTGAACAGCGCGCTCGCCAAGCGCGCACTGCCTCAGGGCGCCTATATCTGAGTGAAACCTCGGTCATCGAGGCGAAGATCGAAGCCATCATTGTCCAACTCAAGCGGCGAACGACGCCGGGTGAACGTAGAGGATTGCGCGCTGAGCTTGCTCAGCTTCGCGAGCTTATTGTGCGCCTTCGCGCAGATTATAGGCGCCGCCGCAAACCTCCGGAATCAGGCCTTCCGGTTCCAGCCGTGCCACCCGGAGGCCCATTGCCCAAACAAGGCGGAGCCGCCGCGCCGCTCGATTTCGGAGCGGATTAGGTCTCGCTCGCGATCCGCGCCAGCAGGCGGCTTTCCAGCTCATCCACCTCGCCATCGGCGTCGATCATGCCTTCAAGCCATTTCTGCTCGTTATCGGTAACCAGCTGCCCTTGCGCTTCAAGCTCGGTGTAGTCCGGGCCGCTCGGCGCCTTTTTGCCGAACACGACGCCCATTGAATTGGCGACCTTGGGCGTTTCTTTCACCATGCGGCCAAAGAAGTGGCCCACATTCGCCTTGTTGTCGGCGATGAAGCTTTCGAGTTCCAGCTTGCGCTCATGGCTGACCTGCGCGTTTTGCAGCGCAAAGCCTTTGAGATAGTTTGCCACTCCATCCAGAAACAGGTCGTCCCATTCCGGCGCGTTGGCTTCGGCGCGGGTCTTGTCCTTCAGGCGGAAAAGAGTCTCGGCGTCAAAGCGCGACACCGCAGCCGGACCATGGCCGCCGCTCGCAAAGATCACGCGGCGCAGAATCTTGCATTCGGCGGCGCTGATATGCGTGTCGGACAAATCACCACCGCAGCGCGTGGGGCCCGTCCCGGTCAGCACTTCGTCTTCGACCACTCGCAGGATGTAGTCCTTGAGCTTCTGCGGCGTGTTCTCCGCGCGCTCGATAATGCGAACCAAGGCTTCAAGCTCGGCGAAGCTTTCAATCTTGCCGTCGTGATCGACCCGTTCAATCAGCCAGTCGGCCTCTTCCACGCTGCACTGCAGGCGCGGCGGCGTACCATTGAGCACGAATTCGCCGATGGCCTCAACAAAGAAGTCGCACCATTCATCGCTGCGATCTTCCAGCGCGTCGTTAAGCGCGAACAGCGCCTCGGCTTCGTCGCGGTGGATGGCGCCGTCACCCCACCCTTGTTGGCGCAGTGCGAGCACTTCCTCGGCGGAGACTTTTCCGTCCATCGCGGCTTGTTGAGCGAGTTCGCTGAAATGGGTCGTCATGGCTTGGCTTTACCCTTGTGATGCGTTTGTGAAGGGTATGCCTCAGACGTGCTTAAAACGAGGTTACCGCTCGCGTTCAACCTCGCGGATGCAGCGCGCGCGGTCGGTGTCTTCGCCGTCGCTAAGTGAACGCGCCTCGACATGGGTGGCGATCGGCTCACCGCGCTCTTCGCGGGGGTAGAGATAGATATCGAGCACGCAGCCTGACCCGAGGAATTGCAGCTTGCGCGCGTCGCCCTCGGTCAGGTCGATCCGCGCCTTGCCAAACCGCTGGGTCAACGATCCGGCGCGCTGGCCGATGACGCCGTCCAGCCCGGCGGCGTTCTGTATTGGCGCGCTGCGGAAGGCGCCGGGAGGCGGTGTGGCGGGTTGCGCGGGTTGCGCGGGCCGTGCGGCGGGCGGTTGCGCGGTAGAGCTGGGCGCGTTGACGCCGGGCAGTTTGCTGATCCCGGTCGAACAGGCCGACACGCTGAGCGCCGCGAAAACCGCCAGAACCTTACGCAAGGTCCAGCTCGCCCGTATTGCGCCGCGCCATACACCCTTGCGTCAAATGCGTCCCTGCCGCAGCGCCAATCACCGGCGCCACCAGGTTGACGAAGGGTACCAGCATCAACCCCGCAATCGCACCGCCGAGCGTCAGGCGTTCGAACTTTGAGACCGGATTGCCTTCCACATTTCCCTCGCAATGGCGCAGCCACGCCATATCGGTAAGCTCACGGCCGAGCAGCACGGCGTTGGCGACAAGAAAGACAATCGGTGCGCCGATCACCGTGAAGAACAGCACCGCCGCCACCGGCAAGGCTACCGCGTTGTAGAGCAGCGCCCGCCCCACGCCGTGCAGCGAATGGCCAAGCTCTTGCGCAAACGGCAGCCCCTTGGCATTCGCCGCCGCCGCCGGATAATGCCGCACCTCGACCGCCGCGACGATCTCATCGGCAAAGAACTGCAACACCGCCAAGGCGATCACCCGGAAAAGCAGCCACATCAGAACCACGGTTAGAAACAGAGCGAACACCGCCGCCGCTGGGCCTTCGTAGTCTTCGGGAAGGAAGGGGATGAGCGCCCAGTGCAGGAGCGCTTCGACTCCGAACCATAAGACCCAACCAAACGCGCCGAACAGGACAATCGTCACCAAGACGCTCTTGATCAGCACGCGCACCACGGCGGGGTCGAGCAATTGGCCAAACGCCTTGGCAAGGGCTGAAATCACCGCGCTCATAACCCCATCGAAATGCACGCAGGCCCATGGCCCTGTCAAACCGCTTGGCCTTGCGCGGCGGGGCCGCTAGGCGCTTGCCCACATCTATTCCCTTTCACGAATTCAGGAACCCGCCCGTGTCAGAGCCCCGTTACGACGTCATCGCCATTGGAAACGCTGTGGTTGATGTGATCGCTTCTTGTCAGGAAGAGCTGATTGAAGAGCTTCAGCTGAACCGTGGCGGGATGACTCTTATCGATGAAGCGCGCGCTGATGAACTGTACGAGGCGATGCCGCCCGCCCGCGAGCTTTCCGGCGGATCTGCGGCTAACACGCTGGCAGGCCTTTCTACGCTCGGCCTGCAATGCGCCTTTATCGGGCAAGTTGCCGATGATCAGCTGGGTAAGGTCTTCCGCCACGATATGCGCGCGACCGGCATCGATTTCGACACGGCTTCGCGGGATGGCGAACCCGCGACGGGCCGCGTCCTTATCTTCGTGACACCCGATGGCGAGCGGACGATGAACACCTTCCTGGGTGCAGGCCAGTTTTTGCCCGCCAGCGCCTTGGACGAAGATCTGATCGCCAGCGGCGCGATCCTTTATCTCGAAGGGTATCTGTGGGACCCTGAAGAGCCGCGCCGCGCCATGCGACGCGCTATCGAAGTGGCGCGCGCAGCGGGCCGCAAGATCGCCTTCACCGCCAGCGAAAGCTTCGTGATTGAGCGTCACGGTGACGATTTCCGCGATCTGATCGAGAACGGGATGATCGACATTCTGTTCGTCAACGAAAGCGAGCTTGCGACGCTAACGGGAGAGCGCGATTTTGACGCTGGGTTCGAAGCGGTTGCCGACAAAGTGCCGGTTTTGGTCGCGACCCGCAGCGAGAAAGGCGCCGTCGCCCAGGCCTATGGTGAGCGCGCGGTGGTCAGCGCCGAAACGGTCGAGCAGGTGATCGACACAACCGGTGCGGGCGACCAATTCGCCGCCGGTTTCCTGTCGGGCCATGCCAAAGGTGCGCCTTTGGAGGAATGCTTGAAGCGTGGTGCGATCGCGGCGGCTGAGGTGATCTCACACTACGGTCCCCGCCCCGAAGTCGATATGAAAGCGCTGATGGCCGACAAGCTCTAAGGCGTAGGCTTGTAGTCTTCGCGCTGGAGCGCCACCATATAGGACGCCACTTCGCGCGCTTCGGGTTCGTTGAGCTCGAACTCCATCAATTCGGGATAACTGTGCGCGTCGATCAACCACGCGGTGAGGCTGTCGCCCGTCCAACCTGCGCTGTTGGCAATCGCCTCAAAATCGGGAGCTTCGGGGTTGGGGGAGAGGAACGGCGGCTCCACCCCATGACAATCCCCGCACACGCCTTGGACGAGATTAGGCACGCGAGGGGCGTCTGACGCAGTCGCGGGGGGCGGCGTGTTTTGGCAGGCCGCAAGGGCGAGCGGGACGAGGATGGCGAGTGCTAGGGGGATCAATGTGCGCATGGCACCACACTAGGCGTGTGGCTGATGCCGTCATTGACGCAGGTCAATTTTCCCGCGCGACTTCTTTCCAGCCGATATCGCTGCGGTAGAAACCACTCGGGAAGTCCACCTTTGCGACCGCCTCATAAGCCTCCGCCTTCGCCTCGGTCACATTCGCGCCCATGGCGGTGACGTTTAGCACACGGCCCCCGTTGGCCATCAGAGTGCCGCCTTCGCCAAGCTTGGTCCCGGCATGAAAGACCTTCGCTCCGTTAGCTTCCGCATTTCCCAACTCGATCCCGCCGCCCTTTTCCGGGGTGCCGGGATAGCCCTTGGCCGCCATCACCACGGTCAGCGCGGTGTCTTTGGCAAAGCGGCCTTCGACGCCCTTCAGCTCGCCTTTCGCGCAAGCCATCATAATCGCGGCAAGGTCGCTTTCGAGCCGCGTCATCAGAACCTGGCATTCGGGATCGCCAAAGCGGCAATTGTATTCGATCAGCTTGGGCCCATCCGTAGTCAGCATAAGCCCGGCGTAGAGCACGCCGGAATATGGCATGCCCTCGGCGCGCATTGTGTCAACTGTCGGGCGGATGATTTCGTTAATCACGCGCTTTTGCAGGTCCTCCGTTAGCACCGGCGCGGGCGAATAGGCGCCCATGCCGCCGGTGTTGGGGCCTACATCGCCTTCGCCCACCTGCTTGTGATCCTGCGCGGTGCCGAAGGGGAGGATTGTGGTGCCATCGGTCAGAGCGAAAAAGCTCGCCTCTTCGCCTTCGAGGAATTCCTCGATCACGACTTCCGCGCCCGCTTTGCCGAACTGGCCGCCGAACATGTCGGCGAGCGCGATCTCGGCCTGCTCGATCCCATCTGCGATCACCACGCCTTTGCCCGCAGCGAGGCCGTCAGCCTTTAGCACGTAAGGCGGCGTGAAATTGGGCAGCGCGTCGCGCGCCTGCTCCAGCGATTTAGCGCGGATGTAAGCGCCCGTGGGAATGCCCGCGCGTTCGCACAGATTCTTGGTAAATCCTTTGGAGCCCTCCAATTGCGCGGCGGCTTTGGAGGGGCCGAAAACCGCGATACCGGCGGCGCGCAGACTATCGGCGAGGCCCTCCACCAATGGCTGTTCCGGTCCCACCACCACCAGATCAATCGAGAGCGAATGGCAGAGCGCCACGACGGCAGAATGATCGCCCGCGTTCAGCGCCACGATCTCCGCCTCCTCGGCGATTCCCGGATTTCCGGGGGCGGCGTAGAGCTTCGTCAGGGACGGGGATTGCGCCAGCTTCCACGCTAGCGCATGTTCGCGCCCTCCCGAGCCCAGCAGCAGGATATTCATGGCGCGCTCCCCTTCCTCAGGACCTTCATACTCGAACGACAGGCTCGTAGCCGCGACGCGCGCGGGCGACAACGCGGAACCGCTGTCGATCACCGAGATTTCGCAGGCTTTGAAGCGCACAGTGGAGGATCGCTTTGGCCATGTGCGCCTGCGTGGGGAGCTTTCGGGCGTAAAGCGTGCGGCTTCGGGGCACCTCTATTGCGCGCTCAAAGACGACAAATCGGTGCTCGATGGCGTGATGTGGCGCGGCAACGCGCAGCGTTTGGCGTTCGCGCCCCAGGACGGCCTTGAAGTGGTCGCGACAGGCAAGCTCACGACCTATGCGGGCCGGTCGAAATACCAGGTGGTGATCGACAGTCTGGAGATCGCGGGCGAGGGCGCCTTGCTGGCGCTGCTGGAGAAAACCCGCGCGCGGTTAGCGCAAGAGGGGCTGTTTGACGAGCAGCGCAAGCGGCGCTTGCCTTTCCTGCCACGCACTATTGGTGTGGTCACTTCGCCAACCGGATCGGTTATTCGTGATATCCTGCATCGGCTGGCGGATCGCTTTCCCAGCCATGTGATGGTGTGGCCGGTTCTGGTGCAGGGTCAGGGCGCGGCGGAGCAAGTGGCGGGGGCCGTTCGGGGGTTCTCGTCGATTGAGGCCGGCGGCCCGGTCGCGCGGCCCGATGTGGTGATCGTCGCTCGCGGGGGCGGGTCGATTGAGGATCTGTGGAGCTTCAACGAAGAGGTGGTTGTCCGCGCTATCGCCGAGTGTACCGTTCCGGTTATTTCGGCCGTGGGGCACGAAACTGATACGACGCTGGCGGATTACGCCGCCGACCGGCGTGCGCCTACGCCCACCGCGGCGGCCGAGATGGCGGTGCCGGTGCGCGTGGACCTCGAAGCGATGCTCGCCGATTTTGCTGCTCGGCAGCGGCGCGCGGTGCATCGTCCGGTGGAGCTGGGTCGCGAACGGCTGGAGGCGCGTGTGCGGCGCATGCCTCGGCCCGAAACCCTGCTGCAACCGCAGGCGCAGCGACTGGATGACCTTTCTGAACGGCTCCGCCGAGGGCTGACCCTGCGCGCTGGGCAGGGACGCGAGCAATTGGTCGGAGTCGCCGCGCGCTTGCAACGACGGTTGCTCGATCAGGCTGTGCAGGGGCGCAAGGATCGCTTGTCGCGAGTCCGCCTGACCCCCGCGTTGGTTGAGAGGCCTATCGGCCAGGCGCAGGACTGTCTTAACGCGCTCGCCCGTCTCGCGAGCCAGCTGCACCCCAAGAAGCCGCTCGAACGCGGTTATGCGATTGTCCGCAGCGACGAGGGCGATGTGCTGACCGAACGCGCGCAGGCCGAGGGGCACAGCGCCTTTCGGCTCGAATTCAAGGACGGGGAGATGCGTGTCGGGTCGGGAGCGTCACCTGCCGCCACTTCATCCGCGCCTCCGCCCAAGCCGAAACCGCGCAAGCTACCGTCCAACAAATCGGACGCTCAGGAAGATTTGTTCGGCTAGCGGCCATGCCCGTATCCTGCTAAGGTCGGGGCCATGCTGATGAATTCTTCTGAAAAGCCGGCAAAGCTTTATTACGGCCCGTCGACATTCCGCGTTTTACGCCCCGGCCAACACGTCGTGTGCGCGGTGTCGGGCGACATCATTCCGCTGGAAGAGCTGCGCTATTGGAGCGCGGACTATCAAGAGCCCTACGCCTCAGCGGAGATCGCGACCAAGCGCCTACTTGGGCATGATTGATCGTGCGCATGCGCGCTGAAAGCCTCTTTGCCAGCGTTCTGGCGGGTATGGTTGTTGCCGGATGCTCCGCTGCCGAAGCGGCGGACGCGGAGAATCACAATGTTGCTGTTGAAGATACCGCCGCTGAATCGACCGCTTCTGAGGCTGAGCTTGCATCGCATGCCCTAACCGATTTCCGCTACACCGGCGAATTGACGCAAGGCGGCTTTATTCGCGGCGTTGCGCCCACAGGTGCCAGCGCGGTGGTCCTGGGCGGCAACACAATTCTCGTGGGCGAGGATGGCGAGTTTTTCGCCGCTTTCGACCGCGACGCGCCAAGCGAACTGACCTTGAGCGCAGCGGCGCAAAATGGCGCAGCAACTGTCGAGGAAATTCTCAGCGTCACTCCTCGCAAATGGCAGATCAGCCGCGTCAACGTGCCTAAGCGCGCCAGCGGATCGAGCGAAGCCTGGTGGAAAAAGCGCAAGCCCGAATGGGAGGCCATCGTGGCCGCGCGCGCCAAAGAAACTGACGCGCAAGGGTGGCGTCAGGATTTCATCTGGCCGGTAAAGGGTCGCATTTCCGGCCTATTCGGACGCCAGCGTATCTACCAAGGCGAACCGGGGTCCTACCACTCGGGCATCGATATCGCGCCAGGCCAGGGCGTGCCCTATGTCGCGCCGGCTGATGGTGTCGTGGTGCTTGCGCGCAGCGGATTCAGCCTCGAAGGCGGGCTCATCATCATTGACCACGGCGGCGGGCTCAACAGCGCGTTTCTTCACAGCTCAAAAATCCTCGTTAAAGAGGGCCAGGCGGTGAAGCAGGGCGAACGGATCGGTCATGTCGGCTCCACTGGCCGTTCGACCGGGCCACACTTGCACTGGAGCCTCAAGTGGAACGACGCGCGGCTTGATCCGCTGCTCTTTACCGGTCCGATGGGGTTTTAGACCCGCACCGAGAGCGTTTTCGCGCAAAGACCGGTCAAATCGGATTGACGATCCGCAACAGCCCGTGAACAGGTCACCGCCTGTGATCCGTCGCCTCCTCCTCCTTTCGCTCGTTGCAGTGGGCCTTGCCCCCGGGACCTTTGTGCGCACGCCAGTGATTCTGGGCTTTGACGTGCCGATCACACTCAGCGTGGTCGATGAACCTGGCGAAAACCCGCCCACTGGATGGACACTTGAAGGCGTGTGGGAGTTCAAAGGGCGCGGGCTGCTGTTTGGCGGCTATTCCGCGCTTTTGGCGCTCGAAGATGGAAAGATGCAGGCTTTTTCTGATCGCGGGGGGCGTTTCAGTTTTGTTCAACCCGATCGCGATCAGGGCCCTGCGCCTTTGGCGACGCGTGTTTTGGCTGAGCAACCGGTCAACGACATCTACCAAATGGTGCTGTTTGATATCGAATCCGCCGCGCGCGATCCGCGTACCGGGCAATATTGGCTCGGGTTTGAGAACACGCATGCCTTTCAACGCTACAGCGCGTCAGGCGATGAAGAAGGGCTGCGGATCATCCACGAAGAGGTGGAATGGGCGCCCAATTCCGGGGCCGAGGCGATGGTGCGCTTGTCGGACGGACGATTTCTTGTGATCCCCGAACGCATCGGGCAGGGCGATGTGACAAGCGCTTTGCTCTATCCCCGCGATCCTACGAATGGCGAGGCGCCGATTGAGGTGCTCTACACCGCGCCGCCGGGCGATTTCAGCGTGACCGACGCGGCGCAACTGCCCGATGGCCGAATCGCGCTGTTGCTACGCCGGGTGGTGTGGGGCCTACCGCCGTTTGAGGCGCGCATCGCTCTGGCGGATTGGCCTGGTTCAGGCGACGGTGAGGCCGAAAGCCTGTCTCTGTCGCCACAGATCGCGCTGGATCTAAGCGCGGTCGCGCCGCCGGAAAACTACGAGGGGTTGGCTGTGCGCGAACGGAGCGATGGCGCGCTCGATCTCTGGGTTATCTCGGACGACAATCGCGGCGTTACGCAGCGCACGCTGATGGTGAAGCTGGGGTTTGATCCGACGTTTTCTTCGAACGCCGCTGCCGCTTCCAAAGTTGAAGACAAAAGCCAGAGACACAAAAAGGCGCGCGAGTGATCTCGCACGCCTTTTGAATGGGTTTCGAAGGGCTAAGGCGGTCAGCCTGAAGCCCCAGCCCGAATTAGGCAGCCGTGGCGGCTTTCTTAAGCTCACGCTTCACTTTGAGCGCGCGCGCCGAAAGCTTTTCGTCCTTTGTCTTGAGGAGCCAGTTGTCGAGTCCGCCATTGTGCTCAACCGAGCGCAGACCGTGGGTCGACACGCGGAACTTGAAGCTGCGGTCGAGCTTTTCGCTCAGCAGCGTGACGTTCTGCAGGTTCGGCAGGAAGACGCGCTTGGTCTTGTTGTTGGCGTGGCTCACATTGTGGCCGGTCTGGCGGCCCTTGCCGGTCAGTTCGCAAATGCGCGACATGATAAATCTCGTTTCTTGTTACGGTTACGGGGAGCCCCGCGAAAAACGCGAGCGGAACCATTGGTTCTCCCGGAAAGCGCGGCGCATAGCGGGGCGTCTGCGAATCGTCAATTGATTCGTGGACCCTGAGGGCCTAGCGCCGCGTCATGCCCAACCGTTGGCCCTTACCAGAACCCATGGCGATCGCCTTGCAAGCCGCGCGAGAGGCGGCGGAAGCTGGCGAAGTGCCGGTGGGCGCGGTGGTCGTCAAGGATGGCGAGGTGATTGCGGTCGGCGGGAACGCCACGCGTTCACCGCCCGATCCCACCGGCCACGCCGAAATGCGCGCGATTCGCATGGCGTCTGAAAAACTGGGCGATGACCGTCTGAAAGGCTGCGACCTCTATGTGACGTTGGAACCGTGCACTATGTGCGCCGGCGCGATCAGCCACGCCCGCATAGCGCGGCTCTACTACGGCGCGAGCGACCCCAAAGGCGGCGGTGTTGAACACGGCGCCCGGGTGTTCGAGCAAGAGCAATGCCTGCACCGGCCCGAAGTCTACACCGGCATGGGCGAGGAAGAGGCGGCGGGATTGCTGAGAGCGTTTTTTCGGGAACGGCGTTAAGTCGTTGTGCGTACTATAACTAACAGGGACTAATAATACTGCTTTGGATCGGTTTTAGGCGATTCTGAGGGGCGCCAGGCGGTACTTTGACCGGAGCGCCATAGTGAACAAGCTCGAACGCTACAGAAAATTCTTCACTTTTCTTCTCGCATCCATTTCGATCCCGGCAACCTACTATGGGAGAATGCTCCTGACGGGCCAAGGCATGTCCGGTTCCGAAGGCGCTATCGCGTTTACCCCAAGCGATAAAGAGTTCTGGACTTTCATCATTTCGTCCTTCTTCTTCCTTGTTTCCGTTTCGCCGGCGGGCTGGCTAGTCGACAAGGTGTTTGAGTACCAAGCCGTTCGAAGATTCCTTCTCGGGAAGCGGTTTGTCGAAGGATACTGGAGCGTCGATTCTACAAAAGTGAAAGGAGCACCGGCTGACGGCGCCGCGAAGATCTTCCAGCGACCGGCCGTTCTGTTTATCGAGTACTGCACCGACGACAAGAAGCTAACCTTCACGACCACGCGCTATAACGAATGGGGCGAGAAAGTCGTGACACAGGCTATCGCAGCGCGGATTGAAGATGCGGCCACTTCATTGATGTACCTTAATTTTTTCGCTCTTCCACTCACAGGCAATGGCGAAGCCTATGGCTTTGCGCGTGGTCGGTTCAGTAAGAGTGATGGACGCAGCAAGCACTACGACCACCTTGAGACGGTTCTGTCACTGCAAAGCCCACCAACTGTGGGCACCCAGAACATCAACAGGATCAAAGACTGCGACGTTGAGGCGTTGCAACACCAGCACCGGGACGACTGGATTTGGGAGTTCCTCGAACCCCTGGACCAAGCGGTTTTCAAATTTCCTGAACTGGATCAAGCACCAGCATGAGCCGCGTTCCACCCGCCCAAAAGCGTTCCACCCGCCCAAAAGAAAGCCCCGCCATCGGGGAGTGGCGGGGGCTTGGCTTGCGCGGCTCTTCGGGGTTGGAGAGAGGAGAGGGCGTCGAGCGGCGCTTTTCGCGGGGGTTAGTCGGCGCTGACTTAAGCGCTCAGGATCGCCAGCGGTGAGTTGACGAGCGCGAAAGAGAACGCCGCGAGCGAGGCAAACAGGGCGCCGGTCAACGAAACGAATTGGGTGTTAATTTTGGTAAGGGTCATCATCTTTACTCCGGGTCTTGGTTTACGATGAGTGGGTTCTTGGGGGTGGACCCCGCCATCGCTGTGGAAACCAAATAGGCCTTGTACGGCCGCGCTCCTAACACCACTCTTGCCTTTACCTTATGCAAAATTGCATAACGGGTTCCGAGTGGAGGATAGCTGATGCTCGATTGGAATGACCTGCGGTATTTTCTGGCCGTCGCGCGCACGGGCAGCACGCTGGCCGCTTCCAAACAACTCCTTGTCAGCCAATCGACGGTTTCACGCCGCATCACCGCGTTGGAAGAGGCGCTGGATGTGAAGCTCTTTGTTCGTCGGCCATCGGGCTATGAATTGACGCCGCGTGGTCGATCGGTGCTGCCGGCCGCGCAAGAGGTTGAGGCCGCGATGATGGCCTTTTCCGGCGGCGTTGAGGCCGAAACGCGGCGGCTTACGGGCACTGTGCGTGTGTCGACGGTGGAGGCGGCCGCCAATTCCTGGGTTATCCCGGCCATTGGCTTGTTGCGTGAAGGCCACCCTGAAATTCAGGTCGAGCTGGTCACCAGCGATCACTATGTCGATCTGGCGCGCGGCGAAGCGGATTTTGCGATCCGATTTGGCCCAAAGCCCACCGAAGAAACGCTGATCGTGCGCCACCTCTTTGACATGCTGGAGAGTGTTTATGCGACGCGGGCCATGGTTGAACGGTTGGGAATGCCGGAGGATTTTGCGGGGCTCTCTCGCTATCCGATGATTGCCTCGACCTCGCCCGATAGCTTCAACAACCGTTGGATTGCTGAGAACGCACCCGAAGCGGAAATCGCCCAACGCGCCAATTCGATGTCCACCGTCATGGCGAGCGTTCAGTCCGGGCTGGGCGCGGCGATCATGCCGTGTATGATGGGCGACGAGGTGCCGAAGCTGGTGCGGCTGTTGCCACCAATTGAGGAGCTGACCACGCCCGGCTGGATGGTCACGACCGACATTGCCCGTCGCCAACCGCATATTCGCGCGGTGATCGATTGCGTTGTCGAACAGATCCGGACGACCTTGGCCGCGCGCCCAGTGCATTTGACGGTGGCGCACGCCGCATAGTGGGATCGGTCAATCGGCGCTGGATAGCCACCCCACCGCGTCGTCTTGGTCGTCAAGGTCAAAGGCGCGGATCTTTGGTTTGACGAGCGCGCCCATGATTTGCGCAGTACCGCCCAGCCAGTCAGGCCCGCCGACAATGGCATAGCGGTCGATCTCGCTGATCAACCCCATCTTGGAGCGCATCAGGCCGAAATCAAACAGCAGCTCGGCATCAAAGCCGTGCCAGCTTTGGATCACCATCATCAGCTTGGAGCACGCAGGGTCTTTGAGGCGCGCTTCGACCATGGCGATCCCGCGCTCGCTCTCAGCGGAATCGAGCCGTCCCGCCAGCTGGAACGCGGCGATGGAGGCGTTGCCCACGTCGATTTCAGCAAAGGCACCCAAATGCGGCTCTTCCACCTCTTCGGTTACCCAGGCCATCGCCGCGTCCGCCTCATCTTCATCGTAGACCTGATACGCGACCCCCGGCAGCAACGCGCTTTCGAGCCGCGCCGCGCTGCGCAGCCATTCTTCGTCCGAAAGGATTGCGATCCGATCCAGCGAATAGATAAATTGCAACAGCGAGGGGATGTGCATCAGCTGGTCGCTAACGGCTGAAAACGTAAAATCGGCCAGCGCGGTGAGATCGATGAGGAGGTTGCCGCCCTCCTTGCTGGCTAATCGCTCTTTCGCGAAAGCGACGAACTTCTCAGCGTCTTCGAAGTGGAACGCGCCCATTGCAGTGATGCGATGGGCCTTCGGCGAAATGGTTTCGATGGAGATCATGACCGCGTCTTTATCACACAACGCGGTGACCAAGTTTGATTTAGAACAAATTCCGCCAACCGGAGGGAAAGCCCATCACAGGCTAGGCTAGGCTAAGCTGGGCGTGGCGGATCAAGCACCAGCATCAGCCGCGTCTGATCCGTGCCTTCAATCGGGGGCGAGCGATGGATCGCCGGGCTTTGCGTCCACATCTTGCCTTTGAACAGGCCGACATCGCCCGCCGTGAGCTTTTGAATGCGAAGCGGTTGCTCGCCGCGCGCCACTCGGTTTGCGTCTTCCGTATCGAGCCATTGCGTGCCGGTTCCGATATAGGTCGTGATAAGGCGGGCTTTCACGTAATCGCCGTGGAATTTCCGGCAGCTGTTTGTTGTGACGAGCGCGAGGCGCACGCTGATCGCGTCCAATTCCATGATGGCGCTGTACTGTTCGGCGAGGTCGACGATATCCGCGATCAGTGCGGCGCGCTCGGCCGTCTCTGGATAGCCGGCCTTTTCGAGCTCGCTCCGGAGTCGGGCTTCCAGGCCCGCCAAAGGTGCGGCGAAGCGCACATCGTCACAATCATCGCAGAGCAACGTGGCGAAGGATGGATCGCTCTGCCGTTCCCACACGGCCAAATTGCACTCGGTGTTACGAACTGCGCCGAGCACGTGCGGCGAAACCGAGAGAATTGCGCGAGAATCGAGAAGCGTTTCCATGGGGTCGGCACCTAATGAGATAGTATCTCAATTAGCGGCAGCGCGGCTTCATGCAAGAGCGTGGGCGTCACGGATCCGGGATTGTCGCCTTTGCAGGATGTTTTTCCGAGGCGCTCACGAACAAGTCTCGGGCTTTTTGCCGACAATCCAATTCGGGGTTGTTGGAGAAGCAAACCGCCCATTGGCCGGTTTCGCGCGACGCGACCATGTAGCTGGACGCGTCAATGTCCCCCCCTGCGAACCATACGATCGGCGTTTCAGCAATCTTACCGTGGACGAGGCCCATCGCATCGTTCGCTTTGGGATGGTCAAAGCGCCGGGTTGCAAACATCATATCCCAAAAGGCGCGACCAAACGTCTCACCCGTGGCCATTTCCGATTGCCATTTCTGCCAGTCGGAAAGCGAGGTCATGACACCGCCTCCCCCATAATGGGGCGCGTTCCTTCGGATGAGCACGGGGTCGCGGCCTGGCGCCACTTTCACGCCCACGGATGCGAGCTGTGCGATGACCTCGGGGCTGCGTCGGACCACTCCATTCGCGCGACGCGGGATAATCGTGGTGATATCGTCATTCACGAGGCTGGAGTTCATTTCCAAGGGGTCAAAAATGCGTTCCTTGACCATTTGCGAGAAGGAAACCCCGTAGGCTCGCGAGACCACTTCGGCGATTAGTTGGAAGTTGATATTGTTGTACTGCCATTGCGATCCGGGCGGAAACGCGAGTTGCTCGACCTCAAGGCTTGCCGCGATTGCCTCCTCCACGGTGAAATAGTGGGAATTCACCCAAGGTTTCCCGCCAGCGCGAGGGAGAGTGTAGGCCTCGGTCAGCCCGCTCGTGAAATATACAAGGTGAGCGAGGGTCAGATCCCGCCCGTAACGATCAGCCTCTTCGATATGCAATGAAAGCGGATCCTCGAGCGACACTTTGCCGTCAAGGACCGCCATGACGAGCGCTGCGGCGGTAATCTGTTTGGATAGCGATGCGATGTGGAAGACCGTGTCGGTGGTGACCGCGACCGCGTGCTCCGGCGCGGCTATGCCCCTCACTTCGATGGTCTTGAAACCGTTCGCGTCGCCACTCGCTGCGGCGTAGCCTCCGGGCAGCGCCGCGTCCTCGCTCACAGCGTCGCTTGTTGCGGCCGCGCTCGATGCGAGGCCGACGCTTGCGATTAGCGTCCAAATCATGGCCATAAATCTCCCGATCCGTTGGACTTTCTAACATCCCCGGTAACAGGACGCTGGTCAATGTGGTGCCGCGATAAGACTCCCTAAAGCCCGCGCCAGATCTTGGCTTTGGCGGTATCCTTTGCGCCAAAACGGCGATCGTTGCAGCGCGTGGGTCGAAAGCGTTTAGAGTAGCAAATCCGCAGCTCTTGCAGCCATCCGCGTTGGTTGAGCTTAACGCCCACCGCGCTCGCCGGGATGCCCGGATTGGCCTCCGCGAATGCGCGGCGAATGCGACCGGCGGTCAGGCCATCCTCGTGGCTGATCCGGTCGTATTCAGGGATGCGCAGGCTCTCCCACAGCACGCGCGTGACGCCGAAATAGGTTTCGGGCTTCTTCGTCATACAACTGCCGTGCTTGGCCCATTGGCGCGCAATCAGGCGGGCGGAGGGCATCATGCACATCGCCTTGCGCAGTTCAGCTGGGGTAAGGCGGTTTTGTTGCCTGCACCATTGCGGCCAGCTGCGTTGCCCTTGAGGCCAAAGACCATGGACGACCATGCCGAACCGGCCATTTGATCCCGAACACTGCACCCGATGCGCCGGAGAGCTTTCGCGCGGTTTGCAGAACTCCGGGCTCCAGCTTAGCGCCAGAGTGTAGCCCATGGTCGGAACGCTGCGTGGTTGGCTGTCGGGGGAGGTAACCGGCACGCTCGAGACAGAGGGCGCGCGACATTGATAAGCCTGCGCGTGGGCAATCGTTGGCACGGCCAACATGACCGCGCCAGTTATCGCTTTACTTGAACACAGCAGCCGCATCCGCGCGATCCTGTCTCAGCCATGCGCCAGCTTCGCCTTGAAAAACAAATACGACCGCCGCGACCCTTAGCCCAGTGCTTAGCAGCGCTGAGGCCAAGAACCAAAATTCGCCGATCGGGTCGACGATTTCCTGAAGCAAGGAAACAACTTCAAGCGCCACAAACACCGCCAGTATGATCCGCCAAAAGCTCCACCGAAAAACAGAGATGAACGCCCAAAGAGCAAAGGCAAGCAGAAGATCGAAAGCAATGAACCACGGGACGAGACCTGAGAAAAACACCTGCATGTCAGGACCGCCGCCTTGCGCTGCAACGTGTTCGTGGATCCCCATCGCGATCCAGTCCCAGCCGACAATCACTGTAAAGATCTCTACTATCAAGGCGCCCATGAAGAGATAATCAAAGGCATTCATCGCGCGCGGTTTCATAGACCACTCCTAAAACACGCGACTCTTATGTAATTTGGATGGTATACTTTTAGTAAATGCTCGAAAAATTCGAAGAGAATTTTCTCTACGAAAGTATTTGAATAGGCGCATGGTCAAACGCTGACCTATTCAAAGACATCGGAAACCGGTTCCGGAGTCCTTGGTCCCAACCAGCGGTTGGCCGATGGGGTGAATAGCAAGGCGCACGCAAGCCCCAAAGCGACCGTTTTGGTAATGTCCATGGTTTCCATAGGCAGCTCGCTTTGGGCTATAGCGCGGATAAAGCTGGCCAAGAGCAATACAGTGAACAGCGTCACCAACATCCGCGCGAAACGAGCGCCCCAAAACCAGATGGCGACCACCGGGATACAGATAATGGTCAAGCGTGCGGACAACGCTACTATTGTCCAGTCACGATTCCAGCGGAATTGGGGGACAGCCTCTGCGAAGGTCACTTCCCAATCCAGCAGCGAATAAAGCGCGCCGATATACCCATCCAGACCAACCGCCAAAACGATCAGGGCGTAAGCGTGAATAGAACAGGGGCGCCGTTGGATCGCGCCGATCATGTGGCCGATCTCTTGTGGCTGTTTCCAAACAGGCGCGCTGTCACAGCGGCGTAAAATCCAAACCCACATCCGCGGCAGGCGCGCTTTGAGTCAGGCGACCGACGGAGCAATAATCGACACCGCTCGCTGCCTTGGCGGCAATGGTGTCGAGGTTGATGCCGCCTGATGCCTCGGTCTTGCCGCGGCCCGCGATCAGAGCCACGGCTTCCTTAAGCGTTTCAGGCGACATATTGTCGAGCAGGATGTGGTTCGCGCCCGCCGCCAGAGCGGGTTCGATCTGGTCAATCCGGTCCACCTCGCAAATGATGTCTTTGACGCCCGCCTCGGCCGCGCGGCGAACCGCTTCGCCAACGGTGCCAGCGACCGCGACGTGGTTGTCCTTGATCATGGCCGCGTCCCAAAGGCCCATGCGGTGGTTCTGTGCCCCGCCTTGCCGCGTGGCGTATTTCTCCAGGAAGCGCAGGCCGGGCAGGGTTTTGCGCGTATCCAGCAAGGTGCAGGTCACGCTGCCCTCCCGCATGGCGGTCACATAATCGCGCGTCATCGTCGCGATTCCGGAGAGATGCTGTACGATGTTCAAAGCGCTGCGTTCGGCGGTCAGCAAAGCGCGCGCGTTGCCGACCATGCGCATGACATCGGTGCCAGGCGCAACGCTATCGCCGTCCGCGACGAGAGCTTCGATCTCAACCGCGGGGTCCAGATGGCGAAAGAACGCCTCGGCCAGCGGAAGTCCGGCGACAACCACCGCGTCGCGGCTGTCCATTACGCCCGAAAAGCGCGCATCGGCGGGGATCACACTTTCGGAGGTCACGTCACGACCGCCGCCCTCAAGGCCAACGCCGAGATCCTCATCAAGAGTCTCGCGAACAAAGCGATCAAGGTCGAAGCCGGGAAGCGTAAAGGTCATTGTGTCAGCCGATCTTGCGTTCGAAGTGTTCACGGGTGGCGAGAACGGCCTTCACATCAGCGTAGGCGGCCTTCCAGAGACTATCGCTTTTGAACAGAATTTTGCCTTCGGCCTGAGCGATCTCGTGAGGCATTATATCCGAGAACAGGGGATCATCCTCACACCACCGCAGCCGTTTAAGCCGCGCAAGCAAGGCTCCCGTCGGCATTGTGTCTAGCTCTTCTGGCGCAATGACAGGGAGCATCCGTTTGAGGCCATGACCTTTTTTCATGGCCTCTCGCTACCCGAAGTCGTGACCTTTGATCAATGCACGAAGCGCGCGACCACATCGCGGTACGAACGCGACACTTTCACCTCTTGTCCGCTGTCAAGCACGAGGAAGCATTCGCCGTTGGTGTGCGGTTTGACCTGGCGTACCTGATCGAGGTTCACGATGGTCGAGCGGTGCACGCGCTGGAAGGTGCGTGGGTCGAGGCGTCGCTCCAGATCCTTCATCGTTTCGCGCAGGACGAGCGAATTGTCGGCGGTTGAGATGATCATATAATCGCCAGCGGCCTCGATCCGTTCGATCGATTCGACTTCGACGCGGAAAATCTTGCCCCGGTCTTTCACATTGATCAGCTTTTCAAAGCGGTCTGAATTGTCAGCTTCCGCTTCGCAGTCCTTGAACTCGGCGGCGCGGTCGGGCGCGACTTCGGCAAGCACGCCGCGCAGCTGTTCGACATCGTCCGTTGATTTCTTTTCGGCCAGACGCTGGCGCACGCGTTCCACCGTGTCGGCCAATTTGTCTTCATCGACCGGTTTCATCAGGTAATTGACCGCGTTGGCTTCGAATGCGCGGATCGCGTGTTCAGCGTAAGCGGTCACGAAAACGAACAGGGGTGGTTCGATCTCCATCACGCCTTTGACAACGCTGAAGCCGTCAAAACCCGGCATTTGAATGTCGAGGAAGACGAGATCGGGCTTCAGCGTCTTGATCTTGCGGATCGCCTCACGCCCGTTCGAACAGGTGTCGATAATCTCGATATCCTCGAACGGTTGGAGGCGCAGTTGCAGGCCTTGGATGGCGAGTTTCTCATCGTCGACGAGAATGGTGCGAATGGTCATAGTGTTACGATCCAGATGCGGGGCTCAACCGATGGGTCGAGCTGGGGGCGGGGTTTGATTGGGTTACGGCGCCCTGGGGAGCCGCAGCGGATGCAGGGTGGGTGGAGGTTTCTGAACCCTGACTGACAGATTCCTCCAATGGAGCGGTTTCGCGCGCCGAGTTGAAGGGAATTTCGATCAGCACTGTAAATCCTCCGCCGGGTGGAGAGCGCGTTTCGAATACATGGCCGGCGCCATAGGCCTGCTCAAGGCGATTGCGGATATTGGCGATGCCAACGCCGGTGGAGACCGGTTTGTCGAAGCTTGGGCCGGTCTTCGCGCCGTTCGACGCGCCCGGCCCGGTGTCCTCCACCGTAAGCCGCAGGCGCTGACCTACAACGCGCGCGGTGAGCGAAATGCTCGCTCCTTCCTCGCGCGCGCTTACCGCGTATTTGATCGAGTTTTCGATCAGCGGTTGCAACAACATCGAAGGAAGCTGCGCGGTGAGCGCCAGATCGTCGATTTCGAAATGGGTTCGCAGGCGTTCTTCAAATCGCATGCGTTCAATATCGAGATACAGTTGCAGCGTTTCGACTTCTTGCTCCAGCGACACGAGGCTACCTGGCTCGGTAATCAGCGTGTGGCGCAAAAAGCCTGACAACCGCGTAAGCATGGCGTTGGCTGGCTCGGTCTGTTTCAAAAGCACCAGCGTGCTGATCGAGTTCAGCGTGTTGAACAGGAAGTGCGGGTTGAGCTGATAGCGCAGCATAGCGAGTTGCGCGGCGGTGGTTTGCGCTTCGAGACGCTCCAATCGGTCCGCTTGCGTTTCAACCGTAAGGAAGAAGTTGACGGCGAAATACAGCGCGCTCCACGCGCCGAGAAGCGTGATGGGCATGTAGGACAGACCGATAAAGCGTTGGACAAAGCCGGTCTCGTTGCCCGCACCGAAATAGACGCCTTGCAGCCAGGCGTCGATCGAGGTGTAGACGATGACCGCGGTGATCAGCGCGGCGACCGAGCCGCCCCAGGTGACGAAGGGTTTGCGATCGATCAGCTGGCGATACACGACGGATAGGACAAGGGTGATCGAAAAGCCGGTCACCGTCGCCACCAGCAGCACCGCGAGCAGATCCACCGGCTGCCCGTTGGCAATCGCCACCACGGTGCGCAGCAGGAAATAGCCGCCCCAGCCGGCCGATTGGAAGATCCAGAACGCCCGGTTCTTGTTCGCGAAAAAGGGCGCGGGCTGAATCGGCAACATCGGTAGCGCTTGCGGCAAATTCTGGGGCCGGGATTGATCCATAACTCGCCTCCTTAACGGATTTGCGCGGTTTTGGCAGGGGGCATTGCCGCATTAGGCGGGCGAGCGGGCTTTAGGCGCGCCCAGCCGTTCAATCGCTCTGCGCCATATCGGACGACGGCGAGGTCTCGCTGTCGGGCGTAATTTCGCGACGGAAATGCACCGACCAATCGGCTTTACCCTCGCGCTCCATAAGCTCGGCGATTAGCGGCAGTTCGGCAGCGATGAACTCCGCGCGTTCGTCCCAGCCATCGTGCGTGCGTTTGCGAAAAAGGCCGCGATCATACTTTTTCCCCCAGCGCACCATAAAGCGATAGGCGGCCCGTGGATCATAGCCCGCATTCGCCATCAGCCACGGCATCAACCGATCGGCTTCGCGTTCAGTCAGACGGATGGTGCGGCGTTTTCGTCCTTCGCGGTCCAGCCAAGCGCGATGGCCCAGCAGGTTGTGCGCCAGTTCGTGCGCGACGACGCCGGCGAACTCGTCTTCCTCTTCCCATTTGAAGGCGGGAAACGCTTCTCCGATCACGACCCGCGCCCCTTCGGATGCGGCGCGCGTCGAATGGCTGGCGACCTCAAAGCGGGTTGCGCAAACGGGGACAGGTTCAAGGGTGCTTTGGTCGGAATTGGCGAAAGTGAAGGTGATCGCGCCGCTTTCGCCAAGGGCCTGGTCGATCCAGTTGTGCGCGCGTGTCAGGCGTTGCCATGAGCCCGCTCGGGCGCTCGCCCATGCGTTCGGATCGACGTCGCCCATGCGCGCCACACCCCGATTGCGGGAGAAAGATACGTCCTTGCCCGCCGGTGATCCCCGCGCGGTGGTGTGCACGGCGAATGCCGTGTCGAGGCCCAAAGCGGTTTTGACAAGGTCAGGCCGACCGTAACTCGCCATGTCCTGCAATTGCAGGCCAATAGATGGAATCACGGTGTCGCAGAATTCGGCGTTTCCGCGAACCAATTGCCAGCCGACAGTCTGGAGGCGTTGATCGCGTTGCTGAAACTCACCAATCGCCTCGCGCAGTTTTTTGAGCCGCTCTTCATTGGCGTCGGATGCATTGGCAGCAGCGCTTAACAGGCCAATCGCACCAATCGCGCCGAGAAGGCGGTTGATTAGCCGTGCAAACGCCCTTGGCGTCACCCGTCGACCCGTGGCCCGGCGCTGTCGAGCGCCTCTTTCAGGCCATCATAGCCAATCGCGCCGCCAATCGCGGTGTCACCCGTCACCCAAGCTGGCGTGCCGGTGAAGCCGACCCGCCGCGCGAGAGCGCCGTTGCGAGCGAGTTCGGCCGTAACGCCATCGCTGATCGCGTCGGCGGTGGCTTGTTCTATATCGAGGCCGACCAGACGCGCGGCCTGCTCAACGCTTTCGGGTGTTGCGGGGCCGAGCGCGAACATCTTTTCGTGGAACTCGCGATATTTGCCCTGCCTCGCCGCGGCGAGCGCCATGCGAGAGGCCACTTCGCTGCCTTCAAAGATAGGCCATTCGCGCACGATCACTTTTAGATCGGGGTCATTCGCGACAAGCCGCTCAACATCGCCGAGGCTCGATTCGCAATAGGGGCAGTTATAGTCAGTGAACTCGACCAGCACTTTTGTGCCATTGGGGTTGCCCAGAACCGCTCCGGGAAACTCCTCAAAGATCGCGCTGCCCGCATCAGCCAACCGGTCCGATGTTTCCTTCTGTTGTAGGGCCGCCGCCATATCGGGCAGGACTTCAGGATTCTCCATAAGGAAGGCGCGCGTGCGGTTGTCCGCCAAGCCCGAAATCGACCAGATCGCCGCTCCTAGAAACCCGAAAACCAACGCGGTCAGCGCGGTCAGGATGGCGGAGCGGGTATTGGAAGTGTTGGTCGTATTGCTCATAATCTCGCGCGGTTTAGCGAGCGCCGTTCGTCAGCGCCAGTGGAGGAAAAGCCACGATGGGTCTTCGTGGGATGCGGCCTAGCGCCGGTCGCGCAGGCTTTCGAGCGCGGAGCGTGCTTCGAGGGCGATATCCTGCGCGCGAATCCAGTCCGGCGAACCGCGCGGTAGAGCGGCTTCGGCGGCTTTGGCGTTGCGAAGGGCGGCGGGGTAGGCGCGGCTCATCACCTGTTGTTCGGCGCTGGCCAACTGCGCTCGAGGGATATCGCCGCGCGCCGCGTAGACGGCGCCGAGCTGATACCACGCAAACGGATTGAGCCGGTCTTTGCCCACTGCACCACGCAGCACGCGTTCGGCCTCATCATAATTGGATTCGTCCTCGGTTGCGATCAGCGCGTGACCAAACATCGATGCAATCAGCGGCTGGTTGACGGTTAGTTCCGTTGCGCGGCGCAGCGGAATGAGCGCTTCGTCAACCCTTCCCGATTCGAGCAGAACCTGACCTTGAAGTTCAAGATAGTATGGGTTGTCAGGATCGTTTGCGAGCAGCACATCCGCCTCGGCTAAGGCTTTCTCGATCTGCGCGTCTTTGTGATAGGCGTAAGCTCGCGCGTAGTGGGCTGCGAGCGATTGGTCGCTCTCGGGATATTGCCGGAACGTGCGGACGGGTTCGGCGAGATAACCGTACAGCTTGGCGCGGGCCTGTAGGAAGCGCTCTTGCAGCACCGGGTCCGGCGGATTGCCCCACGCGGCGTCTTGCTCCAACAGTTCGCGCAAGGTTGCAATACGATCGCCCGAAAGCGGGTGGGTGCGTCCATAGGCCGCGTCGTCGCGCTGGCTGTAGCCGCGGCGAATCTCGAAATTGCGCAGACGCTCGAAGAATTTGAGCATTCCCGCGCCCGAAATCTCCGCGCCGGATAGATAGCGCGCGCCGGCCAGATCGGTTGAGGCTTCCTGGTTGCGGTTGAAGCTTAGGAAGTCGGCCTGGCCTGCCTGAATACCGGCGCCGAACAAGCCAAAGCCAGCCTCTGGCGGCGCCCCCGCTAGGACAGCTGCTGCACCAGCAAGGAGTGAAAGCAGCGTCATCGACTGCATGCCCGAAATGCGCTCCTCGAAACGCGCGACGTGCCCGGCGGTGATGTGCCCAAGCTCGTGCGCGAGAACGCCTTGCACTTCGTTCGCGCTTTCCGCCGCGTTGAGCAGGCCCGAATGCACATAGACAATCTGACCGCCTGCAACGAAGGCGTTGATCGACGGATCGTTGATCAGGATGACTTCGACGTTGCCCGGTTCCAGCTCGCTCGCCTCGACCAGTGGGTCCATCATGTCTTTGAGCAGTTCTTCGGTCTCCGCGTCGCGCAAACGCGACTGCGCGCTTACCGGCGCAAAGGCGAAGGTAAAGGCTGCAAGGAAAGCAAGCAGCAGGGCGGGCAGCGAACGAAGGGAGCGCATTCGGCGCTTGTACCCATTATCCGCCTGAACGGAAACTGAAACCGGCGTCGCTTTGCGTCGCGTCGTGTCGCGGAAAGGGGGAATGGGTCGCACTGTCCCGGTACGCGCAGGGTCAGCGGCGGGTTACGTCTTTCGCGAAAGCGCTGATCGTCTCGACCACATCGCGCCGTTCGCGCCAAGGCGAGGCAAAGGAAATCAGCGGGTCGTTGTGCTCCATTTCGGGGTAAAGCTGAAGCGTCGCATTGCCCCCAGCGGTCTCAATCAGTTTGGCCAGTTTGCGCGAATTGCGGGGGCGGACCAATGTGTCTTTCTCTCCATGGATCAACAACATGGGCGGCGCATCACTGCGCACATGATTGAAGGTCTGCGTCGCCTCGGGATCTTCGGCGGGACCAAAAGCGGCAATGGTCGATTCGCTGGTGTACGGGAAGAAATCGTAGGGGCCGGAAAGGCCGACAACACCATTGAGAGCGTCCTCCGGGTTTTCGCCGCGTTCAACCAGCCAGTCACGCTCCAACGCGGTCATCACAACGTTATACGCGCCTGCCGAATGACCCACCACCACAATGCGATCCGGATCCCCGCCATACTGCGCGGCGACTTTGCGCGTCTGGGCGATCGCCTCGGCGGTGTCATCCAGCATGGCGGGGTAGACGCCATCTGGCGCGCCCTCTTTCACCAAACGGTATCCCGCGAGCGCGACGACGAATCCCTCTGGCACAAAGGCGCGTGCGATAAAGCCGTAATCCGCCGGATCACCCGACCGCCAGCTGCCGCCATGCGCGAACAGGAGCACCGGTCGCGGATCATCTTTGGCGTCCCGGTCTTCCGGTCCCCAAAGGATTAGTTTTTGCGCGGGATGGTCGCCGGTCGAAATCTTTGCCAGCTCTCGGACGCCCCGGTCTCCGCCGGTGAGACGGTCAACCGCACTGAGCACTGCCGGCCCGTTGCGCGCAATCGCGATTTGCAAGGCCACGCCGCCAAACACGGTGAGAACGGCGAGCGCGCCGAGCGCCCACAGGAGAATACGCAAGAAAACAGCCTCCGGCTAACAAGAAGCCGGAGCTTTAAGCGCGCCTTTGTGGTTTAGCCAACCAGTTTGCGTGCGGCGCGTTCAATCAAGCCGGTGTCCTCGGCGATTTCGCCCAGTATGTCGACCTGGCCCGACCCATCGCGGCGCACCATGACCAGCGCGAACTCCGGCCCTTCGGCGGCGATCGCGTCCATGGTGAGCGCTTCGAGTTCGCGCAGCTTCTTGGCCAAGGCTTCACGGATTGCGCTTTCGGGCTCAACCGGCTTGCCGCTTTCCTCACGGCGCAGACGGCGTTCCGCCGTGACCACACCTTTTAGGCCGCCGTCGGCCTTGGAAAGATAATCCGCTAACGCGCCGCGCTCCAGTTCAATCCGATGCGCGTGGTTCAACACGGCGGCGTATTCGGTCAGACGCGTCTTGTCATAGTCGCTGCCGAAGACGAGTTTGACGACCGGGGTCATCGGCGCGCGATCTTGTACAGTAAGGCCGCTTTCCTCGATCAGCGTATCGTAGTCCTGTGGCGCTTCCTTCGCGGCGAGCGAGAAGTCGTAGGCGCGGCCCACAGCGGCGTAGAGCGCGTGGCGGCTGCGGTCTTCGGACGCGCGCGCCGTACTTGCTTGTTCGCGAGCGGCGGCGAGGTAATCGTGGATCGTAGCGTCGTCGGGAAGGTCTTGATCGGCGGTCGATTCCACTGGTTCGGCGGCATCGCCAAACACATCCACCGGCGCGCTTTCGGGCACCGAGACCGGGAAATCGATTTCGGCTTCGTAAGGCTCTGTGGGTTCGTAGGCCGAGGGCACGGGCGCGTTTTGGCTGTCCGGCTGGGCGTCAAACTCCTCATCAACCTGATAGTCGGCGGGATCGAATTTCTCCGCGTCCAGATCCACCGCTTTCTTTGAGGGCGCTTCGATGTAATCGGCCAACGAGGCAAAGCTGTAGCCAGCGCCGCTGTCTTCTTCTTCCTCGTCCTCATCCAATTCGGGATCGTCGAGCGTGTACTGGCCGAAGTCTGGCATCGGCAAATCATCGTCTTCCGGTCCGCCCAGTTCTTCCGCACCGGTCCCAAGGTCGAGCACGTTGTCGTCCATCATATCCGAAGGCGCCGCCATCAGTTCATCGATGTTGTGGCGAACCGCTTCGGCTTCCTCGGCTTCCTCTTCCACTTCGAGGGCCTGATCAATTTCAAGCAGCAGCTCATCAGCGGTGGCCGCGTCCGCCATCTCTTTCCAATTGATCACACCGTAGATGAAATCGATGCTTTCATCGTCGCTCGAAAACGGCAGCAGGATGCCGCGGTAGAGGATTGAAGCGCCCCGCTGGTTCACGAATTCGGCTTCGAATCCGATCGGGGCCTGATTGGCCATGATCTGCAGATAGTGATCGGTGATCCGGCTCAACAGCGAGCGCGGCGGCACATCGGAGAGACGCTGGATATTTGTGGACGCGCTGCATTCCTCGGCTAATGTTGCACCGAGATATTGGATCATTGGGTCATCAATCCCCGACGAGAAATCGAGCAGGACTGAGTAGGGTCCGAAATCGGGCAGTTCGGACGGTTCAAGATCTTCGATGGACGGAAAGGTGCGTTCGCCCAGCAGGCTCGCCCAATGGTTGTACGCGCGCACCTGCATGCGGCGTTCATCCTGGCCGATTGCCGCCGGCGGAAGATCTCGCGACACTTCGCCTTGCTCCGCCTCGCCTTCGAGCGAAGCGGTCAGTTCGTGGATATCATCAAGCTCCGAACGGTCTTCGTTTCCGTCCGACCCGAAAGTCCCCCGCAACGTGTCCATGGCGAATTCCTGCCCCTGTTTACCTTTGGTTGCAGGCAGCTTTCGCGGGGCATGGTAAACATCTCGTTAAGTTGCGCCGGGATTGTCGCAACTATTCACCATCGGTTTCGAAGCGCTTTGGCGTCGCCGTTCTGACGTCAGAGGAAATAGCGCATTTTGATCGTCAAGGACTGGTCCTCGCCGGTGTGTTCAAACACCGCGTCCTTAAACTTGGGCGGCGCCATGCGCACCTTGGCGTCACGCGAGAAACCGTACCCTTCCTTGGGCATCATGCCGAGCGCGCGGTTGGCTTTGCCGTCGTTATTCTCATCGTGCAGCAGCGCGATGGCGTATTCGCCGGGTTCGACGTCGGTGAAGCGGATGGTGACAGTCTCCCCGGCCTCAACCACGGTGCGGTGCGAGGTTGGGTCCTTGCGGCATTTGGGAAAGATCTTTTCCTTGGTCGTCATGCAGGCACGCACCACTCCTTCGGTGGAACGCATATCGGTGATGGTGATCACCACTTCGCCTGCGGCCGCGGGGCTCGAAACGGCGGTGAGCGCCGCGCCAAGGGTAAGGAACAATCGGTTCACGCCTCGACCTTTACCGTTTTGGCCCTGTGCGCCTCGGCGTCCGCGACGATCCGTTTTGACAGCCCGCGATCGGTCCCGCACACGCGATCCCAAAAGCGGAAGTACAGGCCGTAATTGCATCGATATTCCTCGTGATGACGCTCGTGATGGCTGGCGGTTATCAGCCATTTCCCCAACGGCGAATGAACAAGCCAGCGCGGGAATATCTCCCATCCCATGTGATTGGTCACCCCCATGACGGTCGCGACTGTCAAAACAACGCCGATCATGGCGATGTGAATGGGCAGAACAAACACGAGGATCGGCAGCACAATCGCGCCGGTAAGCGATTCAATCGGGTGGAAGCTCATCGCAGTCCAGGCGGTGGGCGGACGGCTGGCGTGGTGCACGGCATGGGCGAGCTTGAACAGGCGCGGCGCGTGCATGGCGCGGTGGCTCCAGTAAAACCAGCTGTCCTGCACAAACAGGTAGAGGAACACCGAAAGCGGCAGATACCAAAGCGGATAAGCGTTCCAGCCGCTGTAGATCAGCGTCCAGCCATGATGCCGCCAACCCCAGATGATTAGGCCCGTCGGCGCGCCATAGATAAAGGCGGCTATCATCGACCACCCAATCTCCCGCCGGATTTGAGGCCTTAGGCCTTTATAGAGTCCAGGCCGCAAGGCGCGGGTTGCGAGGGCAAAGGCGCCGCTGGAGGCAAAGTATCGAATCGCGACCATTACGGTCATCGCCAAGCCACCGATTAACGCGGCCAACCAAATGGGGGTATCAGCGGGGATCAAAGCGCGGTTCTCATGCGCAATCTATGGCGCGCAAGGCCTCAATTGAACAGCGCAAAGAGCGCGTTGGGCCTTTAGCCCACCGCGACGTCCGCGCAATGTGGGTCCAACAGCGCGGTGTGGCGCCGCATGGCAAGCCGAGCCAGCCGTTCGACCTGCGCCTTGCGCCGCGCGGCGGCGAGCCGGGTGAGCGAGGCCTGGCGCACAATCTCCGCATCGTAACCATCCGCGACAATCACGCCGGTCTCATCCGGCTGATATCCATCCGCGCTTAACGGTGAACGATCGAGCCCCGGCGGAACCCCCCAATAGAAGCGGTCGCAAAAGTCGAGATAATCGGGCCATTTGGTGTCGCCCAGAAGATCCGCGCGCGCGACCTTGATCTCGACAATGACGATCAACCCTTTGGCATCGATCCCCATCAGATCCGCGCGCCGACCGTTCTTGAGCGATACCTCGGGCAGACACCAAATGTCGTTGCGGGCAAACAGCCGTCCAATGCCCCGCGCGACATCGCTGGCTTTGAAGGCGCTCGCCGCCATCGGATCCGAATCAAAACACTGTTGGCTGGTACTCGTCATCCGCCCTGACTGGAACACAAAGAGAACATCGTCAAGTGGCCTATGACCCTTTCATCCCGTTCAAGCTGATTTCACGCCTTCGTCTGCAAGCGCTAGAACCGCACCACGCGCGTCATAAAATTCGCGCCACAACGCCAGCGCAGGGGCTAGCGCCGAGGCTTCCCGTTTTCTTAGAGTCGCAAGCGCGGTCAAACCAGGGCGCAACATCGCCTCGATATCTTCCAAACCTTGCTCGGCCAGCTCGCGCTGCAGGATTGAAACGGCGGCAAGCCTTTCTGGAAAGCCCGCCAAAGCATCGCCAAAGGGCTCTGGAGACAAATCCGCCATGCGCGCCAGATCGGCGGCCTGTTCGTGCAGTCTGTGCCATCGCGCGGCGAGCGGCTGCATAGCGGGTGTGAGGTTGCTCTCAGGGTGACTGAGAACCGCGCGGCGCATATCGCGCGCCTGCTCTGGAGAAAGCGCTGACATGAGATCTCGGCTAGACCAAGCCTCTTACTGAGGGGTTAAGGCCCACTTGGGTTCAGGGCGCGCAAACGCGATTTGCACTGGCGGTCAAGGATTTCCCTTGCTAAGCGCCCGCCCTCGCGAGAGAAAGCACACGCCCCATCGGCGATCCGCACCCGTAGCTCAGCTGGATAGAGCGCTGCCCTCCGAAGGCAGAGGTCACAGGTTCGAATCCTGTCGGGTGCGCCAGTTTTTCAATAACTTAAGAGTTCCGTTTTCCGCTCGTATGCAATGAGTATGGAAAACGTGGGGTCGTTCGTCTCGCAACGATCTCCAGAAATCACGGTAACGCCGCGTTGACTTAGGCCAGTTAGTCTCAGCCCAATCGGTAAATTCTTGCCTCCACAACAGACCGCCGTAGAGAGGATTGCGAGAGGGATAGTCAAATGTTCGTTGGATTTGAGGACTGGACAAAAGGGCGTGAGATCGCGTCGTTTGGCACCAACGCTGGTGCTCAGGAGCTCCCGTTTCAACGATGGCGAAACTTCAAAGAGGCATATGCTCCTGAGCTGATTGACCTAGCGGTTCGTGAAAGCAAAATACCGGTTCGGAGTATTCTTGACCCCTTTGGCGGGTCCGGAACTACAGCTCTCGCTGCTCAGTTTCTTGGTATTTTCCCAACGACAGTCGAAGTAAACCCCTTCCTTGCAGATCTGATCCAAGCAAAGTTGAACCAATATGACGCAGATGCTCTTGCATCTGATCTTGGTTCGATAGCTCGCAATTCCGAAGGTCTTAGCGCAACGGTAGAAGCTCGTCTCGCCAAGCTCCCTCCAACCTTTGTCGAGCCGGGAGTAAAGGAAAAGTGGATTTTCGATCTAGAAGTTGCGCAGAGAATTGCGCAGATTCTTGAGGCGATCGAGGGACTAGATTGCGACAAGCACCGGCGTTTGTTTCGAGTGCTTTAAGGTGGCATTCTCGTTGACGTTAGCAATGTTGTCGTCAGTGGTAAGGGGCGTCGATATCGCCGTGGATGGCAAAGCCGTCGTCACCGTGCCGGCGAGGTAGACGAAGCCTTCTTCAAATCTGCGCGCAATGCAATTGGCGACATTCACCGTTACTCGAACCGACTTCAAACCGAGTTCAACCTCATCCGTGGAGACTCGCGCTCGGCAATAGAAAACGGGAGCTGGGACCTTTCAGTGTTCTCGCCGCCCTACCCGAATTCCTTCGACTACACAGATGTTTACAATGTGGAGCTTTGGATGCTCGGTTACCTAAAGTCGTTTGTCTCGAACCGAGTGTTGAGAGAGGCCACGCTTAGCTCTCACGTCCAAGTGTCGAGAGTTTTTGCTGACCATCCTTCGGGTTCTCCGATACTCGATGATACTCTTGGCCAGCTCAAAGCTTCGCAGGATGCACTATGGGATAGGCATATCCCGGATATGGTCGGAGCCTACTTCGCAGATTTGATATCGGTTATATCTTCGATCGGGCGCGGGCTGACAGATAATGGATCCGTTTGGCTTGTCGTTGGAGACAGCCGATATGCTGGCATCCAAGTAGCAACGGCGGACATTCTCGCCGAGTTGGCCGCTTATTCCGGCTGGAAGATTGATGGATATGAGCCTTTCCGGTCGATGCGTTTATCCCCACAGCAAGGCGGACGCCCTGAGCTTGCAGAGAGTTTGGTGAAATTGAGGATGCAGGACTAGCATCCGGCGGTTGCTACAGCGCTCCGATAATCCTTGTAGCGACCAAACAAAAACCAGCGTTTAAGATGCACGTTCAAAGTCTTAGCGATCGATAGGACGTGGCCAAAGCAGGCGTTATCGCCCTCGTCTTCCTTCCTCATGTCAAAACAGATCAGCGCTCCCCAGGCGGCGCCTCTATCATTGCGGTATGAGGCGGCCTGCTCCACGCCCGACTTAACCCAGTCCCTGGTTTCCTTTCCATCTTTCGATCGTCCTGTTTCGCCAAATGACCGCAGGACTTTGAGTTCTAGCACGCCGTGTTGGGAGACTCTAGTTCGGTCAACCGGGTCGGACTCAACAATCTCAATATCCAGCCGCCCTGAAATAACGTCCTGCTCCTCCCTCACCGTGCAAGTAGGGAACGCTGCATTTAGCGCTACCAAAAGGTAGTCTCTGATTTTCGCTTCGGCATTTTTGACAGGCCACCACTTCTTCGAATCTGCCCAAAGGCGCATCGTTTCTGGCTGTGCCTTCGGTGTGATCATCTTCTCCGAGTGGGTGTTCTCAATTATATCTGATACTGCGGCGATGGAGATCTCTGTGCTCGCCACTGATACATCCTTGAAGACTTCCAGTTGATCGAGTCCATTCGGATAGTGTTGAATATGTGCCTCGGGATGCTCGGGATCAAAAATGATGGCAGGAGTGTCGCCAAGCCTAAGTGCGTCGGTCACAAATCGGACCTGTTCATCATCATCATCGAAGTTAGCAGCGATCCAGTGCCCAGATCCGGGTCCGGCGCCGACAAACCAGATCCGCCCCCCTAAGTCATGGCGTCCAGTATCAAGCATCGGCACCCGTCTTGGATCGTATGCGCTTGCTGTTTCAGGTGGCGATGGTTCCAACAAGAAGATTGCCAGCGATGGCGTTTGGTCTTCGTTATTGCAGACCGCAAGACGTCGCCGCACTAGCTTAGCAATGGTGGACCTGAATCGAATTTCCTCAGGCAATCCAGCATCCGCGCCGCTACCGACCACATCCTTAGCCGAAGTCTCGAGGTCATCGCCCTCCCATGGGCCTAGGTCACTATCGTCTTTAGCGCTCACCTTGGATCCTCTTGTGGAGGTGGCGCACATACATGTGAATTCTCTCGCCAGGCGTTGCGCCACCGCCAGCAATGTAGCGGTCGAACTGTCGCGCTGCGTTGGCACTGTAGTTTCGTTGTCGCCACTCGGAAAAGTCGATCACGTTGTTGTTCGTGACCATGGGGTCAGAGTAGGTCGCATCTTCGGAAACCGCATAGTCCAGCTCCTCGTCGCTTAGGGACGATAAAGCGTAGCCGAGCTCTCCTATGAAAGCTTGTAAACGCCGCTCTTCCTGAAAACCCTCAAGGATTGCAACTATGGGCGCAGCAAACTCTTTGCGAAGGCGATAAGATCCTTCGAGGCGCCATCTCTTATCCTCATCCTGGACGTGACCAACGTTTGAGATTTTCACTACGCCCAAACCGACCAACCGGTCCAAATCGCGCTGGAGATCTGGGTAGAACGGCCCACCACTCCTCTTCAGTATAGTTCCATTTAAGATTGGCATGTCCCAGACGGGTGCCAAGACATTCGACAAATAGGCAAAGGTATGAAGGCGCAAAATCGAGATAGGCGCCAAGCCTGCTGCCTCAGCAGCATCTAAAAGCATCACCACCCTGATTTGTCGCTGCAAAACCGCCTCACTAGCGCTCATCTTTTTCGCGCTCATTTTCGCGATTTCGCAGCTGCTTGCGGTTTGCTTTTTGGCTCAACTTTTGAGAGCAGAGATTTCATCTTCTTCTTATATTCGTCACCCATCTCGCGAATAGCAGCTGTGGGCTCGGCGATTTCAAAGAAGTTTAAGATTCGAGCTTTTCTCTGACCGACCGGAGACGACTTCTTGAGTAGCTCGGGGATAAGGTCGCCTTCTACTAAGTTAGATGTTGCTATCAGGCGATTGCCTCGTTTTGCGGCTCCATACTTAGCTAAGACGTCGGCGGCCCTTGTTACAAAAACAGCATCGAGCGAGGACTCGGGAGCGTCTATCACAAGACTGCTCTGACCATCTTTGCTTGCAACTTGCATCAAGGCCATTCTGAAGGCGAGATCGATAAACTCGCGTTGACTTTCGGAAACATTTTCAGGGCCGGTTCTGCGAACTGCGGTTGGGAAATCGCTGCCAGTCATATCGAGTTCAAAGCCGGGGAAGTCTATGGCTTCGCCACCTTGACCCAGAGGTGTGGATTGTGGTGACCAGGCAAGGTCGACTTTCTCAAGAAGAAAGCCTCCTGCAAAATCAGAGAACGCGGACATGATATCCTTCGACTTCCGAACCATCTTGCGATTCTGATTGTTGACAAAGCCCGAAAACTCACGCCGTTTCTCACGTAGCTCGTCAGTGAGAGTTTCAACTCGTGCCCTCATTGAAGCGAGATCAGTTCGCTGTTTGTGTAGCTCTTGCTGATCCGGCGGTAGACGCCTGATCAGGAGATCAATCTTAGCTGAGCGTTCGCTGATGCTTGCATCAAGTTCGGCTAACTCGAGTTTTGAAGCATCGAAAGACGTTTGGAGCTCAGATAGGTCGTGCTCTGCTGCCTCTAACTCGGGCTCAATCTTGGTGAGTGAAGCGCTTGCCTTTGCGACTCGTTTGTCAGCAAGCTCTGCGGCAGGGATCTCACCGCCATGTGGAGATACGTCCGAACCGCAGACGACACACTTGTCTTCTCCGATACGCTTCTCCATCTCTTGAACTACGTCGGGGACGTGGCTCCCGCATACCAAACAGTCAGCCTCAGCAAAAAGCTGCTCGAGAATGTATCGAGCGGTCTCAGAGTGCTGCGGAAATCGCGCTTCGACCGCCCTTAGCTTTGCGTTTTCGAAGGCTCGATAGAGTGACTCTCTTTCTTGCTTTGCTCTTAGAAGGCGTAACCGTGCAGACTGCCTCGCAGCATCGAAATCTGTGAATGCTTCTTAAAGCACCTCTCTGCGTTCGAAGTCCGCACCTTGCAACTCCTCGAGCGCCTTAAGTTCTTCTTTGACATCAGTGCCTTTTTCGACCTTGGTTTCGACCTCGCTCAAGGCTCTTTCTTCGCGGCCGACTGCAAATCGCAAGTTCCGCATGCGGCTATCGAGTTCTAGGATGCTCCGCTCATCTTGAGTCCATTGCTGCGCGAGACTTGGGCTAAGTAAGAGGGTCCGCAGCAGTTGACGTTGCGCAGATGGGTCCCAAACCAACTCGCGCCTATCTTCGAAGTAGAAGACCATATGGCGCAACAGGAGTATCCAGTCTCCGAACGACCAAACTCCGGCTAGTTTGGCGATCTTTGGTTGAAATGACTCCATCTCGTCGGTCGGCTGCTCCTCTCCATTAAGAGAGAACCGCGAAAGCGTTAAGTCGGCCAGACGACGCTCTAATATCACCTCATCTTTGCCGATGGTGAACTGAAGCGTTGCTCTTGCGTTGGAGGCACCGTCACTTACCCGCTGAGCGAATGCTCGCCTCGCAGGTCTGTTCAAGGCAGTTACATCAAGCTTTGCGTTACCTAAATCCGCGCGCTTGGTGAGAGCGGGTATGTCGAATGGCCCTGTGAGCATTCGAAAAAGAACTGTGACAAGCGTTGTCTTACCCAGGCCATTTGACCCTAGGACAAGCGTTAGGCCAGGCCTAAAGTTTGCCTTGAGGCCATGACTCTTCGCATTGCCTGGATAAAGGCCGAACTCATCGACTTCGAGCTTTTCGAAGATCGGGAAATTTATCATTTAGTCCCCAATTAGCCGCTCGCTGTCGGATTCCATTGCCAGTTCGAATCTTGCGATCAAATTCTTGAACTGAATAGCCCCAGATAATCTTATGTCTAGAGAACACTATTTGCCAATTGATCGTCAAATCTTATCCTTTACTGCTTAACCTATTTGATCGGGGGTTTTCCAAGGTGGGTGGCAACCAGCAAAGTTCGACTCGCTTCCGAGCAGTTTGCAATACCTTGAAGACAGGCTGTTCCCTCAGAAGATGACTTCTGGGTTGGGGAAGCCAGAAAAAGGCTGGAGCTGACACTGAGCGGTCCAGAATGACGATCGATTGCCAGCCGGAGGGCGTCCAGACCGATCCATGCGGGCATATCTTCCCGTGGTGCGATCAATCCTAGCTACCGAACGAAAGCTACGTGAGGGAGTATCAATATTGGTATCGATCAGTGTGATGGTGGCGGCGTCGATCTGCTGAATGTCATGCAATTTAGTGCAGTTTCCTTCACACCATTTCCCTGCATCAAGATCTAAGCGAAGAGCAACTGAGTAAGCTGATGAATTGGCTACACCGGGCGCTAGGATTTCCTTCTCCCCAGTGCAGGAGAGATCGAACTGCCTGTTGGTTTCTGACCTAGCTTCGTCGCTCAAGAGCATAGCTAGGCTTGCCGCTATGCATCCAATCAACCTAACGCGCATCAAGTGCTCCTGTGTAAGCCGCTCCACCCCGACAGTCGGGACGGTTGATCGACGCGAACACAAGAACACGCCCCCGCGTATTCCCAAGAAGGTATTATATTTCGCAGGCCGCCCGACCTGAATGGTCGAGAGCCTTGTGTTCGCCGCCGATTGCGGGCCACCTCTTCCGATCAAAGTTGAAGTGGCAATCGCCTGTTATGGCTATCTGCTCGAGTTGTCTATTTTCGGAGCCGCGTTTTGGCGAGCTACCACCAAGATAGGAAAGTCTGCATTTCGCTCAGTTCTGCCCGGCCTAATGGCTGTGATTGGGGGTGAAAACTGACATCCGTTCATTGGGGTCGCGCTAGTACCAAAGGGGATTCAGGCGGAGACTCCACCCCCAACCGCCGTAGTTTGCCACTCCCCCAGATCGATGCAATCGCCACTCCGCCGCTCATCGTGCACGAAGAGCTCGGTGCCCGCGCGCCCCTGATCCAGCCCGAGGCGCTTTATTCGCTTCTGCGCCTCCGTTGGCGATTAGCAAAGGTCCTATGCCATTGGGATGAGAGCCATTTGCTCGCCAGTTCGCGCGCCAATGCGTTCGAGAAGCCGAGGTGGCGTGAAGGCGCGTGGCGGCGCGATTATATAGCGTTGAGTATTCAATTCTGCGGGATGCTGGCAAAGTACTGCTTAACCCAGGCGCGCACCGCTGCGCTGTAAGGCGCGCTGGGGGCCTGCATATCGGTAATCTCGCACTCGATGCGACCGCGCAGCCGCCCAGTGATTGCAAAGAACTGTTCTGCTATGGCCGCGTTCATGCCCGCTGGGCGCGGTGTCATCATGTCCTCCAGCGCGCACACATCAACATAGATCGCCAGCAGCAATTCAAGCTGCAACAGCACCCGCGCGCGCGCTTGCAAGAGGCCAAGACGGTTAAGGCCATAAACGCTGATCGAAGCCTCGCCTTTGGACGAAGGTGTGCCGCTAGCGTCCTCGCGCGGGATCACCCAGCTCTTGTATCCTTCGGTAAGCAGCGTGCCAGAGGAGGCATCGGCGCGCGCATTGGCACTCAGCACCTGGTGGCTGGTGACGCGAAACTGCAGGTGCTCTGCCGGGTCATCGCGCGTAGGATCAAGCAACAGACGTGCCTCTTCTTCCGCTTTGATCGCAGCTGGATCGCTGATGTGTTCCAACAGCTCGTTTTCGGAAAGGCCAGCGGGATTGATGCGCGCATGGGTCTGACCTTGCGCGATCGGGAAGATGTCTTTCTTACCTGCATTGCCGGAGACGAAGGCGCCCGTTTCAGCCTCCTCGGGGACAAAGACCTGTTGCCCGCGCCGGCGATTGCAATCGATGCAGCTGGGGAGCAGATTGTCCCACGCCATTGCCAGCCACCAATAGCCCTCATGCTCGATGCCCTGGACCTGTCCTTTAGGGCGAAAGTGTTCGACATCGAGGGGTTGGTTGGTGCCATAGGGCGTTTCGCAATAGGCGCATTTGCCGTGGAACAGGTTTTCCAGCTCGGTCTTAACATCGGAGGATTTGTAGCGGGAATATTCGAACCCTTTGGGCGAGCCGTCGTTGTCAATGATGTGGGCGATGACGCGTTCGAGTTCGTTCTTACCATCCTTGCGGTACTTGCGCGCGAGCGAAGCGGGCGGCTTGGCGGGGCGTTCGACTTTGATCATGGCATGATGCTTTCCAGGAAAGTGCGAACTTCCTTGCGCACATTGGCGCTCGCTTGTTCGATGCGCTCGCGGTGGCCACGGCGGCGTTCTTCAAGGACGCGCGCGACCGCTGCGTAGATGACTTGTTTTGCTGCTGTGCGGCCATAGGGCAGCTCTTCGTCGATCTCGCCCTTGAAGCGCTCGAGCTTGTCGCGCTCGCCTTGAGTGAGTGGCTTGGGCTCATCGATCCCGCGCTCTGCGAGCTCCTGATTGCTCAGCCGGCTCAGTTCCTCACGCTCCAGCAGCTCCCAGTAATTGATCACCTGATCCATTGCGACCGTGTCGTCGGTGGTGGCGAGCTGGAAGAAATCCGCGACCAGGAGCTGCTCGACGGTCATCGTCTCGGGGCTCGGGAAGTCGTTGAGACGTTGAACTTCTTCCTGGATCTCACCCTCAGCCGCATCGAGCGAGACGCGCTCCATCACCGTCACCTCTTCATCGAACATGCCGCGAATGCAAAGCGGATCATGGCTTGTCATGATGAAGGTGACGTTGGGCAAAGCGTGGCGCAGGCCGCGCGTTAGGTTGATCTTCCAGCGCGGATGCAGATGCGCCTCGATCTCGTCTATCAACACAATCGCAGGCTCGCGGCGCGCTTCGATGGCGTTGGTGCCGGTGGCTTCCATGATACCGCTCAGCACATCGCAAATCATCGCGATGATCGCGCGGTAGCCTGAGGAGACCGCGTCCAGCCGGTGGGTGACGGTGTATTCGCGCTCGCTCTTTGAGCGCACAGCAGACCCACGCTCCATGCCGGTTTCGGTCTCGGTTTTGATGAAGGGCCGCATTTTCTTCAGCGAGATCTTGCAGCGCTCAGGCGGACTGGCCCCTTTCGTTTCAACCGGAAGGATCGCCTCAAAGCGCCCGTCGATCTGGATCAGCCCCCGGATCGCCTGCACCACGCCATTGCGCGTCTTCTCATCGAGCGCTGCGAGCCATTTTTCGGGGTTTGAGAGCTGTTTGTCCGCGCTGAACAGCGTGTCGACGTGGCGCACCGCATCCGCGCGCGGGGCAGAACCTGAAAGACGCTGCGCGCCATAGGCGAAGACCGGCGGCAGGCGGAAACCCTCAGGCACCTTGCCATCAATCGCAAAGCCATCGGGGGTCAGTCCAAGCGTCATCGCCACTTCGCGATCTTCGCTGCGATTGGTGTCGGTGAATTCGCCCGAATGGTTGGCGATAAAGCCGAGCTCAACGCTTGCCGAAGAAACACGTGAAGAGCCATCGGCCCTGGCGCTCGCGCCCAGAAATTCGGCATCGAGCAGGTAGGAGGCCGGCTTTTCGTCCAGTTCCTCGCGCACCTCCCTATCCATTGCCGCAAGCGCAATCGCTTCGAGCAAAGTGCTCTTTCCAGCCGCGTTTTCGCCCAGGATTAGGAGGCACGGCGCATAGTCCTGAAGCTTGCGATCTTCCATATCGACATCGGCCAGCCCAGTATCGCTGCGGCGCTCCAGATCGGTGTTCAACCGCTCTCTCGCGCCGGCTGCGATGCGATCGGGCAATTCGAACTCTATCTCCTTGAGCGAACGGAAATTAGCCACCTTCACCGACTGAAGCCGCAGGGCCTTGCCTTCGAGGCTCTTTTTGCGTTGGCGCACCCGCACCGATGCTTCGCGCGGAACGGCATTCGGACCAAACGCCTTTGGGTCGCGCATTTCGTCAAGCAATTCGGCGGTCTTGGCGTGGTAATCGGGGTGAGCGGCCAAGCGTTCCCACGAGGCCTTGATTCCGGTCTTGCTGAGCGAGGTGCGACCCCTGAAGCCAAGGCGCGCCGGCAATTCTTCCATCGTCTGGCGCAGGACAAGGTAGAGCGAGCTGCCAAAGGCATCCGTCTCGAAATCGATGCCCGTTACCATCTTGGGATGCGCGTCCAGCAAATAAAACAGGAAGTTATGAATGGCTTCGCGCCGCATGGACTGTGTGCGCTCGCTGTTCAGATTAAAGTGATGGATCGTCTCGGGGCCTTTGCCGCTCGCGCGTAGGCTGAGCCAGCGCCCTTCCAGGTCGACAAACACCAAGGAATGCGGCCTGTCATCGTCGCCGGGTGTGATGAGCATTGGGGTCTCGAAGCGCCTAGCCGATTCATCAAAGGCCAGTTCAAGCCGATTGCGCACCAACGACAAGGGCCCGTCGGGGCTTGCCCTTGGCCCTGAGACCGGAAAGTAATACGGATCGTCGGGCTGACAGTCGCTGCAAATCGGGAACAGGTTGAGCCAATCAAAGGCGAGCCACTGATAGCAGTCGATATCGCTGGAGGCCTTGTTGGGTTGGGCGTTGGCATAGGGCCGGAACCGGTAGACCGACATATCCTCCTTGTGCCCTTCGCAAAACGCGCAGCGGCCATTATTGGCTTCGAGCAACGCGCCGAGCACTTCAGGAGGGAACTCGACCCGCTCCATAAAGCTGACATCGGTTTGCGCGCGCTCTTTGAGCGATACCGACATTCTCTTGTCGAGCGCGTCGCGCGCGGAAAGCAGGGCGCCATAAGGGAAACCCCTCGGCATGTATTCCAGCTTCAGCCTGTTGTCGAAAAAGAACATCGCTCACCCCCCGCCGCCGCTTTGTCTTGGGGGATTGTGCGGAGACTTGTCGCACCTCACAAGTAAAAATCATCGACTTGGCCGAATTTAACTTTCACAGTGCGGGCACAAGGACTTGACGTAGCAGCCCCAAGACTGTCGTTTCCTTTGGCGCGCATTCACGCGCATACAGGCGAAAAGAGGGGACGGGCTGAGTGACCGAGCAAAAGAAAACCGCGGTGATCCTGATCCACGGGATCGGCGAACAGCGCCCGATGAGCACCTTGTGGAGCTTTATCGACGCTGCCTGGCTCAATGATCCCGATCTGGTCGAGCAGGATTGGGGCGAGGCGGCCAAGGCGGTCTATTCCAAGCCAGGTTTGACGCCGGACAATCTCGAGATGCGCCGCATCGCTACGCGCAAGGCCAAGGGCACGCAGCGCTCTTTCGATTTCTACGAATATTACTGGGCGCATCTGCTCTTGGGCAACACGCTGGGCGATATTCTGATCTGGCTCAAGGAGCTCTTCTGGCGCTGGCCGACATCTTTGCCGCGCGCTTATTGGGGCTATTGGGTGTTTGGCTGGGCCTTGGTGCTGGGGAGCCTAGGGCTCTACCTTGCCTGGGGTGTTTATGGCGAGCCTCCCCAATGGCTCACATGGCCCTGGCTCACGGCACTGGGTGCGCTGATCCCGCCTGTCGTTGGCCTGATCGTGCGCGGTGTGGTGCCGGTTGCGGGCGATGCGGCGCGCTATTTGCGCGCGGCCCCGCGCAATGTCGAGGCGCGCCAGAATATCCGCGCAGGCGGGCTTGCACTGCTTGAGCGGCTGACACGCTCGGGGGAATATGATCGGATTGTGATGGCGGGGCATTCGCTGGGATCGGTGGTGGCCTATGATATTCTCACCCATGCCTGGGCCGGGCTCGATGAGGAAACGCTCAAGGGCCAGCACGCGGCCGATACGCCTTTGCTTGATCGGCTCAAGGAGCTGGAAAAAGCGGGCGCGGCCTTGTTTGAGGCGGACAGGGCCGCGGATGGCTATCTGGTGCCCGTGGGCACGAATACGCAGGAAAGCGCGTCACTGATACAGGCCTATCGCGAGGCACAGCAGGCTTATGCGGCTGAGTTGGCCGCACAGGAAAATCCGGCCTGGCTGGTGAGCGATCTGGTGACGCTGGGTTCCCCGCTGGGCAAGGCGGATTTGCTGCTGGCTGAGACCCCTGAGGCCTTTCGCACGCGCAAAAAGCAACGCGCTTATCCCACATCGCCGCCTTTCTTCGAATATTGGGCCAAAGATGCCAGAAGGTTCACCTATCCACGCGACGATGGTGAACGCATCCCCCATTTTGCTGCGCCTTTTGGCCCGTGTGTGTGGAGCAATGTCTATTTCCCCGCGCGCCTGCTGCTTGTGGGTGATCCGGTGGCAGGGGCATGCGCGCGACATTTCGGGCCCGGCGTGAAGGATGTGCGGCTGGCGAACAATTGGCTGCGGTTTCAGCACTGCGACTACTGGCGCGAAGGCGAGAGCAAGGTAGCTGAGCAGACCATCGCTGCCCTGCGTGGCGCGCTTAATCTGACGCACGGGACACCTTTATAGTGCGTGTATATCGGCTCGCCTTAGCGCCCCCCCAAAAGCGGGGCGGTCAGCGAATTTGTGGCTGCTTGAGATTGGATCGAAGGCGGTTCGGCTCCACTCCTTGGTCGGGTCCAGATGGAGCGGGATGGTGCGCTCTGGTTTGGGTGCCAGGCCATGCTTGGCGCGTTCGCGGTTTTCGTGCCGAATCGCCTTGTTCGCCTCATGCGTCTTGCGGATGTAGTAGCGCGAGCGGTAGTGATCGTACATCCGCATGAATTCGGTCGCGTAGATCGCCGCCAGCCGGGAATGCCCTTCGATCACTAGCCTCGCGCGCGCGCGTGTGCCTCCCTGTTCATAGTTTTGTCATTAGCACCTACTGGTGCAGCTGTATGTGTGTTGAATTCCAGAACGCAGCGAATGACGTAAAACTGGGAATTTTGGCCACTGCCGGTGTTGAAATCCAACACCGCATTTGTGTCCGGAAAGGCCCAGAGGCTCATTTCGTATTGGAATCCAATACCGGGAAATAGCCGCGACTTTGGGATCTCTTGAATGCTTTGAGCACCTTTTGGCCCCTGAGCATTCGCTTGTGCGCTTTGCTGCCGGGCTCCGGCTCGCGATCTCTAAAGTCGTTTGTCGGCCCGCGTCTTCCCGGTCCTGGTCGATGTGTGAGCCTCCAAGTCCTCGCCCGAGATTTGTCTGATGCCTTCACAGAGAAGAACCCTTCCTCAATCAATTCTATAAAGCCCATGAGCTCGAGTTCGTCGAAAGCCTTACTTGCGGCTGTGTTGTCAGCAAGTCCCATGCGCGCTGCAGCGTCCCTCACGCTGAGGTAAAGAGATCCATTGTTGCGATCATTGTCCAAGGAGATGCGAGATACTAACTCCTGAAAGCAGACATGGGCAATCCGCTTCTTCCTTGATCGCGAAGAAGGGGTCAGAGATCGAGCGCTGTTTGGTCTAGCAATCGGGAGAAAACTGCGTGGTTGCTTTCCCCGAGATCTGGAGTGCTAGGACCCAGCCAACTGCGGAAGCATGCAAAATGCTTCTTCCGAGGAGCCAGCATTGCTGAATCTGTATCAGGCCACATGGATTCACCGCACGTGTACTAGAAGAGTATGATCTCCGGCATGAATGTAGAATTCGCCTGGATCCCCCAGAACTCCCATTCTCGATTCAGATCAGCAAGCTAGGAAAGTGAGCGGTCGCTGATGACCACGTCAGTAAACGTTTCGTAGCCGAAAATGTGGTTGCTGAATGGTTAAGTCACGCAGCCTCATCAAGGCAACGATTAGGGCAATCTGATACAACTGGAATTGAGCCAGCTCTACGCTGGAGGCCGCATCAAAAGTTGCGACCTATGGCAAGACCCAACACGATAGCATCTTCTCCTTCGGAGAAGTCATAATGTATTTGAGGCGAAATTGTAAAGTGGTCGCCGAGCTCGAGCTCGTATAGAGTGCCGAAGCGGCCAAGAAGATACTCCTCATTTCCTACGAACTCGACTCCAGGCCCGACTTGGATAACGAATCCTCGCCAAACGTGAATATCGGCCACAGCCAGGATACTTGTCGCTTCCCTTTCGAGGAATGCGTGCTCAATTACGAACCCCAAGCCAAGAAGTTCAGTTACTCGATGCTCGTAGTCAAGGCCGAGAGTGAAGGCTGTTTCGTCACCGTCGTTAACGTGCGTGCCTCCAATCAGTACGGAAACATGATTTGGCTCGCGACTCTCGTCATCGTGACCATTGGCGGATGCGGGGCTACACAAGACCAACAAGAATAAAGTGACTACTGCAAGTGCCAGCTTTCCGATCCCCCAGAGATCCGAGTCAAGTGAGGTGAGCGGAATAGGTTTCTGACGCTCATGATGGCTGCGACGCCCTTGGAAAAGGCATTGTGAACTGCCGCAAAGTTGGGATGGAATTTTCATTTAGGTGATCTGCCTGCTGATGAAGAAAAGTGGCTTAGGCTGCGTGACCAAAGGGATTTGATCGATTTGCCCAACGGCAAGCGCCGGTGCCTAAGAAGCGGTTGCCCGCAACATCCAGGCGGCCTTCTCATGTAGTGTGACGCGAGGCGTCACGACGTCTGCCGTTGCGTCGTCGCCAATCTCTCCGGCAACGCGCAGCACTTCTCTTGCAGACTTGGCAACTTCCTCGTGGCCACGGGCCAGATTTGCGACCATGGTCTTCCAGTCGGGTTGGCCAGTCTCTTCCTTTAGAGACGAGAGCGATGCCATTTGCGAATATGACGAAGGGGCAAACCTCCCTAGAGCGCGTATGCGCTCAGCCAATTCATCGACTGCATTCCACATTTCTACATACTGCTCCATAAAGAGCGCGTGCAGTTGCTGGAAAGGGGGGCCCTCAACGTTCCAGTGGTAGCCATGAGTCTTTAAATACAGTGTATAGGTGTCAGCGAGTAGTATTGCTAACGCATCTGCTGCAAGGTCTCGGTCCTCTCGTGCAATATCGATATCGATTTCCAACGTTCTTTTCCTTTTAATTGCAATTTTTCATGCGATTTCTTACGCATTAAATAGTGGACGTTTTCTGGATCCAGAATTCATGGGTATCGACGCCAAACCTTCTTAAATTGTAGGGGGTGTACTCTGGCGCGACTGTGACACCGCTGGTCGCGAACACTAAGATCACGTCAATCTCGGCTGCGATATATTGTCTCGAAGAGCCATATCGAAAATCGTGATAGGTTACGGCAAAGCGCACGTGGGGGAAGACGAGAACACATAGCTTTTGCGCCACCACGACATAAGCGTTGCGCAAGCCATCCGTTGATGTGATCAAGAAGAGATCAGCAACGTCGTGGAACGTATGCGCCGTTGCGAGCGATGCCTGAAATTAGCCTGCGCCGCTATCGCTACCCAATCATTTTATGCCGATCCGGACTGAGAGGCCTTTGATAGGTGCACCAACCGCTCTGAATACATAATCCGCTTTGTAAGGACTGGCATTTTTCTCCAGGATCGGATGGATTTGTATAGCCTACGCGACCTTCAACAAGTCTGGGTCCAAGATCCGCCTCGTTCTTTCAGCGGCTTGGCCGGAGTATAGGAAAAGAATGCCGCCACTCGCGTGGCGGCATTCTCATCTTTGAAGGACATACGATGTATGCAGGGGAGATTGCATCGCTCCCAGAAAAGTTGCAGCTTTGGGATCGTCCTTCAGCGCACTCTCATCTCTATTTATAGGCTTGACGAATTGCAGCCACAGTCGCGTCGGTCGTTTTGACGTCACTTGCGATCATGCGGAAGTTAGTCAGTGCGGCCTCATATCCGTTATAGTGCGGAGTTATTGCTCCGGCCGTGGCGTTGGTCACAACCATAACCTCAAATCCCTGCTCGATCAGTTCGCGCATGTGCGATTCCGTACACAGATTTGCGGACATTCCGGCAAGCACAACCTTTGAAATCCCGGCTTTGCGCAGTTGCAGGATTAGGTCGTTGGTTTCGGGACCGTATATCTTGTGCGGACTCGTGACGATCGTATTTTCGCTGTTGATGTAAGGCTTGTAGCGCTCGAGCCAATCGGCGCCCGAGCCGTCAAAGCCCGTCAGGTCCAGCTGCCCAGCTCGGTCAAACATACCTATCCCGTGCATAAGGACCTCAAGGGCGCCTTCAAACTGCCACTTGTGATCGTGCGGAAAATAATAGTGAGGCGAAATGAACATCGGCATCTCGACCTCGCCTGCGACGCCCATTAACGCCTCAAGGTTTTCGACCACGCCGTTTTCGGTCACACTCTTACCAACAACGCCCCATGTGACGCCGTCTTCGGAGAGGAAGTCGACCTGAGGATCAGTGATAACGAGCGCCGTTTTACCAGGCTCAACAGTGAACCCCGGCAAAGGAAGTCCATCGTCTAAAGGCGCAGTGTGTGCCGTGACCGCTTTTGATGCCCCATGCTCGTGCTCATGAGCGGAAACTACAAGCGGGGCAGACGCAACACCAGCGACCAAAAAAGCGGTAGCAAAAACTCCAAGTTTATTTCTCATAGCAATCCCTGTCTATTATCTTATTTTTCAGCAGCGCAACATTTTATGAAATTTTTCGTACTTATTCGAACTTAATTACTCATAGCTGTACTTTCGTTGCGCGTTTTGTTACGCTGGCCTCCGCTGAACTTACAGGGCTAATGTGTCACTTCAGAAGTGACGAAAGTTTATAAAAGGGAACAAAATGGACGCTTTGAGCGATATGGGAGTCTTCGTTGAGGTTGGAAAAGTGGGCAGCTTTAAGCAGGCGGCGGACAATACGGGCCTCACTTCATCGGGAGTGAGCAAGAAGGTCGGACGCTTTGAGGATCGGCTCGGCGTCAAACTGTTTCACAGGACCACTCGCAGCGTTTCCCTAACGGAAGCGGGAGAGGTCCTCTATGAGCGCGGAGAGAAGATTATTCAGTCTCTCAGAAACGCTGAGGACACTGTGCGCGACCTCACTGGGAATCCTCGTGGACACATGCGCATTGCAGCTTCCGCAGCCTTTACGGCCAACGTATTGATCCCATTCTTAAGGACGTTCTCAAGCGAATTTAATGAGATAACAGCAACGTTTCTCCAGGCCGATGGCGGAATCGATGTTATTGGAGAACGAGTAGACCTAGCGCTTTTGTTCGACCAGCCTAGCGAAACAACCGTGATCTCCAGAAAGATCTTCGACGACCCCTGGATAGTTTGCGCCTCGCCTGAATATGTTGAACGAAAGGGTATTCCTAAAACGCCACAAGATCTGCTCGAACACGATTGTCTGACTATTCATGCTTCTAGGAGAACGGTTGGCGATTGGCATTTCGTTGACGCCGAGAGACCTCTGACCATCAATGTTGATGGTGTATTCTCAGGCCTCGGTTTGGCGATGCGCGAAGCGGCTCTCCAAGGCCTCGGGGTGGCGCGACTTGCGCACTTTCTTGTTTGCCAAGACGTACTGGACGGCAAGCTGATACCGCTTCTCAGCGATTATTGGCCAAAATGTGATCGGGCCATCTATGCAGCCTATCCAAATCGCGATTACCTGCCTGCAAAAACGCGCCTGTTTCTCGATAGACTGCAGGCCTATATGCTTGCCAACATGATAACGGTCGATTGAACCTAGCCGAGCAAGCCTGTTGGCAAGCTGCACCTCTCCTAACCAGCAGTGCTATGAATATCGATTCGATTTTCCAGAGTTCGGTGGACAGGGCACTTGTCAGCTATTTCCATTAGCTTGCGCTGATCCTCCTCGGAAAGATTGCCTTTCAAGGTAATCGTGCGATCGATCACGTCTATGCGGTTTTGCGCGTTGTTGCAGGTAGCGCAGTCATCGTGGTGTTCGCGTGAGTGTTCTAGCTCAATGTGCACCTGTTCGAGTGGGATCCCCTTTCGATCGGCGTACATTTTTATGGTCATTGAAGTGCAGGTCCCCAAGCTAGCCAGCAGAAGATCGTATGGTGTGGGGCCGAGATCGCCCCCTCCTATTGTGCTTGGCTCATCAGCGAGAATCCGGTGTGACCCGCATTTCACTAGCTGTCGAAACTTCCCTCCAGCAGTCTCAACAGATACCAAACCAGCAGGCAAAGGTTCTTCCGCCTCATCAAATTCTGGAAGATAGGATGTCGCCCACGCAGCGATCATAGCTGCTACGTTTTCCGCCTGGCGGTCATTCGTCAAGAGATGATCCGCTCGGTCAAGAGAGATGAAATTCTTAGGGTGGCGTGCCGCCTGAAAAATCGCGCTCGCATTCTCCAGAGCAACGATATCATCGTGCGGCGCATGCATTACAAGCAGCGCCTTGTTCAACGTCTTTAGTCTCTCTGCCTGTGGTTGATCGTAAACCTGCTCAACGAAGCCTTTATCCACCACAAATGGCCGCCCGCCAATGTGGACTTCAGCCTGGCCGTTCTTTTGAACAGCTGCAAGATCATCGCCAAGCTGTCCGAGAACGTGCTCCACTTCAAAAGGTGCACCGATAGTAACGACCGCTTTGACGCTGCTTATCTGGTCGGCTGCCGCAATCACAGCCGCGCCGCCAAGGCTATGACCGATTAGCACGCTGGGAGCTCCAACTGCGCCTTCAAGCGCGCGCGAAGCTGAGACCAAATCTGAGACGTTTGATGCAAACCCGCTTTCAGCGAACTCTCCTTCGCTGCTTCCTAGCCCGGTGAAATCAAACCGAAGCGTTGCGATACCTTGTGAGGCCAAAGCCGCTGATATGCGGACCGCTGCTCGGCTATTTTTGGTGCAAGTGAAGCAATGCGCGAACAGTGCCACCGCGCGAGTAGGCACAATGGAAGGCCTCTCCAAACGGCCGGACAATCTATGGCCAAACTGGTTTTCGAATCCGAACTTTTCTGTCGTTGTTGTCATGGTTGCCCCTCAATCCTTGCAGCGCTTAGTCGCAAGTTCGTATCCAGAGAGCGGAGAGTTACAAGTGGTGGGATGGATGCGCGATCTTTGTCGATCGCGCTCAAGACCAGCCTCCGGTGTCCGCAAAAATCTAAGGGGATATGTGTTTCAAAGCTTTGTGTTTGGCGACCGCTTTATCGAGGCCAATGGTCAAAAGCGGACAGCCAGCAAACGGCCCAAAAATTGCCGCTAAGTTGCTAACCGGACGACGGCAGGTCTCAGCGCCGAAAAACTCTCACCCAAACGTCTGAGATTGGGGGTGAATGCGGACCAAACCCTATTCAATGCCTGCGGACAACACCATGCGCGTAATCGGTCGATTGCCGAAATCGGTCACCATAATTGCCTAGTGGGATTTTTAGACCGGCCTCTGCGCTGATATGGTCTCTTCGTGGTTACAACTAAAGATTGGAGAAGCAGGATTGCAGGAGCCGAGTAGAGCGGCGCCGCTTGATGTGTTGCGGCGGGATGTTTCGGCGCATGGAATCGAGTTTCCAGAGGCCGATTGGCATGCTCTTTCAGAGCAGTGGTGCGAGGTGACAATCGATAAACGAAGAGAAGTCTTTGCCAATGGCGCGAGGCATGAGGGCTTGCTCTTCGTAACGCATGGAATCTGCGCTGCGCAGTTCGCGTTGCCAGACGGGCATATAGTCATCTCACGGTTCTTTGAGGCGCAGGATCTTTGTGCCGTGGTTGAGTTTACTCATATGGGTTTGCCGATCGAGAATTCGATTGTTGCTGTCACCCCGGTTGAGGGGGTGATGATACCCAAGGAATTCTGGAAGTCCGAGCACTTAGATGGACACATGTTTGGACCCTACGCCCGCCGAAAAATGTACAAGCAGCATCTGTTTGAAATAGACATTCTCAACGTAAAAACGGTGAACCGTACAGAGGTTTCATACAATTTCCTGAGGGAGCGCCATCCCACTGTCTTAGAGCTGGCGCCGCAGACCATGATAGCCCAATTCTGTGGGATCACGCCCGAGGGGTTCAGTCGCTTTCTCAGGAATTACTCCGGTCGCTAAGCGCACGTTGTGTTATGGAGTGAGCAAATCCCGAGACACTTAACTCACATCAATGCGAATACGTGCAAACCGTGCAATTCTGCCAAAGCGGGATCGGATTCAGAAGATGGGGCAGGTCGTTGCCGATCCCATGTAATGGAGCGCTTCTTTGGACAGATGGATGGAAATACGTTCGGCCTATCACGTGGCAAAGGCGGGCACCGTCAGCGGAGCCGCCAACGAGCTGGGAATTCACCGAGCTACCGTGATGCGCCATATCGATGCACTCGAAGCGGCGTTTGGCACAAAACTGTTTCAGCGCCATGCGAAGGGGTACACTCCGACAGAGATCGGCCATGAACTCTTCAACGTTGCTGACGCATCAAACCAGAAATTCGACGAACTGCTCGGCCGAACGAAAGGCCAGCTGGCTAAGCTTTCGGGCGAATTGATCATCACATCCACCGGAATGTTTCTGCCAACTCTGATGCACGCTGCAAGGCCATTTCAAAACGAGCATCTCGATGTTCGGCTGGAACTGCTGACAACACAGGATCTGCCTCGATTGGAGTATGGTGAAGCCCATATTGCCATTCGCACTGGCGACTTTGAGCGGGGCGACGACAATGTTGTTCTGCCCTTCGCCAGGGTTCGATCGGCTATGTTTGCTCACCAAAGCTATGTGGACCGATATGGTCGCCCGTCCTCTGTCGATGAATTCAAAGATCACCGCTTTGTTTCAAGAGACTTTACCAATCCGAAGTTTGCGCCCTTTTTCTGGCTCAAGAGGTTTATCTCTGCGGACAATATCGCCGTGACAAGCAGCGATACAAACTCGAAATTCGCCGCCATTCAAGCCGGTCTGGGTATTGGATTTATGCCAATCTACGAAGCCAGCTCACGCGCAGACCTTGTCATGATCCACCCGCACAATCCGGACTGGGATGTCGATTTCTGGCTTGTGACTCACGTTGACCTACACCGCACAAACAAGGTTCAAGCGTTCTTGGCCTCACTGCGGTCTCTGGGTTTTCTAAGGTCTAGCGGCGAGTTTCCTGACCCACTTGCGCTTTGACAATGGCGTTTTGGTTTAATCAAAGCGCAACGCACGGCCGTATCCAAACGCTCCAGAAATCATCGCCGCTCGACCTCACTTTTCAGGATAAATGAAGTCCGGGTACTCATAAGAAATCAGGTCAGGGCGATCCGAATTTTTAAAGATGAACAATCGCCGCGCGACGTTTGCGAACAGCCCAGGAGCTTCGGTATGGATAAAGTGATTGGTGTCTGCGATCACCACCCTTCCATTGGGCAGAAGCTCAGCTGATCGATAGTACTCCTCGGGCCGTTGCCCTGGGTCACGTGCACCCTGCAAAATGACGACGGGCATAGTCATTTTGGGTACGGTGTGCGCCATGCGGAACTCGCGTTCAATATCAAAGCTGGTGCCTTGGAATGTGCGTGCCGATGCCTCAGCCGTTCCTGCAAAACCCCATTCCCATTCGAGCCTGGCAAGCTCTTCTTCGGGAACCTGAACCGAGACGTAATTGCCCGCGTACAGATCCCTTATCAGGTTGTCGGCCCGGTGGAACCCGGCCGTCATCATTGCGGTGTGGTTGGGCCGAGGCAATCCGTGCGGCTGATCGAAAGACTGCTGGGTCCGCAGAAACGCCAGAATCCTCTCAGACATACCTTCTGTCGCGATAAGGTGATCGCTGATCACGCTGCCTCGATCATGGGAGATGAGATTGAAGCGATCAACTTTGATCACGTCCAGCAATTCGATCAGACTGGCGGCGACCGCCGAATAGCTCACGTCAAGCTCTGGGCGTTTGTCCGACTGACCATAGCCTAATGTGTCAACGGCGATCACATAATGGCTTTGCGACAATTCCGCGATGACATGGCGGTAGGCATACCATGTGTCCGGATACCCGTGTATCATAACGATCGCCTCGTCTGACGGATCACCTGCGGTCACAAAGTGCCACGTTGCGCCGCCAGCATCCACAAACCAGTGCGCACCAAAGATTCCATAGGCAAGATATTCTAGCTCACCGTGCCGATTGACCGTCCCATCGGGAGGAGGCGCAGCGGGGTATCGTTCAGTATCAGTCACAAAGTAGGGAAACGGATAGGGCTCGTAGGAGTAAGGGACCCACGAATGCGTGCCGGAATTATGTGTTTCATCGCTTTTCGCAAGCGCGGGGCTTACGAGGAAAAACTGCATCGCAAACAGTGACAAGACCGCGGATCTGATGCGGCTTAAAGACATGATCGATCTCCAGTTTCTCCGGTCATGGCAAGGCTAAAGGCTGCGCGGATCGACAGGATTTGAACCCGCCTCCAGTTCCGTGGGATCGTCTACGCCATCGCCATCAGAATCCGCTTTGTAAGGGAAAGTGCCCCTCGCCAATTCCTGGCTGTTGGTCAGCCCATCCCCATCAATGTCGTTGTCGGCGCTGTCCTCAACACCGTCGCGGTCCGTGTCTGCCCATCGCGTTGGATCCTTGGGGAACCCATCGAAGGCATCCTCAACGCCGTCGCCATCGGCATCGACGGCAAGCGGGACGTTAACGCCAATCCATTCGCTGATCCCATCCGCGACATCGCCGGCGAACAGCTCACCGGCCATAAAATCGTAGAACCGGCTCATGTGATAGGGCCGTTGCTCGATAGGCAATCCCGAATGAATTCCTGCGTTCCAACCCGCAGGCCCCAAATGGCGCAAGCTCCAGGCCATGCTTTGCTGGTCCGTTACTGTCCCTTGCGATTGCATCACAGTCGAAAGCCAAGCGGTAAGCACAAGAGTAGCGATGATTTCCTGGATCACTTCGTCAGAGTAGTGGCGCCGCAATTCTTCGATATGCGCGGCTGTTGTTCGGGTCGGAAGAGTGCCCGCATCTCGTGCCAATCGAAAGGCCGCCTTCTGAGCGTCTGAGAACTGATCGAAACGCTCAAAATCCATCAGGGCGCGAATATCTTGCGCCACTTGTGGGAGTTCGGCAGGCGGCACCTTGTCATAGAGATAATCGTCCTCAATCTCTTGAAAGACACCGTACGCTCCGTGCGCCTGACAGTGCACGCATCCGCTTGCCAGCTGATACACAAAGAACAGCGACCACTTGGTCTTCAGTGTGATGGTTCTGTCTCTTTGCAGAAGGTACGCGTCCATCCCAAGGGTTCCGAGGCCGCTCTTTCGGCTCCAGGAATTATCCAGCTTATGGCGATCACTGAACGGGGTCGCTGCATCGGGAATGGTGGCCGGAGCGAAGTAGTCGTAATCATACGCTGCAACATCAAATGGCGGCGTTCCTGAAGGCGGCGTATTCTTCGCATTGGCCGCCGGATCCTCCCAACGCAAATACTCGGTTGGGTAGAAATCAAACGGTTCAGCCACTCCATCTTGATCGCCGTCAAACGTGAGGGGGGACACGCCATAGCCCGTGATCTGATTGAGGAAGTCTGTACGCAACCGGGGCGCGCGAGCGGTAAGGTCCTCTGGCACCCAGTCAGCCACAAATTCATCGTGCAGGGCATCGACCATTGCGCCGACAAAAGGATTGCTGCGCTGCTCTTCAGGGTTGCTGGCGTTGTGGCCGGCCACCCATCCAACAGACGCCAGATTGGCATTGGCCCAATCCAGAGTTTCCTGATCGGTTGCAATCGGCAGTATCCGGTCATGGGTCGCCATCGCCGCGTTGATACCTGTCAGTTCAAACAGTTCGGCAATTTGGCGGTCCACGTAATGCTGCCGCAGGGCGGCGTGGGTGTCGGCGGTCACGCGTGTCGGCAATGTGGCTGCCACGTCGAGATACAGGAAGGCAGAGCGAAGCCTCTGATCGCCAATCGACGCAGCGTAATCCGGTGACCAAATCGCGACAATCTCATCGATCGACAAGCCAAGCTGCGAGAGTTGGTAAGCGCTGCGGGCCTGGTGGTGATTGCTGCCCGCCCGGATCATCTGATACAGGGTCAGCTTCCACTTCGTTTCCGCGTCAAACATTGCATCGCTGTGGATCATGACATCGGCAATCAGGAGGTTTTCATAGAAATCCCTGATATTGCTCACATCGATCTTATGACGATCATAGTAACGCATCTCGGCGTCGGTCTTAGGAGGCGGCGGGGGCAGGTTGGCATGTGCGGGCGAGATCAGCGCTGTCTGACAAAGCAAGCCTGACAGAAGGAGTGTGGAGAGCCGCTTCATTGGCCGCTCTCCTCGAAAATCTTCACAAACATGCCGTTGGCGTTGGCTGAGTGGGTGGGCACCTGTTGCAGAACATCCCAATGTTCTTCGACACGGCCATCCGGGCCAAAAAAGTACATATCGACCGCAGCGGTTCCAAGGTCATCTGGCTCTGCATTGTCAACGTTGCGGAAATTGACGTGAGCCATCGCCCAATCGCCCACGACCATCACTTTGTGGATGTCGATCTTTACGTCATATTGGGCCACTGATGATGCAAACAGCATGGCGATCGGGTTGCGCCCATTGGGCACGCCCGTGCTATGTTGAATGTATTTGTCTGACAGGAACTCACTTAGGATGTCGCCCGACGGATTGGTCGCGAAGACATCATAAAGCCGGATGATAAACTCCGCTCTTTCACGGTCCGTTTCATCGCCGAGAATGATATGCGTTTCGTAATTTTCGGGGGGCGTGTTGCGGCGATCCATCTGTTGGTCTTGCGATTTTGTGGGCCGTGCGAACGGATCTTCGTTCCTAGGAGCGCGATCCTCGGTGCCTGAGCTGAGGCCCCGCAATTCAGCCTCTGAGTTGGTGTCACCGGAAGGGAGCAAAAGCGCCGCTGAAAGAACAATAGGCAACCACGAATGCAATAGTAGTTTCATTTCCCGCCCTCACACTGTCTCAGCGCTTCCGCATCACCGGGACAGTGTATTTTGCGACTCACGTGTCCCGATCCTCCAAGGAAAAAGATCGCCCAGATCGCCTGATTTGAAAACGTGCGGTGGTGCACACTCAATGCGCGTGTCTGCGCGTTGTGGTGACCGGTTTCCTTGGGCGATAGTTGGCAAATCGCGGGCGAACTTCGGCGGGCGGGACCAGCGAGGCGCTCCAAACACGCCGTGTCCTTTCCCCTCCGAACTGATTGTCAGCGCATTTGGAAACCGGAGAAAGCAATGCGGAAAGCTCTGCCGAAAGCATGCATTCAGCGCCTCGCCTTTCTGGGGTCGGCGTATCTTTACCTTTCGGCGCCGCCAGCCCTCGCCCAAGCGGAGCCCGTGCCCCCTGCTGATGATCCGACGCAAGACGAGATCGTAGAGCTTCGCCAAGAGGTCGCGGACCTGCGCGCTCTTGTCACCAAGCTTTTGGAAGCGCAGCAGCGGGACCAGTCGCCAAGCCCCATCACTCCTCAAAGGAACGCTCCGCTTGCCCCGCCTCTCACTCAGCTTGGCGACATCCAACGCGACAACGCGCCGTCTCAATCCGAAAAAAGGCCTGAAAGCGAAGACAAAAAGCTGGCAAATGTGCTGTCATCGCGTCAGCCAATCGGTCGCTTTCCTGATGATGCGTTCGTCACATCAGGGGACTTTGAGCGATCGATCTCCTTACCCGGCACACCGGGGTCCTTTCGCATCGGCGGCTTGGTCCAGGTCAATGCAAACTTTGACCCGGTCAGCCTGGGATTCCAGCAGATCGGAACGCAGCCGACCATACCTCTTGATGGCGATACAGATGATGGGGCTGACCAGTTCGCCATTCACGTGCGGCACAGCCGCGTAAACTTTGATTATCGCGCCCCAACGGCGTTGGGAGACCTGCGCACATTCATCGAGTTTGATTTCTTCGGTGACGGTGATGAATTCACCAACGATTATGATCTTCGGCTTCGTCATGCGGCTGTCGAGTTGGGCAATCTTAAAGTAGGCCAATTCTGGTCCGGCTTCGTCGACGTGTTCTCTTTTCCTGAAACGGTCGATCCGGGCGGGCCGCTATCGGCGCCGGTTCTCAGAAATCCGGGTGTCTATTACGTCGAAGGCGCTCGTGACGGTTCAAACTGGGGCATCGGGATTGAAAACCCAGCCGGAGATTTGGGCGGGAAAACCGATCTAATCGCGTCAGAAGCTCTGCCCAATCTGGTGGCGTTTGCCAAAATTCAGCGCGACTGGGGGTATCTCAGAGTGGCGGGTATAGGGCTCCGACTTGAATCGGATACCGATTCCAAATTTGCCGGCGGCGGCCATCTATCCGGCCGGATATACACGCCGTTCACCGGGTCAAAGCTCAACAACGTCTCGTTCGCAACGCAGTATGGCACAGGGTTCACACACTACTATTCCTCGTTCGTCGGTGGACTTGATGGCCTGATTGCAGACGATGGAAGCGTCGACTCTACCGAGATTCTTGGCGCGTTTGGCGGATACCAGCATTTTTGGACCGATCGCTGGCGTTCGACCATCACCGCCAGTTTTTTTGAGCTGGATTCGCCCGAAGGAGCCGACTCATTCTCCTATGCGGGGGGCGAGCGTTTCAGCGCCAACCTCTTCTACAACCCGATTGATGGAGCCACCTTTGGGGTTGAAGGCATCTACAACACCATCGAGACTTTCGACGGCTCGGAGGGCTCTGGCGTGCGGATCGAAGTTCTTGGCCGGTTTGATTTCTAGAAGTGGAGGCTCTCCAATGAAAAAGACCCTTTTCCTTTCGTGTGTGTTGATCCCTCTCTCCCCACTATCCGCTGAGGAATTGTCGCTCGAGGATTTGGGTACTTGGAGGAACAAATCCGATAGCGTGCATGTCCAGATCAAGCCGTGCGGCGAGAACACACGGTGCGGCGTGGTGGTTTGGGCCAGTGACAAAGCGAAGCAAGACGCGGCTAAAGGCGGAGCGGAAAACCTTGTCGGAACGCAGCTGCTGCGCAAATTCCGGGAGAAAAAGGACGATCTGTGGAAGGGTAGGGCGTTCGTGGCGGACTTGGGCAAGGAGTTTACCGGCACCGTCCAGCCAATCGACTACAACACTATGGAAGTGAAAGGCTGCATCGTCGGCGGACTCATTTGTAAGACTCAGATTTGGACTCGAGTGCGCTGAATATGTCCAACAAAGACGTTGCAAACCATCGGCGATCCAACACGCCGTCAGCAGCGGCGCTGATCATCGGTTTCGCGTTCTTGTGGCTGCCATTGGGCCAACACGGTTTTCTCTACGAACACTGGATGAAACTTGGCACGTTTATGATGCCATTCCTGATTTTTGCGGCTTTCTCTTTCGGTTCGCCGCAGGGCCCTGCTGGTATCAAGCGCCCCAAACTCATCGCGTTAGCTTTGCTGTGCGCTTATTTGATCCATCAGTTCGAAGAGCACTGGATCGATGTATTTGGCAATGTCTACGCCTTTCAGGCCAGTGTGAACGGGATCATTTCTTCGCTTACAAATGGGCCGGCTGACCCGACCCGCCCGCTGACGGCGGAGGGAATTTTTGTCATCAACACATCGCTGGTTTGGCTTGCCGGTTTCATCGCGATTGGAACTGCACCGAACAGGATGTTTCCAACGCTTTGCATGGCGGGGATTGTTCTTGTGAACGGCCTGGTCCACATCGCAGGAGCTCTTGCGTTCTTCACCTATAATCCCGGCTTGCTGACTTCGATTGTGGTTTTTGTGCCGTTTTCGATTGCGGCGTACATTTGGATTGGAGCGCCCAAAAGCCGCGTCGTTGCCAGCATCGTGTGGGCCGTTCTAGGCCACGTCATAATGGGGCTTGGCCTGATGGCGTCCGCCGTATGGGGCACCATAACACCGCTCGTCTATTATGCGCTGCTGGTCGGCTGGTCGCTGCTGCCCGGATCGCTTTCGATAGTCGGAGCCTTCGAGGATAGGACCGCAGCCGCCCCATAGAAGAACAGCTCCACGCTTCAAATCAAACCTTCTCTCCAGCAGCCCGCATGGCACCAGTGGCAACGCTCGCTTCAGCTCAATGCGTCAAGGTCGAGCAGTCTGCTTGAATCTGATCCATCAATTCCGCTCGCACCAAGGGATCTTGGATGGACTTGGGCGGTGGTTTCGTTTTCCCAGAGCTCACCAGGATGCCCGTCTCCCCGGCGCAAGCGCTCGGATCAGCCGCCGCGACAATCTTGGTCGCCTGCTTTTGAGGATCAGAGAAAAGAAAAGGAGCGAGCCATCGCAGGAAGAACGGCATCCCGTCCCCGCTTGATGTCATAGATGTCTTTGTTGGACCAGGATCAATCGCTCGAACGAGGACACCGGCGCTCAACAGGTCTGGGGCTAAATGTGCGCACATCGCGGTCATCGCCAGCTTGGACTGCGCGTAGGCTCCCATCAACCCGCCAATTTTCGCTGGATCACTCAGGTTTTTCGTATCAAGCGCGACCATGTTGATCGCGCTCGACGACATGGTAACAATCATACGATCATCAGCCGTTTGCGTACCGCTCATCAAAGGCAGCAAGGTTCGGATCAAAGCGTAATTCGCCAGCACGTTGACCGCGTAATGCGATTCATGCCCCTGCGCGCTGAGTATGCGTCGATCGGTCAAGACACCCGCTATGCAATAGAGTGCGTCGATCTCGCCAACGAGGTTGAACACCTCCCGGCACGATTTCTCGATTTGCGCGAGATCCATGAGATCAGTTTGGACCAGGTCAACCTGCAGCTCAGGATAGCTCTGGAGAAGCTCATCGCGCTGCTTTTCAGCTTTCGCTTGCGATCGGTTAACGAGAACAAGCGCCCAACCTTTATCCGCAAGCCTTTGGCAAACTGCAGCGCCGATTCCTCCGGTCGAACCCGTAACCACCGCTGTTCTCATATTGGACTCGTCCTCTCGGTTTGGGTGTAAATCGCGCCCGCACATCCGCCGCCAACGGCATCGACCGCAGGGAAGGCTAGGCGTCTAGTTCAAGCCGTGGCGGCGTGATGACGACATTGAGCACAAATGGTCCGTCCAACAATGCGCATCAGTGCACACTTCGTGTGCGATAGGTCGCGCATCGGCGAACGCCCGAAAGACTCGCTATTCGCTCAGAATTCGTGACCATCAGTGTCCGCAGCTGGGAACGGGAGCACACCCTACCCCGCAATTTTGGGAGGCAAGTGAATGGTTTTGAATGGGAATATCGTTTTGGGCGGAATCAACCCGTCAAAGAGTTGAGCGGTTTTGCGCTGAGCCGTAGACAACTCACTTTGCGATAAGCCACCGTAATCACGAGATTTTCTCCGAGTTCTCACGGGTCTTAGAAGAGTTGCGATTTTTGGCGCGATCCGTCAGCGTTTCGATGTCTTGATCGGCACTGCTTCGGCACCCTCGCGAAGCTGATCGAGGTAGTCGCACCAAAATGTCATTATCTTTGCATGCTCTTTCTCTGTGTCTGAGGATTGCAGGCCGCGCCTTCGCTCACAACGCCAGTTCCCCGAGCGCCTTAACCGCTGCGTCGCTGGCGAGGTGACCATAATGGCGCTCGATCATTTCGGCACTTGTACCGCAAATCTGCGCTATGGTGAGCAACGGCAATCCTGCGCTTACGAGGTCGGTAATGGTGCTGTGTCGCAAGGTGTACGCGGTGGTGACGGCTGGCAGCTCGGCAGCGGTCACGGCGGTTGCAATCGGACGTTTCCAACTGTCTTTGTCCCATGCCTTGCCGTTGGCGCGCATGAAGAGCGGTGCACCTGGCAGTTTGTTCTTGGCCTGCTTGGCCAGCAATTGCGCCGCCTCTTGCGGCAACTGGATCCGGCGCGGCTCGCCGGCCTTATCCTCGCCGATTGTCAGTTCTGCTGTGCGCTTGTCGAAGTCGCCAGCCGTTAGCGCTGCCATCGCGCCGGGACGGAGCGGTAGGAGGCATAGAGCGCGGACAAAGGGCGCTGCCTCTGCATCGGTGCTTTCAATCAGCTTTTTGCGTTGTGTGCGGTCCAGATAGAGAGTGCGGCGTCCATTGGCGTTGGGGATGGCCTTCAAGGCTTCCTGCTAAGCTGCCTCGCTGTTTGGAGCGCCCGAAGACAGGACCTTGCTCAAGGCAGCTCGGAGCATGGCCATGTCACGATTGACGGTCGAGGGTGCCCGCTCGCGCTCGATTGGATCGCCCTTCTTGCGTCGGCTGACCAGCGCAGGTTGCGCCGCCAGCCGCTCGCGCCATTCCTTCACGTGGCGACGACGAAGCTTGTCCAGCTTCAACTTGGCGATTGCATCCTCATAGACGTAGCGTTTGAAGCGCTGTTCGGCCTCTGGGCCGCTCTTGGCATACTCACGCAGGCATCGGCTACCGTCTCAATCTTGGCGCGAATTTCGCCGCCCGATTCCACCAGTTCGGCAAGCTTCTCGGCTTCCTTTTTCGCCGCTGCGAACATCTCGTTTCCGGGTAACGTCCTAAAGTCACCGATCGATTTGACCTGATATTTGGATGTGTCCTCGTCACAGACGCGGGCAATCCAGGTTCCCTTGCCACCATGTCTGGAGGGGCGGAAGCCAAGGAAGCATCCGGCGCGCAGTCTTTGCCAATGCGGTTCGCGCCGCACTTTCAACCGCTCCCGGTTGGCGACTCTGCTCAGATCCAATGCCACTGCCAATTCCTTCGTTCCGTTTTATATGGAACACATATGGAATACATATCGAGATAGCAGATACAAGCAGGGATGCAGAATGATAGAAAATCAATGGTTTAAATGTTTCAGCTGTCTCAGGTTGTGCATAAGCGCTGCCCACGGAAGGGCAGAGGCCAGAGGTTCGAATCCTCTCGGGTGCGCCATTGTTTCGATAACTGAGAAATGACACTTCCCACTCCTATGGAAGACGGGAGCTCTCAATGGCATCCTGATCAGCTGGTTTTGTGAGCTCTCACCCTGCAAGGGCGCTCGCGCCGACTGAAGGTGAATGGGTTGAGGTTGCAAACGCAAACGGCGCGAACGACATCAAGGTCACGATGCACGATGCCATCTCCGACGGACTGATCCGCACCTGGCACGGATGGTTGAAACCAGCGATGGGACAGGTCGCCGGGCATTAGTAAGGCGCTCTCGAAGCCGCTGATGGCGCGGTCTGAGACTGAGCGGACAGCAACCCACCGGCTTCTCCACCAAGCTTGCTTTCCGGATGGTGCCGCACTCTTCGCTCAACCGCACCGTTGTAGATCTCCTGCACCGCTTGATGGTGTCCGAAGTATTGACCGACCCGCCCGCAGACAGGACTATTTGCGACCAGCCGATCCAGAACGATCTGGGCTGCGATCACGACGAACTCGATCGTTATCAGAACGCGGCGACTACCCAGGAGAAGGGTCCAGCCAATCACCAATTCTGGGTCTCAGCCGTCGACACTTTGATTAAAGGTTAGGCGTCCTGGGTCTGACGTTCGAACTCCAGCCGGGCCCATTCGCCGTGATCGGCGGGGCCACGGCAAGCGAGAAACTCCAGATCCGCGGGATTGCACGCGACCACGGCGTTGGTGGTTGCACCGGAATCATCCTCGGCGAAGCGATTGATGCTGAGGCGGCCGTCCTCGCGGTTGGCGAAGAGCGCTTGCAGCGAGGCAAGCGAGTGCTGATCGCTCGACGAGAGCAGCGTGGTCATGCGGTCAAACCGGTTATGCGTGCTGGGCGACAGATCGGTTTCGCGCGCGACGTTATCATCGAACAGGCAGTGGTTTGACCGCGCCAGCGGCCCATCATCGGTGCTGCGCGATTTGGAACCCTGGGGGTTCTTTTCCCACTCAATCGCGCCGTCCTTGTCACCCACCCAGTAAGAATGCGCGCCCGCAACCTGCGTGCGTTCAAAAACCGCGCTGGCCTCGGCTTTGCCTGTTTGTTGCAAAGCCAGGTGAAGAAGCGAGAGATAGGGAATGCCGACCTTTGCACCGAAGGTTTTGAGGTTGGTGGTCCCAACGGCCAGGCCATGCTGGTTCATGCCCATGAGAGTTTGACAGCCCGAGCACGTCACCGTCCAGCTTTCCGGCCCTTCGTCAGGCAGGCGATGCAGTGCGATGACGTATTCGACATCCGGACCGTTCAAATCCCAGGTCTGGCCTTGCAACGCGTGTCCATTGGCGCTGATCGAAGGCGGCAACAGCCCGACGGTGCAGCCTTCATCTTCCACAACAACAGGATCATCTGGATAGGCGATGATATCGCGCACGTCGGTCATATTGGCTGTGGTGAACAGGCGGATCGGATCCATCCCGGCGCCTTCGGCAATGCCCAAATGTTCGGCGTAGCCGGCGGGATGGAAGTCTTTGACCAGTTCCAAACAGGCCGCTCCGGCTTCGAACAGACGGTCTGTACCTTCATGCCCGGTGTTCTTGAGATAGGCCGTCACCGCGCTCACGCGGTCTTCCACGAAGGGCCGGATCATTTCGCGGAAATGCGAGCCATATTGACGGCCCATATCGTGCGGCGTCCCAGTGACAGTCAGTTGCGGAAGTTGAAGGCCCATCGAAGTGTGTCCTGGATTGGAAGTATATATTGCCGCTCACATGGTTGAGTGAAGGGCGATGCGCAAGGCCAACGCCCGATCACCCACGTCCGATCACCCGCAGATGGTAGGCGTGATCGCCCAACTGAGCGTCGTAGGCGAGAAGGCGTTTATGGTAGTGGCTGATGTTCAGCTCATCGGTCATACCAACCCCGCCATGAGTTTGTATCGCGGCCTCGCCAATCTTCCGTCCAAGCGCGCCGATCTGCCCCTTGAGCACCGAGATATCGCGCGGAGTCGCGGCGCCGGAGTTGGCCAGCGCGGTGGTGTAGGTCAGCGTCGAAAGCGCTTTGATGTAGGCCATCTTCATATCCGCCAGTCTGTGGGCGACCGATTGAAACATCATGATCGGCTTATCGAACTGCTTGCGCGTCATCGCGTATTCGCTGGTCGCGGAAAGCAGCGCTTCCATCGCGCCGACGGCTTCGGCGGATTGAACAATGATAGCTTGGGCTAGGATGCCATTAAGCGCCTCGCCCGCGTCTTCGAGCAGCACCGTGCACGGCGTGTCGCGAAAGGTCATCTTGGCGGCGCTTTGCCCGTCAATCGTGGTGTAGGCTCTGGAGGTCAGACCGCTTGCGTCTTGGTCGACAAGAAACAGCCCCACCGGACCTTTTGCGCTGGAGCGGGCCACCACGACCACCGCGTCGGCCTCGGCGCCGGCGATGACAAGACGCTTTTCACCGGTCAGGGACGCGCCTTGCGATGAAACACGGGCCTGCGATCGGATCATGTCAGGTGTGGCCGTGCCCGCGCCTTCTTCATAAGCGAAGGCCATCACCGCCTCACCAGAGGCCAGCTTCTCAATCCATTGCCCCACGCTGTCGTGCTCGCTCGCTTCCAACGCGGCTCCGGCCAGCATGATCGTGTGCGCGTAGGGTTCGACCACCAGATATTTGCCAAAATTGGACGCAAAGGCGACGCAGTCGGCGATCGATCCGCCTAGGCCGCCGTTGTCCTCGCTAAACGGCAAGGCGAGCAAGCCGAGTTCGGCAAACTGGCTCCACACTTCGCTCGACCAGGCATCGTCCGAGCGCACCATCGCTTGGCGCGTGTCGAAATCGTAGGTCTTTTCCAGATAGCGTGACACGCTGTCGCGCAGCATGTCCTGCTCTTGGGAGAATGCGAATTCCATCGGTTCTGTCTCCCGCTTAGTTCATCGCGACCGTGCGGGCGATCAGGTCGCGTTGCACTTCGTTTGAGCCGGCGTAGATCGAAGCCGCGCGGCTGTTGAGGTAGAGCGGCATGGCGATCAGATCGAATTCGCTGCCCAAGGGCTCAACATTGGACCCGACGCGCAGCGCCTCCAGTTGGCGCGCCAGACCGTCCACGCCCGATAGCCGCGCCATGAGGGTGGAGATATCCTGCAAGGCCTCGGAATTGATGGTCTTGTTCATGGAGGGAAAGGAAGGGTCGCGGCTGATCGGATGCCCGGCAATCGCGAGCTTCTCCATATGGGAGAGCGAGGCAATGTTCGCCTCAATCCCGCCAATCTCGCTTTGAAAGACGGGGTCGTCCGCCAGAGTTCCGCCAAAGGCAGAAGGTGTCTTCGCAGCGGCGCCACGAGCGCGCTCGCAATAGCGCATCAGCGTGGGGCTCGCCGCCGATCCGCCGCGCTCGTGTTTGAGCAGATGCTTCGCCACGGTCCAGCCTTCGTTTTCCGCACCGACGCGGCCCGATTGGGGCACGCGGACGTTGTCAAAGAACACCTCGCACTGTTCGGGAAAGCCATCGAGGCCATAGATCGGGCGCACTTCCATGCCGGGATAATCCATCCGGTCGAGCAGCAGGAAGGTAATGCCCTGTTGTTTCTTGCCTTCATTGCTGGTGCGCACCAGCATAAACATGCGGTTGGCGTGATGCGCGTAGGTGGTCCAGATTTTCGAACCGTTGATGATGTAATCCTCGCCATCCGCTTCCGCCCGGCAGCTGAGTGAAGCGAGGTCAGAGCCCGAATTCGGCTCCGAATATCCTTGAGCCCAGAAATCGTCCCCTTGGATAATGCCGGGCAGGTACTTCGCTTTCTGCTCTTCGGTACCAAGGTCGATCAACAGCGGGCCCACCATGCCCAGGCTCTGCGGTAAAAGCGGTGGCAGATCCGCTTTTCGGTACTCCTCAGCGAAGATGAAACGTTGTTCAACGCTCCAACCCGTGCCCCCATGTTCCACCGGCCAATGCGGAGCGGCCCAGCCCTTCTCGAACAGGATCTTGTGCCACTCCATGCACTCTTTGAACGGGGCAAAGACGCTGGTGGTTTTGCGCCCGGCCTCGCGGATGGCAGGGGAGGGCGCGGTGGCAAAGAATTCGGCGACTTCGGCGCGGAAAGCTTCGAGTTCGGGCGAAAATTCGACGTTCATTGGAGGCTCTCCAGACAAACAAGCGGCAACGTTGGAACAGACATTTTCAGGGTTGGCAATGATCGACATATTGATCCGCGTGTCGGCCCCTCGTGCCCTTCATTGCCAGCACCCTCAATCTATGGCATTTTTCTCGTCCTAAAGCGCCACATAATCGCGCGCATGAGACGCCTCGGCCGCTTTGAAAACGCACCCCAATGGGATCCTCGGGAGATGGGTTGTGCTTGAAATTATGCGCAAGGCGCGCCGCGAGTTTGACTTTGTCAGAGGCGTTTATCGCGTCCTCAGCACGGTCAAAGTGCTTCAACCGGAATCGCCGGTCACCATCACCGATGAAATCGAAAACTCGGTCGACAAACACGCCGACCGGCACGCTTTCCTGTTCGAGGGCGAAACTCTCACCTATCGCGAGTTTGATGAACGCGCGAACGCGGTGGCGCATTGGGCTGTGTCTCAGGGGCTGCAAACGGGCGACTGCATTGCGCTGATCCTTGAGAATTCGCCTGACTATCCCGCGATCTGGTACGGCCTTTCCAAAGTTGGTGTGATCGCCGCGCTGGTGAACACCAGCCTCGAAGGCGATGGCCTGGCGCATTGCATCTCCATCGTCGGCGCAAAGACGATCATTGCGGGCGGCGTGCAAGCGTCCCGAGCGGCTGAGGTTGCGCCCAGTATCGCTAACGGCATCGCCAACGACATCGCCGTATGGGACTTTGATGGAGAGGCGGGGGCGGACTTTACCGCTGCGCTCACCGATCAGCCCACCCATCGCCCGGACAAAAGCGCGCGCGCCGACATCCGCAACACCGATGTCATGTTCTACGCTTTCACATCGGGCACGACGGGTCTGCCTAAAGCAGCTAAGGTTACGCATATGCGCATTCGCGGCATGGCGCGGTATGCTGATTTCCTGGGCGATGTGCAGCCGGGGGATCGTGTCTACAACACGCTGCCGCTGTATCATATGACCGGGGGCGCGCTGGGAATGGCGGGGCCATTGATCTATGGCGGAACATTGATCCTGAAACGCAAGCTATCGGTGTCCGAATTCTGGGATGACATCGCGGATTATGGCGCCAACAAATTTGTCTATATCGGCGAATTGTGCCGTTACCTGTTGAGCGCTCCACCGCATCCCAAAGAGCGCGCGCACGGTTTGCAAATCGGCTTTGGCAATGGCCTTCGTGGAGAGGTTTGGGGACCATTTGTCGAACGCTTTGGCTTGCGCGAAATGCGCGAGTTTTACGGTTCCACCGAAGGCAATGTGTCCTTCATGAATCTGGATGGGACGATTGGCGCCATTGGTCGCCTTCCCAGCTGGATCGAAGACAGGCTGGGCGTCAAGATCGTCAAGTTCGACGTGGTTGAGGAAGAGCCTATTCGCGGGTCAGACGGCTATTGCATCCCCGCCGATGTGGACGAAGCGGGCGAGGCCATCGGCCGCATCGGCACCACCGGGCGCGACGCCTTTCACGGTTATCACGACAATTCCAAGGCTACCGAAAAGAAGATCCTGCGCAACGTCTTTGAAGAGGGCGACGCATGGTTCCGCACCGGCGACCTGATCCGGCGTGACGCGGAGGGCTATGTCTATTTTGTCGACCGGATCGGCGACACCTTCCGATGGAAGGGAGAGAACGTTGCGACCAACGAAGTGTCTGATGTGATCTCGAAATATCCGGGTGTGGAGCTTGCCAACGCGTATGGTGTCTCTGTTCCAGGCGCGGATGGGCGCGCGGGCATGGTGGCGATGACGGTGAACGAGAATTTCGACATGGCCGGGCTTGCCGAGCATTGCCGGGCCGCCCTGCCGCCTTACGCGGTGCCGCTGTTTATCCGCATCCAACCGCAAGCGGAGACAACCGGCACATTCAAATTTCGCAAGGTGGAACTCGTCAAAGAGGGCTTCGATCTGGAGGCGAGCGAGGATGCGATCTGGTTTCTGGAGCCCGGATCCGCCGGTTACGTGCGTATGGAAGAACGCCATCAAGACGCCTTGGCGGCAAGCGAATACCGCCTGTGACCGCAAGCCAAAAGGTGTGCGTCGCCGGAGCCAGCGGCACGATTGGCCGCGCGGTGGTGCGAGAATGCGTGGCGCGCGGGCACACCGTCATCGCTTTAGTGCGCAGCGAACAGGCGGGCGATTTGCCAGAGCTGACCGGAGCGGATGTGCGCGTGGTCGATGTGGGCCAGCAGATGGAGGTCAGCCTTGCTTTGGCGGATACCACACCAGACGTCGTGATATCCTGCCTTGCCTCACGATCAGGATCGCCAAGCGATGCGGAAGCGATTGATCTGCACGCCAATATGCACCTGCTGATCGCGAGCGAAAGCCAAGCGGTTGAACGCTTCATCCTGCTTTCCGCGATCTGTGTGCAGCGTCCGCATTTGGCGTTTCAAAAGGCCAAGTTGGAATTTGAAGCCGCGCTTAAGGCCTCTCCGATCGCTCACACGATTGTAAGGCCCACGGCCTTCTTCAAATCGCTTTCGGGTCAAGTGAAGCGCGTGACTTCGGGCAAGCCGTTCCTGATCTTTGGTGATGGCGAATTGACGCGCTGCAAGCCGATTTCGGACAGCGATCTGGCGCGCTTCATCGTGAGCACGCTGGATGATGCGGCGGCGCGGGGGGCTGAGCTTCCGATTGGTGGGCCGGGCCCGGCGATCACGCTTAAAGAGCAGGGCGAACTGCTCTTCGAAGTCGCGGGAAAAGAGCCCAGGTTCAAGTCTGTGCCCGTCGGCCTGTTCGATATCGCAGCGTCGATCATCGGCCTAGGCACCCCGTTCTCCCAATGGTGCGCGGAGAAAGCCGAATACGCCCGCATCGCGAAGTATTACGCCACGCAGAGCATGCTCTATCTCGATCCCGAGACGCAGCGATACAGCGCCGAGCAAACGCCGGAGTTCGGTACTGAGACCCTGCGCGATCACTATGCACAATTGCTTGCCGAGGAATTGTCCGACGACTTCGCGCCCGCTAGCGTCTAGTCCGCACATAAAAGGGGCGTGTCTTGGGATCGGGAAGCTGGATTTTTACGGCTGTAAGCTGCGTCTTCTTCATGGGGCTGGTCGCCTGGGTCAGCTGGATCAAGACCCGCGGCACGGCTGAGACCAAGGACGGTTATTTCCTCGCCGGGCGTGGCCTCGGCGCAACCTTTATCGCGGGCTCGCTGCTCCTGACGAACCTCTCGGCTGAACAGCTGATCGGGCTGAACGGTTCGGCCTATGGCTTCAACATGTCGAGCATGGCGTGGGAGGTGACCGCCGCGATTGCCACGGTGGCCATGGCGCTGGTGTTTCTGCCCAAATACCTTGCCGGCGCGTTCACCACCCTGCCGCAATTCTTGAACGACCGCTTTGACCCCACGGTGCGGCGCATGTCGGTGGTGCTGTTTATGTTGGGCTATGGCCTCGTGACCATCCCCAGCGTGCTGTACTCCGGCAGTCTCGCGGTGATCGCCTTCTTCGATGTGCCCGCGCTGACCGGCCTTGGTGATTTTGCGGCGCTGGTTGCGATGGTTGTTGTGATCGGCGTGGTGGGTTCGATTTACGCGATCTTTGGTGGCCTTCGCGCGGTGGCGATCTCGGACACGCTCAACGGTGTGGGTCTGCTGATCATCGGCGTGGCGGTCCCGGTCTTTGGTTTGATTGCGCTTGGCGGCGGAGACTTTGGCGCGGGGCTGGCGACGATTACCTCTGAGAACACCGAGAAACTCAACGCCATCGGCGGCGCGGATGATCCCACGCCCTTCGGCACGATCTTCACCGGCATGATCTTCGCCAACCTGTTTTACTGGTGCACCAACCAATATGTGATCCAGCGAACCTTGGGCGCGAGCAGCCTGGCTGAGGGGCAGAAGGGCGTGCTGTTCTCGGGCTTCTTCAAGATCCTGGTGCCGTTCTTGATGATGATACCGGGCGTGATCGCGTTTCATTTGTACGGCCCCGGTCTGGGCAGCATTGACGAGGCCTATCCGCGCTTGATCCGCGATGTGCTGCCCGTTTGGATGAGCGGGTTTTTCCTCGCCGTGTTGCTCGGCGCGGTGTTTTCTTCGTTCAACTCGCTGCTCAATTCAGCGGCGACCTTGTTTGCGCTGGACGTTTACGCGCCCGCGTTGAAGCGCGCCGCCTCGGACGCGGAACTGGTGCGCGTCGCCAAGATCGCGAGCCTGGTGATTGCGCTGGGATCCTTCGTCATCGCGCCGATGCTGACCTTTGCATCCGAAGGGTTGTTTCAGGTCATCCGCAAGTTCACCGGCTTCTATAACATTCCGACCATCGCAATTGTGATGGTGGGCCTGTTCACGCGCCGCGTGCCCGCTTTGGGCGCGAAGATCGTGATTGTCTTCCACGTCATCGTCTATGGTCTTTTGCGGTTCGCTTTGGAGGATGTGGTGACGCTGCACTTCATCCACCAATACGCAGTGCTGTTCGTGATCGAGGTCGGCGTAATGCTGGCCTGCGGTGCGTGGCGCCCGCGCGAGGAAGCCTGGCAGTTCAAGCGCGACGAGAAGGTCGATATGACCGAATGGCGTTTCGCAAAACCTTTGGCGGGGACGCTGCTAAGCTGCGTGGTCGCGACCTATCTGCTGTTCTCACCGATAGGCGTGGTGGGCGGATGGAGTGCGTGGTTTGCGCCGATGTTGGCCGCACTGGTGGTTGCCAACGTGCTCTTTTGGAGCCTCGCAGTGCGAAAGGCTCCAACCTAGGCGATGAGCGAGGCGAGAACCCGGCGTTTGCCCTCATACGGGCGGCGACCGTGCATGACCGTGTAATTGTCGACCAGCGCGACATCGCCCGGCTGCCATTCGCACAGGGCGGTGAGTTCATCCGCAGCCTTGATGGCGGGCGCCATATGTTCGGCCATAATAGCCTCGCCGCCGCCGAAGGTGATCGACTTGTCAGCGGAGTTGCGGCTATCGGACCAGCCTCTAAAGGCGGCGATGAGCTGGTTGAAGAAGGTCTTTCGACCGCCTCCTAAGTCGCGCACGGCGGGCAAAGCGGCGGTCGTCACTTTGAGGCTGCCATCCTCGCGCCATTCCCAAGTGTAACCCAGATTGCGCAACCGCTTCTCCGCCGCCTCGCGGCTCTCAACACTCAAGGTTGAGCGCCACGAGCGCCCTTGACCCGATCCCGCGTCGTCCGCGCCTGGCATGACGTTGGTGTAGCGCACACCTTCGGCTTCCAGCCGCGCGACAAATTCGGGCGCTTCCTCGTTCATGCGGTCGATCACCCAGTCCGAACGGCACAAAGGCGTCGCCCCGCCCTTCATTTCGGCGATTTCGCAATAGAAGAACAGCTTGGACGGGTAGATCGGCGTCTGCGCCATTTCGTGGTGCAGGAAAATCTCGGTGGAAGGCGGCGCTTCGTTCGCGGTGAAAACGCGTGGCGTCACATTGGTGCGCACGGCGTTGGAGAGCGAATCTTCGTAGGTGAAGCTCGGTTCGCCATACCCTTCAATCGCAGCGTCGAAGGCGTGCGGGTCGGGCACGTCAAAGCCGCGAAACAGCAGCGCGCCTGCATCGTCCAGCGCCGCGTCGACGGCCGCTTTGTTGGTTTTCAGGAAGGCGGCCAAATCGCCGCCGCCTGTGATTATGGCAGGAAAATCAGACATGATGCCTAGTCATAGATCGGGTGGAAGGTGTTGAAAGCGGCCTCAGTGAAGACGCCGGGATCGTTGAAGCGGCGGTTCTGGTTCAATGAATTGATCGCCATCATCTCAACCGAGGACAGCTCAAAGTCGTCGATCGCCAGGTTTTCGCGCATGCGTTCGGGCTTGGTCGTTTTGGGGATCACGCAGGTGCCGCGTTGCACGCCCCAGCGCAGCAGCACCTGCGCGGGCGTCTTGCCGTGCGCCTGCGCGGCGACCATCACGGGCGCGGCCCCGAGCAGGCTTTCTTCGCGTTCAGCCATGTTAAGCTCGAAATAGCTTTGCGCGCCGAGCGGTGAGAACGCGGTGACGTCGATGCCGTAAATGTTCGCGAGGCCTAGCAGGTTCGTCTGCACCAGATAGGGGTGCGCTTCGACCTGTAGATGGGTCGGCTTGACCCTGGCGTAGGCCATCAGATCATGGATCAGCGCAGTGTTGTAGTTGCACACGCCAATGCGCTTTACGAGGCCCTTTTCGACAAGGCTCTCCATCGCGGCCCAGGTTTCATGCAGTGGCACCGGCGCGCGCACCATCACGGGGTTCTCGGCCTCCGGGTCGGCGAGCCATTCAGGCGGATAGCGTTCCTCAATCGGCACATATTGCAGCGCGATGGGGAAGTGGATCAGGTAGAGGTCGAGATAGTCGAGTTGAAGATCCGCCAGCGTCTTGCGGCACGCTTCCTCGACATGCTCCTCCGCGTGGAACGTGTTCCAAAGCTTGGAGGTGATCCACAGGTCTTCGCGTGCCACGAGGCCTTCGGACATGGCGCGCGCCAGGCCTTCGCCGGTCTGTTCCTCGTTGGCGTAATCGGCGGCGCTGTCGAAGTGGCGATAGCCTGCGCGCACCGCTTCGACGACGGTGTCGGCGGTGTCGTCTTGCGGGATTTTCCAGAGGCCAAAGCCAACGGAGGGCATGGTTTCGAGCATGTCTAGTTCTCGTCCTTAAAGTCGATGGCGACCGGCAATCCGTTGGTGATGCTTTCCTGCGCCGCCGCGCCCATCACAACGCTGCGATAGCCGTCGCGTGCGGTGATCTGCGGCTGGCCGCCAGAGGTCAAGGCCGCGTGGAAGTGGCGCATCTGGTAGTAAGTCGCGCCGTGGTGGTCGCCTGCGGCCAAGGCCTCGGCAGGCGTGGTAACCGGTTCGATATGCGGCCCCGTTCTGTCGCGCGGGGACCAGATAACTTCGGCGCTGGGCAGTTTCACCTCAAGCTTCCCTTTGGGGCCGACCGCGCTGATCTCTTCCTGATCCTTTGACCCCTCGGCGAACATGCACAGGTCAAGCACCGCGCGCGCTCCGCCTGCGAAATCGACGATGACAAAGGCGTTGTCGATGATGTCGGGCACCTCGCCGTTGTAACGTTCATCGAGGTGGTTCACATCCTGTGCGCCGCTGGCGAAGACGCGCACCGGTTCGTCCTGCAGGATATGGCGCATCAGGTCGAAGAAGTGGCAGCACTTTTCGACCAAAGTGCCGCCGGTATTCCGGTTGAAGCGGTTCCAGTCGCCGACCTTGGGCAGAAACGGAAAACGATGCTCGCGGATCGAGAGCATCGTGATCGGCCCCGCCTCGCCCGCATGCACGCGTTCGGTAAAGCGGGTGGCGGGCGGCATGAACCGATATTCAAGGCCCACCCAGAAAAGCGGCTCGTAATCGCGCACCGCCTGTTCCAGCGCCAGCGCGTCTTGAACGCGCGTGCACAGCGGCTTTTCCATAAGCACAGCGCATCCGGCTTCCATCACCGGTTTCACCACTTCAAAATGCGTGAAATTGGGTGAGGCGATGATGACCGCGTCGGGCTTCGCCTTGGCCAGCATTTCATCGGATTCTGCGAAGACCGCAATGGCCTGTCCAAGTCGCTCCGCTTCTTTTGCCGCCCAGTCGCGCGACCCCGCATCCGGGTCTGAAATTGCGATCAGTTCGGCACCCTCGACCAAAGCGATGTTGCGCATATGCTCGCGGCCCATCATGCCGCAGCCGATAATCGCGTAGGTGCGTGTCAAACTCATGGCCGCGCGTTTGATCCGCTCAGGCCTCTTTGGCAAGAATTACCGCCTGAGGCGGTCATCGCCGCTGCCATACCGCAAAGCTTCCCGGCACGATCACCGATTTCCCGATCACTGGTTTCCCATCGACCAAGCCCGCAGCGTTAACCGGGACCGATGAATAGTTGAACGCCAGCGTGTGGGTCGCGGTGCGGCGCACGCGCAGGCCTTTCTTCATCGGGGTAAGTTCCACCTTGGCCTCTTTCGCCATGCGCGTGATCAGCAGGCCCAGCATGCCCTGATCGGGCCAGGCCGCGACATAGCGCGCACGGTCTTTGCGATAGACATAGGCTTGGCGACCGATGGCAAATTCGCTGTCCATCCGGGTCTCAACATCTTCGTGCCAGCGGGACACCGCCCAGCCTTCCGCAGTTTCGCGGATACCGGGACGTAGGCTTTCAACCCTCGTGATACGCATCGGCAAGATATCGCGCAGATTGCCGGGCGCCAGGCCATCCGGGATTGCGAAATGCTCGGTCTTGCTGCCCGAACGCGGGCCGATGAGCACGCGCGCTTTGATGCTGGCGAGTTTTTCGGCGAAGCCATCCGGGACAATCGGCAAGGTCGGGACGAACACCATGGCGTATCCCGACAGATCGGCGTCCGGTGAGACAATGTCGATGTCGAGCCCCTTGCGCCGCAGCGCCGAATACCAGGCGAAAGCTAGCTCAAGATAATTGAAGCTCTCGCCCTGCGGCTGGATGCCGCACACCCAGGCCGCTTCGTAAGAGAACACGAGCGCAACCTGAGCCTCGGCAAAGTCGGTTTCGCCCAAAGCCTCAAGCGCTGCGGCCGCTTGGCGCACTTCGGGAGCGGCTTCGGCTTCGCTGCTGTCGGGGCGGAGCAAACCGGCGTGCATCTGCTCTTGCGCAAAGGGAGCCTGTCGCCAGCGGAAATAGCTGACGAATTCCGCGCCATGGGCGTAGGCTTCCATGGTCCACAGCGCGACCATCCCTTTTTGCGGGGCGGGGTTGTAGCGCGCCCAGTTCACCGGCCCGGGCTGTTGCTCCATCACCGCCCAGCGACCGCCTTTGGTGGTGCCGCGATAAAGGTCATGGTGGAAGGCGGCGATGTCGGGGTGGCCTTGTTTGAGGTAGGCGCGTTTGGTCGCTTCGCCGAACCAGAACTGTTCGAGGAAGCCGAGCGGATAGCTGTCCCAGGTCGCCACATCCAAATCCGCACCGACGTGGTGGTGATCGAACTCGGTGAAAAAGCCCATGAAATTGTGCGTGATATCGCGCCCGGGTGAAAAGCCGCGCAGGATATCGACCTGTTCGCGATTGAAGCTCACGACCTCGTCTGAAGCAAAGCGGCGGTAATCGAGCCAGTGCGCGGGGTTGGCTTCGGTAACAGTCAGGTTGGGCGGATCCACTTCGTCGAAGCTGCGATATTCCATGCTCCAGAAGACATTGCCCCAAGCCGCGTTGAGCGCGGCGATATCGCGGTACTTCTCTTGGCACCAAATGCGGAAACCCGCCGCCGCGCTGTCGGAGAAGCTGACGACCGTGTCGTGGCAGCCATATTCGTTATCGGTCTGCCATCCGGTGATCGCTGGGTGCTGGCCATAGCGTTTCCCCAGAGCGGCGGTGATCCGGCGGCTTTCTTCGCGATATCCCAAGTGGGAGAAGCAATAATGGCGCCGTGATCCAAAACCGCGTGGGCGCCCATGTTTATCTATCGCGACCATATCGGGCATCTGGTCGACCAACCATTTGGGCGGGGTCGCGGTCGGGGTGCACAAAACGATCTTCAGCCCTTCTGAGGCCAGCGTTTCGATGGCGCGATCCAGCCAGCCCCAATCATAGCGACCCGGTTCCGGTTCAATCCGGTTCCACGCAAATTCGCCTATGCGGACCTGTTTGATCCCCATTTCTCGCATTCGGTACGCGTCTTCGGCCCAGATATCTTCGGGCCAGTGTTCGGGAAAATAACAGGTGCCCAGGATCATAGGTCACGCTTCATAAGTCAGTTTACTCCAACGCGATCTGCGAGGTAGCCAGTGCAAGGGGTCTGCGGCAGCACGAGTTTCTTTCGAATAGGCTGTGTGAATGCGCACGCCGGTTTCAACCTGGCGAACTCCCCGATGGCCCCTCATTCCCGCCATTAGTCGACAAAGAACGCGGCTCCCATGCGCTCTTGCCCGCGCTAATTCAATCGGTTCTAAGAATTCGTGGGCATATTGGGGAAAGGTTAACACCCCTTCGCAACAGTGGGGCAAGCCGGGGCAAGGCGATCCCGTAAGCGGGGAGAAGCGAGATGGGCGAGGAACAAGGGCTGACGGATACACCACAGCAAAGAGGGGCTCGAATGGTCCTCTTTGCGTCATGAATCGCCGCGACCGGTTAATCGCGCGCGCGCGGCAGGGGTACCGCATTACGTATCCATGCGAAGGGCCTGATCCGCGACGTTTCTTCGCGGCTCCGGGACGGGCTACTCTTGTCGGAGACTTCGTGGAGGCGCAGCAGGGCTTTGTCCTGTCCTGCGCCATTGATCGCGAAACCGTGGTCGCGCTGAGCGCTGGCCCCGAGATCGGGGGTAGGGGCTACGTTGAAGTCGTCGCGATCGATGAAGGGCGAGCGATGGACAAGATCGCGCTCTATGAGCCGGTCATCCAGGCGAAAGACCCTTGGAAAAACCTGGTGCGCGGAGTGGTGGCTGCGTTGCAACAGCGCGGCCATTGCGTTCTACCGGCGAGGCTCTCGATCGCGGGCGATGTGCCGATAAGGACCGATCTTGCCTCTTCTTCGTCTTTTACCGTTGCGGTGGCTTTGGCGCTTACTCAGATCAGTCGGATATCGATCTCGCCTGGCGAAATGGCGCTGGTCGCATGGGAGGCTGAGAACGATTTCCTTGGTTCGACCTGCGCTTTGACGGATCCGATGGTCTCGGTCTCCGCCACACGTGGAGCCGCGTTGCTGCTGGATTGCCGGTCGTTCGAGCATATGCCGATAGCGGTTTCGGCCGACTTGGCGATGGTGGTCATCGATTCGGGTGTTCGCCCGGAGGTCGTGAGAAGCACTCTCGCAAAACGCCGGGCTGAAGCCGATATGGCGGCCAAGGCGCTGGGGGTCGAAACACTGCGTGATGTGTCGCCGGAAACCTTGGAGGCCAACAAAGACGCGATGACGCCCGATGCCTATGCCCGCGCGCGCCATGTTGTTGACGAGATTGCGCGGGTTGAACCTATGGCGGTCGCGTTGGCGCATGGCGACACGGCGGCCCTCGCTGAGACAATGCGCGCCAGTCATGCATCTTTGCGCGATTGCTATGTGGTAACCGTCCCGATGATCGACCGATTGGTTGATGTCGTTGCTCATTCGCTTGAGGCCGGGGGGGTCCCACTGGGCGGAGTGCGTATGACCGGCACCAGCGTTAGCGGACAAGTCATTGCGGTGGTGCAGAAAGACGCGGTTGAAACCGTGATTGACGCGGTAGAAACCACGTACAACCCTCAAGCGGACGCGCCCGCGAGCGCGACCGTGTATACAATGACCGGAGGCGCGCGGGAAATCACGCCGACCTAGGATCAAGGCTTCGCCTACAACATCGTCGAATGCGAAGCGTCAGTGATAGAGCGTTTACACATATAAAAATATCTTTATATGCTCTTGCTGCCATGCCTCCTGCAACTGTCACATCTGCGCCCAAAACCAAGCCTGCGCCGGCCGCGATGACCAAGTCCGTTCCAGTGGACGCGGTGTTCAAGGCTCTCGCCGACCCGACGCGTTTGCGGATCGCCCGGCTGCTGGCGACGATGGAACTGGCGGTGGGCGAATTGGCGCAGGTCCTTGGGCAGAGCCAGCCGCGCGTGTCGCGCCATGTTGGCATTCTGTGCGACGCGGGGCTGGCGGAACGTCGCCGCGAAGGCAGCTGGGTGTTTTTGCGCGGGGTTGGTGCGTCTGAGGATGCGGGCGCGTTGGTCGCCGCGCTAAATCATGTGCTGGCCATCGCCGAAGAGCAAGATTCCGTCTTTGCTAGCGCGTGCGAGGACGACCGACGCAAGCTTGCCGCCATTCGATCGTCGCGCGAAGACGCAGCGACCCAGTACTTCGCCCGCCACGCTCGCGATTGGGACGAATTGCGCGCGCTGCACAGCTCTGATGGGGATGTCGAAGCGCAGTTGGTTGCCGCGCTCGACGGGCACGGTCTTGGCGCTGTGCTTGATATTGGCACCGGCACAGGGCGCATGGCGGAACTTTTCGCTGACAGCGCAGACCGTGTAGTGGCGCTCGATAAGAACCTCGAAATGCTCAAGGTGGCGCGCGCCAAATTGCAGCATCTGCCCACCGCGCAGGTGGAACTGGTGCAGGGCGACTTTGCCGATCTGCCGTTTGACGCGGCCAGTTTTGATACGGTCCTGCTGCATCAGGTGCTGCACTTTGCGCCCGATCCCGCCGCCGCTCTGGCCGAAGCCGCGCGGGTGACGCGCCCGCAAGGCCGCATCGCGATTGTCGATTTCGCCGCGCATGATCGCGAGGAATTGCGCAGCCGCCATCAGCACGCGCGGCTCGGCTTCTCGGATCGCCAGATGGCCGGTCTGATGCGCCGTTCCGGTTTTACCCCGCGCAACCCGGTTTCCCTTGAAGGCGGCGAATTGGTCGTAAAAATCTGGATCGGCCAGCGTAAAGCCGCGCTTGGCGATCAACCCACTCCGATTAGCGCTGCAACACCGTCCCCAAAGACCCGCTCATGAACCCGACTTTCGACGAATTGCGTGAACACCGCACCGCGCTCGACACTCCGCTGTTTTCCGGTCTGCCGGGGGATATCGATGTGAGCTTCGAATTCTTCCCGCCCAAGAGCGGGAAGATGGAAGAGAAGCTGTGGAACGCGGTGGTCGAGTTGGCCCCGCTTAGCCCTCAGTTCGTTTCGGTTACCTATGGCGCAGGTGGTTCGACGCGCGAACGCACCCATGCAACAGTTGCGCGGATCATCGCGGAAGCCAAGTTGCCCGCCGCCGCTCACCTCACCTGTGTGGGCGCGAGCAAGGCGGAAATTCGCGAAGTGGCGGAACAGTATTGGGAAGCCGGCGTGCGCCATATTGTTGCGCTGCGCGGTGATGCGGGCGAACCGGGGGCGCCCTTTGCCCCGCATCCCGATGGCTATGCGGGCGCGGCGGAATTGGTCGCAGGGCTCAAAGAGATTGCCGACTTTGAAATCTCGGTTGCCGCCTATCCCGAAACGCACCCCGATGCCGATTGCGCGCAAGCGGATATCGATCATTTGAAGCGAAAGCTGGATGCGGGCGCGACGCGCGCGATCAGCCAGTTCTTCTTTTCCGCCGACACGTTCTTCCGGTTCCGCGACAAATTGGCCGCGACAGGGATTGAGCAAAAGGTTTTGCCTGGCATCCTGCCGGTCACCAATGTGGCGCAGGCGCGCAAATTTGCGGGCGCGTGCGGAGCGGATATTCCGGCGTGGATGGACGGGCTGTTCGAAGGGCTTGATGAACGCCCCGCTGCGCGGCAACTCGTTGCGGCTACCGTCGCGGCGGAGCTGTGCCGTCGCCTTTATGCGGGTGGTGAGCGCGACTTCCACTTCTACACGTTGAACCGGCCAGACCTCGCCTATGCGATCTGCCATATGCTGGGTAAGCGACCCGCTCCAACCTCATCGATGAAGGACGCTGCCGCATGATGCCCACACCTTCATCCCCCCGCGCCGCTCTCACACAAGCCGCGAAGAGCCGTGTTCTGATCTTCGACGGCGCGTTTGGCACGCAAATCCAAAACCGCAATCTCACCGAACAGGATTACGCGGGCGAGCTGGGTCTGAGAGCCGACCAGAAGGGCAACAACGATATCCTCGCGCTAACCCGGCCCGACGTGATCCGCGACATTACGCGCAGTTATCTCGAAGCCGGCTCGGATGTGATCTCGACCAACACGTTTTCCGCTAATTCGATAAGCCAGGCGGATTACGCCGCCGAGGATCAGGTGCACGCTATCAATGTTGCTTCCGGTCAGATCGCGCGTGAGCTGGCGGATGAATACCAAGCCAAAGATGGCTCCCCTCGCTTCGTCGCCGGAGCCATAGGCCCGACCAACAAGACGCTCTCGCTTTCTCCCGATGTCGAGGATCCGGGTTTTCGCGAGATTGATTTCGATGAACTGGTCGCCGTCTACAAAGAACAGGCTGCGGCCCTCGTCGAAGGCGGCGTCGATTTCATCCTCATTGAAACCGTGTTCGATACGCTCAACGCCAAGGCGGGCGTGATGGCGGTTAAGCAGCTCGAAATCGAGCGGGGCCGTGAGATCCCGATCATGATCTCGATGACTCTGACCGATCTTTCGGGCCGCAACCTATCGGGCCATACAGTCGAGGCGTTCTGGTACGCTGTGCGCCACGCCAAGCCGCTCACAATCGGCCTGAATTGCAGCTTTGGCGCGGATCAGCTCCGCCCGCACATTCAGGCGCTTTCGGGCATCGCTGATACGCTGATCATGGCCTATCCCAACGCCGGGCTTCCTAATGAGCTGGGCGAGTATGACGAGATGCCCGAGACCACCGCGGCGTTGGTCAAACAATGGGCAGACGCGAGGCAAGTGAACATTCTGGGCGGCTGCTGCGGCTCTTCGCCCGAGCATATCGCGGCGATGGCAGAGGCGGTCGCCGACAGCCCTGCGCGCGAAGTGCCAACGCCTGAAACTGCGATGCGGCTTGCGGGGCTTGAGCCCTTCAAGCTTGCTTCCTGATCCCGTTCCTTTCGCGAAAGACTGATCCAACGTGACCGGCCAATCCGCCTCCAGCTTCATCAACATCGGTGAGCGCACCAACGTGACCGGCTCGGCCCGGTTCAAAAAGCTCATCATGGCGGACGATTACGCCACCGCCGTCGAAGTTGCCCGTCAACAGGTTGAGAACGGCGCGCAGGTGATCGACGTCAACATGGACGAAGGGCTGCTCGACGCGAAACACGCGATGGAAACCTTCCTGAAACTGATCGCCGCCGAGCCCGACATTGCGCGCGTGCCGGTGATGATCGATTCATCAAAGTGGGACGTGATCGAAGCGGGCCTTAAATGTGTTTCGGGCAAGCCGATCGTGAACTCGATCAGCATGAAAGAGGGCGAGGAGGAGTTCCTCAAACACGCGCGTCTGTGCATGGCCTATGGCGCGGCGGTGGTCGTGATGGCGTTTGATGAGGTCGGTCAGGCCGATACGAAAACCCGCAAGGTCGAGATCTGCAAACGCGCTTATGATCTGCTGGTTGGCATCGGTTTTCCGCCAGAAGATATCATCTTTGACCCGAACATCTTCGCGGTTGCGACGGGCATTGAAGAACACGACCGCTACGGGCTCGACTTCATTGAAGCCTGCACCGAAATCAAGGCTGCGTGCCCGCACGCGAAGACAAGCGGCGGTCTCTCCAACCTCTCCTTCTCCTTCCGCGGCAACGAGACGGTGCGCCGCGCGATGCATTCGGTCTTTCTCTACCACGCGATCCCGGCCGGGCTCGATATGGCGATCGTGAACGCGGGCCAGCTTGACGTGTACGACACGATTGACCCGGCTTTGCGCGACGCCTGCGAAGACGTGATCCTGATGCGTCCTGTGGGAGGCGAAGAGACCACAACCGAACGGCTGATCAACCTCGCGGAAAGCTTCAAGGGCAAGTCCAAGGAAGACGACAAGCAGGCCGCTGAATGGCGCGGGTGGGAGGTGACGAAACGCCTCGAACACGCGCTGGTCAAAGGGATTGACGCGCATATTGTCGACGACACCGAGGAAATGCGCGCCGCTACCGCTGAGGCGGGTGGGCGCCCCATCGAAGTGATCGAAGGTCCGTTGATGGACGGCATGAACGTGGTCGGCGATCTGTTTGGTTCGGGCAAGATGTTCCTGCCGCAAGTCGTCAAATCCGCCCGCGTGATGAAGAAGGCGGTCGCCCACCTTATCCCCTTCATCGAAGAGGAAAAGCTCCTCCTTCCCGAGGCCGAGCGCACCGCGAAGGGCACGATCATCATGGCCACGGTGAAAGGCGATGTGCACGATATCGGCAAGAACATCGTCGGGGTCGTGCTGCAATGCAACGGCTACGAAGTGGTGGACCTTGGCGTCATGGTGCCATGGCCGGACATCCTCAAAGCTGCGAACGACAACAAGGCCGATATGATCGGTTTGTCGGGGCTCATTACCCCCTCGCTCGACGAGATGGTGACGGTCGCCGAAGAGATGCAGCGTTCGGGAATGACCATGCCGTTGCTGATTGGCGGAGCGACCACAAGCAAGGTCCACACCGCGCTCAAGATCGATCCCAATTACGAAGGTCCCGTCATCCATGTGCTTGACGCCAGCCGCGCTGTGGGTGTGGCCTCGAAACTGCTCTCCGACACGCAGCGCGACGGTTTTGTTGAGGATACGGCCAGCGAATATGTGAAAGTGCGCGACGCTCGTGCGGGCAAGGCGCCCAGCCAGCTGATGAAACTGGATGAAGCGCGCGCGAATTATTACGACGCCTATCTCTCGGACAAGCCGGCGCCGCCGTTGCAGCCGGGCGTGCACACTTATGATGATTGGGATCTGGCGGATCTGGTCGAATACATCGATTGGACGCCGTTCTTCCGCGCGTGGGAATTGCACGGCAATTATCCCAAGATCCTCGACGATGAGATTGTCGGCGAAAGCGCCCGCGCTTTGAAAGCGGACGCCGACGCGATGCTCGACAAGATTATCTCTGAAAAATGGCTGACGGCCAAAGGTGTCGCGGGCTTTTGGCCTTGCGCGCGCGATCATCAATGCCCGGACGATGTGATCATCCACCGGGTGCGCCGCGAAGAGAACATCCGCCTTCCCTTCTTGCGTCAACAAATCAAGAAATCGCGCGACCGCGCCAATATGTGTCTGTCGGACTTCATTGACCCGGCGGGCGATTGGATCGGCGGTTTTGCGGTCGGCATCCATGGGATCGAGCCGCATATCGCCCGCTTCCAGGCGGATAAGGATGATTATTCCGATATCTTGTTGAAGGCTCTTGCGGATCGCTTCGCTGAAGCTTTCGCTGAGCGCTTGCACCAGCACACCCGCACCACCTTGTGGGGCTACGCGCCGGGCGAGCAGCTGACCAATCAGGCCCTGATCAAGGAAGAGTATCGCGGCATTCGTCCCGCGCCAGGATATCCGGCGTGCCCGGATCACTCGCTCAAACCGATCCTGTTCGACCTTCTCGAAGCCGAAAAGAATGTGGGCCTCACGCTGACTGAGAGCTTTGCGATGTATCCGACTGCGGCGGTTAGCGGCTTCTATTTCGGCCATCCGGAAAGCCAGTATTTCGGCGTCGCGCGCATTGGCCGCGATCAGCTCGAAGACTACGCGACCCGGCGCGGCGTCGACATGGCCACAGCGGAACGCTGGCTGCGGCCGAACCTCGACTAATTGGGACCCGATCGATCGGAACCCGATTGATCTGAGCGGTCGAAGCGGCAAGAGTGCGGAGTATGTTCCGCACTACCCTCGCCGCATTGGCCCTCGCTCTCCCTATGACCGCTTGTTCTGAAAACGCGCCTGAAGAGCCCAAGGCACCGCCGGCCGCTGTTGTCCTGACCTTCGACAAGGAAAGCGTCACACCGCTCATCGTCGAGGGCGTGCGCAATTTCGAGAGCGGTGAACCGGTCGAAGCCAACGATCCGGTGCGCATCGCCTCGATCTCAAAGCTTATCATGGCTCTCGCCACGATGCGTCTGGTGGATGAAGGGACGATCGATCTCGACGCGGATGTGTCGGACTATCTCGGCTTCAAGGTCCGTTCGCCCAAACGTCCCGATACGCCGGTTACGCTCGCTCAACTGCTTAGCCACCGCGCTGGCTTGCGCGACAAGGCCGGCTACATCATCCCACTGGGTGAAAGCCTGCAGGCCAAGCTATCCGATCCGGAGAGCTGGTACGCCGACGCGCCTCCCGGCGAAGCGCCGTTTGAGTATTCCAACCTCGGCTCGCCGGTGGTCGCGAGCGCGCTCGAGGCCGCAACCGGTGAACGCTATGATGCGCTGGTCGGGCGCACCGTCTTTGCGCCTGTGGGGGTGGAAGCCTGCCTCAATTGGGTTGGCTGCTCGGACGATATGGTTGCTCGCGCGGTGGCGCTCTATCGTCACACCGATGAGCCCGCGCGCGATTATCCGGGGGACCTGCCGCCCGGATGCTCGATCCCGGTGGCAGAGGGCGTGGACTGCGCGCTCGACGATTATGAACCGGGCACCAACGCGTCGGTCTTCTCGCCCCAGGGCGGTGTGCGCATCGGCATGCTGGATTTGGCCAAGATCGGGCAGGCCCTTTTGAACGCGCGCGAAACTGGCTTTCTTTCGGCAGCGACGCTCGACCGGTTCCTCCAATCCGCCGACGATCGCAAAAATCCGGAGCAGGAATTCTTTTGTGCCTATGGCTTTCACCTTCAGGTGATCGAAGGCGAGCGCCCTGACTGTCTCGACAAACTGCTGGGCACTGATACGCCCTATGTCGGGCATTCGGGTGAGGCCTATGGGCTGCAATCAGGCCTGTGGTTCTCCGAGAAGAAGGGCAACGGCTTCATCTATTTTCGTACGCAGGTCCCCCCTCCGGTGGGAGGCGAGGACACAGGTGGATTTGTTCAGGGCGAGATCGACCTGATGAAGCGAGCTCAAGCCGAGCTGGCGAAACAGAAAGCCGACTAAGCGCAAGGATATGTCGCGCCGTCCACAGCTGAGTGTGAAAAGCTACGTATTCGATCACAAACGCGATTGACGGTTCTCTTCGCATCCGCAACAAACACCGCGCCTGCCGGAAGTGATTCCGGTGTCTTTCGCGGGAGAGACTAGCTTCAACGAAGAGGCTGGCGCCGAAGGAGCAACCGCCCCGGAAACTCTCAGGCAAACGGACCGCAAAAGGTTTGGGCACTCTGGAAAGCGTCATTTGGATCATTCCGAATGGCCACCGAAGGGGAGGCAGTTGAGGATCAAAATCCTCGCTCGCTGAAGCTCTCAGGTTCACCCGACAGAGGGGGCAGGAACGACGCGTCATTGGGCGCGTTAAGGCTGCTTTCGGGGACTGAACTTTTGAGCGTATCAGACACAGTTGAAGACCTGATGGAGGATGTGCCGGTTGGCACGCTTCCGCTGGACGCGTGGCATCGTGAAAATGGCGCGCGGATGGTCGAATTTGCCGGCTATCACATGCCGATTCAATACACTGGCGCCAAAGAGCATGGGGGCGGCGGTATCGTCGCCGAACACAAATGGACCCGAACAAGTGCGAGCCTGTTCGACGTTTCGCATATGGGGCAATTGGGCGTTTGGGGTGATGCCGATGACACCGCAGAAGCCGCCGCGCAGGGTGCCGCCGCTTTGGAAGCGTTGCTGCCCGGTCTGATCTCCAGCCTCAAGGTTGGGCGGATGCGGTATTCCATGCTGCTCGACGAAGACGGCGGCATTCTCGATGATCTGATGGTCACCAACGCCGGCCCGCGCATCGCGCTGGTCGTCAATGGCGCGACCAAATGGGATGACATCGGCCATCTGCGCGAGCATTTGCCTGACGACATCACACTGCATCACTACGACGATTTCGCTCTGCTGGCGCTGCAAGGGCCAAAGGCGGGCGAAGTCCTTGAAGAGTTGATCCCAGGCACCGGCGCGCTCACATTTATGACTGCGGGTCTGTTTGAGTTTGGCGGTACCCATCTGTGGGTTAGCCGCGCGGGCTATACCGGCGAAGACGGGTTCGAGATCGCGGTGCACGAAGATCACGTGGTCGCTCTGGCTGATGCTTTGGTCGCGGATGATCGCGTTCGCCCCGCCGGGCTGGGCGCGCGCGACAGCTTGCGACTGGAAGCGGGCCTGCCACTTTATGGCCATGACATCACAACCGAGACCGATCCGGTCAGCGCCGACCTCACCTTTGCGCTTTCCAAAAAGCGCCGCGAGGGCGGCGGCTATCTCGGCCACGGCCCTGTCATGGACGTGTTCAACGGCGGTGCGAAGCAGCGCCGCGTTGGCTTGAAGCTCGATGGCCGGATGCCCGCGCGCGAAGGCGCTGAAGTCTTCGCGGGCGACACCAAGGTCGGCACCGTGACCAGCGGCGGCTTCTCGCCCACGCTCGGTTACCCCATTGCCATGGCGTATGTTGACGCCGCGCACGCCGAAGAGGGCACCGCCCTGGAGATCGCGGTGCGCAAGAAGCGTCTTTCCGCGACCGTTTCACCCATGCCTTTTGTCCCGCATCGCTATTACCGAGGGAGCTAAACCGATGCCGCGTTATTTCACCGATGAACACGAATGGATTGATGTCGAAGGCGAAAGCGCCACGGTCGGCATTACCGACTACGCCCAAGAGCAATTGGGCGATATTGTCTTTGTCGAACTCCCCTCGGTCGGTACGATGCTCGACAAAGGCGGCGATGCGGCGGTGGTCGAAAGCGTCAAGGCCGCCAGCGATGTCTACGCGCCGATCACAGGCGAAGTGACCGAAGGCAACGAAGCCCTCGAAGAAGAGCCAGCGCTGGTCAACTCTTCGCCGGAAGAGGAAGGCTGGTTCTTCCGGATGACCATCTCCGACAAGTCCGAGCTTGAAGGTCTGATGGATGACAAAGCGTACAAGGTCTTCGTCGAGGGGCTGTGATGCTGCGCGAAGCCTTTAGTTTGGCTTTGGCAACTGTGTTGCTGGGCTGTTCAGATGTTGCCGACAGGCAGGGTCCGTATTCGGTTGCTGAGGTCTTTGCGGCGCAGGCCGATTTGATCGGCAAGCGAATCAAGGTGGTTGGTTATGTTGGCAAATGCCTTGATTTCAACTGCACTGTGTCTGACCACTACGGCATTCTCGACAAGCCACCGGAAACGTTGATGGCAATCGGGCCGTCTGAAAGCTTCGACAACGCCGTGGCAAGCTTGGAAGGCAACCCTTTTGGCCGACACAGAATAGTCTTTGAAGCCACGTTCTCTGGGCGATGCCTTGAGTATATGGATCACAGGCCCATGCCCGCTGAGTGCGAATTCAGGGCCGATAGTCTTGCTGACCCTGTCTTTATCGAAATGCGTGAAGCCCCCTCTTCCCAGCAACAGGAATAGAAATGCGTTACCTGCCTCTCACTGACACTGACCGCAAAGATATGCTTGCGCGTATTGGCGCGTCTTCGATTGACGATCTGTTCGTCGACGTGCCCGAAATCGCGTGGCTGGATGGCCCGATCCGCGATCTGCCGATGCACGCCTCTGAAATGGCTGTTGAGCGTCATATGAAGACGTTGGCGGGCAAAAACCTGGCGGCGGAGAGCACACCATTTTTCCTCGGCGCGGGCGCCTATCGCCACCATGTGCCGGCCAGCGTCGACACGGTGATCAGCCGGGGTGAGTTCCTGACGGCCTACACGCCGTACCAGCCCGAAATCGCGCAGGGCACGCTGCAAATGCTGTTCGAATTCCAGACGCAGGTTGCGCGGCTTTACGGCTGCGCTGTGGCGAACGCTTCGCTTTACGACGGGTCGACGGCGTGCTGGGAAGCGGTCGCGATGGCGACGCGTGTGACCAAGCGCAAACGCGCCGTGCTCTCCGGCGCGCTGCACCCGCATTACGCGCAAGTGGTCAAGACTATGGCGCAGTTCACTGGCGAGGAAATCGCCACGGCGCAGCCCGCTATTACGCCTGAACCCAATCTCGAAACGCTGACCTCGCGGATCGACGAAGACACTGCCTGCGTTGTCGTCCAATACCCCGATATCCTTGGCCGCCCCTCGGACCTCACGCAGATTGCAGAGGCTGCGCACGCCAAGGGCGCATTACTAGTGGTCGTCAACACCGAGCCGGTGGCGTTGGGCGCGATGAAGTCGCCCGGTGAAATGGGCGCGGATATCGTCGTGGGCGAAGGTCAGGCGCTGGGCGTCGGCCTGCAATTTGGCGGGCCGTATCTTGGCCTGTTCGCGGTGCGCAATCCGAAGCATGTGCGGCAGATGCCGGGCCGACTTTGCGGCGAAACCGTCGATGCGGAGGGCAAGCGCGGCTTCGTCTTGACGCTTTCCACCCGCGAACAACACATTCGCCGCGAGAAGGCGACGTCGAACATCTGCACCAATTCGGGCCTGTGCGCTTTGGCCTTCACCACGCATATGACGCTGCTGGGTGAAAAGGGCCTGCGCCAATTGGCGGCGGAGAACCACCGTCTGGCGTGTCTAGCTGCGGATCGTCTGGAAAAAGTGCCGGGCGTGAAGCTGCTCAACAACGCGTTTTTCAACGAGTTTACGCTGATGCTGGATGGCAAGCCCGCGCGCGAAATCGTGCGCGATCTGGCGGATCGCGGCGTGCTGGGCGGGGTGTCGCTTGGGCGTCTTTACCCCGGCGTCGAGGCGCTGGAGCACGCGCTGCTGGTCGCGGTCACCGAGACCACGACCGAAGACGACATCGAAACATTGGCTTCCGAATTGGAGGCCGTTCTCACCCAAGAAAATCTTGTGGAGCCCGCGCAATGAACGCCCCCAACAAATCCGGCTGGAAGCCCAGCATGGAAGTCGCCGACGCGAGCGGCGAGATGGTCACCACAACCGGCAACCGCGCTCTGATGCTCGAAGAGCCGCTGATCTTTGAGATCGGCAAGGCCGAGACCACCGGCGTTGATCTTCCCGAGGTCGATCCCGCCATGCCTAACCGCATGGGCGGTTATGATCGTGAGGAACCCATCGGCCTTGTCGGCCTCACCGAACCGGAGACGGTGCGGCATTACACGCGCTTAAGTCGTCAGAACTACGGCATCGATCTCGGCTTCTTCCCGCTCGGCAGTTGCACGATGAAGCACAACCCGCGCCTGAATGAAAAGATGGCGAGGCTGCCCGGCTTTGCCGACATTCACCCGCTCGCCCCGCAATCCAGCGTGCAGGGCGCGTTGGAAGTGGTCGACCAGCTCGCCACCTGGCTCAAGACACTGACGGGCATGCCCGCTGTCGCGATGAGCCCCAAAGCGGGCGCGCATGGCGAACTGTGCGGTATCCTGGCGATCCGCGCCGCGCACACCGCCGCCGGTAATCCGCGCGAGGTGGTGCTTGTACCTGAAAGCGCGCACGGCACCAATCCGGCGACCGCGGCCTTTGCGGGCTATAAGGTCGATAACATCCCCGCCACGCCCGAAGGCCGCGTGGACGTCGACGCGCTGATCGAGCGACTCGGCCCGGATGTGGCGGCGGTGATGATCACCAACCCCAACACGTGCGGTCTGTTTGAGAAAGACTTCCGCACCATCGCCGATGCGGTCCATGACGTTGGGGGATACGTCTATTGCGACGGCGCGAATTTCAACGCCATTGTGGGCCGTGTGCGTCCGGGCGATCTCGGCGTCGACGCGATGCACATCAATTTGCACAAAACCTTCTCCACCCCACATGGCGGCGGTGGTCCGGGCTCTGGTCCGGTGGTCTTCTCCGAAGCGCTCGCTCCGTTTGCGCCGCTCCCTTATGTCGAGAAGGATGCCGAAGGCGAATTGCGCATTGTGGAAGAAGAGACGACCGACGCGGACCATCAGACCTTTGGCCGGATGACGGCGTTCCACGGCCAGATGGGCATGTTCACCCGCGCACTGACCTATATGCTCAGCCACGGAGCCGATGGCTTGAAACAGGTTGCTGAGGACGCAGTGCTCAACGCCAATTACATCTTGCGAAGCCTAGAGGACATCCTCCACGCGCCCTTCGCCGATAGCGGCCCGTGCATGCACGAGGCGCTGTTTGGCGATAAGGATTTCGGCGGCGGTCTCTCAACGCTCGATCTCGCCAAAGGCCTGATCGACGAAGGCTATCACCCGATGACGGTCTACTTCCCGCTGGTTGTCCATGGCGCGATGCTGGTCGAACCGACTGAGACCGAGAGCAAAGCGAGCATCGACCAATTCATCACCGCTTTCCGTCACGTGACGGAGCGCGCTTTGGCGGGCGATGAAGCGCTGAAGCAAGCGCCCTATTTCGCCCCACGGCGACGGTTGGATGAAACAGCGGCGGCGCGTAAACCGAAGCTCGCGTGGGAAGAGCCGACGGAGTAGTCGGTCTATTCCGCCGCTTGCGGGGTGGTGGTGAGCTCGCTCTCTTCCTCTGGTTCCTTATCCGCCTGAGGTTCAACCTCAATCCGAATCTCGCTGAGGTTCAGGATCGCCACATAGAATCCGATTACCGCGAGGCTGCTTGATCCCAGCACTGCAAAGGCCGCGCCCTTAGCGCCGTTCCAGTCGATAGCGACATCTAGCAGCAGCAGCGCGAGGATGGTCGGCACCGCGCGAACCAGGAACGCCGTGCCCGCACGGCCTGCGGAGACGAGCAACGATTCCAAGCTTGCTCCGATCAACTCCACCGCGCCTGCAATGCTGAGGATCACCATCGCCCAATAGAACGCGCTGAAATCGTCCTGCGCCACAACGCTCAACGCCCAGCGTCCGCCGAGCAGCGCCACCAGCACCGCGACGACCCCCGCTACGACCGCGATGTTCGCCATCCGCCGCGCCATGGCGAGCGCGTTGTCCTTGGCGTGGACGAGTTCGGGGAAGATCGCTTTTGAAACGGTTTGCGCCAGGCTCACCATCGCTTGTCCCAATTGTGAAGCCACCCGGAAGCCGCCCGCCAAAGCGGCGCCGCCAAAAGTGCCGACCAACAGGATGATCACCTGCTTTCCTGCGATCGTTAGGCTGCCCGACATATTGGTCGACCACACAAACGCCCAGGCGTCGGAATAACGCTGCGGGATCGTGCGCAGGCTTATGGCGGAAAGGTCGATCTTGTCTTCACGTCGGGCGGCGATCCACAGGGCCAACGCCACGCACACTTCGGACGCGGCCCAGGCAAAGATGAACCCGGCGACCGTGGGCATAAAGAAAAACGCTAGGATCGCGCCCGATGCCCGGATGGCAGGCTGCACCGCCTCGGCGGCGGTGGCGGTGGCGAATTTGAAGCGCAGGCGCAACAGCCCGGTTGGCGTGGTTCGGATCGACAGCAACGAAATCACGCAATAGCCGAAAGTCAGCGGATAGAGTTCGGGTGGCAAGGCCAACCAATAGGACGCCGTAAGCAGCAAGAGACCCGCCGCAAAGGTCCCCATCACCACCGACAACATATCAAGAGCGATCGCAAAACCGGTCGCCTCGCGCACGCTGTTGGGATCTGGAGCCTCTGCGGATCCGCCTCCATTCGCGCCCCAGCGCACGATAAACTGCCAGGTCTGAAAGTTGGCAAAGCCCGTGATCGCCTGACCCAGGGCGACGATCAGCGCGAAATGCCCAAACCCTTCGAGCCCCAGCGTGTGCGTGGCGAGGTAGAGGTAGACAAGGCTCATCACGGCGTTGAAGCCGCGCCCTCCCAAAAGCCATCCTATGTTGGAAAAGAGGCGTTTCATGCGCGCGTTACCAGCCCGTCGATCAGGCGGCGCTCACCTTTGGCTTAAGCCGGCTTTCGCGTGCGTTCAGGATCTTCTCTGTCACGTTCAAGGTCCGTTCGTTGTCGACATCGATCGCGTAATGCCCATCGGAAAGCTCCACCACCGAGACCTTAAAGCCAAAGCGTTTGGAGACCTGTTCGAACAGCTTGTCCTTTGACCCGGTGCCAAGGCGAAAGCGGATCAGGTTCATCAGGCCAAATGCCTTTATGATGCGCGCGGGGAATTTCACGAATTGCCCGCCTTCGCGCATGATCTCCGCCGATTGCAGCGCCTCGCGGGTGCCGATCCAGTACATGTTGCAGTTGGAAAACTCGCCATCGCGGAATTGGTAGAAACGTTTTTGCCCGTTGGGATCGACGGCCTGCACCGCTTCCTTGCACGCCATGCCAGCCGAAGCCCCGGCCTGCGCCGCGCGCGACTTGGCGATGAACTCCGAATATCCTTCGGGCGTGACGAGGCAATTGTCCGCCGTCGTGATCAGCAGCGGAAAATCGATACCTTCAGCGCCTGAAAACACGCTGTCGACAATGTTGAATTGGCCTGTTGCAAAGGTCAGTCGTCCTTCGGCCATCAGCCTTGCGATGACGGGCTGGGCTGCGATTTCATCGGGTTCGTGAGCGACGATACGAATGGCACCCACGTCGGGGCAGTCGGCCACCGCTTTCGCCACGCGCGCCACCATCGGCACGCCCGCCACCGGGACCACGCATTTTTGCGCCACGCCCGCGCGTTCGGCCAGCGGATCAAGCGCGCCCGAGCGTTTACCCGCCATGATAAGCGCGGTGACTTTTGCCTGCGATGCCATGGCTGCGGCCTCTACGCGCAAACCGCGATCAAAGCAAAGCGGCGAAAGGATGGATGATGGCACAGCTGAGACGCGCTATGGCCGGGCGCATGCGCATCATCTTTTCACGCAAGGGCTTCGATTCCAGCGCCGGGGGTGGCCCTTCGCCGATTGTGGATGGCGCGCCCCTGACCTTACCGATCCCCGACAGCAAGGGCCTCTCGCGCACGACCTACGGGGACCTCGGGCTGGCTGAACACGCCGCAAAAGCGAGCCGGGGCAAGCTGGGCGGAGATGATTGGTGTCATCACGATCCGATGTTCTTGCCCAACGGCACCTGCGCCTTTGGCCAGACCGGCGCGGCGCAGACGCATCTGGAGCGGCAAGGCGTGGGGCTGGGCGATGTGTTCGTGTTCTTTGGTCTTTTCGCTGATGAGGCAACGGGTGAGCCGCATCACCGGATATTCGCCTATCTGCGTGTTGAGACGATCCACGCTCTTTGTGAGGGCGCGCCTCAGGCGATGCTCGATCTCGATCACCCGCACGCTTTAGGCATGCATGGATCGAACGACGCGATCTGGTGCGGGGAAGGGCGGGTGGCCAAGCGCGCCAGCGACGCGCTGCGCCTGACTGTGCCACAAGGCCCACCGACCGTGTGGCAGCGGCCCGCTTGGCTCAAACGCGGCGGGCTGTCCTATCACGACCGCGCCGACCGCTGGATCCGGGGCGGTAAGCTGCGCAGCGTGGCGCGCGGTCAGGAATTCGTCGCTTATATCGGACGGAGGCAAGCCCCTCGAGATTGGCTCGCGGGAGTGATAGCGGAGATCAACCGGCCGCCATGACCGGCCTTCAGGAATAGGTTTTGATGATTGCCGAGAAATCGACGCCGTCATTGCCTGCGCCCAGAAAGTCTTCATACAGCGCCGCCGCGCGCGAACCGAGTGGAACCGCGGCATCCGCCGTCTCCGCCGCTTCCATGGCGAGGCGCAGGTCCTTCACCATCAGAGGCGTGGCAAAACCGCCCGCATAGTCGTTGTCCGCCGGGCTTTCGACGCCCACGCCGGGCAGCGGCGTGTAGGCGTTGAGCGACCAGTTGTAGCCCGAGCTTTGCGAGCTGATCTCGTAGAATTTCTGCGGTTCAAGGCCAAGCTTCTCCGCCATCTTCATCGCTTCGGCGGTGCCGATCATGGTGATGGCGAGGAGCATGTTGTTGCAGATTTTCGCCGTCTGGCCTGCGCCGACATTGCCTGCGTGGATCACCGCTTTGCCCATGGCCGACAAGATCGGTTCGGCAGCATCATAGGCATGGACTTCGCCGCCAACCATAAAGGTCAGCGTACCACTATTGGCGGCGGCTATGCCGCCCGAGACCGGCGCATCAACCATCTTGTACCCTTCCGCGTGGGCCGCATCGGCGACTTCCTTTGCGGTGGCGACATCGATGGTTGAGCAGTCGATCAGAACAGCGGTGTGCGGCGCGCATCCGATCACGTCTTTGGTGTAAACCACTTTCACAATCGCGCCGTTGGGCAACATCGATACGACCGCCTCGGCCCCTGAACAGGCCTCGCGCGCGGTGTCGAAGACCTCGCACCCCGCATCCTTGGCCGCGCCTAGCGCTTCCTCAGACAGGTCAAAGGCACGCACTTCGTGGCCCGCTTTAACGAGGTTCGCGGCCATCCCGCCGCCCATATTGCCAAGGCCGATAAAGGCGATTTTCATGTTCTGGTCCTCTCCATATCCGGGCGCAATCAAAGCGAGAAAGCGACAAAAGCGACACGGTGTCGCCTTTAGCAAACACTCATTTTTTCAGCCGTTTGGCGCCCACTTAAGGCCTTAAGGCGACACATATCACGAGGGGTATTGTCGCCTTTGCGCCGCAATTCCTTCGTTTTCGACTACAAGCGGCGCTTTAGCGAACTGGGCGTGATGTAGGAAAGAATTACCGCCCCTTCCACACGCCTTCGCGCTTCTCGATAAACGCCGCCATGCCCTCCGCCTTGTCCTCGCTCGCGGTGAGGATCTGGAAGATCCGGCGCTCCATGATGAGGCCTTGATCCAGCGTTGTTTCAAATGCGGCGTTGACCATGTCCTTGTTCGCGATGGCGGCCATCGGGGGTTTGGAGGCGATGTTGGCGGCGGTTTTCAGAACCTCTGCGATAAGGTCGGCTTGCGGCACGACACGCACGATAAGGTTGCTGCGTTCGGCTTCTTCGGCGCCCATCATGCGGCCCGTCAGGCACATTTCCATCGCCTTGGACTTGCCAATCGCGCGGGTGAGACGCTGCGAGCCGCCCATGCCAGGCGCGACGCCCAGATTGATCTCGGGCTGGCCAAATTTGGCGTTGTCCGAGGCAATGATGAAGTCGGCCATCATAGCCAGCTCACATCCACCGCCCAGTGCGAAGCCGTTCACCGCCGCGATCCACGGCTTGCGGGTCTTCTTGACGACTTCGCTGGTCCATGGGCTGAAGAAATCTTCGAGGTAGAAGTCCGCCGCGGCCTTGTCGGCCATTTCCTTGATATCGGCGCCCGCGGCAAAGGCTTTCTCGCCTGATCCCGTCAGCACTGCACAAAGCTGCGTTTCGTCCGCCTGATAGCCCGCAAAGGCGCAGGTGAGATCCGCAAGCACCTGGCTGTTGAGCGCGTTCAGCGCCTTGGGCCGGTTCAGCGTGATCAGGGTGACGCCCTTGGTCCCTTGCGCGTCGGTTTCGACGGTGATGGTTTCGTAGGTCATGTCCAAGCTCCAATTTCGTCATTCCCGCGTAGGCGGGAATCCAGATAAGTCTAGCGCTTCGTCGCACTGGACCCGCCTTCGCGGGGATGACGGATGATTGTTAAAGCGGCGCCCACTCCTCATCCGCTGTCAGCGGGGCAAAAATGCTGTCGATCAGCTCTTCGCTCACGTCTGGCGGTAAGGCGGGGTCCCATTTGGGATCGTTGGTCTTGTCGACGATGACCGCGCGCACGCCCTCGGCAAAGTCGGGGCGGGTTAGGACGCGGGCGCCAATACGGTACTCCATCGCCATGTTCTCAGCGAAGGTTTCCAGATTGAGGCTGGTGGCGAGCTGGCGCAGCGCGACCTTGCAGGTTTGCGGGCTTTTGGTGCCCAAAGTGTTGCGCTCTTTGGCGGCCCATTCGTCGCCCGCTTCCACCGCTGCATCGAGGCTGGCGAGGATCTCTTCGTAGCTGTCGGAGGCGAAGTGCTTGGCGATGAGCAACGCGTTCTTCTCAATCCGGGCCGGGGGCGGAGTGCCCACGGGTTCGGACAGAATGCCTGAGATACGGCCTGGGCGTTCGATGATGCGCGCCTTGATATCGTCCAGCATATCGCTCGGCACGTAATGCGTGGCGAGGCCGGTCCAAAGCGCCTCGGCCCCGTCGAGCCGCGCGCCGGTCAGCGCGAGGAACTGGCCAAGTCGTCCGCCAAGGCGCGAAAGATACCAGCCTCCGCCGACGTCGGGGAACAGGCCAATACCGGTTTCGGGCATGGCAAAACGGGTGTTTTCGGTCGCGACACGGAACTTGGCCGGCATCGCAATGCCAACGCCGCCGCCCATCGTGATCCCGTCCATGAAGGCCACGACCGGCTTTTCATAGGTGAATAGCAGGTGGTTGAGCTGATACTCATCGTGGAAGAACTTACGCCCCGATACCCCGCCATCGTTCAGCGCAGAATTGCGCAGGAACGCAATATCGCCCCCGGCGCAAAAGCCGCGCCCTTCGTGGTGATCGATGATGATCGCCTGCACGTCGTCGTCGCTCGCCCATTCGGTCAGCGCGGCGGTCATGGCGTGGCACATCTCGAGCGTGAGCGCGTGCAGCGCCTTGGGCCGGTTCAACGAGATATGGCCGATGGGGCCGTTTTTGCGGGTGAGAACTTGGTCAGTCATGCGTTGGATTCGTAAGCCTCGTCGAAAACATCCCAGCGGTTGCCATAGGCATCGGCGACCACCGCTACTCTCCCATAAGCCTCATCGCGCGGGGCTTCCAAGAGCTTAATCGGAGTCTTGGACCATCGATCTATGGTCCGATGGAAATCCGCGATGCGCAGAAAGAAAGCGACGTTTGTGCCCGCCTGTTTGCCGATCGCCGCGCGGTCGGTATCGCTGCGGGCTTCGACCAGGCGCAGCTTCGCCCCGCCGCCGGGATCGATCACGACCCAGCGATGCCCTGACGCGTGATGGCTGTCTTGCTCTAGCGCAAAGCCCCAGTCTTGCGTGTAATGCGCAATCGCTTCGTCCATGTCGGACACGACGAAGGTGACCATGAAGAGCGCTCCGCTCATGGGGCCACAACTCTTTCCTTTTTGCCAAGCGATTTTGGCGGGAAGAGTTTCCAAGCGAACAGCCAATAGGTGAGCGACGCGGTGATCGAGACCGCCATGATGACCAACAGATCGCGCACGACATAGGGTGGGAAGGTCGCCATTTCCGCGATGGGATAGTTTGAAACAAAGGCGATCAGCGCAAGCCCGGTCGCAATTCCGGCGATCACGAACACCACAGGCGAGTGCAACCGGCTGATCTCTGTGAACAGGATGGTGGGGATGGCGATCGGCAACGCCATCGACGCGCCTCTCACCGCTCCATCCGCAAAAAGCGGGGCGACATAGCCGATGCGGTCGAGGCTGAGGCTGCCCGAATCGATCCACCCAAACAGCACCAACACCGCCATCGCTGCGACGGCGGAGGCGGCAAAACTGGCGATGATGGTGAGGAGTCTCATCGCTGGCTTCACTGGCGCAGCAGGTCCCGGCCCACGATCATGCGCATCACCTGGTTGGTGCCTTCGAGGATCGAATGCACGCGCAGGTCGCGCCAGAAGCGCTCGATCGGGTAGTCGCGCAGGTAGCCGTAGCCGCCGAAGAGTTGCAGCGCGTCGTTGACGACCTTGCTGCCGTTATCGGTCGCCAGACGCTTGGCCATGGCGGAGAAGCGCGATTTGTCGGGCGCGCCTTCGGTAACCTTAGCGGCTGCGAGGTAGAGAAGCGCGCGGGCGGCTTCGAGGTCTGTTGCCATGTCAGCCAGCATGAACTGGGTGTTCTGGAAATCGGCGACCGGCTGGTCGAATTGCTTGCGATCCTTAGTGTAGGTGATGGCTTCGTCCAGGCAGCGCTGTGCGCCGCCGAGCGAACACGCGCCGATGTTCAGACGTCCACCGTCCAGACCCATCATCGCAAAGCGGAAACCTTCGCCTTCATCGCCCACGCGGTTGGCCACCGGCACGCGCGCGTCTTCGAAGATGACCTGCGCGGTGGGGCTGGCGTTCCAGCCCAGCTTCTTCTCCGGCGCACCAAAGCTGACGCCGGGCGTGTCCTTGTCGATCACGAGGCAGGTGATGCCCGCTGTTTTGCTTTTTGGGGTCTTGTGCTCGCCGGTGCGCACCATGCAGACATAGACATCGTTGACGCCGCCGCCCGAGATGAACTGCTTCGTGCCGTTGAGCACGTAATGATCGCCGTCGAGCTTGGCGTTGGTCTTTAGCGCGGCGGCGTCCGATCCGCTGCCCGGTTCGGTCAGGCAATAGCTGGCGATCTTTTCCATACCGATCAGATCAGGGAGGTAGCGGTCTTTGAGCTCCTGCCCACCAAACTCGTCGATCATCCAGGCGGCCATATTGTGGATCGAGATGAACGCGCTGGTGGTGGGACAGCCATAGGCCATCGCCTCCATGATCAGCGCGGCTTCGAGCCGGCCAAGACCGATCCCGCCCGATTCTTCCGAGACATAGATCGCGCCAAAGCCCAGCTCGGCGCTGGCCTTGATCGTGTCGACCGGGAAGATGTGTTTCTCGTCCCATTCGCTTGCAAACGGGGTGATCTGGTCGGCGGTGAAACGCTGCGCCATTTCCTGAATGGCGAGCTGTTCTTCGGTGAGTTGAAATTGTCCTTGCATGGACAAAGGATTAGCCCGCCTGTGCGACGGAGGAAAGGCCCCACGCGCCGTGTGTGATTACGCTGCGGCGCGCGCGACTTTTGCGCAATTTTTGTAACCCAAACGCGGTATCGCGCGTATTTAGAAGCATGAGCGAAAATCAGACCCGCCTCATCTGTGTCTACAACGCCGACACCGGCCTAATCGAAGCGCTGATGCATGCGGTGCATAAAGCGGTCCGGCCGGAAACCTATCCGTGCTCGCTGTGCGCGCTGACTTACGGCGCGGTGTCCATGCGCGGAGATTGGAAACGCTACTGGCAGGCGCTGGATGCGCAAGTGGATTTCTACCATCGCGATGATTTCACACGCGACTTTCCGACCCTTGGCACAGGAGGGGCACGCGAAGTGGCTCTGCCTGTCGTCCTGATCAGCGAAGCGGGGGAAGAACCGCGCGTGTTGATTTCGAACGAAGAGCTCGACGCGATGGCGGATGTGGACGCGCTGATGGCGCGAGTGAATGCGGCGCTTGCCCTAAAAGCGGTGGCGGCAAACGGCGCAACAGAAGTGGCTTAAGCTCTCACAACAATTCGCACGCGTCGCCTTTGGCCGCTTCGCGAGCGGCATCGTAGAGCTCAACGGTCGGCGCGAGGCGCCGGATCAGCACGACGCCGCGCTGTGATGGAGCGGATTGCCATTTGGTGCCAGTCGGCGGTCTGAGCGCCTGGGCTACTTTGTCCGCCAACGGGTCTCTGCGAAACAGCTCAATGATCTGCTTTTGGCCCGTGCCGCGAAAGGTCGCGAAATTATTCGTTTCGTCGTCAAAGAAGGAAAGCGATTGGTAGAGCGGCCATTCGCCCATCGTCACTTTAAGGCGGTTCTGGGGATCGCTCAGGTCATAGCGGCACAGGGAATAGAACAGGTCCGGTGAGCTGCGCACCACAGCTTGCGTTTGCGGGGTGATCCGCTGCGGGGTTGTGAACGCATGTTCGGAAATGCCACGATTTTTGAGCGCCGAAAGCGCGCGATCCATGATGACGTTAGGCGCATAAGCGAGCGCGGCCCAATGGGCCATCGCCGCGGTCGCGATCAGGACGCAGATCGGGCCAATCCAGCGCGTCATGCGGGCTCTCCTTTACAGGAAAGGCGCTCGATCGTGGGCGGGTCGAGTGTGTTTTCCGGATCATCGAGCAGGGCCTGATCGGGCATGTAGAGCCGCAAGGTCAGATCGAAATTGCCCGCGTTGCGGCTGGATATCCAATAGCCCTTCTCAGGCCGCGTTCGAGCAATCGTCGCTGACAGGTTTTGCCCGACGATTATGTCGCCAATCACGCCGACAATATTCTGCTCTTTGTTCACCGATAGCGCTTCGTCGGTGTTGTCGGGCAGATAACTCTCGCCATCATACAGCGTCACGGACCACCACCGGGCGGGCATTTCGCCCACGACTAGGCGATAGGTGCAATCCTCGCTCAGAAGTTTGCCGTTATCGTCGGTTGTCTTGGTGAAGTACACCGCTTCGCTTTTCGCCAGCGCGAGCAGGCCGTGGCGCGCCACGCGGGCTCTGGTGTAAGGACCGGCGCTGTCCGAGCCGATGGCGAAATCGCTGCGCCAGCCGTCGACATCGATATCGCCAAAATCAAGCGGCTTTGCCCCCGGCCAAAGGCCTGCCATGTAGAGCGCGCTGCTAACGCCCAGCGCCACGCCGACAATCGTCGCACCGAGATATTTGCCCACTGTTTTGATCATTCGGGAAGCAAAGCCTCCGCCTCGATCTCAACCTTCCAATCCTCGCCGCACAGCCATGCGACGCCAGCCATGGTGGCGGTTGGTTTCGCTTCACCGAAATAGCGATTGTGCACATCGCCCACCGCCTCTTGATCAGCAAAATCTGTAAGGAACATGCGCGTGCGCACCACATCCTTGGTACGGCCGCCTAGAGCTTCAATCGCCGCGATGATAAGCTCACAGCATCGCGCCGCCTGTGGTCCCGCGCCGCCCGGTGTCGTCTGGCCATCGGGATCGATCGGCCCGGTCCCCGCGACGATGATACGGTTGCCCTCTCGCACCGCGCGGCAAAAGCCAAAGCGGTCTTCGAAGGGGGAGCCGGAGGTCGTGCGTTGCCGGGTCGTCATGAAGGGCATTTCATCCGTATTAGGTCTTCAGCGGCGTCGGGATTGGCGGGATTGATGACCATAAGCCGGGTGCCCGCGTCAACCAGTCTCAGCGCAAGCGACTGATCCCACTCTTCTCCTTCGCCACTCATCGCGAGGTCAAGGGATACCGCCATAGGCTCGCCGTTGTCGACGCGCAAAACATCGCCATGCGTTTCATAGAAGGTGATCGCAGAGGGTTGCACGTCGAGCCGCAGGTCGCTTTCGGGCGCGCAGGTGCTGCCTTCATAGTCCCACACGCCGTGGAAGCTTGCGGGGATCAAAGCGCCCTGATTGTCTGTGGCAACGTCCTCGTCGTTCTGTCCGGACCCGCGCGCGTCATCAGCGACATCAGGCACCACTTTGGGTGAAGGACCGCCCTTGGTTGGAGCGTCCGCGTTTTCGTGGCTGTGCTGCTCGGCTTCGGGTGTGGCGTTGTTTGGTGAGACGTTGCAAGCGGACAGCGTTGAGCAAACCGCGAGGGCGAAAAGAGCTCGCATAGATTCAATCCTCGATTGTGTCCTCGCCACCCAACACTCTTCTACGAAACTCGGCCTCCGCCAGACGCGTGTCGTTGCGCGAATACCAGCGTGGGGCGGGCAGGCCTTTCTGCCAGGCAATCTGTTCGATCAACGTGCCGCCCGCCGAAGGTGTGTCGTAACGTGTGGCTTCAATCGCGATGGGATCGGCGTAGGCTTCGTCAACGGTGATGATCCGCCAACCCTTGGTTTTGAGCGTTTTGATAAGGTCGGCCAGCGTCAGGGCTGTCAGGTCGTTTTCATGCATCAGCATCACATGAGCGGGTTGCCGGCCTACGGCGCACTCAGCCAGATCGGCGTAGAATTCGGCGGCCTCAACATGGCTTTCGATAAAGAGAGCGGTGAGCGCTTCGCGGTCGATCGCTTTGCCCTCGCGCGTCGCGGTTTCCAGCGCGCCTTCGTAAAACCAGTCCGACGCGTCGACAGTGACGTAGGCGTTGGTGAGCCCACGCGCGGCGAGCCCTTCGCGCACGGCGTCGCGCTTGGCTTTGTCGTCGCGCCCTTCGTCGAGAAAAGGGTATCGAAACCAGGGCCGAGTGCCTTCGCGCCCTTCAAACCACTTGGCACCCTTGTCGAGATCCGCGAGGAACGCCGCAGGGGTGACTTGCGAGAGGCGCGGGTGCGAAAACGTGTGATTGGCGATCACATGCCCCGCTGCGATGTAGGCCGCAATGCGCGCTTCGGCGCCTTTATTGGTCGGAATGTTCTTGGGATTGAGGAAGAAGGCCGCCTGTTCGACGCCGGCCTTCTTCAGCCCTTCAATCAACCGCTGCGTGCGCTCATCCTGCGTGAAAAGCACGCCCTTTGCGCGCGGCACATCGTCGAAGGTGAAGGCGATGCGTTTGGTGGTATCCGGCTCCTGCGCGACTGACGGTGCGGCCATAAGAGCAGCCAGCACCATCAGAAAAATGCGCAAGGCCTTCAACCGCTTACCCCATAGTCGGAATAACAAACGGGTCAGAATCGCTGCCGCCTGAACCCGCGGTTCCATCGGGCCAGCGCTGGGTGACCTTCTTCTTCTTGGTCCAGAACGCCAGACCCTCAGTCCCGTACTGGTCAATGTCGCCAAAGCCGGAACGCTTCCACCCGCCAAACGAGTGGTAGGCGACCGGCACGGGGATTGGCACGTTGATGCCGACCATACCGACGTTCACGCGGTTCATGAATTCGCGCGCGGCGTGGCCGTTGCGGGTGAACAGAGCAACGCCGTTGCCGTATTGGTGCTCGCTGGGAAGGCGCAGGGCTTCCTCAAAATCCTTGGCGCGCACCATTTGCAGGACGGGGCCGAAGATTTCCTCCTGATAAGAGGTCATGTCTGGCGTCACGTGGTCGATTAGGGTCGGGCCGACGAAGAAGCCTTTCTCGTGCCCCTGCAGCGTGAAGCCGCGTCCGTCGATGACGATGTCCGCCCCTTCGTTTTCGGCGGTGTCGATCCATTGTTCGATCCGCGCCTTGTGCTCGGGTGTGACCACGGGCCCGTAATGCGCGTCCGGGTCGTTGGAGACGCCGATGCGCAGGCCGTGGATCGCGGGGATGAGCTTCTCTTTCAGGCGCTCGGCGGTGTCTTCGCCAACGGGGACGACGACCGGCAACGCCATGCAGCGTTCGCCCGCCGACCCAAAGGCCGCGCCCGCAAGGTCGTTGACCACCTGATCCAAGTCCGCATCGGGCATCACCACGCCGTGGTTCTTCGCACCGCCAAAGGCCTGGACGCGCTTCGCGAACTCGGCGCCGCGGTGGTAGATGTAATGCGCGATGTCGGACGAACCGACAAAGCTGATCGCGGGGATCGCCGGATGCTCGATGATCGCGTCGACCATTTCCTTGTCGCCGTGGACGACTTGGAGCAGTCCCTCGGGCGCGCCCGCTTCGACAAACAGTTCCGCGAGGCGCACCGGCACGCTCGGATCACGCTCGGAGGGCTTGAGGATAAAGGCGTTGCCCGCCGCGATCGCCATGCCGAACATCCACATCGGGATCATCGCGGGGAAGTTGAACGGGGTGATCCCTGCGCCGATGCCCAGCGGTTGCCGCAGCGAATAAACATCAATGCCCGGTCCTGCGCCTGGCGTGTACTCGCCTTTGAGGATCTGCGGGATGCCGCAGGCGTATTCGATCACTTCCAGACCGCGCTGCACATCGCCCATCGCGTCGGGCACCGTCTTGCCGTGTTCGCTCGAAAGAAGCTCGGCGAGCGATTGCATGTTCGCCTCAACCAGCTCCTTGAACTTGAAAATGACGCGGGCGCGCTTTTGCGGGTTGGTCGCGGCCCATTCCGGCTGGACGGCCTGCGCGGTGGCGACGGCCTGATCGAGCAGCGCGCGGTCGCCGAGCGCAACCTCGGCCTGCACTTCGCCGGTCGACGGGTTCCAGACCTGATGCTTGCGGGTCGGGGCCGGGCTGGCCGTCGGCATAAAGTGGTCAATCTGACGCATGGGTTACGTGTCCTCATCCCGAAAGTGACATGTGGGCCGGTGGTGATGCGCTCTTTCTTCGGCCTTATATTGTTCCTGCGCGCGTACCGGATGGTACTAGGCCACGCAACTTAATTACTAAACTGTCCAATTCAGGCGCTTTCTCTCATGTCCAAATAAATGTACACGAATGGTATGCACCTGTTCGAAGTCTTCGTTGTGCTGCACGTGATAGCCGGGACCATTGGCCTTGTCGCCTTCTGGATCCCTATCGCAACCAAGAAGGGCGCGAAGAAGCACCGCAAAGGCGGCCAGTGGGCGCTGTACGGCTTTATCGGTGCGGGTTTCCTTGCGGTGGTGATGGCGATCTATTCCTTGATCGACACCAGCCGCCATCCCGAGATCGAAGACCGCCTTTTGTACGAAGGGCTGTTTGGCTGGATGATGCTGTATCTCGGCATTCTGACGATGGGTTTTGCCGATTATGGCCTTGCGGTGATCCGCCACAAGACCGATCGCCACGCCTTGCGCCGGATGCGCTATCAGCTGGTGATGCTGGCGGTTGTCGTTTCGGGCGCGTGGTGCGGGATCTTTGGTTACCGCGTCGGCGATCCGTTGATGGTGCTGGTCGCGGTGATCGGCATCCTATCCATGGTGATCCAGCAATTCTTTGTGTTTCGAGAGCACGTGCCGTTTCTGCGCCCGGTGCAGCCCACTACCTATGCCGGTGAGCATTTTCGCGCGCTGATCGGGATGGGCATTTCGGCCTACACCGCGTTTCTGTCGGTTGGTCTGATCCGGCTGGTGCCCGAAGAGGTGTTCAATCCCCTGATCTGGGCCGGACCCAGCGTGATCGGCGTCAGCCTGATCCTGTGGTTCACCCATCAAGGCAAACAGCAGCTCAAGAAGCGCAAGGCCGCCAAGCTGAGCGCCGCACCGGCTCGCGTTTAGGGGCGATTGGCCGAGGGGTCGCTGCGTGCTAGAGGCGCCACCGAGAATCCTCCACAACAGAGCACCCCTCCCTTGAACCCGACGAATTACTGGGAACTGCACGACGCGGCGGTGGCCCGCGGTGAGACGATCTACACCGATCCCGAAACGGGATTCATGGTGTTCACCAGCCTTGGCCTGAAAGCGCGCGAGAGATGCTGCGGGGCTGGCTGTCGGCATTGCCCGTATGAACACGAAGCGGTGCCTGTTAAACGGCGCGCTCAGCGGATTCAGCAGGCCGCTTGGTTGAGCGAGGCGCGGCCCGAAGCCGGCGCGTGCACCGTTCTGTTCTGGAGCGGGGGCAAGGACAGCTTCCTCACCCACCGGGCGATGCAGCGCGCGGGCGTGACCAATATTGCGCTGCTGACCACTTTCGACGCGCGCAGCCGTGAAATCGCGCATCAGGAATTCACGATCGACACAGTGGTGGAGCAAGCCGCCCATCTGAACCTCCCCACGATTGGCGTGCCGCTGCATCCCGGCGGCGATTATGTCGACCATCTGAAGCCCGCCCTCGATCTGGTGCCGGGCTGCGAGACGCTGGCCTTTGGCGATCTGCATCTGGAGCATATTCGCGGATGGCGCGAAGACACTTTCCTTCGCGACGAGCGCATGCGCGATCTCGATCTCTCATTTCCGTTATGGAGAGCGGATTACGACGCGCTTATCGCCGATCTCGAAGCCTCTCGCGCGACCTGCACTATCAGCGCTATCGCGGCGGAGATTCCCGGCGTTGCTGTGGGTGATGCGTTTGATCGCGATCTCATTGCTCGCCTTCCCGAAGGTGTCGATCCGTTCGGTGAGAACGGCGAATTTCACACCCGCATCGCGTTTAACTCCCCAGACGCGCCCGCAAGCTGACGAAGAAACGCCGCCCGAAAATGTCGTAACGCGATGGGTCTGTGTTCGATTGGCGCGCCTGGCGGCCAAGCAAAGGCGGGGAGGTCTTAAGCAGGTTGTCGATCCCGGCGCGCAGTTCGATAAACTGCGTCGCGTTCACTCTGACGCCAAGGTCGAGATAATGCCGGTCACCCACGCGTGGAATAGCGAGCGGTGGGCGGGTCCGACCAACGAGAGCGTCAAACTGCGGCTCGGCGTTGTCTTGGGGCCCGATGCAGCGCCAGCGCAGCGCGAGCCCGACCGACTTCGCGTCGAAGGCCAGGCTCGTATTGGCGGTGAAGTCGGGGAAGGTTGAGCCCGAACCCAGACTGCAATCGCGCCCGAACTGGCCGGCGCAATCGATGAACGGGGCCGCCGGGGTCGATTGCAGACCAGAGGTCAGCGTCCGCGTCGCCAGCGAACGCAGCGAAAGACGCGCGTCTCCGCCCGCCCAATCCGGGTTGAGCCAGCGCGGTGCGTCCGCGCTCAGACTGAAGTTGAAGTCGATGCCTTCGGCCTGGGCCGAGGCGATGTTGAGCGGCTTGTCAGCCACATTTGTAACGAAGCCCGACACATCGCGTTCGATCACCTGGCACACCGGCGCTTCGGGATCCCTTACCACCGCGCAGATGCCGAAGGGATTGATGTCGGCGCTGATCGCGTCGTCCAGCTCGATCGAATAATAGCCGATGCCCAACGATCCGGAAACCGGCGCTCTCCATTGATAGTCGACCGCAAACGTCCACGTGTCGGCGCGTTCAGGCTCAAGGTCGATATTGCCGCTGCGCACACGGTTGAGGGGAATTCGAAACTGGTTTGGGTCAAGGCCTGAGGGGATGTCATAGACGCCCAGCTGGTCGGGCGCGATGCCTTGCGCGATGCAAACATCGGAAAGGCCGTTTGCCACCGGATCGTTGACCGCGAGACAGAAATCGAGCGTGCCGTTGATCTCAAATAGCGTGTTGGCCGGCGCTTCGAGCAATTCGCCGATATTGGGCGCGCGCACCGCGCGTTGCCAGCTGCCGCGCAGGCGCAGTCTTGTTACCGGCACCCATTGACCACCCAGTTTCCAGGTCCATTCCCCGCCCGCGGTCGAGTAGTCGGAATAGCGCACCGCGCCCTCTAGCTCGAGCCGCTCAACCAAAACGTGGCCCGTGAGAAGCGGGATCGACGTTTCGGCGAACAGTTCGAACACGTCAAAGCTTCCGTCCACCGGCTGGCCGGTCTCGCCAAAGGCGATGGTGTCTCCGGTCGCAAGGATCGGGCTGGGCATGAAGGAGGCGGAGTTGCGGCGATATTCCGCTCCGCCCGAAACGAAGATCTCGCTCGCTTGCCAGCGCGCCAGCGGCCCGGTCGCGACCACGGAGGCGATGTGCTGGGTGGATTGCGACTCACTGCTGAACGCGTCGATGCGGATGAAATCGATCGCCTCTTGCGAAAATTGCCTTCACCAAACGCGTTGACCGGTACGCAGCCACCGCTGGGATCTAGGCACTCTCCGGTCGCCGGATCGATCAGCAGGCCTTGTTGAAAGCGCGAGCGCGAGGCGTCGTTCTGGAAGACCTCGTCCTCGTCCACGCGGCCAAAGGAGTAATGCGTCTCTAGCTCCCAGCCTGTTCCCAGATCGATCCGCGCGCCCGCCAATGCGCGGTAAAAATGCGCCTCCCTGCTGGAAAATCTCGGGCCGATTTCGCTGAGCCGTTTGCCCAGAACCGCGTTGACAAGGCCATCGCCATCGGGATCGAAATTAGCGCCCAGCACCGCAAGTCCCTGTTCCGAGAAAAACACCGGGTCGAGTGAAAACGCGAGGGGAAAGGCGGCCACAGTCGGGGCGATTTGGCGATCGGAGCGGGTGTTGGTGAACATCAGCTCGGTGAACAAAGTCGCGTCATCGCTAACCTGGAAATCGGCGATCGCGCCACCGGTCTATCTCTTAAGAGGGGTCTGGAGATAATTATCCGAGGCAAAATTGAAGCGGTCTTCCGGCGCAAAGCCGCGGACCGAACCATCGGGTGTGAACACCGCGTTGGTAAAAGCGCCGTCGATCAGGGTGGGGGGAAATAGGATGATGCCCTCGGGAATCACCCTCGAACCGCCGGGCTCGAATGCGCCGGTGCGCGAGTTTTCACCGATGACGAATTCGATGAATTCCCGGTCGCTGCCCAACAGCAGCGTGCGGCGCAGGTAATCGGCGAAGGCGGTTATGTGGCCGCGCTCGCCGGCAAAGCTCGTGCCGCCCACAAGGCTTGCGTTGTAGCTTTCGCCATCGCCCGCGCCGTAGACGTCGAACTGGCCGGTGGCCTCAAGCCTATCGACTTTGCGGGTGATGAAGTTGACCGCGCCGGTCACCGCGTCCGAGCCGTAAACCGCTGAGGCCCCGCCCGTGACCACGTCGATCTGTTTGATCAGGATGGCCGGTATCGCGTTGATGTCAATTGCGCTGCCCGTCCCTTGCGGTGCGAGGCGGCGACCGTTGAAAAGCACAAGCGAGCGTTCGACCCAAGTCCGCGCACATTGAGCGAGGCGGTGCCATCACCTGGATTGTTGGTCGATCGTGAATTGTCCGGAACGAATTGTGGAAACTCGTTGAGGAATTCCTCGATGTTGACCTCAACAAAACGCTCTATCTCGTTTCGCTCAAGCGTAATGACAGGGCTCGCAGCGACGCTGTCAAAGCGCGGGATGCGGCTGCCGGTCACCAGAATGGCGCGTTCTTCTATCGTGTCAGAGGTGGCCCGCTCGACCGTTTCTTGCGCGAATAGCCCCGATGTCGATGCGCTGAGAGCGCACAAGACGAGTGCGATCACGCTGCATCGCGCGCAGGCGATGTCTCCGTTAAAACTCATTTCCCCGGAACCCCAAAGCCCTCAGGGAGTAAGCCTGCGTTAGCGCGACCTGCCAGTCAACAAAGCCAAGATAGGACGCGTCGTATCATGCGGCGTTGTTGCATATTGGAAGCAGGGGCAACGACGCCCGCGCTAGCTCTTGCGATCCATCGGTGTGGCGCAAGAGCAAGAGCGACGCGGCCCGGTTCAGTCTCGAAGTAAGCCCAGATAAGACAGCATGTATTTCACATCGGGATCACGCTCTGCGTATTGGCGATAGACCTCGTCAAACTCCATTGTCCCGCCCCGGCTCAGCACTTTTTCACGCAGGCGCTGGCCGTTGGCGCGGGTCAGGCCGCCATTGGCGCGGATGTAAGCGCGGTTGTCGTGGTCCAGCATCTGCGTCCACAGATAGCTGTAATAGCCAGCCGAATAGCCGGTTGGGCCGGAGAAGATGTGGTTGAAATAGCTGCTGCGGTAGCGCGGCGGCACAAGCTCCACCTCAAGGCCGAGTTCCGCCAGCGCGTTCTTTTCAAACGCGGTGACCTTCTCCGGCGTATCGATTGCCGCGGCTTCTTCGGGCGATAGCGCGCTCCATTTCATGTCGAGGAGGGCCGCTTCGACGACTTCGCCAAAATCATAGCCCTGGTTGAATTTCGAGGCGCGCTCGATCTTTTCAACCAGCTCCATCGGGATCGTCTCACCCGTCTTGTAATGCTTGGCGTAGTTTTGCAGCACTTCGGGCCACACCGCCCACATTTCGTGGACCTGGCTGGGATATTCGACGAAGTCGCGCGCGGTGGCCGTGCCCGAAAGGCTTTCAAAACGCTGATCGGCGAAGAAGCCGTGCAGCGCGTGGCCGAATTCGTGGAAGGTCGTCTCCACATCGTCAAAGCTGGCGAGTTGCACTTCACCTTCGGCGGCCTTGGAGATGTTGAGCACGTTATAGATCACCGGCTTGGTGCCCCACTCATAGCTCTGGTCGACGAAGTTGCTCATCCACGCGCCGCCGCGTTTGGACGGGCGCTGGAACGGGTCGAAATAGAACAGGCCGAGCTCCGAACCGTCCTCTTCGAACACGGTGTAGACCCACACATCTTCATGATAGGTCGGGATGTCGTTGCGGCGTTTGAACGACAGGCCATACAGCTTGTTCGCCATGTAAAAGACGCCGTCTTCGAGCACTTTTTCAAGCTGGAAGTATTCCTTCACCTCATCTGTGTTGAGGTCGTAGCGGTCGGCGCGCACCTTGTTGGCGTAGCGATACCAGTCCCACGGTTTGACCTCGAAATTGCCGCCTTCTTCGGCAATCTTCTCGTTGAGCACCTGCGCCTCGCGCCGCTGCGTTTCGGCGAGCGCGGGGACCATCTGCTCCATAAAGCCAAGCGCGATGCTGGGCTTGTTGGCCATATTCTTCTGCAGCACGTAGCTCGCCCAATCGGGCTTGCCGAACAGAGCGGCTTTCTCCGCGCGCAGGCTCGCAATCTTCGCGATCAGCGGGCGCGTGTCGAAATCAGGGTTTGTGCCGTCGGACCGGTGGTAACTAAGCTTGAACAGCTCTTCGCGAACCGCGCGGTTTTCCAGATCGGGCAGCGCGGGCTGCTGCGTCGTGTTTTGCAGCGCGAGGGCGTATTTGCCTTCGTGGCCCAGCTCGGTGGCCTTGGCGGCGGCGGCATCGATCGCGCCCTGCGAAAGCCCGGCGAGTTCCTCGGCGCTGTCGACGATCAGTGGCTGGGCGTTGCCGGCCTCGCGCACCATCTGGCTGAATTCGGTGGTGAGCGTTGAAAGCTCGGTGTTGATCGCTTTGACCCGTTCACGCTCGACTTCCGTCAAAGACGCGCCGGCGATCACCATGTCTTCATACGTGGTTTCAAGCAGCTTGGCGCTTTCCTGATCGAGGCCCAGCGTATCGCGCTGATCGTAGACCGCCTTCACCCGCGCAAACAGGTCCGGATTAAGGATGATCGAAGAGCCATGCTGCGAAAGTTTGGGACTGATCTCGCGGTTGATCGCGTCAAGGCCATCGGTCGTGTTGGCCCCGGTGAGAGCAAAGAAGACGCGGCTGACCCGGCCCAGCATCCGGCCCGACTTCTCGTACGCGACAATCGTGTTGTCAAAGCTGGGCGCTTCGGAATTGTCGGTGATTGCCTGAATTTCAGCCTGCTGGATCGCCATGCCCTGTTCAAAGGCTGGAATGTAATCGTCTTCGGAGATCTTGGTGAAATCCGGCGCCAGAAACGGCAGATCGCTGTCCTGCGCGAAATATCCGGTCCCCTGCGGAATTGAGACAAGCTCGGGTGTGGGGGTCGAGGCGACAGACGATTCTTGATAATTCATAGTGCTGCAGCCTGTGGTCAAAGCGAGCGCCGACGCGGCGATAAGGAGCGATGGGATGGTGCGAACCGATTTGTTTTTATGTGTCATGACCGCGAGGTTTTGCGTAAGTCGACCTGTACGTCAATGAGCAAGAATCTGCGTTTGTCGAACGGGCTGAGCGCGTTTGCGATTTTCCCGGTGATCGGCCTTGATATCCCCAATCAGGCGTAGTTTGCGCGCCATTCTTTGGCGCTCCACCTTCCAAAGCCCTTCGTCAATTTGCTCTTGAGCTTTGCGGTGTCTTCTTCGACGATGCATGCGCCTTGCGCGATGTCGTTGGGCGCGCTTCTCAACGGGGGTTTCATGATCACAATACGTCGCACGCGCCTGATGGCGTTGTTGCTGTCGCTTTGCGCTCCGCTTTCGCCGCTGATGGCTCAGTCGGAGATGCAGGAGGTGACAGCCCCTGCCGGAGAAACGCCGTTATTGCCCGTGCGCGTGGACGAAGGTGAGGGACGCATTCTTCTGACATTGCCGGCTCCGGACGAGGACGGTGTGTCGATGCGGCTGCTTTACAGCACAGCGCTGCGAACCGGGTTAGGTTCGGCGCCGTTGACGCTGGATCGTGGCCGCACGGGCGCTACGCAACTGCTCGCATTCAAGCGCATTGCGGGCAAAGTCGCGATTGAATTTGAAAACCCGCGTTTTCGCGCCAGCCGGGGTGACGCGGCTCAACGCGCGGCTGTCGCGAGCGATTTTGGCACCTCGATGGTCTGGATCACCGACATTGAGGAGACGCTGGAGGATGGCCGTCTGGTCATCGACATCGCGTCATTCCTTAATCGCGACGCTTTGGGAGTGATAAGTTCGCTCAATCAAAGCCGGGATTCGTTTGGTATCGGTTCGGCCACGTCTATCGCGGGCAAGGGGTTCAAGCTTGATTCCAAGCTGAGCCTGCCCGATCCCGCTTCGGTTAAAGTCTTTCCAGACAATCTGGAGATGGACGCGATCCAGACCTTCGTTTCGACACAACCGGGCGCCGAGGTCGAAAATATCGTGCCTGATCCCAACACCGTCACGTTCCGCGTGCATCACAGCTTTGTGCGCCTGCCCGAGCCCGGTTTTACGCCGCGCCGCTTTGATCCGCGTATGGGCGGAATAGCGACGCAGGTGGTAGACTATTCGGCGACCTTGGCCGAGCCGGTGGTCTACGATCTCGCGAACCGTTTCCGGTTGGAGAAAACCGATCCCAGCGCCGAGCGATCCCCGGTCAAAAAGCCGATTGTCTTTTACCTTGATCGCAACACGCCCGAACCCATCCGATCCGCCGTGCTCGAAGGCGCGGGCTGGTGGGCGGATGCCTTTGACGCGGCGGGCTTTATCGATGCGTACCGGGTGGAGATGCTGCCCGAAGGCGCGGACCCTCTGGATGTGCGTTACAACATGATCAACTGGGTTGATCGGGCGACGCGCGGCTGGGCCTATGGTCAGCAGATTGTCGACCCGCGCACGGGCGAGATCTTGAAAGGCATGGTGGTGCTTGGGTCCTTGCGCGCGCGGCAGGATATCCAGATTTTTCAAGCGCTGGTCGGTGCGGATCAAATGGGGACGGGGTCGTCCAACGACCCGGTCGAGGTGGCGCTGGATCGTTTGCGGCAATTGGGTGCGCACGAAGTGGGGCACACGCTGGGCTTTAGCCATAACTTCGCCGCGAGCACGCAAGAGCGCGCGTCGGTCATGGATTACCCGCCGCCGCGCATTGGCCTTGTGAACGGGCGCCCCGACCTGTCGGAGGCTTATGCCAAGGGTATTGGCGGCTGGGACGTGGCGACGGTGCGGTGGCTTTATGGCAGTCCAAGCGCGAATGAAATCGCCCAGACCGCGCAACAATATCGCTACGTCAAGGATGACAACGCGCGCGCGTCGGACACGTCCTACGCCTGGGGCGGTTTATGGGATGACGGCGCGGATCCGGTGGCCGAACTCACCCGGCTGATGGAGGTGCGCGCGGCAGGGATTGACCGGTTTGGCCTCGCCGCGCTGAGTCCGGGCGAACAGGTCGCCAATCTGCGCCGCCGCTTTGTGCCGCTGTGGCTGCTGCACCGTTACCAATTGGTCGCGGCGGCCAAACAGGTCGGTGGTCTGGAATACGTCTACGCGATCAATGGCGGCGGGCGCGAAGAGGCGGGGCCGTTGGAGGCAAGCCGCCAACGCGCCGCGCTGAACGCCATTCTGGCGACCATTACGCCCGAAGCGTTGCGCGTGCCGGACCGGCTTCTGCCGCTGCTTTCGACCCCGCAGAACGGCTCGGGTGATCGCCAGTATCAGGTTGAAATCTTTGCGACCGCTGGGGGCCCGGTGTTCGATCCGCTGGTGGCCGCCGATGTCGCGACGCAGCTGAGCGTGCAAACCCTGCTGGCTCCGCGCCGCTTGGCGCGTTTGGTGATCCAACAGCAGGCCGATGCGTCGGCGCTTGGATTGGAAGAGGCGCTGGACCGGCTTTCCGACACAGTCATGGCGTCCACCGATGACGATCTGGGGCGCCGTATCGCCTATCGCACCGTGATCACCATGGCGCAGATGGCTCAAAGTTCGAGAACCACACCCGAGGTGGCGGCGGCTTTGGACCAGAAGCTGACCGAAATGGGGCAGAGCTTCGCCGAGATGAAGGCGAAGGGAACCGAGCGCGATTGGGCGTTGAGCCTTTCACGCCGGTTGCTCGATCTGGATCAACGCGCGACTTTGGCCACCGCCTTGCCGCGCCCCGTGCGCGTGCCGCAGGGTGATCCGATTGGTGAGGACAACTGGATGGATCTCTCGACTCTTTTGCCATCGGTTGAGTGATCCGCCTTGCGTTGTGGCTCGTGTGCCATCAAGGCGCACCAATTGCGGATTGCGGGATCGGGTCTGACGCATGACGAGTGAGCAAAGCACCGTTTCAGAAGCGCGCGCCGCGCCCAGACTATCGATTGTCATTCCGACTCTGAACGAGCGCGACAATATTGCGCCCCTGGTTGAGAGCCTTGGGGAATCGCTTGGCGATTTGTCGTGGGAAGTCATCTTCGTCGACGATGACAGCCCCGATGGCACCTATGACGAGGTCAACCGTATCGCGCAGAGCGAGCCACGCGTGCGATGCCTACGCCGCGTCGGGCGGCGCGGGCTCTCTTCGGCGGTGATTGAAGGGATGCTGGTCGCGAACGCCAGCGCGATTGCGGTCATGGACGCCGATTTTCAGCACGATGAAAGCAAGTTGCCCGAGATGTATCGCCGCCTGACCGACGAGGGAGCCGATGTCGTGGTCGCGAGCCGCTACGCCGAGGGGGGCAGCGTCGGCGAATGGAAAGAGGACCGCGCGCGGATGAGCCAGCTCGCCAATCGGTTCGCGCGCACGGTGGTGGGGCACCAAACCAGCGATCCGGTCAGCGGGTATTTCATGCTGCAACGGCGCGTGTTGACCGAGGCGCTCTATGACCTCTCGCAGCAAGGCTATAAGATCCTGATTGACATTCTGACCTCATCGCGCCGTCCGCTTAACGTGCTCGAAGTGCCCTACACCTTCCGGGGGCGACGATCGGGCGACAGCAATCTCAGCCTTCTGGTCGTAGCTGAGTTTGGTTTTCTATTGGTCGACAAGCTCACGCGCGGGCTTGTTCCGCCGCGCTTTGTGCTGTTTTCCGCGGTGGGGTCGCTCGGGCTGATCGTGCATCTGATCGCCTTACGCGCGCTGCTTGGCGGAGGGGCGGAGTTCGTTTTAGCGCAGACCGGGGCGACCTATATCGCGATGGTTTCGAATTTCCTCATCAACAACGTCTTTACCTATGGCGATCGGCGGTTGCGCGGGTTCAGCATGGCCAAGGGGCTGGTGCTCTTCATGATCATCTGCAGCGTTGGCGCGATCGCCAATGTAAGCGTCGCTGAGCTCGCCATGCGCAGCACCCAGAGCTGGAGCTTATCGGGAATTGCGGGTGCGTTGATGGGGGCGGTGTTCAATTTTGGCGCGGCGAGCGCGATTGTCTGGAATCGCAAGCGAGCGAGAGCCTAAATCCCGCGCGGCGCCTTGGCCACGCTGCCCCGTTCAATAAGCTCAAACGGTTCGGTAACTTCTTCTTCGTCGACAAGTTCCTGCGTCCCGTCGGCGCGCGCGATCAGCTTAGCGCAACTGGCACCGAACAGCTTTTCATACGGTTGGAAGAGGGCGGTCATCGGAGGGTTCGATCGCGCCAGGCTGGCGCGATCCTCAAGCGAAATGACCGAAAGGTCCCGCGGAACGCTCAACTTCAACTCGCGCGCGACTTCGAGGACCGCCAGCGCAACTTCCTCAGTCTCCGCTATGATTGCGGTCGGGCGAATGGTTGGCACCAGCCAGCCGGTGGCGAGCGTCACCGCCTCGCCGAAGCCCAGTCGGCCATCGGCGGTGAAGTGGCGGTGCGCGCGGCTTCCCTTGGCGGCCATGGCGCGGTGATAGCCCGCGACCCGGCGTCCTGAGCGGTGCCGATCGGCGGAGCCGGTGACAAATCCAATCTGGCGATGCCCAAGGTCAATAAGGTGCTGCGCCGCGCTTTCGCCCAAGGCGATGTCATCAATCCCCGGAACCGAGCGCCCAAATTCCCTCCGGTCGCCAAGATATTCGAGCGCGATATTGCGGCTATCGACCGCGCTCCGTAGATCCGTGCGTTCGTCGAGCGGCGGGGTCAGAATGACGCCATCCGGGCTGAGCGCGGTGAGCGCACGATTGAGTTGAGCCAGGCTTTTTGCGGGGTTTTTCTCAAGCTGCTCGAACAGCAAATGATAGCCGGATCGACTGCATTCTTCGAGGCCGGCCAACAGCATCGCGTCAAGCGGAAGACGTCCGGTTCTCTCCCCCACATGGCCCGCCCCTGCGCCGCGTTCGATGACCGCCAACAGCGCATAGCTGCGCGCACCGCCCATCCGGCGGGCGGCGATATTGGGCACATAACCCAAATCCGCGATGGCTGTTTCAACCCTTTCGCGCGAAGCGGCGGCGACCTTGGGACTGCGATTAATGACGCGCGAGACGGTCTGGCGCGAAACACCGGCGGTTTTCGCAACATCTTCAATCGTCACCGTCGCTTTGGCCAAGAAACCGCTCACCCTTGCTTAAACAGCCACAACTCCACCCGCTGCGTGTGAGGGAAAAACACCGTAATTTCAAGATAAGGGAACGCTCACACCAAGCCACACGTAGCGTCAATTCGAAGCTCTACCGCAACGATAAAGATCGATGTATCCGCGCATCGCTGTCCGACAAATGCGACAATTGCTTGCAAGATTTGCAAAGACAGACGCAGCTTTTGACGATAACAGGCCCTTATGGCGACGCCGATTTACGAATTTACCCAGCTGCCCGAAGCGAAGACGCAAGCGCCAGGCGCGCTCGGCGATCGTCGTGAGCGCGCCGCTGGCGAAGCGCCGCGCGTCGGGGTGATCTACAACCCGCGCAGCCATCGCAATCAGGGCGGTGACTTTGATTGCGAAGTGTGTCCGCAAGTGCATATCGCAACGCCGAGCAATCGCGACGGCCTGCCCGAAGCTTTGGCCGATTTCGCGCGCGATGAGATTGACTTGCTGGTCATCAATGGCGGCGATGGGACGGTGCGCGACGTGCTAACCTGCGCGCAGGGGATCTTTGGTGATAACTGGCCCGCCATCGCGGTCCTGCCCAAAGGAAAGACCAACGCCTTGACGGTCGATCTGGGTGTTCCGATTGAGTGGAGCCTGCAAGACGCGATTGACGCGTTCGATCATGGGGAACGCGTTGTGCGTCGCCCGGTCGAAGTGCGCGATCTGGCCAAAGGTCCGGATAGTCGTGTGCTTGGCTTCATCCTTGGCGCGGGCGCTTTCACTAAGGCAACGAAGGCCGGGCAAAGCGCGCACAAGCTTGGCGCGTTCAACAGCGCAGTCGTTGCGGTAACGGCGGCTTGGGGTGTGGCGCAGGCGATCTTTGCCTCGCGCGGCAATCCGTGGCGTCGCGGCGCGAAAATGGCGGTGACGCTGGGCAAGAACGGCTCTCCACTGGCGCATAGCGGCGTGGGCGATCCCGAATACCGTCAAGTTCTGCTCGCAAGCACTCTGGAACGGCTACCAGCGGGGCTCAAACCCTTCGGCAAATTGCGCACAGGTTTGCGCCTCGTGGCTCTAGATCAGGTGGGACGCCGGACCACCGCGCTGTTGCCATTGGCGGTCTTAGGAATGATGCAATCGGGCCTGCGCGAAAAGGGCATTCACCAGGTTAGCGTGCCCGAATTCACATTGGAAATCGACGATTCCTTTATCTTCGATGGGGAGGCTTTTCCCGCAGGACGATACGGCGTGAGCCAGGGCCCTCCGCTTGAATTTGTGACCCCTCCCCAAGTTCACGACTAATGGAGGCGCTGAGCCAGCGCCTTGAAAAACAACTGAGCGCTACGGTCGATCCGGCGGTGCGCGATTTTGCGCGCGCTTTGGCCGAAGACGCGGGTGCCCTCGCGGTGCTGTTTTACGGGTCCAATTTGCGAACCGGTTCGTTGGAGGGGGTGCTCGACTTTTATGTCCTGCTCCCCGATGACAGCGAGGATGAACCGCGGATCTGGCCGCGCGTCAGTTATCACGAGCGCCCGCACAGCGATCTCACCTTGCGCGCCAAGGTCGCGACGATGCGGCTTGATACTTTTGCCGAGGCCGCTTCGGGATCGCTAAGCGATACGACCATCTGGGCGCGTTTTGTCCAGCCCTGCGCACTGGTCTGGCAACGTGACAAAACGGCGCGCGGGGAGGTGATGATTGGAGTCGCCTCGGCTGCCATGACCGCCGCGCAGCTGGCCGTTGCACTGGGCCCCGAAAAAGGCACCGCCAATGATTATTGGCGCGCCTTGTTCCAGGCGACTTACAAGGCCGAATTCCGGGTTGAGAAGCAGGGGCGTGAGAACGATATTCTCAGCGTGAACGCCGCGCATTTCGACGGATTGCTTCCTGCCGCGCTGACGGCGGCGGGTATCGCGTTTGAAAGCGGTGGCGACGCAATCACCCCCGATCTGGACCCGCAGGAGCGCGCCAATCTGCTGGGTTGGTGGAAGAAGCGCCAGCGTTTGGGCAAACCCATGAATGTCGCCCGCTTGCTCAAGGCCAGCGCCACGTTTGACGGCGCGGCTAAGTACGCAGCGTGGAAAATCGAACGGCACACCGGAATGCCGGTTGAGGTCACTCCGTTTCGCGAGAAGTACCCCGTCCTGGCCGCGCCGGGCGTGCTGTGGTCGCTATGGCGTCATCAGCGCAAAGCGAAGAGCGCCGACTAGAGCTCAGCCGAAATACAGCATCGTGATCGACATGCGTTTGACGCTGTTGTCGATGGTGAAGCGCGTTTTTTCGATGCCCGGTTTACCCAGATTGAAGATGTTTATCGAAGGGTTGTTCGACATCGCGCCCCCGTCCTGACTGATATCGGTCTTGCCGTTGCCGTTGGCGTCATGGCGCGCCGCGATCGCGTAGGCACCCGGGCCAGGGACGGGCATGCAGAAGGTCATCGTACCCTTTCGCGCAGGCACTTCGATGCGGTTGATCCACTTGCCCTTTTCCAGCCAGTCGCCCTTCGTCCCGCGGTAGCTTTGCAACCGGATTTTGCCGGTTGCGCTTTTGATCCCGCGCACGGTCACACGCACCGAGGGGCCAGCGCCGGGAGCGCATTGGCGCATGTCGTTGCTGATTGTGTTGCGATAAGGCGCGGCGTTTTGGCCTGAGGCCGCGCTGGTGGCGCCAGGAAAGGCTCCCAGAAAGAGCGCGGACGCGCCGATTGCCGCTGCTAATGCTTTCATTCCTAATCCGTCTTTCGTTTGATCCCGTGCCCAAGGATGAGCCCAGCGCATAGAGTGGAGCGCGCTGTATCCATAACAGCCGATGTGCCCCGAATGTGTCACCCAGTTGGCATTTTGCGCGTGAATTGAGGCTGAATTCGCCGGAATCTGTTCGACCCGCCGACGAAACCCCCGGTGGAAAAGCCCCTCTACCCCGCTTGTGGCCCGATTCGCGCGACTCTAGGCCGAATCATTGAATCGGAAGGTAAACCACGCCGTAACCATGTCCGCACCGCTCATCTCCCCCTCGATCCTGTCGGCTGACTTCGCGTCGCTGGGCGAAGAAGTGCGCGCGATTGACGCGGCCGGTGCGGACTGGATCCACATCGATGTGATGGACGGGCATTTCGTGCCCAACATCACGATTGGCCCCGATATCGTAAAGGCGCTGCGTCCGCATTCGGACAAGCCGTTTGACGTGCATCTGATGATTTCACCGGTGGACCCTTATCTCGAAGCGTTCGCGGACGCGGGCGCAGACATTATTACGATCCACCCCGAGGCCGGGCCGCACGCCCATCGCACGCTTCAGGCGATCCGCGCGCTGGGCAAGAAAGCGGGTGTGGTGTTGAACCCCGGGACTCCGATTGAGGTTCTCGATAATCTGATGGACCTCGTTGACCTGATTCTCGTCATGAGCGTCAATCCGGGATTTGGCGGCCAAAAGTTCATCCCTTCGCAGCTCGAAAAGATCCGCCGCATCCGCGCGATGATCGAGGCGACCGGACGCCCGATCCACCTTGAAGTGGATGGCGGGGTCAACTCAGACACGGCGAAGCAGTGCGTGGACGCGGGTGCGGATGTGCTGGTGGCGGGATCGGCCACCTTCAAAGGCGGGCCAGAGCGTTACGCGAGCAATATCGCCGCGCTTAAAGAGCACGGCGGAGGGAGCGCCTGATGGATACCTTGTTTCGAGATGGGCACAGTGAAGCCCTAACGCAAACTGAGGAGCCCGATGGCGCGCTGCCTTTGGGTGACAGCCCGGAGGCGCTGACCGAGGTCGCCGATCCACAGCACGAAGCGCTCGAAAGCTCGCGCGCGCTGGCGCTGACCGATGTGATCGCGCCGCGCACGGGCGCTGGCGAAGCGCTTATTCGCATGGCCTATCGCATGGGCGTTCCGGGGCACGCGCTGGCCGCGCCGTTTCGCCGCGCCTCGGCGCCGCGTCTTTTGGCGCAAGTCCACACGCCGATCACCGGGGACCGCACAGCGGGCACGGCCCTGCGCGCCGGGCATTTCCTGGTCGACAGCGTCAAACTGCCTATCGCTCAGATCGATTTCACCGGCCAGGCGCGCATCGCGCCGGGCATTGAGCGATCGCTCCATTCGTTTAGCTGGCTCTACGATCTCGCTGCAAGCGCTCCGCTTGAGGCGTGCAACGAGGTGGCCGAGCGCATCACCCAAGACTGGCTCGGCGAGCATGGCGAGGCGCCCAAGCGGGCGGCCAAGTCGGGTGCGTGGGAGGTGGAGCACACGGGGTTGCGCCTGATGGCGTGGTTGATCCACGCGCCGCTCATCATTGGCACCGGCGAAGCGACCATGCGTGGGCCGCTGCTCGACGCGATCACGCAAACCGCGACATGGCTGGATCGCAAGGCGCTAAAAAGCGGCGCGGGTCTGAGTCAGATGATCGGCTGGGCTGCGGTGACCGCCGCCGGTTTGCTATTGCCTGAGGGCAAGCCGCGCCGTCTGTATGGGCAGGCCGCGCTCATCCGCTGTTTGGGCGAACTGGTGGCTGAGGATGGCGGTTTGCTGGCGCGGTGTCCGGTGGCGCAAATGCAGGCCATCTCGACACTAACGGATCTCATCGCTTGCTACGAAGCGGCTGAAATCGACGCGCCCGAGGCGTTCTTCGTGATGCGCGAATTGCTTATCCCGCCATTGCTGGCGCTGCGTCATGGCGATGGCGCGATGGGCAGCTGGCAAGGCCAGGCCGCGGTCAGCGCGGATCGCATCGCAAGTCTGATCGCGGCTACCGGTGTTCGCACACGTCCGCTGAATGAACCGCAGCATTGGGGTTTCCATCGCCTGCGTGGCGGTGAGACTGTGGTGCAGTTTGACGCCGCGCCGCCACCGCGCGCCCGGCACGCGCGAACCGGATGCGCCTCGACCTTGGCGTTTGAAATGTCGGATGGCCCGTCGCGGCTTGTCGTCAATTGCGGCGGCGCGGCGCTCGCTGGTGGGCACGTCCCCGCGCATATTGGGCAGGGCCTGCGGGCCACAGCGGCGCATTCGACACTTGTCCTCGACAACGCCAATTCCACAGCAGTCCTGCTTCACGGCAAGTTGGGCAAAGGCGCTGAGATGGTCGAAGTGGAGCGCCGCACGGTAAGCAAGCAGGTGAGCCGGATCGAAGCCAGCCACGACGGCTATGTCGCGCGTTTTGGCCTGACGCACCAGCGGATCCTTAGCCTGCGCAGCGATGGGACCGAGCTAGCGGGTGAAGACATACTGGTCCCTGCCGGGCGCAAGGGCGTGCACGGCAAGGTCGGCTTTGCGATTCGCTTCCACCTCGGACGCGGGGTTGAGGTGCAAGTGTCCACCGACAAGCGCGGGGCGACACTGATCACCCGCGATGGCAAGCTCTGGCAATTCCGCCTGCGCGGCGACGCGGCGGGCGTAGGTGAAGTGGCGCTGGCGGTGGAAGACAGCCTGTGGGTCGACGGTGAGGGCCGCCCGCACGCCACGCATCAGATTGTGATTGAAGGATTGACGTCACGCGGTGGCGGGCAGTTCTCCTGGCTCTTCAAGAAGATGGGTGGCTGAGTCACAGCTCGATCCGCCCGATAGAGGATTTTGCATGACGCAGGTGACGATTAAGCGGGCTCTTCTCTCGGTGTCCGACAAGAGTGGTTTGGCCGAGCTCGGACAGGCTCTGGCCGCGCGCGGTGTCGAGCTGGTGAGCACCGGCGGCACCGCGCGCACGCTTCGTGAGGCGGGGTTGGAGGTGCGCGACGTGTCCGACCTCACCGGCTTTCCCGAGATGATGGATGGGCGGGTCAAGACGCTCCATCCCAAGGTGCATGGCGGGCTGCTGGCGCTGCGCGATAACGACGAACACGTCGCCGCGATGGAGAGCCACGAGATCGGCGCGATCGATCTGGTGGTGGTCAATCTTTACCCGTTCGAAGCGACTGTGGCGAAGGGCGCGAGCCGTGAAGAGATCATCGAGAATATCGACATTGGTGGGCCGAGCATGGTCCGCTCTGCGGCGAAGAACCACGGCTTTGTCACCATTGTAACCGATCCGGCGGACTACGCGACGCTGATGGAAGAGATGGAAACGCAGGACGGCGCGACGTCGGAAGCGTTCCGCATCCGCATGGCCGGAAAAGCCTACGCGCGCACCGCCGCTTACGACGCCGCTATTGCCAATTGGTTTGCCTTTGGCGACGCGTTCACCCACCCGCTTGGCGCCGAAGCCCTCCAAGCGACGCCGTTCGTCGAAACCATGCCCCTCGCCTTCAAACGCGAAGATGTGCTGCGCTATGGTGAGAACCCGCATCAGTCGGCGGCGATCTACGTCCCACAAGTGACCGGCGCGAATGGGGTGGCGCAGGCAGCGCAGCTACAGGGCAAGGCGCTGTCCTATAATAATCTCAACGACGCTGACGCCGCTTTGGAACTCGCGGCGGAGTTTGACGGGCAGGACCCGGCGGTGGTCGTGGTCAAGCACGCTAACCCTTGCGGGGTTGCGCAGGCGGGGACCTTGCTTGAAGCCTGGGAAGCCGCGCTGGCGTGCGACAGCGTCTCTGCCTTTGGCGGGATCGTGGCGGTCAACACTGAGCTTGATGGAGCGACCGCCGAAGCCATCGCCAAGATCTTCACCGAGGTTGTGATCGCGCCCAGCGTATCCGCCGAAGCGCGCGACATATTCGCCAAGAAGAAAAACCTGCGCCTGCTCGAATGCGGCACCCTGCCCGATCCGCGCAGGGGTGGCTTTTTCATGAAGACCATCGCTGGCGGAATGCTGATCCAGGGCCGCGACAACGGCGCGGTGAGCGAGGCGGACCTCAAAGTCGTGACCAAGCGTGAACCCACGGCGCAGGAATTGAAGGATTGCTTCTTCGCCTGGACCGTCGCCCGGCACGTGAAATCCAACGCCATTGTCTACGCCAAGGATGGCGCGACCGCTGGCATCGGCGCGGGTCAGATGAACCGTCGCGATTCCGCGCGCATCGCCGCGATTAAGGCGAAGGAGGCGGCTGAAACCTACGATTGGGCCGAGCCACGCACGGTCGGCAGCGCGGTCGCTTCGGATGCGTTCTTCCCATTTGCGGACGGATTGATCTCAGCGGCTGAGGCGGGCGCAACGGCCGTGATCCAACCGGGCGGCTCAATCCGCGATGAAGAGGTGATCGCTGCAGCGGACGAAGCGGGTCTGGCCATGGTCTTCACCGGCATGCGGCATTTTAGGCATTGATGTTTTTGAAGCCGCATCCGCGGCTTCGTCCTCGCTAGACGCCCTCCGCTTCGCTGCGCGTCCGCGTAGTTTATCCTGAGCGGCTGGCTTGCCAGCCAGCCGAAGGGGGCGGGCGGTCGCCCTTGCGGTCTGCTGCGCAGACCGTTCGGCTCAGTCTCGGCTGTGCGTTTCGGCGTGTGTGACCCGCGTCACAGACGATCCGTTAACGAAATGTTTCATGGTTAACGCCATCCTAAGGGATAGCTCGGCTTGCCCGGGGCCAACTTTTTTCGAGTTGGACCGTAACTAAGGGCGACCATGTAACGAATTGTAGCCTGACAGACCCGTTCACCGTGATGAAAGTGACCGGTCTTCAAAGGGCGAAAGAACGCACGACAAGAAGACCGGAACGAGACCGACAATGACCTTTTTTACCCCTGACCTGTATCGCCGTGTGGCGCTTGGCTTCCTTATCGGAGCCGGCCTGATTGCCGCCGCCAACGCAGGCGCTTTGTCGGATCAGGTTTCGCCCCCCGCGCAGGCGGCTGAAGTGGCTCAGGCCCCGCAACCCGCGCCGGAATTTCTTATCCAACCTATCGATTAATGAGCGTCTTTTTATGCGTGTGCCTTTCACCAACATCTCCCTCGTCCCCGCCTTGGGTTCGGTCGCCACAGTGGCTGCAGCGGCGCTCGCCCTTGGCGGTTTGAGCGCGCCGGCCCACGCGGTTGAGAAAGTGGTGAACGCCCCCGCATCCAAGCGGATCGCCAAGGAAGGCGCCGGCCTCAAAACGGCAATCTTTGCAGGCGGATGCTTTTGGGGCGTCGAGGGCGTTTTCAGTCATGTGAAGGGCGTAAAATCAGCGGTATCCGGCTTCCACGGCGGCGCAGCGGGCACGGCCAATTACAAGACGATCATCACCGGCATGACCAACCACGCTGAAGCGGTGAAGATCACCTATGACCCCTATGTCGTACGCTACGATGAACTGCTGCGCATCTTCTTTTCCGTGGTGACCGATCCCACCCAATTGAACCGTCAGGGCCCCGATGTCGGCGCGCATTATCGTTCCGCGCTTGTGCCGCTTAACGGCGAACAGCGCGCGGTAGCGCAGGCCTATCTCAAGCAGCTTGACGCGTCGGGCCTGTGGGACAAGCCGGTCGTGACCAAAATTGAAAAGCATCGCACCTTCTACGCGGCCGAAGGGTATCATCAGGACTACATGGTGAAGAACCCTTACAGCGGATACATCATGCGCTTCGATGCGCCCAAAGTGGCCGCGTTCAAAGCGATGTTCCCGCGTGATTATCGGGCGGATTTCCTCCGCGACGGGCCCAAGACCTGATCGCATCAGGAAGGTCACGGGCGGCCCAACACTAGAACTTTCACCCGTCTGCCGGTATGCTGCGCGGATGACAGAATCTCATGTACACGCGCTGGAAGAATTCACCGGCGAGCGGCTGATCGAAGCGGGGCGTAAGGCGCTTACCGCGGCGGGCGAACAATGGACCTCCATGCGCGAAGCCGTGTTTGTGGAACTGGCGCGGTTTGAGCGGCCAATCTCCGCCTACGATATCGCCGATCGCCTGTCCGAATTGCGTGGCAAGCGCGTGGCGCCCAATTCGATCTATCGCATCCTGGATCTGTTTGTGTCCAAAGGCCTCGCGGTGCGGATCGAAAGCTCGAACGCGTATCTCGTCAATCTGCACCCCGGATGCAGCCACGATTGCATCTTTTTGGTTTGCGAAGAATGCGGCGATGCGGCGCATGTCGATGACAGCGATGTGAGCCGAGCGGTGCGGGCGTTGACCGGACGGCGCGAATTCAGAGCGGACGCGCCCGTCCTCGAAATTCGCGGTCTATGCCGCCAATGCGCCTAAAGTATGCCTAGCTGATCGCGTCGAAGGCTTCGACTACGCGCTGGGGATCGGTAAGAAACCCATCGCGCGCCACGTCAAGCTCGACAAAGCTCCAGCCCGGCCCGCGTCCCGGCCCCACCATGGCCTCGGATGATCGGCGATAGGTCTGCCCGACGGCGTGAATACAGGTGCGTTTGAGCCCCTCCCAACCGCCGTTTTTGAGCTGCAGTTCATCAGTCCATTGTTTGGCCGGGTGCCAAGTCAGGTAGCGCTTGAGCTTGGCGCGGCTGCGCGCGTCCTCTTCTGGCACGAGCATGCGCAGATCATACTCTTCCCAAAAGCTCATCTTGTACCCGTCTTCGAACTTTGCCGCGCGTTTGCGCCACCATTCGGGATGTTCGCCCGTTTCCGCATCGCGCATCACCGCCGCGCGACGATCAGCAGTCGGGATCAGCGCGTCGAAGTAGACCAGATGCTTGATCCGATCGCGTAGCATGTCAGCCACGCCGGTTATCGTGATGCCCGAGAAGGAATGACCGACCAGGACGATCTCTTGCGCTCCGGAAAACTCTATAGCGTTGAGAATATCGGTGACGTGCGTATCGAGGCCGACATCAGGGCCGATCAAGTGGCGACGCTTACCGCATCCCGTTAGGGTTGGCGTGGTCACTTCATGCCCCTGCGCCCGCAAGAGCGCCGCAACTTCCTGCCAACACCACCCGCCATGCCATGTCCCATGAACCAGAACAAAGTGGCGTTTGGTATCGGTTTGAAGCGTCGGAGCCCCAATCGCGGCCGGTGCAGCGCCGAGAGCCAACCCTGCGCCTGCGCCTTTGATAAGAGTTCGTCGTTGAAGCGCCATCTGATTGTCCTTATGTGCCGCCGACCGGCCCCGCGCCATACCTATTTGGGCATGGTTAAGGGCATCACACCAACGCGCAAGCGCACTCGTTTGGTTCCCAAAACCCGTCCGAGTCGCTGAGGTTCAAATGCGTTAATTTTACTTGACACTTCCGGGTGTCAGGCAAAATTTGCAGAGATCCCGGTGAAGCGTTATACGGGTGCGTTCAAGCGTTCATCGACAGTTCGGTTCGCAATGTGTAAGGCAGGGCTCGTATGACAAAGCCACCCGAAACTCCGCTTCTTGATCAGGTGCCTACGCCTGATGAGCTCCGCCAGCTTAAGCCTGAACAACTCCGACAACTCTCTGACGAACTTCGCTCCGAAATGATCGACGCGGTGAGCGTCTCGGGCGGTCACTTGGGCTCGGGATTGGGCGTGGTCGAACTGACTGTGGCGATCCATTACGTCTTCAACACGCCCGATGACCGTCTGATTTGGGACGTTGGCCACCAGTGTTATCCGCACAAGATTTTGACCGGTCGCCGCGACCGCATCCGCACACTGCGTCAGGGCGGAGGTCTGTCGGGCTTCACCAAGCGCAGCGAAAGCGAATACGACCCCTTTGGCGCTGCGCACTCGTCGACCTCGATCTCAGCTGCGCTCGGCTTTGCTGTCGCGAACAAGCTGAACGACAAGCCGGGCCGCGGTATCGCGGTGATCGGCGACGGCGCGATGAGCGCGGGCATGGCCTACGAGGCGATGAACAACGCCGCGCAAGCGGGCAATCGCTTGGTCGTGATCCTCAACGACAACGATATGTCGATCGCGCCGCCCGTCGGCGGTCTGTCGGCCTATCTTGCGCGCATGGTGTCGTCGTCCGAATATCTCGGGATTCGCAGCCTCGCGTCCAAAGCCATCAAAAAGATGAGCCGCCGCCTGCACGAAGGCGTGCGTCGCGCTGAGGAATATTCGCGCGGCATGGTCACCGGCGGCACGCTCTTTGAAGAGCTGGGCTTTTACTACGTCGGCCCGATTGATGGGCACAATCTCGATCACCTGATCCCGGTTCTGGAGAACGTGCGCGATACATCGGAAGGTCCGGTGCTGATCCACGTCGTAACCGAAAAGGGCAAAGGCTACGCTCCGGCGGAAAACAGCGCCGACAAATATCATGGCGTGCCCAAATTCAACGTGATCACCGGCGAGAAAGCCAAGGGAGCGGCCGGTCCGCCCGCCTATCAAAACGTCTTTGGCGACACGCTCGCCAAGCTGGCCGAGACGGACAAGCGCATCTGCGCCATCACCGCCGCGATGCCTTCGGGCACCGGCGTTGATCGGTTCGCCAAAGCGCATCCCGATCGCAGCTTTGATGTTGGCATCGCCGAACAGCACGGCGTCACCTTTGCCGCCGGCCTCGCCGCGCAAGGGATGCGCCCATTCTCGGCGATCTACTCGACCTTCCTGCAACGCGCCTATGACCAGGTTGTCCATGACGTCGCGATCCAGAACCTGCCGGTGCGCTTTGCGATTGACCGCGCGGGTCTTGTCGGCGCGGATGGTTCGACCCACGCGGGTTCGTTCGACATCACCTATCTGGCGACGTTGCCGAACTTCGTCGTGATGGCGGCTGCGGACGAAGCGGAACTCGCCAATATGACCTACACCGCTGCGGAATATGACGGCGGGCCGATCGCCTTCCGTTATCCGCGTGGCAGCGGGACCGGCGTTCAAATCCCCGATCAGCTGGAAAAGCTGGAGATCGGCAAGGGCCGCGTTGTGCGCGAAGGCAGCAAGGTCGCGATCCTGTCGCTCGGCGCGCGTCTGGAAGAGGCGAAGAAGGCTGCCGACCAGTTGGAGGCCAAGGGTCTTTCCACCACGGTCGCCGATATGCGCTTTGCCAAGCCGCTCGACGAAGATCTGATCGCGCGCCTGATGACGACGCATGAAGTCGTCATCACCATCGAAGAGGGCGCCATTGGCGGGCTGGGCGCGCATGTGCTCACCTACGCAACCGACGAAGGCCTGACCGATACCGGGTTGAAAGTCCGCACGATGCGCCTGCCCGATATCTTCATCGACCAGGATTCGCCGGACAAGCAATACGCTTTGGCGAAGCTGGATGCGGACGCGATTGTCGAGAAGGTGCTGAGCGCGCTCAAGCACAATTCGGCCGGTGTCGATAAGAGCGAGATAGAAGAAGCGCGCGCTTAATGGTACAAATCACTTCCTATTGTAGAGGGGGTGAAGATGAACGCGGCGCAAATCGAAGTTATAGGCTGGATTTGCGTTGCCTTCTTCGGACTGAGCGCAGCAGTCTGGCTGCTTGATCTCGTCACTAGCGTCATCAAGAACGAGAGCCAGCGTGTAATTCTAAATCGTACCATTGGTGGCACTCTTTTGGGGGCGATCGTCTCTTTTGTCGCCGCAGCGGTTCTTGGGCAAGGTCAACCCGGTCCCAAACCAACGCCGAGCCCGACACCAACGGCGGCCCCGCTATCACCGCCGATCCCGGCCCCAACCTCCAGTGCTTCGGCCACACCGGCGCCCGAACCGACCTCGCCGTCTCCGACACCGACTCCTACCGTGTTCCCGACGTCGGATCCTGAATCGCCTCAGCCTCCGCCAAACGCACCACCAATCCCTTCAGGCGACCCACCAGAACTGCTCGCCTGGGCCGAGGAAAACCTTCCCCCGCGTCCGTTCTTGGATCAGCCCCTGGGTAGCACCTATCCGCCCTGCGCTTTGAAGCTGAGGGGTGTGGGCGCTCCGAGCGGTCCATCATCAGACGCCGGGTCGTGCTACGCCTTGCTTCAGGACTACAACAGTGAAGTTCTGAACCAACACCGCGATCGCCGTGAGACGTATCTTCCAGCGGTGAAGGAACGCGCGCGCAGCGAAGCGAACAATCAGCGTTGGCAGTACCTGCGCCGCGAATACGCGTCCTTCACCTTCGGCAAGGACGCTGAGAACTACAATCGCTTAAGTGCAGTCTGGCGCTGTGACACGCATTTGATGATCAATCTGCGCGATTTTGGCTTAGCCAAGGAAAGAGCGGGCTGTCCTTCCGCGCTCAGCGAGGACGAGTGATAATCACTGCCATGGCGGGCTCATCCACCGGCTCTTCCGCGCTCTGGTCAATCAGCTCACCTTCTTCCGGTGGCTCCGCAAAATCGCCTGTACCTTCCACTTCGTCCATGATCAGCGGGCGTTCGGGCGGTTCCTCACCGCGCAATTCCGCGATGTCTCGCGCCCGGCGGTAGAGGTACGAGTCGCGCCGCGCGGCGTAGGGGTCAACCGTATCTTCGATCCTGCCCAACTCCGCGTCAACGTCGATCCGGTCCTCCAGATTGGAGACGAGATAGAACGGCACGGTGAATTCGGGGCGGTTGAACGGCTTGCCCACCGCCACAGGAAGCAACAGCTGATCGAGGAAGCTGCCGGGCAAGTCGCGCGCGCTGGTCGCCCCGGTCAGCGGGAGGTAGAGATAAGGCCCCGGCCCAACCCCATAGAAGCCCAGCGTGTTGGCAAATCCATTGCGGCGAAACGGCAGGTTGATGCCCGGTTTCTTGGCCACATCGACTAGCCCGCCGATACCAATCGTCGAATTGATCGCGAATCGACCGAGCGTCTCAAACGCTTTGCCGAATTTGCCCTGCAACAGAAAATTGAGCGCGTTGTTCGGCTCTCTCAGATTGTTCACGACATTGCCCAATCCGTTGCGCAGAGGGCCAGGCAGGCCATCGCGGTACGCATAGGCGACCGGTTCAACAAAGGTCTCATCCAGCTGCTGTGTGATGCGGTAGCTTTCTTCGTTCAACCGCCCGATCGGGTCCGCTTTTCTGGGGCCATATTCGCCTTCGACCACGATCTGGTTATCGTCGGTGTCTTCGCCATCATCCGGCTCTTGGTCGGCCGGCGGGTCTTGCACCGGTTGCGCGCTGGCGAGCGACCACTGCAGGTTGAGAACACTGGCGGTTCCAATGTGGGCCACCGTTCCGGATCCGGGCATCCACGCCGTTTCGGCTACAAAAGCAGTTTCCAGCGTCGATACCGGCTCAATATGAGGCTGAAGCGCAGCCTCAGGGGCCTGCGCCAAAAGCAGGGGCGATGTCAGAGCGATCAACGCAGCGTTAGGCATTCGCGTCCTTTCTTATCCGCCTGGCGCGTCCGCTTTGGTCAAAAAGCGGTGCACCGGTGCGAGCTTAGCCCCTGATTCTCCTAGCCCCTGAAAACCGTAGTCGTTGATATTGGACGCCTTTTGCGCGCTTGTCTTGCCCTTTTTGTGGGCAACCCTCTTTCGAAATCCGCCCGTTCGCGTACCAACACGGGCCATGACACTTCTCAAAACGCATCGCGATGGCCCTGTGGTGACGCTCACCATTGATCGGGCTGAGATTATGAACCCGCTTGGAAATCCGGGCGATGGGGATGAGTTCGCCGGCGTATGCCGCGAACTGAACCGTGACACCTCGGTGCGCTGCGTCATCTTGACGGGCGCGGGGCGCGCCTTTTCGGCGGGCGGCGATGTGAAAGCGATGCGTGATAAATCCGGCACCTTTGGCGGCACACCGCCAGCGATCTCTGACGGGTATCGCGAGAATATCCACGTCATGCTGCGCGCGCTCTATGGTCTGCGTGTCCCCTTGATTGCGGCGGTCAACGGCCCGGCAATTGGCTTGGGCTGCGATGTCGCGTGCCTGGCCGATATGCGGATTGCGAGTGAGAAAGCGAAGTTCGGCGTCACCTTCCTCAAGCTCGGGATCATTCCCGGCGATGGTGGTACGTGGATCCTGCCCCGCGTCATTGGGCAGGCGCGCGCGGCGGAACTGTTCTACACCGGCGACGTGATTGACGCGGCCACCGCGTTGGATTGGGGCATGGTCAGCCGCGTGATTTCGCCCGAAGCGCTTATGGAGGAGGCGCACGCGTTGGCCATGCGGGTGGCCGCGCAGCCACCGCACGCTTTGCGTCAAGCCAAGATGCTGCTGCGTCAGGGCCAACAGGTCAACTATGACAGCGCGCTGGAGATGGCGGCAAACACGCAGGCGATGATGCATCTGACCAAGGATCACGAAGAGGGCGTGGCGGCCCTGTTAGAGAAACGTAAGCCCGACTTCAAAGGCGAGTAGACGGTGTTGACCATCGCGCTGCGCATCCTGGTCTTTGTGGCCATAGTCTATGTCGGCATCGCCGCGATCATCTATTTCCAGCAGAATAAGTTCATTTTCCCAGCGCCGCAGCGGCTGCATGCGCCCGCGTCTGGGTATGAGGCAGTATCGCTTGAAACCGAGGATGGCCTGATTCTCACCGCCCATTGGCGCGCGCCCGAGGCTGGCGCCCCTACTGTGGTGCATTTTTATGGCAATGGCGGATCGCTTCTGGGCTCAACCGCCGAAAACGCTCTGTTCGAAGCGCAAGGTTATGGCGCGTTGCTGGTCGAATATCGCGGCTATGGCGGCAATCCCGGTGACCCTTCGGAAGAGGGGTTCAAGCAGGACGGCCGCGCGGCGTTGGCTTTCCTCAAGTCGCAAGGGATCGCGTCGGAACGACTGATAATCAAGGGCCATTCGATCGGGACCGGCACCGCGGTCAACATGGCTCTTGAGCACGACGCGGCGGCTTTGATCCTGGTCGCGCCGTTCACCTCAATTCCGGACATCACATCCGAGATGATGCCGATCTTTCCCATGCGGGCTCTGATCCAAAGCCCATTTGATAACGCGAGTAAGGCGCCCAAGCTCATTCTGCCGGTGCTCATTCAGCACGGCATCGCGGATACGGTAATTCCAGAATCGTTTGGCCAGGACTTGAGCGCGAAGATTGCAGACTCCACCTACCAGCGGATCGAAGGGGCAGGCCATGAGCTGAGTGGAGACCCGGCGGTGCAGGCCAAGCAGCTGGCCTGGCTGGCGAAGCTGGGCCTTTAGAGCGTGATCCAGCGCCAGATACCCGCCGGAATGCCGCCGATTGGCATGTGCAGATAGCTGAGCCCGGCGAATAGGATGAGGCCCAACGCCCATGGCACCACGCCCGCTTTCGCAAAGCCCGATAGGCGTGGCCAATAGCTGGTGCGGCTTTCCCATTCGGCCCACGCTTCGCCCATCTGCGTGCGTTTCTTGCGGTCCTGCATTTTCGCGCCGACCAGCGCGAGAAAGCCCATGGCAAACGCGGTGATCATTGTGCGCGTGCTCCAGAACAGGACCAGGTGCGATAGCGCCCACAGGCCAAAACCCCACATCATCGGGTGGCGCGTGATCGTGAAGACGCCCTTGGGTTCGGCGCGCGCCTGATCCTCCGCTCCGGGAAGACCAAGCGCCGGATTGCCCTGCATCGAGCCAGCGAACAGCACCATCGCGGGTAGGGTCAGGATCGTGGCGATGATCCAGCCGATCTCGCCCGATCCGCCAAGGTCAGCCGGCGGGGCTGCGGTAAAAGCGAAATAGACCCAGCCAAGGGTCGCGAAGCTGACAATCGAATAGGCGATTTGGAAGCCAAGCGCGCCGAGCGCCTTGACCAAGGGCGCGCGCAAAGGGTGCGACATGGCAAAGTGCGTGCCGACAAAGGCGGCGTTGGCCACGATGAGTTCCAGCATGGTGATCCCTCTCCCGTTTCGCACGAGGCTAACAGGGCTCTGCTTGTGTGCCTAGGTTTTGATGCCGGTGGGAATGATCGTCGCCTGCGCTGTGGCGACATGGATCGGCTCCTCGTCCTCGCTTTCCGCGAATACGTCGCTGCGGACCACCACTTGCCGCTTGCCCGGCTTCACCACTTCGCCTTTGGCGCGCAGTTTCTGGCCAAGCGCGGGGCGCAGGAAATTGATCGTGTAGCTCCCGGTGACGACATCGCCGACCATCGACGCTCCCGCCCAGGCGCAGGCGTTGTCCGCCATCAAGCCCACAATCGCGCCGTGCGCAAAGCCGTGATGCTGGGTCATTTCAGGGCGCAGATCGAGGAGCAGTTCGGACTCCCCCTGCCACACTTTGATGGGTTCAACATCGAGCCAGTTCGAGAAGCCAGAGCCCTTCACAGCCACGCGTTTCATGTAGTCGAGCGAGGCTTCGGGGCTGTCAAAACGCGAGGCGGGCATGGGGGGTTCCTTAAAGTCTGATACACAGACTTATGAGGCGAACGTTTTTCTAAGGCAAGTCTGATTTGCAGACCGAGCGCTGAGCCCCTAAAGACGCAGGCGTCATGAAGTCCTACCGCGCCTCTCGCTCTCCTTGTCCCATTGGCCGCGCCGCGCGCGTGCTCGGGGATCGCTGGATCATCATGATCCTGCGCGAGGCGTTTCTGGGCGCGGACCGGTTCGAGCAATTTATCGAGCGGATGGGCATCAACCGCGCGGCGCTCACCTCGCGGCTGGAGATCCTGCAAGAGGCGGGCCTGATGCGGCGCGACCCGCCCGAGGGTAAGCGCGCGCGCTATGTGCTGACTGAAAGCGGGCGGGCTCTTGTTCCGCTGTACAAGGAAATGGCCGATTGGGGCGCGACGCATCTCTACGAAGACGGTGAGCCGCGCGGCCAATGGCCCGAGAGCTCGATCTCCCTTTCTGCTAACTAAGCCCCAAAAGAGAAACGCCCCGGACCGCGTGAACGGGCCGAGGCGCTAACTCTTCAGGGATTGTCTCCCTTATTCGGCCGGACGTGTCGCCGGGTGCATACCCGCCGCCTGCGGTTCGCCGATCTCTTTCTGGCCGAGCAGATCGTCATCGACCGTGTCATCGGTCAGCGTGTCGAGGTGCATCAACTTCTTGATCAGAGGGCTGACCACCATGACTACGACACCGACGCCAACAGCGACCCAGCCGACCGTATCATAGACGCCCAGCACAACCTGCTTGCCCGCTTCTTCGCCCACGCCTTCGGCACCTGTGGCTGCGGCGATCAGGCCGGCGGCAAAGTTGCCAGTGGCCGAAGCAAAGAACCACGTGCCCATGATAAGCGAGGCCATATGCGCGGGAGCCAGACGGTTCATCGCCGACAGGCCCACCGGCGACAGGCAAAGCTCACCGGTCGTGTGCAGGAGGTAGATGAGGAAGATGAAGATCACCGGCGTCGGCACATCTACACCTACGCTGTTGGCGCCCCAGACCAGCACCAGGAAGCCCAGGCCCACCTGAACCACGCCCATGCCGAACTTAAGCGGCGAGGAAGGTTCAAAGCCCTTGCGACCGAGGAAGGTCCACAGCGTCGCAAAGACCGGCGCGAGCAGGATGATATAGATCGCGTTGATCGACTGGAAGGTCGAGGCTGGAACCCCGCCGCGATCGACGTGACGGTCGGTGAACAGGTTGAGCGAGGAGCCCGCCTGTTCGAACAAAGCCCAGAAGATGATCGAAGTGCAGATCAGGAACATTGCGGCGATGATACGGTCGCGATCTTCGCTCGGTAGCTTGATGACGGCGGTGCCGATCACGTAGCCGACAAGCAGGATGCCGAAGCCGCCGAGCAGCCAGCCGACCACGCTTTGATACTGGATAAGCGCCCAGCACACAGCGACCAGCAGGAAGCCGATACCGTACATGCCCCACTCGGTGCCCTTGGCGAGCGGCCTGGGCGGCTCGCCCCGACCAAGCAGCATGCCTTTGCCGATCGTGAAGACCAGCAGACCGGCGAGCATGCCGATGCCCGCAAGGCCAAAGCCATAGGCCCAGCCGTAGGTCTCACCGATGTAACCGCACAGCAGCGAACCAATCGCCGCACCCAGGTTAATGCCCATGTAGAAGATCGTGTAAGCACCATCGCGTCGCACATCAGTGCGCGGGTAAAGTTGACCCACCAGAACCGAAATGTTGGCTTTCAAAAAGCCCGAACCGACGATGATCAGAGCCAGCGCCAGCCAGAACACATAAATGATGGGGTTGTCCGTATTACCGGCGGCCGGCTCCCCTTCGAAGGCCATGAATAGGTGTCCAAGAGTGAGCAGAACGGCGCCAAAGGCTACCGCCTTGCGCTGGCCAAGCACTTTATCCGCCATATAGCCGCCAACCGCTGGCGTGATGTAAACGAGCGCGGTGTACGCGCCGTAGATGATACCCGCCTCGCTATCGCTGAACAGCCAATGCTTGGTCAGGTAGAAAATTAGGAGCGCGCGCATCCCGTAATAAGAGAAGCGTTCCCACATCTCTGCGAAGAATAGGACGAACAGGCCCTTGGGATGCCCAAGGATGGTGCCCGCGCTGTCGCCATGCGGAAGAGCCGTTGATGCCATAGTTTTATGTTATCCCAGATTTACTGCACGCGAGTTGAACGCGTGTCCCCGAAGTGCTGGGCGATCACCCTAACGCGCAAATCGTGTCTGTGAAGACTTTGTTACGATAACCCGCCGGTTTGTGGCGATGCGGGGTCTTTCAGTAACTCCACGAAGCGCGGGGCCGAACACCATCATGAGCCAGCGGCAACCTTGACGCGCATGGCTGTATTATGGCACTCAAGCACCTCAACGAGGACACAAACCATGAGCAACAGCTCCACAAACCAGACGCGACCGGTCTATCTCAAGCTGCGCGACCAAATCGCTGCGGCGATTATTGAAGGGGCCTATCGCGAGGGGGAGTTGCTGCCATCTGTGCGCGCGCTTGCGGCGCAGCAGGGCGCCAACCCGTTGACCGTTGCGAAAGCTTACCAGCAGTTCCAGAACGATGGCCTCGTCGAAGTTCAACGCGGCGTTGGCATGTATGTGGTTAAAGGCGCGGCGACCAAACTGCGCGCGCGCGAACGCGACCAGTTTTTGCGCGAAGAATGGCCGGAAATCCGTGCCAGGATGGATCGCCTTGGTCTTGATCCCGTGGATTTGCTCGAACGCAGTTGAGACTTTCCCGCCGTTTCAGAGGCTTGCGCCTGCGTGAACATTTCTGCGCGTTTGCTTGCTCATTTTGCATTCATCTGGCATTACAGTGGCATAATGCTGCTCATCGGGTCTGAGCGGTCAGGCACCGGGGCCAACGTTGCGGCGAGCCCCAATTACAACAAGCAAGGCTGATGCAGCGCGAGGGGAAGCGCGGCCAGCCGAAGCGGGGAGATCGCGATGATCAGGTCCGAATTGCTGACCGAACTGCACAAAGACAATCCGGAATTGCGCGCGGAAGAAATCGAACAGGTTGTCGATATCTTCTTCGATGAGATTGCCAAGCGTTTGGCCGAGGGCGGCCGCGTTGAATTGCGCGGCTTTGGCGCGTTTTCGACGCGCGAACGCGAAGCGCGCACCGGGCGCAACCCGCGAACGGGCGCGTCGGTAAGCGTGCCGGCGAAACGCGTTCCTTACTTTAAGGCGGGCAAAGAGATCCGCGAGCGCCTCAACGACGGATAGGCCCTAGGGTCATCCCTTCAGGCGAATTCCAGCGCCAGGCCTTCTTCATCGACCTGTCGATTTGCCGGCAAACGACGCTCTTTTCCGAGGGCGGCGAAGACCGCTTCGATGATGCGTTCGAGGCCGCCTGATGCGCTCATATCGACCGGCACCATGCCAAGGGCGTCGAATTCCTCGATTTCGGCAGAGCTAGGCACCGCAAGGATGCGGGTGACGTCGGGCAATCGCTCCTGAACCAGAGGCGTAAGCTCGCGCGAGATTGAGACATTGCCAGTGGCGATCAACACCACTTCGCGGCTTTCCATGGACAGCGCCTCCCAGCTGCGTGGATCGGCCGGGTTGGCTTGCAGCACATGGTAACCGTCGGCGAGCGCGCTCTCGAACTGTTCGGCGCGCGGTTCCAAACCGACATATTCAATTTCGCTGTAGCTTAAGGCGTCGGCGACCGCGCGGCCCGTGTCGCCAAGACCGATGATAACAACCGGCGCGTTATCGCCCGCAAGCTTTTGGTCCGGCGGCCCGCGTCGCAGCTTGCCCGCAAGCTTGCGACCGATGTTCGACACGACCGGCGTGACTGCGAGGCTGATCGCGATGGCGGTCACCAGGATCGAAATAAGTCGCGGCTCCACCAACCCTGCGAGCGCAGGCAAGGCAAACAGAACAAGCGCGAATTCGCTGCCTTGGCCCAACAGAAAGCCGAGCTGGATCGAACCGGGCACAGACCATCGATTGGCAAGCCCGGCCAGCACGTTGAACCCGCATTTAAGCGTAATGAGCGCAATCGCTGCCGCGATGACCAGCAGCCAGTTCTCGGCCAGCAAGGTTGGATCAATGCTCAGCCCAACCGAGATGAAAAAGAAGCTGAGGAACAGCCCGCGAAACGCGTCGATCTCGGTCTGGACCATGATCCGATAGCGCGAATCGGCCACCGCCATACCGCCCAAGAACGCGCCCAGCGTCAGAGAAAGACCCGCCACTCCCGTGGCCCAGCCCGCCGCAAGCGCGATAAAGAGCGCGGTTGCGGTGTAAACCTCGCTGCTGCCCGCGCGCGCGATCAGTCGGAAAACCGGCCCTGTGAGATAGCGCGCAAACAGCACCGCCACGCCGAACGCGGCTAGCGCTTTCAGCCCCGCCATACCCAAAGCCGGCGCCATCGAGCCGCCCTCCGCCAAGGCGCCCGCGGCCACGAGCAGGAGGATGGCGGCGATATCCTGAAAGATAAGGATCGACTGCGCCGCGCGGCCGACGGGGCAATCCTCCTGATGCCGCTCTCGCACCAGCCCGATTACGACCGCCGTCGAGGACAGTCCCATCGCGAACCCACCGATGACGGCAAAGGGGGTTGGCAGGCCGAGAGCGAGGAACACCAGCGCAAAGGCGCCCCCAGCGACGAGCATTTGCAGGCTGCCAAAGCCGAAAATATTGCCTTTCTCGGCCCAGATTCGCCCCAAAGAGAAATGCAGCCCGAGATTGAAGAGGAGGAACATCACCCCAGCTTCGGCCATGGTGGCGACGACCGGGCCGCTAAAGTCCTGCTTGAAGCCCAGGACAGACAGGCCCAGTCCCAGCACCAAATAGCCGACGATCGGATTGAGCCGGCACGCGCGGCTCACCAACGCGGCCCCAATGCCCAGCCCCAGCAACGTTATAGCCGGCTGTATCGTTTCAAGAATCGCGTTCGCGCTTTCACCGGCCATCGGCGTAGGTCCCCTGATATGGCGTGAGCTTTTCAGATGGAGCGCCAATCGAGCGCTGGCAAGGGCATCTGGTGTGGGATGGCTTGATCTGACGTGTTGTCGGATCGAGCGCGGATGGCTATCGCGGCGGCCAAGCGGGTGTGGCGGAATGGTAGACGCCGGGGACTTAAAATCCCCTGAGCTTTGCTCGTGCGGGTTCGAGTCCCGCCACCCGCACGATTCTTTTTGTCCTACCGCTTCGCTGCTTGAGGACGGGTTTGTCGTCCTGTCGTTTCGCCACGCTGGCCGATCCCGAGGGCAATCCGATTCAGCTCTGGAAGCCCAAAGCGCATTAGTCCCAGCACAGTTCGATAAAGTACGCTGCACCGGCCGAGAAAGCGCGCCGTTTGTGCCCCAACGCGAAAATCATCATCACCCTGCGCGAACCCAGCAATTGGATCTGGTCCTTTGTCCGGGTGCTGGTGAAGAAGGGGGCAGTTGAGCCTGGACGAGCCCGATCTTGAAGCTTGGCTTGAAGACCGCATCGCCATCAGCCCTTTGACGCAGGCTGCGAAAAACTGGCTGGAGGTGTTCGAGCAAGGGCAGGTGAAGATCTTCTTCTATGAGGATATAACCGCCGGTTCCGTCGCGTTTTACAAGGATCTGTGCGCGTTTACGGGCATGGCCCCGCGCGCGGATGTGTTCGGTAAGCTCAACAGCCGATCCAATATCGGGCGCCCAATGGAACAGCCCGAGCGGCTCAAGAAATGGATGGAAGAAGCCTGGCGCGACGATGTGCGCGCGCTTCATCAGCTGCTTGGCCGCTTGCCCGATGCGTGGCTGGAAAAAGCCGCTCTAGTCTGAGTTTAAAGCGTTTGACCGTCGTCGAGGACGAAATTCGCGCCGGTTACAAACTCCGCTTCGTCGGAACACAGGAACAGCACCGGCCCATCAAGGCCCTCTTCGCCCATCAGGCGCTTTCTCGGAAAGCGCTGGATCTGTTTCTTGCCGGGCTCGGTTTCGAACCAGTCCGCGTTGATATCGGTGCGGATATAGCCAGGGGAAATTGCGTTCACACCAATCCCGGCCCGTGCCCATTCGCGCGCCATTGAACGGGTCGCCTGAATGACGCCCGCCTTGCTTGCCGAATAGGCGACGATGCCGGGCGAGGCCTGAAAGCCGGTGATCGAGGCTACCATGACGATCCTTCCCTTGGTCACACCAGCCGCCATCATACGCTTCGCGCCCTCGCGCGCAGTCAGGATCGCGCCTTTCAGGTTGATGGAGAGCGTCCGCTCAATCTCTTTTTCGGACATCGTGGCGATCATTCCCGCACCATCGATCCCGGCGTTGGCGATCACGGTGTCGACAGGCCCGCCAAACGCGGCTTCGGCGGCGTCAAAGCCCGCGATGATATCCGCCTCGCGCTCCACATCCATGGCGACCGCGTGGGCGCTATCGCCGATCTCGGCGCTTAGCGCTTCAAGCCGTTCGATCCGTCGCGCGCCCAGAGCCACGCGCGCGCCGGTTTCAGCCAGCAACCGGCCAAAGCGAGCGCCCAGGCCGGACGATGCGCCGGTGATGAGCGCGCAGCGCCCTTTGAGATTGACCGAAAGGCTCAACTGTTTTCTCCCAGATCTTTAGGGCGATTGATGTTCAAGAGTGGAGGATCGAGCGCGATGCGGCGCGCCTTCACCCGTTCGGCAAAGCCATAGAGCGCGCGGCGATCCTCGGCCAGAAAAGCGGCCAGTAAGAGATGGTGTTCAGCCGGCCAAAGTCCGGCAACCGGCTGGCTTTCGACAATCGCGGCGCCTTTGCCATCAAGCGTCTTGACCAAATCATGCGGCAGATTGGGCGCGTCGACCCCGGCGCTCAAAACATGCGAAAAGCCGTTTTCCGAAGCGTGACACAAAGCGGCGTAAAGACCCCCTAAAGGCCCCAGGCCGGGCTCAGGCTGGTCTGACAGGCATGAAAAGCCCTCTTCCACACGCCCGCATACAACCACTTTTTCGCATTGCGCTTCCAAAGCCTCGGCTACCCAGTCCATCAGCGGCTTGCCATTCCATTCGGCGCGCGCCTTGTCGCTGCCGAACCGCCGCGCTTCGCCGCCGGCGAGTATTGCGCCCAGAATTCTCATAGGCGTACCCTCACGAACGGGCGGTGCTGTGGGGGCGTGACTTCATGGCTGCGGCCTGTATCTACACGCCCATGCACTTTCAACTGACCGACGAGCAGCGCGAGCTTCAGGAAACCGCGCGCAAATTCGCCCGCAACGAGCTTCCCACCTTGGCCCGTGAGATGGAGACCGAGGATTTTCCGGTGCCGGATGATATGCTCAAAGCCTATGGCGAGATGGGCTTTCTTGGCGTCAATCTGCCCGAACACTATGGCGGGCTAGGGCTGGGCCATGTCGAGGCGTTGTTGGTGCTCGAGGAATTTGCGCAGGTCTCTAACGCGGTCGCCTTCCCGGTGTTCGAAGCGCTGACTGGGCCGGTGCGCACAATTGAGAAATTCGGCTCGGATGAAATGAAGGCGCGCGTCCTGCCCGAGGTTATCAAGGGCGAGAAAATCGTCGCGGTGTCCATGTCCGAACCCGACGCGGGCACCGCGCTCACCGACCTCACCACCAGCGCCAAGCCCGATGGCAACGGCTTCACCGTTAACGGCTACAAGCGCTGGACCAGCGGCGGCGGGCATTCCGACTACTACGTCACCTATGCGCGCTTCTCCGACGATCCGGGCGCCAAGGGCATCGGCGCGATCCTGCTCGAGCGCGACATGGAGGGGATGAGCTTTGGCAAGCGCGAAGAGCTGATGGGCTTTCGCGGCATCCCCACCGCCGACATCGCGATCGAAGATGTGAAGGTGCCGGGCGAAAACGTGATCATCGGCGCGGGCGGCTTTGGCAAGCTGATGAGCGCCTTTGGTCTCGAACGCTGCGGCAACGCGACGCAGGCGCTGGCGGTGGCCGCAGCGGCGCTCGAACAAGCGCTGGAATACACGCAGGAACGCCACGCATTCGGCAAACCCATCGTCGATTTTCAGGCGGTGCAGATGAAGCTCGCGGAAATGGCGATGAAGGTCGACGCCGCGCGACTTCTGATCCACCGCGCCGCCGTCAACGCCGACGCGCAGCCCGATGGCCTGCCTACCGTCTACGAATCCAGCCTGGCCAAATGCTACGCCAACGAGATCGTGCGCGAGGTCGCGGCGCTCGGCATGCAGGTGATGGGCGGTTACGGCTATCACAAGGAATACGGCATGGAGCAGCGCCTGCGCGACGCCTACGCCTGGGGCATCGCCGGGGGCGCGATTGACGTGCAGAAAACCAACATCGCCGCCGCGATGGTCGGGCGCCGGTTTAATCAGCGGGGGTAAGCGCCGTTTTATGGGCTTGCGCGGGCGCGCTGTGTTGCTCATCTAAAGCACATGAACACTGTCGCTCCCATTCCTCCGCTCGCGCCTTCTGCCATGGCGCAGTCCGAAGCGCCAACCGCCTATGACGACGAGGCGCTGACCAAAGTCGATCCGAACTACAAAACGGCGCTCCGCATCAGCGTTGGCCTTACCGCCATTCCATTCGTCATTGGGGCCGGCGTGATTGAGGCGATTGTCGCGGAGGCAAGCGATGGTCGTTGGCCCGTTCCATTCGGCGTGCTGATTGGGTTCGTCATGTTTTTGGCGCTGGTGATCCTTATCCGGCTCCCCGGACGCCGGTGGCAGGCGCGCGGTTATAATATGAGCGCGGATCGCCTGCGCGTGGTGCGCGGGATCCTATGGCGTTCGGACACGGTTGTCCCATTTGGCCGGGTGCAGCACATTGATGTGGATCAGGGCCCGATTGAGCGCGCTCTCGATATCGCGACTATGACGCTGCACACGGCGGGCAGTCACAACGCCTCAGTCAAATTGCCCGGCCTCAATCACGAACGCGCGCGCGAGATGCGTGAGGAAATCCGCCAACGAATCAAGCGGGACACTTTGTGAGCGCGGCCACGCATCTGACCCCCGGCGTGCCGTATCGCACGCAGCCGATCGGGCTGTTGATCAACGCGGTGGGCCTGCTGCGCCAATTGGTGTTCCCGCTCATCATCGCGGTGTGGACGCTGCGCGACGAGCCCGGTTTTGCATGGATGTTCGCCGCGGGTGGCGTGGCGCTGGTTGGTGGGTCCCTTGCGTTGGCCTATGTCAGTTGGAGGCGAAAGACGTTCACCATTGGCGAACAGGACATTCGCGTCGAAAGCGGTGTATTGAGTCGCACCGCCTCATCTGTCCCTTATGAACGCATTCAAGATGTGAGCCTGGAGCAGAAGTTCCTTGCGCGAATTCTGGGCCTCGTCTCGGTCAAATTTGAAACCGGCGCGGGCGGTGCGGAGGAATTGTCGCTCAAATATATGACGCAGGCGGAAGGTGAGCACCTGCGCTTGCTTGTGCGCGAACGGCGCGAAGATGCGAACTCCGCGACCGTCAGTGAGGCCGGTGATAGTGCCGCCATTGCTCCAGCCGAAGACGCAGACACTCTGTTTGCGATGGGTACGCGCCGATTACTGACTTTCGGCACGTTTGAATTCAGTCTGGCGGTCTTCGCGGTCCTGGGTGGTTTGCTGCAATATCTGGACACCTTGTTCGATTTCGAAGTCTGGGACGTTGGTTTTTGGCGTTCGCTCTTTGAAGATCGAGCGGATTGGCTGCTGGAACTGGGCGCCGTCGCGCAAGTGGTTGGGGCCCTTGTCGGCTTGTTTTTCGTTGCGCTGATTGGTCTTGGCACTGGCCTTGCTCGCACGTTCAGCCGCGAATGGGGTTTCCTTTTGGAGCGCACCGCGCGTGGGTTTCGCCGTCGTCGGGGTCTGTTCACGCGCACCGATGTGGTGATGCCCGCGCACCGCGTGCAGGGGCTCACCATCGGCACGCGCTTTCTGCGCTATCGATTCGGCTGGCACAGCCTGAAATTCATCAGTCTCGCGCAGGATGCGGGCTCTTCCAGTCACGTCGTCGCGCCGTTCGCGCAGTTGGAAGAGTTTGACCCGATTGTGGCCGCCGCCGGATTTCACCGGCCGAGCGATAGCGCTGAGTGGCACCGCGCGTCGCGGGCCTGGCTTAACGTCACTCTTGTGATCGATATCGCGTTTTTCGCGGTGGCGGTGCTCATTGCTAGTGGCGCAACCGCCTATTTCGCGCCCGAATGGACGATGGTGGCGATCATCGCTCCGCTTGTGTTGGCGGTGATCACCTTGGTGGCCGAGGTGCTGTCCTGGAAGTTCAAGAAGCACGCACTAGAAACTGATCAAATTGCCTCGGTCAGCGGCTTGTTTGCGCCCAAGACCAAAGTGGCCAAGCGCGTGAAGCTGCATTCGGTGGAAATCGTGCAGGGCCCGTTCGCCAAAATGTTTGGCTACGCCACGCTCAATTTGGGCCTGGCCGGCGGAGAGATGGAGATCGAAGGCGTCGAGCTTGAGCGCGCGAGGGAGGTCCGGGCGATGATTCTGGAGTCCATGGCCTCGACCGATTTCTCCCAATTGGAAAGCCAGACCCTGGCCGAAGCCGCCTAAGCTCTTAAATCCGCCCAGTCGGGGTTCTGGTCAAACTTCTTCGCCACGTACCAGCATTGCGGAGCGATGGTGAAACCCTGCGTCCGCGCGTCTTCAATCAGTCGATCAACCAATAACGCCGCGATCCCGCGCCCACCGATTTCGGGCGGGACGATAGTGTGCGTGGCGACACGCACCCCATTGCCAGCGGGCTCCCAATCGAGGTGACCGGTGTGCGCCGCCCCTTCGATATGGGCGATGTAACGTCCGCCTGCGCCGCGCGCCTCATGCGTGATGGTTACGCTGTCTGTCTGCGCCAATTCTCGCCTCTCCCGCTTGCCATCGTGAACCGTGTGGCTAGAGGCTGCCTTTATGAGCAAATTCCTCTCCGATAACGCCGCCGCCGTTCATCCCGCCGTATGGGACGCCATGCGCGCCGCGGATAGCGCGGACAACCCCTATGATGGCGACGCGCTGTCGGGTGAGCTCGACGCGCGCTTCACCGATCTGTTCGGCCGCGAATGCGCCGCCTTGTGGGTCGCGACGGGCACGGCGGCGAATTGCCTCGCTCTCGCCACGATGTGCGCGCCGCATGGCGCGGTGGTGTGTCACGAGGAAGCGCATATCGAGGTGGACGAAGGCGGAGCGCCCGGCTTCTACCTCCACGGGGCGAAACTGATGCTGGCGGCGGGCGAAGGCGCGAAGCTGGCGCCAGATGACATTGCAGCCGTGATCGATCCCATCCGTGACGATGTGCACCAGGTGCAGCCGCATGCCTTGGCGATCACGCAAGCGAGCGAATATGGCCGGACGTACACGCCGGATGAAATTGCCGCTCTCGTCGCCTTCTCCAAGGACCGCCGCCTCGGCCTCCATATGGATGGCGCGCGTTTTGCCAATTCCGCTGCGTTCCTGGGAGGCGACGCCAAAGAGGCTGCGCGGGCGGCGGCAGGAGCGGTCGATAGCCTTGCCTTTGGCTTTATCAAGAACGGCGGGATGGGCGCCGAGGCTGTGGTTCTGTTCGATCCCGAAGTCGCCAATCACGTGCGCTATCGCCGCAAGCGTGCGGGACATTTGCAGTGCAAGGGTCGCTATCTCGCAGCCCAAATCCTCGGCATGCTCGAAGGGGATGTGTGGCTCGCCAACGCCACCCACGCCAACGCGGCGGCGCAAGAAATAGCGGGCGGTTGCGGCGCGCGGCTCATGCACCCTGTTGAGGCGAACGAGCTGTTTGTAACCCTCACCCCGGCTGAGCGTGAGGCGCTGCGGACGCAAGGGTTTGAATTCTACGACTGGGGCGAGAACGCCGCGCGTTTCGTGTCCGCCTGGAACACCCGCCAAGAGGACGCGGTGGCGCTGGGCAAAGCGATCGCGGCGCTCTGAGACCGGGATCGTGAACAACACAAGCGGCGGGCTGCTGCGGCCCCGCGTCATCCTCGCGTTCTTGGTGACCGGATCGATCTGGGGATCGACCTGGCTGGTCATCACCGGTCAAATCGGCGGCGTGCCCGCGGCGTGGTCGGTGTTCTACCGTTTCGCGCTGGCGACACCGGCTTTGTTCACCGTCGCGGCGTTGATGAAGCGCAGGCTGAGGCTCACAGGACCCGAGCATCGACTGGCGGCCATCGTGGGCATCCTGCAATTCAGCGGCAATTTCCTCTTCGTCTACCACGCTGAGCTCTACATGACCTCGGGCGTCGTGGCGCTGATGTTCGGCCTCATGATGGTGCCCAACGCGATTTTGGGTCGCGTCTTTCTGGGCGAGCGCGCGCATGGCGGCTTTATGCTAGGCAGCGCGATTGCGATAATCGGCGTGTCGCTTCTGCTGGTGCACGAATGGCAGGCTAATCCGGGTTCGGGTGTGGTCGGCGGCAATGTCGCGCTTGGCATTGGCTTGACCCTGTTGGGCATGCTGGTCGCCTCGCTCGCCAATGTGGTGCAGGCGAATGAGCTGGGGCGCGGCGTTCCGATGGTGAGTTTGCTCGCCTGGGCGATGGTCTACGGGACTGTGTTCAACCTAGGCTTTGCCATCCTCACCGCCGGCGCACCGGTGGTACCGAGTGAGGCTCAGTTTTGGATGGGCACGCTCTATCTGGCGCTGATCGGATCGGTCATCACCTTCCCGTTGCACTACAATCTGGTGCGCGAGATCGGCGCTGGGCGGACGGCGTATAACGCAATCCTCACCATCTCGGTGGCCATGCTGCTCTCGACGCTCTTTGAGGACTATCGCTGGACCGCTCTGACGGCTGGCGGGATGGGTTTAGCCGTCCTGGGCATGGTGGTGGCCCTAAGGTCAAAGCAGGCATGATCCTTTGTGGATACGGCGCGAGCGACGCGAGCCTTCATGACAAAGACGCTAGACCCTCAAAATAGGTCGGGTATTTCGGCGTCCACCCAAGCAATCTCTTCGCTTTGCCGTTCGCGACCCGGCGGTTTTCGGCGTAAAAGCCGCGCGCCATTTCGGATAGGCTCGCCTCTTCCAGGCTTTCGAGCGGCGGCGGTTCGATGCCCAGCAACGCGCAGGCGTGCTCGGTCACCGTGTTGCCGCTGGCGGGGAGGTCATCGCCCAGATTGTACGCGCCTGAAGGAGCGCCGGTCTCGATGGCCGCGACCACGCCGCTCACGATGTCATCGACATGGACCCGGCTAAAGACCTGTCCCGGCAGATCGATCCGCCGCGCGCGCCCGTCCTTCACCCGGTCGAGCGCGCTGCGGCCCGGCCCGTAGATCCCCGGCAAGCGAAAGACTCGCGCGCCCAGTTCCATCCACGCTTTGTCCGCTTCGGCCCGAGCGTTGCGGCGGCCCGCGCCAGTTTCAGCCACGGTCGGCGTGCTCTCATCCACCCACGCGCCGCCCGCATCGCCATAGACGCCGGTGGAAGAAAGATAGCCGAGCCACGCGTCGCCAAAATCGCCACCATAGGCGTCGAGTACCGGGTCGCTGCCGCTCTTGCGATCCGGCGGCACCGAAGAGACCACATGCGTCGCCCTCTCCAACGCGGCCCGCACCGCTTGCGAATCGCCAAAGTTGATATCGCCCGCACTGCCGGTGGCCGAAACTTCCCATCCGCGCGCTTCTATCGCCGCCTTTAGGCGTTTTGCCGTGTAGCCAAGGCCTAAAATAAGCAATCGTGACATGACACTAGCCTCTGCCGCTGGACGCGGGCCGAAATCAAACTAAATCGTCTCCTCATGGATATTGCATCAGACCCCATCGCCGTGACCGACACCCCCTCACCGCAAGAGCCTCCTGTGATCCGGCGCGAGGATTACACGCCCTTTGCGTGGGTTTTGCCCGAGACGAAGCTGCATTTTGAGCTGGCTGTTGAAAAAACGACCGTCACGGCGACTTTGAAAGTCCACCGCAACGCCAAAGCGGATGCGAGCCAGATCCTGCGATTGAATGGCGACGGGCTTACGGCAAAGAGCGTGGTGGTCGATGGCGAGGCCACTGAGGCGTGGACCATGGAAGGCGCGGACCTTCTCGTCACGTTGCAAGGCGAGGCGCACGAAGTGACGATCACCACCGAAATCGCGCCCGATGAAAACACCGCATTGATGGGCCTCTACGCTTCGAACGGAATGCTGTGCACGCAGTGTGAGGCTGAGGGTTTTCGCCGCATCACCTTCTTCCCCGATCGTCCCGATGTTCTCTCGACCTACAGCGTGCGGATGGAAGGGCCCAAGGACCAATTCCCGATCCTGCTGTGCAACGGCAACAACACCGCCAACGGTGATCTGGAAGACGGCGGCCATTTCGCCGAATGGCACGATCCGTGGCCCAAGCCCGCCTATCTTTTTGCTTTGGTTGCGGGCGATCTGGTGGCGCATTCCGGCCCCTTCACCACGCGTTCGGGACGCCAGGTCGAATGCAACATCTGGGTGCGCAAGGAAGACCTTGAGCGCACCGATCACGCGCTGCAATCGCTCCACCGTTCGATGAAGTGGGACGAGGAGACCTTCGGCCGCGAATACGATCTTGATCTCTACAACATCGTCGCCGTTTCCGACTTCAATATGGGTGCAATGGAGAACAAGGGTCTGAACGTCTTCAACACCAAATACGTGCTGGCGGACACCGATACCGCGACCGATGCGGATTTTGACGCGGTCGAAGGCGTGATCGCGCACGAATATTTTCACAACTGGTCGGGCAACCGCATCACCTGTCAGGACTGGTTCCAGCTGAGCCTCAAGGAAGGATTCACCGTGCTGCGCGATCAGCTGTTTTCGCAGGATATGCGCGGCGAGGCGGTCAAACGGATCGAGGATGTGCGCATCCTGCGCGCGGCGCAATTTCCCGAAGACGCTGGTCCGCTGGCGCATCCGATCCGCCCGGACAGCTTCCGCGAAATCAGCAATTTCTACACCGCCACAGTCTACAATAAGGGCGCCGAAGTCATCCGCATGATGCGCACGCTTGCTGATTTTGGGGCCGGCGCCGGAAACTTCCGCAAAGGAACGGACCTCTATTTCGACCGCCACGATGGCGAAGCGGCCACCTGCGAAGACTTTATCACCGCAATTGAAGACGGCGCTGGGCTCGACCTCAAGCAATTCCGTCTGTGGTACGGCCAAGCGGGCACACCGCGGGTCACTGTCCAGCAGATAGTCGATGGCGAGACCTTGATGCTCAATCTTCGCCAGACCGTGCCCGCCACGCCGGGGCAGCCCGACAAATCGCCCATGCCGATCCCGCTCCGCGTGGCCGTCCATTCGCGGGCGACCAGTGCGCTGGGCGATGAGCAGCTGATCGTGCTCAACGAAGAAGAGGGCGCGTTCAGACTGCCGATGGTCGGTGCCGATCCAGCGGTGTCTATCAACCGTGGTTTTACCGCTCCGGTGGTGATTGAGCGCGACCTGTCGCTCGAAGACCTCGCCTTCCTTGCGGCGCAGGATGACGATCCCTTCGCCCGCTACGAAGCAATGCAGGAACTCAGCGTCAGCCACCTTGTCGCGGCGGCGAGCGGCGAGCTCGACGAAGCGGCGCGCGCGGCGGGCAAGACCGCGATCAGCGACGCGATGCTTGCAATCCTCACCGATGACGCGCTCGACGACAATATGCGCGGCGAGCTGATGAGCCTGCCGAGCGAGACCTATTTGTTTGAAGCGATGGCGACCGGTGAGCGGAAAGCGGACCCCGGCGCGATCCACGCGGAGCGCGAGCAGCTCAAAGCGGCGATGGCGACGGTTTTGAAGCGCGAACTGGAAAGCGTATACGCCCGCTGCGACGCGGTTCCGTTCGACGTTCCCGCCGGTGTCGGCGCGCGCAAGGTTGCGACGCAGGTGCTGGCGCTGATGGCGGCGGGTGACCCGCAAGTTGCGGCGACCATGGCCGCGCGCCAGTTCGACATGGCCGACAATATGACCGACCGGCAGGGCGCGCTGATGGTGCTGTGCGGGCTCGACAGTCCTTTGCGCGAAGATCGCCTCAAGGCGTTCTACGAGCGGTATGAAGACAACGCGCTGGTGGTCGATAAGTGGTTCACGCTTCAGGCGCTTGCGCTGCATCCCGATGTGATTGAGCATGTGCGTGAGCTGGCTCAACATCGCGATTTCACCATGTCGAACCCCAACCGCGTGCGGTCGCTCTACATGGCGTTTGCTGGCAACCCGCAAGGTTTCCATGCGGCGGATGGGTCAGGTTATCGCATGATCGCCGACGTGATTCTCGAGCTTGATCCGATTAACCCGCAGACGGCGGCGCGCTTTGTCTCGCCGCTAGGCCGCTGGCGCCGGATTGAACCAGGCCGCGCGGCGCTGATGAAGGCTGAGCTGGAGCGGATTGCCGCAAAGGAAGGCCTGTCACGCGATACGTTTGAACAGGTGACGCGCAGCCTCGAAGGCTAAGGCACGGTGCCCGACTTCGATATCGAACGCTCGCCTGCGCTTGGAGGCGTGGCCCACGGCTTTTTTGGTTCGGCGGGCGGCGCGCATCAGTTCGGCTTTGGCGGGCCGGGGTCTTCGCACGACGTAGCGGACTTAAGGGTTGCCGCTGCCGATGCGATAAAGCCGGGTGCGCGCGTTATCACGCCGCATCAGGTCCATTCGCCCGATGTCATCACCGTATGTGACGCTTGGGAGGATGCACCGGAAGGCCGCCCCGTCGCGGACGCGGTGGTGACCGACCAGACTGGCCTCGCGCTGGGTGTTGTCACCGCCGATTGCGCGCCAGTGCTCTTTGCCGACGTCGAAGCGGGCGTGATCGGCGCCGCCCACGCCGGATGGCGCGGGGCGCAGGGCGGGGTTCTGCAAAACACGATCGCCGCGATGGAAGCGCTGGGTGCGGATCGCGCGCGCATCGCTGCGGCCATTGGACCGACAATCGCGCAGGCCAGCTACGAAGTGGACGCGCCTTTTCGCGATCATTTCACTCCCGCAGACGATATCCATTTTGCACCCGCAGCGCCGCGAGAGGGCACGCCGCGCTGGCTGTTTGACTTGCCCGGATATGTCGCGGCGCAAGTGTCGTTGTGTGAAGTTCAGAAAATTCACGACCTCGCCCGGGATACTTTTCCACACGCTGCGCGTTACCATTCGTATCGCAGAGCCTCACAATCGGGTGAGCCGAATTACGGGCGGTTGATGGCGCTGATTGCGCTTTAGAAATCCGCGTATTTCCTCGGCTTGCGCGAAAGCGAAGGGGCAATGCTCAAAACACGGTTGGATTTGAGGTTTTTTCTGGTAATTGACGCGCCAATGTTGGGATCAGAGGACGCGAAATAGCGCCAAGCTGCAAAAAGCTAGGTGGTTTTCGCGAGGCTCATCAAGACCTCAACGCGGGATATTTCAATCTAAGGCCATGGCTTCGCCAACCGAAGTCAACGGCGATAGCAGGCTTTGAACGCCTGACATGGCTGGGCAACACGAAGAGCAAGGTAAGAGCACATGGCTTCCACCGGAGCTGATACGACAAGTAAATTTGACACGCTGGAAGACGCCGGGGTTCGTCGTCGTGACTGGATTCACATTGCCGCGGTTAGCACCGCTGGCGTTGGCGCGGTGGGAGCGATCATCCCTCTGGCCACGCAAATGGGCCCGTCGAAAGACGTGCTCGCCGCCAGCACCACGCGCGTTGACGTGTCCGGCCTTGGCGAAGGGCAAACGCTGAAAGCGGTGTTCCGCGGTCAGCCGCTTTTCGTCAAAAAAATGACCGGCGCGGAGATCGAAGCCGCCAAAGCCGATGACTCCGCCGCAATGCCCGATCCGCAAACCTTGGCTGATCGCACCAACCCGGCGAACGAATCGATCCTTATTACTCTGGGCGTGTGCACCCACCTCGGCTGTGTGCCGCTGGGCGCCGCTGATGGCGAGAGCAAGGGTGACTTTAACGGCTACTTCTGCCCCTGCCACGGTTCGCACTATGATGTGGCGGGCCGTATTCGCAAAGGCCCGGCGCCGAAGAACCTTGTCGTTCCCGAATTCACGATCAATGGCGATATCATCCAGGTTGGGTGATATCGCGTAACTGATTGATCGAACTAGTTATCAAACCGAGCCAAGCTGAGAGAACATTATGAGTTTCGCCTGGGCAAAAGAATACGAGCCGAAGACCGATCTGACCAAGTGGATCGACGAAAAGCTTCCGCTTCCGCGTATGGTCTACAACGCGGTTGGCGCCGGGTATCCGGTGCCGCGCAATCTTAACTACATGTGGAATTTCGGAGTTCTCTCCGGTTTCTTCCTGATGGTGCAGATTGTGACCGGCGTTGTGCTGGCCATGCACTACGCGGCTGACACGTCGGTGGCGTTTGGTTCGGTTGAGCACATTATGCGCAACGTCAATTACGGTTGGATGCTGCGTTACGCGCACGCTAACGGCGCAAGTTTCTTCTTCATCGTGATCTACCTGCACATTTTCCGCGGTCTCTTCTACTCGTCGTACAAGGCCCCGCGGGAGATGATCTGGTTGCTCGGCGTGGTCATCTTCCTTTTGATGATGGCGACCGCGTTCATGGGCTATGTGCTTCCCTGGGGCCAGATGAGCTTCTGGGGTGCGAAGGTGATCACCGGCCTGTTCGGCGCGATCCCTTTCATCGGTGAGCCGCTTCAGATCTGGCTGGTTGGCGGTTACGCCCCGAACGAAGCCACGCTGAACCGCTTCTTCTCGCTGCACTTCCTGCTGCCGTTTGTGATCGCCGGTGTGGTGATCCTCCACATCTGGGCGCTGCACATTCCGGGTTCGTCGAACCCGACCGGCGTCGAAGTGAAGCAGGAAAGCGACACGGTTCCGTTCCACCCGTATTACACGGCGAAGGACGGCTGGTTTTTGGGCCTCGTGCTCATCATCTTCTCGGCCTTCGTGTTCTTTGCACCGAACGTGCTGGGCCACCCGGATAACTACATCGAAGCCAATCCGCTTTCGACGCCGGCGTTCATCGTTCCCGAATGGTACTTCCTGCCGTTCTACGCGATCCTGCGCGCCTTTACCGGCGACCTTGTGATCCCGTTCACCAGCATCGTGCTGGTTCCGGCCAAGCTGCTGGGCGTGATCGGAATGTTCGGATCGATCCTGGTCTGGTTCTTCCTGCCGTGGCTCGATAAATCACCGATCCGTTCGGGCAGCTACCGCCCGCTTTTCCAGAAGTTCTTCTGGGTGCTGGTTGTCACCATGATCGTTCTGACGATCTGTGGTGGTTCGCCGGCGGAACAGCCCTACATTCTGGTGAGTCAGATCGCGACGGCGTACTACTTCCTTCACTTCCTGGTGATCCTGCCGATCGTCAGCCAGATCGAAGTGCCCAAGCCGCTGCCGTTCTCAATCACTGAAGCGGTGCTGGGTAAAGGCGCCGACGCTGCGGCCAAACCCGCAGTCACGTCTTCGGGCGATGACAGCGGCGACGTGCCCGGCGGCGCGCTTCAGCCGGCGGAATAATAACAGAGCATCGGGGCGGTTCGCGCCGCTCCGATTGTCTCACTCACGATCTCGAAAACGAGAAAGAGCAAAGACATGACTATTCGCCTAGGTGGCATCATATTTGGCTTTGTCCTCGTGGGCATCCTGCTGTTCTGGTCGCTCGTACCGGACACGGTGAAGTACACGACGCCGACCAAATCT
>JBCCBZ010000004.1:0-205447 GCA_039033755.1 Pseudomonadota bacterium | reverse complement strand
CCGCGACCGCCCCACGCCACGGGATAAGCCGAAGGACAGCCGCACAGATCCACCGGAGGACTAAAACATGACACTTCCTGATATCTTCGGCATTCTGGCGATGAATGCCACCTACATCGTAGGCTCGTTTGACGTCGCTGAGCTCGCGTTCTTCCTATTCTTCATCTTTTTCATTGGGCTCGTCATCTATCTCAATCGGGAAAGCCGCCGCGAAGGTTACCCGCTAGAGGATGATCAGACGGGTGCTCTGGACACGTGGCCGCTGACGCAGGGCCCTAAGAAGGTCTTCAAACTGCCCAATGGCCGCGGCACCTATGTGCCCGAAGATCAGCCGCGCGACAGTATGGAAATTGCGGCCAAGCAAGCCGTGGGCGGCAGCGGATCGCCCTACATTCCCACCGGCAATCCGATGAAGGATGGCGTGGGTCCAGCCGCTTACGCGAACCGCCAGGATTACCCGGACCTCACCTTTGACGGTCGCAATCGGATCGTGCCGCTGGCCGACAGCCACGACATTATGATTGCGCCCAACGATCCGAACATCGTCGGATGGCCGGTTTACGATTGCAATGTCGAGCTCGCCGGCAAGGTGACCGATATCTGGGTGGACCAGTCAGAGCACCTGATCCGCTACATCGAGATCGAAACCAACGCTGGCGACAGGGTTCTCGCTCCGATGGCCGTTACCGTGGTCCAGGGCAAAGGTCTTCTTCACGGTCTTGGCTGGGAGCAGAAGGAGCTCATCCAAATCGATGCGATCACCAAGGACCAGTTCGCGGATGTCCCCCGGATCAAAACACCTGGCCAGATCACGCGCCTCGAGGAGGACAAGATCCAAGCCTATTATGGCGGCGGGTACATGTACGCGACGCCTGAACGGAGTGAGCCATGGATCTAAACGCATCCCAAACGGCCAACACCAGCGGCGCATCGGCGGCGCCGCTGACTGGCCATAGCAGTGTCGAGATTCCCGAAGCGTCGGTGGAAGTCATGTTCCGCCGCGCTTTGGATGAGGAAGTCCTTTGGCGCGGCAAACCAGAGCCCTTCCGGCACGCTGCAGCCGCGTTTCACACCAACAGTGTGGCGATCTATTTTGTCATCCTGTCCGCCTTCAGCTTCGCCACAAACGGTTGGGCCTCGGCCCTTACGCTCGTGGTGATGGGCTTCATGGCTTACGCGATCCTGTTGGCGGTCGGCGTTTATTCGGCGCGTCACTCAGTGTACATTTTGACCAACCATCGATTGATGATTTTGGCCGGACTTGCGGTCGAAAAACGCGTGAGCATTCCGCTTAAACGTATCGCAAATGCCAAGCTGCGCACTCGCAGCAATGGGCATGGCGACATCCTTCTGGAACTGAACGGCGAACACCAACTTAGCTATCTGCTGCTTTGGCCGCATGTTCGCTCTTTGCGAGTATGGAAGCCGCAGCCGCTTTTGCGAGCGGTGCCGGATGCGGCGATCATTGCGGAAAAGCTCGCATCGGCTTGCGGTGAGTACGCGCCGATTGAGCGCAGCTTGATCGATATCAAGGACACAGATGCACCTTCAGGCAATCAAGGCCTTGGAGGAGTTGCCGCATGACTGCACAAGCCATCAAGCCAACCGATATGCGGGTTCACAAAATCCCGCTTATCGCTTGTGTGAGCGTTATCGGGCTTAGCCTTGCGCTGACCATCTCAACCAATCTTGGTTTCTTTGAGCGACAGGGTGATCCCGATCAAATCCGCGCCGAACGCGGTGTGGTCGTGGTGGACACGCGAAGCATCAAGTTCAACGACGACACAAACGGCGATGTCTGGGTATCGGATGCCGTGACGGGCGAAGAGATTGGCCGCTACCCTCAGGGCGATGGCGGCTTTGTCCGTGCGACCGCTCGAGCAATGGCTACCGCTCGGCAACAAAGCGGCTTTGACGCAACCGTGCCGTTTGAATTGATTGCCTGGGATAACGGGGCAATGACGCTGCGCGATACGCAAACGGGACGCTCGGTCGAGTTGCACGCTTTCGGGGCAAAGACGCACGAAATTTACGAAGACATTCTGGCGAAGGGTCGCAAGTAATGGAAACAACGATAGCATCGGGATCAGCTATCAAAGCTGGAGGAGCCCAGAACCATCAGGTTTCCACACATCGTGTGTTCGATGTGCCCTGCACCATTACCGTCGAGCAAAGCTCCGAACATTTCCACGCGCATGTAGATCTGCCTGATGATGTATTGATGGAAGCCGGTGACAAGGTGCTCATTCACGGAGAGCCAATTTCCATCCCTTTTGGCAGCCGCGAGGTCTTTAAACGCACAGCGACCGTAACGCGCGCCGGCCCGATCAAGCGCGCTCTCGTGCATGCGGCGGCCTATTTCGATTTGGCCGAACTTTACGAAGTCAGCTTCAACGCTGGGAGGATCAAATGAACGCACACACGCAGGTGAAAGCCGATCCGGGTCACAACACCATGATGACCAGCGAAGAGGCGATGGCGCTCGCCACTCAGGACACCGTTCTGACCCCTCGGTTCTACACCACCGATTTTGATGCGCTTGACGCGATCGATGTCAGCCTGGTGCGCGAAGAGTGGGATCAGCTGATTGCGGATATGGTCGGCGACCCGAACAAAACGCACTTCCGCCACAAAAACGATTTCGCCGGCATTATTGAGGGCCTAGAGCCCGAGCTTCGCGCGGAGTTCACCGATTTTCTTGTGAGCTCCATGACATCGGAGTTTTCGGGATGCGTCCTTTACGCAGAGATCGCGAAGCGGACGAAGAACCCTGATGTCAAACAGCTCTTCAAGCTGCTCGCCCGAGATGAAAGCCGCCACGCCGGGTTTATCAATGAAAGCCTGAAGGACGCCGGGGTTGGTGTCGATCTGGGCTTTCTGACGAAGACAAAGAAGTACACCTACTTCCAACCCAAGTTCATCTGGTACGCGGTCTATCTGTCGGAGAAGATTGGATACGCCCGCTACATCACAATCTTCCGGCACCTGGAAAAGCACCCGGAGAACAAGTTTCACCCGATCTTCGATTGGTTCGAAGAATGGTGCAACGACGAATTTCGCCACGGCGAAGCGTTCGCGATGTTGATGCGCGCTGATCCGCAGTTGCTGAAGGGTAAGAACAAACTCTGGATCCGCTTCTTTCTGCTATCGGTCTACGCCACCATGTATGTGCGCGACCACGCGCGGCCGGTGTTTCACAAAGCGCTAGGCGTTGACCCGACCGAATACGATTACGAGGTGTTCCGGGTCTGCAACCAGATTGCGCGACAAGTCTATCCGGTGGAACTCGACATCGATAGTCCGGCCTTCCGCGAGCAGATGGAAAAGCTGCGTCTCGCGGCCAACCGGATTGAAGATGGCAAAGCGCAAGGCGGCCTCGGCGGTCTGCTTAAGCGCGCCAGTGGCATGGCCGGCGCCGGCTACGCTTTTGCGCGAATGTACTTCCACCAGCCCAAGACGAACGCGCTGCCCTCAACCATACGGCTCCACCCCGCATGGTGAGTTGGGATGGCCATATTATCCCGTTCATCGTGACGGTTGCGATCTGGTTCATCGCAACCGGCCTGGTCGCGTGGGCGGACAGCCGAGACGCAAGGACTTTCCCGCGCAGCATCCTGATCGGCGGGATCGGCGGGATCGCGGGACTGATCGTGATTCTGATCGCCTCGCAGAGCGTTTCGGTTTTGGCCGTTTACGCCGCGTTCGTCGGAGCGTTGATGGTGTGGGGATGGCATGAAATCGGGTTTCTCACGGGAGCCGCCGCTGGCCCGCGCCGCGAACCCGCCTCGCCCGGTCTGACCGGAGCGCGCCGATTTGCCGAAGCCACCGCCACCGTGATCCATCATGAAGTCGTTTTGGCTCTCACCGCCTTGCTGCTGATTTCGCTGTCGTGGAACGCCGCCAATCAAATCGGCGCGACGGTGTTTGTACTGCTTTTTGGGCTCCGGCTTTCGGCCAAGATCAACATGTTTGTCGGCGTTCCCAACTCGACCGCCGAAATGCTGCCGCCGCACCTTGAGTATTTGAAGACCTATTTCGGCGAAAACCGGATGACGTGGCTTCTGGGCGTATCAATCTTTGCGATCGTCGCTGTTGCTACGTGGTTTGGCTCGCTCGCGCTTCAAGCCGAGCTGGGCAGCGCCGAGATGGTCGGGGCGAGCCTTCTGACCACCTTTTGCCTGTTGGGGGCCTTGGAACATGTCTTCCTCGCGCTTCCCTTTCGAGACGGAATGCTGTGGGGATGGGCGTTTCGCAAACCCGTTTCCCAGGCTGGAAAGCCAGCCATCGCACCACTGATTTCGACAAAGCTGGTTGACTCCAATGACTGATTTGAAGAGCAAGAGCCCTGAGGGGGGAAGACACATGGATTACGAGGGTTTTTTCGCGGGCGAACTTGAACATGTTCGCGAAGAGGGGCGCTACCGCGTCTTTACCGACATCAAACGCCATCGCGGCAAGTTCCCTCACGCGACCCGTTTCCTGGATGGCGAAGACACGCAGGCCGTTACGGTGTGGTGCTCCAACGATTATCTCGGCATGGGTCAACACCCCGCCGTTCTGGAAGCGATGCATAACACGTTGGACGAATGCGGCGCAGGCGCGGGCGGCACCCGCAACATTTCGGGGACCAACCACTATCATGTGGAACTGGAAGCCGAACTCGCCGACCTGCACGGCAAGGAAAGCGCCCTTCTATTCACGTCGGGCTATGTGTCGAACTGGGCGGGTATCGGCACGCTTGCGAACAAGATCCCAGGATGCGTTGTTTTCTCCGACGCCCTCAACCACGCTTCCATGATCGAAGGCGTGCGCCATAGCCGCGCTCCCTACAAAATCTGGAAGCACAACGACGTCGAGGATCTCGACCGCTTGCTGTCCGAATTCGATCGCGACGTGCCCAAACTGGTGGCGTTTGAGAGCGTGTATTCAATGGACGGCGACATCGCCCCGATCGCTGAAATTCTGGACGTGTGCGAAAAGCACGGCGCGCTCAGCTATATCGACGAAGTTCACGCGGTAGGTCTCTACGGCCCGCGCGGAGGAGGCGTAGCGGAACGCGAAGGCCTGATGGACCGGATCGACGTGATCGAAGGCACGCTGGGTAAGGCCTATGGCGTGATGGGCGGCTATATCGCGGCCTCGCGCAATCTGGTTGATTTCGTACGCAGCTTTGCCAGCGGCTTCATCTTCTCAACCGCCCTACCCCCAGCTGTGGCGGCCGGCGCAGCGGCCAGCATCCGCCACCTTAAAGTGAGCGATGAGGAACGCGAAAAGCAGCGCGACCGCGTCGCACAAGTCCGTCGCAAGCTCGACATTATGGGCATTCCGCACCTGCCCAATCCCAGCCACATCATCCCGGTTATGGTTGGCGATGCGAAGAAGTGCAAAATGATCAGCGACTGGCTGATGGATAATCACGGAATCTATGTGCAGCCCATTAACTACCCGACCGTTCCGGTAGGAACAGAGCGACTGCGCCTCACTCCGTCGCCGGTTCACAGCGATGGTGATATTGACCGACTGATCAACGCGCTCAGCGAGATCTGGTCCCAGTGTGAGTTGGCGCGGATGGCGACGGCGGCGTAATTTTTAGAAAGGTCGAGTTGGCGCAGCCAGATTAGGCGCCAACGGGATACAAAAACAAGAAGGGCGACGTGATCTCTCACGCCGCCCTTTTTCGATTGAAATGCGCTCGACCTAGAGACCGGCTTCTTCAAAGATTTCCGAGAACGCACGGTTGGCGAGGCCCGGATGCGTCACCGCCTTCGCGGCGTCGACATTGTCGCCGCCTTCAACGACGATCAGACCGACCATGCCAGCGGCGTAGTGCGGAACGCATTTATAACCGTACACGCCTGCGGCGGGGATCACGTAGCTGACCTCTTCGTTGATCTTGCCTTCCCAGCCTTCGACGCCAGCAGGAAGCATTCCGTCAATTGACGACGATTGGTGGGTCGGATTGGTGGGCAGGAATTTGATCGTGTCACCGACATTGGCGGTCACAAGGCGCGGCTTGTAGACTTGAAGCTTGCTCGAATCATCGGGATCTTTGGTGTACATTTCGATCTCGATAACCGTGCCGTTCGCTTCGACGGCGGGCACTTCCGCCACTTCTTCAGCGGCCGGTTCTTCAGCTGCGGGCTCTTCAGCAGCAGGGGCCGCTTCTTCTGCCGGCGCTTCTTCAGCAGCCGGTGCTTGGCCGCCGCAGGCGGTCAGAGTGGCGAGGCTGACAAACGCGGCCGCGCTCAAAAGTCCATTACGCTTCATAATTGTATTCCCTCAAAAATTAGTCTTTTCTCGCGACCCCAGATCCCTAAAGGAGTTTGGAATTCAAGGAAAGCGATCATCGCCGCTACGGCAAGCCGCGAAACAACGACGATTGACCTTCAAACGCGCCATTACAGTTTAGTTTCCTAGACCACGAAAATTCTGCGGCGCCATGGCCTGAAGCGTGCCAGTTTGGCGATAAACAGTCGCGCAATATTGCGCTTGCGCCACGGCTCGTTAAGACGAGAGTCCATGGACCTGAAAGCACCTTGGCACGCCCGACTCGCCCGCATTCTTGCGATCATTTTGCCGATCTTCCTCATGGCCGCCGCGCTTGGTACCAAGTTCGGCTTTTGGAGTTGGCAAACCGGACTTGGCGCTGTCGGTTTAGGTGGACTGGTCCTGATCGGGCTGACCGCTGTCATTGCCATCGTCTCCATTGTTCTGATCCTGCGTTCGGGCACCCGACGCGGGATGATGTCGGCGGCGCTTGGCTTGGTCGTTCCGCTTGGCTTTGCTTTGGTGTTTGCGCCGGTTGTCCTGGGAGCGGGCAGTCACCCGATCCACGATATGTCCACCGACACGGCAAAGCCGCCCGCGTTTTCAGCCGAGATCCTTGCGGCCCGAGCTGAGAGTGGTGCCAACCCGATCAACGCATACGACACGCCGCTGGGTGAGACCGAGCAATTTGGCGAGGCCAAGCACCCGCTTGCGCAAATGACCACGGCGCAAATAGTGTCGGAGAACTATCCCGAACTCGCGCCATTGGACATTGGCGAAACGGAGCGGGATGCAGCGGTCAACGCGTTGCAACTCGCCATGGCCGATATGGGTTTGAAAGGCATCCGCTACGACGCTGAAACGGGAACTGTTGAGGGGCTCGCCGAAACGTTCTGGTTTGGCTTCAAGGACGATGTCGTTGCGCGCGTATCGGAAGGGCAGATCGATTTTCGATCGGTTAGCCGCGTGGGTCAGAGTGACCTTGGCGCAAACGCCAAACGCATTATGGATCTAAGTTCGCGCACTGCGGAAAAGCTGGGGCTTTAATCCGTCTCTATTCGCCGAATGTGATGGCGGCCAACGCGCTACGCTGAAACACAGTAAGCGTGCACAACAGCGCGTATCCAAGAGCGATGTAGGTAAAGAACTGTGGCAGAGCACACATCGCGACAAACACGGCGATAGTCTCTGTCCCTTCGGCAAGGCCGGTTGAGTAGAAAAAGCTCTTTTTCCCATGCCCTTCGCTGCTCATCCTGCGTTCGGCGGCGGTGACAGCGAAAGCCAGGAAGCTGACTCCGGTCAGAACAAAGCTGGCCACCAGCACCAGTGCGGCCAGCGTGTTGGCCGGGTCCAACACTCCAAATGCAAGCGGGATCGACACGTAAAAGGCGAAATCCGCCACAATGTCGAAATAGCCTCCCAAAGCGGTCGGCCCAGTGACACGCGCAACCGCTCCATCAAGCCCGTCGAACACTCGGTTGATGAGAATTAGGACAAGCCCAACGGCGAGGTATCCGAATGCAATCGCGACTGCACCAGCCAGTCCGATGGCAAGCCCGGTGAACGTCAAAATGTTCGCCGTCACACCCACGCCCGCCAAGGCGCGACCGACAGCGTTGAGGGGTGGATTGATCAGAGGACGAAGCTTGGAATCGAGCACTCGCCCTACCCCGCACTGGTGAAGGTCAAAAGGCCAATCCAAGCGCCCGTCATTGCCGTGGCGATATTGCCCGCAATCCAGCTCTTGATGCCGAGGCTGGCGGCCTCTGGGCGGCGTTCCGGGCACAAGGTGCCGATGGTCGAAACCAACAGACCCACACTCGCCAGATTGGCGACACCGCACAGCGCGTAGGTCACGATCAACAGGCTGCGCCCGCCCAATGCGCCTGCATCAAGCGCGGCAAGTTCGAGATAGGCAACGTACTCGTTAAGGATCGCTTTTGTCCCCATAAGTCCGCCCGCTGTCCCCGCCTCAGCCCAAGGCACGCCGATAAGCCACATTAATGGGGCGAAAATCCAGCCGAAGACACGTTTCAAGGTCAGAGGTTCGTCCGCAACAAGCGGCAGCAAGCTCAACGCCTCATCCGTCAACGCCACCAGGGCAAAAACTACGATGATGATCGCCACCACCGCAAGGAACAGCTGCATGCCATCCATCGTCCCTTTGACGATCGCGTCAATGCTGCTTTCATATTTCAGACCGCTTTCGCCATCATCAGCAAGCGTTGCTTGATTGTCGGGTGCGCCGGGCACCATCAGCTTGGCAATCAATAAGGCGGCTGGGAGGGACACTAAAGACGCCGCGATCATATGACCAACCGCGTTATCGACCGTCTCGCGCAAAGTCGTAGCGTAGAGGATCAGGATCGCGCCCGAAATCGTCGCCATGGCCAGCACCATGATCTGAAACAGCTCTGCCCGACTTACCCTCGCAAAATAGGCGCGCACCGCCAGCGGGCTCTCAACAACGCCCAGAAACATATTCGCCCCGCCCGCTAAGCCTACCACTCCGCTTACGCCCAGCGTCCGGCGCAGCAGGAAGGAAAGCCCGTTCACCGCCGCACGCAAAACGCCCCAGTGCCACAGCAGCGCCGCGAGCGCGGAAAAGACGATCACCAAAGGAAGGATCTGAAACGCGATGATAAGCGGCGCGTCAGCCCCCGCGTTCAACTCAAACGGCAAAGGCGCTCCGCCGAGATAGCCGAACATGTATGACGAGCCCTTGAGCGTCGCCCGCTCAATCGCGGAGACGCCCTCGTTGAGGTACTCCATCGCCGCCCACACAAACGGCACACGGATAATCAGCAAAGCCAACGCTGCTTGAAGAGCCAAGGCGCCGGCAATCCATTTCATCGTGGGCCGTTGGTCTCGATCTTCGCTGATCGCCCACGCCAGCGCGACAAGCACGGCGATCCCGGCCATCGGGCGCAATTGGTCGAACCATTCCATCGTTCGAGAGGTCTAGGTCAGCCGCGCCGCCAGTTAAAGTAGCGTTCGACCCATTCGAGCGCCCATTCCGGCTTGTTCGCCTTTTTCCAATTGCCCGCTGCGAATTTGTTCGCCTCTGCCATGGTTGGATAGGAATGGATGGTGCCCAGGATCTTGTTGAGGCCAAGCTTGTACTTCATGGCCAGCACATACTCCGCCAGCAGCTCGCCCGCATGGCTGCCAACGATCGTCACGCCCAGGATCGCATCTTTGCTCGGTGGGGTGAGCACTTTCACAAAACCGCTGGTTTCGCTCTCGGTAATCGCACGGTCGAGGTCGTCGAGATCGTAGCGGGTCACTTCAACTTCGATGCCTTGCTCCTTCGCTTCGGTCTCGTTGATGCCGACCCGCGCGACCTCGGGATCGAGGAAAGTGACTGCCGGGATCACGCGGTAATCGGCTTTAAACCGGCGGAACTGGCCAAACAGCGCATTCACGCTAGCGTACCACGCCTGATGGCTGGCGGTGTGGGTGAATTGATACGGTCCGGCCACGTCTCCCGCTGCATAGATATTGGGGAATTTCGTCGCGAGATATTCGTCGGTCACGACTGTGCGATCAGTCTCAACGCCCAGTTCTTCGAGGCCGAAACCGGTGAGCCGCGCCTTGCGCCCCACCGCCACGATCAGCGCATCAAAGGGGACGCTTTTCTCGCCATCTTCGCCTTGGGCGATCAGTGTGCCATCCTCGATCCGAACCGCACGGTGGCTTGTCAGAACGTTCACGCCCGCGCCTTCGAGCGATTGCTGCGCCAGTTCGGAGACTTCCGGGTCCTCGCGGCCCAGCACGCAATGGTGCATTTCGACTTGCGTGACATGGGAGCCAAGCCGTGAAAGCGCCTGCGAAATCTCACAACCAATGGGACCGCCCCCCAGTACCGCGACACGCTCAGGTGCATTGTCGAATTGGCCCAGCCCATCCCACATGGTCTCGCTGGTAAGATAGCCGCTGTCTTCGATCCCCTCGATCGGAGGCACCACGGGTTCGGCGCCTGATGCGATGACGATGCTGCGCGTGGTTAGGCGTTTCGCACCACCTTCATTGAGCGCGATCTCGACCGTCCATGGGTCAATTATCTTGGCGTAGCCCTTGATCACATCGACGCCGAGGTCCGTGTAGCGCTCAACGCTGTCATGCGGTTCGATAGTTTTGATAATGCCCATCACCCGGGCGATGGTTTGTTTGAAGGGCACTTCGGGCTCGTGCGGGGTGACGCCGTATTTGTCCGCGTGGCGCATGGTTTCGGCGACCTTCGCGCTCTTGATCAGAGCCTTGGAAGGCACGCATCCGGTGTTGAGGCAATCGCCGCCCATATCACCCGCTTCGACCAGCGTGACCTTTGCCTTCACCGTCGAACCGATGAGCGAGGACACAAGACCCGCCGATCCAGCGCCAATCACGATCAAATTGCGGTCAAAGCTCTTTGGCTTGGTGTATCCGGCGTAAACTTTGCGAGCCTTGATAAAGCCGATGATGCCCTTTGCGATCCAAGGTGCGATGCCGAGCAACACGAAAGAACCGATCACGGGCGGTGATAGAATACCCGAGAGGCTATCGAGTTGGCCAAGCTGCTGCCCGGCGTTTACAAAAACGATTGTACCGAGGAACATGCCAATCTGGCTGACCCAGGCAAAGGTCCATGTCTTGATCCGGGTCAGACCGAAGACGAGGTTGATCACGAAGAACGGCACCGCGGGGATCATGCGCAGGGTAAAAAGATAGAACGCGCCGTCGCGTTCAAGCCCTTCGTTGATGCTTTTGAGCCGATCGCCAAAGCGGCTCTCCATAGTGTCGCGCAGCACGTAGCGCGACGCTAGAAAAGCCAAAGTTGCGCCAAGGGTCGACGCGAAAGAGACGAGGATCGTGCCGGTGACAAGGCCGAACAACGCGCCCGCTGCGAGCGTCATGATCGCCGCACCGGGCAGGGACGCGGCGGTAACCGCGACATAAATCGCAAAAAACCCGCCCAATACCAAGGCCGGGTTCTCCGCGTAGAAACCACTCACTTCGGTAGAGACCTGCTTGATCCCATCGAGCGTCAGATACGTGCCTAGATCAAAGATGAAATAGGCCGCAATCAGCGCGAGAATGGCTGCAATGATAATGAGTTTTTTCATAATGCCCTTTGGTGCGATCTCGCGAATAGAACCGCTTTCGGTCCCATTCGTGCAGCCGTCCTGCAAGGTTACGCGCGATTACTCAAGGCAGCGTAGCGCGCGATCCAGCGTTTATCGATCCACGCCTTGAGCCGCGCGACCCACTTTCCTCTGGCTGAGAACGGTCCATAGCTCGCAATGGCTGACCCATTCCCAGTGGAGAGCAGATACAAGCTTGCGGGCCGAGGTCGATAGGATTGCAGGGGTTCCTGACCGCTTAGAACGGCGCGAAGATTGGACGCGAGCACCGGCCCCGCGTGGACGGCATGCACTCCGGCGTGATCAACATTTGTGTCCATTCGCCGCGCGCAGTCACCCACGGCAAAGATGTGCGGGTGCGAGGTGGAACGCTGGTGGGCGTCGACCGCGATAAAGCCGTATTGGTCCACCGCAAGACCTCCGGCTGCCGGCCAATCAGGAGCGCCAGAGCCAATCGCCGCGACGATCAGATCAGCCGAAATTTCAACTTCACCCGCCATCAGGACACTGCGTTCTATCCACGCATCGACTTCGAAAAGTCGAATGCTCTGCCTTTCCAACTCAGCGCGCACCGACCGCGTCACGGACGCAGTAAAGCCGGACAACAATCCCCCTTCCCCAGCGATCATGGTTATGTCCGGCTGGCCTTCCCCGCGTGCCCGATTACGCAAGCCAAAGGCGAGCTCCACACCTCCGGCGCCTCCTCCAACAACAACAATTTTCTGAGCGCCTGATGCGCGTTCGACCATCTCTTCAGCAAATCGATCAATTGGTCGGACATCCACCAGCCGCGGGTCATCGCCTAGAACCCTCGAGGCGCGCCCAACTCCGCCGACATCGATCGAAGCGTGATCGAATCGGAGAATGCCGTGCTCCCGTGTCAAAACGGTCCGAGTGACGGGATCCAGCGCAACACAACGATCTAGAACCAGCTTTACGCCAGCCGCCTTGGCCAGTTCGGCGAGATCAACCAGGCCCGCCTCTTGCGGATGCTCGCCCGATATCCAGCCTGGAACCATACCGGAATAACGCAACTGGAATGAAGGCGTGAGCAATGCGGCCCGTTGCACAGGGCATCCGCGCTCAGCCCAATCGGCCAGCACGGCGACATGAGAGTGCCCACCGCCAACCAGCAAGAGATCAACGGGGTCAACCACTCAAGGCAGCCCATTGGTGACGCTTCTGGCGCGTTTGTGCCCCTTTGAAGAGCGCTGGAAATCGGTTCAGCCGCATAAAAAGCCGCTCTCGCGAAGAAACAACGGGTTAAACACAATGCTCCTCGTGCGAGCCGCAGCGTTCAAGTGCAAGTCAGGTTTGCGCGGTTATCGGCTGCGCTCTTCGCTCTCCAACTTCAATAGCCCGGCTGAAACCGTGTCGTCTTAGCCCCTAAATACTTGCATGTTATGCATGATTTGATGGAACCTTGTTGCCCTCGTAGCGTTGGATTTGCCGGGTGACTGCGCGTTTTCGGCCAGGGATCGTCGGATCGTGCAAACACACCAAACCCCGCAAAGATGGCGCGGCAACGCGCCGGATGGATCGTAACAAAACATGGCCGTGAAAAAGACATCATACGGCGACCGAATTTCGCTCCCGGATTTTTTTCGGACGTTTTTCAGTATCCTGCGCCCGGAAGGCAACTTTTATTGGCTCGCCCTCGTTTACGGCGTGGGTATCTCGCTGCTCAGTCTTGCGACGCCGATTTCAGTGCAGATGCTGATTAACACGGTCGCGAACACTGCGATGGCAACACCGCTTGTCGTGCTTACGCTGACCTTGTTCGGCCTGCTGATGCTGTTCGGACTGCTTTACGCCCTGCGCATCCATTTGATGGAGATGTTCTCGCGGCGTTTTTACGCGCGCATGGTCGCGGAGATTTCGCTGCTATCAGTCTACGCAAAGAACCCGTTTTTTGGCGATGCACGCAAGAGCTCATTGTTCAATCGCTATTTCGACGTAATCAATGTCGAAAAGGCAATTCCGATCCTGTTCGTGGGCGGCTTCACCGTGGTGTTGCAAGTGTTCACTGGCTTCATTCTGGTGTCGCTCTACCACCCCTATTTCCTGCTGTTCACACTGATCATGACCGCGGCCATTTGGCTGATCTGGTTGGTCTGGGGCTCGCGCGCGGTGCGTTCAGGCATCGACTTGTCTCACGCAAAACACGGCACAGCCTCGTGGCTGGAGACGGTCGGCGAATCCAACGGCTTTTTCAAATCGCAGCGCCGGATTGACTACGCTTTTAAGCAAAGCAACAAGCACACCGAAGAGTATATCACTGAGCGCAAAAAGCACTTCCGCAATCATTTCGGACAGACGCTGGCCTTCCTCACGCTCTACGCGGCGGCTAGCGCGGCCTTGTTGGGACTTGGCGGTTGGCTGGTGATTACCAATGAACTGACGCTGGGACAGCTCGTAGCGGCCGAGCTGGTGCTGTCGACTGCGTTCTTTGGCGTCGCCCAGCTCGGCACCTACCTAACCTATTTCTATGACTTGTGCGCTGCGGTTGAAGAGATCTCGCTGTTCTATGACGTCGAACAGGAAGAGCCCGCCGGGGACGATCCGATCAACGTGACGGAACACACGCTTTTATTGAGCGGTGTGCGCGGACGAGCGCGCCATGAAGACGCTGAGTTCAACCTTGAGATTCCAAGCGGCGCAATCGTTATGGCGAGCGCAAGCCACCACGGTGTCCAGCGGCTCTTCACCAACATCCTTAAGATGCACCAGTTGCCCGAAGGCGGCTTTGCCACACTGGGCGGCATCGATTTTGCGGATATCGAAGCGCACAATCTGCGCAAAGACGTCCATGTGCTCGATCGGCCAAGCTTTGTCGGCATGACGGTGCGCGAATATCTTGGCCTGTCATGCAAGGAAACCGCGTCGAAACGGATGGTGGGCGCCCTTCAGACCGTCGGCCTGACTGAAACGATTTCAACCTTTGAACACGGCCTCGATACACCCATTGCCGCGACCGGTTGGCCTCTCTCCTCTGTGGAGTTGCAACAATTGAAGCTGGCCAACGCTCTGCTTGAACAGCCGCGTATTCTGGTGCTCAGCAAGCTGTTCGACCTTCTGGACGAAGACAACCTCGCCGCTTCGGTCAACGAACTGCGTGAGCAAGCTTATTCAACGGTGATCTATTTTTCGAACCGGCGGATTGACCTTGGTTTTGATCGATTCCTTCATCTCGAGGCGCATCAGCAGCGTTACTACGATAATTTCGACGATTTCTGCCTCGCGGTGAACAGCAAGCCGCCGCGTATGCAATCTGGGCCTCGCCCGCTTTCATCCACCATGTTGGGGGCAGCGGAGTAATCATGGCCGCTCTCGAACAAGACATGGCGCACTTCACCGCGCTGCGCGATATCAAACTGCCGCGTATTTTTCGCACGACCTTTTTCCTGCTTTTGGTGGGGCTTGTCGCGACGGTGGCTTTCCTGATTTACGTGCCTTGGGTCCAGAATGTTGGCGGGCGCGGCGTTATCACCACGCTCAACCCCAACGAACGCCAACAGGACATCAACGCGCTGGTCTCGGGCCGGATCGAAGAATGGTTCGTGCGCGATGGCAGTGCGGTCAAGAAGGGTGATCCGATTGCGCGCATAGCTGATATCGATCCGCAGCTGATCCAGCGCCTCGAAGCCGAACGCGCACAGGTCGAAGTGCAATTGCAAGCCGCTAAGAGCGCCCAGGCAACCGCAGAGATCGACCTTCGCCGCTCGCGCGAGCTCTTCGAATCAGGTTTGGTGGCCCGGCGCGATTACGAACAGGCGCTTATCCGTGTTGATCAAATGCGCGGCAGCGTTGCCGAAGCGCAAGCCAACCTCGCACGCACTAATGTCAGCCTTTCGCGCCAGTCAAACCAGTTGGTCACCGCGCCGCGCGATGGCTTCATCCAGTCAATCAATGGCGGCGACGCAGCGACCTTTATCAACGCGGGCGATATCCTCGCAACCTTCGTGCCGCAGAATTCTGAGCGCGTGATTGAGGTTTTTCTGGATGGGCGCGATGTTGGTCTGGTCTATATCGGTGCACCGGCGCGGCTTCAATTTGAAGGTTGGCCAGCGGTGCAGTTCAGCGGCTGGCCCTCGGTCGCGGTCGGTACATTTGCGGGCGAAGTTATCGCGGTTGACCAATCGGCCCAAGTCGATGGGCGATTTCGCGTCCTTATCAAGGAAAAGATCATTGAAGGCGAAGAGCCCTGGCCCGATGAGCGCTTTGTACGCTTTGGCGCAGCAGGACAGGCCTTTGTTCTGTTGGAAACCGTACCAGTAGGCTACGAAATCTGGCGACAGCTCAACAACTTCCCGCCCGAGCTTCCTGCCGCCTCAACTACCGCCGATGCCTCTATGCGCAGACAGCCGACCGGTTAAGCCATGCTCTTGTCCGCCATCAGAGGCGCTGCGCTCAGCGTTTTGGGCCTTCTGGGTTTCGTCCTGATCAATGTGGCGGGCGAACCAGCACGCGCGCAAGATATCGAAGCCAACGAACAACCGCTTGCTCAAGCGCTTCGAAACGGCCCACTCTTGCCTGAAGAAGTGCTCCGCTCCAGCGCGCTGACCTTCCCGCGTATACTCGAAGCGTTTGAGCGCGAAGCCGCCGCGCGCTCTGATCAACTGGCGGCCGATGGCGCCTTCGACCTGATGCTCAATGGTGAGTATTACGACCGCTACACCGGCACCTTTTCCGGCGGTTTTGCGGAAGGAAAAGCGACCCAGCCTATCGCCCCATTCGGCGGTGAAGTGTTTGCGAGCTATCGCCTGTCCGACGGGCGCTTTCCAATTTACGAGAACATCTACAACACCAACGAACTGGGCGAATTCAAGGTTGGTGCCCTTTTTTCACTTCTACGCGACCGCCGGATCGACCAGCGCCGCTTTGCCGTGGAGGACACGCGCCTGGCCGCCAGTCAAGCGCGGCTCGATGTCCTGCTTGTGCAGCTTAACGTACAATTCGAGGCGTTGCGCGCCTACTGGCGGTGGGTCGCAGCGGGCAACGAAGTGCGGGTCTACGCCAACCTGCTTGAGATCGCCGAAGCTCGCGCTGTCGGCCTTGAACGCCAAGTCGAAGCGGGAGCACAACCCGCAATCGCGTTGACCGAGAACGAGCAAAACCTGATCCTGCGCCGCAGCCTCCTTGTCGAGGCGCAGCGCGGCTTCACCACCGCAGCCAACACGCTATCCTTCTATCTGCGCGACGAAGGCGGGAAGCTGATCGTGCCGACGCGAGAACAATTGCCCGAAGGCAAAGTTCTTGAACAGTTGCCCGATATGCAATCGCTCATGGCGATGGCGCGTAACGACATCCTCGACCAGCGCCCGGAACTGCGCAATTTCCGCCTCCAATTGGAACGCGCACGCAACCGCGTGGAGCTTAGGCGGAACGATCTGCAACCCAATCTCGACTTCTCAGTCGAACTGAGCCGCGATTTCGGGCCGATTGGCGATGGCGGCCCCACCTTTGATTCCACGGATACGGTTGTGGGTCTTACGTTCTCTGTACCCCTGCAACGCCGGACAGCGCGCGGCGCGGTGCAACGGGCTGAAGCCGAATTGCGCGAAATTGAATTTCGCGAACAGCGAACCGCCGACCAGATTCGGGTGGAGTTGGATAACATCCTGGTGAACCTCAACGCCGCACTGCAATCAGCGACCCTCGCCAATGACGAGGTCGAACAGCGCAACACCATGGTCAACGCCGAGCGCAAACGGTTCCGATTGGGGGCCGGCAATTTCTTCCTCGTCAATGTACGCGAAGAAGACGCCGCCAACGCGCAAGTTCGCGCAATCAGGGCCGAGCTTAACGGGCGTCTCGCCGCCGCGAGCTATTCAGCGGCAACCATGAATCTGGCCGAACTAGGGCTCGAGTAACGCTTTAGCCAAAAGTTGGATACGCAAGCGCGCCCTGGGCGGCTATGCTGGCCTTCATGGCGAGCGAAATTAGCGAGATTACCCGGTTCCTGAAATCCACTTCCCCTTTTGATCGGCTGGATGTGAGCGAGCTTGCACCGCTCAGCCGTGCCATCGAAGTCAGCTATCACAAGGCCGGCGAGGTCATAGTCGAGGCGGGTGAGAGCAATGACCGACTTTACGTGGTGCGTTCTGGGGCAGTCGAGCTGATGCTGGCAGGCGAAGAATTGAGCGCACGTATCGAAGCGGGCGGGTGCTTTGCCTACCCATCGCTATTGCGCGGCGGCGAAGTCCGCAACACGACGACGGCGATCGAAGACACGCTGCTCTACGCTCTGCCGGCCGAACGGTTTCACAGCCTTAGGAAAGCGCATAGTGACTTTGCCGCCTTTTTTGCCGAAGACGAATCCGCGCGCCTTGCCCACGCACTGAAGCAGCGGCGTGAAAACAGCGGTTTTTCAATCGATGATAGGCCAATCGAAGACCTGATCGCCCGGGCGGCGCCGGTGACATGTCCATCAACGACATCTATTGCTGAGGCGGTGGCGCTGATGAACGCAAGGGATGTGTCAACGCTCGCCATTTGCAACGACGGCGCGTTGACCGGAATCTTCACCGACAAGGATCTTCGCAAGCGTGTTGTCGGTGCAAGCGTCGCGCTGGATCAACCTATCGAAGCGGTCATGACACGCAATCCGCGCCTCCTTGGCGGGCACGCGCCGATTGCCGAAGCCATGGCGATGATGGCCAGCGGTGGTTTTCGCCACCTTCCGGTCGTTGATGATAAAGGCGCGATGTTAGGAATACTCTCGGCCACTGATATCCTTTCCGCAATCGGTAGCAGCGCGATCGACGCTGGCATGATGATCGCCAAATCGAAAGACGAATCGGAGTTGGTCGCTGCCGCGCTGAAGATACCCGAAAGCTTCGCCGCGATGGTCGCGGGCGGGGTCCAAGCGAGTCATGCGATGCGGTTCGCCTCGGCGCTGGGCGAGGCGTCCCACCGCCGCGCTGCCGCGCTTGCCGAAGAGGAGTTGGGGCCCCCACCACGTCCCTATGCGTTGGTCGTGTTCGGCTCCTTGGCGCGCGAGGAACAGCTGATCGGCTCTGATCAAGATAACGGCCTCATTATCGCCGACGAGCCAAACGAAACAGAACTGCCCGCCCCCGTTGAGGCCTACTTCAAAGCGTTGGGCACACGAATATCCGACATCCTCAACGACTGCGGCTTTGTTTATTGCAAAGGCGGGATCATGGCGAAGAACGCCGACCAACGTCTCACATTGAACGGTTGGAAGACCCGCTATGAAAGCTGGGTCGCTCAGCCGACCGAAGACCGCGTCATGCGCGCCACGATCTTCTTCGACATGCGCGCGGTTTACGGGGATCGAAGCTTGACGCAGAATCTGCGCCGCGAAGTGGTTGGGCGTGTCGCGCGCGATCCGCTTTTCATAAGTTTCCTTGCACGCGACGCGATGCGCAGCAAAGTGCCGCTGGGTATCTTTCGCAATTTGGTGCTCGATAGAACTGAAGATGGGCAAAAGATCTTCAACGCCAAGGCGCAGGCCATCATGCCGATCATCGACATCGCGAGAACGCAGGCGCTCGCCGCTGGGATCGAGGAGGTGGGCACCATCCCACGCCTTCGCGCGCTGGAGGCAGCTGGAAAAATGCACGCCGACGACGCGCGCAGCCTTGAAGACGCGCTGTTGTTCGTGAACGAATTGCGCATCAGCCACCAAGCGAGACAGGTCGAGCGCGGGGAGAACCCTGACAACGCTATCGCGCCCTATGACCTATCCTCGCTTGAGCGCGACTATCTCAAAGACGCCTTTGTCGTGATCCGTGATGCGCTCGACGCGCTACGTCGCAATCACGCCGGCGGGATTGCGTGAGCCTGTTTCGCCAATGGCGTGAGGCCCGCGAGCTGAAAGCGCTCGCTGAGTGCGAATACCCGAAGCTTTCCGCCTATGGCCGTGCGCAATGGCCGGACCTTGCGACGCCTGCACGAGAAGCGCCCTACCTAGCACTCGATTTCGAACTGGATGGCCTACGCAAGGGTGCACATCTTTTGCAGGCTGGTTGGACACCATTCGAAGGTACAATCCTGAGGTTAAATGAAGCGCAATCGCTCGATATCCGCAGCTACGCCGAGCTCGACCGGCAGGCGGTGACAATCCACGGCATTGGCGAAGAACGGGCGGCCAAGGGAGAGCCAATCCTTGAGGTTATGCGCGCGCTTCTCGATGCTCTTGCCGGCCGAATTATGGTCGCCCACGCCGCGGCAATCGAACAGACCGCGCTGGCTGGGGCGGTCCGTTCATTGTCCGGGCTCAAGCTGCCGATCCGTGCTGTGTGCACGATGACGCTCGAGCGGCGACTGCATCCCAACCTCATCGAAGCGGATGCGTATCGGTTGGGCACCGCTCGCAAACGCTATGGTTTGCCGGAGTATGAGCCGCACGATGCGCTCACCGACGCAATCGCTGCCGCCGAGCTATTCCAGGCGCAATTGTCGCGAATGCCCCCGAAGGTCACGCTTAACGACATTGAGGTGTAAAAGTCGCACGACCGTAAGACTAAAGTCGCTCTCGTAACCACGCCTCCCTTTCCATAGCCTCTGGCCCAAGATCGCGAGAGCCTCTTTGTGTGTGGCACACCTCTCGCGGTCGGGGAGCTTTCAAGGGAGAGTCACATGAGTGAACCAATTTCCACCGCCGATCCCGGCGATTTCGATACCGGAGGGACGAGCACGGCCGACACCGTTTCGCCGGCCACTCCGGCACCACCGAGCGAGTCCGCTGAGGAAACCACCGAAGCCGAAGGCGCCTATTGGCGCGAAAACGTCCGTCTGTTGGTAAGCCTGATGGTGATCTGGTTCGTAGCCTCATTTGGTTGCGGCATCCTGTTCCGCGATTTCTTGGATCAGCTCAGTCTCGGCGGATATCCGCTCGGCTTCTGGTTTGCGCAGCAGGGCTCGATCTACATTTTCATCGCGCTGATCTTCTTCTACGTCGTTCGTATGAAGCAGATCGAGCGCAAGTACGATCTCGACGATTGAGGGGGCTGGAACAATGGACACGCAAACCCTGATCTACCTCTTCGTTGGCGCATCCTTCGCGCTTTATATTGGCATCGCCATTTGGAGCCGTGCTGGATCAACGAAGGAGTTCTATGTCGCAGGCGGCGGGGTAAACCCGGTCGTCAATGGAATGGCCACCGCCGCGGATTGGATGAGCGCCGCGAGCTTTATCTCCATGGCTGGGCTCATCGCTTTCCTGGGCTACGATGCCTCGGTCTACCTGATGGGTTGGACCGGCGGCTATGTCATGCTCGCGCTGTTGCTTGCGCCCTATCTGCGAAAGTTCGGACAGTTTACCGTGCCCGACTTCATTGGGACGCGGTACTATTCGAAAGCCGCGCGTGTTGTGGCGGTTATCTGTCTGATCTTCATCAGCTTTACATATATCGCCGGCCAGATGCGCGGTGTCGGAATTGTGTTCTCACGTTTCCTTGATGTCTCGATCTTTTGGGGCGTGATCATCGGTATGGGCATCGTGTTTATCTACGCGGTTCTCGGCGGAATGAAGGGCATCACCTACACGCAGGTCGCGCAATATTGCGTTCTGATCTTCGCCTATATGGTGCCAGCATTCTTCCTGTCGTTCCTGATCACGGGCAATCCGATCCCGCAAATCGGCCTCGGATCAACCGTCGCGGACGGGTCCGGACTGAGCGTTTTGCAGAAGCTAGATACCGTTTTGGTTGATCTGGGCTTCACCGCTTACACGGCCGGCTCTAAGAGCACGATCGATGTCTTCTGCATCACCATGGCTCTTATGGTTGGCACGGCGGGTCTGCCTCACGTCATCGTGCGCTTCTTCACGGTGCCCAAGGCATCGGACGCGCGCAAATCGGCTGGCTGGGCGCTGATCTTCATCGCTCTGCTGTACACCACCGCTCCGGCTGTAGGTGCGTTTGGCATGCTCAACTTCATCGATAAGGTCGATGACACCGAGTACAGCGAGGTCGATACCTTCTTCACCACGTGGGAGAATAACGGCCTGTACGCCTGGCAGGACAAGAACGGCGACGGCGTGATGCAATATCGCCCTGGTCTGGCGTTCGAAGGCAAGCCGGAATTCTCCGGTGAGCGCGGGCCGCATGGCGAAATGGTTGTGACCAACACGCCGAACCCGGACAGCGAAAACGAGGTTTATGTCGACCGTGACACGCTCGTGCTCGCCAACCCGGAAATCGCCAATTTGCCCGGCTGGGTGGTCGCTCTGATGGCCGCTGGCGGTCTGGCGGCAGCGCTCTCGACCGCGGCGGGCCTGTTGCTCGTGATCTCAAGCTCGGTGAGCCACGATCTGCTCAAAAGCACCTTCGCCCCGAACATCTCGGCCAAAGGTGAGCTGTTGGCTGCGCGTCTGGCGGCGACCGCAGCGATCTGTGTCGCGGGTTACCTCGGCATCTATCCTCCGGGCTGGGTGGCGCAGGTTGTGGCCTTCGCCTTTGGTCTGGCCGCCGCGAGCCTGTTCCCGGCGATCTTCATGGGCATCTTCTTCAAAGGGATGAACAAGGAAGGCGCGATCTCAGGGATGGTCAGCGGACTGGTCTTTACCTTCGGCTACATCCTCTACTTCAAACTGGTGAACCCGGCAGCGAACGTGACGGATAACTGGCTGTTCGGAATCTCGCCCGAAGGCATCGGTGTGATCGGTATGCTGATCAACTTCGGTGTGGCGATGGCAGTGGCCAGTGTCACAGCCAAGACCCCGGTCGAGATCCGCAAGCTGGTCGACTCGATCCGCGTGCCGCGCGGAGCCGGGGATGCCCATGCTCACTAAGGCGAGCTAACGAGACCCCTCGCTTGGACGGGGTAACAGGCAAGGGCGGTGCTCACGAGATCGAGAGCGCCGCCCTTTTCTTGTGGGGGCAAGTAGCGTAGTTTCGCGTCCGGGAGAGGGATGGGATCATGTTGTTTGGCGCCGCCATAGCTGCGGCCTGCATCTATTTATACGGGCTTTTCTGGCTCGCCGCGCGCCGCGACGCGATTGCGACTGAAGAGAGCCTAAGTGGCACACAAAGCGCCTCTCCCCCCTGGTTTGCGCGCAATTCGGGGCTGATTTACGGCCTAAGTCTTGCGGTCTATTGCACCAGCTGGACATTCTATGGCGGCGTCGGGACGGCAGCGACAAGTGGGCTAGATTTCCTACCAATCTATCTTGGCCCGATCATTGTTTTCACGCTGGGATTTGGCCTTGTCCGAAGAATCCTAGCCCAATCCAAGGCGCAGCATTCAACCTCGATCGCTGACTTTCTATCCGCGCGCTATGGTAAGAGCGCCGGGGTCGCCGCACTGGTGACAATCATCGCCAGCGTCGGATCCCTCCCCTACATGGCGCTGCAATTGCAATCGGTTGGCGCGTCCCTTCTTACCCTATCGCCAGAGATCAGCGATGCGGTCGCAGCGGATGAACTGGTGCTGATCGTCGCAGGGTTGATGGCCTTGTTCGCCATTCTGTTCGGATCGCGCCGGGCCGATCACGCGGGGCACAACGCTGGGCTTGTGCTCACCATCGCGGTCGAGGCGGTGGTCAAACTTGTGGCGCTTATCGCGGTGGCGGGTCTGGCGTTTTACCTCCTATTCTCAGAAGGCGGCGCGCAACCAGCGGCGGCGAGCGATCCGGTCTTTTCAGGCGCGCAGCTCGACGCGCGATTTTTCATCCTAACCTTGATCGCAGCCTGCGCGGCGCTGTGCTTGCCGCGCCAGTTCCATATGACCTTCGTCGAAGCTGAGGGGGAGCGGGCAAGCCCACACATGCGCTGGGTCTTTCCGGCCTATTTGCTCGTCACCGCCGCGGTGATCGTACCGATTGTGCTCGCCGGGCTCAGCGCGCTGCCCGCTGGGACCAATCCGGACAGCATAGTGCTGGCCTTACCCTTGGCGACCGAGAACTACGCGCTCGCGATCCTTGTCTTCTTGGGCGGGTTTTCAGCGTCAGCGGGGATGATCGTGATCGCGAGTGTAGCATTGTCGACGATGATCACCAACGACCTGATCGCTCCGATCGCCTTCCGCAAGGCTCTCAAGGCCGGGGATGACAACTCCGCCAACAGCGATCGGGCGCTGCTCGCCGCGCGGTTATTGATGGTACGTCGCATCGTGATCGCGGCACTTTTGGCGCTCGCGTATATGGTCTATCTTGGCATTGGCCGCATCGGCAGCCTGGCTGGACTGGGAACGCTGGCCTTTGCCGCCGCCGCTCAATTCGCTCCAGGCTTGGTGCTGGGCATGGTGAGTGAGAACGGCAACAAGTGCGGGATGATATCGGGGCTCGTGGTTGGCGCCTTGGCTTGGCTCGTTCTGCTGATTACGCCGGCGGCCACCGGCGGCGCGCCGATTGTATCAATCCACCCTGACACGCTGGTGTCCGGCGTTATACTGAGCCTTGGCGCGAACACCTTCGTCTACTGGGTCGCGTCCGCGCTATGGCGCCCAAGCCTCGTCGACGCCGCGCAGGCGGCCGCCTTCGTTGGCACCCCTAGTCCCGGTGAACGGGCCAAAATGGTCACAAACAAGCGCGTCGCCGATGTGCGTATCCTGCTCACCCAGTTTGTGGGCAAAGCAAGGGCCGATGCCGCAATCCGCACACAGTCCGGCTTGGTTCGAGATGGCGATTTAGCGGACGCCGCGTTGATTGAAATGGCAGAAAGAGTCATTTCCGGTACGATCGGCACATCGTCGGCACGGATGCTTGTCGCCTCATGGTCAGGCGGCGAAGCGATCCCCCTTCCCGATGTCGTCGCCATGTTTGACGAGACAAACAAACGTCTAAATTTCTCCGGGGACCTTCTTCAGATAGCGATTGAGAATATTGAAACGGGCGTGGCTCTGGTCGATGCAGATATGAAGCTCGTTGCCTGGAACACGCGCTATCAGGAGATGTTCGAATTGCCTGATGAGTTGGTCGCCGTCGGACGGCCCATTGCCGACCTCATCCGATTCAACCAACGCGGCAGCGCCCTCATACCTTCTGCTATTGAAACCTATGTGGAGCGCCGACTGGACCATATGCGCGCCGGGCGAAAGCACCGCCATGAAAGCGAGCAAGCCGATGGCCGCATCATGCGTATTATCGGCTCACCTGCGCCAGGGGGTGGTTATGTGACCAGTTACACCGATGTTACCGCAGACCGCCGGGCGGAACAGGCACTGGAGGAGAAGGTCAGCGAGCGCACCGAGCAGTTGCGCGAAGCTAACGATGCGTTGGCTGAGGCGACACAGTCTAAGACTCGGTTTTTGGCGGCTGCCAGCCATGATCTCATCCAACCGCTCAACGCGGCGCGTCTGTTCGCCTCCGCCTTGGGAGAGGAGGTCGCCGCCGACGATGGATTGAAGGCGTTAGTCCGCGATCTTGATGGATCGATCATGTCCGCCAACCGATTGATCCGCGCGCTTCTCGATATCTCGAAGCTTGATAGTGGAGGGATCGAACCTCGGATCGAAGAGGTCGCGCTGGATCAGGTGTTCGAAGAAGTCGCGCGTGAATTCTCGGTCCAAGCTCAAGCCAAAGGTATCGCTCTACGCCGCGTGGGGACCAGCGCATGGGTCGCGACCGATCGCACGCTGCTTACCAGCGTGCTGCGCAACCTTGTTGGAAACGCGATCCGCTACACCTCCAGGGGTGGAGTTTTGCTGGGCGTCAGGCGAAGCGACGGATGCGTCACGCTTTGCGTCCATGACACCGGCCGAGGCATCGCCGAAAAGGACATCGATCGCATCTTCCGCGAATTTGAGCGTGGCGCCTCTACCGACCGCGAAGGGCTGGGTCTTGGTCTTGCTATCGTCACCCGCACGACCATGCTGCTTGGAACGCAGGTTGAAGCGGTGTCTGAACCCGGGCGCGGAAGTCGGTTTGCTTTCGCGATGCCGGTGTCGCGCTGGGGAAGACCCATGTCGATTGAGGCAATTGAGCGCCCCGTGCGAACAGGCAAAGGGGCCAGGGTGCTTGTCGTGGACAACGACACGGCGGTTCTGACGGCGACATCGGCGCTTTTAACCAAGTGGGACCTCGATCCAATCAGCGCGAACAATTTGGTCAGTGCGCTCGAGATCAGCCCACAAGCGCCCGATATTGTGATTATGGATTTCCGCCTTGATGGCGAAGAGCGCGGCGACAGCGTCTATTCCGAATTGTGTATGGCGTGGAAGGCTCAGCCGCCCGCTATTCTTCTGACCGCCGAAGACAGCGAAGAAACCGAGTTTGCCGCGGTCGCTATGGATGCAAACCGTCTTTTGAAGCCATCGTCCCCTGCCGCGTTGCGCGCGCTAATCTCCACGTGCCTCGTGCAGAGCAAGTCCGCTGCGCCGCGCAGCCAGTCTCAGCTTGCGCCACACTCGGCAGCGGGTTGATCGACGTCCAACTTGGCCGCCAGCAATACAGCCTGGGTGCGGTTCGACACGCCAAGCTTGCGGAAGATCGCGGTTATATGCGCCTTGACGGTCGCTTCGCTGATATCGAGTTCGTAGGCGATCTGTTTGTTGAGCAGGCCCTGCCGGATTGACCCCAAGATGCGGCGCTGCGCTGGAGTAAGGCTCGCCATACGCTCCAGATCATCGTCTGCGCCCGCATCATTCGCGGGGAAGGACCGGTCGCCATCGCGGACGGCGGCCAGGCTTTCGCGCATGTCGTCGAGCCCGGCGGATTTTGGTACAAAACCGGCCGCGCCCAATTGCTCCGCTGCGGCGTAAACACGCGCTTCCTCGCTCGCCGAGACAATCACGATGGGCAGCGCGGGGAAATCCTGACGCAAATCCATTAACACGCTGAGGCCGCTGGAATCCTCCATATGCAAGTCAAGCAGCAGTGCCTCCGCCCCGCCTTCCAACTCTGCGCGCGCGGCGGCAGCAGAGCTGGCTTCGACAATCTTGGCCCCGTCCCACACCTTTGCAACAGCGTGGCCGAGCGCGGTGCGGAATAGCGGGTGATCGTCGGCGATGATGATACGCATGTCAGCCCTTCCTTCTTGTGCGGGGTTGCGATCAATCAGCCGTTCTGACGTCCATCAATAAGCCGATTGACCAGCGATGGGTCGGCCAGAGTTGACGTATCGCCCAACGATCCGAAATCGTTCTCAGCGACCTTGCGCAGGATTCGCCGCATGATTTTGCCCGAACGGGTTTTGGGCAGGCCATCGGTGAACTGGATGTGATCTGGCGTGGCGATCGGGCCAATCTCGGTCCGGACCCAAGCGCGAAGTTCTTTGTAGAGCTCCTCGGTGCCTTCCTCGCCAGCGTTTAAGGTGACGTAGCAATAGATCCCCTGCCCCTTAATATCGTGCGGGTAGCCGACGACCGCGCTTTCGGCGACCTTGGGGTGAAGCACCAGCGCGCTTTCCACTTCGGCGGTGCCCATGCGGTGGCCTGAGACGTTGATCACATCATCCACGCGGCCCGTGATCCAGTAATAGCCATCCTCGTCGCGGCGGCATCCATCGCCGGTAAAGTACTTGCCCTTGTAGGTCGAAAAATAAGTCTGCTCGAAGCGTTCGTGATCGCCGTAGACGCTGCGCGCCTGACCCGGCCAGCTACCGATGATGCACAGATTGCCCTCGGTCGCGCCCTCCAAAACGTTGCCATCGTTTTCGACCAACTGCGGCTGGACGCCAAAGAACGGCATGCCCGCCGAACCCGGCTTCATATCGTGCGCTCCGGGAAGCGTCGTGATCATATGGCCGCCCGTCTCGGTCTGCCACCAGGTGTCGACAATGGGGCAACGCCCCTCTCCCACGACATCGAAATACCAGCGCCAGGCCTCCGGATTGATCGGCTCACCAACCGTGCCCAGCAGGCGCAGCGAAGAGCGATCGCGGCTGGTCACAAAGTCATCGCCTTCGCGCATCAGCGCGCGAATAGCGGTCGGCGCGGTGTAAAGCGTCGTCACCTTATGCTTGGCCACCACATCCCAAAAGCGGCCGTGGTCGGGATAGTTGGGAACGCCTTCAAACACGACCTGCGTCGCCCCGTTAAACAGCGGTCCGTAGACAATGTAGCTGTGCCCGGTGACCCAGCCGATATCGGCGGTGCACCAGAAGATATCGCCTGGTTGATAGTCGAACGTGTAGTTGAACGTCGTCGCCGCCCAAACGCCATAGCCGCCGGTCGTGTGCAGCACGCCTTTAGGCTTTCCGGTGGAACCAGAGGTGTATAGGATAAACATCGGATCTTCGGCGTTCATATCGACGCAGGGGCAATCCTCGTCGCTTGCGAGATCGGATAGCCAGTGATCGCGGCCCTCGACCATATAGATATCGCCGTCCGTATGCTTGTGCACGAGAACCGCGTCGACATCTGCGCCTTCAATTTTGAGCGCCGCGTCGACATTGGCTTTGAGCGGGACACGCTTGCTGCCGCGCAGACCTTCGTCCGAGGTGACCACAAAACGACTGCCGCAATCCTTGATCCGTCCGGCCAGCGCTTCGGGTGAAAACCCGCCGAACACCACCGAGTGGATCGCACCGATACGAGCACAGGCCAGCATCGCCACCACGCCTTCGAGGATCATAGGCATGTAAATGGTGACGCGATCGCCTGTCTTAACACCCATTGTCTTAAGCGCGTTCGCCATGCGCACCACCTCAGTGTGCAACTCCGCATAGGTAAGCGTGCGCCCCGGTGTCGCGGGATCGTCGGGCTCAAAAATCAGCGCGGTCTGATCGGCGCGGTCCTCCAGATGGCGATCCACCGCGTTGAAGCAAAGGTTGAGCTTCCCATCGTCAAACCAGCGAATATCGGCGGGATCAAACGACCATTCGCCGCCCTTCGTCGGCGCTTTCGACCACGTCAAACGCTGCGCCTGCTCCAGCCAGAACGCATCCGGCTGTTCGATCGAGCGGGCGTACATTTCCTGATACTGCTCGGCCACGCAGTTGGTGGCGCGGCTGGATTGCGGACGTTCGACAGCATGGATCATTCTAGCTCTCCCGTTTGATGCCTCTGTCATACCGCGTTCTCTCCCTCAAATGCTCTCAGACAATGGTCGTAGCCGGGCCAATGCGGCCTAAGACCATAGTCGTAAGACTATCGGCTAGCTGGTGAAATGGCGAGAGAAAGGCAGGCTTAATGGCGACACGACATCTTGGGAGGGATATCCATGTCGCTATCGGGATTGCGCGTTGGAGCGCGCACAGCATTACTAACCGCCACCTGCCTGACCGCCACGCCAGTTCTCGCACAAGAACAAAGCGTTGAGGATCGCCTAGACCGGTTGGAAGCTCTTGTCGAAGGCCTGATCGAACGGCTCGACACACAAGCGGGCGAAACGCAGCAACAGGCTGCTGAAATGCAAGCGCAACAAGCCGAAATGCGCGCTCAAGCGCAATCGGTTTTGGCCGCGACGCGCGCTATCGAAGCGCGCCAGGCAGAGATGGCTGCAAGCCAACAACAACTATCCGCCAGTCAAGCCCAGATCACAAAAGAACAAGCCGAGTTTTCGGCCAAGCTGATCGACTTCGACATTGCCGAAGGCGAAGGCTTCAAGGTTGGCAATACGCGCATCACCTATGACGGGTACGTCAAGTTCGACGCGATCAGCCAGCGTACGAGCGGCGGACAACTGCCAGGCAATTCAATCCTGCGCGATTTCCTCATTCCGGTCGCTATTCCCGTGGGAGGCAGCCCAAGCGGTTTCGACACCGATTTCTCCGCGCGCCAAACCCGTTTCCTCTTCAAAACCGAAACCGATGTCGGAACCGATCACAAGCTGTCTGGCCTGATTGAACTTGATTTCAACGTGACAGCTGGCGGGGATGAGCGGATTTCGAACAGCTTTGTTCCGCGTATCCGCAACGCTCTGATTAACTACGACAACTGGACGTTTGGCCAGGGCTGGTCGACATTCATGAATGTTGGCGCGTTGCCTGACACGCTCGATTTCATCGGCGTGACGCCCGGCACTGTCTTCGATCGCCAACCGCTGATCCGCTACACCAATGGCGGCCTTCAGATCGGGATCGAACAGCCTGAAACGGTCGTAACATCGCACACTGGAGCGCGCGTTATCGCGGGCGATGATCAGATTCCCGATATCGTCGGGCGTTACAACTGGAACGGTGACTGGGGCAATTTCACGATCACCGGGATCGCCCGTCAGCTGCACATTGCCGAAGATGATCTTCTAGGCGTTGATGACAGCGCCTTCGGTTACGGCGCCAGTATCTCCGGCAAGCTCAAGGTAGGCGAGAAGGACGACTTCCGCTTCACCGCGACCGTGGGCGAAGGATTGGGGCGCTACATGGGCTTAAACATCGTCAACGACGCCGCGATTGATGCTAACGGCATGCTTGATCCGATCGCGACTTATTCGGGCTTTGCCGCCTATCGCCACGTATGGTCGGACAAGCTGCGCTCCAACATCGCGGGGTCCTATTTCAAAGCGGACAACCCGGTCGCGCTGACGACCAATCTGGTGACGGATGAAAGCTGGAACGGCTTTGTGAACCTGATCTGGAACCCGGTTGGCCCGATCAATGTCGGTCTTGAACTGATGTACGCCGAACGTACCTTAGAAGATGGGCGAAGCGGCAATCTGCAACGCATTCAATTCTCCACGCAGTACAATTTCTGACGCGGGAGACTGCGCAGAAGACCTCTTTCCTTCAGTTCCTCTCTCCAACGACCTCAAGACCCTAGACCCCGTCGCCTCGCCCTCCGCAGATGGAGACGACGGGGTCCTTTCTTTTCCGATCTATGACAGGCGGCGCAAAGCTTCGGGCGTGTCGATATCTTCAAGCCACTCGGAAGGACACTCGAGCGTTTTGGCGTCCTTCAAGAGAAGTCTGGCACCGTTATCGCCAGATAGCCGGGTCAGTTCATTGATGCGGTCCCGACCAAAAATAACCGGAGGCGTTCGAACTGCACCGCAGCTCGAAGCGATGAGATCGCCGGGATCGCGATACGCATCTATCAACGCTTCGAAATGCGCGCGTGGAACAAACGGCATATCAGCGAGCGCGATGAGCAAAGCGTCGGCCTTGGCGTGCGCCGACAGCAGCGCGGCCAGCGCGACAGAGGTGCCCATCCCTTCGTCCGCCCGCGCGTTCAGCGCCAGTTGAAATCCCGCTCTCTCCCAAGCCGCGCGGCATGGGTGATCCTCTGCCGGGGTGATGACCACCGCGCCATTTGATGCGATCCGATCCATCGGCGCTTGATCGCAAATATGCTCGCCCAGCCGCTTGCCACGAAGGCGTTGCGCCAATTTGTCCGTCTCGCCGAAACGCCGGGAAGCCCCCGCCGCCAAGACGGCCATAAAGACGCTGGATCTAGCCAAGAGCGGCCCCGAAATCAGCGTCTTGGTAGGTGCGGATCACCTCAGCCATTGTCGAAAGCGCGAGCGTGTTAGGGTCCCTGGAGGAATGGAACACTCCTATCGGGGCCCTTATCGTGTCGAGTGTTTCTTGGCTGACCCCGCGCTTGGCCAAAGCCTCGCTTCGCATAGCGTGCGCTTTGCGGCCGCCCATCGCACCAAGATAGAAATGCGGCAACTCGAGCGCCCGCTGCATCAAGTCCATTTCCCAGTCGTGATCATGAAACAGGAACACGAACGCCGTCCACGGATCGCCCTTAAGCAGATCGGTCTGCGTGCGGCGCTTGAGAAGACTAGGCTCGTGGCTTTGCTCTTCAAGAGTCCTCATGATCCGCTCATCAGGAGTCAGCGCGCGCGTCTCGCATCCCATGGTAACGGCGAGCGTCGAGAGCGCTTCGACCGCTGCCCCATGGCCGACAATCTGGATTAGCGGGACAGGCCATTGAAGGAATATCCCTTCGCCACTCACTGCTTCGAATGACCGATCGGCCTCGCCTTTCGGCCAAGCGGTCCGATGTTCGGCTCCTTCGATGCTTACCGAGATGGCATAAGGTTCGCGAGCGCTCTCACTGGAGAGGCACTGCGATACGAAATCCCCTTCACCCAGAGGCGCGAAGTGCAGATCAAGCCCGCCGCCACACGGCAACTTGATATCAAGATACGGCGACCCAGCGCCGAAGCGCACCACTCTGGTTTCGCCAGCCTTCAACGCATCCAGCGCCTCTGCCACAACCGCGTTTTCGATGCAGCCACCCGATAGGGAGCCTTCAAAGCTGCCGTCCTGCGCCACACCCATAATTGTGCCGGGGTTGCGCATCGAAGATCCTTCAACCGCGCACACTGTCACCAAAACGCACGGCAAACCACGCTCTTGTGCGGCCTTCAGAAATCGGAGAACTTTTGAGCGATCCATTGCGGACGGCTCGTGAGCCTATTCGCTGGTCGAAGCAAGGTAGGCGACAATGGCCGCGCGTTCCTCGCCATCACGCACAGCGCCCGCAACCATACTGGTCCCTTCGACATAGGCCGCCGGGTTCGCAAGGAAGCGATCAAGCGTCGCGAAGTCCCAGGTCAGGCCTGAAGAAGCCATCGCCTCGCTGTAAGGATAATCGGGGTTTGTTCCAGCCGCCTTGCCAACGATGCCATGCAGGTTCGGGCCCGCCATATTCGGGCCGCCCGGATCCGCGTTGTGGCACCCGGTGCATTGCTGGAACACTTCTTCGCCTAAAGCCACGCGGTCGATCTTGCCCCCCGCCATCACCTCATCCGTGGCAACAGGCATCGGCTCACCCGGCTCGCGAACAACAATCTGTTCAACCACCGGCTCCGGTTCGCTCGACCCGCAAGCCGCGAGCGCAGCTGTCAGCAGCCCCGCCGCCAGAATGGCGTTATTACGCATTACAAATTTCCCCTCCGAAGGATCGTAGTCAGGCGAATTGCTTAGCCAACGGCAGCTCGCGCAGGCGCTTGCCCGTTGCCGCAAAGATCGCGTTAGCCAAAGCGGGCGCCGCTGGGGGCAGACCCGGTTCACCCGCGCCGCCGGTGGGCACATCACCACTGTTGATGATATCCACCATGATATTAGGCGCTTCGTCTATGCGCAGCATCTTGTAATCGTGGAAGTTGCTTTGCTTGATCCCGCCTTCGACCAGGTCGAGCTCGCCATACATCGCGGCGGTCAGACCAAAGACGATGCCGCCCTCGATCTGGTTCCGGAACCCATCGGGATTCACGACATAGCCCGCGTCGCACACGGCCCAAACGTTTTCGAGCTTGGGCTTGCCAGCGCTCATATCGACCTCGATCACCTGCGCGACGATCGTCCCAAAGCTTTCGACGATGGCGATACCTTTGGCCCGGCCTTGGGGTAGTTCAGCGCCCCAGTCCGAATTCTCGGCCACCTTCTTGAGCACGGCCGCCTGACGCGGCGCGTCCTTCAACATCGCAAGCCGATATTCGTAAGGGTCGGCGTTCGCTTCGAACGCGGCCTCGTCGATAAAGCTCTCGATGAAGAAGCCGTGCTGGGAGTGGTCGACCGAACGCCAAGCGGCGAACGGCAGGTGCAATGGCGCTTCGGCCACGCGCACCTTGGTGTTGGGAATCGAGTAAATCCCCGGCACGCTGGCTTCGGCCGGGTCGTTGCGCTGGGTGAAGATATTGTCGTAGGCGACCAGCGCGCCGCTCTCGTCTAAACCGCCTTTGAAACGGCTAATCTCGGCTGGGCGATAGAGCGCCTTTTGCGTGTCTTCTTCGCGGCTCCAGATTGACTTGATCGGATAGCCGGTCGCCTGTGCCACGCGCGCGGCCATCACGGCGTACACGCCTTCAAGACGCCGCCCAAATGAACCGCCCAGATAGGGGTGGTGGACCGTGATATCGCCCTTGTCGATACCAAGTGCTGAGGATAGCTCCGTGCGCACCATTAAGGGTACTTGAGTGCTGGTCCACACATCGCATTTTCCGTCCTGGACCATGGCCGTGCAATTGATCGGCTCCATCGGCGCGTGGGCGAGATAGGGCACTTTGTACTCGGCTTCGATCTTGGTCGCCGCGCCCTCAAAGGCACCCGCAAAGTCGCCCTTGGAGGCGGCTTCGTCTCCGCCATCTGCGCCCGCGTCGTCCATCGCTGCGCGGTAGGCGGTGAACTGGTCTTCGCTAGTCTTGATCGCGCTCTCGCTCTCGGTCCACGTCACATCGACGCGGTTCAAAGCTTGCTGCGCCTGCCAATAGCTGTCTGCCACCACGGCGACGAAATCGCCCATGTTGAGGATCTGCAGAACGCCGCTCATCTCTTTTGCTTTGGACGCGTCCATGCTGGCAACGCGCGTGCCGGGTACGGGCGGGCGTACGCTTGCCGCGTAAGAGAAACTCACACCTTCTGGCGCGGCGTCGATACCAAATTTGGCGGTGCCGTCGACCTTGCCTGGAATGTCTTTGCGCGCCTTGCTCTTACCAATCAGCTTGTACTGATCCGTGGTCTTGAGCGGGGGCGATTGATCCATCGGCTGTTCTGCGGCCGCACTTGCAAACTGCGCGTAGGTCGCGCTCTTGCCAGAACCTGCGTGGATCAGCGTGCTGTCACGCGTTTCAATTTCATTCGCCGGAACGCCCCATTCGTCAGCGGCTGCGCCGACGAGCATCTTGCGAGCCGCCGCGCCGGCCACGCGCATTTGGTACTGACCGGTCGAACGGATCGAGGACGAACCGCCTGTGATCAACACATCGGCCATGCGTCCGATCTGAGTGAACAGTCCGTCCCATGTCGGCTCAATCCAGTCGGCGGCGTTCATAGTAAAGGGCGCAAGGAACTGGCGCGCCGTGTCGGTGACGATGTAGCTGCCATCGGTCGGCGCTTGCTGCACGCGCACCTGGCTCCAATCGGCGTCAAGCTCCTCAGCCAGCATTTGTGCCAAGACGGAATGCGCGCCCTGCCCCATCTCACAATGGGGTACAATCGCAGTCACGACGTTGTCGGTGTCGATTTTGACCCAGGCGTTGACCAACTGTTCGCCTTCGCCCGCCGCCACTTTGGGTGCGAGCGCGCCAATCGGATTGCCCGAACGCACTGCGACGCCAATAAGCAGTCCGCCACCGGCAAGCACGCCCGCGCCGATGAAACCGCGTCGGCTCCACTTTGCGAGGCCAGAGCGTTCCTTCTTAGGGGTAAGGTCGTTCATGTCTTACGCCTCCTCGCTAGCGGGCAGTTGACCCGAGGCGACTTTGATCGCGCGGCGGATGCGGGTGTAGGTGCCGCAGCGGCAGATATTTCCCTTCATAGCAGCGTCGATGTCTTCATCCGAAGGGGTCGGGTTGTCGCGTAGGAGAGCGGTCGCGCTCATCAACTGGCCCGATTGGCAATAGCCGCACTGGGGCACTTGCTCGGAAATCCACGCCTTCTGTAGCGCGCTGAGCTCACCTTCGGGGCCGGCAATGCCTTCGATCGTGGTCACGCTCGCGCCTTCAGCAGTGGAAACGGGTGTCGAGCACGAGCGGACGGGCTGACCATCAACGTGGACCGTGCACGCGCCGCACTGTGCGATGCCGCAGCCGAACTTGGTGCCGTTCATTCCCAGTTTTTCGCGTACGACCCAAAGGATCGGCATGTTCGGATCAGCGTCAACCTCGACGCTTTCACCGTTCAGCGTGAATTTTGCCATGATGTTTGTCTGCTCTCTCTCGCTTTAAGCGGGTCGCCTCCCCAGACGCGCGCTCAGTTGCAACCTGCAATCTATCGCAAGCCTCGACGTTCGCCAAGCGCAATACTATCGCGGATTGTATGCAGGAGACGCCCTTCGACACTTTCCTAGCGCTCGACATTCGCGCGGGCACCGTGACTCGGGCCGAACCATTCCCAGAGGCGCGTGGTCCAGCGATCAAATTGTGGGTTAACTTTGGTGATGAGATCGGAGTCAAAAAGAGCTCAGCGCAGATCACTGAACACTACACACCGGAGGGCTTGGTAGGCACCAGGGTGATGGCGGTTGTGAACTTCCCGCCCCGCCAAATCGGGCCATTTATGTCCGAAGTGCTGGTGCTGGGTTTCCCAGATAGGGAAGGAGCGATCGTCCTGGTGCGACCTGCGGACTCGGTGGCCGATGGTGCCAAACTCGCCTAGACTAGGTCGCCGAGGGCCGTCATGAGATCGTCCAAGTAAGGCTCAAATGGCTTCCATGCCCCTTGCCCCTTGCGATTGATCGGCTCGCGCACTTGCTCGCTTGAGGCGGTGCGCACAGCGCGGTCGGTTTTGTGGAACTGAAGCGTCGATTCCTCAAACGGCAGTTCCAGAAAATCGAGCATCCGGCGTGTCTGACCTTCCTGATCGTCGAGCACGTCTTCGTGTTGCACGCGCAGAACTTTGCCCGGTAGCACCGCGTCCCAATGCTCCATCAGAGCGACATAGTCGGAATAATATCGCCCCACCTCGGTCAGACCATAGGTAAACTCCTGCCCTTCCGCGAAGAGCTGCTTGAAGCCGGAGAAGCAGCAATCCATCGGCGCACGCCTTGCATCGATAATCTTGGCGTTCGGCAGGATCAGGTGGATCAGGCCGATATGGCGGAAATTGTTCGGCATCTTGTCGATAAAGAACGGAGCGCCTTGGCGGTGGATGCGAGTGTTCTCGATGAAGTCCTCGCCGAATTTGAGCAATTGTTCCGCCGTGAGATCGTGCAGGATTTCAGGATATCGAGATACGCCCGCTTTGCGCCCTCGCAGCCGGTGAGCGAGCGCGAGGATGTTGGGCAGCTCCAGAGTCCCGTCCACTCGGGAGTGGCTGGCGAGAATCTGCTCTAGCAGCGTCGAACCCGCGCGCGGCAGGCCAAGAATGAAGATCGGATCGGGCGCTTGACTCCCAGCCCCGGCATGTTTTGCGAATAGATCCGGCGTACACATCTTGCGCTGTTTGGCCAGCTCTTCGGACATCTTATCCGCGCTGTAGCGGGTCTGCGCGCGCTTCAGCTCGTTGCCTTTTTCGTAGAAGGCAAAGCTCTCTTCAAAATCACCGGCATCCTCCAACGCCTTGCCCAGCGCAAAACTGATATAAACGCGGTCCATAAAAGCGAGGTCGGGCCGCGCGGCCTGTTCGCGCATCGCGTCCACTTGCGCCGGGTCAAAGCGATAGGTTTTGAGATTGGCGAGAGCGTAGAAGGCGTCGCCGTGATCAGGTTTGGACGCGATGGCCGCACGGTAGCTGGACTCCGCCTCTTCACGCGCGCCCTTGGTCTTGAGCGCGTGACCACGGCTCGTCAGGCTGGCCGGATCGCCGGGCAATTGCTTGAGCACCTGGTCGAACAGTTCGAGGCCACGATCATACTCGCCCATCTGGATGCATTCGATTGCCAAGCGCGATTGGAAAAGCGGATTGTGGGGATCGCGCGCGTGCAAAGCTTCGGCCTCTGAAAGCGCCTTTGCCGAATTCTGCCGCCTTTGCAGCGCGTCGATAAAATCAAGCCGTAGTTGCAGATCGTCGGGCGCAAAGACCACCGCGCTTTCGAGCAGGAATTCGGCCTCGTCCAGCACACCAAATTCGATGCCAATCTTCGCGAGCAGGCGCATGCCTTCCACGTTGCGCGGGTTCTGGCGCAAAAAGTGGCGGCAGATCTCTTCGGCGCGCAGCAATCGCCCTTCAGCCAAGTGATTCTGAACCGCGACCAGTTCGCGTGGGAGTGCAGCAATCCGGGCGCGCTGCGCTTCGGCTGCCTGCGCCTCGGCCCTTCGCCCTGCCGAAGCCTGCAACCGCGCCTGTTCGCGCCAGCTGGCCTCAAGCGCCGGATTGAACCGAGTGGCGCGAATATAGGCCTCCAACGCGCCCGCGCTGTCCCCTCGTGCGACCGCTAAATGCCCCTGTTCCTGCCAGGCGCGGCCATATTCAGGCATCGCTGCGTGAAGCGCCGAGAGGTGCATCGCCGCCGTGTCGAAGCTCTTCAGATATCGCGACGCGATGGCGGCGATGTAGCGCGACTCGCCATCGCCGGGATCGTCCGCCAACAGCTCTTCCGCCAGCGCAAGCCCGGCATCAAATTGGCCGGCCTGCAATTCGCGTTGGGCAGCTTTGAGAGTGTCTTCGCGAGAGGCCATAAAGGGAGCCATAAAAAGAAAAGGCGGGAAGAGCTATGCCCTCCCCGCCCGATTTCTTTAGAGACGCTAAAAGTTAGTAGTCAAAGCCGACCCGAACACCCACGGTGAGCGGACGGTTGACCACGATACGGGGGCGATCGTTACCGAAGTTGCCCGAAATCTGCGCGCGCGTATCGGTGAGGTTTTCACCAAAGACTTCCACGCGCCACTGATCGGCCTTCACGCCAACGCTAAGGTCGAAGATTGTGTAGCTATCCAGCTCCAGTTTGTTGATCTCCACCACGTCGGTGAATTTGCTTGCCGAGTAACTGACCTGCGGCTGGATATACGCTTCCAGAGAGTCGCTCAGATCCCACTCATAACGAGCGCGGATGTTGCCCTGGAACGACGGCGCGTAGGCCAGCTCCGAGCCTTCAAGCACGTCGGTCGTAGGGATCAGGATGTCCGTAATCTCGGTATCGAGGATCGAAAACGCACCAGCGACGCTGAAACCGGGCAGCGAATAAGGCGCGATGACGAAGTCCGCTTCGAGACCGTAGATCTCTGCGTTCGCGGCGTTGGCAGAGAAGAACAGGTTTGTGATCGACGGGTCAAAGATCTGCGTTTGCAGGTTGGTGATATCAACGAAGAACGCCGAACCGTTCAAGCGCACCTGACCATCGACAAGCTCGGTTTTCCAACCCAGTTCGTAGTTGGTCACTTCATCGGTATCGACTTCGAACGGCACAACAAACCCATCGGGTCCAAGCGCACCGCCCGGACGGTTAAGCAGACCAGGACGGAAGCCTTCCGAATAGGTGACATAGAACAGCAGATCTTCGGTCGGCGTCAGAGTGACGGTGCCTTTGAAGATCGTGCCGCTGGTCGATGCGGTGTCGGGCGCGCGAATGGCGTTAAACACCTGCTGCGCCTGCGTTGCGGAAAGCCCTGCGGCCTGAATGTCTTCTAGGCTGTCGGCCAGCGTGAAGGTCTGGCGCAGGTCCGCGTTGCACGATCCGATGAAGGTAAACGAGCCATCGCCATCGTAAAGATCGCTGATATTGGTGCCAAAGGCGTTCTGGTCGGTGCCGCCCGAGTTGCAGAACGATCCGTTGGCCGACCCTTCAAAGTCGACCTCCACATCGTAATAGCGCGCACCGAAAGTCGCCGAGAGCAGGTCAGGGACAATGTCGAAGTTGACCTCGCCGAAGAAACCGAATTGCTCATCAGTCCGGCGGATATCGTTGCGGAATATCGTCGCCGCCGGGAATGGTCCAGGATCGGAGAAGAACGCGGTTGGCTGCGGGAAGTTCGCCGGGAACGGCCCGAACGGTTGTGCAACGACGTTGCCGGGATAAGCAAAGTCAACGCGCTCTTCGAGGCTGAGGTCCGAATAGAAACCGCCGCCCTGAAAACGCACACGCCAATCGTCGGGCGTGGAGAAACGCAGTTCCTGAGTGAACACTTCGGTTTTGGAGAACGAATTGATAAACAGGTTCGGCGCTTGGCAGGTCCCGCTTGGAGCCGCCGCACCGGGATAGGTCACCGATCCATCGCAAATGTAATACGGCAGGTACTGACCCGCGAACAGGTAATCGGTGTAGTCCGCGCGCTGATCGCTTTCGCGGTCCGTGTACGCGCCGGTGTAAACCACATCCAGCATCGCGATCCGCCCTTCGAGCGTCCAACTCGTGTTCGAGAAATCGTCTTCCAGACGGTCCTCTTCGAAACGTTCGATCTCAAGATCGTTGAGGCCGTCGAGTTCGGGGTCAGCGAAGAACGAACCGTCCGATTCCAGCGACTGGCGCTGGTGCGAGATGTTCAGCGTCCAGTCGGGCGCGATTTCCCAGAGCGCGGAAACGCGGAAACCGGCGTATTGCGTATCGTTGAAATTGTCCTGCGCAAGGCCGGAATTGTCGGCTTGCAAAAAGGTGACGTCCGACAGATCCGCGCCCGCTTGGAAACCGGCGCGGTTCGCGTTGACCGGCACACCGTTGGACCGCACCGTGCCTTCTGGGCGGAAGCGCGCGCTTTCGGTCAAATCGCGAGTGCCCGCGACGTTATCGATAAAGCCGCCCTGGTCGTCGAGATAAACCACACCGCGAAGCGCAATCGTGTCGGACACCGGCACGTTAAGCATTACTTCGCCTTGATAGCTGCTCTCGCCGCCCTTGGTGAAGCTCACGCCGCCTGAGAAGCTGGCTTCGAGGCCCGACAGACTCGGCTTGTTGGTAATCAGGCGCACAACACCCGCCTGAGAGCTGGCGCCGAAAAGCGTGCCCTGCGGGCCCGAGAGGACCTCGATCCGCTCAAGGTCAGCAGCATAGACGTCAAGGTTGCGGCCCGGCTGCGCGAGCGGCTGATCATTGAGGTAGAGCGCCACGTTGGGAGCGAGCCCCGCCACACCGGCGACAGTGATGTTGGGGGTGGTGGATGCAAGGCCACGAATGTAGATCGTGCTTTGTCCCGGACCGTTGCCACCGGCGGTCACACTGGGCAGCTGCTCAAGGTAATCCTCAAACGTGTCGATGTTGAGGTCTTCCAGCTGTTCCGAACCGATCGCGGAAACCGAAATCGGTACGTCCTGCAAATCTTCGGAGCGCTTTTGCGCGGTAACAACGATGGTGGGGACACCGCCGCGCTGTTCTTCGACCGGCTGTTCGGCCGTGTCTTGGGCCGCGGCGGGCGACACAAGTGCGATGGCGAGCGCGCCGAACGACGCCCCGCGATAATAGGTATTCATGTTTGGACCCTTTTGAACTGCCTGAAAGGGGTCGCGATGCCGATATGCATCAGCGCTGCCCCCGAGACACAGCGAAAATAAGAAAATGCGCGCCTCTGCACGTGCGGTAACAAGCAGGACCTAGGCTGGCCACAGCTCGTATACAGAATTCTCCGAACTCGCGATCAGTTGTTGCAGAATAACAACATTCAATTGAAGGCGAAGCTCAATTCAAGTAGTTGGCAAGTCTTATTTTTTAATGCGCCTTAAAGATCAATTTTTACTTGATAAATTTTGGATTTTATAGCGCGGAAGCGCCAGTATATAGAAATACAACTTACTTAAAGTGCCCACAACACATCGCCACTCGAAGTCAATTGGAAGTTATCGGGATGCCGTCCCAATCTTCGCATTCTTTGGCAGTCGTTGGCACGCCGTGGTGTTCGCGGATCAGATCAAAGGTCACCGCCTTGAGGATCGCCGCGCTCATCGCGAGGACAACGAACGAAAACGGAAGCGCACCGATAATCATCGTGATCCGGATCGCTTCAATCCCGCCGAGGATCAGCATCGAACCGACCACAAAGGCCAGCGCCACGCCCCAGAACACGATATGAAGCCGTTTGGAACCTTCGTTTTCACCAGCGCCGTTGATTGTGTTGACGATCAGGATCGCGCTATCGGCTGATGTGATGAGATAGGTCATCAGCAAGATGACAATAAGGCCGGAAACGACAAAGGCGACCGCGGGATCGAGCAACAGCGCAAGGGTCGCGAACAGCTGATCGGCCATCGGCGCGTCGGCGATAGAGCCTTGGGCTACACCGGAAAGCTCCAGATCGATCGCGGTCCCACCGACCAACGCCATCCAGACAAAGCACATAAGCGAGGGCACCATCGCCACGCCCAGCACATATTCGCGCAGAGTACGCCCACGCGAGATGCGGGCGATGAACATGCCGACGAAGGGCGCAAAGGCGATCCACCACGCCCAATACATGACCGTCCAGCCCTCTTGCCAAGCGACCAGCGCGTCGCTGGTTTCCGACCCGTCAGAACTGAACAGCGACAACGTCTGCTGCGGCAAAGTGACGACGTAGTCCCAGATGCCGACGCCCAAGAGTTGCAGGCCGTAAAAGCCCGAACCCACCGCGACAAACAGCGCCAGTAGACCAAAGGAGAGGCCCATATTGAGATTGGAGAGCCATTTGATCCCCCTGCCCACGCCCGAGAGTGCACTGACGGTTGAGGCGCCAACCAGCACGATCAGAGCGACGATGATAGCGGCCGTGGAGGACGTCTGACCCGATCCATCAGCGTTTGGAACAACCAGCCATTCTCCGAAACCAATGCGGTAAAGACCGGCTACGAACTGCTCGACACCAAAACCCAGCGTGTAGGCCACACCCAGGATCGTCGCGACCACCGCCACAATGTCCACCGCGTGGCCCACGAGACCAGACATGCGCTCACCGAGTAGCGGCGCGAGGCTCGATCGGATTGTAAGCGGCAGGCCGCGGCGGTGCGCGACATAACCAATCCCTAGCCCAACGAGCGCATAGGTGCACCACGCGCCAAAGCCCCAGTGCAAGAAGGTGTAGAGATAGGCCGGGCGCACTGCTTCGGGAGAGCGCGCTTCAATCGTGCCGCGAATAATGTCCGGATTGTCGGAAAAATGCGCGAGCGGTTCTCCGGTAGAGAAAGTCAGCATGCCAATGCCGATCCCCGCGCCAAACAGCATGGCGAACCAGGAGAAGCGCGAAAACTCTGGCTGCTCTCCCGGCGCGCCCATGCGCAAACGGCCTGATTGCGGCAACACGGCAAGTACAATGCAAACGACGACAAGAGCCGCGACAAGGTAGACGTACCAGGCCGAAAACATGGAGATGATCGAGGTGTTGGCCGCCTCCAACGTGCCCATTGCGCGGACCGGGAAAAAGATCGCCCAAAGGATTATCAGTGAAACGATGATTTTCGCCGGGATCGTTACCTCGCGGCTGAATCCGTCATAGAACCCTTCGTCATGGGTATCGATGTCCAGTTCGACCAGCGGAGGGTCGATGGGTAAGTCTGTTTGCGGCTGCGCGTCGCCGCTTAGGCTGGTCATGCTAATCCTGTCCGGCCGAAAGAACCGCCTGCGCGGAACAGGCCGCCTCAACGCTTGGCAGCGTTTCGTCGGCGGAATGGCCATTATTTACAATGCCCCAGCGTCAGGCTGCGCCATAGGAAGCGCGCTTTAAAGCCCAACAGGGAGGTGAGGGGACTACCCGTAAGGGTCTGGGGGATGAATGCAAGCCTGCGCGCCCAACGGACCATGAAAGGCGGCGCTTGCCACGACTCACCTTTGGGGTGATACAGACATATCAAACACTGACAGGGTCGCGCCGTCTTTGGGGATTTTGAGGGGGAGAGAAACCTTGGCCGTATCCGATCACGTAGACCTACCGACTTTCATGGCAGGCGTAAAAAAGCGCAATCCGGGACAACCTGAATTCGTTCAGGCGGTGCACGAAGTAGCGCAAGACATTTACGACTTCATGGAAGACAAGGTCGAGTACCACGAAGCGCAGATCCTGCGCCGTATTGCGGAACCCGACCGCATCGTATCGTTTCGCGTCTGCTGGGAAGACGACAATCACAACATTCGCGTGCAGCGCGGCTGGCGCGTCCAGAACAACAACGCGATCGGCCCCTATAAAGGCGGCATCCGTTTCCACCCTAGCGTGACTGAAAGCGTTCTGAAGTTCCTCGCTTTTGAACAGACCTTCAAAAACTCGCTCACCGGACTGCCCATGGGCGGCGGTAAAGGCGGCGCAAACTTCAATCCGAAGGGCAAATCCGACGCCGAAGTGATGCGTTTCTGCCAAAGCTTTATGAGCGAGCTTTATCGCCATATCGGTCCCAACACCGACGTCCCCGCTGGTGATATTGGCGTGGGTGGCCGCGAAATCGGGTATATGTTTGGCCAGTACAAACGTCTGACCAACCGTTGGGAAGGCGTGCTGACCGGCAAGGGCCAAGAATATGGCGGCTCGCAAATGCGCCCCGAAGCGACCGGCTACGGCGCGGTCTACTTCCTGCAAAATATGCTCAAGCATCAAGGTATGGACGTTGAAGGTCACACCGCCGTCATCTCGGGCTCAGGCAACGTCGCGACGCACGCCGCCGAGAAGATCACGCAGCTCGGTGGCAAGGTTTTGACCATGTCGGACAGCGGTGGCTTCATCCACGATCCTGACGGCATCGATCAGGAAAAAATCGACTATGTGAAGCACCTCAAAACGGTGAAACGCGGCCGGATCAGCGAATACGCAGACAAGTACAAGACCGCGACTTTCCACGAAGGGCGCCCGTGGGGTATCGCAGCGGATCTTGCTCTGCCGTGCGCCACGCAAAACGAGCTCAACGAAGACGAAGCCAAAACGCTGGTCAGCAACGGTGTGAAAGGTGTCTCGGAAGGCGCCAACATGCCGACGACGCTGGAAGGTGTGAAGGTCTTCCACGACGCAAAAATCATGTACGGCCCAGGCAAGGCGGCCAACGCCGGGGGCGTTGCGGTTTCGGGTCTGGAAATGAGCCAGAACTCCGAACGCATCAGCTGGAACCAAGAGCGCCTCGGCGACATGCTGACTGATCTGATGTCAGGCATTCATGAGAAATGCACCGAATACGGCCAGCAAGACGGCGGATACGTCGACTATGTGAAGGGCGCGAACATCGCGGGCTTCAAAAAAGTGGCCGATGCGATGCTGGCGTTCGGCGTGGTCTAAGCGGACCGCATTCGCAAATAAGGAAAGGGCGCTCCGCTTGGGGCGCCCTTTTTCGTTGGGGATTAACCGGCGCCAACGCTGCGCCACCCTACAAATCGAACTCTGCGTCAAATCCAGCGCCCGCCGCGTAGCTTTACCGGGATGTGAAGAGACCGGCGACCAAGTCCGCCAAACAAGGAGACCTCGAATGCGCATCTGGTTGTTGTCCCTTTGCCTCGGGGTGTTCGTCCACGGCTCTATGGCTAGCGCCCAAGGAACCGACTCCTTCGACCCAAGCGGCTATTGGACCGGTGCAATCATCAAGCGGGATTCCGTGCTGCCGGTCGAGATTGAAATCGAAGTGGAGGGCGAGGAACTCACCGCCACCACCCTGTTTCCCGATTGGTATTTCTATCGCCCTTCGAAACCCGAGCAGGTCCGAAAAACCGACCGAGGCCTGGTAATCAAAGACCTGCTCGATGGCGATGCGGTGCTTGAATTGGAGCCTCGCTTTGAACAGCTGTTCGGAACCGTTGGCGATGACGGAAGCCGCCTCCATCTAAAGCGCTCCCCCCGCCCGCCACGCGCATTGGTCACCACCAGCGATACAGCCTTCACCTCCGCCGATGGAACACGCATTGCCGGAACGCTGACCTTGCCCGAGTTCGGCGAGGCGATGGCCGGGATTGTGATGGTGCGCGGCCGTGGATGCGCGTCACGGGTGAACGGCAAAGCGCGCTTTCTGGCGGAATACGGCATCGCGGTGCTAACCTATGATAAGCGCGGCGCGGGCCAATCCGAAGGCGATTGCGCGACCTTCACTTTCGATCAATTGACGCAAGATGCGACCGCCGCGCTCGATCACCTTGCCGCGCATTCAAAGACCGATCCGGCGCGGATTGGAATGATGGGCGAGTCCGCAGGAGCATGGATCATTCAGGCCGTCGCCGAGAGACAGCGGCAGCAAGAGAATGCGGTCAATCCGGCCTTCCTTGTGACATGGATTGGCCCGGCGACATCGATAATCCAACAGCAGGTCAGCTCTGCGGCGTCCTATGGTGCCGCGGCCGGTCTTTCGGAAGAACAGCAGGGCCTTTTAGCAGAGGTCTCGCGCATCATCGTCGATCCTAGGCTCAGCGATGACGAAGCCTTTGCCAAGCTTGACCCGATCCGACGCAAAGCGGAAGCTGAAGGGTGGCGCGACACAGGATTTGGTGGCGACGACATCCCGCGCACCCGAGCCGATATGCCCATGCTTTGGCTTCGCCGTTTCCGCTATGATCCAACAGCTTTTTTCAAGACGCTTGGCGATCTGCCCTACCTAGCGGTGTTCGGCGCAAAGGATCCGATTGTGCCTGTGGATGAGAACATCGCAGCCTTGCGAAACACCGGGACCGATGTGGAGATTGTCTCGCTGTCCGAAAGCGGCCACGGCTACGACTTCGATGAACGCACCGTGACCTTGCCCAGCGGGCGTGATGTGGTGTTGTTCGAAGGACCAGACACAGGGTTTATCACCAGCACGGTTACCTTCTTGAGGGGACGCGGCTTTCTGACACGGTAGCCTACCGGTCGAGCGATATCGTCACGGATTGATCGCCGCGCTGAACGGTAAGCTGTTTGGCGTTGGCCGCCGGTCGATCTTCGACCAGCCAACGGGTAACCTCACAAGAGACATCGCCCGTGGAGACAACGCGGTCGTCAATGGCGGTCATCAGATCACCCAGTCTGAGCCCGGCGCGTTTGGCCTTGGACTGATCGTAGAGCTGCATTACCCGAACGCCCGTCTCACCCGCCATCAAGCCAAAGCCTACGGGTTCGCGCTTGGGTGCCAGTTCTTTGCGAGGCGAAAGGACGAAACGATTGCCGGGATAGTCGAGCGTCACCGAGTGCGTCTCGAGAATACCCAGACCGATCAGCGAAGGCGGCGCTTTACGGATCGTGCCGCTGCGCCGGCCCAAGTCGGTGTTCCCCAAGCGCATCCCCTCAATCTCAAAACGAAGCAAGTCGGTTTCTTCGCCGACTCCGCCAGCCGAGACGCCAAGAGAGCCACGCCCTTTGCTAAGGCTGCCAGGGACAAAAGCCTTCTGGACCTCTTCATTGCTCAGCACTTTATCGAACAGAACCACCTTCGCGGAATGGCCCGTGTCGAACAGGCCGTTGTCGCGAAATTCGCCGATCGAGTAAGGAAAGACGGGTGCGTGCGGATAGCCCCAATCATTTAAGGGCGCGACGATAGCTGCGCCTTGCTCAGCCGCCAGATCTTCCAGGGTTGCTGCGATGGAAAGCTCACCACGCTCGGTATCGATACGCCACACGCTGCCCGGAAAAATCTCCGATCCGATAAAGCCCGCCTCGACAAAGCATCCTTTGGGATCCGACACGCTGAAATCGGCGATCAGCACGGGGACGGAAAGCAAAGCCACGCCGCCAATCTCCAACCGATCAACCACGGCAATCTCAGTCGTCACTGCGCGCCCATTGGCGTCGCGGCCGGTGTTCGAGCCGATGACTTCGAGATTCAGCTCAGCTGCCAAGGCCCTCGAAATCATCGTCGGCGAACCGGTGTCGAAAATGAACTCTCGCGTAACCCCGTTCAGCGTCGCGTCGATGGCGAGCTTGCTCATATGCGGTTTGAGCGGGACCGTGGTGACCGGCGCTTCGCGTTCAACCACAATCGGCGTCTTTAACGCTTCGACAGCCTCCGGCGTCATTTGCGCCAAGGCTTGCGGCGCCGCGAGCGCGCTCAACGCGCCAGTAATTCCGGTAATATGATTTCGCATGAGACCCAGTCCCCTCACTCCATCCACAAATGTGATGAGCGCGAGCGGCTGAAGCGCGGCTTAATCGAGTGCGCTATCGCGTCTACTGGATCCCCAGCGAGCGCGCCTGTTGGCGCAGGCCTGTTTCGTTTTCGGGGTTCGCAGCGACCGCCGCTTCCAACGTAGCCTTTGCCTTGGCCGCGTTGCCCAACATCGAATGGCTGCGCATCACCATGACCCAGCGATCGAGGTTCGAAGGGTCATCGGCAAGCTTGGCTTCGGCCATGGCGACCATGCCTTCGATCTGGGCCTGTTGCTCATCCGCAGTTAGACTTTGCGCCGCGGCAATCTGCGCCTGCGTTGGCCCGCCGACATTGCCCGACGCCGCTTCGCCTGCCACAGCGCCCGAACCTGGGACGGCAATCGGCGGCAAGCGGCCTTCGCTGGCGCGCGCCAATCGGTCGGTCACATCGATATCATTCATCTTGCCGACCTGCTGGATCGTTTGGATCAGATCGTTTTCCCAAGGCGCGCCAGCCGGGCTTTCCTCGAGCAGTTTAAGCCAACCTTTGATTGCGCCTTCATGATCGCCCGCCAGATCCTTTTGAACCATCAAAAAATAGCGCGCACGCGGATCGCTTGGATCGATCTCCACCGCTTTTTCAAACGCGGCCACTGCGGCTGCGGGCAGTGGATCGGCGTCGAGCGACGCAGAATCTTCGGCGTATACCAACGATTCGCCCATGGCTGACCACAGAACCGCCGCCCGATCGTCAATCGCAACCGCTTTCTCATAGGCCTCTGCCGCGTCGGCAAATTCGCCGCGCTGGAAATGCGCGAACGCAAGGTCGGCCCAAGGGTCGGCTTTCTCAGGCGAATCTTCGGCCGCTTCGCGCAATTGCGCGATTGACGGGACCGCTTCGCCACTTTCGCTGACCTCTACTGGCTCTTCCGGAGCCGACATCACGTTATAGCCAATTGAAGCGGCTGCAAGAATGGCGGCCCCGCCAAGCAGGAACCATGCAGCTTTTGCACCTGACCCCGATTGCGACTTGTTTTCATTCTGAGAATTCATGCTGGTTGCCTAGCAGCGCTGCGAAAAACGGGCAATTCTCTCTGGTAAAACGCCCCCACATCTTTATGCTCGCTTGTTAAGAGATGGCCGGCAACAGGGGGGTTACTTGTCGGACTTGTATAAAGTCGCCATTATTGGCTCTGGACCGGCTGGCATGAGCGCCGCCGCACACGCGGCGAAGCTCGGCATGAGCCACGTCCTGCTCGAAAAAACCGATCACCTTTCGGATACGATCTACAAGTACCAAAAGGGCAAGCATGTCATGGCGACCCCTTCCGACCTCGCTTTGCGCGGGGGCGGGTATGAGGAAGGCGTGCAAATCGGCTGCCAGTTCGAGGAAGGCAAGCGCGAGACGATCCTCGGGATTTGGAACAAGCATTGCGGCCTCGAAAATCCGGAAATCCCCACTTACGAAGGCGAAGTCGATACCTACGACGTCAACGTTAAACTCAACGCTGAAGTGACAGGCATCGAAGGCGAAAAAGGCGCTTTCGAAATCAAAACCAAATCGGGCGAGACCTATCGCGCCGAAACCATCATTCTTGGTATCGGTACTCAGGGCAACCCGAACAAACTGCGCTGTCCGGGCGCGGATCACCCGATGATCACTTCGCAGCTTGATGACCCGGAAGATCATATCGACAAGAATGTCATCGTGGTCGGCACCGGCGATGCGGGTATTGAAAACGCGATGGGACTTGCGACCGATCCGGCGCTTGGCAACACGGTTACAATTCTTAACCGCGGCACCGATTTCGCCAAGGCGAAGATAAAGAACGCGACCGACCTTCAAACCGCAGGCGACGAAGGGCAGCTTCGCATTGCCTACCGCACCTCTCCAGCGGAAGTGCGCGATGGCGAAATGGTGGTCGAGACCGAAACGGGTCAGGAAGTGATCCCGGTAGACATGATCATCGCGCGGATTGGTTCACAGCCGCCACGCAAGTTCATCGAGAGCATGGGTATCGAGTTTACCAGCGAGGACCGCAGCGCTTTCCCGATCCTTTCTGACAAATTTGAGACCACCAAAGAAGGCATCTTCGTCATTGGCGCCTTGGCGGGCTATCCGCTTATCAAGCACTGCATGAATCAGGGCTATGACGTCATTGAGTCGCTGCACACTGGCGCTTCGGTGAAGCCGGCGGATGAACCCCTGCTGGAGAAAGTTTTTGAAAACCTGCCCGGCAATAAGGGCGTCGATTACTGGCTTGAGGTTTATCAGAAAAACGTCTCGATCTTTGATGGGCTGTCAATTCTGCAGATGCGAGAGCTTATGCTGGATTCGATCTGCACCGCCTTCGATCCGGGCGAGGTCATATTCCGTCGCAACGATCCCGGGTCGTCGCTCTTCGCGATCGCCGAGGGCAGCGTCGCAGTCGAGGTAAACCCGAAAGATCCGTCGGTCACTGTGCCGATTGGCCAGGGATCAATCTTTGGCGAAGTTGGTCTGGTGTCCGGCCGTCGGCGCGGCGCAACCATCCGCGCAGCCGAACCCACCGTGGTGGTGGAGCTGTCGCGTAAAGCCGCGCTCAAACTGATCAGTTCGTCCAAGGGGGCCGAAGAGGCCGTCACGCGAACTTCGATCGAACGCCAAATCCTGCAAATCTTCGGTTCAGGCCTAACTCCCGCCGACATCGCTCCGCTGGTCGAGAGCGCAGAGAAGATGGAAGTGAAAGCCGGCGAAACGGTCGTCACCGAAGGCGCGGATGACAAGGATCTATTTATCGTCCGATTTGGTTCGATGCGGGTTGAGCAAGGACCGGATGCGACCTTCCTTGGCTTTATCCCGGCGGGCAATTTCTTTGGCGAGATGGCCGTCATAGATGGTTCCTTGCGCACCTCGTCGGTGAGAGCAGCGGTGAAGTCCGAAGTGATCCGTTTGCCTGGCGAAGGATTCCTTTCACTTCTGGCCAAAAAGCCGGAATTGAGAGCGCGCGCCCAGGCAGTGATGGACGAGCGGCGCGCCTCCAACGCAGAGACCGAGCGCCAGAAGCAGAAGGACGACGATTCACTCTCGAGCTTCACCGGCACGGCGAGCTTCCTTCTCGATCAGGGTCTTGGTGAGGCGACCGACGCGCTTCTAATCGATGAGCGGCTATGCATCGGATGCGACAATTGCGAAAAAGCGTGTGCGGATTCGCACGACGGGCTCTCTCGGCTCGATCGTGAGGCGGGCAAGAGCTTCGCGTATCTTCATGTGCCGATCAGTTGTCGCCATTGCGAACACCCCCACTGCATGACCGATTGTCCGCCCAACGCGATCAAGCGTGGACCTGATGGCGAAGTGGGCATTGATGACAGTTGCATCGGCTGCGGCAACTGCAAGACCTATTGCCCCTATGGCGTCATCAAGATGGAAGCGAAGCCGCCCAAAAAACCAAACCTTTTGAATTGGTTGATGTTTGGAAGTGGCCCGGGGCCGGGAGAAGCGGCCTATTCCTGGCGCAAGGAAAAGGGCGATCCAAATATGGCCAAGAAAGCGGTCAAATGCGACATGTGCGCTGGGATCGACGGTGGCCCCTCTTGCGTGCGCGCTTGCCCAACGGGGGCCGCGATCCGCGTCTCACCGGACAAATTCATCACACTGAACAAGATCACAGAGGACGTTGAATAATGGCCAGCGTCCCCAACAAACGATTTGGCCAAGATGAACGTCGGCGCGACGCCGATCATATCAGCTTCCTCAAACACAAGAAATTCCGGTGGCTCTGGATCGCGCTGCTTTTGAGCATCGTGACCGGCGTGGGCTACGCGATGATCGATCAGGAACCGCGACCCAATGGTGGAAGCTGGTACGGCTATACTCTAGGTACGATCGGGCTTCTGCTGATCGTCTGGCTCTCCCTCCTCGGCGTTCGCAAGCGCCGTATTCCCGAAGGTCAGTGGAGCCTGAAAGGGTGGACTTCGGCGCATGTCTATCTTGGCCTTTCGCTGATCGTTGTGGGCACCTTGCACACTGGATTTCAGATCGGCTGGAACGTGCACACGCTTGCCTACGCGCTGATGATACTCGTTATTCTTAGCGGAATATGGGGTGTGTACGCCTACGCGTCGTTGCCCAAGCCGCTTTCGATGGGGCGCAAGCAGATGACCCGCGCAGGCATGCTGGAAGACGTGACGACGGTCGACGGCCAGATTGATCGGGCCGCGCAGCCGCTTGGCCGCGCTGAGGCTGATCTGGTGCTGTCGGCGTTGCGCCAGGACATATTCTATGGTGGAGCGCTCGCGCGCCTTACAGGCTTTTACCCTGGCTGCCAGACCAATCGCGCCCTTGCTGGTATTGCGCCCACATCGAGTGAGGCCGCGCAGAGTGTCCACGACTTGCTGACCAAGCGAGCGGAACAACTCGGCCAGATTCGCCGCCAATTGCGCACTCGGGCTTTGCTCGAAGTATGGCTCTTCATTCACATTCCGGCGACCATCGCGTTGCTCGCCGCGCTGCTCGCTCACGTGATCAGCGTGTTCTATTACTGGTGAGGCCCAGGAGGGGAGTAAACGCTTTATGGCATTCCTGATCCGCACTATAGCCGTCGCTAGGTCCGGGCGTGAGATACCACGCGACCGTACGCTGGAAGTCAATGGGCTGACTGTCGGGCGCTCGCCTGATTGCGACATTCACCTCGCCGATCTCACTGTTGAATTGCAGCACCTTTCGCTCTCTGATGCGGGCGGAGGCATGCTGCGCGCCACGGCGTTGGGCGAACTGCCTTTCTCGCTTAATGGCAGCATCACGGGCGACGCGACCATTGATCCAAACGCCAGAGCAACGATTGCTGTCGGCCCTGCTCAGCTGGAAATTTCTCGCGAGGGTGATGGGCCAGTCCAAATTATCCAATCGGTAATCAAGAAGTCCGGTGCTACGGTCGAGCCAACTGCCGGCTTTGCGCTTGCCAGCGCGATGCCGTCTAAGCGGACCATGGCCTGGATCAGCTCCATGGCGATCCTTGTTTTGCTGCTGACCGTGCCGATTGTTACGCACCTAACCCGTGATCGTTCAGTCGAAGGGCAAGGCCCAGACGCCTCGATGATCGATCAGGTCAGCTTTGACAGCACCTGGAGCTCCGGCGCGCTTAGCCTTGCGCACCACGATCTCGAAGACAATTGCGAAGCGTGCCACGCCACACCCTTTGTCACGGTGCAGGACGAAACCTGCCTGACCTGCCATGAAGAACTGGGCGATCACGCGAAGAAGCCGCGCTTGAAGGCCGGCATGGCGCCTCTACCTGCTGGTGAAGCGTGGCAGTGGGCTGTCGCAGAAACGCTAGGAAATGAAGGCCCGGGTTCTTGCACCTCATGCCACCTCGAACATGAAGGCAACGTCCGCCAGCAAGCCGCGACCGAAGAGTTTTGCGCGGAATGCCACCAGGATCTCGATATGCGCTTGACCGATGTCTCGTTCGGAAACGCGGACGATTTCGGGATGAAGCACCCGCAGTTCCGCCCGACTTTCTACACCGAATACAATCAGGAAGACCCGGTCCGCATCAGCCTCGATAAAGCCATTGAGGAAAAGAGCGGCCTGCTGTTCCCGCATGACATCCATATGGACGCCGATGGCGGTGTCGCCCGCATGGCGATCAGTCTCGACCAATATGGCGAGCCGCTTGAGTGTTCCAATTGCCACGAGCTAACTGAGGATAAAGTCAGCTATAAACCCATCGAAATGGAGCCGTCTTGCGAAGCGTGTCACAGCCTTGTCGCTGGGCGCGATGGCGCGGGCGGGTTCACCTCATTGCGCCACGGTGATGTAAGTGATCTGATGGAAGACCTGGCCACCATGGGCAAAGGGCCCAAGCGTGCAGTCGTCACCGGTCGCACACGTCCGGGTCAATTTGCGCGCGGCGGCGCCTATGCCGTCAACTTTGGACGCCCAGCGGCATCACTTATTGCGATCAACCGCGCGCTGCTGCCAGGCGGCACCTGTGGGGATTGCCATATCAACACGACCACCGATGGACGTCCGGATCTGATCCCGGTCAACTTGCCTGACCGCTTCCTTCAACACGGGTTCTTCACCCATGCTGGCCACGAGGATGAAGAATGCACAGACTGCCACGAAGCGGATACGTCGAAGGCGTCGACCGATCTGCTCATGCCAGCACTGGAAAGCTGCCAAGACTGCCACAAAGGCGCAACCGCAGTGGCGACCAAAGAGATTGTGCCGTCATCCTGCGCTATGTGCCACGGCTATCACACGCCGACGGCGCCGTGGCCCGGTGATCATCCGATCCTGCAATCCACGCCAGAAGGCATGCGCGGCCGTTCGACAGATTCTATTGCATCCATCTCTGCAATGCTCGACAAGTAACTCGGGGAACGGAGAGGTAGGTGCATGGCGAACGCTGAGAGCGTCCTGATTGCCCAGATAACCGACACGCATGTCGGGTTTGAGCCGGAAGCGGGTGAGGAAGAGTTCAACTTCCTGCGTTTTCGCATGGCCATTGATCATCTGCTCGAACAGCCTGTTCACCCCGACGTTCTCATCTTGACCGGCGATGTTGCGGATAAGGGCCGCCCGGAAAGCTATGAGCGGATGAAAGGGCCGCTTTTGCGCTGCAATTTCCCCGTTCACGTTATGGTGGGCAACCACGATAATCGCGACAATTTACTCGCCTCGTTTCCCGAGTGCCCCACGATCGATGGCCCCGGTGATAAACGCTACGCGCAATACGCTCTGGAGGTCAAAGGCCTGCGGATCCTCTGCTTGGACACGCTTCAGCATGGCCGCCATGGCGGCGCCTTTTGCGAGACGCGCGCGGATTGGCTTTCAGCGGAACTGGCTGCGCATCCGGAAACGCCAACTCTTATCGTCATGCACCACCCACCGGTCATCGCCGGGATAGACTGGATGGACCCTCGCCCGCACGAGGCTTGGCTCAAACGCTTTGGTGCGGCGGTCGACGGGCACGATCAGATCATAGGGATCGCCTGCGGGCATTTGCACCGCCCGATTGCGTCGGCCTTCGGACACATTCCGGTGACGGTAACGCCAGCGGTTGCACCGGCTGTTTCACTTGATTTGCGCCCAGTGGATTTTCATAAGGCCGATGGCCGGGGGATCGTCGATGGCGAACCGCCAGGCTATTCGCTGCACCGTTGGAAAGAGGATAAGCTGGTCACACATTTCCAGCCCGTTGGCGATTGGACAAGGCTTGCGGTCTACACCGAAAATCTAGTGCCGATGATGGAAGGCCTTGAGCGCGAACGCCGTTGAGTGGCTGGGTTGCGCGAACGAGTGCGACGAACCGCCGAGCATTCACCTGCGTGGATACAAAGTTGAACGAATAGGAAGAGCCATTTCCTAGACGGATAGGCGGGCCATTGGTCCAACACACCGCCTCCGCATGCGCTTTATCACTCATCGCGCCCTTGGTGGCGCGCGACGCCCCAGCGCTTGGTCACTCAGCGCTGGGCGATGCTTCTTCATCATATTCACGGCGGCGCGCGTTGGCTGGCCCCACAGGGGTTCGCCCCACCCAACGGCTCATATCGACCTCATCGGTGACCTTCCACGGCGCGCCGGAGCGGGTGATGAAGAGCTTCTCCATCTCGCTACGGGTGAAGGGCCGTGATCCAAGGCGTCCAAAAATCGCCATCTGGCCCCCGGTCTCATCGACCGCTCGGTCACGGTCGAGGCCTTTGGACAGCGCGACGGCCGGCGTCGGCGTTTTCGCGAAGGCGATCAGTTCAGGTCGCGGCTGTGGGCTGAACCCGTAGAAATTGCGCTGGCTGTCCGGGCTGGTGAGCTGGATGACTTTCAGGCCGTTCACGCCGTCAGCCACATAGGCGAAAAGCGAGGCGTTGGTCGACCCAACGATCACGTCCTCAGCATCATTCAGCTGCCCCCCAAATGTCACCTTCTGATCGATCTTCGGAGCCAACGGATTGGTCACATCAAGGATGACAAGGCCGTCCTGTTTCGCCGCAACATAAGCGTAGGTGCGCGCGATATAGAGCCGCTTCGCATCGGCCAGCGACACGGTCGCTTCGGGCCTTGCAATCGGATTACGCATGTCGGTCACATCGAAGAGCTTCACGCCCTCAGCATCGGTCACCCACAGATAACGGAACTGGATGGCGCTCGCCCGGGCATCGGTCAGATTGCGCACCGCCGAGACCTTGGGCGTCGAGGGATCGCTCAGATCCACGACCACCAGACCAACATCCGCGGTGATGTAAGCAATCTCACCCGCCAATTGGATGTGGCTCGCGCCATTCAGCACACCATCCGGGTTCCAAGCGTCCGATCCATCGGCGTATTCGAACCGCTCAAACTTGTTGTTGCGGAATTCGCCATCAGCCAGAGTGTCCACATTGACCAGGATCAGGCCCTCTTCCGCGTCCGAGATCGCCGCGTAGTGGTAGATCGGCAGGAAGGCCTGCTCTTGGTTCAGCTCGCGCAGCTCTGGCGTCGAACGCGTCGGCGCGATAGGCTGGTTTGTCGCGAGCGCCATGCAGGTCGCGTTCTTGGTCTTGATATGCGTGTCATGACCAAGGGCGGAGAACGGCGCCGTGATAATCCGCTCCGAGATACCTTTGTTGCCGATCGACGCAACGTCGTAGGCCTGGAAGCCGCCCTTGCCCTCGGCGACGAAGAGATATTCACCGCGTAGTTGCAGACAGCCAACCTTGTCTTTCGTGCCTTCGTGGATGTTCACAAACTCTTCGAACGCTTTGGTCTCACCCGAAAGGCCTTTGTCGAGGCTTTTGCCGCGCACCCACTTCTTAAGCTCGCGGCCGTTCCGTTCGATGTGCATGTCGTAATAGTCGGGATAGGCGTATTTGTGCAGGTACGAACCCAGCACCGCCTGCGGCTCTTCAAACTCGGTGACGCGCACCGCGCTTATACCGCCTTCGAGACCGGTGAAGGCGTGCATCCCGACGAAGTTCACGAAGTTGGTACCCAGCAACATCAGCTGCGCCATGATCGCGTTGTTGTCTTCCGCTTGCGACAGGTGGCAGTCTGAGCAGGTCTTGGTCTCAGTCAAACGCACTGTGTGTGGGAAGTGCGGCGCGAAGGCCTGCGACGAGAAGCCAATGCCGGAAATCGGTGGCTGCTGGATATAGATGCGTTCGCGGTTGATGTTGGTCGAAGTCAGGACCAGCGCCGAAGACGAACGCACGGGCGCGACTTGCTGGCCCTTAGTTGTTTGGTGCTTGCCCAACTGGAACATCTGATCGCGCGCGACCTGCGGGTTGTAGGTCGCAAAGTTGCGCGTCTTGCCGCCCTCGTATTTGTGGTTCTCAGTCTTCCAGTTCGCCTCAATCGGAAGGTGGCATCCGCCACAACTTGTCGTCCACGAAAGGTGGCACGTGAAACATGCCATTTCCGGGTCGCGGTGCGCGCGGTCATCTTCAGAGATACCGACACCGAATTCGTAGTTGCCGGTTTCCGCGCCGTATTTGCTCATCAGCTTCGCGCGAGCGGCTTTCGCGTTGAACAACGGCGTTTCGGGATCGACAGAGTCTTTGACCAGGCTCATTTCCCACTCAAGCTCAGGATCGACGATCGAGCGTTGGATCAGCTTGCGGCTGCCATCTTCGCGTTCCACCCACTCAAAACGGCGCTGGCCATCGGGGTTGCGCAGCAAAGCGAGGTTGTGGCCCTTCTCAGGGGCCGCCGGGCCGCTTGTGCGCAGCGTCGGGTAGGCATCGGGCGTGCCGTGGCAATCCTTACATCCGATCTCGATCGCGTTGGCGACTTCTCCATAGATGAGGCCGTTGCCGTGCGTGTCCTGCTCAAAGTGACAGTCCGCGCATTGCATACCGACCTCGGCGTGGATCGACATCATATGGACCGCTTTACCAGGGTTTTTACCGGGCTCGACAAACTTTCCTTCACCCTTGCGGCGCCACTTTTCGGGATCGTCATTGTCGACGATGTTACCATCCGCATCGAGCAGATTGCCCTTCCGGTCGCGCTTGAAGATGCCGCGAAAGTTCCAACCGTGGCCGTGATAATCGGCAAACTGCGTGTCGTTCAGATCCTCGTTGAGGTCATAAACGTTGCGCAGGAAATCGAGATCGGCCCACTTGCCGCGCGGCGCAGCGCCTTCTGGGTTGCGTTTGATGACTTTGCGCACTTCGGCAGCCGTCGGATATTTCTGCTCCTTGGGCCACATATGCGGCGCGTCGCTCTCGTAATCCCACATCGTGTAGCCGAGATAGCTATTCAGGAAGATGTTCGGCTGGTGCATGTGGCAGTTCATGCACTGCGAGGTTGGAATGCTCCGCGTGAAGACGTGCTGGAGCGGGTGCCCCTTTTCCTTGGGCTTACCTTGCGAATTGAGCAGGCCGTCCTCGGAGTTCTTGTAACCACCGGCAGCGTCGAGAGCGGGTTCGGCATCATACTGCATACCCGGCTGCTTGACGCCGGCATGGCCGCTGGTCGGAGCCGGCGCGTGACCGTCTGGCGATTTGGGCGGATAGACGTCGGGCAGGAAGTTTCCAGCGACTTTATCGGTCTTGTGATCCTCTCCGTGATCATTCTTGTGGCCTTTGCCACCGTGATCGCCGTAGTGATCCTTCTCGTACTTGTCCGCGATTGTCGGATCGACGGTAATCGTTTGCCCGTCGCGACCATACTTGGCGTAAATCAGCGAGTGACGCGGCTCGCGGTCGTTAGCGTAAACCACGTGGCACGCGGCACAACCCGAATGGCGGTAATCGCCCGGTTGATCGTTTGTGCCCATGAACCAAGTGAACGGATCGTTGAGGCGTGTCTTGTGAATGTTGAGCGCAGGGATCGCGACGCGAAGGCCGGTGCCCGGACCACGGTTTGACTGCTTAAGATCCGGGCGGCCCGGCTCTTCAAGGATCTGGATGCGCCCCGTCGGGTTAGGCAAGCCGATTTCCGGGAATTGTGAGTTGATCGTGCGTCCACCGCGCTCAAACACGCGGAAAACATCGCCCGGCGGGATCACGTGCCATGTGGGCAGTGGATAAAGATCCGCGAGGACACCGCGATCGACTTGCTTCTGCGACAGCTTGCCGTCTTCGCCGTAAGCAACTGAGCTCAGCTTCGCTGGCTTGCCGTTACGCGTGTACGCCTCACCAAGCAGATAGTTTTTGAAGGGCAGAATACCGTTGTTGTAAGCCGCCCCGCCCCACAGCATCGCACCGGTAGCCATGATGGAACGCTCAGCCGCTTCAATTGCCTGAATGTGGCAGTTCCCGCAGGCTTCGCGCGCCACGCGGTAGTCCGACGGGTTCACAAACTTCACAAACTCTGGCGATTCCGAATTTAGCAGAGTGTACGACTGCTTGGGGTTCGCTGAAGATGGGAAATGCCAGCTATCCGGCTGCGTCGGCAGAACGTGCGCGGAGTCGCGCGCCGCCACGTAGTCGGGGTGATCATGCGGGAGTTCAGAATTGCCGCGCACCTTCGGATTGCCGCCGTGGCAATCGACGCAACCAAGACGCACCGCCGGCGTAGTGTGCATCGTCGGCGCGTCGGTCTTGATATGACAGGTCAGGCACCCTTCCGACTTTCGATCCATATCCGCGACCGACTGGTTTGCGGGGGCCGGATCCACCAAAACGCCCATCGCGGCGTAATCGCGGTAGACTTTCTTGACCTTGTCGGCGGCCTGCGCACTCGGCAGCGCCACAGCAAGGCCGAGAGCTACGAACGCCAGGGCCAAAAACAGGTGCGTCAAGCGCGGAAGGTGCATCAGTTTCGTCATCAGTAGGTCAACGTCACGTTAGCGAGCACGGAGAAGAACTCGTTCTGGTTGCCAAGGTTGTCAAAGAGGTCTTTGAAGCCATCGCCCGCGACCAGCGTCGCTGCGGAAAGCCGCGCCACAATGTTCTGGTTCGCCTTGGGCCGCCAAATCGCCGACACCGACAGATCGTAGCCGATATCTTTCGGGATCGACCCTTCGATACGTAGGTTTTCGAGCGTCGCGGTGTTTTCAAACCAAAGGTGGTTCGCGTTGCCGGTCAGGCGGAATTCAGGCGTCAGGTCAAAGTCAAAGCCGGCGCCGACAAGGATCGTGCCCGGGTTGTTGAAGTTGGACTGCCCCTGCTCTTTCGACGGGCGCAGCGCGTTCAGAACGCCGTTGCGGTTGTTCAGCGAAACCGCGCGGCCACCGCCTGCAAATGGGATCGTCTGCCGGATCCAGTAGGACGTGTCCGCGCCCGCAAAGACGGGGTTTTCAAAGATCGCGTCAAAGCCGCCTTCGGTGTCATCAAACGGATCGTCATCGCCGCTGGCGTAGAGGCCAGACAAACGGAAGCGCATCCAGTCCTTGTCATAGCTAAGCTCAGCCGCCGCAAAGGTTGCGTTGATGTCCGCTGGACGGTCGGTGAAGAAGTTGTTGCGATCCTCACCCAGAGCCCAATAGGCGCTGCCGGTCACGTTAATCCGGCCAATTCGGCCATCGACGTTATAGCCGAGGTAGAACACATCGTATTCGCGACCGCGCAAAGTGCCGAGCAACGCCGGGCGCACGGGGAAGCCGTTATCGTCAATCTCGATATCGTTGGCTTCGCGGTTGCGATTATACGCGATGGTGAATTGGCTCGTCAGCGCCGGGATTAGGAAATCCTGACGGTAGACATTGGCAAAGAAAACAAAATCATCGCGCGGACGTTGCACCACGGAGTTGAGGCCCGAGTTCGTATCTTTCTCGAGCCGCCAAAACGCCGCCAGGTTGAACTGCAAGCGGTTGTTGTCGCGGTTGCCAAACAGGCGCACGCCCAACTGCTGATCCTGAAACAGGAAACCGCGGAAGTCAGCCTGAAACGGCTGAATACCGGCGCGGATAGAGACGAAGTCAAACCGGTCGTTATCAAGCGCGGTGAAGTGGTAGTCGACAAACGCTTCCTGCACGCCGAGGAAGTGGTCGAGACGAGTGGTACCCTTAGACGGCTCCACGAACAACACACGCCGCTCCGGCACGGTCACATAATTGACGTTGTAAGCCAGCGTCAGACGGTATTCGATGCTTGGCGGTTTGTACGCCGTGCTGCCTTTCAGCAGCGCGAAGCCGCCGATGAACGTCTGGGACAGGACATTGCTGAAATCGTTGCCGAAGACGTCGACACGATCCGGATCTTCGGTCGTTTGAATACCGACCGGAATCGGGAAGGTGCGCGGTTCGTACACCGTGTCCGAAATCAGGTTGGCAACGAAGAACCAATCGTCGCCCTTGATCGGAAGCCAAGGAACCTTGTCCCGGTTGATCGGGCGGTCACCCTTATAAGTGTTTTGATTGTACGGATCGAGCAAGTCTTCCTCAACCAACCCAAGTCCCTGAATCAAGCGCCAGCGATCGGGGATCGGCACCTGATCCACTGGAAACGCCTGGGGTGGCGGCGCGCGCACGGCGCCTTCGTTGGTCTGATCAATCGCGTCCGGCAGCAACTGCGTGTAGCCCGGACGCATCCGTCCCTCGATCGATTCAGGATCGAGCGGCTTGGGATCAGTCTTTTGTGTAGTGTTGAGCCCCTCCGGCGGCGGGCTAGGTTCGGGTTGCTCTTGCGTTTCGGGCGCGGGTTGGCGTGACGGTTCCGCTTCCGGAGCGGGAGCTTCGTCCTGCATCCGCACATCGGCTGGCACCGCCTGAACGGTGAAAGCCAGTGGAGCAAGCGCGGCGGGAATGGTCAGCATACCCATACCTACAGCCCCTCACACACATTCTGTTCGTCGGTATCGAGGAAGGGTGCAAACGGACAATTGACGTATCGCAAGCGCACTTCGCGGCTGCCCACTTGGACCACGATTCTATCCGCTCGAATTTCGTTCGGCGCGTTGCCGATGCCGGTGTTGAGGCGGACGCCTGCGTTATTGGTGCCCAGGAAGCTGATCATGTCATCCTGGTCGATTCCGTCGCCCGAAACACCAAGCCCTCCGACCAGCGTTCCATCACGATAAACGGGCACAGAGCCCGGGAAGATCTGAATCCCGTTATCTAGCCGCGTCCCGCCAGACGGGGTCTGCGGAAGTCCCGTGCAATTGCGGGGAGTGTCCGTGTTGCTTGCCCCCGTCACGAACTCAAGGTGCGCAGCGAGATTGAAGAGAACCAGCGCGGATTGCAGGCCAGTGGAGAAAGGATTGAACTGTTCGATAGGCCGCGAAAGAGGCCCATGCGGCCGCCCCACTTCACCATCAGGGAAGAAGGGCCGCGAGAGGTTGCCGCCTGACCGGTCAGCAAAAGCAAATGTCCCGGTCAGCGCGGTTGGGTCGCCCAAGAACGTGCGCACCCGCTCAACGTAGAGCGGCACTTCACGAAGCTCTGGTGGCGCGTTGGGATCGGCCGCCAGCAATTCATCCGCCGCGACGCGATTGGAGAAAAAGCTCGCTGTGCGCGCCTTTTGCAAGCTTACATCGGTGCCGAAGATCGGTGCGTCAGGTGCGCGCACAATGCCCAGAATTCGCCCTCGTGTGTCGACCAGACTTATGGTCACTTCCGCCGGGCTATCCAGCGGACGGCGGATCTGAGCGCGCGCTCGGCTCATCACGGTAAACGCTTCTTCGAGGATGACGCGCGCTTCGTCTTCGGTGATCGCGGGGCCATCATCGGCGTCCGTGCCCGCACGGATCGGGAAGCGGTTTGCTCCGGCACCATCGCTAAGAACATAGGCATCCGAAATCGAGAATTCCGCAGCTGTCGATGGTCGGACGCCAGAGGCTTCTGATCCGTAAGCCGTGCCGGCTCTAAGGGCCATTCCGTCGAAGTAGCTGCGCACTGGAAGCAATTCGCCAGCCGTGCCCGCGAAACTGGCCCCCGCAACATCACCGACTTGATTGAAATCTGCGTCGGAAAATCGCAGTTGCGTGCCGTCCGCTGTAATCCGCTCTGCACGGATCGATATCGGCGCTTCGAAACCGACGGTGCCAGCCAGCGCGATAACCTCGTCCACATCGTTATCAATGTCGAGCGTGTTGGGATCGAACGAATATTCGCCATCCGCCAGCACGCCAACGCCGCCAACCACCACGCCGTTCTTGTAAAGTGGGAAGCCACCGGCGTCCGCTGCAAGACCCAGCGGAGAACGCTGCGGCCCGATCATGCCATCTTCAGCGCGAGCGGTGAGGTCTGAACAAGGGAGCGAGCTGAACTGCACGCCGAAGAGCGGCCCGCTTTCCAAACCCACCGTGGTCGGGGCCGGTGGGAAGTGTTCTTGGACGATCTGGCTTGCGGTTCGGGTCGTGAAAGCGTTGCCGCCGCTCGACAGATACGCTCCCGTAATCGCCTTGGCGATCGCCGCCGCCTCGCTCGGCACGTCGAGGTTCTGAATGTCGATATTGTCGCCATTCGGCGCCGCGCTCACCCGCGCGAGTGTGGGCGCGTTGGGCATGCGAAAAACACCCAGGACATTGCCGACCCGGTCCACGACAGCGATCGTCGCCGATGCGCCTTGCGCGCTCGCTTGCGAGGCCGCTTGCGCGATAATTTGCCCGACTTCGTCAGCGCTCAGGCTTTCTTGAGCCGGGAAAGTGTACACCCCGCCATTGGTCGGCGGCGCTGGCGGAGGAGGCGCAGGTGGCGGATTGCCAGAACCCGGACCACCCGCTGTGGGCTGCGGGCCGTTCTCACCACCACAGGCCGACAGGATTAGAACCGGGGCGAGTACCCCGAGAGTGGCCGCTTTTTTCCATCCCCCCCGCATCGTTCAACGCAACCTTGCGATAGCGGACGAAGCGGAACCGAGCGCCACACGGAAGTCAACCGGACGGTAGGCGTTGGGCTCTTCCACGGCTTGGTAGGCCTTGTTGATATTGGCGCGAATGCCCGCGGCAGCCGCCACCGTCACCCGGCCTTCGCGCACCAGCGCGTTTAGCAGCGTATCGATCGCCATCACCGCCTGAACCGAACCGGAATAGTCCGTGAAGCGCGCTTTGGTCGCCTTGCCGGAAATCATGTCGATCACCTTGAACGCATCGGCGTTAGCGTACGCGCGTTGGCTCAAAGCGTTGGACAACGCGCCAGCGCGCTTACCCAAAGCGTTGGCGGCTGCGCGCGCTTCGCTGCCAGTGCCGCTGCCCATCGCTTTGTGAAAGGTGCGACTGGCTTGAAGGAAGTTATCCGCCTGCCCCGGCACCAACGCCTTCGCCACAGCTGAAAGCATGATGATGTTCTCATCGTTGAACGGCGGATTGCCGAACGGGATCGGACGAGACGGGTTCGCCTCAAACGTTAGGCGACGCTTGTCCGAATCCTGAATGGTCCGGTGGCACGAATGGCAGTCATAAAAGTAGAACTGCGGAAAGGCCCCTTCCATTCCGTATTTCGCATCGGTGAAGAGCCCTGTCGAACGCTTGACCGCTTCGGCCTGGCCCACTGCCCATAGCCGCACCGAATTCATCCGGCCTTTGCGCTGACGGTAGTCGTCGTCTTCGTCGTGGTGCTGCTGAAGCGCGCTAAACAGGTCGAGCTCAAACGATACGCGCGGATGCCCTGCCGCCATCATGGCATGGGTCACAAACTGACCGCGGTTTTTCGATCCGTAGTGGCAATCAAGACAGTTATTGGCGCGCACCTTGGGTTGATCGAGCGGTATCAGGCCATCCGCAACATTTGAGGCATGCGTAGCGGGGCGTGCATAGTGACTGGCCAGCCATCTCTCAGCGGGTCCATGACAGCTCTCACAGCCGACACCATCGGCGAGGCTAAAACGCGGACCGCGCTGCTTCTTCGGGGCGAAGGTCGCGTGACACCCAAGGCAATCGGCTGCCTGCGTTGCCGGACCTAGCCCAAGGCTGTCTGCGATCTGTTGGCCACGACGCCCCGCAAGAACAGCGTAAGCCCGGCTGTGAGCTCCGCTTTGAGAAGAAGGAGACTGCCAGGTTGAAATCTCATCTTGGCGCACAACAGCGCCGTTGCCTTCCGCCCGACCGTGACAAGTGGAGCCCGCGCAGGTCGCCACACCCTCATAGCGGGCGCCAGACGACATAGAATTGCTGTTTGCGCTAGCCACGGGGAAGAACATCGCAAGACACGCCACTAAGCACAGCGTCAAAGCGCCACGCAGCGCTCCGCCACGCTCGGTGTTCGATGCACGAGTCGGATTACGCTCCGCCCCGATGGCCATCCGTCCGGTTTTCACCGGCGCTGCTCCTAGTGTCATCTCCTACCCCCACGAGATGCGGTCGCACCCAACATCGTTTACAAGCCGATGCGCTGCAAATGCGCATCAATGCCGCTTCAAAAGCCACTCCCTAAAGAGCAACACGCCCTGCAAACAACCACTTGGTTCTAGCAAAAGCGTCGTAGCGACAATTGTAAAGTCCCGTCATTACCGAGCCACAAAGCTCGACTCTTCTTTTCGACCCGTGCCTCTTGTTCCAATTGTACGGCTCGGATGCAACCTCCAATTGTCGCTGCACCCTATTTTGCCCTACGCAAAATGCCGCATAAAATCACTTTGTTGCGAAGCTTGCACCAATCCGCTCAGGATTGGCTCCACATGCGCACTAAATTGGACATCGACTTGTCTAGGGTCAGCAATTCGGGCGATTGGTGATCGAGTTTTTGGCGAAGGCTGCTGCGCAGGTTTTCCATATCGAACAGCAATTCGCGCTGTGTGGGGTCGGGAACAAGGCTTTCAATCCAGCCCACGCATACAATCCGTTCACCGCTTGTCACGGGCTTCACCTCGTGGATTGAGGTCGAGGGATAGAGAACCAATTGTCCCCAATCCCCTTTCACGACCTGCGTCATGCCGGCGGTGTGGATGACAAGCTCCCCACCTTCGTAGTCGGCGGAATTGCTCAAAAACAGAGTGAACGACATATCGGTGCGGATACGATTGGTGCCCTTGCCCATGAGCGCGTTATCGACATGTGGGCCGTAGTGCCCGCCATCGGCGGTCTTGCTGATCAGCAGCGGTGAAATACGCCGTGGCCTTGCCGCGGCGCGAACCACGCGGTTGTCGGCGATGATCGGCTGAAGCTCCGCGCGGATCGCTTTTCCAGGCTCGTCATTTGCGATCGCCTGCAAGTTGCGCTTGACCTTCTTGGCCACGGATCCGGCGGTTTCACGCCCATCGCGCCAGTTGAGCTTGCCTAGCTTTTCCCTAAGCGATGCAATCCGCTCTTCGTCTTCAAAAGCGGCGATTTTTACGATCATACCGGTCCCGATCCCTAACGCCTCAATGGACTATAGGGATAAGGGTACGACGCCGCGTTAGGCAATGGCGAGAGTGCGGTGCGCCTGATTTTGAATCGCGGCGCGCGCCTTGGACAGGCCCGCTTGAGTGACGGCCCCGATAAGGATCAACGCGGGCCCATGACCCAAAGCCGATTTGGCCGAGACCGGTAGGAGCTTGAGCGTGGTGGTGAAAATGCGTTCATCAGGGAGGCTCACATTCTCAAGTAATGCGACTGGCGTTTCAGGCGATAAACCGACCGCAATCAGTCCACTCGATACGACGCTGGCCGCGGATTTGCCCATATAGACCGCAATAGTGGCCTCGGGATCGGCGAGCGACTCCCAATCCAATTCGGGCGCTTGTCCTTTAGCGGTGTGGGCGGTCACAAAGGTCAGGCGCCGAGCCAAGCCCCGCGTTGTCAAAGATGTGCCAAGACTCGCCGCAGCGGCGCTGGCCGTGGTGACTCCCGCGCAGATCTGCACCTCGATTCCGTTTTCACGGCAAGCGTCGAGTTCTTCGTTGGCGCGGCCGAAGATGGATGGGTCGCCCCCTTTAAGGCGCACCACGCGCTGGCCGGACAAGGCCGCCTTCACGATCGCGTCGCATATCATCGGCTGCGGCACGGAATGTCGCCCCGCGCGCTTGCCCACGGAATGGCGCGGTGTCGCGAGCGGGATAATATCGAGAACGCCTTCGCTAACCAATGCGTCATAAAAGACCACATCGGCGGTGCGCAAAAGCCGTTCGGCTTTGCGAGTAAGCAGTTCAGGGTCGCCGGGCCCTGCTCCCACCAGCCACACGCTGCCTTCTGGAAAATCGTTCATTCCGCCGCTTCCTTCATCTCGGTGTTGCATTCGTCCAGCATCCGCGCGAGCTCTGGGCGGCACGATCCGCAATTGGTGCCAGCGCGGCAGCCCGCTCCTATGGCGGCCACGTTGCAAGCACCGGCGGCGATGGTGGCTTCGATCTCAATCACGCCTACGTCGTGGCACACGCACACGATTGCGCCGCGATCGGGCGGCGCTACACGGGGTCTCCCAGCGAGCAGCGCCATGGGATCATCGATGGGCTTTCCGATTTGGGCGGCTACCCAATCGCGCCTTGGCAAATCGCCGGCTTGGGTGAGGAATAAGGCCGAGACCAGGACGCCGTGTTCGTCGCTGACGGCGTAGCGCCGCATGCCTTTGGAGGGATATGTCACTTCGCTGATGTCACCCTCGGGCAGGAAGGCCTCTGGGTCGGCGGCGCTCAGGCCCGCCAATTCGTAAAGCCAGCCGCCATCAACGCGGCTGCGAACCGCGTAGTCGCAGTCAGCAGGAGCGAGTGCCTCTCGCGATACAAGAAAGCCCCGCCATACGGGATCGAACCGTTCAATCTTTGCCGCCGCGTCTTTGAAACCGGGTTGGCCTGAAATCGGATCGGTATCAGCGCTCGCCAGGCGACCGGTGCGTCCCGTGTCTACGGAAGCGACAATGTCGGTCCAATGCATCGGCACGAAAAGAGCGCCGCACGCTTGCCCTTCGGAAAGCGTCGCGCGAAAAAGGCTTTGGCCACGCTTCGTCGCGACCTCGCACAAATCGCCATCGGCGATATCCAGCGCCAGAGCGTCTCTTGGATTAATCTCAACCAAAGGTTCACGCCGATGATGCGCCAAACGCGGGCTGTACCCGGTTCGGGTCATCGTGTGCCACTGATCGCGATATCGACCCGTGTTGAGCCGCATGGGAAAGTCTCTCGAAATAGTGCGCGGCGCCGGAGCGGTGACCGCAACCAAACGGGGTTTGCCCGAAGGCGTTGGCGCACCTGTGGCCAGCGGATGATCCCCGCCCCAACGAAATGGCGTCATGGCGTCAAACTCATCGTCGCTGCGCTCGGCCCATGCCGTGAGGTCCAGCTTCTTGCCGTGCTTCACCGAAAGCGCGGTCATCGCCGCATACTCGCGAAAGACGCTGGCAGTCGTGGGGAAGTCAAACCCGGCTTCAAAACCCATCGCGCTCGCCACATCGGCAATGATCCGCCAATCCGCACGCGTCTCTCCAGGCGCTGGGAAAAGGGCCCGCTGGCGGCTGACGATGCGGTCCGAATTGGTGACCACCCCATCTTTCTCGCCCCATGCCAAAGCGGGCAGACGAATATCGGCAAAGCGCCCGGTGTCAGTGTCCTCAAGCACATCAGAGACCACCACAGTCTCGCATTTCTCAAGCGCTTCGCGCACACGGCCTGCGTTTGGCATCGAGACCGCAGGATTAGTCGCCATCACCCAGACGAACTTGATCTCGCCGCGATGGACCGCTTCAAACAGATCGACCGCTTTCAGGCCCGGTCCCGGCGTCAATCGATCGGTCTTCCAAAACTCGGAGACATTTGCGCGTTCTTCGTCCGAGAAACCCAGATGGCATGCCAGCATATTCGCCAGCCCGCCAACCTCGCGCCCACCCATCGCGTTGGGTTGTCCGGTAATGCTGAACGGTCCCGCCCCGCGCCGATTGATGTGTCCGGTGGCGAGGTGGAGGTTGATGATGGCGTTGCCTTTGTCCGTGCCGCAGCGTGACTGGTTCGCGCCCTGACTGAACAGAGTGATCAAGCGCTCCGAACCCGCAATCATCGCAGAGAGGCTTTCAAACAGGACCGGGTCGATGCCATGGGCAACGTGTGGCCGATCCCAAAAGCCTTCAGGGACCTCACAGACCGCCTCTGTAGCCTCTCTGTCCACTTTCTGTGCTGCTAGGAGCGCCTCAAACAAGGCCACATCACCGTCGGGCGCGACCGGGATATGCAGATCCGCGCGCTCGGCGGTCTCGGTGCGGCGCGGGTCGATCACCACCAGCTTGGTGCCGTTCGCTTCGCGCGCCCGCTCTATACGTTGCCAGATTACGGGGTGGCACCACGCCGTGTTCGAACCGACCAGCAGAATTACATCCGCGTGATCGAGATCCTTATAGGTGCACGGGACAATATCCTCGCCAAAAGCGCGGTTATGCGCGGCGACCGCGCTGGCCATGCAAAGCCTTGAATTGGTGTCGATATTACCGCTTCCGACAAAGCCCTTCATCAGCTTGTTCGCGACGTAATAGTCCTCGGTAAGAAGCTGCCCCGAGACATAGAACGCGACGCTGTCCGGGCCGTGCTCGTCGATGCAAGACTTCATGCGCTGCGCGACTTCGGCCGTTGCGTGATCCCAGGAGACACGCTCATTCCCGATCATGGGATGCAAGAGGCGACCCTCAAGACCGACCGTCTCGCCGAGATGCGTGCCCTTCGAACACAGCGCGCCATGGTTAGCCGGATGGCCCTTATCGCCCGCGATCTCGACCGAGCGCGCGCCCGTCACTTTCGCGGTGATCCCGCAGCCCACGCCGCAATAGGCGCAAGTGGTCTTGATCGATCCCACGACGCGCGGCCCCTAAGCGGATTGGCGCGCCAAAATCGCCGCCCGGTCGAGGAAAATGCTGGTCCCTTCAACCTTGAGCGGGATGGTGGGCGTGCAGCCCTCATCCTCGCCCAGGGCCTCTCCCGACTTTAATGAAATACGCCAATTGTGCAGAGGGCACGACACGCTGTCGCCATGCACGATGCCTTGTGAAAGCGGACCGCCCTTGTGCGGACACTTGTTGACCAACGCGTAGAATTCCCCGCCAATCGTGTGGAAGATCGCGATCTCATCTGCGCCTTCAACCGGGACGGTCCCAGCCATGCCGGGTTCGATTGCCGTGGTCTCACAAATGTTCACCCATTCTGGTGTTACACCGCTCATTCGGCCGGCTCCACCGCTTTGATCGCGCCATCAGCGGGAGGCCCCCCGCCGATGCTGCCGACATGGCTGTGCAGGTCCGCCCGGTCCCCTGCGGCGCGTTCAGCCCACGGATCGTCCTGGAAGAAGCTCTGCGAAAAGCGAAAGCGTTCAGCCAGCGCAGGCACAGTCGCCGGGTCATCAAACAGTTGCGCTTTGACCCAATCGAGCCCCTTGCGCTCAACCCATGGCGCGGTGCGTTCCAAGTACCAGGCGTCTTCACGGTAGAGCTGGATAAATGCGGCGCTCAGCTCTAGCGCCTCCTCCTCGGTGTCGACACGAGTGAGCAGGTCGGTGACACGCACTTTGATCCCGCCATTGCCGCCAATGTGGATTTCATACCCGCTATCCACACAGACCACGCCGAAATCCTTGATCGTCGCCTCAGCGCAATTGCGCGGGCAACCGCTGACAGCCATCTTGAACTTGTGCGGCATCCAGCTGCCCCAGCTCATCTGTTCGAGCTTGACGCCGAGCCCGGTTGAATCCTGCGTGCCGAAACGGCACCATTCGCTACCCACGCAGGTTTTTACAGTGCGCAGGCTTTTACCGTACGCGTGGCCCGAAACCATCCCCGCCGCGTTGAGATCGGCCCACACGGCAGGCAAGTCTTCCTTCTTGATGCCAAAGATGTCGAGCCTCTGGCCGCCGGTCACTTTGACCATGCGAGCGTTGTACTTCTCTGTAACATCGGCGATCGCGCGCAGCTCGCGCGGGTTCGTGATCCCGCCCCACATGCGCGGAACGACCGAGTAGGTGCCGTCCTTTTGAATGTTGGCGTGCAGGCGCTCGTTGACGAACCGGCTTTTCTGATCGTCGACATATTCGCCGGGAGCCGCGCACAGCAGATAATAGTTGAGCGCCGGGCGGCATTTCGAACAGCCATCAGGCGTTGACCAGTGCAGTTCCTGCATCACTTCAGGGATGGACATATAGCCCTGTTCCACGATGGCCTTACGAACATGATCGTGGCCGAAACTGGTGCAGCCGCACATCGTTTGCGCGCTCTCTTCGACTTCGTCGCCAAGTGTGAGGTCGAGCAGGCTTTCAACCAGATCGGTGCACGATCCGCAGCTGGCCGAAGCCTTACAGGTCGCGCGCACCGCGTCGACACTGTTGGCGCCCTCTTTGATGCAACCCACTACCTGACCTTTGGACACACCGTTGCAGCCGCAGATTTCTGCGTCGTCCGAAAGCGCTGCAACGGCGGCGTTAGGGTCCAGCGCGGACCCTCCCGACGCGAAGGCCTGTCCGAAGATTAACGCCTCGCGAATGTCGGAAACGTCTTCCTGGGTCTTGAGCAGGTCGAAGTACCAGTTCCCGTCCTGCGTATCTCCATACAGAACCGCGCCGACCACCTTGTCGTCCTTGACCACCACGCGCTTGTAGATGCCGCGTGAGGCGTCGCGCATGACGATATCTTCGCAATCGTCACCACCGGAGAAATCACCGGCGGAGAACAGGTCCACGCCCGACACTTTCAGCTTGGTCGAAGTGACCGACCCCTCATAAGGCTTGGGCGTGGCCGCAAGACCAGCGGCCAAAGCCCGGCACATATCCCACAAAGGCGCGACGAGGCCGTAGCATTCGCCGCGGTGCTGGACACATTCACCCACAGCAAGGACGTTGGGATCCGAGGAAACCATATCGTCGTCAACGACAATGCCCCGCTCGACCTCAATCCCGGAGTTCTTTGCCAGTGTGCCATTGGGACGGATGCCAACGGCCATCACGACCAAGTCGGCCTCCACTTCGGCGCCGTCCTTCAACTTGACACCACCCACATGACCATCTTTCTCGATGATCTCAGCGGTGTCCGCGCCGGTCAGGATTTTCATGCCACGCCCTTCGAGCTCGGACTTGAGCAGATAGCCCGCCGCCTCGTCCAGTTGCCGCTCCATCAGCGTGGGCATCAGGTGCAGGACTGTCACGTCCATACCGCGCAAGGACAGACCGTGCGCCGCCTCCAAGCCCAACAGGCCACCACCGATCACGACCGCTTTCGTGCTGGTTTCGGCCGCCTTAAGCATCGCCTCGACATCATCGAGATCGCGGAAGGTCACAACGCCGGGCAGATCCTTGCCCGGCACCGGAATAACGAAGGGATCCGAACCCGTCGCGATCAGCAGCTTGTCATAGCTCTCAATCCGCCCGCCCCGCGACACCACCTGACACGCCTCGCGATCAATATGGATCACGGGATCGCCGCTCACCAGCGTGATCCCGTTTTCCTCGTACCATTCCTCCGTGTTGATCACGATCTCATCAAAGCATTTTTCACCCGCCAAAACGGGGGAAAGCATGATGCGATTGTAGTTCACGCGCGGTTCGGCGCCGAAGATCGTGATGGCGTAGCGATCCGGGCTAGCGCTGAGGATTTCCTCCACCGCGCGGCACCCGGCCATGCCATTGCCAATCACCACAAGGCGTTCCTGAGTGACCTCTTCTGGGCCTTTCTCAATGGAAGTCTGCGCGTTCACTGGGTCTCTCCGTAAGGGTCTGAGGGGCTTGGATTAAAAGCTGATGCCGGCTTGCAAGGTGAAGCGAGTCGTGTCCGGGCCAAAGCCATCGGTGTAGTAATCGCCCAGCTTCGCCAGGATCGCGACGTCCTTGATCTTAAAGCTCACGACCGCGTCGAATTCGGTGCCGTATTGGATGTCGCCAAAGTCGCTTTCGAACTCGTGATAGGTGAGTTGCACGTTGAGACCGCTTTTGAGACCAGGTACTTTGAACTTCTTGGACAGCCGCACATTCGTGTCTGCGAGACCCGTCGCCGGTGTCACAAGGAACAGGTCCGCGTAGCCGTTGAATTTGTGCGCGGTCGCAAGCGGCGTTTGGAATGCCGAGCGGCCACCATCGCTGCCCAGCACTTCGTGCTGCGCGCGCAAGGTGAAGCCGGAAACACTCACGCTGGCTTCGCCGAGGTAATATTCGGTTGTGAAATCGTTGGGGTTCTGGCCCGCGTCGCTTTGACTGGCAAAGGTTCCTTTGAGCCCGAGAATCACGCCGCCCACCGGAAACTTGGCGATCGCGGTTGCGCCGTAGGTCGTGCTCGCGAAGGCCAGCCGGTCTTCGTAATTCACTTCGTAGCGAAAGCCGGTGAAAGTGACCTTGTCGCCTAGCGGCGCTTTGACGTTGGTGAAGACGAATTCGCCATCGAAGACGTTGTTGGGGCTTTCCGAACCAAAGATCGTGCGCTGACCAATGGCGTAGGTCTGGTCGACCGTTACCGAGCCAAGTTTAGCCTTCACGCGGCCTGCGTCAAACGTCTGTTCGTTCTGACGCCAGCCGACATTGCCGACAAAGCGCGCGTCATCGAGGATGATGCGCTGACGCCCAATCGTTGCGCTGACATTCTTCCCATTATAGGCCGCTTGAATGCGGTTGAGCTCAAGGCTGTCCGGGTCGGCAATAACCGGAAAGGGTTCGATCCCATTGCCCGGCAGCGTGTCGTTAAAATCGCCTTTGAGGTGGAACGTGCCTTCAGCCTCGGCGAGGATCGAGAAGTTCTTGGCAAATTTCAAATTGGCGCCCGCGCGGGTTCGCACCGTGACGCTTTCCGCGGTGTCAGCGAAGGTGTCTTGCTCCGCGGTTTCCACGCGAAACCGGACATCGACGATCGGGTCGAGGGTGACGCCGTCACCGATCTCCATCGGACCAAAGGGCTTGCCTTCCGCCAATGCGGGCGCCCCGCAGCCAAGCGCGGTGAGAGCAAGAAGTGAACTGAGTGTTGAACGCATTAAGACCCCCTTATCGCCCCCGTTTTCGAGAGCGTGATGGTTATGGGAAGCCGAGCGTCGTTGCTCGAATTTCGCGACGTTCCCGCCGCCGGAGAGGTGTGGCTGGTTCGAAAGGAGGCGCCGTTGCCGCCCTTCACCACCTGGAAGCTTGGTTGGGTCAGGCCGCCTTGGCGTCCGGACCGTGATCGTATTCGGCGAGGAAGTGCAAAACCTCTTGCCGGTATTGATAGAATTGCGGGTGTTCGAGCAGTTCCTTGCGGTCGCGTGGGCGCGGTAGGTCTACCTTCAGTATCTTTCCTATGGTTGCCCGTGGGCCGTTGGTCATCATCACCACCCTGTCGGCGAGTAGGATGGCTTCGTCGACGTCGTGGGTGACCATGATCGCGGTGACTTTGGTGCGGTTCCACGTTTCAACCAGCACGTCCTGCAAGTCCCAGCGGGTCAGGCTGTCGAGCATGCCGAAAGGCTCATCGAGCAGCAACAGACGTGGGCTAAGCGCAAAGGCCCGCGCAATTCCTACGCGCTGGCGCATGCCGTTCGACATTTCCGCCGCGAGCTTGTCCTTCGCATCAGCCAGACCGACCCGTTCAAGGTAATAGTCGACGATATCGCCGCGTTCGGCTTTGGCAGCGTGGGGGTACACCCGCTCCACACCCAAAGCGACATTCTGGCGCGCAGTGAGCCACGGCATCAGGCTTGGCGCCTGGAACACCACCGCCTTATCCGGACCGGCCGCTTCGATTTCGCGGTTGTCGAGGACGATGCCGCCGCCACTGATTTCGTTAAGCCCCGCCGCCATCGTCAGCACGGTCGACTTGCCGCAGCCCGAGTGGCCGATCAGCGAGATAAACTCGCCCTTGTCCATCAACAGGTTGAAGTCCTCAACCACCTTGAGCGGCCCCTTGGGCGTGGGGTAAACCTTGTCGAGTTTGAAGAACTCCAGATAGCGTTTCTCAACCGCGCTTTTGGCCGCGTCGAGATAGGCTTGCGGGGGCGCTTCTTTCTCTTTCTTGCTGGCCAGCAGATCAATCGGCGTCACCTTGGGCAGGTCAATCGCGCTTTCGCCCACAGTGCCGCTTTCGGAATTGAGCGAGCCGAGATAGCCCACGATCTCTTTGCGCAGCGCCTGATAATTGGCGTCGTCATTCACGCCTTCACGATCACGCGGGCGCGCCACATCGACGTCGTAAATCTTGCCGATCTTGGCCGCTGGAGCCGGGGTCAACACCGCAATCCGGTCCGCTAGCAAAAGCGCTTCGTCCACGTCGTTAGTGACCAGCAGGATCGTGCGGCCTTCTTCCTTGCGGATACGCTCAATCTCGTCCTGCAACTTAGCGCGGGTCAGCGCGTCGAGTGCGGAAAGCGGCTCATCCAAGAGCAGGATCTGCGGCTCCATCGCCAAGGCGCGCGCCACCGCAACACGTTGGCGCATACCGCCCGAAAGCTGCGCGGGTTTGCGGTCCATCGCATGGCCAAGGCCAACCAGTTCAACCTTTTGGTGGACCAGAGCCCTGCGATCTTCCTTGGAGCGGGTCTTGTGAACCGCATCCACCGCCAGCGCGACATTCTGTTCGACGGTGAGCCACGGAAAGAGCGAGTAGGACTGGAAGACCAATCCGCGTTCACTATCGGGCCCATCGATAGGCTTGCCGCGCAGAGTCATCGATCCGCTGTCCGGTTCGACCAAACCGGCGATTGAGTTGATCAGCGTCGTCTTGCCTGCGCCAGAGAAACCCAGAATGGCCACGAATTCACCTTCGGCCATGTCGAGATCGATCCCGCCCAGAACTTCGGTGATCTCGCCTGTCTTGGCGGTGTAGTCTTTGCGGACGTTCTTGAGCGAGAGAAAAGGCGTGTCAGTCATGCGCGCTCCCCTCAAACCGTGCGGTTCTTGGAGACGAGATTTTGCAGCGCCATCATGATCCGGTCGAGCAGGAAGCCGATCAGACCGATGACCACCACCGCGAACATGATGCGGCTGAGGCTTTGCGAAGAACCGTTCTGGAATTCATCCCATACGAACTTGCCCAGACCCGGGTTCTGCGCGAGCATTTCCGCCGCGATCAGCACCATCCAGCCCACGCCCAGCGACAGGCGCATACCGGTGAATATGTAAGGCAACGACGCGGGCAGGACGAGCTTGGTCAGCTTGTCGAACCAGCCCAGCCGCAGCACCTTGCCGACATTGAGCAGGTCCTTGTCGATGGAGCTCGTTCCCACCGCGGTGTTGATCAACGTCGGCCAAAGCGAACACAGCATCACGACCAAGGCCGAGATCACGAACGCCTTGGGCAGCAGCGGATCGGCGCTGGTGATCATCGCCGAGATAACCATGGTCACAATCGGCAGCCAGGCCAGCGGGCTCACCGGCTTCATGATCTGCACCAGCGGATTGATCGCGGCGTTGAACCGCGTGCTAAGCCCCGCCATCAGACCAATCGGCACCGCAAACAGCGTCGCGAGCGCGAACCCGAGGGCGACGGTCTCCAGCGATGTGATGATCTGATCAAGGAATGTCGGCGGCCCCGCGTAAGTGAAGTCGCGAACGCCTGCCGGATTGCCCGCCGCAATGGCGGCTGCGTTGTTGGCGTCCTGCTGCGCGTAGAACGCGGCTTCCGCCTCCTTGGCTGCCGAATATTCATCAAAGAGCCCGAACCCCGCTTCGGTCACTTCCACCGGACCCGGCAGCGTGCCGAGCGAGGTGTCCACTGTTGGCGCGAGCACCGCCCATAGGCCAAGGAAACCCACAATCCCGATGATCGGCCACAGCAGCCCTTCGGCCACCGCTTTGATTTTCAGGACCGTCGGGTTGGTCTCCGCCTCTTCACCCACCGGCGTTTTGGCAGGAGCCTTAGCCTCGGGCGCGGGCGCGCTCACGGCCGGCTCCTCGGGAGCGGTGTCGGTGGGTTGGGAGTCGGCAAAAGCGGTGGCCATTTCGGGCGCTCCTGTGGAGGGTGAGGCTGAGTGAACGATGGTAAGCGCTTAGGTGCCCGAGACACCGGCAGCGGTGACGCTCTGACCGGCTTTCAAACCAATCGGGAACTTCGCGAGGTAGTCATTGGGCTTAGAGCCATCGAAGGTGATACCGTCGATGAAGCCCGCTTGCTCGCCACGATACCCGTCGGTTTCGGGCACGCTGCCTTCTGGGATCACGCCGTCTTCGACCAGCTTGTTCGCCGCAGCGAGATAGAGGTCAGGACGATACACAGCCTTTGCGGTGTCAAAGTACCACTGGTCGTTCTTGTCGTCCGCGATCTGGCCCCAGCGACGCATCTGCGTGAGATACCAGATGGCGTCGGAGTAGTAGGGATAGCCAGCGTACTTATCGAAGAAGATGTTGAAGCCTTCTGCCTCGCGCGTGTCGCCCGGTTCAAAGGTGAACACACCCGTCATCGACGCCGCAATCACTTCCGCATCGGCGCCGACATAGTTGGGGCGCGACAGGATCTCGACCGCTTCCTTACGGTTCGCGCCGCCATCAGCGTCGAGCCATTGCTGCGCCTTGATGATCGCGCGCAGCATCGCGGCGGTGGTGGCGGGGTACTTCTCAGCGAAATCTTCGCGCAGGCCAAAGACCTTTTCCGGGTTGTCGTTCCAGATCTGATCATCGGTGATCACCGGCACACCAATCTTTTTGAAGACCGCCGCCTGGTTCCACGGCTCACCCACGCAGTACCCTTCAATCGTGCCCGCTTCCAGCGTCGCGGGCATTTGCGGCGGCGGGGTTACCGACAGCTTCACATCGGCGTCAATCACGCCCTGCACGTCGCCGTCGGAGTAATAGCCGGGTTTCAGACCACCGGCGGCGAGCCAGTAGCGCAGCTCGTAATTGTGCGTCGAAACCGGGAAGACCATGCCCATGTTGAACGGCTTGCCCTGCTCTTCGAAGCTGGCGACGACCGGTTTCAGGACCTCGGCGCTGATGGGGTGGACCGGCTTGCCGTCCGCGCCCTTGGGCAAGTCGGCCTTGATCATGTCCCACACCTTGTTCGACAGGGTGATAGCGTTGCCGTTGAGGTCGAGGCTGAGCGGGGCAATCAGGTCGGCCTTGGTGCCGTATCCAATGGTCGCGGCGAGCGGCTGGCCGGCCAGCATGTGCGCGCCGTCCAACTGACCGCCGATCACGCCGTCGAGCAGAACCTTCCAGTTCGCCTGCGGCTCCAGCGTCACGTTAAGGCCTTCTTCGGCGAAATAGCCTTTCTCTTTCGCGATCGCGAGCGGCGCCATGTCGGTCAGTTTGATGAAGCCGAATTTCAGGTTGGGTTTCTCAATCGCACCATCGACGCTCGCGGCCACCACGGTGCCCTCGCCCGCCTCAGGTGCATCACCACACGCCACCAGCGCCACGCTGGCCAAAGCGGCGGCGACGACCCCGCGACGATCAAATGTGAAACCACCCGATTTTGCCATAACCCGATTTCCTTGTTCTGTGTGCGGCCCAAAAGGCCTCTGGAAGCGTGGGCAAACGCCAAAAGCCGCCTCGATCAGCTTCCCTGTCGGAAGCAACCGGGCGGCGACGTTGCCGTTTCTATTTGTGTTCGATCACGCAGAGAGAGGTAAGTTTCCTGCGCTGGAAACTCGTTGCGTGCACGAATCGAATAACCGAATGGTAAGAGTCATGCAAACGTAATTTTGCAGCGCAGCATGGAAAACTCCTTACTTTTGCGCTGCGATATAGGCTTCAAGCGCGTCTGGATCGAAGCTCTTTCCATCAAAAAACGTGTTATTTTCCAGAAGGATAGTCCCATTATGAGTCGACGCGTGTAGCGCTTCGGACACACTGCCTTCGACCTTGGAGGAAGATGTGGGCAACGGATCGTTGCCGCCCGCCAAGGCGCTGCGATAGACACCGGGCTTGAACACCTTCGCCGCCGCCTCGGCCTCAGCCGCGTCGTATTCCATCCCGTCCCAGCGCACCAATTGCGAATACAGCCATTCGGCCTGGCTGACCCAGGGGAAGTTCGCCGCCTCGTGATATTGGAACATGAAATCGGGATATTCGCGCTCCGCACCGCCGGGAGTGAGGACCAACCGATCAGAGATCGCCCGCCGCACCAGCTTGTGCGAGGCGTCGCAATATTCGGGCCGCGCTAGGATTGCGGCGTTGGTGTCCCAATTGGCGGGATCGACAAAGTGTTCACCGGCGCGGCGCATGGCGCGGATCAGTCCTTCGATGGCGGGCTGGATTTCCTTCAGGCGCTCGGCTCTCAGCGCCAGCACTTTTTCCACGCCGCGCCGCCAAATCTGAGAAGTGGTGAGCACGATCTGCCCCGCGCCCTGCTCCACCGCGATGGAGTTCCACGGTTCGCCCACGCAGGACACGTCAATCTCGCCCGCTTTCAGCGCGTCGGCGCTGAATGGCGGCGCAATCGTGACGATTTCGACGTCCTCATCGGGCTGGATACCCACGCCAGCAAGCCAGTAACGCAGCATGTAATTGTGGCTGGAATAACGATGGACAACGCCGAACCTTAGCCGCCGTCCAGCCGCCTTCCGTGCGGCGGCAACCTCTTTAAGACGCGCGCCGAGCGCTTGCGGACCGCCGAGCTCGCCATCGCATCCCAGTGCATCCGCGACCGTGTTCGACACCGTGATCGCGTTGCCGTTAAGGCCCAGCACGAAGGGCGCGGCCAGTTTCTGCGCGGGACGGCCACGCCCCAACGTCGTCGCAATCGCCAGCGGGGCGAGCATATGGGCGGCGTCCGAATGGCCATAGAGCAGGCGGTCCAACACCGTCGCCCACGACACATCGCGGACAAAAGACAGCTCAAGCCCCTCTTCTTCGGCGAAGCCATGTTCGTGCGCGAGGATCGGCAGGCACGCGTCCACCAGCGGCAGGAACCCGATATTCAGGCGTGTTGTCATTGGCCGTCCCTCATCAATTCGTACGCCGTCACCACCGCGTCGGCGATATCCGCGATCCGCCGGTTGGAGCTCATCGCCTTTTGCCGCAGCTCGGCGTAAGCGGCGGGTTCGTTCACGCCCTTCGTCTTCATCAAAATGCGTTTGGCTTTGTCGACAACCTCGCGCTCGGCGAGCTTGCCCTGCGCCTCTGCCAACTCCGCTTCCAGTCGAGCGAAGGCCTCAAACCGCTGCATCGTCATCTGCAAAAGCGGCTGGATCCGCTTGGCGGACAGGCCATCGACCACATAGGTCGAAACGCCCGCATCGATCGAAGCCGCGATCGAATCGTCGTCGCTTTCGTCCACAAACATGGCGATGGGGTGCGACAAAGCGCGGCTGACGGTGAAATATTCCTCCAACACGTCGCGCGAGGGGTTGCCCAGGTCCATGAAGACAATGTCGGGCTCGATCTCAGCGATGCGCGCGACCAATCCGTCGCGCTGCGTTAGAACAAACAGCTCGCAATCGGGCAGGCTGGAAAGCCCATCTTCGATGATGGAAGCGCGGCTGGCCCGCTCGTCGACTATCGCGATGCGCATTGCGCGCTTTATTGCACTGCACAATAATTCGAATGCAAGCCCTTATTCGGCGGGAACAGCCTCACTGGTCGTTTCCGTCTCATCGAGCTCTCCGCGCCACAGTCTTCCGAAACTGCGCCGCGCGCGAAAATGGACAATGGCGAGCGCCGGAATCACCAGCATCAGCAACGCCGTCCCAATCAGCACGCCAAATCCAAGGCTGGCCGCCATCGGGATAAGGAACTGCGCCTGACGGCTCGTCTCAAAGGTGATCGGCGCGACGCCCAGAAAGGTCGTAACCGCGGTCAGCATAATCGGGCGAAAGCGCGATTTCGCCGCGTCCACAATCGCTTCGTCTTCCTTCATCCCGATAGAGATATTCTCGTTAAAGAAATCGATCATGACGAGACTGCCGTTGATGATAACGCCCGCCAGGCTGACAAAACCGAACAGCGAGAGAATCCCCAGCTCCAGCCCCAGCAACAGGTGCGCGAACAGCCCGCCGACCATTCCGAACGGAATCGCGGCCATAATCACCAAGGGTTGGGTGTAAGACCGGAAGGGGATAGCCAGCAGCGCGTAAATCACGATCAGCGCGATGACAAACGCACTTCCCAGCCCGCCGAAGGCTTCCAACTGTTCTTCCTGCTCGCCACCAAATTTGTATTGGAGCGTTGGATAATCCGCGATGATCGCCGGCAGGATCTCGTTTTCGATAAAGGCTTTGGCTTCGTTAGAGCTGATAGCCTCTTCGTTGACGTCGGCGGTGATAGAGACCGTGCGCCGACCCGCTTCGCGCCGGATCGTGGCCGGGGCTTCGGTGAAGTTGGCCTCGGCCACTGCCGCGAGCGACGTGAACCCGCCTCCGGGCACGCGGACGCGCAGTCGGTCGATATCAGCCACCGAATTGCGCTCATCTTCGGGCAGGCGGACATAGACGCGCACATCCTGCCGCCCGCGCTGCACCCGCACCGCTTCCGCGCCAAAGAAGGCCGCGCGAACCTGGCTGGCGAGGTCTTCGAGCGTAAGGCCCAAAGTGCGCGCTTCGGGTTTGAGCCGCAGTTCGATTTCGCGCAGCCCCGCGTCCTGATCGCTGGATATGTCGAACGCGCCGTTGATCCGCGCGATGCCTTCCATCGTACGGTCGCGCGCGTCCTCCAGAACATCCGTGTTCGCGTCGGACAATTGCACGTTGATCGCCGCGCCAAAATCGATGTCGTCCGAAGTGATAGAGAAGCTCTTCACCTCGGGCAGCTCGCCGATTTCCTCGCGCCATTCCTCTTGGATCTGCCGCGCGCTGACAGGCCGGTCGCTGCCCGTAATCAGCGCGATCTGCACATCGGCGAGATTGGGCGCGGAAGAAGTGCGCGTCCCGCCCGGACCGCCCTGCCCCGTCGCGCGTTGGCCAACGGTGGAATAGATTGCCTCGACAAAGAAGGGCGGCACCCCCGCCTCGCGTTCCTCTTCGGTCTGATAACGCGCCAGCACACGGTCGCCCGCCAAACGGATTTTCTGGGCGACTTTCGCGGTGCGCTCCACCGTTGAGCCAGCCGGTAACTCGACGGTGGCGGAAACCACATCGCCTTCGATATCCGGGAAGAAGCTTGTCTTGATGATCCCAGCTGGGACCAGCGATACCATGACAATCAAGAGCGCTCCCGCACCGGAGATGACCACAGCGGGTGCCCTGACCGAGAAATTGAGCGCTCTGTTCAATGGCCCTTCAACAAAGGCCTTGAACCGGCGATCGACTGCGCCCTGCACCCGCTCAAAGAAGCGCGTGATCGCGTTGCCCGCGTGCGCACCGGCGGCAGGCAAGTGAGAGAGGTGATGCGGCAGGACCAGCAGCGCCTCAACCAGGCTGAGCGCCAGAACCGCAACCACCACCAACGGCACGTCTTGAGTGATCTTGCCGATCACCCCGCCCGTCGCGAGCACGGGCAGGACCGAGACCATGCTGGTCAGAACCGCGAAGATCACCGGCGTGCGCACCCGCTGCGCGCCTGCAATCGCCGCGCCCACGCCCGTTCGCCCGTTTTCGCGTTCGGCGTAAATATTCTCACCCACGACAACCGCGTCATCGACCACCAGACCCAACGCGAGGATAAAGCCGAAGAGCGAGAACATGTTGATGCTCGACCCGATGGCGTCGAGGATGAACACCGCGCCGGTAAACGTCGCCCCGATGCCCACAGCGCTCCAGAAGGCGAGCCTCAGATCGAGGAAGAGCGTTAGCGCCACCAACACAAGGATGAGACCAAACCCAGCGTTGCGCAGCAGCAGGCGGTATCGGTCATCGAGGATCTGCGACTGGTCGTTCCAAACCGCGTATTGCACGCCCGGCGGCGGCGCGTAGGTGTCCGTCATGTAGCCTTTTACCGCCGCAGCGACATCCAGCACGCGCTCATCCGAGGTGCGATAGACGTCCACAAAAGCGACCGGCTTATCGTTAAAGCGCGCGATCAGGTCCTCATCTTCGAACCCGTCGGTGATCTCGGCAATATCGCCCAGCCGCAGCAAATCGCCGTCGCCCGATGAGATGACGATGATGTCCTCAAAATCGGACTGATCGTAGTTCTGGCCCACGGTGCGCAGGCGCACTTCCTCGGTCGGCGTGTCGAGCGATCCGGCGGAGCGGTCGAGGCTCGACTGGCTGACGATCCCGGCCACATCGGGCAGCGAAAGACCGAGCGCGCGCAGCTGTTCCTGACTGACATCAATAAATATCTGATAGTCGCGCACCGCGCTGGTCTCGACATAGGAAACCTCGGGCAGATTGGCGATCTGGTCTTCGAGCGCGAAGGCCGTTTCTTTTAGCGAGCGCTCCGATATGTCGCCGAACAGCGCGATGCGCAGCACGACCGAGCGGGTGGTAACCTCGCGAATATCGGGCTCGTCGGCCTCGGCGGGGAAGGTCTGGATCTGGTCGACCTCGGACTTCACCTCATCCAGCGCAGCGGCGATGTCGGAGCCTTCTTCCAACTGGACATTGACCGTGCCGCGCCCTTCGCTGGCCGTAGCGGTGATCTTGTCGACGCCTTCGATCGCTTCAACCGCCTCTTCGACGCGTTGGACAATCGATTGCTCGATTTCCGCCGGGGTCGCGCCGGGATAGTCGACGGTCACGCGGATCGTGTCGAGGCTGCTTTCGGGAAACACCTCCTGCACGATGCGGCCAAAGGCGACGATCCCGGCGATGACCATGGCGATCATCAGCAGGTTCGAGGCGACGCCGTTGCGCGCCATAAAGGCGATCATACCCTTGCGGTCGCGGGCGCGGTCGCCGGGCCGTGGTCTTGGTGGCGGCGGGGCTGAAACGGGAGGCGTTTCCGCGCTCATTCGGTGGCGGCCTCTTGAGCGCCGGAGGTGCGCACCGGCATACCTTCAATCGGCGCGGTCAGGCTGCTGGTCACCAGCGCGCCGCCTTGATCAAGACTGGGCGCGCTTATGTAGGCGACCTCGTCGCTGCGCTGAATCACGCGGACCTGAAGGATTGTCAGCTTGCCATCGCGCACGACCCAGATCTCGTTCCCCGGACGCACCGCTTCGCTGGGAACAGCGGCGTAGCTGTCGAGGCTCGCGCCGGTGATCTCAACATTGACAAACGCGCCGAGCAGCAGCGGCGGCGCGCGGCCTTTGTCCGCTTCATCGGTCGGACGCCCACCGCGCAAGGGGGACGGCACGCGGATATAGACCTCGATATTGCGGGTGGCGGAATCGAGGATCGCGTTGGCGCGGTCGACAAAGGCGGGCCAGCGATAGGTCTTGCCGCCATAGGTCGTGGTGACGCTCGCCGCGACCCGGCCTGACGAGGGCGTGAGCAATCCGAGGATCAGCGCCGCCTCATCCGCCGTCAGCGATACGCGCACTTCATACGCTCCCGTTGCGACCAGCGCGCCCAGCGTCTCGCCAGGTTGGATCAACTGGCCAATCGCCGCGCTTTCTGAGCGCACGAGACCCGCAAACGGCGCGCGCACCACGGTGCGCCCCAGCGCCAGCTTCGCGTCCGACAAAGTCGCCTCCGCCCGGTCGCGCGAGGCCTTGGCGCTCGCCAGCTGCGGTTCGCGCGTGGCGAGGCCCCGGCTGGCGTTGCTTGCGGCGGGTGCGGCAGGCTGGGCGTCCGATGTCTCCATCGCGCGCGGCGGGAGAATGCGCGTATCGACTGCGTCCTCAACCGTCTGTGCGCGGGCGGCGAAACGATTGAGTTCCTCACGCGCGATGGCGACCTCTTCTTCGGCCTCCAACACGACCACGCCTTGCGCGGCCACATCGGCCTCCGCGACCCGCACTTGGTTGAGGTAAGTACTCTGATCGATGCGCAGCAAAACCGCGCCTTTCGCGACCGATCCGCCTTCGCGGAGATTGGGGTTCACATAAGTCAGTCGACCGGAAACCTCCGCCGCAATGGTCACCTCCTCGCGAGCCTGCACGGTGCCCGAACCCAGCACCGGGATCGCGCCCGAAGCCTCTTGCAAGGGCACCACTTCGACCAAAGGCACTTGCTCAACGCGCTCTTCTTCCACCGGCGCAGGACGCAACCAGATCAGAAACGCCGCGATCAATGTGCCCCCGGCTAAGAGCAGGAGCGAATACAAAAGCTGGCGGCTCATGAAGCCTCCCCTTGGCCCGAACTTTCAGAATTGTCGCGCGGCACCCAATCGCCGCCCAGCGCGCGGTGTACGCCCAGCCTTGCCAAAGCGGTGGCGCGCGCGGCGGAGGACAGGCTGGTCTCCACCGCGTAAAGCGTGCGCAGCGCGTCAAGATAAGCGAGATAGCCGCCCGTGCCCGCTTCGAACCGGCGGCTTTGCAGATCAAGGCTGCCGCGCGCCTCGTCCATCTGCGCCGCGATTAGCGCGTATCGCGCGCGCTGTTCGTCGTAATCGGCGAGCGCGCTTTCCACCTCTCCGAAGGCGGTGATGACGCTGCGGGCGTAAGCGGCGGCTTGTTGGTCGTATTGCGCCCGCGCGGAGGCGATGTTGGCTTTGATCCGTCCCCCGTCGAACAGAGGCGCGGTGATGGCGGCGACCAGAGACGAGGCCCAGTTGTTGGCGAAATCAAACGCGCCTCCCGGATCGCCGGCTTGCGTCCCGATGCTGGGCGTCAGCGTAATCGTGGGAAACCGATCCGCCCGGCGCGCGCCAATGCGAAGGCGCGCCGCTTCCAGCCGCTCGTAGTTCGCGGCGACATCCGGACGCTGAGCCAGCAAATCCATCGGCAGGCCAGCGGGAACAGGATCAAACACCAGACGCGGGCGCAAAGGCTGGTCGAGCAGCGCGTTAAGCTGGCCCGGATAGGTCCCCAGCAACAGCGCAAGCCGCGATTTCGTCGCGACGAGGCCCGAGCGTAGTTGCGGCAGCGAAGCTTCGGTTGAGCGCAAGTCCTGCCGGATCTGATAAAGCTCAAGGCTATCGACCAGCCCCCGCTCGAACCGTTCATCGGTCCGCTGCGCGCGATCGCTCAAGGCATCAATGGTCTTTTCAGTCAGCGCGATCTGCCGCGCCGCGTCGACATAATCGAAGTACGCCGAAATCGTCTCCGCGGCCGCGCTGAGTTGCACCGTTTTCAGGTCTGCTGCGCTGGCGGTCGCGTCTCTCTGCGAAGCGCGAAAGTCGTCGCGGTTGCGGCCGAACAGATCGAGTTCGTAAGACGCGCCAAGGGTGAGCGTGTAGGCTTGGTTGTCGATCCGGGTGATCGGCTGCCCCCCGGCGAGGTTGCCAAACGCCAGACCATCGATAGGCGTGCTCGTATCACTCGCGTTGCCGCTGACATTGGCTTGCGGCAGCAAAGCGGCACGCGAAATACGCGCCTGCGCTGACACTTGCCGCAAACGTGCCGCGCTTTCAGCAATGTCGAGATTGCTGGCAAGCGCCTTTGCGACGAGCGCATCAAGCACCGGGTCTTCGAAGGCGCGCCACCAGTTGGCTGGGCGATACTCCGCCTTCGCCGCGTCCACGCCCGCCTCTTCGAAGGCTTCGGGTATCTCGGCCACCAAAGCGGGTGTTTGAGGATTGGGCGCCATCGACACACATCCGGAAACGGCAAAAGCGCCCAGCAGCAAAATGCTGCGGGCACACACAGGCCATTGGGGGGGCAAAGAGAGCACTTGGATCAGTATCACTTCGCAACGCACTAAGCCGCGGGTGTTTCCTGACAAGCAAAACTTGGTAATCGAGAGTCGCGCCGGCGCCGCCGCTGATACAAGGCGTTACGCGGGCCACGCGCCTCTTTCTTTCGCCTTTCCCACACATGGCGATCGCTGGTTTTTTGACCAATGGGCAATCATTCTCAATATCAAGGAACCCTAAAGTCCATTCATCGTTGCATAAGCGGCAACACCTACCCCGTATCCGGTTGGAGGGTGTTTTCGACGGAGGGATACGCTGAAAACACACAACTTCGCCGGTGAGGTGCGCCCTCTCGACGCCTGAACGCCCCGCGCGTTCAATTGTTGAGCGACCAGCGTGACATACAAAAAAGGAATACAAAATGGCGATCACACAAGACGAACTCGCGCAGGCCCGCAAAGCTTGGGGCGATGCTCTTGTTAGCATTTCGAAGACCTATGAAGCCGAGGGCATCGACGCCGCCCGCGCGCTTGCCAGCGACGTGCTGGACGCCGCCTACGGCTACAATATGGGCGACGTGCTGTTCAAGCCAACGCTGGCCAGCGGCGAAAAGACCTTCCGCCCCACCAAGGAAGGCGCGCTCGCCTATTTCGTCGGCCATGATGACAACTATCCGCTCGATGGCGGTTTTGGCCTTAAGGGATGGCGCGAAGTCGTCTCAGAAACCTCAGCCAGCTTCATCGAAGGCGATGTTGGCTTGTGGATGGGCTGGGTCACATTCACCGACAAAGACGGCGGCGTGACCAAGGTCGACAAGAGCTGGGGCTATAAGAAAGACGCTGAGGGAACGCTGCGGATCATTCAGCACCATTCTTCACTCCCCTATCAACCCTAATCCGTAGAATTGTCTTGTTTGGCGCTTCCGGACAAGGCAACACCCCGACCAAAGGCCTAAGCGTTCGCGCTCAGCAACGCTTAGGCCGATTTAACTTGGACGATCTCACCCCCGGAGCCCTCCTATGACCGCGATCCCTGCGAACGACGCTCCCGCCCCTATTTCGAAAGCCAGAGAGTTTATGGCTTCGATTGTGGTTTTTCTTGTTGCCCTGCCCCTGTGCATGGGCATCGCCATTGCATCGGGCGCGCCACCGGCCTTGGGCCTGGCCACCGGTATTATCGGCGGATTGGTCGTCGGTCTTATCGCCGGATCGCCTCTGCAGGTGTCGGGGCCAGCCGCCGGGATGGCAGTGCTGGTCTACGAGTTGGTCACCGAATTCGGCCTGATGATGCTGGGCGTCGTCGTGCTCATCGCGGGCGCGGTGCAGCTGGCGGCAGGCATATTGAAATGGGGCCAATGGTTCCGCGCGATTTCACCCTCGGTCATTCACGGCATGCTGGCCGGGATTGGCGTATTGATCCTGACCTCGCAGATCCATGTGATGGTCGATGACACGCCGCGTGGCGGAGGCATTGCCAACATCATGGCGATTCCGGAATCGATCTACAAAGGCATCTTCCCGATGGACGGCAGCGTCCACCACCTGGCGGCTGCTGTGGGCATCGTGACGATCATCAGCATCTTCGCCTGGGACCGGTTCAAACCCGCAGCCATGAAAATGATACCGGCGCCGTTGGTGGCTGTCATTGTTGGCTCCGTCGCCGCTGCAGTGCTGCAACTGCCGATCGCCAAGGTTGATGTGCCGGCCAGTCTTGTGGACTCGCTCAACATCCCGGTGGTCCAAGCGTTCAGTTCGATTACTCCAGCGATCATTCTGACAGGTTTCATCTTTGCCTTCGTCGCCAGCGCCGAAACGCTGCTGTGCGCTACGGCGGTGGACCAGATGCACTCTGGCGTGCGCACCGATTACGATAAGGAACTGCGCGCGCAAGGGATCGGGAACCTGCTCTGCGGCGCGATTGGCGCGCTGCCTATGACCGGCGTTATCGTGCGCTCAACCGCGAACGTGCAAGCGGGCGCGGTCACGAAATGGTCGGCTGTCCTGCACGGCGCTTGGTTGCTGGTAACGGTGGCAGCCCTACCTTGGCTGCTCAACAACATCCCGACCGCGGTTTTGGCCGCGATCCTCGTCTACACAGGCTATAAGCTGATCAATCTGGCGCAGATCAAGAAGATCACGCAGTTTGGCCGTTGGGAGCTGGCGATTTATCTCGTTACGCTTGGCGGCGTTGTCGGCATTGACCTGCTCAGCGGTGTCATCCTCGGCTTCTTGTTGGCAACGGCCAAGGTCGTTTACGTGATGACCCATATCGACATCGATGTAGATGAAACCTCCGATGACCGTCTGGACATTCGGATGAACGGATCGGCGACCTTCTTCTCGATCCCCAAACTGGCCGGCGCGCTTGACCGGGTGAAGCAGGGCAGCGAAGTCCACGTTCACGTCGAAGACCTGACCTATATCGACCACGCTTGCCTCGACATGCTGACCGCCTGGCGCCGCCGCCATGAAGCGACCGGTGGTACGATGGTGCTGGAATGGGAGACACTTGCGCGTCGTTATTCGCCGCGTTCGCAAGAAATGCCAATCCTGCCGTTGGGCGTTCCATTGAAGAACAAGCCCGCCAATGGCGACCCGCTTGAGGCCGCTGAATAGGCCGACCACCTGAGCAAACAAAAAGGCCCTGACGCTCGGTTAGAGCGTCAGGGCCTTTTTTGTTTCGGATCGAAGCCGCAGGTTACGCGCCGAGCTTCTCGCCCATCAGTTCGAGCTGCCCCATGCAGCCCTTTTCTACCAAGGCCGTCGCCAGTTGGTCCGCCGCGCGGTACGGCTGGGCCAGCGCCGTGAAGTTCACCAGCGCCGCTTCGCTGCCTTCGGGACCGCTAACGGTGTAGCTTACCCCTTCGGTTACCGTCATCAAAGCCGGGTCGAGCGGAGCAACACTCTCACCGTCATCGAATGTGACCTCTACGGTCGCGTTAGACGCGGCGTCGGTCACCGTGTAGGTTTCGATGCCTTCGTTGAATGGGCGCCACAAACGCACTTGCCCGAGATTGGTCAGGCACATCGTGCCCGATTTGGCGACATCGACATAATAGAGGTTCGGGCTCAGCGGACGCTCTTTCGTTTCCACCGCCGCGCTGCGCACGGCCCCTGTCGCGGTGCGGCTGGCGGCCCGCGTGCGGGTCAGGTTGGCAAACCGCGCCCGGTTGGACTTGGGCTGCGCGCCAACTTTGAAAGTGCCTGGCCCCTTCATGGTGCGCGTGCCTTTCTTGGTCAGCACGGTCACGCTGTCACCGCTGCCAAGGGTAATGGTCGCGGCGTCGTCAACTTTGGAGCCGACCGGATATTTTCCAGCGGACGATTTGACGACCACCGCTGGCTCAGCGTGAGCGGCGGTGGCGCCCAGACCGGACATGAGAGCTCCAGCCATGGCGGCTCCGATCAGCCGGGTTTTGAGTTTCTCAGAGAACATAAGCTCCCCCCTTTTTCCTTCCAAAGACCGTTAGGCCCGTTGGGTTAGTGCACTGCAACAAGTTACGTAGCGCGGCAAGCCGTGGATGACCAGTCGGACAAACCAGCGACTGCGCATGATCTGTGCCAGCGTAATAGCCCACCTTGTCCAGCGGCGCTGTGACGGATGTCACACGCGCTGAAACGGGCTGCCGCCAGCTCTATTCGTCCGATACCAGACGTTCGCTTAAGACTTCAAACTGCGCCATGCAGCCGTTTTCAAAGAAAGCGTCCGCCAGTTGATCCGCGCGCGCGTAATCCTGTCTCAAATCGACAATCGTCACGCTTGCCATTGTCATTGCCGGGCCCTCGCCCGCTTCACCGCCGACGATCGTGTAAGTCGCCCCACCCGAAAGCGCTAGTGTCTGTTCGGGTGGCGGAGCGACGCTTTTGCGCTCGGCGAAAAACACGGTCACAGGCTGCTCAAGGCCGGGGCCGTTGACCAGATAGGTCGCGGGCTTGTCATCATAGGGGCGCCAGAGGCTCACATCCTGGACATTCGACAAGCACACACGACCCGATCGCGCGACATCAACATAGAACACTTTCGGGCGCGTCAGGCGCGCTCCGGAATCGGCGGTAATGGCGCTTCTTACGGCACCCGGATCGGTCCGAGTGGAAGCCCCGCGTCGTTTGAGGTTTGTAAAGCGGCTGCGGTTGGATTTGGGGTTGGCGCCGACGACAAAAGTGCCGGGCCCCTTCATCGTGCGCGACCCCTTAGTCGTCAGGACAGAGACTTTATCGCCATCGGCCAGTGTAATGGTGTCTTGGTCGTCGATCTTGGTCCCGACCTTGTAGTCCTTGACCGTCGACTTCACGATGATCGCGGGCTCCGCGAAAGCGACACCTCCGCCAATAAGGGCTGACAGCGCCGAGCCAACAGCCGCGGCGCGCAGAGCGATTGTCTTATTTCGAGCCCATGACATAGGCACCCCCCTCTGAAAGGTTTGCGTAGCGGTCTTTCAAGGCGACCAGTGACACATCCTCTGGATATCTCGCTATTAGCTCATCAACGATTGCCTGCGCCTTAACCGCGTCTTCAGATGCGACATTGGCGGCCTCGGCCAGCTTCTGGCGATCCTCAGACGGGAAGTTGGGCGCGGGTTCCATGATGTCCACCGGGCTTGAACGGCCCGACAGCACGATCCGTCCCATGGGACGCCACCAATCGATATCCGAGCCTTCGGTGAACTCGCGGCTCGCCATGACGGAGGTTTTAAGCGCCTTGTTCACGCTCTCCAGACGCGCAGCGGTGTTCATGCTGTCCCCCAGTGCGGTGTACTGGATGCGCGTGTCGCCGCCGAAATTCCCGACAACCGCTTCGCCGAAGTGCAGGCCGACGCGGGTCTTGCCAATCCTGGGCAAGGTGGGGTCCATCTCGGCCACTTCCTTGCGGAACGCCTCGCCCGCTTCCCAGATCGCGTAACCCGCTCTGGCGGCGCGCTCCGCGTCGTCTGGACGCGAAATCGGCGCACCCCAGAACGCAACAACCGCGTCGCCCACATATTTATCGATCACACCACCATGTTCGAGCACCACTCCGCTCAGCATCTCCAGATAGCGGTTGAGCAGTTTTGCGACCATTTCCGGTTCGATAGCATGGCTCATCTTGGTAAAGCCTTCGAGATCGCTGAACATCACGTAGATCGATCGCTTCTCTCCGCCAAGAGAGAGAAGTTCGGGCTGATCAATGATTTGCTGCGCAATATCGGCGGGGATGTATTTACCCAGTGCGCTCTGTGCAAAGCTGCGCTGCCTCGCACCGGAGGATCGGGCCACCGTGGTCATCGCCGTAAACGCCAAAACCCAACCCACAAGCCAGCCCACCGCCGGCAGACCGTATGTGTCGAAATTGTAGATGTGCAGCAGGATCGGCGTTCCCAGGAACAGCGCGAACAGCAACACGATCATCGGCACCAACCGGCGCGCGGGCCATTCAAGCAGCGCGATTACCATCGCGCTCAACACCACAACAATTGCCAGAAGCCACAGAACCGCGCTCGGCACTGGTGTCAGATTGTTGCCATCAAGCATTTGCGCGATCATGTCCGCGTGGACATAGATCCCCGCGGGCTCCACTCCGTCAATCGATGTGAAGGTCACTTCCTTGCGGTCCACATCGACCAATTCCGCACCGATCAGGACATATTTGCCCTCGATCTGCTCGGCCATGAATTCGACGATTAACGGATCAGCGTTGGCGAGAACCCGAATATCAATCGAGGAGAATAAGGGAACAGAAACATCGGCCTGCTCTGCGTCGCCCAAATCTTCGCCCGCTTCGCTCTGATCCTCATACAAGGATCGCCGGAACTCGATACCGCCCTCATAGGTCTCAAACGGATCTACCGGACCGCCCGCATCGCCCACCATCGATCGGCCCAGTACCGGCGGCAGACCGGGTTCAATGCTCGGCCAAATGCGGGTCTGACCAAAGGTGGCGTCCAACCGGACCGAAGAGGGATGCGAATTGCTGCCCTCGAGCTGGGACATAAATTCGTCGAGATACGCCTGCTGCTGCTGTTTGATATCGTCGCGGTTGGTTTCTGTGTTCGCGTAGGCAACCGAGACCGGAGTGTTCATGCCGCGCAACGCGTTGATCAGATCTTCGTCCTCGGCCTGCGGCTGATCGAACAGAATATCGATCCCGATCGCTTTGGGGTTCATCTGATCGAGCGTGCGCAAAGCGCTGGCGATGACGTCGCGCGGCAAGGGTGAGCGCTTTTCGAGCTCGATCAGCGCTTCATCGGTGAAAACAACCGCGACGACGCGATCGTCCGGCTCGACAATGTCAGCGGAGTAATAGGCGCGCATATCGTAAAAGGCGCGCTCGGCCGCGTTGGTCAAAGGCGTTGGCGTTTCGCCATCAGGCAGCGTCCAGCTGAAACGCGCGATAAGAACAGCAAAGATCACCAGGATAACCGAAACGATGATCTGGATTTCGCCCGCTTCGCTGACACTGCGATAGCCTTTGCTGATCCAGCCCGACCGTGATTTCGGCGCTTCCGGTGCGCGTGCAGGCGCCTCTTTTACCGCAGCCTCTGACACCGATTTTTCGCCCCTCATCAACCCCTGATGAGGCCCTTCTTAGCGATTTACGGTGATCGTGCCATCCCCAACCACAGCGAAAGCGGACCAATAGAACGGGTGCGAGGTGTTGGGATCATCCATCAACTCGACCTGTGAGACACGCAACGCCTGCGCAGTCTCGGGATTACCTTCGGCAAACAACCCGGAGATCAGCCGTTTCGTGGCGTCAAAATCGTCCGGTACCGGCCAGTGGCTTGCCAGGACCGTACGCCCCCCCGCCCCAACAAAGGCGCGCACCAGCCCATCCAGCGCAAAATCGCCGCCGGACGTCACGCCCGCTTCGCGCGTCGCGCCAACGGTCGCTTCGCCCGCCGTGTCGCACGCTGACAGGATCACGAGATCCGCATCAATGCGCAGGCCGAAAATCTCGGCGAAGCTCAAAAGGCCATCCGAATTGCCGTCGCCAAAAGACGTCAACAGCGCCGGGCGCGGCGGACATTCAGGCTGCGGCGCGGTAACCAGGCCGTGCGTCGCAAAGTGCAGGATGCGATATTGCGCCAGGTCTTCGCGCGCCGCGATAGCGGTGTCGGTGAAGTCATCTTGCGTCAAAACAGTGGCTCCGCCCCTTAGGCGCCCAGCCGCATCGTACAGTTCATCCGCTCTGATCGGATTGGCCCAGATGTTGGGCGACCAAAGACAATTCTCACCGCCCGCCAGCGCCGAGCGCGTGCGCGCCGTGCTTGTCGCCGGTGCGTCACCAATCGGAGTGTTCTGTCCAAGGCCCAAATACGACTTTCCAGCGCCGGAAGGTCGCGAGGCGCGCACGTCGCGGAAGGCGCCGGGCGAAACCGACGTGCTGACCTGCGAATTGCGGCCCAGCCACGCGGTCCCCGTGAAGTTATATTCCTCCGCCGGATCCAGCGCCACGCGTTCGTTGTATTGCTCAACGCTGACGTCATCGGTGACCAGCAAATTGATCGGCAGTTTCAGCATCGCTCCATCGGGCTCAAACACGATATGGCGATACGTGGGCAGCCGATCAGCCACCGGGCCGAACAGCTTGAGATAAAGCTCACGCGAGGCGGCGATATCGAAGGGCAGCGTAAGAACTTCGGGCCCATCAGCAATCGCGATACTTTCGCGGATGGCATCGACTGAGAATTCCATCTCATCGGGCGTGATCTGCGCTTTGTAGGCCAGCGCGTCGCTGGCCGTAGCGTAGATAACGAAGGTCTCATCATCCAGCGTCAGCAATTTCACGTAAACCTCGTCGTCCCGAAGGATCGATTGCAGGCCGGTCAAGTCGATCGAGCGATCGGTGACCGCGCGATAACGTGGGTTTTCTGCGAGTTTTTGAAGCACTTCGGCTTGCTGCGACTGCAATTGCTCAAGCCGCTCTTCCCGCTCAGCTTTCAGGCTCGCCGCTTCGGGAGAAAGCTCCGCGCTCGTTTCCATTTGCAGGATCGCCCCGCGCAGCCGCTCAATCGAGCGGGTTATATTCGTCGTTTTGCGGAACAGCAGCGAGGCTTCGTCGCCTCCACCCGAAAGCTCGCGCGCCAGGACCGCCTGCGTTTGCGCAAGGCCGGGACGTTGGAGCAATTGGCCTGCGGCAAACATGTCCGCCGCAATGTCGGCGTCGCCCGCGCTTGAACCGTCCAGCAGCAGATCAAAGAACGGCGACATCAGCCGGCGCAACGTCGGCAGCGGGCGCCCTTCCGCCTCTGCGATGATACCACGATACAGCCCCAGCGCGTCATCGCGCCGGCCCGCGCGGGCGTAGAACCCGGCAAGCTGCCCTCTCGCGCTTTGAAGCGCAGGCGAATCCGGATAGGTCTGCGCGAGCAGCGCGATGCCTTGCTGGTGCAGCGCTTCGGCCTCGCCAGCGCGAGCGGTGCGTTCGGCCACCTCGGCCAGTTCGCCAAGCAGCTGCGCGCGCAGCCACACGATCGAGGCGATCCGTCCCCCGCGCACTTCGGCCAGCATGGTGTTCGCCATGGTCAGATTACGCGCGGCCTCGTCATTGCGACCCAGCAACCGCAAAGCCGTGGCGCGCAGATACCTCTTCTGCCCATCAAGCAATTGAGCGCGTTCGAGCGCCGTCAGACCCACAGCCAGCGACGTTCCAGCCGCCCGTTCGTTCTCGGCTGAGAGACGGTTCGCCATGAAGGGGCCGATCTGGAGATCTCGCAACGCCTGAGAATCGCCGAATTCATTGGCGATAGGCGTGTCTAACGTGGCCAGCGCGTTGTCGGTCTTGCCCTGGTTGAGCGCGTCAATCGCCTCATAATTGCGCAGCAGCCGGGCCAGCACCGGATCCGTCGCTGTAGCCGCCCGGTTTTGCGCGAAAAGCCGTGCCGCTTCGGCGTAGTTGCCAAGATTTGACTGCTGGAGCGCCGCGTTGAGCCGCGCTTCAACCCCGCTGTTGCCGGACAAGGTTGCCGCGCTTGCAGCGAAGAATTCCGCCGCTTCGGCAAAGTTGCCGCTGTTGCTGCGACGGTAGGCTTCGACCAGCGCCTGGTCCGCAGCGATCGCTTCGGCCTGCTGCCGCGCAAAGGCGAGCGCGTCGGTCGTCTGGGTTAGCGGGATATCGACATTGCCTGGCACCACCGTATCTGTGGCCAGCGAAGCAAGACCGATCTCGAGCGCCTTATCATAGGCGGACAGGCCACTCGCCGCGAAGGTGCGACCGCCCGCCTCGCCAACCAGCAACTCGGTGCGAATGATGCTGGCCCCGGTGCTGCACGTCAGCCGCCGCGTGTCGCTGAGCGCGCCTTCGATGCGGTCCGGTACATCGCCACGCTGGCTATCCTGACAGGCCGACCCCGGCCCGGCAAAGCGTTCCGCCTCGTCCCCCGAATAGTCGCCGCGCACCACCCACATGGTGCCGATCGGCGCGGCGGCGTCGCGGCAGATGATCGAGTATTTTCGGTCAAACAGGCCCGCGCCCATATCGGGTTCCTGAATCTGCGCTTCGCACAAGGCGTTTGACCCCACTGGGAAAGAGTCGCGCAGACTGATCGGCAGAGTGTTCGCCTGTTGCGTCGTGCCCGGCGCGGCCCAAAGAACCGCTGCAACGGCAATCGCGGCAGTGCACAAAGTGGCTAGCTTTTTCATTGGCTTATCCCTCCCTTTCTTCATCAGAGGGTTCGTTTTGTGCGGTATCGTTGGTTTCTTCCCCACCGTCGTCATCGCTGACGTAGAGCGAGCTGTCGCCACCGCTGGAGACCGGATCGTCCAGAAGCGGATCTTCCGTGAGAAGCGGGGTTTCGAGCAGACCAGGGAAATCTACCCCGAATTCAGCGTCGGCTTCCTGTTCGTTGGCCGGAGCCACCGGGATGATCTCAATCGGCGCTTCCACGATCGCTGGGTTGTTCACCGCGTTGGTGTTGCCTTGGTCGAAGATCGGGTTGCCCTCGCCTTCTCCGCCTTCACCACCCTCGCCTTGCTCACCTCCGCCAGTGGGCGGTGGAGGAGGTGGCGGTGGAGGTGGAGGTGGAGGTGGAGGTGGAGGTGGCGGCGGTGGCGTGGCGCAATCGCCGGTGTTGATGTTGCAATCGTTGAATTGGCTTTCGTCTGCATAAGTCGTCGGACCAGTCGCCTGATTGTTGTCGAACGCCACAAAGCTATCGAAGAACGCGTCGCCGGTGATGGACTGGAGCGTTTGGTCGACGGCCCGCCCATAGGCGAAAACGTCGAGATCGTCGGCCCCGGCCGAACCCAGTCGACCGCCGATAAGCAGGGTCTCTCCCGTGCCTCCGGCGAAAACGGTAATACCCCCCGGTTCGGCATCGGTGCCTGTGTTTCTAACAAGCAGGCTTTCAGCGACGCCGATTGTCACCCGGCCACCGACCACATAGCCGCGCGGATCATCACTTCCCGGCGCAGCGGTGCTGAGAATATCGTTGCGCCCTGAAAAGTTCGGATCGGTCTGAAGCTGAGCGATCGTCGCCGCGTCAGCGACCCAGATGTTGTCCGCGTCAAGATCAATAGCTCCGGTCGGGAGCGTATCCGGATTGGTTATGCTCAGCCCGCCCGGTGTCACAATCTCAATGCGATCTACAGCGGTGAAGGTGAAACGCGAACTCGACGCGTTGGCGATTTCAAACAGACCTTCAACACGCAGAATACCTTCGGTGCCTGACGCCCCATCTCCGACAAAAACATTGAAGAAACTAAATCCGCTTTCAAGGCCTCCTCTCAGCCTTGCATCGCTCAAGATCACATCAGGCGCGTTCGGATCGGAGTTGCCCGATTGCGGGTCGACAAATATTGAGAAACTAACGCCGGTTGGGATCGGCCTACCGAAGCGGTTCAACTCGGCCTCTGTCAGCGTAAAGCCGGGCCCTTGGGCATCACCACCAAGAGTGACCGGAGCCGCACCGCCGCCTGTAAAGACATTGACCGTGCCAGCGTTGATCGCGCCGGTGATTTCCAGGTCGTCTGCAAACAGGTTGAGCGCGATGATCGAAGTGCCGAAGGGGCCAGTGGGCCCCGCGGCAGGACTTCCAACAAATTGGACAAAGCTACCTTCGACCGTGAACGAAGTGGCGTTGAGTGTTCCGCCCTGCGTCGTGCCAAAGTCGATGTCTCCCAGCGCGGTCAGGAAACCGGCGCCCAAATCAATCGATCCGATATTGGCGATGAACGAGGATGGGTCAGCTCCTGTTGGTACGGTCGCCCCCTGTGCCGACGCGGAGAATGTGTCGGCGGTCAAGCTTCCCGGCCCTACCAGTATGTCGAACACGCCCGCCTGACCGAACGACCCGGTCGTCGCCAAATCAAAAGCATCGGCGAGGATATCGATGGAAGTCGCGGTCACGGTACCGGGTCCGCTATTCCCAATCAGAAATTCCGCCCGACCCGCGCTGATCGCAGCGCTGGGATCACCCGCCGCGTTGACATCAAGCGATAACAATCCGACGTCTAACGATCCGCCTCCATCAACATTGATGGATATGTCGCCGCCGACCGCGTCGCCACTGGCGCCCGCACCGAGATTTTCGCCCGCGCCCGCAAAGGTGATCACGCTCAAATCGCTGTTGAAATTCGCCGTGGCGCCCTCGCCCACAGTAAGAGTGACCGTGCCACCCGTCGCGTTGCCAACCTGACCGGTGGAGGTCGAATTGGACGCTTGAGCAAAGGAGTTCAGATTTGCATCGTCAGCCACGGTCAGGATCGTATCCGCACCCAACAGACTGACCGTCACCGAACCTGCGGTCGCGTTGTTGACCCCGGTGTTTCCGACATTGGCGATCGCATCGCCGGTTGCGAAGAGCTGACCGTTGACGGTGAATTGCGCGTCGTCGAGCAGGACATTTGTAGTCCCGCCCAGGGCATCACCGCTCAATGTTTCACCAAGGCCGGGAAGACCATTGGCAAAGCTGAGCAGATCTCCAAACGTCGCTTGGCCGCCAAGGGCGCCGAGAACTTCCGTCAGCCCTCCGCGTCCGTCGCCGCCAGTCTGGCCGACACCGCCAAAGCCGTCGGAGTTGATTTGCAGCGAGTCCACATTGGCCGAACCTGCCCGCGCTGAGAAGGTCGCCCGGCCACCTTGGGCAAGGCCGCCTGTCCCGGTGAGTGCGCCGGTGCCAGGATCGCGGCCGCTGGCCCCTCCATTTCCGTTGGCAAGCCCGATGACCGCGCCAAGATCGACGCTACCCAGCCCAACCGAGCCGTCCACGCCATCGATAAGGCCAATTCCATCCACGCCCAGCAGCACGGTGCCGCCGGTTCCGGCGCCGCCTGTGCCTGAGGTTTCACCGCCCGTGCGATCGCCGCCAGAGCCGCCATTGCCATTCGCGGTTATATTCGTGGTGCCGCCCACAGAGAGCACGCCGTTATCTGCGCCCGCGATGAGATACGCGCCATTGGGTACGTCTGGGTCGATCACGTTGGCTGTCGTACCATCACCGCCAAAGCCTTGACCTCCATCGCCCGCTGATCGCAGAGGCGTCGCCGCGGAACCGCCCGCACCTCCGTTGCCATCGGCGCTGATAGTGACATCGCCAGCCACGGCGAAAGTGCCCGTTTGTGAAAGCGTTCCCTCGGCCACGAAACCGGCGGTGCCGCCGCGCCCAGTGCCACCAGGGCCAGCCTCGGCATCCGCCGCGTTTCCGCCCGTTCCGATAGCTGTAGCCATGGCGCTTCCAAGGATGTTGATAAGGCCGAGCTCTGCGGTCGCTCCAGCCAATCCGCCTTGACCCGCGCCGCCGATGACGCCGTTGCCGCCGATTCCATCCGCGATCGCGATGTAATCCTGCTCGATCTGGAAGACCGAGTCCGGATCGACCTGTTCCGAGCCAGCGTCGCCGCCAACACCTATGCCACCAATAGCCGTTTCAGACGCACCACCCTGTCCAAGAGCGTCCAGGCGCACCGAGCCGAAGATCACGTTAGAGCCGCTCTCAACATCCGCAAAGGCTTCGCCGCCAATGCCTGCACCGCCGGTCGCGGAGTTGGCGCTGGTCGAGCCGCCTATGCCTTGCGCGGTCACGTTCACCGCGCCCGTCACGCGGGCAACAAAGCCGCCGACACTTGGGATAGAGGTGAGCACCTCAGCCGAACCACCAGTTCCGATGCCGCCATCGCCGACCAGCGAGTCTCCTCCGATACCGCTTGCATCCAGCGTCAGATCGCCAGTCAAAGACATGCTGTTAGCGATAATGTTGACGAAGATGTCACCGCCCGTACCGTCGCTGCCCGCGCCCGAAGCGCCGCCGTCACCAACCGCGTTCAGGTTCAGACCGCCATCAAGCGTGGCTGCGATGTTCTGGATCGTCAGATTGATTATTCCACCCGTGGCGCTGCCACCGGGCTGCGTTGGCGTTTGCGTATCGCGCACCAACGCGTCTGCGACAAATGTGAGAGCGCCACCAGTGATGGTGGTGTTGGTAAGGTTGGCAGTGACGGTTGAGCCGGTGGTGTTCCCCGCAGCCAGTGTACCAGGCGACGCCAAAGTGACCGACCCGATCTGTAGCTCCCCGGGACCGCTTGCATCAGGCAGGATATTGATAACGGAATTGGTGGCGTTAAACACCACATCAGCGCCCTGGGCATCACCACCGGTGGCACCGACACCTCCGCCGCCGCCGCCGCGCAGCTGGTTCACGCCGGTAAGGTTGAGAGTGCTGCTGTCGATCGTGTACTGGCCCAATCCGCCAGCGGCGTTGCCGCCGTTACCCGTGCCGGACCCGCTTCCGCCTGTCGCTCCCGGGGTCGTCCCCGCGATACGTCCAGTAAACAAAGCCACATTGGATAGATTGATTGTCGCAGTTCCGCCGTTTCCATCGCCTCCAGAGATATTGAGGCCTGCGTCGTCGCTCGAACCGCCAAATCCAAACGCCGAGAAATTGACTTCAAGCGCGTCAATCGTGCCGCCGTCGATGAACATTTCGGTGGTCCCACCAAGAGCCAACCCGCCCACGCCGCCATCGACTCCCGAACGACCTGCGAAGGCCCGCGCGGAGACTGTTGCGCGGGTACCGTCCGAAGGCAGGACGATGACGCCGCCATTGTTCGCATCAAGCCGCGCGACACCGCCTTGCGCCTCAGCTCCAACGCCCGTTCCACCGCTGGTCAATCCACCCACACCGTGCGCGGCAACAACGCTTCCTCCATCCAGAGAGAAATCAATTTGGTTGGGCGCAGTTTGGATCGTTACTTCACTGCCCGTGTCAAAGCTGGTGATGCGCGCCAACCCGCCATTACCAAAACCACCAATCGCCCCATCACCCGCGCCGCCTTCGCCACTCGCGATCACCTGAGCGGAATTGACGGTGATAGTCCCGCCGGCTTGCGATTGAATAAAGCTCTCACCACCGGTGCCTATGCCACCAACATTCCCCGCAGACGCATCGCCGCCAATGCCGTTGGCGATGATAGCCGCGTTGCCCGTGATCACGCCGTCGCCCTGAGCAGCCGAGAAGATCGCGATATCGGCGATACCGCCCGTACCATCGCCGCCATCGCCATTGCCGGAATTGCCGCCCGTGCCGGTGGCGTTGACAATCACATCGCCGTTGACCTGACTGTCACCAGCCTGGAATCCGACAAAGGCCTGACCGCCGATACCGCTGCCCGCCACACCAGCAATGCTGGTTCCGCCGATGCCTTCGGCGAAAGCTGAATAGCTATCGACGATGAACGAGCCTTCGAAGTTCGTGAAGATGCCGCTTCGGTCACCGCCGGTTCCGTCTCCGGCCTGAAGGCCCGCTCCGCCGGTTCCGTTAGAAGACGTGGCGGCAGCCATCGCTGTGAGAGCGCCGGCCTGTGCGCTGATGAGCGCGCGCCCGCCGGTGCCAGCGCCTCCGTCGCCGCGAAGTTCGACCGCAGAACTGTCGAAGGCGCCCTGATTACCAAGGCCGCCTTCACCGCCTTCTCCATCAGCGCTGACATTCAGATCTGCAAAATCGGCTGTGCCCGCGCCGACCGAACCATCGAGACCCAGCAGATTGAGGCCAACCACAGCGCTCCCGCCAACACCGGCGCCAGCGTTACCGCCTCGTAAACCGGCACCGCCAAAATCGCCATCGCCGCCAACCCCGTCGGCGCTGACGGTCGTAAGACCGATGATCGATATGTTCCCATTATCGCCGCCAGCCAAAATGCGCGCGCCGTTGGTCAATGTGGAATCCACCAGATTGGCAACGGTTTCTCTTCCGCCGAAGCCATCGCCTCCCACACCAGCCGCAATTGAGGGGCCACCATCACCGCCTTCGCCGCCGGTGCCATCCGACGAGACAAGGGCGGATCCTTGGACCTCAATCGAGGCGGTTTGCGTCAACGTGCCTGTGGCCTGCAAACGCGCAAGGCCCCCTTCCGCGTTGCCACCGTCACCATTGTCCGAGGAGAAGAAGCCGCCCGCTCCACCTTCCGCGCCGGCACTAACGGTTGCGTCTCCACCGATGACCAGCGAACCAACAGCAACGACTGCGCCTGCCAGACCACCAAAGGCATCGCCGCCATCCGCATCACCGGTACCATCGCTTGGACCACCACGTCCGGTCGCGCTGGCTATGAAGTCCGCACCGATTGTTGCGGTGCCGCCGTTCAGGATGGAGAGTTCGGCTTGGCCGCCACTCCCCGCACCAGCGGCGCCGTTTTCTGTGCGTGAGCCGAAGCCGCCAGCGGCAAGGGATACCGAGCCCGCTTCAAAGACATCGGTGTCGCTCAAAACGATCAAGGATGCCCCGCCATTGCCCGCAGAGCCATCGGCTGCGTTGAACTTCTCACCGGCGAATGCATTCGTTTGAAGCGTGGCCGAACCCGTGATGTCTAGCGTCGCGCCACCAGAGAGTTGGATTTCCGATGTCCCGCCCGTGGCAGCGCCTCCAGCTGTGGCGCTGGAGAAACCACCCGATCCGTTGGAGCTCAGATCCACATTGCCGTTTATCTGACCTAAGACACCTTGCATGTTGATGGCAGACAACCCGCCTGTTCCATCGCCGGCCACCCCACTTAGGATAGCTCGACCACCGCGACCGCTGGAATCGGCGGAGAATGAGCCGATCGTAAAGCTCTGACCCACCGGTTGGTCGAGTCCCAACGCGGCTGTCCCGCCCAACGCGTTGCCGCCATTAAATCCATCCCCGCCGACAGCCGAGCTTGAGGTCGTGATCGCAGCCGCAACGAAATCGCCACCCTGCAGACCGATAATCGACGACCCGCCGGTCGCGTCGCCACCGTCCCCGGCGACACCGCCGAAAAATCCACTCGTGCCGCCTTCGCCGCCAACCGCTTCGGCGAGGATCTGGACATCAGCAAAATTGGCTGAGCCCGCGCTTACCGATCCATCGCCCAAAAGAAACGCCAGCCCCGCCGCGCTGAAGCCACCAATAGCCGCGCCTCCAGCGCCCCCATTCTGGCCCATGTCACCAGCGCCGCCTTCACCGCCGATGCCCCGCGCGTTGAGAACAGCAAGACCGCCGACGCTAAGGCTGCCATTATCAGCGCCCGCCAACAGAAACGCGCCATTGCCGGTGGCAACTGGATCCGCCTGGTTCAAAGAGCCAATCTGGCCGCCTGTGCCAACGCCGCCCGCGCCGCCGGCAACACCGCTGCCGACGCCTGACCCGCCAATGCCGCCTGTCCCTTCGGCTGACACGGCGGCCAACCCGCCAATAGTGACCGTGGCTGTATCGGTCAGCGAGCCATCAGCCTGAATGGTCGCTACGCCGCCCGTTCCATTTCCGCCGATGCCGCCAATACCCGAACTGGAGTCGCCGCCAAACGCGCTCGCGCTTACGTCCGCATCGGTGCCCACGCCAATCGAGCCGACAATGACGCGCAGGACAGCGGAGCCGCCTTCTGCGTTGCCGCCTCCGTCGCCAAAGCCTGCGAATGCGCTGGCCCGCGCGTCAAAACCCTGCGCCAGCGTCGCCGTCCCGCCTGCGTCAACGAACAGGCTGGCGAGACCGCCCAGCGCATCGCCGCCGCGACCCGCCGGAAAGTTGCCGCCCAAGCTGGTCGTGCTGTTGCCGCCGGTGCCCTCTGCGATGGCGAGCAAGGCATTTGCGTTGAACACGCCGCCATTGGGAAGATCGACCACCGCGACGCCCGCATCGCCCAAACCACCGGCGCCTTCGGTCGTGCCGGAAGCGCTGCCGCCAGTGCCAGAGGCGTCCAGGAAAACGTCGCCTAGAATGTCGACGAGGCCGCCCGCAGCCTGCAAACGAACCTGAGCTACACCGCCCAGTCCATCGCCGGCATCGCCGTTGGTGTTGTCTCCACCAACCGCGTTAGAGAGGATGTTAACGCGGTTGACTACGTTCAGAACACCGTCCGCGGCGAGGAACACCAACCCGTTGCCACCTGTCGCGTTTCCTCCGCCCAACGTTGAGTTGGATACACCACCGCGCGCCGATGCGTCGAGTTGCAGGCTCAACACATCAAACTGGCTTTGATCGTTGATCAGGACCTGAGCGATGCCCCCAAGTCCGTCGCCCGAAGGCCCCGCATCGTTATCGCCGCCAATTCCGCCCGATTGGAGGAAGGTCGCTCCGGCAATGTCGAGCAACGACGTGTTGGCAACGTTGATCGTCGCTTCGCCGCCTTGTCCAACCGAACCCAACGCTGCATCGTTCGAATAGCCAGCGAACGCGCGCGCCAAGATATTCACATCGCCATTCAGAATGACATCGCTGTCGCCCAAACTTTGGAGCAGCGATCGTCCGCCCGTCGCGTTGACTGCCACGACGGGATCCGTTGTTGCCAGCCCTACGCCATTCGCGTCCGCCGTCATCAGCACGTCGCCATCGATCTGGAGCGCGCTGGCGCCATCGGCGAATATCTGGGCGAGCCCGCCTTGGGCAACGCCCCCAGCCAGAATGCCGCCGGAACGACGCAAATAGAAAGCCTCTGCTTCGACGCTCGCGTCGCCTGAAATCGTCAGCGAACCGCCGCCAGTGCTGGCCGCGATAGTCGCCAGGCCCGCAATGGAATCGCCATGGGTCAAACCAGCATCGGCGGTGTTCAGCGAGTTGGCCTCGACGCTGACATTGCCGCCAATCGTCAGGATGCCGCCGTCAAAAGCGTCGATAAACGCATCGCCAGCCAGTCCATCAATCTGACCAGGCGGCAGGGCAATGGCATCGATGCTGGCGGAGACAAGCACGTCGCCGGTGATGTTGAAGGTCTGGTTCGCTGCCGATGTCAGCTCGGCGTTATTGCGCCCGTAAAGCAGCAGATCACCATCAACCGAGCTTGGCCCGACGAAAGACGTAACCTGGACCAGATCGTTGGCAACAGCCGCCAATGTGCTCGTAGCGTTGAAGCCCTCGAGGAAAACGCTGCCCAGAACATCGGTCGAAGCTCGGTTGGACTCAAACCCGACATTGATCCCTTGAGAGATATCACCGCCGCCAGTGACCACGTTGGCAATCTCACGCCCATTCACATCGAAGTTGGCCGACAGAATGATTTCGCCGTTGACGATTCCCGCGCTGGCGGCGGTGTCAAAGCCGAGATTGCCCCGAAAGATCATGCTGATCGGATCGGTCGCGGCGCGCGCAACGGCGTAGATGACGTGGTTATCGCCCGCGCCTGTGCTCGACGGGCCGCCAACATCGCCATCCACCACGATCGGCGTCGTCACATCGGTACCAACCGGGATCGAGATATCGAACAGCCCGTTGCTGAAATTGACGTTGATGACTTCACCCGCGACGAAGGCGGTGCTGCCGTTCACCGTGGATGTACCAAGCATCTGCACTTCGGCGCCGGTAGCGAGGAAATACGAACCATCGTTGGGCGCGTTTATCTGCGCGCCGGGGCTGATGATGACCGAAGCCGTCGGCAACGCGCTGTCGAGCGCCAGTGTGCCGTTGTTTTCGAAGAAATCCTGGAAAATCGAGTTTTCGACATTGTTGGCGGAAAGGATTAGACTGCCGACATCGAACGTGGCCGTCCCGCCGATCAGCAGACCTGTCGGTGAGAAAAAGGCAATCGTCCCTGCGGTTTCAAAGCTGCCAGAATTATCAAAGCCAGAGATGACATTGCCGTCGATCTGCGCGACGTTGCCGTTTGTGCTGGGCAGAATTCGATTAAGGACCGCGAAATCGGACGTGTTGCTTTCATACCGAACGCTGTTGCCGTCAGGCAGGAAGACCAAGGCGTTGCCCGCACCATCTTCGTTTGGTGTCCAGTCAATAACCAGGGTTTGACTGTCGACGAAGATCGTATCGGTGCCGCTGGTATCGCGAAAGCCGCTGCCGACAACGAAGTTCTCAGTCGCCTGCACCTGCGCCCGGGCGCGCTCGGGCGCGAGCGTAAGAGACACAGCCAGCGCCATCGGGCCGGCACCCAGCAAAAGCTTCGAGCGGTTCTTGGTCAGCATCGCCATCTCAATATCTCCACGGGAACAGCAGGGCGGTCACTGAAAACATCACACGCACATCGCCGCGCGTGGCGGCGAGGTCGGGACGTTCAAGCGGGACCGCAATCATCAGGTCGCCTTGCAATTTAGAGCCAAACGCGCCGCGCACGCCCGCTCCCGCTGACCACAATCGGTCCGGGTTCAGCGCGCGTCGGCTTGGGTCTTCGTTCCAGGCGAAGGCCACATCGGTGAAAACGTAAGGCTGGTAAGTGTACGAATCGGCGGATTCAGGGGCGAGCGAACCGTAACGCAGCTCCAACGCCGCCGCGATCCCGCTGTCACCCAGAACCGCGCCCGGATCATATCCGCGCCCAATTGAGAAACTGCCCGCAGCGAACTCTTCAAAGGCCGGCAAAGGCGAGCTTGAAAACTGCCCCTGCACATTGGCGGCCAGTGTCCAATCCGGGGACGGACGATATTGCGCGTTTGCGTTGGCGCGGAACAGAAACGGCGTCGGATCCGCTTCAATGCGCCCGGGAGAGATCGATCCACCGACCGCGCACGCGCGCAAGTTGGGACGGCAATCGGGGCTGGTGTCCAGAACGTCAAAGCCCTTGCGAACCTCAGCGCCATAAAGCAGCTGGAATTTGGGTTCGAACGCCGTGTATCCATCGAGGCGCCGGATCGAGTTTTCGTCAATGTATTCGCCGGTCACCCGAACATAGGCCGTGCGCACGCGGTCTACTGTCAGCCGCACATTGTTCGCATCGACGTTTTGATTGACGATATCAAAGCCCGTTTCCGCAAAGACGCTCATCGCGCGGGTGCGTTCGAGTGGAAAGCTGGCAAAACCGCTGGCGATGAAGCTTTCGGAATCGACGTCAATATTGGCCAGGTTCACATCCGGGTTGGTGGTCGAATAGGTCAGGCTTCCGCCGATACGAAGCCCTTCCCCGCCAACCGCAAAATCATGCGCCAGCCGGAAGGTTTGCTGCTCGGTGAAGTCGATGGTCGAAAACGCGGTGAAAGATGTCCGGTCGCCCAACCCGGTGATGTCGTAGATTTCACCCTGCGCGCTCGCCCCGAACGGGCCAATCGCGCTGGATCCGAAGTTCTGAATGTTGAAGAACGCCACACCTTTTTGGCGCACGACCGCGATTTCGCCGACCAAATCGCCCGGGTCGCCATTCGCCGCCGGACGCAGCGAAAGACGCACATTGATGCCGGGCAAATCGTCCGCCAACAGCAAATAGCGCTCCGCCATTTTCGTGTTGAACACGTCTTGCTGGGTCAACTTTTCAAGATAACGCGCCGCAGTCTGTTCCGAAGGGCCAGCGTCGCCGCGCACGCGCACCGATGTCAGGCGACCGAAAACCACGCGGAAATCCGGGACACCATCTCGCAAATTCTGCTCGGGGATCTCAACCGTTGCGAGATACCCTTGCGACCGCAGATCCGCGTTGGCCTTTGCCCGGATGTCACACAGCACCGAAAGCGGCAGTTGCTGCCCGACATAGGATTGATAAGCGGAATCGAGCGACAAGCCGGCCACTGTCTCCAACCCGATGAAATCAGCGCCGTTCAACGTGAAGCGAATATCCGCGTATTCCGCGCGATCGAGCGCGCAAGGCGCGCGCTCAAAGCCACCATCGATTGTCAGCGTGGTGGGACGTTCAACCCGCTCGCGCAGGGTGGGCGGGACAAGATCAGTGCGGTTGGGCGGCGCAATCTGCGCGGACGCCACGCCAGGCGCGAACACGGCGAGCGCTGCAATACCCAAGGACAAAGCCCCGGATCGCCATCGGGGCGCAGCCACAGTCGAGGCCGGTCGTTTCCGATCCGCCTTGGCGTTACGGATTTCAGGCGTGCGAAAACATGCTTTTGACAAGTGTCTACCCCCAGTGCCCCCGACGCGTCAGCGCGCTGTCGGAGCCCAAATACCAAGCGCAAGCTGCACCAAGCTTGCACAAAGTGGACACGGAGCGGGAATTATTCCCGAACCGCGCGGAGCGACCCTGTTGGTTTTGTCGACTGTCTACATCGCTCGTCTGCGATGGCAACCCGGCCCTTGTCGAAAACCGAATTTCGCCAACAAATGTCGCGTTTCGACCAAAGGATGTATCTTATAATCAACGCGTTGAACGTTCCTGTGGTTTTTGACACAGGGTATCAAAACAAATTCAACACAGCGCCCGAGCGCTTCAACCAGGTCCTAAGGCGAGTCGAGCAAAAGCGAGGGGCTTAGCTCTGTATCGACGCCATAGCTTCAGCCAAGCTCACCACATCGCCATACTTCGCGTTCATGTCGAACAGATTGGCTTTGTGCGGCGCTTCGTGGCGGTCGCCGACCGCTTCTTCAACAATCAGCGGGATAAAGCCGTGGCTGCAACAATCAACGCAGGTTGCGCGCACGCAGCCGCTGGTGGTGAGGCCCGTGATGAACAAGCTGTCGTGCCCCGCCGCGGTCAACGTCGATGCGAGCGAGGTGCCGAAAAACGCGCTGGGATATTGTTTGGAGATGACGATTTCGTCGTCCGCCGGCTCCAGCCCCTTGGCCCAATCGCCATAGGGGTGGCCTTTCACGAAACCGCCTAGCGGCGCGACCTTTTGCGCAAATCGCCCGCCGTCCTTCATCGATGGGTGGTAGACGACGTTGGTGTAGAACACAGGCACGCCCGCTGCGCGCGCCGCGTCCCTCAAGGTGAGCGCGGCGACGAGCGTGTCCTCGACCTCAGCGTAGAGCGGGCTCTCGGTTTCGAAATACGCGGCCGCAAAGTCGATGAGGATCAGGGCAGGGTTCTTGCCAAACCCAATCCGACCCTCATAAACGCCGGTGTAATTCGCTGCGAGATCGTCGCTCATATCCTTGAACGCGCCTTAAAAGTCGTAGGACATTTCAACGCCAAAGCGGCGCAGGCCGCCTGGCGAGAGGAACGAACCGCCAAATTCAATCGCCGGGATCACCTCGTTGAGGTAACGCTCATCCGTAAGGTTTTCGGCGAAGGCCAGGATCGTGAACTGGTCGTTGATCCGCGCGCCGATCCGCACATCGAGAACGCCGAACGTGTCACGTTCAGTGATCGAATAATCCGCATCGCCTACAAAAGCGGGCAGCGCCAAGGCTGAACCGGGCAACAGGCCGCTGAACAGAGTGGGCGAAGGATCGTCCTGCACCGTGTGGAACCAGGTCGGCCCGGTGATCCGGTAATCGGCGCGGGTAAGGAAATCGATGCTGTTCGTCACCGGCAGATCGACCTGCGTCCCCACATTGATCGTGTAATCAGCGGTGTACGGGCTTTGGTTGCCCACTGTGATCGGGCGTGAGGCGTTTTCCTTGATCTCGCTTTCGGTGACGTTGGCCGATCCGTAGACCGTCCAGCCATCGACCAGTTCAGCTGTCAGGTTCACCTCCGCCCCGTAAAGCTCAACCTCATCAATGTTCGAGACCACGCGCAACAGGCCGAACGGCCCAACGAAGAACTCGAAGAACTGCATGTCGTCGACTTCGGTGTAATACCCGGCCAGATCGAAAGTGACTGCGCCATTCAGCAGCGAACCCTTCACACCCGCTTCGAACGCGGAAGAGACCTCTTTGCGGAATTGGTCTTCGATCAGCACGTTGGTGCCGATGAACTGGTTGAAGTTCTGGTCGACAATCGCGGCCGAACCCTGATTGTTGAACCCGCCCGACTTAAAGCCGATGCCCCAGTTGGCGTAGACGTTCACATCGTCCGACACCGCGTAGGTCAGCGAGATCTTGGGCTGGAATTGCGAGAAGGTCGCCGATTGATCGGGGATCGGACCGAACGCTTGCCCCGGATTGATCGGGCCACCGGTGAATGGGTCGGTCGCGTTGGGTACCAGGCTGGTGACTTCGCGATCCTCGACATCGAAGCGCCCCGCGAGCCCCACCGTCAGGCGATCATCAACGTCCCAGTCGATCGACGCAAACGCGGCGTAGACATTGGTTGAGAAATCGTCGTTGAACAAAAGCGAGGTCGGGTTGGACGACCCGGCGGGGTTGAACAGCTCGCGGCTGACCCCCTGACCCAGATCCGCGCCGATGCTGACCCCGGTTTCACGGTCGATGTGGAGGAAATACGCGCCCACCTGCCATTGCAGCGGGCTGTCGGTGTTCGATGCGAGGCGCACCTCGGCGCTGAAATCGGTCTGGTTGCGGATTTGCAGCTGCGTTCCGTCACAGGTCGTCGGACTATAAGCGCCAAAGGTCGAACCGTTCACCGGGTCAAAAATAAACGGCACTGGCGTCGCCCCGATAAAAGTCGGCGAGTTGATCGGAAAGCCGGTTAGCTGCGCGGTGCTCGCAAAGCACGAATTGGAGGCGGCGACGCTGTCCGGTGTCGCACCTGGGAAGGTGAAGCGGGCAAAGTCCGCCGAAGTGCCGTCGGCGATCAGAAGCTGATCGACATCGCTGTAGAGCGCCCAGGCGGTTAGCGTCACCGTCTCAAAATCATGCCGCACAAGGGCGGAGGCTTCAAACGTCTGCTGCTCGTTCACCGGGCGGATGTTGGAGAAATAGTCGAACGGATGTTCGTTCACGTCCTCGAAAAAGTCGGGATTAACGCCTGCGAAGTTGGGCAGGTGGAACGAAGCGTTGAAGTTGATCGAGGCGCCCGTCAGATCGGCGTAGCGCGCCTTTAGATCGAGTTCTGTGTCAGGTCCGATATCCGCAACAAAGCGCCCGTCGATCGACCAGGTCTCCTGATTGTCGACCACGTTGTCGTTGAGGAAGCGGTTGAAGAAGAACCCATCGGTGTGGGTGTAGCTGCCCGACACGACCAGCCCCGCGCTGTCGCCGATGGGTGTCGAGATATAGCCGTTGGCTTGATAGGTGTTGTCTTCGGCGGCGGATATCAACGCACGACCTTCAACCACGTCACCAGGCTTGGCGGTCTGGATCACCACCGCACCAGCGGCCGCGTTACGGCCATAGAGCGCGCCTTGCGGGCCTTTGAGGATTTCAATCTGGCGCAGCGTGCCCTGCTGCTGGTTCAATTGCGCGGTGTTGGTTTTGAGAATACCGTCGACCACCAGCGCGACCGAGCTTTCCGCGTCGCGCGCGCCGTTAATGCCGCGAATGTTGATCTGCGTGTCGCCCGCTTCCGCCGTGCCGGTGACGATAGTGACACCCGGCGTCAGTTGAGCGAAGTCATCCGCAGTCTCGATGCCAGCGGCGCGCAGGGTCTTTTCGGTGAAGACCGTGACCGACGCGGGCACTTCGGTCAGCGTTTCCGACTGACGGCGGGCGGTAACTATGATCGCGTTGTCGTCCGTTTCCTCAGCGGCTTCTCCGGTGGCTTGCGCGAAGGCCGGGTTTGCGGTGGCGAGCGCGGCAAAGGCGGCGCTGGAGCACAGAACGGATTTGGCAAAACGTGTCATTGGGATTCCTCACAAGTCCGGCCGCTTCGCTCTTTTCCGCATCGTCTCGCGCGGATGTCGCTCACCGCCGTGGTGTTTGCGCGCCAGGAAAAGATGGTTCCCCTTTTTTGACGCACGGGCTCTTTCGAGTGCGCCAGCCTTTCATTGTGCCCCACTGCTCCTTCGAACCGCGATTGGATCCCTTTCAACCGCTTGCCCCAAGGCGCCGACACAAAGCTGCCGCGCTCTCATCGATTGCGCACCTATTGTATACAATTTGCCCTCGTCAAGAAAAATTGATAGCCCGCGAAAAATGCAAGCTAGCGATGCTTATTTGATGCTTTTAGGCCACGGTCTGGCTGATCCGGGGCGCGTTTGGGCGCGCTCTGGGGCCTTTGTGAGCTTTTCTGTACCCTTACCCTCCCGCTTCAAATCGAGCCTGGGAAACGCCTGATGAGCACCGCCTCGGACACAGCCTATGACAAGATCCGCAGCCACCTGCTGGCGGGCAAAGTGCGCCCCGGAGACCGGCTGACAGAAGAGCTCTTGTCTGAAATCGCCGGCGTCAGCCGCACGCCGGTTCGCGAGGCGGTTTCACGCCTTGAACGCGAGCTGTTGCTAACCCGGACAGAGACCAATCGGATTCTCGTGTCCGACTGGGGCGAGGATGAGATCGATGAGATGTTCACCCTGCGCCAGATGCTCGAAGGGCACGCCGCCGAACGCGCAGCCATCCGGCTGGACGAGGATCAAATCGATGAGCTGGCTCGGATCAATCAGGAATTGCACGACGCTGTCGCCCTAGACCAACCCGACGTCGCGGGCTTCCTTGACGCCAACCGTCTGTTCCATGAAACGGTGACGCAAGCCGCGCATTCACCGCGCTTGGGGCAGATCCTCGCCATGCTGGTTGAACAACCCGTGGTTCTGCACACAGCGCGCGAATATTCGATTGAAGATCTCAAACAATCGGCGCGCGATCACGACGAGCTTATCGCCGCTTTCCGCGCGCGCGACCCCCACTGGGCACGCGCGGTTATGGGCAGCCACCTACGACGCGCCTTCCACGTCTTTGCCGATGCAATGCGGGACCAACAGGGCCAAGGGGCTAAAGGCCGCGCGGCGGAATAGACCGCGAAGGAAGCGGGGTCAGATAATCCCGCGCTCTTCCAGATCCGCCATCGTGCGGCTGTCCATGCCCAGAAGTTCTCCATAAACCAGCTCGTTGTGCTGCCCCAGCTCAGGCCCGACAGTGTCGACATGCCCCGGCGTCTCAGACAAGCGCGGGGCGACGTTCTGCATCTTGAAGTTTTCATGGCGGGGATGATCGCGTTCGATAATCGCCTCGCGCGCGGCAAAATGCGGGTCTTCCAACATCTCTGGCGCGCGGTAGATATTGCCCGCTGGGACACCGTTTTCTTCACATTTATCAAGCACTTCGGTGCTGGTGTGTTGCTTGGTCCATTCGCCGATCAGATCGTCGAGTTCTCCCTGGCGCTCACCGCGCGCCACGTGGCTGTTGAAACGCGGATCATCGCCCAATTCGGGTTGCCCCATCATGGTCGACATCCGCTTCCACACGCTGTCCTGATTGCCCGCGACCAGCACGCTGCCATCCTTGGTCGGGTAGACGTTTGACGGCGCAATCTTTGGTAGGATTGACCCGGTGCGTTCACGAATATGGCCGGTCACGGTGTATTCCGAAACGGTCGACTCCATCATCGCCAAAACCGCTTCGTAGATCGCGGAATCGACAACCTGACCCTCACCCGTCTTGTGCCGGTGGTTGAGTGCCATCAACGCACCCAGACACGCATAGGTCGCCGCCAAAGAGTCGCCAATGGACAGGCCAGCGCGGGACGGCGGACGGTCCGGTTCGCCGGCGATATAGCGCATGCCGCCCATCGCTTCGCCAATACCGCCATAACCGGCGCGACTGGAATAAGGGCCGCTTTGACCATAACCCGACACCCGGATCATGATCAGCGCCTTGTTTATTGCATGCAGGTCTTCCCAACCGAGGTTCCAACGCTCCAGAGTGCCGGGGCGGAAGTTCTCAAGCAGGAAGTCGGCTTTCTTAACGAGCTGGCGAACAATCGCCTGACCTTCCTTTTCGCGCAGGTTCAGCGTGATCGATTTCTTGTTTCGCGCGACCACCGAGAACCACAGCGGAATGCCCTGCCCCCAATTGCGCATCGCGTCACCCACCTTGGGCGGCTCAACCTTGATCACTTCGGCGCCATGATCCGCCATCAACTGGCCGCAGAACGGTCCAGCGATCAGCTGCCCCATCTCGATCAGCCGCAATCCGTCGAGTGCACCTTGCGCCATTGTCTTTGCCTTTCTTGTCAGCCGATTCGCGATCGACCTTCGGGGATCCATTTCACGCGAAGCCAAAAGGGACACAAAGGGACCAGAGAGGCGCTGAACCGCACCGCAGGCGCGCCCATTTGGAACCCAGAGCGCCGCAGGGCGTTGAAAAAAGTACAACCCGTCCGGCTCGCATATATGAGACGCGCCTATAAGCGTAGCGTTTGCTTTTGTATACAATTTGCGTATGGGGTCTCCGTTAAGTGAACAACTATCAGGCGGATTGAATGGCTTCTGAAGCCCCCCTTACCAGCATCGAATTAGTTGAAGTCGGCCCGAGAGATGGGCTTCAAAACGAGCCCGACATCATCTCAACCGAGGACAAGCTCGCGTTGATCGGGCGAATGCTCGACTACGGCGCACGGCGACTTGAAGTTGCAAGCTTTGTTCACCCCAAGCGCGTGCCGCAAATGGCTGATGCCGAAGCGGTTATCGCCGGTCTGCCTGACATTGAAGGCACCACCTATATCGGCCTCGCGCTGAACAAACGCGGGGTGCTGCGCGGGCTCGAAACGCGCTCAAACGGTAAGCGCGGCATCGATCAAGTCGGCTGCGTCATCGTCGCGAGCGACACATTCGGGCAAAAGAATCAAGGGCAGACCATCGCCGAAGGGATCGCCGAAAACCGCGAGATGATTCGCTTTGCCAAAGCCGAAGGAATGAGCGCGCAAATCACGATCTCCGCCGCGTTTGGTTGCCCGTTCGAAGGCGAAGTGAAGCCCGACACAGTGCTCGCCATCGCCGAAGAGCTGGCCGCTGAGGACCCGGTTGAGATCGCCTTGGCCGACACAATCGGTGTTGGTGTGCCCGCGCAGATCACGGAGCTTTATGCCCGCTTAGGCGAGTTGCTGGGCGGGAAGATCCCCATGCGCTGCCACTTTCACAACACCCGCGGTACCGGCATCGCCAACGCCTGGGCCGCGTATGAGGCGGGTGTGCGCACTTTTGACGCTTCGCTGGGCGGGCTGGGCGGCTGTCCCTTCGCGCCCAAGGCGACCGGCAACATCGCCACCGAAGAACTTATCTACCTAATGGACAAATCCGGCGTGGAAAGCGGCGTTTCACTCGAAAGCGCTATCGCCACAAACAAGTGGTTTGCCGGGATCATAAATCGCGAATTGCCGTCCCTCGTCGCCCGCGCGGCGTGAGACCGGCCTTTTAACCGACCCATTCCGGGGAGAAAGCATGACTTACAGATTGGGTGTCGACGTTGGTGGCACATTTACGGACCTCTTGCTGCTGGACGAAAGCACCGGCGCGTTTTGGCGGCACAAGACGCCATCCACCCCGCATGACAGCTCCGGAGGCATCCTGAACGGTGTGCAGGCGATCACCGCCGAAGCGGGCGTGGCGGCGAAGGATATCGCCTATTTCCTCCACGGCACGACCGTTGCCACCAACGCGGTGCTTGAAGGCAAAGGCGCGAAAGTCGGCCTGATCGTGACCGAAGGCTATCGTGACGTGATGCAGATCGCGCGCAGCTTTGTTCCCGGTGGATTGGCCGCGTGGATTGTTTGGCCCAAACCGCAACCGCTTGCCCATTTGGAAGACACGATCGACGTGCCCGGCCGCACGGACGCCAATGGCGAAGAGGTCCGCCCGCTGGACGAAGAGGCGGTTCGCGCGGCGCTGCGCAAGCTGAAGGGCCAGGGGATCGAAGCGCTGACGGTCAGCCTGATCAACGCCTATGTGAACGGCGCGCATGAAAAGCGGATCGGCGAAATCGCCGCCGAAGAACTGCCCGGCATTCCCGTCTCGCTCAGCCACGAAGTGCTGCCCGAGATGCAGGAATACGAACGCACGCTCTCCACCGTGGCCAACGCAGCGGTGCGCCCGGTGGTGAGCAACTATGTCTCCAACCTGCGCGATAAGCTGGAGGACGAAGGGCTTGAGGGGAAACTCTCGCTGCTGCGTTCCGATGGCGGCTTGATGAGCAGCCACAAGGCCGAAGAGCATCCGGTCAACATCCTGATGTCCGGTCCCGCTGGCGGGGTGACGGGCGCCAAGTGGGTCGGCAAGAACGCCGGGCTGTCCAACATTCTGACTCTCGATGTCGGCGGTACTTCGACCGATGTGGCGCTGATCGAAGGTTTGGAAGCGCGGCGTGTGCGCACGACCGAAGTCGGCCACTTGTCGGTGCGGGCCTCGGCGCTCGACGTGAAGACTGTGGGCGCGGGTGGTGGCTCGATCGCGCACGTGCCCGAATTGACCGGCGCGCTGCGGGTTGGCCCCGAAAGCGCGGGCGCGGTGCCGGGGCCGGTGGCCTATGGCAAAGGCGGCGAGTTGCCGACCGTGACCGATGCGAACGTGGTCCTCGGATACCTCCCTGAAAACCTGCTGGGCGGCAGTTTCAAGCTCGACCGCGAAGGCGCGACCAAGGCGGTGCAGACCATCGCCGACGCGCTGGGCGTGACCTTGATGGAGGCCGCGCGCGGCATAATCGATATCGTCAACGAGAACATGTTTGGCGCGCTGCGCATGATCAGCGTTCAGCAAGGCTACGACCCACGCGAATTTGCGGTGATGGGCTTTGGCGGAGCGGGCCCGCTCCACGTCAACGCGGTGGCGAAACTGATGGGCAGCTGGCCCGCAGTTTCTCCCGTTTCGCCCGGCGTGCTGTGCGCGCTGGGCGATGCGACGACGCAAATGCGCACCGAAACCGCGCGCAGCTTCTCCAAGCTCGCCAAGGACACCGAAGTTTCCGACCTCGTCGCGGTGCTGCGTGAGATGGCCGACCAGACCAGCGGCGAATTGCTGGCGGATGGTGTCGATGAAGCGGACCTGACGATCGAGTTCGAAGTCGACATCCGCTACGCCGGGCAAGCGTTTGAGGTACCGCTGACCATTGATGAGGCCATCCTCGATGCGGACGGGATCGAAGGCATCCTTGCCCGCTTTGACGAAGAGCATAACCGCCTCTTCACCTTCAACATGGACACGCCGCACGAGATCGTGAACCTGCGCGCGGTCGCGCTGGGCAAGGCCCCGGCCCTGCCCGCCGCTGAGCTGCCCAAGGGCAACGGCGATCCCATCGAGGCCAAAATCCGCGATCACACCTTGTGGATGGACGGCGCAGAGCAGGCTGCAGTCATCTACGACCGCGTAAAATTGCGCCAGGGCGATATCATTCCCGGCCCCGCCATTGTCGTCGAAATGGACTCCACCACGCTCATCGAAACCGGCTGCGTCGCGAAAGTCGATGCAGCGGGCAATATTCTCATCAACCTCGCAGAGGAGGGCTAAACGATGCCAGCGCAAATCATCGAAACCAACTCCACGCCCTTTGCCGAGATCGATATCGATCCGGTAACGCTCGACATCATCGAGAACGCGTTGCGCAACGCGCGGATCGAGATGGACGCCACCCTTGTGCGCACCGCCATGAGCCCCGGCATCCGCGAACAGGGCGACGCCTTCCCGCTGATCGCCGACCCGGCGGGCAAGATGATCGTGGGTCAGTTCGGCAGCTTTATCGACGGCTTCCTCAAAGGCTTTGACGGCACGCTGGAAGATGGGGACATGATCTTCCTGTCCGACCCCTATTCCTGCGACGGCGCGGTCAGCCACTCGAACGATTGGCTGATCCTGCTGCCCGTGTTCAAGGATGGCCGTCTGATCGCCTACACCGCGATGTTCGGTCACCAGTCCGATATTGGCGGCAGCGTGCCCGGCTCCATGCCGATAAACGCCTCTTCGATCTTCGAAGAAGGCGTGCGCATTCCGCCGGTCAAGATCTGGAAGAAAGGCGAATACAACGACGACCTGATGAAGCTCGTGATGCACCAGACGCGCAAGCCAGATTGGTGCCAGGCGGACCTCAACGCATTGATCGCGAGCTGCCGAGTCGCCTCCAAGCGCGTGATCGAAATGGCGGAACGTTTTGGCGACGATGTCTACGTCTCGGCCACGCAAGAGCTGCTCGCACGCAACCACCGCGCGATGAAGACGCTGCTGAGCCAGGCGGTGGGCGAGGCTCCGGTGAGCTTCGAGGATTATCTGTGCGACGATGGCAAAGGCTATGGGCCCTACAAGATCAAATGTACGATGTGGCGCGAGGGCGAGAAGGTCATCCTCGACTTTGACGGCACCGATCCGCAATCGGCGGCTTCGATCAATTTCCTGCTGAATGAGAACATGTTCAAGATGTTCTTCGGCATCTACATGATCATGGTCTTCGACCCGCAGATCCTGTTCAACGATGGGTTCTACGATCTGATCGAAGTGCGCATTCCGGAAGGATCGCTGCTCAAGCCGCAATTCCCCGCCGCTTTGTCGGGCCGCACCCACGCGTTGGGGCGGATTTTCGACATTCTGGGTGGCTTGCTGGGTCAGGGCACACCGGAATTCCTCAACGCGGCGGGCTTCTCGTCTTCGCCCCACCTGTTCTATTCGGGCTGGGACAACCGCGCGGGCCACGAAGGCAGTTGGTTCCAGCTGTTCCAGATCGGCTTTGGCGGCATTCCGGGCCGTCCGCTGGGCGATGGGCCCGATGGTCACTCGCTGTGGCCGGGCTTTACCAACGTGCCCAACGAATTCCTTGAGCGTTACTTCCCGATGCGGATCGAACGCTATTCGACCGAGCCGGACAGCGGCGGCGCAGGCCTTCACCGCGGCGGCAACGGCATCCACATGACCTACCGCTTCCTCGCCGATGGCAACATCGCGATCCACGACGACCGCTGGTTCGTCCCGCCGTGGGGCGTCAACGGAGGCCATCCGGGCGCGCGGGCGAAGAAACTGCTCGAACGCGATGGTGAGACCATTGTAGTCGGCAACAAGATCGAGGACGTCGAAGTGAAAGCTGGCGACCTTCTCCACTTCATCACCTGGGGTGGCGGCGGCTGGGGTGACCCGCTGGAGCGTGATCCTGAATTGGTCGGCCTTGAAATCCGCCAAGGCCTCGTCACCCCCAGCGGCGCGCGCGATTACGGCGTGGTCACGGACGAAGACGGCGTGGTCGACGCGGGCGAAACTGAAGCCTTGCGCGCTGAGATGAAAACCTCGCGCGGGGAGCTGGAACTTTTCGACTACGGTCCCTCAATCGAGACGCTACGCGAAACCTGTGTCCACGAAACTGGCCTGCCCGCTCCCAAGCAACCGCAATGGGGGCCGAAGAAGGCGGCGGCGTAAAGGGCCCTTGTGAGCTCCTGCGAAAGCAGGAGCCTAGGGCTCCTAAGCGCTAACCGCTCTGAGCTCCTGCTTCCGCAGGAGCTCACGGCGCTACCTAATCCGCGACGGCGCGATCAGTACCGCGTTGGCGATCATCAGATCCAGCCCATCCAGATAGCCGCGCGTCGACGGATCGTGGACAAAACCAATCGTCACGCCCGCGCCGGTCGGCTGCGCCATCAGATAGGGCTTGAACGCGATCTGGCGTTGGTTCTCGTTCCATACATAGCCGCTGGCGATCAGATCATCGGCGGCTGCAAAGCGGATCGCGTTGATGCCGTTAGCCCGGTCAAGCGGGGTGTAAACCGCCGAACCGGTCGCGTTGACCACCGCGCCATTGTCATAGCCTGCCGACAGAAAAATGTTTGGGTCGGCCACCGTATTGAGCAGCGCTCCCGGCAGCGTGTCCGGAAGCGCGCGCTGATTGCGGATGCGTTCGCGATACTCGCCTTCGCTCTCAATCGCGCTCGCTTCGGCAAGACCGTCGCCAGAACCCTCGGGCGGCGAGAGGTCGAGCCCAAGGCCCGCCTCGCGCTTCACCGCCAGCAGCGGATTATCACCGCGCGAAAAGGCATCAAGGCTGCGACCAATCGTGACGAGCACGCCGCCTTTGGACACGTAGTCGTTGAGGTTGCGAACCATGCCCGCGCCGGGAGAGCCTTCAGGAACGATCATGACATCGTAGTCGGACAAGTCCGTGCTGCCGAGGCGTTGATTGCGGATCGGAGTGACAGGCAGGCCAATACGCTGTTCCAGAACGTAACGCATCGCACCCGCGCTCAATTGCGAGATGCCTTCGTCCCACGCCATTGCCACGCGCGGCAGGGTCAGGCGCACGAAGGAGGCGCTGCCAAGGTTGGGACCGTCCTCGACCCAGCTGGTCGCGAGGCGCGCGGTTTCGCCGCCAATCTCCGCTGAGAGAGCCTCGATCCGCTCCAGCGCGCCGTCCTCGTTGCTGGCGGCAGAAAACACCACCGTTCCGCGCGGATATTCGCGCCCCGCCGAGGTGAAGGCCTCGTCGGTCACGCGCGCTTCAAACCCTTCGCGCAGCGCCATGGTGACGAGCCGCGCTTGACCGCTGTCGGTCCAAGGCACAGCGATGGCGAAATTGCCCGAACCACCGGTGACGGGTGCAATCGGCGCGGTGGCGGAAAGCGCAGTACCGCCAACCGATCCATCGCACACATCGACTTTGAGACCCGACATGAGGCCAACCGACCACGCGGTGACGTCGTAGAGTTCGTGACGCAGATCCTCGTTGCGGCGTTCTTCCTGCGCGGCGACAAATTCGCGCGGTAGTTCGGTGTTCTTGTCGAGGAGCGCGCGCACGAGGCGTGCGGCGGGCTGCGCCTGGCTGACCGCGAGATAGCCATTGGGATACGACCGCCCGCAGGCGCTGACCGAGCCATCCTGTCGCGACACCGCAATGCCTTGCGCAACCAGACGGCGGCCTAGGCTCTCCGCGTTCCAACGGCGCGTACCAAGATCAATCACATAAGTCCCGCGCCCCGCTCCACCGCGCGCGTTGTCGGCGCGGTAGCTGGCGAAGTCGTTGAGGAACCGGTCCTTGTTCTGCGCCACCGCCTCGGCGGTCGCGAAGCTAGCGACGAAGTGGTTGCGCACACCCTGCTGATAGGTGGTTACTCCGCCATCGCGGCGGTCAAACAGAAGGCCCCGCGCGCTGGCTTGCTCGTAGGTGCTGCCAATCGCGCCATGGTGCGTGTTCCACGTGTCGCCATAGCCGGGATAGAACAGATCATAGACCTCGCGCGTGAAATAGGGCTGGCCCATCTGATCGAAATAGGTCGCGTTGTTACGCCCAATAATCTCGTACAGGCGGCGCTGGTTCGCGGTGATCTGCGGGCTGATGGGGTCGGCGGCGGGGCTGAAGAAGTAGGTGTTGTCGCCGCCCATTTCGTGGATGTCGGAGACGACCACCGGGTTCCACTCGCGGATCGCTGCGACCTTGCCGCGCGTTTCGGGCTGCGACAAAGTGAACCAGTCGCGGTTCAAGTCAAACATGTAGTGATTGACGCGCCCGCTAGGCCAGGGTTCGTCGTGCTCAGCCGATTGGCGATCACCCGAAGGTACGATGCCAGTCGACGCGCGGAAATGGTTCACAAACCGCGCGCGGCCATCGGGATTTTGCAGCGGATCGATGATGACGATCGAGTTGTTGAGAATCTGATCGGTGCGCGCGTCGCCTGTCGCGGCGAGCAGGTGATACGCCATGGTCAGCGCCGCGTCGGTTGAGCTGATCTCATTGCCGTGCACGCTGTAGGTCAGCCACGTTACCGGCAGGGCGCTGCCATTGCCCGCGCGACCTGCGGCGATATTCGCCATATCGGCCTTGATCGCTTCGATATTGGCCATGTTCGCGGCGCTCGTGATGATCGCGTAATGCAGCGGGCGGCCTTCCCAGGTCTCGCCATATTTGACGATCTTCATCCGGTCCGGCGCGGCTTCGGCCAACGCTTCGAGATAGTCGAGCATTTCGGTGGGCGAGGTGATGTTGGTCCCCGGCGCGTGGCCCAAGGCATCGGTGGCGGTCGGGATCGCGGTATCGAACTCTCCGCCTAAGAAGCTTTGCGCGCTGGCGGGTGCGCCCATAGCTGCAAAAGCGGCCGCTCCTGCGACCAAACCGCTCAAAAACCGACGCTTCATGCCAGACCCTTCCTGTTAGCCAATCAGTCAAATGCCTTCGGGCATGGACCGAGCGCGGTCAACTGTCTTGCGCGAGGAGCTAGCCCAAGGCGCGCAGGATCAGGCGCAGCCCCAAACCGCCCGCGATCAGCGTCACCGCTATGCCAGCTCCGTTGGCGAGCCAGCCGTTCACATAGCGGCCCAGCAAAGCGCTCTGATTCATCGCGAAGAGCAGAAAGCCCGCAAGGATCGGCAGCAGCAGCCCGTTCGCAAATTGCGCCGCAAGGATGACCTCCACCGGCCTGATCCCGGCAAGCGACAGCCCGGCGCCGATCACCAGAACACTCAAAGCGATGGCGCGGAAGGCGAATGACTTGGCCTCACTCGGCAATCGCAAAATCTCCGCCATGGCAAAGCCGGTCGCCATCGGCGCGGTGATCGCGCTGGTCAGCCCCGCCGCGAGCAGACCGACGCCAAGCAGGTAGCGCGAATAGGCCCCAAAGAGCGGCTCAAACTGGCGCGCCATATCGCCCGCGTTCTCAACCGAAAGACCTTGCGCAAACAGGCTCGCGGCGGCGGTCGAGCCGATAAGGATGGCGATCAGCCCGCCGATCCCGATGGAAATCGATGTGTCGGCGCGCACCGCCGCCAGATCCTGCGCCGCGCCGCCTTTGCGCGCGACCGCGCTGGCGTGGAGGAACAGGTTGTAGGGCACAATCGTGGTCCCGATTAAGGCCACAACCGTCAGCAATGCCCCTTCGGGAATGTCGGGCGTGAACAGCCCCGCAAGCAACGCGCCCAGATCGGGTCGCGTGATCGCAAAGGTCGCGGCGAAGGCCAGCGTCATGACGGCCACCAGCACCAGCAAGGCGCGTTCAATCACCGCGTAGCTTCCCGTCAGCAGCAAAATCCCCGCCAGCCCGGCGATCCCGATTATGGCGAGCGTAAAGGTGCCCTCGCCTGCAATCGCCTCAATCCCCAGAGCCGCGCCCGACAGATTGCCCGCCTCATAGGCCGAATTGCCCGCGTACAGCGCCACGCCCACCAAGGCGATCAGCGGCCAACGAGCCGGCGAATTGGCGAAGAGCTCGGCCAGATTGGCGCCCAGCCCGCGATGGGTGATCAGGCCGAGCCTTGCGGACATCTCCTGCAACACAATCGTCGCCACCGTCGCGAACAACAGCGCCCACAGCAGAGCGTAGCCATGCGTCGCGCCCGCCAACGTGCAGGCGGTTACTGTGCCCGGTCCGATAAAGGCGGCGGTCACCAATGCGCCGGGGCCAAGTTGCCGGATCGTGGCAATCATGCCGAACGCTCGTTTGCTGGGCCAAAGCCGCCTCCGGTGGGCGTTTGAATTACGACGCTGTCGCCCGCCGCGACCCTCGCTTCGCCCGAACCACCCAAATCCGTCTCTGATCCATCCGCGCGCGCGATGGTGTTGCGGCCCAGACGTCCCGCCTCACCACCGTTCAAACCGGGCGCGGCGACACGCCGCCGGTCGGACAGGATCGAGCATTCCATATCCTCCAAAAACCGTATGCGCCGGGTCACGCCATCGCCGGCGCAGAACTGGCCGCACCCGCCGGATCCGCGATCAATCGTGAACGTGTCGAGCACGACGGGAAAGCGCGCTTCGAACACTTCGGGATCGGTCATTCGGGTGTTGGTCATGTGGGTATGCACCGCGTTCGCTCCATCGAAGTCAGGACCCGCCGGCGCGCCTGAGCAGATCGTCTCGTAATACTGCACGCGTGCGTTGCCAAAGGTGAGATTGTTCATGGTCCCCTGCGCCGTGCCCAATCGCCCCAAAGCCGCGAACAGCGCGTCGGTCACCGCCTGGCTGGTCTCGACATTGCCCGCGACCACAGCGGCGGGGAAGCGCGGGTTGAGCATAGAGCCTTCGGGCACGACGATCTCAAGCGGACGCAGGCACCCCGCGTTCAGGGGGATCGGATCGGCGACCAGACAACGGATGACATAGAGCACCGCCGCGCGCGTCACCGCGACCGGCGCGTTGAAAGCGCTGGGCTGCTGCTCGCTGGTTCCGGTAAAATCGAGGCGCATCGTGCCCGCTTGCTGATCGACCCGCACATCCACACAGACCTTTGCGCCGCTATCGATCTCAAGGGTGAACGCGCCATCTTCCATTGTGGTGATCGCGCGGCGCACGGCCTCGGCGGCGTTGTCCTGAATATGGCCCATATAGGCCTGCACCACGTCGAGCCCGTAATCCGCCGCCAGCTTCTTAAGCTCGCTTGCTCCCGCTGCGTTGGCGGCGACCTGCGCCATCAGATCGGCGATATTTTGCGCGGGATTGCGCGCGGGATACTCGCCCGATTTGAGCGCGGCCTCAATCGCCTCGGTCTGAAACTCGCCTCCGGCGACCAATCTCAGATTGTCGAGGAGGACGCCTTCTTCGTGGATGGTGCGGCCGCGCGGGCTCATCGATCCGGGCGTCAGGCCGCCGACATCTTCGTGATGCGCGCGGCTGGCGACGAAGAAGAGGACGTCTTGGCCCGCCTCATCGAACACAGGTGAGACCACGGTGATATCGGGCAGATGCGACCCGCCGGCGTGCGGGTTGTTCTGCACGAAAGCGTCACCCGGATGGATCGCCTGCCCGCTCGCGAGGACCGAGCGCACGGTTTCGTCCATCGAACCCAAATGCACCGGCACATGCGGCGCGTTGGCGACGAGATTTCCGCCCGCGTCGAAGATCGCGCAGGAGAAATCGAGCCGCTCCTTCACGTTCACCGACTGCGCGGTGTTGCGAAGGATGATGCCCATCTGTTCGGCGATCGACATATAGCGATTGTTGAACAACTCCAGCGTCACCGGATCAGCGGTGGCGGGATCGATGGCGGCTTTCGCCTCCGACCCTTGAGCGCTCAGGATCAGATGGCCGAGCGTGTTGACCCGCGCGTTCCAGTTGGGCTCGACGATGATGGTGCCCGTGGGCTCGGTGATGATGGCGGGGCCGGCGATTTTGTGTCCCGATCCAAGGTCAGTGACGTCGAAAACAGGAGCGTCGCGCCACTCCCTACCGGAATAGAACCGCGTCGTCGCCTTGGACTGCGGCGTGTCTTTGCGCGGCGGCAAAGGCGTTTCGGTCGCATCCGCTCCTCCGGCGCTAACCTCTACGATCAGCGTGTCGAACACCACCTCCTTCTCCCGCGCCGTAAAACCGTATTGGCGTTGGTGCGCGGTCTCAAATTCGGCCAGCATGGCGGGGGCAGCGTCGAGCGCGACGGTGATCACCGTGTCAGTCCCGCGATAACGCAGCAGAGCGCTGGTGCGCGTGCGCATCGCGTCGGTGGCAGCGCCCTGATCGGCAAGGTCAGCGCGGCCTTGTTCCTCAAGATCGGCGCGTCGGGCGTTGAGCGTGGGTTCGAGTTCCGTGTTCAGCTCCGCGTCGATCACAAGCTGGCGCTCGGTGCTCAGCTCAGCGAGCCCCATGCCGTAAGCTGACAGCACACCCGAAAGCGGGTGCAGCAGGATCTTTCCGATCCCCAGCCGCTCTGCGACAAGGCAGGCGTGCTGGCCACCGGCTCCGCCAAAGCAATTCATGACATAGCCGCTGACATCGTATCCGCGCGCAAGGCTGACCTGCTTGATCGCCTGCGCCATGTGCTCGACCGCGATGTCGAGGAAACCTTCGGCGACCTGTTCGGGGCTGCGGCCGTCTCCGATTTCCTCGGCCAACGCGGCGAACCCGGCGCGCGAGGCCTCGGCGTCGAGCGGTTGGTCTTGATCGGGGCCAAAGATCGCCGGGAAGAAACGCGGGTCGAGCTTACCAAGCGCGGCGTTGATATCGGTGACCGCCAGCGGCCCGCCGCGCCGATAACAGGCCGGCCCCGGATCCGCGCCCGCGCTTTGCGGACCGACGCGCAGGCGCGATCCGTCATAGGTCAGCAGCGAGCCTCCCCCCGCCGCGACGGTGTGGATCGAGAGCATCGGCACCCGCATCGCCGCGCCCGCGACCTCCGTCTCATAGGCTTTCTCAAACGCGCCGGCGTAGTGCGAGACATCGGTCGAGGTTCCGCCCATGTCGAAACCGATGACCTTGTCGAACCCCGCCGCCTTGGCGGTGGCGACGCAGCCAACGATCCCACCAGCGGGCCCTGAAAGGATCGCGTCGCGCCCGCGAAACCGGTCCGCGGAGGTGAGCCCGCCGGAGCTTTGCATAAAGAGCAGGCGCGCGCCCTCGTCGCCCCCAAGACCCCGAGCCACTTGATCGACGTAGCGCCGCAGAACCGGCGTCAGATAGGCGTCCACGATGGTGGTCTGGCCGCGCGGTACGATTTTGCTGAGCGGGGAGACTTCGTGGCTGGTCGACACCTGCGTGAAGCCAATCTCGCGGGCCAAGGCGGCCAAGGCGGCCTCGTGGACGGGATACTTGAAAGCGTGCATCAATACGATGGCGACCGATCGCAATCCCTCATCGAACGCCGCCTGCAAACGCTGGCGCGCGGTGGTGAGGTCGAGAACGCGCTCGACCGTCCCATCCGTCCTCACACGCTCCTCGATCTCGATCACACGATCGTAGAGCATGGCGGGCTTTTGAATGTTGAGCGCGAAAGTATCAGGCCGCGCCTGATGGCCGATCTCAATCGCGTCCGCCAGACCAGCGGTTATCGCCAGCAAGGTGGGTTCCCCAGCCCGTTCCAGCAGCGCGTTGGTCGCAACCGTGGTGCCCATTTTGACCGCGTCGATAGCGCCAGCAGGAATGGGGTCATCACAACCAAGGCCAAGGAATTGCCGAACCCCATACACCGCCGCGTCGGCATAGCTTTCGGGGTTGTTCGAGAGGTACTTTGCGGTCTGCAACGTCTCATCAGGCGCGCGCGCGACCACATCGGTGAACGTGCCTCCGCGATCAATCCAGAATTGCCAGCCTGCCATGGGTGGCGGGGTTGCCGGGCGGCGGGCGCAAGGTCAACTGGCGCGCGAATTCTCTAGGCCAAAGGCGACAAAGGCGACACGGTGTCAACTTCCACCGTCACCCAATTTTCGTATTTTTATCAGTATCTTAAACTACAAAAAAGGGCCAAAGGCGACACACAGCGCCCATACGCAAGTGTCGCCTTCGTGTCGCAAGCGGCGCCACCCATCCTTGATATCAGGAGGGCAGCGCGTAGGAAAACCAAGGACAGGTCGCCGTGACTAAAACCCGCTCGCCTGCCCATCCTTGCGCATTTCGGTCGCGCCGGTCAGCACGCCGGTTTCCGGATCGCGCTTGATCGCCTGATAACCGCCGAACATGATGCCGTTCGAAACCAAACGCACATTGTGGCCCATCGCCTTGAGCGCTTCGATGGTCTCTTCCGGAACACCGGGTTCGACGTTCAGCACGCCCAAGTCGCCGTCAAACACGGGGCCGGTCAACGTGTCGGTGGGCTGGCGCCCCCCGGTGTGATTAAGCCGCGCCGCGTCGCCCGCTTCCTGCACATTCATGCCATAATCGGCGATATTGATGAGGACCTGCACGTGGCCCTGCGGCTGCATTCCGCCGCCCATCAGGCCCAGCGTCATGAAGGGCTTGCCGTCTTTCTTCACAAAGGCTGGGATGATCGTGTGAAAGGGGCGCTTGGCCGGACCATAGGCGTTGGGATGATCTGCATCGAGGCTGTAAAGCTCGCCGCGATCCTGGAACATAAAGCCCAGCCCATCGGGCACCATGCCGCCGCCCATACCGCGATAGTTCGACTGGATCAGGCTGACCATCAACCCATCGCCATCCACCACGGTCAGATAGGTCGTGTCGCCCTCGCCTTCGAGCTTTTCCGCCACTTCAATCGTGCCGGGCTGAAACACAGGTGTCGCCTTGGCCGGATCGATCAGCGCGAAACGCTTTTTCCCGTATTCCTCGGTCAGCAGCTCTGCGGGCAGCGCGGAGAAACCGGGATCGGCGTAAAACCGCGCAACATCAGCATAGGCGAGGCGTTTCGCTTCGGTGATGTAATGGATCACCTCGGGGCTGCCGCGCTCCCATTGGCGAAGGTCCACATTCTTGAGGATGTTGACCATTTGCAGCGCTGCGAACCCTTGCGAGTTGGGCGGCAGTTCGCACAGCTCAAATCCATCGCGATAAGACGCGCAGGCGGGATCCACCCACTCGCTTTTGTGGTTGGCAAAGTCTGCAAGCGTGAAGGCGGAGCCGTTGCGCTGGAGGTAATCGACCATGACCTTGGCGAGGCTGCCCTTATAGAACGCATCACGGCCCTCGCGCCCAATCGTTTCAAGAGTATTGCCGAGATCGGGGTTCTTGAAAATTTCGCCCGCTTTGGGGGCTTTGCCATCTTTGAAATAGGTCTCAAGCGCGTTGTCGAACTCGAAGTCGACCATTTCCCTGCGGCGCGTAAAGCCGCGCAGATTGCGATCAAGATACATCCTGATGACGGGTGCGATCGGGTGCCCTTCGCGCGCGTATCTGACCGTGGGTGCGAGAATGTCGGTCATCGGCTTTGAGCCAAAGCGTTCGTGCATCGTAAACCAGCCATCGACCGTGCCCGGAATCGTGATTGGCAACACACCCACGGACGGGATCTTGTTTCGATTGCCCAGCTTTTCCATCATGTCTGCATAAGACTGGCCAGCCGGGCTGCGTCCCGAACCGTTTACGCCGTAAAGCTTGTCGGTCTTGGGATCGTAGATGATGGCAAACAGATCGCCGCCAATCCCGTTGCCGGTCGGCTCCATCAGACCCAGCGCCGCGTTGGCCGCAATCGCCGCGTCCACCGCGTTGCCGCCATCCTTCATGATTTGAAGCGCAATCTGGGTCGCCAATGGATGCGCGGTGGCGGCCATACCGTGCTGCGCGATCACCGGGCTGCGCGACCAGTTTGCGCCCACCGGACGCCCGCCTGCGCCGATTTGCTCTTCCACCGGCTTGGCCTCCTCGGCCTCCTGCGCCGTGACGGGCGCAGCGGCGAATGAGAGAGCAGCGGCAGCCGCCGCACTGAGGGTGAAGCGCAGATGGCGTAAGTCGCGCATTGGGAGTTCTCCGGTCTTGAGGTTTGTACTTATACGCTTGGTGCGGCGCGCGGTTTCTTCTTCTTGCGCATCCGAGGAAGCAGGAAGAGATAGATGCCCGTGCCCCACATCACGACCAGCAGAATACCGGTGGGCAGGAACAGGTACAGCTTCACCTCGTCGGAGAAGAAAGAGCCATCATGAATGGCCTCAATCGTGTCCGACCGGCGGTAGGCCACTTTGAGGACCTCGGCGGTCTTGGTGTCGACTTGCACTTCCCAACCGCTGTTCGCGCGCAGCTTGGCGATGCCGCGTCCAACGCGCAGATCGATGCGGTCGATATCGGCCCATTGCTTGATGCCCGCTTCAGGGTGCTGACGCGCGGCGGCGACAATCTGCTCCCACGTCGCCTCGGGCAATTGCGCTTCGACCACGCCGCGTTGTGTGCCGGGCTGGATCCACTCGATTTCCTTCTTGAGCATCAGAAAACCGCCCGCCACGAACATTATGCCCGCAGGGAGAAACACAGCCAAAGACAGCCAGTAATGGACCTGGCGCCAAAATTTCTTCCAGTTCATTGGGCGTCAGGTAGCACACCACCAGGCACGTAGGGAGCGCCCATAGCGATCAATTCCGCTTCAAAAGCGGGGATAGTGGACTGCGTTAGCGTCGCGAGACGGTTCTTGATCCCGTCAAAATCCGCCTTGGCATAAGCAATCTGATCACGCGCGGTTTGCGTCGGACCATAGGTGGAACCGTACAGACCATAGAGCACGCGGCCCAGACGGCTGCGGACGGTGGGCTGAGTGCGCTCGTAAATTGCGTTACGAGCCGGGTTGCCGTTGAGCAACTCGTCCAGCGCGTTCACCTCAGCGCGGATCTGATCGACACGGTCATCCAGCGTGGCCGGATCGCCCGCCGGCGCTGCACGAGCGGCTACGCTGAGCAGTTTGGCCTTCTTCTGCGCTTCGCCCAGCTTATAGCCCAGCGCCGTCACAGCGCGATCAAACTTGGTCACCTCGGCCTGGAACGCCATCGCGTCCGGCTGCGGTGGCAGAGCGCCTTGCGCGCGGATCGGTTCGACCGTGAAGGGCTGCGGGCCGACGAGCTGCGTCGTCACACCGCGCACACGGCTGGTCAGATCAACTGTGTATTGGCCCGGCGCGGCCAGATAACCCGATGGTTCTTGCCCGCCGCGCGGCGCGCGCGCCACGTCACCAACCGGATAGCGCAGGTTCCAGTTCACCCGGTGAAAACCCTTCTTGGCCGGGCCTTTGATCCGGCGCACGACATTGCCATCGGCATCACGCACGGTCAGCCAGATCGCCGGCGCTTCTTCCTGAATCTCTTGCGTCAGCGAAGCGAAGCTCGGGAACGGATTGTCGCCGCCCTCCTTCGCAATTGGCTTTTCGCGCTCTTGTCGCTGGGCTTTGAGCGACTTGATGCTGTCCGCCAGATAATAAGTGAAGTTCGCGCCAAACGGCGGGTTGTCAGCGCGGAAATATCCGTCGCCCTGACTGCCACCCGGTGAAAACGCCAGCGGGTGCTGTTCAATATACCACAGCGCATCACGCCCCGGAAACAGCATCGCTTGCTGGTTGAGGCTCGCTTCGCTCACTTCACGCAAAGGCGCGATATCGTCGACGATGTAGAAACCGCGGCCAAAGCTCGCGGCGACCAGATCGTCCTCGCGCCGATGAATGGTCACATCGCGGAACGAGATCGTCGGCGCTTTGCCGGTCATCTTGACCCATTTGGTGCCTGCATCAACGCTGAAGAACAGACCGAATTCGGTCGCGAGGAAGAACAGGTTCGGCGTCTTGTGGTCCTGCACGATGCGCCACACAAGGTGGCGATCGGGCAAGTCACCGGTCATGTTGACCCAGGTTCGACCGCGATTGGTGCTTTTCAGGAGGTAGGGTTTGTAGTCGCCATATTTGTGGTTATCGAGCGCGACATAGACGGTGTTCTCATCGTGCAGGTCAGCGCGAATGTCGTTGACGAAAGCGGTGTCCGGCACGCCGGGAAGCGAGCCGACTTCGACGCGGGTCCAGTTCGCGCCGCCATCCTGCGTCACCTGGATCAGGCCATCATCGGTGCCGACATACATCAGGTTCTCGTTGAACGGCGATTCCCCGATCGACGTGATCGTGTTGTACTGGCTCATCGCGTAGATGTCCCAGCCCGCGTCCCAGCTCCACTGGCGCCCTTGCACCGGCAATTGCAGACGGTTCTGATTGCGCGAAAGATCGCCCGAAATCGCGCGCCACGTGTCGCCACGATTGTCCGAGCGCCACAGTTTCTGCGATGCAAAATAAATGCGCTTGGGATCGTGCTGGCTCACCCAGATCGGGGAATCCCAGTTCCAACGCGGAATGTCATCGCCCGGCGCGGGTTGCGGTTGGATAGGGACGAATTCGCCGGTGATCCGGTCAATCCGCGCCAGGTTACCCTGCTGCGATTGCGCGTACATGATGTTGGGATTGCCCGGTTCGGTCGCCGATTGGTGACCGTCACCACCCAAAGTCACGAACCAATCATCGTTGCGAATACCGTGGCGGTTATCCGTGCGCGACGGGCCGCCTTGCGAGTTGTTGTCCTGCGTGCCGCCGTAGACGTTGTAGAACGGCTCGGCGTCATCGACCGCGACCTTGTAGAATTGCGTGATCGGCAGGTTGTCGATGAAACGCCACGTCTTGGTGTGATCGTAGCTTTCGTAGATGCCGCCGTCCGAGCCGAACAGGATGTATTCGGGATCATCGGGGCGGAACGCGATCGCGTGATCGTCGACGTGCTTGGTCGAATTGTTGAGGCTCGACCACGATTTGCCGCCGTCGTTTGAAATCCTTGTGGTGTTTGACACGAGATAGATACGGTCAAAATAGTGCGGGCTTGCGTAGAGCTCTTGATAATAATGCGGCCCGGTTCCTTGGCCGGTTTCATCCGACATCTTGGTCCAGCTCGCGCCCCGGTTTTCCGAGCGCCACACGCCGCCTTCGCGCCGGTCGAGTTCCAGCGCGGCGTAGACCACATCCGGGTTGATCGGAGAGATCGCGAGGCCCGTCTTGCCCATATTGCCGGTGGGCAGGCCGGTTTTCAACTGCGTCCAGTTTTCGCCACCATCTTCGGTGCGGTAGAGGCGGCTTTCCGGGCCGCCGCCGATATAGGCGGCCACTGTGCGATGGTGCTGCCACATCGCGACATAGAGACGATCAGGGTTGCGCGGATCGATCATCATGTCCGTCGCGCCGGTGTACGGCCCCTTGGCCAGCACGTTTTCCCACGTCTTGCCGCCATCGGTCGTCTTGAAGACGCCGCGCTCACCGCCCGGCGACCACAGCGGCCCCTGGCTCGCAACCCAGATCGTGTTGGGATCTTCGGGGTGAACGATGATCTTTGAGATATGTTCGGTCTTTTTCAGGCCGATGTTCTTCCAGGTCTTCCCGGCGTCATCTGAGCGGTAGATGCCATCGCCGTAGCCGATGTGGCGGCCACCGTTGTTCTCACCGGTGCCAACATAGACGCGGCTCGGATCGTTGGGATCGAGCGCAACGGTTCCGATGGAATAGGCACCTTGCCCGTCAAAGATTGATTTCCAGGTGGTTCCCGCGTTTTCGGTCTTCCAGACGCCGCCCGACGCTACGCCGACATACCAGGTCGCCGGATCGTCCTGAACGATTTGGATGTCGGCGATACGCCCCGACATGAAGGCCGGACCGATATTGCGAAGTTCGAAGGCGTTAAACGTCGGACTGGAGAGCGCGGGCTTGTCTTTTTCCTTATTTTCATCGTCTTGAGCGATGGCCGCGTTCGTGAGCCCAAGCGCGATGGCGCAGCCGACGAGGATTTTGACAATCCGCATAATAGTCCCTTTTTGGTGGCGTCCCTGTTCGTCGACGAGATAGACCATGCGATCAGATCCGATGCCAGCGCCGACATTAACTGTTCATCGACCATACTATGTCGTTTGTCGATGGCGCTGAATTCGAGCCGGTCGCGAAGCCGTTTAGTCGAGCCTTAGCGACTGCCTGCCCCGCGTTTCGTCGTGAGGTATGTGGCAAAACTCGCAAGCCAATGGCTGCCCGAATAATGCTCATCCGACACCGCCGCGATGCCAGTATCCTTGTGCCGCTTGGCCGAAGCTAGCAGCGCGGGGACGCGCGGATCATCGGCGGCCAACGCACCTGCAATGCCCTCAAGCGCCCACGCGCGGCTCAAGTTCACGCCATCAAGGTGCACCAGTTTCCCATCCGACGCGTCGCGCACCACGCCGGGTTCAAGCCAAGCATCGCCGCCATCAAGCGGGATCTGCGGCAGGAATTTGGCCAACCAGGCGGAGTATTCTGCCCCCTCCATGACACGGCGCATAAGGTCCGCCTCCATCAGGCAAGGCGAAAGAAAGTCTTCGCCCGAAGGCTCATAAGCCAGCGGGCAATCGACGTCGCCCTTGTGAAAGGCAAGCGTCCTTTCGGCCAGAGCTGTTTCCAATTCAGCGTTGCCCACCGTTCGCGCGTAGTCGAGCATCAGTCCGAAGGCGAAGGCGGTCTGGTTGTGCGTGCCAAGGCGGATCGGATAGGCCAGCTTGGGCAGCCAATCCATGACCTGCGCGACAATCGCGTCTTCGAGCGGGCGCAGAGTTTCGCGCCATTCGGTCAGCTGCGGATCGTCGCTTTCTTCAAGCTCGGCGACAAGTTGCAAGTACCAGGCGATTCCATAGGGGCGCTCGAAACTGGCCCGCCCTTCGCTCGTGTAATAGGCGACCTCGGCCGCGATGTTTTCATCGGTGAAGCTGCGCGCCAGTTTCTCGCGGATCTCCGCTTCGTACACAGGTGCTTCTTGTGTGGTCAGAATGCGCGTGAGCAGCCAGTGGCCGTGGACAGAGGAGTGCCAATCGAAGCAGCCATAGAACGCGGGAAACAGTTCGCTGGGCGTCTTTGCGTCATCGTTGCCGTTGAGAACATGGCTGATCTTGTTGGGATATTCGCGGTGCACGCAGTCGAGCGCTAAGACCGCAAACCGGTCCTCGGTGTTTGCGGGTGCCGAGCGGTCAACTTTCACATTCCCTGCCTCGTCTCCGGCCTCCTCGTCCGACGTCAGCGAACAACTCGCCAACAGAGCACCCAAAGCGGTCAACACTGCAATTCTCATGCGCAAACATCCTCGTCTGGGGAAAGCGCCGAGACCTAGAGCGTGCGCGTCGCTCGTGGCAAGCGAATAGCCTTTGATCGGCGAGCTTGCGATTGATCGAACGGGTTTCCCCTTCGGTCGAGGGCATAACGCTGCGCCGCTTTACAAGGTCAACACACCCCCATAGCGTCGGCATCACGCAAATCTCTCGCAAACAAATCGCTCTGGGGCCAAACCTAACCATGCTCGAACTCAAAAATGTCAGCCACGTCTATTCCAACGGCGTGCGCGCGTTGGATGATGTCACCCTTTCTATCCCGAAAGGCATGTTTGGCCTTCTTGGCCCCAACGGTGCCGGCAAGTCGACACTGATGCGCACAGTGTCGACGCTGCAATCGCCAACATCGGGCTCGATCACGTTTGACGGTTTGGACATACTGACGGACCCTGAGGCGCTGCGCAAACGGCTCGGTTATCTCCCGCAGGACTTTGGCGTATACCCCCGCGTATCCGCTTACGACATGCTTGATCACATGGCGGTGCTCAAAGGCATAAGCGCACGCGGCGCGCGCAAGGACACCGTCGAAACGCTGCTCAACCAGGTAAACCTGTGGGATGTCCGCAAGAAGGCGATTGCGGGCTTTTCAGGTGGGATGCGCCAGCGGTTTGGCATCGCGCAGGCGCTGATCGGCAACCCAGATCTTATCATCGTGGACGAGCCCACGGCCGGCCTCGACCCTGAAGAACGCAACCGCTTTCTCAACCTGCTGGCTGAGATTGGCGAGAACGTGGTCGTGATCCTGTCGACCCATATCGTCGAAGATGTCGCTGACCTTTGCCCGAATATGGCGGTGCTGGTGAGCGGACAGATCAAGCAACAAGGCGCGCCGATTGATCTGATCGAAAAATCACGCGGAACAATCTGGGCCAAAACGATCGAACGCGGTGAACTGGATGACTACAAGTCGCGCTATGAGGTGATATCGACGCGCCTTTTCGCCGGTCGCACCATCGTGCACATTCTTTCCGAGAAGGACCCGAACGACGGCTTTGAAACGGTCGATGGCGGGCTGGAGGATGTCTACTTCTCCACCCTCGCGGCGACGCGCCGGACACCAGGTGATACCAGCGATGCGGCGCAGGCCGCTTAAGCAGCGAAAAAGAGGACCACAATCATGTTCGGATCCATCGCGCTGTTTGAGCTGCGCTACCAAATGCGCAACCCGGTTTTCTGGGTGGCGACCCTTATCTTCTTCCTGCTGACCTATGGCGCTACGGCCAGCACGCAGATCCAGATCGGCGGCGGCGGCAACGTCAACATCAACAGCCCGGCTGCCATCCTGCAAACGCAGATGGTGTTGTCGTTGTTCTTTATGTTTGTGACGACCGCCTTTGTTGCCAACGTCGTCGTGCGCGACGACGAAAGCGGCTTTGGTCCCATGGTACGATCGACCCAGGTAACCAAATTTGCGTACCTGATCGGCCGATTCACCGGCGCGACGTTGGCCGCGCTGGCCGCCTTTCTGGTGGTTCCTTTGGCAATCTATGTCGGTTCGATCATGCCTTGGGTGGATCCCGAAACCGTCGGGCCGAACACCTTCTCGTTCTACACGCTCAGCTTCCTGCAATTTGTGGCGCCGACAATCATCCTGTTTTGCGCGGTCTTCTTCGCGGTCGCGACGATAACGCGCTCGATGCTCTATTCCTACGTCGCCGTGGTTGCCTTTCTGGTCCTCTACGTCACCTTCAACGTAGTGGTGGGAAGCGAGCCGGAATATCGCGACACCGCCGCCTTGATCGACCCCCTAGGCTTTGGCGCGATCGCCAACGAAACCCGGTATTGGACCGCGGCGGAATCGAACGCGATGCTGCCCTCATTCTCCGGCGACTTGCTGATCAATCGCATCATGGTTCTGGGGCTGTCCGCTCTGGCGCTCGCGCTCGCTTATTGGCGGTTCAGCTTTGCGGAAAAAGGCGTGTCCGCTCGAAAGGCGAAGAAGCTGGCCAAGAAAGCGGAAAAGCTGGCGCGCGCACAACCGGCAACCGTCGAAGCGCTGCCAGCGACACAGCCTGAAAAATCCGCCTGGGCAAGGCTAAGCAAGACAACCCGGTTCGAGATATCGCAAGTCTTGCGCAGCCCCGCCTTCCTCGTGCTGATGGCGATTGGCCTGTTCAATTCAATCACAGCCGTCGCATTCGGAAACGAGATTTACGGCACCGCACCGGTGCCCGCGACGTTCTCTTTAATGACGCTGTTGGCCGGTAGTTTCACCTTCATCCCGATCATCATCGCGATCTATTACGGCGGTGAATTGGTCTGGCGCGACCGTGACCGGAAGTTTCACGAAATCGTCGACAGCACCTCGCTGCCCGGTTGGGTCTATATGGTCTCCAAGACGATTGCGGTATCGCTGGTTCTGCTGACGACTTTGCTGATCTCCGTGCTGGCTGCGATGGCAGTGCAGGCGATCAACGGATACTTCAATTTTGAGATCGGCAAGTACCTCATGTGGTACGTCCTGCCGATGAGCTTCAGCTTGGTCTACATCGCCATTCTGTCAGTCTTTGTGCAAGCGATGAGCCCCAACAAATATATCGGTTGGGGTATCCTCACTCTGTACATCATCCTGTTCCTCTTCGTGCTTCCCGCCTGGGGCTATGGTCATCCGCTTGTTCTGTATGGTGTGCCGAACTTCAGCCCGGTTTCCGATATTAATGGCAACGCGGTTGGTGGCTCACTCGCGTGGTGGCTCAACCTGTATTGGGGTGGCGTCGCGCTGGTTTTGGCGGTGCTGGCGCATCTTATGTGGCGCCGCGGAACCGAAACACGGCTTGCCCCGCGCTTGAAGCGTGTGCCTTCGCGGTTGATGTCACCGGTCGGCGGATTGGCCGCGGCCGGAGCGCTGACCAGCGTCGCTGTAGGCGTGTTCCTATACAACCAGATCAACGTTCAAAACACCTACCGCACGGCGGATGAGGGGCGGCAACTCCTGGCTGATTATGAGAAGGAGTACATCCAGTATCTCGGCCTCAAACAGCCTTCGATCACGGACGTCGCGATGCAGGTAGACCTCTTCCCCGAGGAGCGCCGGATGGAGGCGAGCGGGACGTATCAGCTCGTCAACGACACCGGCGCGCCGGTCGAGGTGCTGCATGTTCGCCTGACCGATCCGGACACGAAGCTGCTGGAAGTAACGATCCCCGGCGCGACGCTGGAGGAGAACGACGAGACATATCAGCACCGCATCTATCGTTTCGACACGCCTTTGCCGGTCGATGCGACAGCCAGCCTGAGCTTTACGTCACGCCGGTGGCACAAGGCTCTCAGCGCGAACGGCTATGGCACGCGCTTGGTTGAGAACGGCACGTTCCTGAACAATTCCGAATTTGCACCGCAGCTTGGGATGGACCGCAACGGTCTTTTGACCGACCGCGCGCGGCGGCGTGAATACGGGCTGGACCCGGAACTGCGGCTGCCAAAGCTTGAGGACGAGAGCGCGCGGCAGCGAAACTATGTCGGCAACACCGACTGGGTGAATTCGGACATCACGGTCACCACTTCGGCCGATCAAGTGCCGATCGCGCCGGGGACACGAGTGTCAGACGTTGTCGAGGGCGATCGCCGGATTGCTCGCTTCCAATCGACCAATCCAATCCTTGCGTTCTTCTCGATCCAGTCCGCGCGGTATGAGTTGGCCAAGCGCGATTGGGATGGTGTGGAATTGCAGGTCTATTATGACAAGCAACACCCCTACAATGTCGAACGCATGCTCGATGCGATGCAGGCTTCGCTCGGTTATTACCGTGAGAATTTTGGCCCTTATCAGTTCGACCACGCGCGCATCATTGAGTTTCCCGGTTACGCCAGTTTTGCACAGGCCTTTGCCGGCACAATGCCGTGGTCGGAAAATCTCGGCTTCCTCGCCAATTTGGGCGAACCCGGTGACATTGATTACGTCACCTACATCGCCGCGCATGAATTCGGGCACCAATATTGGGCGCACCAGCTGATCAGCGCAGAGCAACAGGGCGGCACCATGCTGGTGGAAACCATGGCGCAGCATTCGGCCCTGATGGTGATGAAGCGGCTGTATGGCGAAGACCAAATGCGCCGCTTCCTCAAGTTCGAGCTCGACAATTACCTGTCCTCGCGCGGCAGCGAAGCGATCGAGGAACTGCCGCTCGAACGGGTCGAGAACCAGGGCTACATCCACTATCGTAAGGGATCGGTGGCGATGTACCTGCTGCAAGACCGCTTGGGCGAAGACCGCGTCAACGCGATGCTGGCTGACCTGCTCGAGAAGTACCGCTTCAAAAGCCAGCCCTACGCCAGTTCGAGCGAGTTGGTGGAGGGGTATCTCAGCCTTGCGCGCAACGATGCCGAGCGAGAATTGGTGCGTGACCTGCTGCAGAAGATCACAGTCTACGATCTCAAAGCCGAGGAAGCGGTGATCACCGAGCTGGACGATGGCCGGTTTGAAACCACGATCACGGTCAACGCGTCCAAGTTCTACGCCGACGGCGAAGGGGTGGAGACCGAAGCCGATCTGGCCGACGAGATCGAGATTGGCCTGTTCACTGAGCGCCCCGGTGATGACGTGTTCGCCAAAGGAAACGTGGTCTACCTCGAACGTCGACCGGTCACGTCAGGCGAACAGACGATCACAGTCGTCACCGATCGCCGTCCGACCTATGTTGGCGTTGATCCGTACAACAAATATGTCGATCGCAATTCGGAAGACAACGTCACCAGCGTTGGCTGAAATGACGTTTAAAAACAGAGGGGAAGGCTCGATCTTCCCCTCATTTCACTCGGCGTTTGAAGCCTGAAGCACGAAACGCTGAACACGTCGGCCGGAATTGACCTCGGTCGTGTAAACGTTGCCCGCGCTGTCGACATCCACGCTGTGCAGCCAGATGAACTGGCCGGGATAGCGACCGTTGCGACCGAACCATCCAACAATGCCGTGCGTTTCGCGCAGCAAGATCCAGACACGCCCGTTCATCATGTCGGCGACGTAAACGTATTTGCCATCCGGGCTAAACGCCACATCGCTGGCGGTGCGTGTGCCACCCGTCTCCGGCGCGATGGCGACGTTTTGGACGAACTCGATCCTACCCTCGGTCTCGCGAAAAATTTGCAGGCGGTTGTTGCGGCGATCGCAGACATAGACGGTTTTGTCGGGCCCGCGCACGACGCAGTGAACCATCGGCTCGAATTCGGGAGCATTAATATCGGGGCCGCCCTCCGCCGTGCTGGTCGCCATCGACTGATCGAAATCACCGGCGCGCGTGCCCGATCCGGGTTCAGTGCCATAAGCGCCCCACAGCTGAGTAAAGGCAAGATTGGTCGCGGAAAATTCGATCACGCGCGTGTTGGTGTAGCCATCGGCCACCAGCACGCTTTCACCATTGACGCTGATATCCGCCGGACTGCCGAGATATTCGCGGCTTAGGTTTCCTTCTGTCACCTGTCTGCGCCCGATCTGTCGGATAAATTCACCATCAGCGGTGAAGTTGAGGATGACATGATCGCCCGCGCCATTCCCTCCGATCCACACGGTCTCATCCTCATCGATGTAAAGACCATGGACGTTGACCGGCCATTGCTGATCGCCCTCTTCGGTTCGGGTTCGCCCGCTGCCCGAAAATGCGCTTTTGCCCGGAGCCAGATCCGCCCCGCCCCAACCGCGCAACAGATTACCCTCCTGGTCAAACTGCATCACGTGCGGCGGCGCCTTACAGCACGCTGACGTAATCGGCGGGGTTGCGCTGCGCCCGGTTTCCGTAGGGCCGAGCGAATTGGGGCGGGTCAGGATCCAGATCGTGTCGTCTTCGGCGATGGACAGGCCGGGGATCTGGCCCAAGATGATATCATCGGGCAGCTTGGGCCAGCTGGTGTCCGCCTTGAAGGTGGGCATCGGCACATCTTTGTCGATATGTTCCTGCGTCACATCAATCAGTGTGTCCGCCTGCGCCGCAACCGGCGCGAGCGCCGTTAAAGCTGTGGCCGCCAACGCCGCCTTTGCCCAGTTCCTCACGGGTATCCTCCTCTTAGGTCTTACGCCCTTAGGGTATCGATAACCTCCGGAAGCGCTTTCGCATAGCGTTCGACGTCGGCGATCATCCCGGTGGAGACGCGCGAATATTGTGTCCAATTGCCATAAGCGCCGCGAATGCGGATGCCGCGCTCCATCATCGCTTTTTGTACAGCGTCGGCATCGGGCACTTCGACATAAACAAAGTTGGTTTGCGACGGCAGCGCGGTCAGGCCCGATTTGGCGACCGCATCCATGATCATCTCGCGACCTTCGAGCACCATCGCGCGCGATTTGGCGAGGAAGTCGAAGTCGTTGTAGCAGCCCAGCGCCGCCGCAACTCCGCCCAGATTGCCGCCAAAGCTCATCATGTGGCTGCGGATACGCTCGGCGTTCGCTTCGCTGGTGATGGCGTAGCCGACACGCAGGCCCGCCATGCCGTAAATCTTTGAGAACGTTCGGCACACGATCATATCCGCGCCGCCGCGCACCATGTCGATCATGGTGTTGTCGTCCGGGGCGTCGGTCAGCTCGTTATACGCCTCATCCACCAACAGCGTGGCCTTGCCAGCCGTGCGCCCCGCGAACGACCTTAGGTCGGCAGACGGAATCAGCACGCCGGTCGGATTGTTCGGGTTGCATATCTGGATTAGCGCAACCTCATCAGTCAGCCCCTCTTCGATGCCTGCCAGATCGACACTCATATCGTTGGTTAGCGGCACGCGGATCGATGTGACGCCTTGGCGCTCGCCATATTTGACCGTGGTGTCCCAAAAGAGATCCGGACACAGGATCGCCCCTTCGCGGCCCCAGGCTATCGAGATCGCGCACAAAATCTCGGTCGAACCACTGCCGACCACCACCTGCTTCACATCCACATCGTGCCGCTCAGCGATCATGTGGTGCAATTTTTCGAGACCACGGTCGGTGTAATAGCAACCCATCTTGGCGTTCTCGGTGATAGCCTTGATTGCGCTGGGCGCGGGGCCGTACGGGTTCTCGTTGCGGCTTAGCAGCGCGGTCCCGTTCGTCGGGCCGAAATCAGGCTCCGCCATCTCGGCAGCGGTCGCACCCGCGCTTGCGCTCAAAGGCAGCGCGCTCAATCCGGCTCCAAGGCCTGCTCCGGCTAGGAAATTGCGGCGGTTGGTTGGCATGATAACAGCTCCTTTTCAGCTCATGGCTTTCGAGATCATCGTCACCCCCACGGTGATCAGATAGAGGCCAAAGACCCGGCGAAGGATCTGAGGTGGCAGTTTGTGCGCGGCGGCAACGCCCATCGGCGCGAAAATGACGGAGGTCGCTATAATCGCAGCGGCGGCGGGAAGATTGACGTATCCGATTGAGCCCCACGGCAAATGAGGTTCGCCCAGCCCAATAATCATGAAACCGATGGTTGCTGGGACCGCGATGATGGCCCCCATGCCTGACGCGGTCCCAATCGCGCGGTGAATGGGCGCCCCGCAGACGGTCATGGTCAGCGTGGTGATCGTGCCTCCACCTATGCCCAGCAGCGCCGAAAACGCGCCCAATCCGCCGGCTACCCCTGCCCTTGGGAACCCCGTTGGCATGCCAGCAAAGACCGGCTCACCACTGCGCGCAGGCAAGAGGAAGTAGATCGCAAAGGCGATCACCCCGGCTCCGAAGATCAGAGCCAGCTGCGCACCCGACGCAAAATCTGCAATCAACGTACCCAGGGCAGTCCCAAGCACGACCCAAAGCGCCCAGCTTTTCAAGACGGAGAAATCAACCGCGTCGCGCTTGGCGTGGCTTTGCGTCGCGCGGATCGAAGTGAAGATAATGGTCGTCAGCGAGGTGCCGACGGCCACATGTGCAGCCATATCGGTTTCCATTCCCAGCAAGGGGAAAAGCATCACCAGGGCGGGAACGACAACAAACCCTCCGCCGATACCAAATAGGCCGCCCGCAAAGCCGGCAGCGGCCCCGGCCAGCAAGAGCAACGGGACGGCAAAGGTGAGGTAGGAGAGATCGCTCACTTGGTAATAATACAAGCGAGACTTGATTCTCCAAGCGCTTTGTTGCGGTGCAATATTGTTACGCGGTCGCGATCAATTGAACTATCAGCCCGCGGCCCGATTTTCGCGTTGCAATCGGATGCGCGCGTCCCTCTAATCGCGGACCATGATACGCGCCGCTTTGCACCATCTCACCCATTACCGCTATTCACGCCCGATTGAAGTCGGCCCGCAAGTGATCCGCCTGCGTCCGGCGATGCACACGCGTACGGCGGTGCCGAACTATTCGCTCAAGATTGAGCCGGAAAACCACTTCATCAACTGGCAACAGGACCCGCACGGCAATTGGCAAGCGCGGATCGTGTTTCCCGAAAAAGTGCGCGAGTTCAAAATCGAGGTCGACCTGATCGCCGATATGGCAGTGATCAACCCTTTCGATTTCTTCATCGAAGACTACGCCGAAAACGTCCCTTTCGCTTACGATGATACGCTGAGAGATGATCTGGTCGCCTATTTCGACACCGAACCGCAAGGTCCGCTGTTCGAAGCGATGGTGGAGCGGTTCAGGAACCATACGGGCCGCACCATTGATTTTCTTGTCGAGGTGAACCGTGCCGTGAACGAAGCGGTCGATTACGTCATCCGCATGGAACAGGGCACGCAGAACCCCGAACAGACGCTTGAAGTTGGTCGGGGATCATGCCGCGATAGCGCGTGGTTGCTGGTGCAGCTGCTTCGGCGACTTGGTTTCGCCTCGCGCTTTGTCTCGGGCTATTCCATCCAACTGGTCGCCGATGTCGAGCCGGTGGAAGGACCCAAAGGCGTTACCCAGGACGTGGTTGATCTGCACGCCTGGGCCGAGGCTTATGTGCCCGGCGCGGGCTGGGTCGCGATGGATGCAACATCCGGCATGTTCGCAGGCGAAGGGCATATTCCGCTCGCCGCAACTCCGCATTACCGCTCCGCCGCTCCCATCGAAGGCATGGCTGAACCCGCCGAGGTCGATTTCAACTTCGCCATGTCGGTCGACCGCGTGAAAGAGGCGGTGCGCATCACCAAGCCTTTCACGGATGATCGCTGGCACGCGCTGCTCGATCTGGGCGCTAGGGTCGATGCCGATCTGAACGCGCAAGACGTACGCCTCACAATGGGCGGCGAGCCAACCTTTGTCTCCGAAGACGGCGGCGAGGCGCCCGAATGGAACGGCGAGGCCGTCGGGCCGACCAAAGCGCGCTACGCCGACAACCTGATCCGAAAGCTCAAAGGCCTGTATGCGCCCGGCGGGTTGATCCACCATGGCCAGGGCAAATGGTATCCGGGTGAAAGCCTGCCGCGCTGGGGTTTCTCGCTCTATTGGCGCAAGGACGGCAAGCCGCTCTGGAACAATCCGGATCTCATTGCATCCGACCCCCATGATGGGGGCGATGACACCGTCACTTCCGAGGACGCTAGCGCGTTCCTCAAGGCTGCCGCGCAATCACTCGGTGTTGAGGCAGATTACGTCCACCCCGTCTACGAAGACTCCGAAAAGTGGATTGAGCGCGAGGGCGAGTTGCCGGTCAATGTCAGCCCTCTTGACCCCAAGCTTGAAGACCCCGAGGAGCGCCAGCGCATCGTCGAAACCTTCAGTCGAGGGTTAACAACGCCGGTCGGCTACGTGCTCCCGATCCAGCGCCAACAAACCCACCAAAAGCAACAAACGCAGCAAGCGCGCGAGCCCGGCCGTTGGAAATCGGAGCAATGGCGGCTGCGGCGCGGGGCGCTATTTGCCGTTCCAGGCGACAGCGCGTTGGGGTACCGCTTGCCCCTGGGATCGCTGCCCCACGTGCCCGAAAGCGGTTATCCCTACATCCATCCGCGCGTGGAAACCGAAGCGCAAAAGCCGCTCGCTGACTTTCGCGAACAGCGCGCGGCCAAAGGCGAGGCAAGCCGTGAAGAGCCGACGCCGGGCGAGCGAAAGCCCGCGCAGGCGCATATGCGGGTCGAGACCGCCGGTGGCGCGCAGCAGGAAATCGTTGAACAGGAAATTATCGATGGCGCGGTCCGCACCGCTCTGACGGTCGAACCGAAAGGCAGTTATCTATCGGTCTTTGTCCCTCCAGTCGAAAGCATGGAGGATTTCCTTGAGCTGATCGCCGAAGTCGAGGCGACAGCCGAGGCGCTGCAAACGCCCGTGCGGATCGAAGGCTACCTGCCCCCGCCCGACCCACGCATCAACGTGCTCAAAGTCACGCCAGATCCGGGCGTGGTCGAGGTCAACATCCATCCCACTGCCAGTTTCGACGAATTGGTCGACGTCACCACGCGTCTCTATGACGCCGCGCGCGAATGCGGGATGACGGCGGACAAATTTATGGTCGATGGCCGATCGGTGGGAACCGGCGGTGGCAACCACTTGGTGCTGGGCGGAGCCAGCTTCACCGATAGCGCCTTTATCCGGCGGCCCGATATGCTGAAAAGCTTCGTGCTATACTGGCAGCGTCACCCCTCGCTCAGCTATCTGTTTTCAGGCCTGTTTATCGGCCCAACCAGTCAGGCTCCGCGCATCGATGAAGCGCGGCACGATAGCCTGTACGAGCTCGAAGTGGCTTTGGGGCAGGTGCCGAAACCGGGCGAGGATCTGCCCTTCCCTTGGGTCGCCGACCTCCTGTTCCGGAATATGCTGGTCGATGTGACGGGCAACACCCATCGGACCGAGATTTGCATCGACAAGCTCTATTCGCCCGATGGGCCGACGGGGCGTCTGGGTCTGGTCGAGTTTCGCGGGTTCGAAATGCCGCCCGATGCCAAGATGAGCGTCGCCGCGCAGCTTCTCCTACGGGCGCTCACCGCTTGGTTCTGGCGCGAGCCGCAAGACGGCAATCTGGTGCGCTGGGGCACGAGCTTGCATGATAAATTCCTGCTGCCGCATTTCTGCTGGAACGACTTCCTCGAAGTCCTCGCCGACCTGCGCCGCGCGGGCTACGATTTTGATCCCAACTGGTTTGAGGCTCAGCGCCAGTTTCGTTTCCCGGTCCATGGCAGCGTGCAAGCGGGCGGCGTGGAGCTTGAGATAAGCCACGCGCTCGAACCGTGGAACGTGCTGGGAGAAACCGGTGCGATTGGCGGGACGGTGCGCTATGTCGACAGCTCGACCGAACGTCTGCAAGTGCGCGCCAAAGGCCTCACCCCCGGTCGCCATGTGATCGGGTGCAACGGACGCCGCGTGCCGCTCACACCCACTGGCCAGCCCGGTGAAGCCATCGGCGGTGTGCGCTACAAAGCCTGGGCGCCGGCGTCGTGCCTGCACCCGCTCTTAAAGGCCGATCCACCGCTCACCTTCGACGTTTACGACACCTGGAATAACCGCTCCTTGGGCGGCTGCGTCTACCATGTCGCGCATCCCGGTGGCCGTTCGTTCGACGATGTGCCGATCAACAATTTCGAAGCGGAATCGCGGCGCAAGGCGCGCTTTCAGGACCACGGCCATTCGCCGGGCACTGTTTCCATCCCTTCGAGCGAAGATCATGGCGAGTTTCCGCTCACCCTCGATTTGCGCCGACCGCCTAGCGCGGTGTAATCCGCACAGGCGATGAACGAGCAAAGCCTTCCTCCCGCCCCTGAACTGGGCGAAGCGGACCTTTTCGGCCCGGATCCGGAAACTGATCCGCTTGCTTACTACGCGGCTCAGGCGCCGGCGGGGGATTTGTTCACCCAGTCGGCCCCTAATGTCCAGAAAGCATGGCGCGATCTCGCGCGCGGTTTCGCAAACCACTGCGACGGCAACCTCAGCGCGCTGCGGAGCTATCTTGATCGCCATGTCGAAGACTTGGGGCTCGCCTTTCGTATCACCGGGGACGAACAGGAGCGGCCATGGCCGCTGGGTCCGATGCCCATCCTTGTCGCGGCAGAGGAATGGGAAACCGTCACGGCCGGCCTGATCCAACGCGCGCAGCTGCTCGAGCGCGTGATCGCGGATCTTTATGGCGAGCAGAAACTGGTGCGCGAGGGCCATTTGCCGGCGGCGGTCGTGTCAGGGAGCAATGATTTTGCCCGGCGCATGGTCGGGATTGAGCCGCAGAGCGGCCATTTCATGCACACCTACGCGGTTGACCTTGCGCGTGGCCCCAATGGCGAATGGCGCGTTCTGGCTGATAGAGTGCGGTTCCCGATTGGCATTGGATACGCCATTCAGAACCGCCAGGCCTTGGCCCGCGCGACCGGCGGCTTGTTGGCTTCGATCGGGACGCGGTCTCACAGCGGTTTTTTCGAGACTTTGCGCCGAGGCATCGCCGCGCCGTGCCAACGCGATGACCCGCGCGTCGCGCTATTGACGCCAGGGCGGTTCAGCCAATCCTATCCCGAACAAGCGATCCTGGCCCGGCAGTTGGGTTTCTCGCTGGTTGAAGGGCGCGATCTGACCGTACGCGACGGTCGTCTGTTTGCGCGCACCATCGCGGGCCTAAAACGGATTGATGCGCTGTGGCGCTGGATCACCACGCGCGACCTTGATCCGATGAATTTCGATGTGCGTTCGCGTATTGGAGTTCCGGGGCTGCTGAGCGCGGCCAAGGAAAGCTTGGTGCTGACCAATTGGCCCGGCTCTGGTGTGGTCGAAACCCGTGCGATGCCCGCTTTCCTTCCGCGCTTGGCCAAATCGGTTCTGGGAGAGGAGCTGGCCCTCCCCAATGCCGCGACCTGGTGGTGCGGCGGCCAGCAAGAACGTGACTTCGTGCTTGCCAATATGGAAAACTTGGTCGTCAGTTCCTCGTTTCGTCGGCCCATCGTGGGGCTTGACGACGGACACACGCGCCCCGGCGCAAGCTTCTCAACCGACGAGCGAGCCAAACTGGAGGCAGGAATGGCTCTGCGACCGATGGACTACACCGCTCAGGAGATTGTCCATCTGTCCACGACGCCCGCTCTTGTGGACGGCCATTTCGAAGCGCGTGGCTTCACTATTCGCGCCTTCCTTGCGCGTGATGAAAATGGCGAATGGACGGTACTCCAAGGCGGGTTCGGGCGCGTCTCAAAACTCGGGGATCTTCGCACCAACCTCATGGGGCTTGGCGACATCTCCAAGGACGTCTGCATCGTCGATCCCGTGCGCCCAAGCGTTCCCGAAGCTGTGCTCAAAACACCTCATCATGAAATCCGGCGCGAACAAGGCTTGCTGCCCAGCCAAGCCGCAGACAATCTGTTCTGGCTGGGCCGATACGGAGAACGCGCCCAGCAAACCGCACGCATCGTCCGTGTACTTGTCGATCAGATCGCTTTGGCGGGCGAAGCCGGAGAGGGTGCAACCACGATCAACCGCATGGGCAAGTTGTTGACCAACCTTGCGGCGATCGCTCGCCCTCAAGCCGACACGAGCTTTCCCACGATGGCGTCGCAAGCGCTTTGCGATCCCACGCGCGGCGGCTCAATCCGCACCTTGATCGCGCGCGAGCAGCAGATTGCACAGATCCTGAGAGACCGCCTTTCGCGCGACGCGTGGCGCGCAATCCAGCGCAGAATGCCTGACGTCATCCAGGGCGACACGGAATCGATTGCGCAGGCTTGCGATGGTGTGATCGAGCGGCACGCCACTTTGTCCTGGTTGCTATCGGATGGAATGAGTCGCGGTCCTGAATGGCAGTTCCTCAACATGGGAATGAGCGTCGAACGCGCGTCGATGATCGTTCAGGCAACGCAAGCGATCATCCCGGGCAGCGCCAGCGCCGATGATCTGACGGCGCTGCTTGAACTGGTCGATTGCCAATCGCTTTATCGCAGCCGCTATCTGACCATGCCTTACATCGCACGGGTGCTGGATATGGTGCTGCTTGAACCAGCTCAGCCGCGCGGCTTTGCGTTCCAGATCAGCAAAATCGAAAAACACCTTTCCGCGATCCCGACGTTGCGCACCGACGGCATGCCCGAGGCTCCTTTGCACGCCGTGCGACAATTGCGCGCCAAGATCGAAGGCCTTGCCGCCAAGGATATCGGGCCAATGACGCTTGAGGATCTCCGAAGAGATCTTGGTACACTGTCCGAAGCGATCGGCGAACGCTATTTTCTGCAAGCCGGGCGATCTGAGGAAGCGCGCACCAAGAGGTTGTTTTGATGCGGTATCGTGTTCGGCATGTCAGCACGCTGGAATACGTTGCGCCTGTGGAGCGCGCGCGTTTCAACCTTCGCTTGAAGCCGCGCGTTCGGACCGGACAGGTGATCGTGAGCGAAACGCTTACACTGTCGCCAAAGCCAGCCGCGCGAAACGACGAGCTGGGGCCATACTGGGTTAACACCACTCAAGCGATGTATACCGCTGCGCTTAAGACGCTCGAAGTCACGAGCGAGTTCGTGATCGACGTCCCGCCTCCCGATCCGCCCGCAACTGGACTGACGCTTTCCGAGCTTCGCTCGCAAGCCTTGGCGGTCAGTGATCTTTCTAACCTCTCACCCGCGCCCTATTTGTTCGCCTCTCGGCTCGCAACAGCAAGCCCCGCAATCGCGGCATGGGGCTCTCAACATCTCTGCCCGGAAGACAACGCCGTCGCGGCCATTTCGAACCTCACGCGCGCGATCTTTGAAGAGTTCACCTACGCGCCTGGCCAGACCAACAGCGCTACCTCGCCAGGGGAAGCCTTTGGTGCGCGCCATGGGGTTTGCCAGGACTTTACGCATATCATGATTATAGCGCTGCGGGCCCACGGTGTCCCGGCCGCCTATGTCAGCGGATACCTTCTGACCCGTCCCCCGCCGGGCAAGGCAAAGCTGGTCGGCGCCGATGCCATGCACGCTTGGGTGGCCGCGTGGTGCGGCGATCACTTGGGGTGGATTGGATTTGACCCCACCAACAATTGTCTGGCGGCGGAGGCCCATATCCCCATCGCCATGGGCCGCGACTACGCCGATGTGTCCCCCATCGACGGAACCTTTATCGGCAGCGCCCCGCAAACCATGAAAAGCGCGGTTGATGTGAGGCGCGCGGATTAAAGCACCCGTCTTCTAGACCAAATCAATTTCGGGAAGCCGCTTCTCAAAGAAGCGAATTGTTTCCTCCAACCCTTTTTCAAGGGCCGTCTTCGGCTCCCAATCCAGCAGGGCTTTTGCCTTGGCAACGTCAGGCTGGCGTTGTTTCGGATCGTCCGAGGGCAGGTCGCCAAAGGTCAGTTTTGACCGCGAGCCGGTCATCTCAATCACCTTTTCCGCCAATTCTCGGATCGAATACTCACCGGGGTTGCCGAGGTTCACAGGGCCGGTCACTTCGGGTCCGGTTTGCATAAGTCGAATGCAACCATCAACCAGATCATCGGCAAAGCAAAAAGACCGTGTTTGAGACCCATCGCCATAGATGGTGATGTCTTCGCCTCTCAGCGCCTGCACGATGAAGTTTGATATGACGCGACCATCCGCGTGATGCATGCGCGGGCCGTAGGTGTTGAAGATACGTGCCACCTTGATCTCGAGACCATGCTGACGGTGGTAATCGAAAAACAGAGTTTCTGCGCAGCGCTTGCCTTCGTCGTAGCACGAACGCGGACCAATCGGGTTCACATTCCCCCAATAGTCTTCCGTCTGCGGATGAGCGTGAGGATCGCCATAGACCTCGCTGGTGGAAGCCTGAAAGATTTTGCATTTGAGCCGCTTGGCCAAGCCAAGCATATTGATTGCGCCATGAACGCTGGTCTTGGTCGTCTGGACGGGGTCATGCTGATAGTGGACCGGGCTTGCCGGGCACGCCAGGTTGTAGATCTCATCCACCTCAACATAGAGCGGCATCGTCACATCGTGCCGAATGAACTCAAAGCGCGGCTCTTGATGCAGGTGGTCAATATTGCGCTTGGTGCCAGTAAAGAGGTTGTCCAGACACAGAACCTCGTGCCCTTGATCCAACAGCCTGTCGATCAAGTGCGAGCCGAGAAAACCGGCACCGCCGGTTACAAGGATGCGTTTGCGACTATCGTATAGGCGTGACAAAGTCTGTGGACCCCTGACCCGTGTTTCTCAGTATTTCAAACCGCTAGCCGGCGTCTGAAAATGGTGGAATGTGTGCCCAAGAGCGCCCCAAGGCGTGGATGAACGCCCCTGTACCCTTCGACCCGTCTTTGAATGCCCATACCGATATTCGCGATGACTACCAGACTAACGAACATCCAACTGAAGAAAATATCAAAGTCGTCACGACAGTTTAGAGTACGCGCCTCTCGTGTAGGATGACGGTACGGTGCTCTAGTCGTGCGAAAGGGCGCAGATTACGAGGCCAAGCCAAGTATGTTGGCGGGGTTGCGAGCAGCGCAGCGATTGATCACTGAAACGGAATGTGATGGCGCACGAGCAGATCGCCTCTATCGCGCCAGTGCGGAAAAGAACCCGGTCAGACTAAGCGCGGCCTCATGCAGCGCTCCTTCATACGAGAGCACTTGGTCGCTTTCGATGCACGATGCGTAGCCGGCGGCCTGGATCAACGAAACGTTGAAGCCTTAACGAATGCGAAGCAACAAAATGGCTGGCGGTAAGTTCGGCAGAAACTGCATCAGCTTCGTGCTTATAGTCTGAAGGCTCGCTAGACTGGCCCGGTCGACAAGCTCTTCCAGCTCAAACCGCTTCATTCGCTCGATCGCGATCGCCGCAAAGCGTTCCGCAAAAGTCTCTTTCACCAGACCCTCGACATTACCGAAGTGGTAGTGAACCGCGCGCGTGTCGAGATTAGAGGTTTGAGTCATACCATATCAGCAGATTACACCAGTCAGGCCTGACTAAAAAAGGTCGCCAGGGCCTACCCCTCAATCAGAGCCGCTACCGCCAGGGCTTCCCCCGGCATCGGACCGTTGAGAGAGCGCCTGCGAAGGTTCCGCGCCCTTCACATGCTCATCGAACCAGTCAAACATCTCGGCCAATGTGTGAAGCACGGACTCGCGCCCCCGATATCCATGAGATTCATGGGGCAGCATCACCAATCGGGCTGTGCCGCCGGTGCCTTTGACAGCGGCGAACATGCGTTCAGATTGCTGCGGAAAGGTGCCCGAATTGTTGTCGTTCTTTCCGTGAATGAAAAGGACAGGCTCGTTGATTTTGTTGGCGGCCATGAACGGGCTCAGCTTGTAATACGTCTCTGGAGTATCCCAAAAGATGCGCCGTTCCGCCTGAAAGCCAAACGGTGTCAGCGTGCGGTTGTAAGCTCCCGAACGCGCTATACCGGCTTTGAACAGATCGCTTTGCGCCAGAAGGTGTGCAGTCATAAAGGCGCCGTAGGAATGCCCACCCACGCCCACTCGCACACCATCGCCAAATCCGCGCTCAACGGAAAAATCGATCGCGGCCTGAGCGCTTGCAACAATCTGCTCCACGAACGTGTCGTTTACCGTCTCAGGGTCCGCACCAACGACCGGCATCGCCGCGCGGTCAAGCACAGCGTAGCCTTGCGTGAGGAAGAACAGATGCGAATAGCCGCCTACACGCGTGAAACGATAGGTCGAGTCCCGGTTCTGGCTTGCCGTCGCTGCGTTGTTGAACTCGCGCGGATAGGCCCACACGACCACCGGCACTTTTTCACCCTCTTGGTAGTCCGGCGGCAAATAGAGCGTTGCCGTGAGCTCCACACCGTCCGCGCGTTGGTATTTGACCACTTCACGCTTGATTCCGGTCAGTTCGGGGTGAGGATCAGGGAATTGTGTAAGAAAACGCTCTTTCCCATCCGCATGAATTTTCACATTCCCGGGGTTGCCAGGGCTCTCATAGAACGTGATGAACTCGCGGCCATCGTCTGAGATGACATCGACAATCGACTCCAATTGCTCGCCCGAATTTCGCCAGATCTCTTCGGTTTCAAGTGTTTGAAGGTCAAGGCGGCGCAGGAACGGTTGAAGCCCATTGGGTGTCGCGCCCGATCCAGACAGCAGCAATTGCCCATCCTTCATCCGCGCAACTGAAAACCCTCGATCGGTGATCGTCGTCAGCGGTCTCCCCGGGTCGTTATACGCATCCTGAACGTTGCGAAGACCAATTTGGCGCGGGGCCGCCCCGCCCGTTACATCGACCAAAGTCTGGCGAAGTTCGCGTGTGTCACGGTCGTATTCATAGACCAGAATGTCGTCGGATTTCTCTAGCCCCTGCGCGCCCGCCACCCGATCTTCGAGACGCGCCAGCACCACAGGCTCCCCATCAAACGGCGCCGCGAGGCCAAGCAGATTGTCGCGGTTGTCGGTTTCGACGCGCGGATCGCCTCCATCCTGCGCTTCGGCCCACATCAGCATGGCGTCTTCGGTGGGGTGCCATTGAATATTGCGCGGTCCCGTGATCACGCCTTGCACCGGCAGGGCGTCGGCGAGCGGTTGCTCCACGATCGTCGAGACCAGTTCGCCTTCCTGCGTGATGACCGCTGACGTCATGGCAAAACGATACCACGGCACCTGATATGAGAACGGTTCGCTCAACCACTCGGCAAGGAAATACTGGCCATCAGGCGAAGCGGCGACGCCAATGTAGATGCGCGGTTCGCCCAAAACCTGCTTATTTCCGCCATCCGCGTCCATGACCACCGGCTGACTGGTCGTCAGCCATTGGAACATCTTTTCGTCATGCGGATCCTTGAGAAGGTCCTGAAACGTGCGTGTTTGCGCTTCTTGTCCACCGCCTGCGTTCTGAATCGCGGGTCCGGTCGGCGTGAGAGAGCGGACCGGCATCGCCCCGCGCCCTTCGGGGATAGTCAGAACCAACAGGCGTCCGTCCGGCAGCCATGCAGCGTTCTGGAAAATGCCGTTCACTCCGCCCGTCATGACCTTGGTCACTTCGCCCGATGCGACGTCAAGAACGTGCAGGTCCATTCCGCCATCGCGGGTGTTGGTGAAGACAATCCTGGCACCATCAATCGACCAGGAAACATCCGCGATGTCCGCGTTGGCTGGCACGGCGACAGAGCGCGTCTCGCCGGTTGCCACATCCTGCAGTGTCAGTCCGACATAGGCGCGCGTTCCGTGACGATCGTTTATGCCGGCATCCAGTCGCAGGCCCGCCAGTTTTTCCATGGGCCGCGCCAAATCCGCCACCGGAGGCAGCGCCTCGCGTTCCATGAGCAACATCGTAGTCTTGTCTGGCGATAGCGACACCCGCGGCGACGGGGCGCGCGTCACAATGTCGGTAATGGCGGCGGAAGGCGTACGATACCCCTCGTCAGCCAAAGCCAGAGTTGCCCCGGTTGAGCCAGCCGAAAGAGCCAAACAAGCGGACACGAAACGGATTGAACGCATGGTCAGTGACCTCCTTTGCGCTCGACAGATAAACCGTTGATCCAACAGGTTTCAAGCGATTGGCCGCTTGTTTCTTAGACCAAGAGGCGTAACGCAAACACGCATGGGTGATAATGGCGATCACAACGCAGGAGCAGCTTTGAACCGCGCGGCGCTTCGGCTCGCCGTGCACGCGGACGCGTTGCTCGATAGTCCAGCGGAATACCTCCGCGCTCTATGGTGGTGGATTACGGGCAAAAAACTGCGGGCGCGAATGCAATGGGCGCCATTGCTGGCCCGCTCGCCCAGCGCCTATCGCTTGTGGCAAGAGCTGGAGAAACGAGCAGAGCCGTCCGTATCATCGCGGCCCTTGAACCTTCCAAAGATACGGGCCCTCATCTGTGACGGTGACGGTTTCGAAGCATCGCTCACCTCGTGCGAAAGAGAAGGCGTCCGCGCCGACATCATTCGGAACGCCGAGAAACTCGAAACGCTCAGTCTGGCTCAAGATGAGTGGATCTTACCTCTAAGAGCGGGCGATCAATTGGCAGCGGGAGCCATCGCGCGTTACAGCGTAGCGGCAGCCTGTGCGGGTGATACAACGCACGTAATCTACGCCGACGATGATCTCATCCGCGAGACAAGTGGCCGTCAAAAGCCGCATCTCAAGCCCGATTGGAACAGCGAGTTGTTCCGCCATCACGATTACGTCTGCGGTTCGGCATTGTTGCGAGCCGGCACCCTATCCCCGCTCTCAAGTGATCAAGCGGATTGGGTTGAAGAGTTCACGGCACAGGCCTTGGCCGCGTGCGTGGCGGATGGAGGAGAACCCCAACACATTGCGCACGTCCTGCACCATCGCTGTGAGCGCCCCGCTCCGCGACTTCCACTGCCGTCAATAGCTGCGCTAGATAGCAGCAAGGATGCCCCTTCGATCAGCGTGATCGTGCCGACCCGTAATCGACTCGATTTGCTGAGTGTGTGCATGGAGGGCGTTCTCAACACCCCGTATCCTGGCGACCTCGACGTGATCGTGATCGACAATGGCAGCGATGATCCATCAACCCTCGATTACCTTGAAGAGCTCAGCGAGGCCTCCGTTCGCGTCCTGCGCGATGATGGCCCCTTTAACTTTGCCGCGCTCAACAATCGCGCGGTGGAGCAGGCCACCGGCGATCTTCTTTGCTTCCTGAACAACGATATTGAAGTCAAACAAACAGACTGGCTGAACATCCTCGCTCATCAAGCGCTGCGCAACGAGGTGGGGGCCGTAGGCGCGCGTCTGTTGTACCCCAGTGGCCTTATCCAACACGCGGGTGTTGTGACCGGGATTGGCGGCGCCGCCGCGCACGCCCACCGTGGCCTAAGCCCTGATGAGGAGGGGTACTTTCACCGCCATTCTCTGCCGCAATTTGTCTCAGCGGTGACCGCGGCGTGTATGGTGATGAAGCGCGAAAACTTCAAAGCGTTGGGAGGCTTTGACGCCGATCGATTTGCCGTCTCTTTCAATGATGTCGATTTGTGCCTTCGCCTGCGGGATCAAGGTCTGCAAATCCTGTACGAGCCGCGCGCCACCCTTATCCATCACGAATCGGTTTCTCGCGGGCTTGACCGCGATCGAGAAGGAGCTGCACGCCAAACGCGCGAAACGCACGCCTTGCAGAGACGATGGAGTATTGGACTTGCAAGCGACGGGGAGAAGCCTAAGAGCGCAGATCCCTTCCACCACCCCGGCCTCAGCCCCCTGAGCGAGCGCTTTGCGCTGCGCCTATGACACCACACCCTTGACCCCTTCCCAATTGCCCTCTCAACCTGCGCCAGCAAAGCTCCCTCTCGATCAGGTAACCCTTTGCGCGGTGAGTTCTTCGAACCTGAAGGCCACCGTGCGAGCGCTTGATGTCTCGATGGCACAGATCGACTTTGCGGAAGTGCTGCTGTTCACGGATCGTGAGCCATCTACGCTTGGACTGGGCCCTACTTCACCGATCCGCGTTATTCCCATCGCTAAAATCCAGTCGTCCGAAGCCTATTCGCGCTTCATGCTGGAACGGCTCGCGGATCACATCAAGACTAGCCATTGCCTCGTTGTGCAATGGGATGGCCATGTGATTGACGCGCAAAGGTGGCAAAATGAATTCCTCGAATACGATTATATCGGCGCGAGCTGGCCACAATTCGACGACGGGCATGACGTCGGAAACGGCGGATTTTCACTACGCAGTCGGCGCTTGATGGAAACGTGCCAATCGGCTGAGTTCGATGTGCACCATCCGGAGGATGTCGCGATCTGTCGGACCAATCGTCATCTTCTAGAAGATCGCGGTCTAAGTTTTGCGCCGCTAGCCCTTGCCGATCAGTTCTCCTCTGAGAGGGCAAGCGATCCGGGCGTAACCTTCGGCTACCATGGCGCGTTCATTATGCCGCGCGTGCTTGGGATGGACCGTTTTTGGACGATTTACCGCCAGCTCACTGATAGAACTACGGTTTGGAACGACTTTGGCCTCATTTGGCGCACTGCCATTAATGAACGAAGGGGAATACGCCGCTCGCTCGCGATGGTTGTGCACAGGGCGCGTGACGCCATGCGGCGCTAGTGTTGGCTCAGCACGAGCAGCTCCTAGCCGCCAATGCGGGTCCAATGTTGGTAAAACCGGTGCGAAATAAACTGGGATATTGGTAAAAGTGCTGTTACGGGCAGTGCGGCGCTATAATGGCGACACGCCGCAATCCGGCATAAATAGCGCGAAGAGCCACCAAGAAGCTTAAGAAACATCAATGCAACACGACCCCGAATTACAGCGTACAGCTCTCGCGACTGGCACTAAAAGTCGTGCATTAAAAACGCTCAAACGCTGGCGATGGTTCGCAGCCACCGTGCTACTGCCCTCGCTCCTTGCGTGTGTATATTGGGGGGTGATCGCTTCAGACGTTTATGTTTCGGAGTCGCGCTTTGTAATCAAGGCACCAGATCGGCAAAAGACCAACGCCTCAGCTCTCGGCTCGCTACTGCAGACCACTGGGTTAGGGTCTGGAGCTGAGCAAGCAAGCGAAATCATTGGTTATTTGCGTTCGCGCAACGCATTGTCTGATCTCAACTCGCGAACCAATGTACGCGAGGCTTTTGCTTCCTCTGAGGCCGACTTCTTCAGCCGTTTTCCACTCCTCTATCAAGACGACAGTTTCGAGGCCCTATACGAGTATTATGGTTCGATGGTTGCCACCCAATCTGACACAGAGACGGGTCTTACTGTGCTTCGTGTTCAAGCGCATACAGCTGAAGATGCGCGAACCTTAAACACAGGATTGCTCGGACTAAGCGAAGAACTCGTCAACCGCCTTAATATGAGGGTAAACTCGCAGGCAATCGACGAGGCAACGGAGCGAGTTGACGAAGCCCAAGCACGTGTGCGCGATGCTCGGGTCCAATTGGGAGCCTACCGCAACACTGCGCGGCTTCTCGACCCGGAGCAACAAGGCATTGGTGTCCTGGCTGTCTCCAACCAATTGATTACACAGGAAGCGGCTCTGCGTGCGCAGCTCGCTGAAATCCGCAACAACGCGCCGAACCACCCCTCAATCCCCGCCCTTCAAGATCGGATCAGAGGAATCTCCCAACAGGTTGCCCAGCAAACTGGACGCGCTGTTGGAACTCCGGACGGCATCGCTGCGAAAATCACTCAGTACGAGAATCTTCTCGTCGAGCAGGAATTTGCTGAGCAAACCCTCGCTGCGGCAAGCGCAGCACTCGAAAAGGCACGCGTGGATGCCAAGCAACAGCAATTTTATCTCGAACGTGTCGTTGAACCGAACCTGCCAGACAGCGCAATTCTCCCGGCGCGCATGAAGAGCATATTGGCAGTGATGTTCGCATGCTTGTGCCTCTACCTGGTAGGATGGATGCTGTCGGTCGGAGTCCGCGAGCACGCCTCAGAAGACTGATAATCGATGGCAAGCGTCCAAGACGGATTTAGGGTACAAGTCAGGGTCATTCAGGCCTTGACCACGCGCGAGCTTATGACGCGCTTCGGCCGCCAGAATATCGGATTTCTGTGGATCATGGTCGAACCACTTTTGTTTGCTGGGCTGGTCGGATTGGTGTGGAGCTTTTTACGTGGTCCTGAGGCCTATGGGCTTAGTGTTCTAGCCTTCGTTGTGACGGGTTATGTTCCCTTGACCTTTTTGCGCCATTCTTTTGGACGCTCAGCGAGCATCTTTGTCGCCAACAGCGCATTATTGTACCATCGTCAGATCAAGGTCTTCGACTTCATTCTCGTCCGAGTGTTGATCGAAGCGATCGGCACCATGATGGCGTTTGTGTTCGCAGCGATCGTGCTCATCTTTTTCGACTTGTTCCCGGTTCCACAAAACGTCGGCTCTTTATTGGCCGGCTGGGCGATCTACGCATTTTTCGTTTTCTCAATCTGCACGATCCTTGCCCCTTTGTCTGAAGTCTCCGAGGTGGTCGAAAAACTGGTTCCGATTAGCGTTTATATCTCTATCCCGTTTTCTGGCGTGTTTAACCTTGCATCGTGGACACCGCCCAATATCCGCGAAGCCCTCATGTGGTCGCCGATGGTTAGCGGCATGGAATTGATGCGCTATGGAGTGTTCGGCGACGTGATTACGCCGTACTATGATGTTAGCAAAGCGCTTGGAATCTCTCTTGTGTGCTTGCTGGCCGGTCTCATTTTGTGTCGCCGTGTACGGCGCATGATGTCCGTGCAATGATTGATTGCCGAAACATTCATATGGATTACCGAAACGGGTCGCTTACCAAGCACGTGCTCCGGGGCGTCGATTTCACAATCAACCCCCGTGATCGTATCGGTCTCCTGGGGCGCAATGGTGCGGGCAAATCAACGCTGATCCGATTAATTGGCGGCGTCGAGATTCCGACGCAGGGCAAAGTCGTGCGAAAGATGACTTGCTCGTGGCCTCTTGGATTTACCGGGGGCTTTCAAGGTAGCCTCACTGGTTACGACAACGCTCGCTTCATTGCCCGCATCTACAACAAGCCGTACGAACAAATGCGCGGCTTCGTTGAAGATTTCACAGAATTAGGCACCAGCCTGCGAATGCCTGTGAAGATCTACTCCTCAGGGATGAGAGCGCGGCTTGCGTTTGCGCTTTCTTTGGCGATCGAGTTTGATTGCTATCTCATCGACGAAGTCATTATGGTCGGCGACAAGAACTTTCAGGACAAGTGCAAGGCTGAGTTTTTTGAAAAGCGTAGCGATCGCGCGCTGCTTCTGGCGTCACACAGTGTCGATTTGGTCCAGCAGTATTGCAATCGCGCAATCGTATTGCACGACGGTGAAGCTCAAATCATTGATGACGTGCACGAAGCGGTGTCACTCTACAATGCCCTATAGGGAGCAGCATCAATTGGAATTATACCAAGATGAATGGTGATATTTTTCCCGGTGTACCGCGAGTTGAATCCCCGGTTTTTTCGAGCGACGACCTTTCCGATTTGGACCAGAATGAGCGGGATTTAGCCGACCAGCTTCATTCCCTCGGATACGCTGTATTTGATTTTCCAGATCCCGACCTCGATGCGCGTATCGAGCGAATTAAGTCCAATCTTGGGCCGCGTTTCGGCATTCCTTTTGACGATCCTGGGGCGGATAAAACAAAAGGCGAGAGACGACTTCAGGACGCCTGGAAGCTGGACACAGATGTAAAAGCGATCGCATCGAACCCGATCGTTTTGCGATGGCTTAGTAACCTATACCGTCGCGAAGCCTTCCCTTTTCAAACGCTCAATTTCCCGGTCGGCACCCAACAGGGTGTGCATTCCGACGCGGTACATTTCTCCTCTCTACCGGAACGGTTCATGTGCGGAGTGTGGGTAGCGATGGAAGACGTATCCGCAGACGCTGGTCCATTGTTCTACGTCCCCGGGTCACACAAGTGGCCGATAATTTCAAATTCGATGATAGGCAGGCGCGGATACGGCGGTGAACTTAATTCAGCGCAAGATCCATTTGAAGACGCTTGGCGACAACTGTGTGAAACGCATCAGGTCAAACAAGAACCATTTCTCGCCAAAAAAGGGCAAGCGCTGATCTGGAGTGCAAATCTACTCCATGGCGGCAGCAAGCAGCTCGATCCTACACTGACGCGATGGTCTCAAGTGACACATTATTACTTCGAGGATTGCATCTACTATACGCCAGCGTTCTCGGATGAGGCGCTTGGCCAATTGCAAACTCGCGATATGGTGGCGATCCATGACGGCCAGCCGCGTTCCCCTCGGTATCTGGGCGAGGCGGTATTCGATACCAAGGATGCGACGAAACCGAACTTCTCGAAGAGGATGACCCGGCCGATCCGACGGTTCTTCGGGTGTTGAGTTCGATGGCCGCGTTCGGCCGTCCTGCGAGAGGAATTTTTTGAAGCTTCTGAAACTGGTCTGAGCCCGAAGTTTCCACCATTTTTCAGTAGAGCCTTAGGCCGTTTTGATGCCCGTCGTTGAGCGCTATGGCAACCCGTCTTGGGGGCATGCCCCCAAGACGGGTTGCCAATTGATCCTGCTCCCAATTCAGGCAGGGCCCTGTTTCCCATGCTCGAGCGGGGTCGGAAGAAGTTGTCGTGGTGCCGCGAGGCTTCCAGCTCTTGGCGAGCGTCAGCAAGGCTGATGAAGATCCTATCGTTCAAGCACTTGTCCCTCAGGAGGGCATTAAGGCTCCTAATAAGGCCGTTCTGATAAGGCTCGCGCGGACGCGTTACCCGCCCGATTAGGGTACCCTACGTCTAATGGAGACGTGTTCGCGTTAAACTGACAGCGAATTCCTTCGTCACTTCAACGAAGCCCAAATTCTCCTTTAACCACAGCCTCAATCTTTGCGATCGGTGCTCACGGAGAACACTCGGCTCAAGGATGGTCGGTTAGCATCGCTAGAGTGTTGCTGGACGCCGCCGGTCCTCGTGTTGACCGAATAATGCATAGTGTTCGAAGCCGGAATTGAAGTTTCCTGCCTTGACTTCGGCAGCGACGTCCGGATTGGCCTTGATATAGGCGCGGTCATCAAAATTCGCTGGCGCCTCGAGTGCGATCATCCGATCCTTCGCTATTCTGGCAAGCTTTTGAAGTGACGATGCTGGGTCGGCAGTAGCGAACCTTTTTGCACCGAGCAGCCACTTTTCGCGTTTCGCACCCTGTACGAGCGAAAGCACCCATAAGCGATCATGCTCCGCCAAAAGCGTGTCGATTGCCCTATCGCTCCACCGGCCGGAGCTGCTCTGCCGGGTTAAGTGTGCCGCTTTTTGCCGCGCCTCTCTCGCGTAGTAGCCCATCACTAGCGCAGGAGCGATGCCGCTGCCTCCAAGGTGCTCTCTGACCAGTTTGTTACGAACTAAAGCGGCATATTCCTCGTGCACATGGAGATCTGCAATGACGGAATTGGAGTATTCAGACGCGTCTACCCCACTAGGCCTGTCGCGGTGGTGATAATAGGCAAGGGTCTTGCCGATTACCTTAATGTCTGCGCGAAGCAAGAACTCGATGTTGAAATACCAATCACCCAAAACCGGCAGGTCTTCCCTATACCCACCGATCTCTTGATAGACGTCGCGCCTGTACAGGAACGAGATGGTGGTCACTACGTTTTGCGCCATCAGTTCGGCGAACTCGACCTGCTTTACGTAATCCAGATAGGGGTACCGACCGTGGACGACGACGTCTTCGCCACTTATCTCTTCGGAGACGTACTCGACCCCCGTAGCTACCCCGCCATAGATCTGCCCCTCCTCGCTCTCCAAGAACGATACGGTTTCGGTTAGGAAGTCTGGATGCAATGTGTCATCGTCATCGTGAATTACGATAAAATCACTCTCTGACTGGCAGACCCCTATGTTCGAAGCGGCTTCCATACCAAGGCTTTGTTCGTTCGATATCAAACGAATGCGATCTATCGGAACATTGCAGGACCCGATCACAGCTGCCACATCGGCCTCATCACCCCCGTCGTTGACCACCACCCAAATGTAATTGTCGTAGTTTTGTCGAGATACGCTCTCGGCCGCTCGGTTCAGAAGCAGCGGCCGGTCCTTTGTTCGTGTGATGATCGCAACACGCGCGGTCACTTTAATCTCCGTTCATTCGATTGGGAGCGCACTCGGGAAAGTCACGCTTAATGAGCTGAGAAGTCCGACTGCCCCGATATCTCCCAAACCAGTCTTTCTTGGCGGCAGAAGTGCTCGCCTGCAAGAGCGCAAGCTGTGTGAGCTAGGTGCTAGGCCGACGTTCTACCCCGATCTTCCAGATGACCGTGCAATGCATAATGATCATAACCGGATCGGAACTCTCCACGTTCAACAGCTTGAGCTACATCAGGGTTCCGGGCCAAATAGTCTGTCTCATCGAAGCTGGCTGGCGGTCGCATATCAATTCCAAACTCTAAGCATATCTCAGCGAGTTTGGCTAAGGGAGTCTCGGCATCAACCGACGGAATCTTTTTCCAAGCAAAGATCGATTGCGCCGCTTTGTACTGCCAAACCAACGCCAGCAGCCAAAACCGGTCCACATCGCGTTCGCCCGAAGCTATGAATGACGCAGCGTCACACCGACCGAGATCAGGCGACAACAGATCTGATATTGTGTGAGCCTGTTCGAGAAACGGCAGGAGCTCGTCAGCTGTCTTGCCAATCAGCAATTTGCGGTTTTCGATGTACCCTATTTTGAAGGCTAGCAGATGGCGGAGATACTGCTCGCGCTCCTTCTCCTCCAATCCATGCTGCACGCCGATGTGGGCATGATGTGCTATGCTTCGATCGAGATATGACAAAAAATTTTCCGAGTTCTTTTCCTTAATACCTTCACGCTCAAGGAAAGAAAGGATGATGTCGAAGACTTTGAAGTAGTCGATTATATGTTTTGGCGAGGTTGTTGTCGATATCGACTGTGGTCGCACCCGATAATTGTATAGGCTATCAGGAATGCAACGGACTTGCTTCGCTTTCGAAAGGATGCGCGGTGTTGTAGCAGTATCCTGATAATAGAGGTGTTCGGGGAACCAGATATTGTTTTCGGTGTATAGAGACTTGCGCCACAGCTTGTTCCAGAAGGCCGGATTGATTGTGCTGAAAATCTCGAGGGAGCCATCGTTAACGATGATCTTGCGGCCCGAATGCTCGGTAGAGACGAAGTTGCCCGCTTCATCCACACGGTCGAAACCACACGTCACAATGTCGTAATAACCATTTTCGGACGCGTTCCACAACGCTTCAAGCATGTTAGGCTTCATCGTGTCGTCGCTATCTGCGCTAGCGATAAAGTCGGCACGTGCCGTCTTCATGCCTGTATTCCGAGCCCCTCCTAGCCCCAAATTTCTCTCGTGCCGCACTAGGTGAATACGAGTGTCACGACGCAGAAACTCGTCGACAATTTGAACGCTGCCATCCGGTGAGCAATCGTCGACGCAGATCACTTCGAAATTGCGAAATGTCTGGGCTAAAACAGATTCTAGACATTCAGCCAGAAATGGCTCGCAGTTGTATATCGGAATGATCACCGAAACCGCTGGCTTATGTAAGGTCGAATTCACGAATGACTACTGAACCTGTAAGAGATGGGCTGCAGTCTTTCACAGGAATCTGCGAGGCAACCCTGAATTTCCGACTGATAGCACGCAGCTACGACGTTCTCCAACGGATACCACATTAGTCCAACAAAGCCGCGTACGAACAGCGCCATTAAATGGATCCAGGACGCTGTCTATCCTCAAGGTGACCAAACAGCGTGTAGTGCTCAAAGCCTGATCCGAGACCGCCAGCGTCAACTTCTGCGGCGACATCGGGGTTGTTCCTCAGGTAAGCTCTTTCGTCGAAACTGTCTGGCGGAGTGACTGCGATCTTCTGGCGCTTTGCTAAGCGGGCAAGGTCGTGCAGAGACAGCTCGGATGTGGGACCCGTAGGTTTCGCTAGTCTCAGAAGGGGCTTCTTCGATCTCTCATTTTGGACTAGAGACAAGATCCATCGACGGTCAGACTCCAACAGAAGCGTTTCTATCACGTTCGAACGGAGTTGCCTTGTACTCACAAGCGCTTTCAGAGCTGTCTCTGTGTCATCCGGCTTGTTAGGTTCATCGAACAAAGATTCAAAAACCCAACGCCTATCGGGGTCCAGAGCGCTCGCCTCTCTGACGGCAGCCAAAGCATCTTCCACCCGGCCAACTTTATGGAACAAAAGCGCGAGATACAGCAGATCGTCAACGCCCCCCGCTTCAACGAGCGTCGCCGCCATCGCCGGGTGGATCGCAGCTTCGTATTCTCCCTGTAGGTTATAGAGATTGCGCAGATGCCTCAGATGTTTTTCATTTGTCGGAGATTCCTTGACTAGAACCTCGGCCAGTTGAAGCGCGTTCGGTGCATCCCCCATCTCGTGATAAATCTTCGACTTCAGTAACATGACGCTGTGAAGCTTGGCGATCCGACCTGAGGTGAGTTCCGCCGCATTAATCACTGAAAGGGCCATCGAGTGGTTCCCTTCTTCGAAAAGCCCCTTGGCCTTTTCTATCCATTCAAGACCAGTATTGAACCGCACCAACTCGGGCTTAACTGATTTTTTCGCTTTGGGTGCAGACTTGCCAGCCGGAGGAATTGCCTTTGGTTTAATGCTGCGTCGAACATGATTGACGAGCTCAGCTTCCTTCATGATGGCTTCGCCGTTGATGTCGACCTGTTCGGCACCAGGCATCTCTTGATTTAACACCTTGATCGCATCACTGGTCTTGATCCGGTAACTCCCCCTAAATCGCTCATGCAGCGAGTCAAAAGAGATGTATTCGCCTGATGGCGACCAACGCGGATGAAGGTCGCAGCGGCAATCATTGTCCTCATTGTAGAGCAACGGATCAGAGTAGGCGTGGAAAAGCGTTGTGCCTTTCTTCAGTACCATGTCGTAGATTTGAAGCTTGCGATACGGCACCTGCACTGAGCAATAGGAGTCGTATAACACGTAACGCCCGTCCGGACTGAACGTGCAATGCCCGTCCCCCTTGAAGAAGCCAGTATCAACTGGGGCGACCTCTCCAGTATCCACGTTGATGTGGTAGAGTGACATACCCGTCAACTCACTACGATCCACAATGTCTTCGCCCGATACGATGATTTCGCTGTCGTTCCTCCAATGATAGTGCGAGCCGAAGCCGAAGACCTGCTTTGCTTCACCCGTCTTTGCATCAATCACGACCGAAAGCGTTGGGAATGGTGCAGAATCCGAAAAAACCCTGAGAAGTGCAAAGATCTTGGTCCCGCTTGGGCTGAAGTTTGCGTGATTGATTATAACTTTGTCATTCTCCCACTTGGTACCCTCGAAAAACTGTTCCCACAAAGAGCGATAGGAAACCAGCAGTGAGGTCTCCTTCTTTGTGAGATCAACCAACCACAAGCCGTCCATGTGTGGAGCAACCTCATGAAAGAATGGGTCGATAATGTTCGAATAGCCATATCCCGGCCGATAATCGAACAGGCGGGAGAAATTGAGACCAAGACCCCACTTGCCGTCGGCTGACACATTGGCCAGCGGCATCGGAAGTTCTTCGGTGTCCCCGGTTTTGATGTTTCTTGCGACTGAGCGGTAAGCAAACCGTTCGTGGTCATAGGTGTTATAGATGATTTCGTCGCGGTGCCCCGGGCGGAACTGGGCAAAGGCACCCTGCTGAAAATTCCATGTGTTCAGAGTGTCGAGTACTTCGATGTTGCCATCTTGATCGATCAGCCGCAGCTCAGCCATGTCTTCGGCGGTCGGCTGCCGATCAATGAACGGGACACGCAACGCGAGGTGGTACGTATCGCTCTCATCAGCGGCCTTGATATCGTAGTAGCCGAAGAAGTGATGCTCAAATTCTGGCGTCAAGCGCTCAATCGGAACCTTCTGATTATAGAGCGACAGCGTCTTGGCGTCGGTGTCGCGTGCCTCAATCGCAGCCTTTGACAAGTTGTAAGAGTAGTTTGTGGAGGTGCGCTTCTCGCGATCAACCGTCCACTGCCGGATAGTATTCACTCCAAAGTAGTATGCATTCCACTTCTTGACCCCGCACACGTCAAGACGGTGGTATAACGCCTTTCGCCCAGCGTCGGAATTCACACTCCGGAATGCTTCATACTTTGGACTGTTTTTAGGGTGATTGTGGGCGATGAACAGCTTGTTGGTGAAAGCCATGTTCAGTTTGGCTTTATAGGCACGATAGAAAAATTCAGGATGCTCTTCGGTCTTTAGCGTCGACTCCCACTTCAATTTGCGGATCGTGTCAGTACGGCCCACATAGTAGTTCGTATGATAGTCAGCGTATCTGAAATCGAAGAGTTCGTGGACATTCATGTAGCAATTCACGCAATCGGGGTCACTCAGATCGAAGTGTCCCACGAAGTTTTGAACGTGATAATCGCCGCTTAATTCGGGATAGTTCTTCCACCATCCACTTAATACATCCAAGTTTCTTTCGTCGGCCAGCTGGACGCACTCCTCAATTTCGCACTCCGCATCGAAAATGTAGTCATCGTCGCAATACAAAAAGTACTTCGTTTCGATTACATCGATCATGCGGTTGCGTCCCTCGGAACACCCAAGATAAAACTCGAGATCGAGGTAGACGATTTTCAGGTCCGGAAACTGCTCCCTTGCCTTTTCGACAATCTCTTCAATCTCCTTCTTTGTGTCAGCGTCGCTGTCGTCGCCGACCAAGACGCAGCCAAATTGAACACCTCTTTGGTTCTGATATTGTCCCGCAGAGAGCAGGAAGCGGCCCAAGATGTCTGGCCGCATGAAAGACTTCACCATGACCGTTAGATCAGACAGAGACACCATGCTTTATTCCAATTTTCGAATTGTTTCAGTAGTGTGGTCAGCGACAGTTGCCGCATGGGATAAAGGACTATCCGAACGGACGCCCATAGTTGGCCTTGATGTAGGAAAATTTGCTGTCAAGCTGAACGAAAGCGAGATCGAAATCGGGATCTTTCAAAGCGGCCAAGTTATTAGCGTAAATCGTTCGGAAGTAGTTAAAGTCCTTGAACGCAAATTCACAAATAGGGTGCGTGAATTTTATCTTCTTCTTCTGTATGTAATCAACCAAGGACTGGGTTACAGCAAGCTTGTCCACCATTTTCTTCTTGGTTTCGCCAACCCCAGTGATAGAGTCAGCGCGCACCTGACGGAAATACGGGGCATAATGAATGCACATGACACGCTCTGCCTCGGTAAAAAGCACTGGCGTGACATCGGTATCCTGGTGAGCGCAATTCAGACGGAACGGAAACTTATTAGCGAAAGGCTTGATGAAGTCGCTCTTGACGAGGTTGAGCCACACTGCGCAATAGAACACGTTCTTAGCTCGGGCTTTCGCCATGAAGTCTACGCCGCGCATCACCCGGTCACAAACGTGCCGATCGCGGGCGAAGTAATTGTCAGAAAAAGCATTGCCCTCAGTGAAGTTCAGGCCGGAAAAACTGAGGACATCGACCTCGTTTGCGCAAGCAGTATTGTAGAGAAATTCGCACGCATTGGAGTCAATGAAATCGTCACTATCGATATGCCATTGGTATTCACCTTTAGCGTTCTCGATTCCAGTGTTCCGGGCTCCTCCGAGACCTAAATTTTCTTCATGCTTGATATATCGGATCCGGGGATCGCGTTTCATATAGTTCTGGATGATTGCGTCCGAGTTGTCGGGCGAGCAATCATTTACGACCAATATCTCAATATTTTCAAGTGTTTGGCCGCAAACTGTATCCAGGCACTTTGCGAGGTATGGTTCAACATCATAGACGGGTAGGATCACACTGACGCAGGGGTTTTTCATATTAAAGAGACAACTACCTTAGTAAAAATACGACGAAACATCATTTTTGAGCCATAACTATCCATGAACTCATTACCTTCACTTTGCTGAAGTATTTTTCGAGCTCCATTTTAATTTTTTCGCGAGTCCAAAGATATTTGTGCCCCTCCATCTTCAGTACTGGTGACGTGCGCGCCTGCTCGTCGGTGTATGGAAAAAGTGACGAGAGAATGAAAACGCCGCCAGACTTGAGTACATTCTGGTGATTGTAGATGTACTCGCGCCCCTCTTCTTCAGTGAAGTGCTCGATCGCTTCCATTGACGTGATGACGTCGAAATCGGTTCCGAGATGATCTTTTGGGGCTAATGCGTCATCGACCACCCATGCTACCTTATTCGTATTCCACGACTGCTTGCAGTGCTCGATCATCTGCGGCTCCCTGTCATACGAAATGATCTTTCGCGCATATTGCGACAGAATAAAGGTGCCCCAGCCAGCGCCTGAGCAGCTATCGAGAACTTTTTTGCCTTCGCAAAAGATTTTCCCTGCGAAGAAATAGCGCTTCAACATTTTCTGGTAGTTACCCGAACCAATGCTGACTGACACTAGCGGTAGTGCGCGCTCGCCGGACGTGTCGGTCCCATCCTTGGCGCTGACGAGATGCTTGAACAAATCGCTTTTGTTGATCTTCTCGACTTCGAAAACCTTGTCTACAAAATCAACAGAATCTATAAAACGGTAATCGATGTTGGCATCATGATCGATGGTGCAAAGTCTTGCCAGCTCACCCAAATCTTTAAGCTGGGTCCAGTTCTCTAGCGCATTAAGCCGCTTCTCGATGCGTGCATTGGAGGCCAACAGATCTTCGATCTGTTGCGAAGATCGCTGAAGCGCATTAACCAAATCTTTCAGCGCAGTATCGGCTTCTGTATCAACAGTCATGGCAACCCTTTCCGACACGATTTCCGGCTCTCTAGCCGCGTTTCCGCCGCCCTTCAAGAATGCTGATGTGGTCTTAGCGCTTAGACTTCCTCTAAAAGAAAATGGAGTCCGGCCCGGACAAAGGAGTACGGCCGAATGAAGCGCAGCAGGTGTAGCGAGGAACAGATCATGGCGATCCTGAAGGAGCAGGAGAGCGGGATGCCAACGGTTGATGTTTGCCGTTGGCACGGAACCAATGCTGCAACCTTCTACAATTACAAGTCAAAGTATGGCAGTTTGGAGGTGTCCGATGCACGGCGTCTGCGGACGTTGGATCAGAAGAACGCAAGGCTGAAGGAGCTGCTCGCTGACCACATCCTGGTCGACGCTATACTTCGCGAGGCCAAAACACAACAGTTCTCACGCCCAACCAAAAGCGCGACGCGGTGGCCCATCTTGAAGGAGCGTTTGAGGTAAGCCAGCGCCGCGCCTGCGGTGTGCTGGGCGTGGATCGGACAATGGTGAGCTATGTTTCTCGTCGCCCTGACGATGCCAAGGCGCTCGTGCGGATCAGAGAGCTTGCCAGAGAACAGCGCAGGTTTGGCCATCGCCGTCTGAACTGGCTGCTTTGCCGGGAGGATGGGAAATGAACCACAAGAAGTTCCACAGGCTTGATCGCGAGGAGAAGATCTAGGTACGCCGCCGTGGTGGTCGCAAGCGTGCTCTGGGCATCAGAGCCCCGCTCACAGTACCACAGGGAGTGAACCAACATTGGTCACTGGACTTTGTGACTGATGCCTTCGCCTGCGGTTGCAGGCTCCGCATCGTTGCGGTGGTCGATGATTACAACCGTGAGTGCGTAAGGCTGATCGCAGATACCTCGATCTCAGGCACAACGGTTGGACGTGAGCTTGACGCAACTTGTTCGAGTGCATGGCCCGTCCACACACGATTGTCAGCGACAATGGCACTGAGCTGACCAGCATGGCGATCTTGCGATGGTCAAAGGATCGAGCAGTGGAATGGCATTGTATTGCGCCGCGCAAGCCTTATCAGAACGGCCCTAGGCTCTACTGAAAAATGGCAGTAACTTCGGACTCAGACCAATGATATTCAGTCATCGGCATGAAGCCAAACCCTGAGTTAAATGAAGATTTGTCGAAGCGCGACGACACACCGCGTCTGCTAAAGAGTCCTGACTCGCTCGGCCTATGGCCCGCGCGTCAGTCACTGCCGCGAACAAACACTTCGTCAGAACGGCTCAGAAACGAATGATGCCACGGATCCACCGCACGTTTGGTTTCCCAACGCTCCTGAAACACCTTCAGTTCACTCATGTATCGTTCCAGATGCTCCGGCGCGAAGTCGAGGCCGCGCGACTTGCTCTCGTGATGGATGAGCGTTGCGAGCGGCGTGTAGATGTTTCTCAGACCCGTTGCCTGAAGCTTCAGGCACAGGTCCACATCGTTATAGGCCACGGCAAGGTTTTCTTCGTCGAGGCCGCCAACGCTATCGAAATGTTCCTTGCGCACCAAGAGACACGCCGCCGTGACCGCCGATGCTCCGCGCGCGATAAGCGCCTGCGCAAAGTAGCCCGGTTCCCCCTCCGGCAGCCCGCGATGCGCGTGGCCAGCGGCGTTGCCTATGCCAATGGCCACGCCCGCGTGCTGGATTGAGCGATCAGGATAAAGCAGCCGCGCTCCGACCGCGCCGACGCCGGGTTGCACCGCCTCGCGCACCATCTCCGTGAGCCATTCAGGCTCCAGGACTTCGATGTCATTGTTGAGGAGGCAGATGTATTCGCCCTTAGCGTGAGCCACAGCGAAATTGTTGATCGCCGAATAGTTGAACGGATGCGGCCATCGCACGATCTGCACGCGCGGATCAGAGGCAAGCGCGTCCATGTAAGACAACGTCTCTGGCTCAACGCTTTCATTGTCAGCAACGATCAGGTCGAGCGCAGGGTAGTTCGTTCCGCGAAGCACACCTTCGACACAGGTTCGCAAGAGCTCAACGCGATCACGGGTCGCTACGACCACGCTCACCTTAGGCAAAGGATCGCTTAAAACCCATTGGACCGTTGCGCTGCCGTGAACGCCGGGCGACACGCGCGCTGTGGCCCCGAGTTTTTGACTGAGTGCCTCGATTCGTTCCTTGTCGTCGTGGTTCCAACTGTCGGCTTCGAATTGCGCGACTACCCTGTCGATATGTTCGGGTGGACAGGCTTCACCAAGGCCCAGCACCAATTGATAGAGGCTCTTGATTGGCCGTTTTCCCTGCGCCTCAAGTGCGGCAAGCGCAGGTTCAACCGCTAAGATACACCCACCGCTCACATAGTCCTGTGAAAGAAACATGCGCGGATCCCACTGGGGTTTGAGCCAATAGTTCGGCCGTGGCAAAAGCCCCGCCGAGACTTCACTTGTGTCTCCGTACAGGACCGCTGCGCCTTGCGCTCCATCGTCACCGATCAGGTGCACAGCGTATGCGGCCAGCGCGTGCCTGGATAGCTGAGCGGATGACACCGTAGGGACCACCCAGCCCGCGCCCATCTGCTTGGCCTTCGCGAATGCAACTCGCAGGCCATCTTCTTGGTCAACCGCACTCCCGGAAATCCAGTCAGCGGCCGGATAGTCCTCACGCCCAAATTCAACGCCTACCTCGCAGGTCACAAATATGTGTGCCGGTGCGAAGCTTTGGCGCGAAATCGCCATCAGCGCGCGGCGTACCATCTTTGGATTATCGCTCTGCGCGATATGCAGATGAATGCAAATTGCCGGGACACTTCCTTGACGATTTGCAGTTCTAAGCGCCCCGAGGTCTTCCTTTGCGAGCCGGTCAATCCGACGTTTCATGGCAAACGGCAGACCGTTCACAGCGGTGTGCATACGCCCGCGAGCGCGCATTCTCTTGCCCAAGACGCGCCAGAAAAGGATCTCGGTCAGTTTCAATGGACGCGCCAAGACCATCAGCACCCAGTCGAGAGCCCGGTGCTCAGACAGTCGCTTTGTCGCCTCTTCCGGATCGATGTGACTTGATTTGTTTGGCAATGGGCTAGGCCTGACCCTGCTTTTTCGTTAGGCGGGCGCTTCTTAAGCAAATCTGGCTAGAATTCACGATGAATCTGAAAAATCTGCTCTGGTTGCTGGCGCTTTTGTCGCTCGGCGCCTGCACCACTCTTCCCTCTAGCGGACCGACCGGCGGTCGGATTGAACGGACCGTACTCGACTCTGAAGAGTCCGGCCTAGACATCCAGATCGTCTCCGTTGAAGATGTGACCTCGATCCCCGCGATGACCGCCCCGGTTGAGTGGCAATTGCCTGATCTTGATACGCAGCCAACCGACATGATCGGCGCTGGCGATATCTTGTCAATCACCATTTTTGAAGCGGGCGTGGCGTTATTTGCCGGCAACACCCCCTCTCCCTTCGCCGCTCCAGGTGGGTTTGATCCTTCCGTGAAAGCGCAAACGCTTCCGCCGCGCCGCGTCGACGATGACGGTTATATCGATGTTCCCTACGCTGGACGGCTGTTCGTCAAAGGGCGCACAATCGTTGAGGTGCAGGATCAGGTCCGGGTTAGTCTGAAAGAGCTTAGCCAGGATCCGCAGGTTTTGGTGACTCAAGAACGGATCGTGGCAAACTCGGTCATCATTAGCGGTGAAGTGGCCCGACCGGGTCGACTGGTGCTTGAGACCAATCAAGAAACGCTCGCAGATATCATCGCCCTGTCAGGCGGCTATCGCGGCCAGCCCATCAACCTTGTACTGACGGTTCAACGCGGCAACAGCGTCGCAAAAATGCGTTTGGGTGATGTGATGAACGGCCCGCACCGCAATCTGCGCGCCTTTCCGGGAGACCGTCTCACTATTGTGCCAGAACCTTTGATGTTCTCTATTCTGGGAGCTTCAGGCCGCGTCCAGCAGATGGCTTTCACGCGCGAGAACATGACAGTTGTCGAAGCGATCGCCATGGCTGGTGGCCCGCAAGAAAACGCAGGGGATCCGAAAGCAATCTTCCTGTTCCGCTACGCTGGCCCTGGTGAGACTGAGCCGACCGTCTACCATTTCAATCTGCTCAACGCGCCGACATTCTTCCTCGCGCAGAAATTCGCTCTGCGCGACAGCGATATTCTGTATTTCGGCACGGCCGCGTCCAATCAGCCCCGCAAGGTCATTCAAACGGTGGGTCAGCTCTTCGCCCCGATTGTTACGGTTACCGCGGCGGCGAACAATCTTAACACGGGCAACTGACCCGATTGGGGTCAAACTGGCTCCGAATTGATGTGTATCGACCCGACTAGAATGCTATCTGGCTGGCGCGCCACCGCAGCGTTGCGTGAACGACCAATAGCTTGAGCAGGATAAGGGGATGTTGACCTATGCCTCGAAAGGGCATCATTCTGGCAGGTGGAACTGGCACACGCTTGTATCCGCTGACGCGCGGTGTTTCGAAGCAGTTGATGCCGGTTTTTGACAAACCCATGGTCTACTATCCGCTCAGCACGCTCATGCTCGCTGGTATTCAAGACATCCTCATCATCACCGCGCCCAACGACACGGAGCAGTTCCGGCGCGTGTTGGGTGATGGCTCTGATTTTGGCGTCAATCTTAGCTATGCGCAGCAGCCCAAGCCCGAAGGATTGGCACAAGCGTTCCACATTGGCGCGGATTTTGTCGGCAACAACCCCAGCGCGCTGATCCTGGGTGACAACATTTTTTACGGCCACGGGCTGCAAGCCTTGCTGACCAACGCCAGTGACTGCAAAACCGGAGCAAGCGTCTTTGCCTACAGGGTGAACGATCCAGAAGCGTTTGGCGTGGTGGAATTCGATCAAAGCGGCAAGGCCATCTCGATCGAGGAGAAGCCGGCCCAGCCCAAATCGAACTACGCCGTCACTGGGCTCTATTTCTACGATAACACCGTGGTCGACCGCGCTCGCGATCTGAAGCCCTCGGCCCGAGGCGAGTTGGAGATCACCGATCTGAACCGGCTTTATCTCGACGAAGGCAAGATGGATGTGGAGATCATGGGGCGCGGCTATTCCTGGCTTGACACCGGTACGCACGCCTCGCTGCTGGATGCGGCCACCTATGTGCGCATCACTGAAGAGCGTCAGGGCCTTAAGATAGCGTGCCCGGAAGAAATTGCATGGCGTAAAGGCTTTATCAGCGATGACGATCTCGCTCGCATCGCACAGCCTCTGCGCAAATCGGGCTATGGTGAATATCTTCTGCAATTGCTTGACCAGCCCGGGTTCTAAAAAGGGCCTTAGGTATGGATATCATCGATACGGCGATCCCCGGTCCCAAGATCATCGAACCGCGCGTCTTTGGTGACGAGCGCGGCTTTTTCATGGAAACCTGGAACCACGCGGGCTTTGCTGACATCGGGCTCAACATGAACTGGGTTCAGGACAATCACAGCCATTCGCAAAAAGGGGTTCTGCGCGGACTCCACTTCCAGAACCCTGGACCGCAAGGCAAGTTAGTGCGGGTCGTGCGCGGCGCGGTGTTTGACGTCGCGGTCGATTTGCGGCGTTCTTCAGAGCACTTTGGTAAGTGGGTGGGCGTCGAATTGAGCGCTGAGAACAAACGGATGTTCTGGGTGCCAGAAGGGTTCGCTCATGGGTTCCTGACGCTCGAAGACGACACTGATTTCCTCTACAAATGCACCGCGCCCTATGCGCCGACGTCTGAGCACACACTCGCTTGGGATGATCCGGCTGTTGGCGTTGACTGGCCTGTGGCTGATCTTGATCCGATCATCTCCGACAAGGACGCAGTGGGCTTGTCGCTCGCTGACGTCCCCGCGTTTGATTAAGAGACCGCGCGCATGAGAGTTCTTATCACCGGCGCAAATGGTCAATTGGGCGGAGCGTTGCAGCGCACAGCCCCTAAAAGCGCCGAAATCAACGCGATCGACGTCGAGGATGTCGACCTTACCGATGACGCCATGCTGCGCGCGCGCCTTGCTGTCGAAGCGCCCGACATCCTCATAAACGCAGCGGCCTACACCGCAGTCGATAAAGCCGAAGACGACGAAGAGACGGCACAGGCTATCAACGCAAACGCTGTTGGCATGATGGCGCAGGCGATGACGAATCAGGGCGGCAAACTTGTCCACGTATCGACCGACTTTGTCTTCGATGGCCAATCCTCGCGCGCCTATCGTCCCGACGACGAGCGCGCGCCTATTTCTGCCTATGGTCGCACTAAAGCGGCGGGCGAGGATCACCTGAGAGACAACGACATTCTTGTCCGTACCGCCTGGGTCTACGAAGCGGGCGGCGCGAATTTCGTGCGAACCATGATCCGCTTGATGAAAGAGCGCGATGAGCTCGCCGTCGTCGCCGATCAGATTGGTTCGCCAACCTGGGCCACTGGCCTGGCGCGCACCATATGGGGTCTGGTGGAGAAGGAAGCCTCGGGCACCTACCACCATAGCGATGCGGGCGTCGCCAGCTGGTACGATTTTGCGGTCGCGATCGCGGAAGAGGCGCATGCACTTGGCCTCCTACAGCGCGTACCAACGATCAAACCTATCACCACCGCCGATTATCCCACCCCGGCCGCGCGGCCCGCTTTCTCCTTGCTGGATTGTAGCAAAACGCGCGAAACCCTTGGCGAACCGGCGGTTCATTGGCGCGAAAACCTGCGCCTGATGCTTAAACAGGAAGCGTCCCTTGACTAAACTCCTCGTAACCGGCGGCGCCGGCTTCATCGGTGGCAACTTCGTCCACTACTGGACACAAAAGCACGCAAATGACGAAGTGATCGTGCTCGATGCGCTGACCTACGCGGGGAATCGCTCCACGCTCGACGGCGCGGAGCGAACCGAGCTGGTCGAAGGCGATATCCGCGACACCGACTTAGTCGAAAGCCTGCTGCGCGAACATGGCATCACGACGATCGTGCACTTCGCGGCCGAAAGTCACGTAGACCGGTCGATCACTGGGCCCGATGCCTTCATCGATACCAACATTCTGGGCACCAACAGCCTGCTCAAAGCCGCGCGCGCGGTGTGGCTCGCGGGCGATGGTGTGGATCATCGCTTCCACCACATTTCGACCGATGAAGTGTTCGGATCGCTTGAGGCGGATGACCCTGCGTTCAGCGAAACGACGCCCTACGCGCCCAACTCCCCCTATTCCGCTTCAAAGGCCGCGTCCGACCACCTCGTGCGGGCTTATCACCACACCTATGGACTGGAAGTTACCACCTCCAATTGTTCGAACAATTACGGGCCTTATCAGTATCCGGAAAAGCTGATCCCGCTGTTCCTGCTCAACGCGCTGTCGGGCAAATCGCTGCCGATTTACGGTGATGGCATGAATGTGCGCGACTGGCTGCATGTCGAAGATCATTGCCGCGGGATCGAGGCGTGTCTTGAGAAGGGCCAACCGGGCGAGACCTACAATATTGGCGGCGGCGCTGAGCTGCCCAATATGGAAGTGATCGAGGCGATCTGCCGCGAGGTGGACCGCGCGTTCGAAGAGGTTGATGGACTGGCGGAACGCTACCCTGAGGCCCCGGCCGCCGAGGGCACTCCCAGCGAGAGCCTGAAAACGTTCGTAACCGATCGCGCCGGCCACGACCGCCGATACGCGATCGACGAAACCAAAGCGCGCGGCGAACTTCAATACGCCCCCAAACGCACCTTTGAAGAAGGGCTTCGTCAGACGCTTCGCTGGTATCTCGACCGTGAAGATTGGTGGAAGCCCTTGGCCGCGCAAAGCGACTGAACTATTCGTTCGATCAGTCGAAGGCGTCCGAAACCGGAACGTGAAGCACTTGTAAACCGAGTTAGTCTATGACCCGCTTGGTACAAACGCTCCACGTCCCTTGATTGGATTCGCCCTTGTGAACATCCTCGTCGTATTCGGCACCCGACCGGAAGCCATCAAGATGGCGCCCGTGGTCCATGAGCTGACGCGTACAGACGGCTTAAACGTCGATGTGTGCGTGACCGCGCAACACCGCGAAATGCTCGACCAGGTGCTCTCTCTTTTCGAGATTGAGCCCGATTTCGATTTGAACCTGATGAGGCCGGGACAGGATCTGACCGACGTCACCTCGAACATCATTCTCGCGATGCGTGAGGTTCTTGCCGCGAAATCCTACAATCGACTGCTTGTGCACGGCGACACGACAACGACGATGGCCGGCGCTCTCGCCGCGTTCTACGCGCAGGTTCCGGTCGGCCATGTCGAAGCTGGCTTGCGCACAGGCAATCTCTACGCCCCGTGGCCTGAAGAGGCCAACCGAATGATCGTAGGACGTTTGGCCGACCTGCACTTTGCCCCGACCAAAACGTCACGCCAGAGCCTCCTCGCCGAAAACGTGCCGTACGCGAACATCGTCGTCACCGGCAACACCGTGATTGACGCGCTTCAGGATGTGGTGGCGCGGCTCGATGCCAACACCGCTTTGGACGCGCAGATGGCGTCGCGTTTCCCCTTCCTGGAAGATGGCAAGCGCATGATCCTTGTCACGGGTCACCGGCGCGAGAATTTTGGCTCTGGCTTTGAAAACATTTGCCACGCTCTGCGCGACATCAGCGAGCAGAGCGACACGCAGATCGTCTATCCTGTGCATCTCAACCCCAACGTTCAAGCTCCAGTGCGGCGTATCCTAGGGGGATCCTCAGGTGTGCATTTGATCGAACCGCAGGAATATCTGCCGTTTGTCTGGCTGATGCGCCGTTCGCATCTGATCATCACTGATTCCGGCGGCGTGCAGGAAGAAGCGCCGTCATTGGGCAAGCCGGTTCTGGTGATGCGCGAGACCACGGAACGGCCCGAAGCGGTCGATGCGGGCACCGTCAAACTCGTCGGTACGGATGCGCAGGTTATCCGCGATGAAGCTTTGAATTTGCTCAACAACAGCCAAGCCTACGACGCCATGGCGCGATCTTTGAACCCTTATGGGGATGGTAACGCTTCGCGGCGTATAGCTCAGACTCTGATTGAACGCGCGTAAGCGCTTTGAAGGAGTCCTTGCGATGTTTGGTCGCATTTCAATGGTTGGATTGGGCTATATCGGCCTGCCAACTGCGGCTTTGTTCGCGGCGCATGGCGTGCGCGTAATCGGCGTTGAGGTATCGAAAGACATCGTCGACACCATAAACGATGGCCGCATCCACCTGGTTGAACCTGATCTCGATGGCGTGGTGCACAATGTCGTCAGCAAAGGGATGTTACAGGCGACGCTGACCCCCGAACCGGCCGAAGCCTTCGTAATTGCGGTCCCGACGCCTTTCAAAGATGACTTCGAACCCGATCTCAGCAAGATCGAAAGCGCCGCCCGAATGATCGCCCCGGTTTTGGAAAAGGGCAATCTGGTCATCCTCGAAAGCACGTCCCCAATCGGCGCGACGGAGCAGATGGCCACTTGGCTAAGCGAAGCGCGCCCCGACCTGACCTTCCCGCAGGACGCTGGCGAGAACGCGGATATCCAGATCGCGTACTGTCCTGAACGCGTGCTGCCCGGCAAAATCCTGAGCGAGCTGATCCACAACGACCGCATTATCGGCGGAATGACACGGCGCGCCAGCAAGATGGCGGTCGCGCTGTACAAACAGGTCGTAAAGGGCGAATGCGTGATGACCGACGCTCGCACGGCGGAAATGTGCAAGCTGACCGAAAACAGCTCGCGCGATGTTCAGATCGCCTTCGCCAATGAACTGAGCATGGTGTGCGACCGCTTCGGTATCGATGTGTGGGAGCTGATAGAGCTCGCTAATCGCCATCCGCGCGTAAACATCTTGCAGCCGGGCGCGGGCGTCGGCGGGCATTGTATTGCGGTCGATCCGTGGTTTATCGTCTCTTCCGCCCCGCACGAAGCCAAGCTGATCCGCACCGCGCGCGAAGTGAACGATGGCAAGCCGGACTGGGTGCTGCACAAGGTCAAAGAAGCGGTGTTCGAAACACTCGGCGCCGATCCCAAGCGCGCGATGGCTGATATAAAGGTTGCGTGCCTGGGCCTTGCGTTCAAACCTGATATTGATGACCTGCGCGAAAGCCCGGCTTTGGAAATCACCAAGCAGATGGGCACGCTGGGATGTCAGGTCCTAGCCGTAGAGCCTCATGTCGAGTCTCTGCCCGAATGCTTCGCTGAAACGCCGATAGCTCTTTCGTCGCTTAACGAGGCACTGGACCAAGCCGATGTGGTGTGCGTCCTGGTCAAGCATTCGGTCTTCACCCAAAATGTCGACGCCATCGCCGGGCATGAACATGTGATCGATGCGGTGGGTTTACTCCCTCGCGACAATCGTGGGCCTCGGCTTTCGCGCGAAAAGCCAACCGCGCGTTCAATGCGCGCGGCTTAATGAACCGTCAGACCAGCTTCACTCGTCCACCGGTCGCCGTTTGCCTACCGGCTTCCAAGGTTGCCCGATCTGTTTTTCGAGCCGGTCGCGCAGCGCCCATAGCCAACCTATACGCCGTTCTGCGACGCCCGGCAGGCTGAGGAGATCTCCGCCCAGCCATGGGAAGAAGGGATTGCGCCGGGCGTAAGACCAGATCTCAACCCGTTCGCCCGCTTGGGTCGCAGCACCGCGCGCGTGGAAACCGACGGTGTCGGCGACGACCAAGGCGTTCTCGGGCACTGGAAGCGCCTCCGCCGGGGCGAGATTGAGCTCTGCCAAGCCCGCCTCGTCGATCCGGGGCGAACCGCGCGCGGATAGGCGGTCAATCGTTTTGGGGTCTGCTAGACTGCGCTGATGCTCCCACTCGATCCGCTCAGGCGTGAAGCGATGCGATCCACGTACATAAGTGAACGGCCCATCTTCCACCGTCACGGGGCGCAGAAACAACCAGGCTTTCATCGACGCGTGAAAGCTATCGGCGTGCGTGGTTTCCTGCGGATCGGGATCGTGACCGCCGCTCTTGCTGACGATGGTCTGTATATAATGCAGCGGTGTGGTGCGGTAACTGGCCACATAGTGGAACAGCGCGTTCACGTCCTTGCGGTCCAGCAGCTGCGCAAGCTCAGGCACCGCTTTCAGCATATCCGGATCAATCGCCACACGGCGCGTAATGGCATCGCCCTGAACCATCTCACGCGCTTCCCAGTCTGAGTTGAGCAAACCGTCGCGCATAGCGGGAAAGTCCTGCGGAGGAACAACGTTCTCCACCACGACAAAGCCGTCGCGCTCAAACGCCTCCACCCACTCAACCGGGACATGCCGCGCCAAACGCGAACGGCGCCATTGGCACAATCCGTCCGCGATCCGCACCCGCGCGCGGTGCAGCCCCATACGGTTGAGACGGCGCGAACCGATCAGAGGGTGATCGAGAAAGCTCTTAGCCGTTGTGGCCAGTTGGAGGATCCAGACCGGCATTAGCACAACTGCCTTAAGCGTGCGAAGGACAGCCATAGTTACACAGCCGCGCGCTCTTTGGTGATCTCATCAATCGCCAGAAGTTGCGATACGAGGCCTTCAAACTTCTCCAACGGCAGCGCGTTCGGACCATCCGAAAGCGCGTTGGCCGGATCGGGGTGGGTTTCCATGAAGACACCCGAAACGCCAGCCGCCACCGCGGCCCGCGCGAGCAACGGGACATATTCGCTTTGCCCGCCTGATTTCGACCCCAAACCGCCCGGCTGCTGAACCGAATGCGTCGCGTCGAACACAACCGGACACCCCGTTTCGGCCATAATGGATAGCCCCCGCATGTCCGACACAAGCGTGTTGTAGCCAAAGGATGTGCCGCGTTCACAGAGCAGGAAGTTGTCTTCGGGATGACCGGCTTCGCGCGCGGCATGGCGTGCTTTTTCGACTACATTGGTCATATCGGCCGGCGCCATAAACTGCGCCTTTTTGACGTTCACAGGCATACCCGTCGCCGCAACCGAACAGATAAAATCGGTCTGCCGGGCAAGAAAAGCCGGGGTCTGCAGGACATCCACCACTTCAGCCACGGGCTCTGCCTGCGCAGGTTCGTGCACATCGGTGATCACCGGCAGACCGGTTTCGTTGCGGACTTTTTCCAGAATGCGCAGGCCTTCTTCCAAACCCGGCCCGCGAAACGAAGCGCCTGATGTTCGATTGGCCTTATCAAAGGAGCTCTTGAAAATAAGCAGAATATCAAGCCGTTCCGCAATCTCGGCGAGCGCGCTGGACACGAAAAGCGAATGGTCTTCGCTTTCAATAACGCAAGGGCCCGCAATGATGAACAAGCGACTTTTGGCTGTGATGTCGCGACCGCATAAAATCATACGCGCCTTATCCCTTGATGAGTTCGGCGCCGCCAGTGCCTTTTTCGACCACTCGTCGCAAGCACGAAACCGGTTCAGCGCAAATTCCATGCTGCAACGATCCTAGGACTTGACACTTTTTGTTTAAAATCGTTGCTGTCACTACTAATGTTGTTGCTCGTTGTAGTGAACAAGCTAACAGCGCCCCCGTAAGAAAAAGAAAAATGACCGAAACCCTCTCCCTCCGACACGTTGCTTCGGCAGAAAAGACCTTCGAGATCGAGATTGACGGATTGAAAGCGCTCAAAGGCGCTTTGAAGGATTCTGATCTTGGCCCTGCTTTCGATAAAGCTGTCGAAACGATCGCGAAGTCGAAAGGACGGCTTGTCGTAACCGGAATCGGAAAAAGTGGTCATATCGCGCGAAAGATCACTGCAACCTTGGTCTCAACCGGGACCGCTGCGCACTACATACACCCAAGCGAAGCCAGCCATGGCGACCTTGGATCGATCAGCCGGGAAGACGTCGTGCTGGCCTTTACGTGGTCCGGCGCGACTGAAGAATTGGGCGATATCGTCAATTTCTGCACCGCCAACCAGCAAACCCTGATTGTCGCGACCGCCCATCCGGAAAACTGGATCGGTCAAGCCGCCAGTATCTGCCTTGAATTGCCAAAAGTGCCCGAAGCGTGCCCTAATGAACTCGCGCCAACCTCGTCTACGACGATGCAAATGGTCCTGGGCGATGCGCTGGCTGTGGCGCTGATAGAAGCGCGCGGTTTCACACCACACAATTTCCGCGCCTTTCACCCTGGCGGCCGACTTGGCGCCCGCCTGACTACGCTTAACCAGTTGATGGCAACCGGCGAGGCGCTGCCAAAAGTGGACCAGAACGCAACCCTGCGCGGCGCAACAATCGAAATGAGCCGAAAGCGCTTTGGCTGCACCGCCATCATTGATGATGCAGGCCGATTGGTTGGGGCGTTCACCGATGGCGATTTGCGGCGCACCATATCGGTCCATGATCTGGACGAAAAGATTGTCGACCACATGTCACCGCGTCCCGTCACGGCAAGCCAGTCGACAATATCGGTCGATGCGCTCGCCCTGATGAACGAGAACGCGGTTTCAGTCCTGTTCGTCACGGAGAACGAAGAGCTTGTCGGCATCGTCCACATGCACGACCTCGTTCGCATTGGAATTGCGTAAGCGCATCCGGGAGACCGGATGTTTTGGGTGAACGAAGCGTGCGGTTGGACCTGATAGTAATCCCGGCTCGATACGGTTCGACCCGCCTGCCGGGCAAACCGCTTCTCAAGATCGCAGGGCGAACTTTGCTCGAGAGGGTGGTCGAAAACGCGCGAAAGGCGGCCAGCCTTGCGGGGCAGGTTCGGCTCGTCGTGGCCACGGACAACAAGCGGATCGCCGATCACGCTCACGATATCGGTGTAGAAGCGGTGATGACCTCAGCGGACCTCGATTCGGGAAGCGCACGCGCGCGCGCCGCTATTGAAGCCTTGGCGTGCGAACCCGATGGCGTAATCAATCTCCAGGGCGACGCGCCCTTCATCCCCGCCTCGACCATTGTGGCGCTGATCGAGACTCTGCGCGGCAGCCAAGCGCCTGTCGTCACACCCGTCTACCAACTGGCTTGGGATCGGCTCGATCGGCTTCGCGAACACAAACGCTCCGCCCCCTTCAGCGGCACGACCTGCACGCGCGACGCGCAAGGGCGCGCGTTGTGGTTCTCCAAGGGCATTATCCCAGCGATCCGTAACGAAGAGGCCCTGCGAAACGCTCCTCTGTCGCCGGTGTGGCAGCATCTCGGGCTGTACGCCTACACGCTCGAAGCACTCGATTGGTTTGTGAGCGCCAAGCCTGGCCATTATGAGACGCTTGAGGGGCTCGAACAGCTTCGCTTTCTTGAGAATGAGTGGGCCATCGCAACGGTGCCGGTTCCCGCGCCTTCGCACGCTCTGTCTGGCATCGACACCCCGCAAGACGTGGTTCTGGCCGAGGAAGCCATTGCCAAGCTTGGCGACCCTTTCGAGGACTAGGTCGACGGACCGGCGCGCAGCCTAAGCGGCGCTTGCAGTCAATCTCCCAACCGTTAGAAGCCGCGCTCATGATTGTCATCGTCCGGCACGGCAACACTTTTGAAAGCGGTGAACCCCCGCGCCGCATTGGCGCGCGCACGGATCTGCCATTGACAGGTAAGGGCGTCGAACAGGCTGACGCGCTGGGCGAGTATTTTGCCAACCACGCCACGACGTTTAATCGTATCCTCACCTCGCCGCTGACTCGGGCAGAGCAGACCACAGATCGGATCATGGCGAAGCAGGAAAAGGGCGTCTCGATTCAGCACTCCGAGTTCCTGCGCGAGATTGACTACGGACCTGATGAAAACCAGCTTGAAGGCGATGTCTTGACCCGCATTGGGGCTGAGGCCCTGGAGGCGTGGGAACAGCGCGCGGTCGCTCCGGATGGGTGGATCGTGGGCGCTGAGGAACGGCTCACAGCGTGGCGGGAGTTGCTGTCTGAACCCGGTTCGCGCGATCAGAATACTCTGCTTGTGACGAGCAATGGGGCGGCGCGGTTTGCGCTTTTGGCGGATGCGGATTTGCGGGTTCAGGCGGAAAGTTTAAGTTCACTAAAGTTGCCCACTGGAGGGTTGGGAATTTTGGATTGGTCGGGCCCGGATGGTTGGCGGATTTCGGCTTGGGGTGTGCGGCCTTGACCTCCTTTCAACCGCTGCTGCGGGCACCGCCTTTTCCTGAACTAAAGCCCTGTTTTCGCGAGATTACCCCACCCAATCCAACAAAAGACGAAGGCGTCCAAGAGGGGCTTTTCGCACGCCTGCGTGAAGCGCGTGTGGGAGGGGCGTTTTGGCTGCCGCAATGGGCTGCGAACACCCATCAGGATGCGCTAACTTATGTGGTGCGTTGCGCTGACCACGATTGCCCTCAAACAACCGAAGGATCCACGCTTCGTCTCGCGCCCAAAGACGAAGCGCACGCCGTCGATCCGTGGTCCGTCTTGCCTCACGCCAAACACCTGATCGCGCATGGGGGCGACGAATGGATCGCCATCGCCGTTGCCCTTGGGCTTGAGGTCGAAGTGCTTTCTCCCGGCCCCTATGGTGAACCGGGCGAGACGCACAGTGCCCTTGAAACCCGCGCCTTCCACGCGCTCACCGTCCCTTTCCCCGATCCCTTTGGCGAGGGGGACCTCTCCCCCGAGGAAGCAATCACCTTGCTTGGCGACTGGCGCCGCGTTCTCGACGGTAACATGGGCAACGCTTCGAGTGCCCTTTCCAAACAACGCATCGTCGCCGCCTGTGGGATGAGCTGGTGGAAACGCGAGGAGATTCGCCGCTTTCTGTGGTCGCCCGGTTCTGAGCTTGCGATTCATCGCTCAGCGGCCCGCGCGGTGGACGCGGCGGCGGCGCTGGGCGGCGCGCTCGCCGTGTGGCCTTCGCGCATATCGCCCGATCTTGAAGAGAAAGCGCGCGCGAAGGGCGTCGATCTGGTCCGTGTCGAGGATGGCTTTGTCCGCTCGGTCGGGCTCGGCAGTGATCTGGTGCCGCCTTTGTCGGTGATCGTCGATCGCACCGGCATTCATTACGATCCCTCGCGCCCCAGCGATCTCGAAACGCTGCTCAACGAAACCCAATTCTCCTCTGCCACGCTTGAACGCGCCGCTCAGTTGCGCGCGACCATCGTCGAGGCGCGGATCAGCAAATACGGTGCGGGCTCGGCCCCAGGAAACGCAGCCCTAACCACCAAACCCACGCAAGCCAAACGCATCGTCCTCGTCCCCGGACAGGTCGAAGACGACATGTCGGTGCTGCTTGGCGGGCAAGGCTTGGCCTCCAACCTTGAGCTGCTGCGCCGCGCGCGCAAGCTGGAGCCTGACGCCGAAATCTGGTGGCGCCCGCACCCCGATGTTGACGCCGGCCACCGCGAAGGCGCGGTCGATGATGCCGCCGCCATGGAGCACGCGCACCGCATCGTGCGCGGAGGATCGATGAGCGATCTTCTGGATCAGGTCGACGCGCTCCACACACTCACCTCGCTTTCCGGGTTCGAAGCGCTGCTGCGCGGATGCGATGTCACCTGCCACGGCGTGCCGTTTTACGCCGGATGGGGCCTGACCCGCGATCTTGGCGATGTGCCGGATCGCCGCGCGCGCAATCTGTCGCTCGATGAACTGGTGGCGGGTGTGCTGCTGCTCTATCCGCGCTATCTCGACCCGGTGAACGGACTGCCCTGCCCCGCTGAAACGCTGATCGCGCGCGTCGCCCAAGGCGAAGCCGAAAACCGGCTGGGCTGGGTTCAGCCGGTGCGCCAGTTGCAAGGGCGCATCATGCGGCGAATTCGCGCCATCGGTGGAGGCCGCGCATGACCACAGTCACGCTCGACATATCGCGCCTGCTCTCGCGCGTGCGCCACCCGCGCCCATCGGGCGTAGATCGGGTGGAGATGGCTTACGCGCGCGGCCTTGCACAGCGTTATGGTGACGCGCTGAGCTACGCCGCGGTTCACCCCACTGGTAAATATGGCCGGATCGCCGCCGATACCGCGCGCGCTTATCTCGATCACCTTGAAGAGCGTTGGTCCGACCGCAAGACCGCGACGGGCGAACGTTCCATTCCCGAGGTCCTGCCATGGATGCAGCGCCTCGTGCCCAGCCGCAGCGGCGTCGGGTCGAGCGACGTTCTGGTGCAGGTGTCCCCGCATCATCTCGACAAGGCGGATAAGAAGGCTCGCATCGTCGCGCGCGAAAAGGCGCGGTTCGTGTGCATGGTCCACGACCTGATCCCGATTGAATTTCCAGAATACGCCCGCCCCGGCGGCGCGGCGACGCATGAAGTGCGCATGGAAACGGTCGCCAAACTGGCCGACGCGATCATCGCCAATTCCGAAGCGACGGGCGCGTCCTTCACTCGCTGGGCTGAGGCGCGCGGGCACCGTGCGCCGCCGATCCACCCCGCGCTGTTGGGGACCGAGCGTCTGCCCGATGCGCCCGCATCCGCACCACCGCCGGAAAAGCCGTTCTTCGTGGTTCTGGGCACGATTGAGCCGCGCAAGAACCACCTGCTTTTGCTGCACCAATGGCGGCATATGGCCAACACGCTTCCCGCCGATCAGGTCCCGCAGCTTAAAGTGATCGGGCGGCGCGGATGGGAGAACGAGCAGATCGTCGATATGCTCGAACGCTCCCCCGCGCTCGCCCCGCATGTGGACGAGATCAACAATTGTTCGGACGAAGAACTGGCCGCAGCCTTACGAGATGCGAGCGGACTTTTGATGCCGTCCTTTTCCGAAGGCTATGGGATGCCGATCGCCGAAGCCTTGGCTGCGGGCACGCCGGTGATCGCCAGCGATATCGCCGCCCACCGCGAAGCCGGGGCGGGCGCGCCTGACTTTCTCAATCCTCTCGACGGGCCGCGCTGGCAGGAGGTGATCCTCGACTACGCCGCCAATGGCCCGCTGCGCGACGCGCAATTGAAGCGGATGGAGGAATGGCGCGCGCCGGACTGGAGCGAGCATCTGGATATCGCGCAATCGGTGATTGAAGCTGTCTGAGACGGCAACAGCATAAGGGTGTAACAGTCCGAGGCTGGCCGCGTCAGAGCCTATTCGGCGGGTTCAGCCGCTTCGTATTCGGCAACAACCGGCTTGCTCAGCGGTTGCGAAGCTTGCGAAGAGCGCCGGTCGCCGATCTTGATCCGAGTGCCAAAAACGCGATCCCAGAACAGCCCGGTCACCGCGTAATTGCCGTGTTCCGCGATAAAGTGATGCTTGAGATGATAGCGCTTGAAACGCTGCCCCAAAGACGAGCGCATCGGCCATTGGTGCGAAGCGTAATGCGTCAAATCGTAAGCGACATAGCCCAATAAAAAGCCAAACAGCGTCCAACCGCCATACACGCCCATCGTTGCGTCAAACAACGCGGCGAAACCAAAGCCGATCGGGAAGCTGACCACCAGGGGCATCAGGCTGCGCAGCTTATCGGTCGGTTCAACGTGATGGTTGCCGTGCATGATGAACACGACCTTCGCCATCAGGTCACTTTTGGGCTTCCAGTGAAACACAAAGCGGTGCAGCGCGTATTCGAGCATCGTGAAAACCAGCCAGCCGAACCCGACCAGCCCAACGCTTTGTATAAGAGAAGCGGAGCCCCAAGCCGAAAAACCGAGCCACACCAGCACGCTTGACCAAATCGCGAGGAACCACCCCACAGAAATGACCGTGAGTTTCTCTAGCCATCGATTCTCGAATAGGCGTAGACGTTTATCGCTTGAAGTGGGGGACTTCATCGTCATGGTGTCGACCAAATGGGCTCCGGTTTGTCAACCTTGTTTGCGCTGCAGTGCAGCGGATTAAAGTCTTATGGGGGCGAGTATGTTGCCGGTTAGTCGCACTGCGATGTCCAATCCACAAAAGCCGCAAGCGAGACTTTCTGTTTTGGTCACGGGAGCCTCGGGCTCTTTGGGCCGCGCGATTGCGCTTCAGCATGTGGGGCCTTGGGTCGACATATCGCTATGGGGGCGTGATTCGGATCGGCTGGACGAAACACGCCGAGCGGTCGAGGCGCGAGGGGCGACGGCCAAGATTGTCGTGTGTGACGTGACGCAGGCGCAGGATGCGGCGGACCTTGTGGCGGAAGAGGACGCGAGCGCGGCGTTCGACATCGCCTATCTGGTCGCCGGAACGGGCGAGACCAAGCCCGCCGATGCCCGCTTTGAAAGCCCGGAACTGGTGGTGCGATCCGTCCTGACCAACTTTGCCGGGCCGGCGGCGATGGCGGCGGCGCTGGCCGATCGGATGAGCGAGCGCGGGTCTGGGCGCATCGTGCTGATCGGATCGGCGGCGGGGCACCATTCGCTGCCTTTTGCGAGCGCTTATGCGGGATCGAAAGCGGGGCTGGCGCGGTACGCGGACGCTTTACGGATTGCCGCCGCGCCGCACGGGGTCTGCGTTACGCTGGCCGCGCCCGGTTTCCTCGACACGCCGGGACGCACGGACAACGCGCCGATGCTTCTCGCGGTGGACGAGGCCGCGCGGCGCATCATCGCCGCCGGGGAGCGGGGCGATGGGCGTTATGTGACACCGTGGACGTTCCGCGCCTTGCGGGCGCTGGACGCGGTGTTGCCGGTGCGGTTGCGCGACGCGCTTTTGAAGCGGTTGGAGCCTTAGGCGGCGGGCGCGCCCAGCGCGCGATCTAGGATGGCCTGGTGCAATTGCGCAGGGCTGAGATCGCGCCGCTCAGCGGGTGCATGCTGTCCCGATTGGACAATCACGTAGGGCGTGTGCTTGTCGCCCCCCGGATCGCTCGCGCCGGGGATGGTGGGGCGGTGGTCGCCGAAGAATACGAGCGTTGCGGGCCGGCCCAACTCCGCCACGCTGTCGAGCAATTGGCCGAGCATCGCGTCGCTCGCCTCAACCCGGCGGTTGTAATTCGCAACCATGGCGGTCGGGCTCGCATCGCCGTGGGGCGCCCACGGGCCATGATTCTCCATGGTCACCGCGTAAAGCATGGTCGGCGCGGTAGTCGCGTCCGCCAGCTCGAGCAGCTTGTCCGCGACCGCGGCATCGCTGACATAGCGCCCTTGATCGGCGGTGGGCTTGGCAAAGCGGTCCTCGCCGATCAGCTCAGCAAATCCCGCCTCGGGCAGGATCTGATGGCGTGAGTAGAAGCGCATATCGTGCGGGTGGACAAACAGGCTTTGCCACCCTTTCCAGATCAGTTTCTGTGGCAGGGCTGGCGCCGCTTCGTGGCGCGCTGTCAGATACGGATCGTAGAGCCGGAACCCCAGTTCATGGTCGCTGCGCCCGAACAGAACGCCAAACTCGGTCCGCATCGTGTAGGCGCCAAAGCCGCTCACTTCGAGATTGCCCCATTGGACGCTCTCCCGCCGCGCTCGCGCCAGGTTTGGCAATTCCATACCGCCGTCCGCAAACAGATCCGCCGGGTCGGCAAAGGATTCGCACTGCACCACTATCAACAGATCGGTGGCGCCCTCCCCTTCGTCGTGCTCCCTTTCAGGCAGAGGCCTCGCTGCGGCCTTGGCCCGCTTCAACTCCGCTTTCGAAGCCCGCCATCGCATCCAGTAGATCAGGATGGTCGGCCACAATCCATGCGCGGCCACATCCGCGTCGGCGTCCGGTTTTAACGCTATATCCGAATAGGCACCCGCCCATGCGCTAAGCGCCAGCAAGAACAGACATACGGCCACACACCCCAACCCGATCCCCGCCACAAAGACGCTGGGTTCAATCAGCCACGCCAGAACTCCGACAAGCGCTATCGCCCCCAAAACCCCCGCAATCTGCTGCCACAGCGCCAGAACCGAAAAGTAGAATTGCGGGTGCGCCACCATCGCGCCAACCACGGCAAAATCGCTGAACAACAGCGGCTCGCCCAGAACCCTGCGCTTTGCGTTGGAGGCGATCGCGATCACGAAATGCAGCGCGCTGGTCAGGATCGCCGCCAGCGTCGGCGCGCCGCTCACCATGAGAAAGGCACCAAAAAGAACGCCCGTAAACAGCGCCAGCGTCCACACACCTTGCCAGGAACGCATCAGCCCATGTCGCGGAGACACAAGGCCGTCCGCGACCAACGCGCTTAGGACGCTAAGACTGAGGGCGACACCGATTTCGAACATGGGGATTGGACCTGTGGCCACTCAAGAGCGTGGCGGCAATAGTTTAAGCGGCCACTATCTATTCAAGTGTGTGGAACAATCCATTTTGAGTTATGTTTCAATCAGGTGCCGTGCTAGGCCCGAACTTAAGAGTCGCATCTTGGTTAAGTGTCTTGTTTTCAGATAAGTATCAGCATTTTGATCGCGCTGATAAGCGCGCCGCCCACTCTGGTGGTCAGGACGAGCTTGCGCCCGACGTGATTGGCGAGGTGCGCCCTTCGCCGTCATCGCCGCGCACCGTTCTGCTGTTGCAGGGGCTGATGGGCCCGCTCTTTCGCAGGCTCGGGCAGGAGCTTATCGAGTCGGGCCACACGGTCTACAAAGTGAATTTCAACGGGGGCGACCGCTTGTTCTGGCGGCTGCCCGGACGGATCGATTATCGCGGGACTTTGGCCGACTGGCCCGACGCTCTGCGCGCTATCATCCGTGACAAGGGTATCACCGATGTCGTTTTGTTCGGCGATTGCCGCGCGCACCACGTACCCGCGACAGCGGTCTGCCGCGAGCTCGATATACCGGTTCATGTTTTTGAAGAAGGCTATGTTCGGCCCGATTGGGTCACACTTGAGCTGGACGGCGTAAACGGCCATTCGCGCCTTCCGCGCGATCCGGAATGGTATCGCCACCGTGCGGCCAAGCTGCCGCCGGTCCCGGCGCACAAACAGGTGCCCTCTTCGTTCCGCCGCCGCGCGCTCGAAGGGTTGATGTACAACACCGCCGATGTGTTGACCCGCTGGTGGTATCCCAATTGGTCGAACCACCGCCCTTGGCACCCGGTGGTCGAAGGTGCTGGCTGGGCGCGCAAATTGATGCGCGGCAAGAAACGGCGCGAACAATCAGAGCGGCTGGTTGAGCGCCTGCTTGAGACTGAGGAAGAATTCTACCTTTTCCCGCTGCAACTCGCCTCAGACGCGCAGATCCGGTTGCATTCCGATTTCGCCAGCATGACCGACGCCCTGTCGATGGTCATCAAATCCTTCGCGGAAAACGCGCCCGAAGGCACGCGCCTCGTCGTGAAGGAGCATCCGCTCGATAACGGCGTCGTCGACTGGGAGGAAGAAACCCGCGCTTTCGCGACGAAATTCGGTGTGGCGAACCGGATCGATTATATGGGCTGGGGCGATATCGTGCCGGTCGCAAAAGCGGCCAAGGGCATGGTCACCATCAACTCCACCAGCGGCACCTTGGCGCTCGATATGGGCACGCCCGTGGTCGCCTTGGGACAGGCCGTGTTCGATATGCCTGACATCACATACCAGAACGGCATCGATCGGTTCTGGACCGACGTCACGCCGCCAGACCGAGAGACGTTCAATGCCTTTCGCCGCGTCTTGGTTGAGCGCTGCCTGGTGCCTGGCGGCTTCTTTTCCGACGAAGCCCTCGCAAAAGTGGTCCGCCACGCTGTCGCCCGGTTCGAAGGCGAAGTGTTGCTGGAAGAGTAGCGCCATCGCACCACGCCAAGGCTAACGCCGATTAACGCGGTTAGGCGCGATAAACCCGCGCACTTTACCGAGATTGTGGGTTGCGAAGGCCCAATCAGGCCGCGGGTTCGGAGCGGTTGGCTTCGTCTTTTTCCTGCGCAATCCGTGCCATCTCGCTTTGCCAGACACGCATTAATCCGCGGCCAAATTCGACGACGCGCTCCGGCAAGGCGCCGTCGGTCCAGGCCCACAGCTTGCGCGAACGGAACAGGCGTTTGCGCGATTCCATGCCAAAGGCCGATTGCAACACGCGATCGTAATCCGCCTCGCTCACCCGGGTCGCCTCGTCCGTTTGAGCCGCGAACAGAATGCGCCCCGCGACCAAGGCGTCGTCCAGCAATCGGTGGACCCCGTGGAACACCGCCAGTTCGCGCAGCGCGTCACGCCCGCTGGAGGACAGCCGTGCGTACACGGTGGCCAGTTCATGGGTGTAGTGCATCCAAGGGGCGCCTTCGGCCAACGCCTTGCCGTAACTGATCGCAGCGAGAACAGCGCCATGTCCGACCGAGAGAACGGGAATGTCTTCACCACTGTAGTGCGTGTGGACGCTGTCGGCGAAGAAGCGTTCTGGGTCTCTTGGGAAAGGGCCGCCGGGTTGTTGGACGCGGTGATGCAGATCGATGATCGGCGAACGCGCGTTGGGGTTGTGATAGGGCTCTTCGCCCAGGTGATCGACCCACCATTGATCGGTCTGATCGAAAACGGGCTGAAACCCATGCTTCACCAACGTGTCGCCCGCGTTCTTGAAGCGCTCCGGGCGCACCAGCAGGTCCACATCGCCCGACCGGTGAATATCCCAGCGACCATAAACAAGGCTGCTTTGAATCGGTCCCTTGAGAACCAGTGTTTCGATGCCTGCGGTCTGCAGCGCCTTTGTGACCTTGATAGTCCATTCGAGATTGAACAGGCTGGCCATCAGCAATTGCCGCTTGCTTTGGTTAATGCGAGCCTTGACGTCATCAGCCAAATCCAGCTGCGAATCGTCCACCACCTTACACACAAGGCCAAGAGTTTTTGTCTGCACCGCCAGGTCAAACACCGCCGACCAGTCCCATTGTGAGACAGTCCGGGGAAGCTCGCCCTCCGGTAAGCCGGCGCCTAACAGCGCGACAAGATGCCTCTTCGTTTGGATCGTTTTACTCCCAAAAGCCCGCAATTCTGCGGATTTCCCTCTGGTTCCTTAGCTCGTTAGACGGTCTTTAACATTTGCCAGTTAGACCATATCCCATAGCGGGCGCGGTGCGTCTACGGAACGAGAAGTTTATTTCATGTTGCGGCGCGGCACAAAACTTCTTGATTTCTGCTAACCAAAGGGTATCACGGAACTGCACATGGGGGGTTCGAAGCGAATCGGTGCTTTGGACGCCAAGTTATCAAGGCGAGGAATTGACGATGAAAAAGACTTATGAAGCTCCGAAGATGGAAAAGCTTGGTTCGTTCGAAGAGCTTACGCTGAACACCAGCTCGGGCCTGCGTCTCGACAGCGGCTTTATTGTTGGCAACCCGCTTGCTGACCAGCCGGTATCGTAAGACTACCGATCTTCTAGAAAAGCGGTCGCTTTTGCGACCGTTTTTTTTATGGTATCGCTATCCACCCGGGTGTGGAATGTAGCCTGCAAGCCTCTTCGCTTTGCAGGGCCCTAACCGCTATGTGCAGCGAAAGTCTTTATGTCTAGCCAACCTCTCGACAAGTCGGCAGCCTTTACCCCGAGCGCGGATGTTGTTTCGTGCGAACTTGATGGCGGCGCCGCGTTGCTGGACCTATCGGCCAGCACGTATTTCAAATTGAATTCGACCGCCTCGCTCGTGTGGACCTGCCTTGAGGTCAAGCCTCACACGCTTGATGACCTGATCAGCGAAGTCACCAAAGAGTTCGATGTCGAACCTGAACGCTGCGCGTCGGACCTCGAAGCTGTCCTTGATAGCTTTCTCGAAGCCGGACTCGTCGAACAGAAAGATGCCGCTAAGGTTGCGTAGAAGGGCCGTTCTGTTTGCCCGCTATTTCGGTTTATTGGTAAAAAGCTGGCTGCTGCTGCTCGTCGTTCGCGCCACCTTGTCCGTCAAGGGCTACACGCCGGTTCTCGAATGGATACGCAGCGCTGCATCCACCCCGCGCCACAATGTGCCGCACACCACCATCGTGTGGGCGATCCATCACACCGCTAAAGTGGTGCCCAACGCGACCTGCCTGACCCGATCGCTCGCCATGCGATATTTGCTCGCGCAGTCGGGCGAAGCCGCCACGATCCAGATCGGCGTCAAGAATGACGAGGATGGAAAGTTCAAAGCGCACGCCTGGGTGGTCCTTAATGGGGAAGTTCTGACGGGAGACACCGACGACGAGATCGCCAGCTACAAACCTCTCATCGCGCTATGATTGCCAGCACTCCGACACGCGACCTGACCCAGATCGACTTTACGGCGCTGCCGGATAGTCCAAAGCACCCAGGTGCAGCGCCGAGGCTGGTGTTCCTCTCTTCGGGCTTTCATCTCAGCAATCGTGGGGAATTGACGGCCGCGCTGGCCTTGCCATCAGGCGCAACGACCGAAGACATTCTAATCGCCGGCTGGGAGAGGTGGGGCGAGGCCTTGCCTGACACACTTCGCGGCGCGTTCGCCTTCGCGCTCTATTTGCCGCAAACGCGCGCGATCTTCGCCGCCCGCGACATCTTTGGGCTCTCTCCGCTCTACTACGCATGGCAGGAAGACAGCCTCATCCTTGGCAGCGCGAGCCGAGCGGTCCGCTCACTTTTACCAGGGCAAGGCTCTTTTAACGAGCTGATGCTGACCGACTTCGTGAACGAACAGTTCCTTGAAACCGACCAGACCTTTTTCAACGAAATCGCGCGGCTGCCTCAGGCGCACTGCCTGCGCGCCACGCGCGGCGACATAGCCACCGAACGGTATTGGCGCATCGAGGACGTCGCCCAAAACCACTCCCCCGATGACGCTCCGCAACGTTTCCGCGCGTTGTTTGACGCCGCTGTGGCCGATTGCGTGACCAAAGGCGCACACGATCAGCGGGGCGGAAAGGACCCGGTTCTCCTGATCAGTGGCGGCATGGATTCCTCCGCCATCGCCGCGTCGATGCGCGCGCAGGACCCCAAGCGCGACATTCACGCCGCGGCGATGACGTTTCACGAAACGCCCGTCTGGGAAGACAAGCCTTACTTGGCCGACATCGCATCGCACGCCGCGCTTAACCTGGATGAGGTGCCCAGCGACAATCACAATCCGCTGACGGATATGGAGCGCTGGCTCGCGGTTATGGACGGCCCCTATCTGCCGCGCGGATGGTCGATTTCCGGGCGGCTGCTGCCGATGCTGCGCGCTAAGGGATTCACTCGCATTTTGAGCGGCCATGGCGGCGATGAGATCGTGTCGTTTGGTTTTGGTCGGTTGAACGAAATGGCGATAGCGGGCCGATGGCTCGAATTGTTCAAGACAACCCGGGCGTCCTCCGGCCTGCTCAGCGGCGGGGCGTGGGCGCGTTGGCGCACCTTCCAACGCTACCTCGTCCATATCCCGGCCTACCGGGCGCTGCGCAATCTGAGAGCCAAGCTCAAGGCGAACCCATCCAAGGCGGCCAGATCCGTCAATTCCTCCGCCCAGCACGCGCAAGAATGGCTGGCTCCGTCCCTCGCCGCGAAAATGGACCTGTCGCGCTACGACCAACCCTCCGTCGCCACCCAGCGGCACCATACTGAGCGGATGATGCACGAAGAGGCGATGACGCTGGGCGTGCAACCGCTTTCGCTGGAAGTCTTTGCGGTCTGCGCTGAGGCTTCGGATGTGGAAGTCCGGTTCCCCTTTTACGACCGCGATTTGCTCGAACTGTGCCTTTCGCTGACGTCGGATTGGAAGCTGCGCGATGGCCTCTCGCGCTATGTCTTGCGCGCGGCAATGGGCGAGGACCTGCCGCGTTCGATACGCGAACGCGTCAACAAACATGATTTTCTGGCAAGCTTCCTTGGCGGATTGTGGCAGGCGCGCGATGAGGTCGAACATTGGACCGATCCCGACCGCCCCGGCCTAACCGATTTCATCAATCGCGAGACGCTTGTCGCCTTGCGTGCGCGCTTGTCCCAAAATGAAATGAGCTATGAATGGGCCGAGGCAAATTTCCTTTGGCGTGTAGCGGTGCTTGGAATGTGGTTGGAGATCGCTAAACAGCCTCTCGAACGGCCCACACTGGAACCCGTGATCAAGGAATAACGCAATGCACCGCTACTGGGCTTTTGGACTGGGAATAGCGAGCGACGTTCAGATGGACGAACTCGCCGTTGATCCTGATCCCAAAGCGATCGCCGATCTGACCATTCGCCGCGAAGACATCAGCGACACCGTTCCCGCGGTGGGCGAAGCCGCTGTGCATTTTGTCTACGATAAGCCGGGCGGGTTGGAAATGGTGTTCCCAGGGGTCGCGATTATCCGAATCGCTGGGCCGGAACTGATCGTCATCACGCCGCACGCCGATGCGCCCGCAAACTATCTGCCCTTCCCGCTGCTTGGCCCGGCCATGGGCTGGGTTCTGCATCTTCGAAAGTTCTTTGTCCTGCACGCCAGCGCAGTAGCCTTTGGCGGCAAAAGCTTTGGTTTTCTGGGCGACAAAATGGCGGGCAAATCGACCACGGCGGCCGCGTTTCTGCGCGCGGGTGGCTCGCTTTTGACCGATGACCTGATGGCGATCGATACGCATCAGGCCGAAGGATTGATGGTCCAGCCCGCCTTTGCGCAATTGAAATTAAGCGAGGAAGCCGGAGCCAGCGTTGTGGTGCCAGGCGCCAAGTCACTGCCCTTGATCATGAAGGGCTTCCCCAAGAAACAATTCCGCCTCGACAGCATGCATGATCGCGCCACGGGGTGCGACGCGTTGTTTGTGCTGCAACGTGGCAGCGACGAACCGCGCGTCGAATGGATGGACGGGGCCGCTTCGCTCACCAGCCTGATGCGCTACAGCTATTCGGCCCGGTTCAGCCAGGCGCCCGTCGAAATGCAGGAGCGCAAGCGCTATTTCGAGCAAGGCGCGCGGATCTCACGCGAAGTGCGGATTGGCACGCTGCATGTGCCCGCCGCGCTGGATCGTTTGCAGGACGTCGTCGATTACGTGGCGCAGCAACTCGAGGCTGAGCCGGTTTGAACCGCAAAGACACGATAGAATTTTTCCAATTCATCTGGCGCATGACGGGCGCCCGGATCATCCTTGCCTTCACCTTGATGCTGGCTGGGTCCCTGACCGAAGGCATCTCGCTGCTTTTGCTCATCCCCATCGTCGCATCGCTCGCTCCGGAAGAAAGCGGCATGGCCACCGGATTGCCGATTGTCGGTGACGCTCTGCAACGTTTCAGCCCCAGCCTGACCACGCTTTTGCTGGTGTTTGTGGTCTTGGTAGTGATGCAGGCCCTGCTTACGCGGTGGCGGACTTTGTACACTCAGAAGATGACCTTCCTCGCGACCGAGAAGATGAAGGTCCAGCTGTTCTCTTCGATGAGCGAGGCCGAATGGGGCGCGATCAGCACGCGGCGAAACGCCGATCTCAACCACGCTTTGGTCAACGACACCGACCGTATGTTCACAGCGGCGAACGCCAGCCTGACGATCCTGCAATCGCTGATCCTGCTGGGCATTTATCTGTTGCTGGCGGCCGGAGTATCGTGGCGCATGGCGGCGATGGCGGTGGTCGTGGGCGCGGTGTTCTTCCTGGTGCTCTATCCGATCCGCCGTCTGGCCAGCAAACACGGCAAGGCGCTGACCGATAAGCTGCAAACGCAGAACCAGATCGTGCTGGAATTCATCGCCAACATTCGATTGGCGAAGCTGTTCACCTCAGAAGAAAACCACTCGCAGGCCTATCGCGCCCATCTGGCCGCGACGCGAAAGGAAATCCTCGGCTTTTCGGCGTTGGCACAGTGGGGCACGGTCTTTTTCCAGATCGGCACCGCGATTATCGCGGCGCTGTTTGTGTGGGTGGCGGTCACGTGGCTTGCCTTGGATCTGGCAAGGCTTGGCGTGCTGCTCGTAATATTTGCCCGTGTGGCGCCGCGCTTTTCCGGGATTCAGACATCGATCACCATGTTCCTGAGCAGCGCGCACGCTTATCTCAATTACCGCGATATGGCGCGCTTCTTTGAGAGCCACCGGGAAAGCGATCCCGAAACGCAAGCGCCCGCGCCGCGTCTGACGCAAAGCCTGCAATTTGCCGATATCAGCGTCCACTATGAGGGGGCCAAAACACCCGCTCTCACGTTGGTGAACACGACGATCAAGGCCGGGACCATCACCGCATTGATCGGGCAATCGGGCGCGGGAAAGAGCACGATGGGCGATCTCATCATGGGCCTGACGCAGCCGAGCGAAGGCGCGTTGCTGATCGATGGCCACCCGCTGGAAGACGCCAACCGCCGCGCTTGGCGCCGATCGGTGGCCTGCGTGCCGCAAGACGCGTTCCTGATGAACGACACGGTGGCCGCGAACCTGCGGATCGGAAAGCCCGATGCCAGCGAAGACGACATCTGGCGCAGCCTGGATCAAGCCAATGCGGGCGATCTTGTTCGCGCTCTGCCCGAAGGGCTGGAAACGATGGCGGGGGATCGCGGCGGGCGATTCTCAGGCGGCGAACGTCAACGCCTGGCGCTTGCGCGCGCGCTGCTGCGGCAACCGCAATTGCTGGTGCTGGACGAAGCGACCAGCGCGCTCGATTGGGAGAACCAGTCAATCATCGCCGACGCCATTCAGGCTTTGCGCGGTGAACTGACCATCATCACCATCGCGCATCGGTCTTCGCTCATCACCATCGCGGACGATGTGATCGCGCTCGATCAGGGCAAGGTGATCGCGCAGGGCCGCTTTGCCGAGATGAAGGGCGATCCCAACAGCCCGCTTTCGGCTTTGCTCGCGGGGGATATCGCGACGTCGGGTGCGCTCGAAAGCTGAGGCGCCGCTAAGCGTATTCTTCGAGAATGGTCGGCTTCATCCGATAGCGCACCGCGCCCGCGTGCAGATGGGCGCGCGCCCACCATTTGCGTGACGCGGTGGTGCCGGGAATAGTCGCAAGGCTCATCGCAGCGCTGAAGGCGGATTTGGCCCCGGCGGTGAACAGCAGGGTGCGATAGGCGGCGGGATCAAACTCGCGCATCACCAGCCCGTGCGTCTGTCCCGCGCGGAACATTCGAGTTTTGACCCAGTCCATCGACGCGCGCCCCGGCGTCACCGGCTCGCGCACAATGGCGTCGGCGCGGTACGCCATACGACCGCCAGCGCGCACCAATTCGTGGAAGAAGATCGTGTCCTCTCCCCCCGTCTTACCCAGCTCCAGCCGAAACCGCAGCCCGTGTTTGCGAACAAAGCTCATGCGCAAAAGCGCGTTGCTGGTGTAGGCGTTCTCCACCTTGCCGGTGATGCGGTTGGAGTGGAAATCGCAAGACGCGAGCCAATCGGGCATGGCCGGATCGTAGACCGCCTCGCACGCGCCGATGATAGCGTCGTTGGCGGGCGCGTCCTGCATAATCCTCTCCAGCCAGTCGGGATCAGCGATCTCGTCATCGTCCATGAACAACAGCCACGGCGTCTCCACCGCGTCGAGCACCGCGTTGCGCGCGATGGAGATGTTCTTTGCCGGCGCGTGAACATAGCGCAGCGGATAGGGATAGGTTGCCGCGAACTCCTCAACCGACGCGCGCACCGTATCGACCTCGTCGTTATCGACCACCACAATCGACAGATCGTATCGATCCGCGCCCTTCAACCCCTCGAAAGAACGCAAGGCGGTGAACAATTCGGGCCGGCGGAACGTGCACACGCCGATTGTGACCGAGTTATCGGTCCCAGATGCGCCGTTGTCCCCCATCAAACCGGGTGCTTTAGAAGAAGCGCTCACCAAAGCGGATCGTGTCGCCGGGTGAGACATAGACCGGTTTGCCCTCTTTGAGGTCATAGGTCTCTTCGATGCCCGTATCGGCGCGCTGGATAAAGACCTTGCCGCGATCCGCGCGGTAGGTGAAGCCACCCGCCAGAGCGACCGCCTGATAGACGGTGAGTTCGTCGCTGAACGGGAACTTGCCCGGCTTCTGTACTTCGCCAAGGATGAAGAACGGGCGGTAGTTCAACACTTCGGCGGTGACGCGCGGATCGTTGAGATAGCCCTGCGACAGCTCGCCAATCAGCTTGTCCTGCAATTCGCGCACCGACAGATTGACGACCGGGATATCGCCGATCAACGGGAACGAGATATCACCCGCCGACGACACGACATATTCCTTGGTCAGCGAACTTTCGCCAAACACCGTGATTTGCAGCTCATCACCAGCGGCCAGCCGGTATTCGGTCGCCTGATAGGCGGCGCTTCCCGCCGGGGGCAGAGAGCCCGCGCAGGCGGCTAGAGAAAGCGACATCGTCGCGGCGGCGACAGCGCCGAAGAGCTTTGCTCCGGAGAGCTTTGATTGTGGCATGAAACCCGTCCTGAACCTGTTTGTCTTGTGCGTTGCGGCAATCCTAGGGCCTAGTTGATTACCCTTCAATGAAAGAATGCCCCCAACTTAGCTCGCGCGGCTAACGGCCCACCAGTCGTTTCAGCTTGGCTTCAATCGGCATGCGGTAATGCAGCGCGGCTAAGGGGTGCTTGAGGATCGTCGTAATCGCCGGGACGACGCGCCGGTGCTTGAGATGCTCAATCGAGGTGACAAAGGCCAACCCGCGCTCAATCGAGGCGTAACGCGCGGAATATTCGGGCGTGGCGGCGCGCTCTGGGCCGATCAGATCGCGCACATGCCGTTCGGCCTCCATCATCCGCGTCGCGTGATCAACCGACAGCCGGTGTGAGATCGATCCGGCGTGTTTGCGGTACTGGTAATGCGCCATTGGGGCGAGGTAATAGCGTTTACCCGCGTTCAAAAGCCGCACGATCAACTCGTCATCCTCGGCAATCCGCAGGGCCTCGTTATACCGAACCTTAGGGTTTTCGAGCGCAGTGCGGTGTATCATCGGCTTCAAAAAGCCAAAGGCGGCCTTGTCGGAGAACAGCTGAGAGCGGGAAAAATACTCGCCCAGCTCGATTCTGCGGCCCGCCACCACCTCGGAATCGGACAGGAACGGATGCGTCTCAATCCCTTCGCCAAAAACGGTCAGATTGTCGGCGATCATATCGGCGCCCTCGCGCGCCGCGATCTCCAGCAGCCGGATCGACCGGTCGGGATCGATCCAATCGTCGCTGTCCAGAACCGCGAACCATTCCCCGCGCATTTCGTCCATCGCGATATTGCGCGCCGCGGCCGGTCCGCCATTTTGCGGCGTTTGAAACACGCGTACGCGGGGATCGGAGGCGGCCATCTCGCGCGCTTCGGCAAGGCTATCGTCCGAGCTCCCATCGTCGACGATCAGCACTTCCACGTCGAGCTCGCGTTGATTAAGCGCCGATTCAACCGCCTCGCGCAAATAAGGCTGCGCGTTGTAACACGCCACGGCGAAACTGATTTGAGGAGCTTGGAGTGCGGTTGAAGGCGAATTAATCGCTGACATCGCTGTTCTATCCCCCCATATGCCTGACATGCTGACCTTTAGCAGGAAAAAGCCACGCCATATCTCGACCGCCGAGAACGAGCGGATCTATGCCATTGGCGATATCCATGGTCGGTATGATCTGTTGAGACAACTGCTCAATGATATTGTTCAACATTTTGAAGCCTCGGACCGGACCTTTGATACGGTGCGGCTGCTGTTTCTGGGCGATATCATTGATCGCGGGCCGTCGAGCAAGGAAGTGCTGGGCCTGATTGAGCGGCTGGTGCGCACCGCGGGCGCGACTTTGATCCTGGGCAATCACGAGGATTTGATGCTGCGTTCGGCTGAAGGCGATCAATCCGCACAGGATCTGTGGCTTCAGCATGGCGGTCTGCAAACGCTGGAGAGCTTTGAAATCGATCCGCCCCGCGATGACGAGGACGCGGTCGATTTTGGCGAGCGGTTGACGCGGCTGATGCCTGAGCGGTTCTTAACACTGCTGCGCGAGGCGCCGACCCATTTTGAAAGCGGCGATTATTACTTTGTCCACGCCGGTGTGCGCCCCGGTGTGCCGATCAAAAAACAGACCGATTTCGACAAATTCTTCATCCGCGACGAGTTCACCTCCTCGACCCAATGGCACGGCTCGATGATCGTCCACGGCCACTCCATCGTTCCGGCGGTGGAAGAGCAGGAAAACCGCATTGCGATCGACACCGGCGCTTACAAGTCAGGCAAATTGTCGAGTCTGTGCGTCGAAGGGACCACGCGGTCGATCATCACGGCGAGCATCGACTAGGCTCAGCGTCCTACAGCTTGCTGCCGTTGACCAAGGCCACCGTGTCGCTGGCCGAGCCTAGACATTTGCTGGTACCCGCGCGGGTCCATTTCCCGCAATCCCAATAAGCGGTCTGCACCCGGTTGCGCAGGTCCTGTACAAACACGAGGTCGGGCGGGGCCCCAGCCAAGGCGCCCGGCGTTACCTGTCCGGGCGAACGCGCCGGATCGGACCACCCCACCACGCGGCAGGCGGGTAGATCGCCGCAAGCCCCCGCCGCATCGAGCGACCAACGCCCCGGCGTCATGCCTGCGCTGAAGGTCAGCGTCTTGGTCGGGATCACGAATTCCTTCCGCGCCGGAGCCGCCGCGGCCGAACCGCCGCCGCTGGGCGCTCCCGCGAGCTCGCCCGTCAAAAAGTCGGGATCAAGCGCGTTGAGATCCGCCCATTCTTCGGCGTCCAGTTCAATCCGGCCTTCCTCGCCCGAATGCGCCAGCGAGTAATTCGCCAGCTGCGCAACCATGCCCTCTGCCGCCGAAGGGGCCGCGTTAAACGCGCGTTTCTGCCCCCAGCCGCCGGGCCAGCTGAGGAAGATATGCGTGCCCACCTTCGTCACTTTATTGAGCTTGGCGCTCCAATAGGGGACCACCCAATCGGTGTGATAATGCGTGGCGTGGCCGACGCGGTCATCGACCCCTTCGACCAGCATGTATTCGGCCAGACCCTTCGCCTTGGCCAGCGTGCTTTCGGGAGGCCGCGTGCGCGTCATCGATCCATCGCAAGTGAAGCTGAACTGGCAGCCCGTGCTGCGCTCGGACCCTTGGAACACCACATCGCACACGCTGTTGGGAAAGGCCGGATGGCGCACGCGGTTCAACACCACCTGCATCACCGGCATCTGATCGCCCGGATCGCTGCCCGCTTCGTAAATCGCGGCAATGGCCAAACAGGTGCGCGCCCGGTCCCGGTCCGCGTCCTCAAGACCAGAGGCAAAGGGCGAGGCCGCCACAACCGGCACATCCGACAAGGGAACGGCGGCGTTGATTGTCTTCGCCTCTTCGCGCGAGACATCGATCAGGGCCTCTTCGTCCAGTGTCGCCTCGACCAGATCGAGATCGGGGAGGGGATTCGTGGGCAAGGGATCGGATTTGCTCAGATCGACCGAAAGGACCGGCTCTCCCGCCGGCGGACGCATCAGCACCAGATCCGGGCCCAAAGCCGCTGCTAATAGCGCGAGCGCCAACAGCGTCGGAAAGACGATCCACGGCCAGGTGCGCGTCTTTGACGCCGCGCCGTCGTCTTCGATTATGTTTAGATCATCTGTCATCGCGCGCGGTGAAATAGTCGAGGCCTGCGCGAAGGTCGAGCGTCTTTGTCACTCGTCTCGCACAGCGCACTTCCCCAGCGCCCCGCCCATCGCACGGTGCAGTCCGCCCCCAAAGGGGGTGATCGAAACGCAGTCAGTCGGTATTCACCCGTTTATAGGCATAGTGTTTACGCAGCCCCACACACGCGTTTCGCCGCTTGAAAGGAAATCGATGATCAAAGCCACCGGCCCTGTCTTTGCGTTGAGCGCGAGCGGTCTTGCGATTGTCGCGATCACCGGGTGTGCCGCTGACGAAGCGCAGGCCGAACAAGATGGCGCGAACGTCGCTGTGCAAGGCCCTCTGCCCGACCGGATTGAGCGGGGTCAGACGTTTACCGACGATATGAGCACGTTTCGCCGCAAGCGCTGGTACATTTCGGACGGGTGGAGCAACGGCGACTACGCCATGAACGATTGGCGCAAAGGCCAATCAGAGTTCAACGGCAGCCTCACGCTCACCATGGGAACGAACCGGCTTTCAAACTACCCGTTCTCATCGGGCGAAGTGCAAAGCCGGAAGCGCCACGGCCATGGCTATTTCGAAACCACCATGCGCGCGGCCAAGGGCAGCGGCCTGGTCTCAGGCTTTTTCACCTACACGGGCCCGGCTTTCAAAAAGCCGTGGAACGAGATTGACGTTGAAATCCTTGGCGTAAGGCCCGGTGAGGTGCAGTTTAGCGTGTATTATCATGATGATAAATTCACGCACGTGCATAAGCTCGGCTTTGACGCGAGCGAGGGGTTCCACACGTACGGCTTTGATTGGCAGCCCGGCTATATCGATTGGTATGTGGATGGCGAAAAGGTGTTTCGCGCCACCGCCACCGACATAACGCTGCCCGATGAACCGCAAAAGATTTACATGAACCTGCTGGGGTCGCGCACGCTCAACCGCTGGGCGGGGAATTTTGATGAGACCGCTCTACCGGCGACCGTCGAATACACTTGCGTTGCCAAGACCGAGAGCGCTGAGACGGGCCAGCCTTGCTGGGATAAGCAGAAGGCGAAGAGCGGGGCCTAGGCTTTGGCGAGTAAGCCGTAGCGCGGCTGATCCGCACCGTTCGGGAACAGCCACCCTTTCAGAAAACCCAATCCCCACGAGGCGTGCATGATCGCCGCCGCCACGCCCGCCAGCACGCGCCAACCGCCGCGCGACCGCACCTTGTTGGGGCGAAGGCCCACGATCGCGCCAACCACCAGGCACAGCCCCAGCCAGCCGAAAAAGGGCAGCGCAAAAATCGGATGAACAAAGCTGAGCGGTAGCAACGCCATCGCAGCGGGCACCGCCAGCGGGATCATCTGCCGCAGGCGCGGGCGCAGGCGGTGGCGCTTGATCGTCGCCGCGCGACCCTTGCCGTATTTAAAGTATTGCTTGGCCAGCGCACCCATCGTGTCGCGCGGGAGATAGATGATCGCCGCCTTGGGTTCGAGCCAGATGCGCCCTCCGGCCTCTATCAGGCGATGGTCCAGCTCCGCGTCTTCGTTGCACGGCATTCCTTCGCAATAGCCGCCGACCCTTTTGAACAGATCAATCCGCATCAACGCGTGGTGCCCGTGTTCGACAAACATACCCTCGCCCGTTGATCGGTGCGCCGATCCGCCAGTGCCCAGCACGCTGTTCTGCGCCGCCGCCACCGCGAGTTGGAACCCCTTGATCCCCTTGGTGAACATGGGGACGACCACCGCGCTCGCCTCGCGCTCTTGAGCCGCTTTCAGAAGGGTCTGGCTGTATTTGGGGGGATAAAGGCAATGCGCATCCACGCGCAGTAACCACTCCATCCCTTCGCCGAACCGCGCCACCGCCAGGTTGACGCCCGCGCTCTGGATCCTGGCCGGATTGTCGAGATGATGCACGCGCCGGTCGATCTGGCTCAGTCGGTCGACAATCGCCTGGCTGCCATCCTCGCTGCCGCCATCGGCGACGACGAGCGCGGTGATGTTCTCGTCGGCCAGCAGACCCTTTATCAAGCCTTCGAGATGCTTGGCCTCGTTGAGGCAGGGGATGACGACCAACAAGCTCATGCCGCGCGCGCTCCCGCGATGGTGCGCACCAGTTCCGCGCAATCCTGTGTATCGGCCAGCACGTCTTCGCGGCGCACTTTCAACGCGCTTTGCTGCAATTGATCCACTTCCGTCATCGGCATTCCTAAGAGCGTTTCGCGCGAGTCTTCGCCATCGGCCACGCGCAGCCCGGCGCCATGGCGTTCAAGCCAGCGGCCCACTTCCACGCTGTCCAAGGCAATAGGCACAGCGCCGTGCGCAATCGCTTCGTATATGCGGTTGGGCAGCAGCCAGCTGGAATTGAGGCCTTCTTCAAACCAGTCAATAGCCCATGCAAAATGGCAGCGACCATAAAGTTCGGGCAGGTCTTCATACGTGTAAGGCCCGGTGTAGGTCAGCCCCGCGCTCGCCGCCACGCGCGCTTCGAAGTCGGGCAGTTCAGCCGGAGAAGGCTTGCCGCAGATCAGCGCGATGATCCGCCCCTCGCTGCGCGCGGTCAGGTCGGTGAGGAAGGCCAGCGTCCTATGACACCGCAGCATCCCGAACCAACCGATTGTGATGGGTTCTTGCGGCGCGGGCTGCGATGGGGCCGGCGCCGCGCCATCCGCGATCAACAGCTTGTTCTCAACCAGATAGCTGGGCGCTGTGAAGGTGGTTTGATCGAAATGATGGCGCAGGAAGGCGGGTGAGGATGTCAGCAGCAAATCCACGCGCGGCAATAACTGGTTCTCAACAAACTGCACCGCGCGCGCGGGCACGCTTGATCCGGTCAGCGAGCGATGAATGTCGAGGCATTCGTATATCAGCGCACGCTCGCCAACAAAGGCGCGGGCAATCGCCAACTGCTCCAGGTTGCGCGCCATGATCACATCGCACTCGCCGCAATAGTCTGCAAGCGAGCCATGAAAGGCCGCGTTCTTCAGCGTTGCCAGCGCGCGCTGCACCATCGCCGCATCAGCCGAAGCGCCCAGCTCCATCGGGCGGCGCGCGGCGATGGCCGGAGAAAGTCTATCGTCGCGGCAAAAGCCCGCCAGCCGCACCTTAGCGCCGCCGCGCTCCAGCATCTGGCACCGACGCTCTACCGCCGGATCGTTCAGATTGTGTACGATATAGCCGATTTTCACGCCATGCTCCGAACGCCGCGTTTGACAGCAATGCTGCGGTGCGACAATGCTTTTTGCACCAGTCCTGCACGTTCAAAGACAAAATGGTCGCAGCCGCTGGTGTATCGGGCACTTATCACGGGCGGATTCGCTCGTTTCAGGGGCAAAGCGAGTGACGTCGGGCGAATTACAGATTGCCGTCATCATCGCCTCGTATAACGCGGGCGCGACCATCGCGCGCGCGGTGCAAAGCGCCCTGGCCGCCGCTCATGTTGCGCAAGTGGTGGTGGTGGACGACGCATCCAGCGACGACACCGCCGAAGCCGCTGTGGCCGCCAGCGCGGGCGATCCGCGTTTCAAAGTCTTGCGGCAAGAGGTCAATCAAGGGCCCTCCGCCGCGCGCAACCGCGCCATCCGCGAAAGCGATGCGCCGCTGATCGCCATTCTCGACGCCGACGATTTCTTTCTGCCCGAACGGTTTGAACGGATTCTCGCCGAAGAGGACTGGGACCTGTGCGCGGACAACATCGTGTTTGTTTCCGACCCGGCGGAGCTTGAAGGGTTCCGTCTGGAGGACAACGGGTTGAGCCAAACGCAAAGCGCAGTGGCCATCGATTTCCAGCATTTCGTGCGCGGCAATATCGCGCAGCCGCGCGGCTTTAGCGCTCAACAACGGGTACGCGGGGAGCTTGGGTTCCTCAAACCTGTGATACGGCGCGCGTTTCTCGAAGAGCACGCCCTGACCTATGACGAAGGGTGCCGGTTAGGCGAAGACTTCCTGCTCTACACCCGCGCGCTCGCGCTGGGCGCGCGGATGAAAGTGGTGCCCAGCTGCGGCTACGCGGCGTTGGTCCGTTCCAATTCGTTGAGCAGCAAGCACCGGATTGAGGATCTGGCCGCGCTGCTAAACGGCAGCCGCTCGATATTGGCCGACCTGCCGCTGTCACCCGATGATCGGCACGCCCTTGAACAGCACGCCGCCTCGATCGAGCGCAAGGTGCACCACCGCGAAGTCCTTCATGTGCGCGGTGACAGGGGGATTGTCGCGGGCATTTTGGAGGGGCTGCGCAAGCCGACCGCGCTGGTTGATATCGCGTCGGAACGGGTGCTGAAACCGCATGAACGGCAAAGCACGCCGCGTTTCCTGATGACCGACGAATCCCTCGCCGAACACGCGCGTTAGAGCGCTATGCCGGGAGCGGCGGGATCTCCCGCACCTCCGTGACGATTTCGGGCAAGGTCCGATCCAGACCCACGCGGCGCTGTACCCAGCGCCAGACCGGCCCGCCCCACCCCGCTCGCTTGAGAAACGCGCGCGCATCGGCGCGCACTTGCGGCTCTTCGCTGCGCAGAGCCCAGACGAGGCCATCGGTCACCTCGCGCAGGATCTCGCGGCCAAACGGGCTGCCTTTGAGCGCCTGCAACCGCGTGAAGGGGCCGTCTTCCAACAGGCCCGCAAAGCCATGCTTGCCCGCCACCGCGCGCCACAAGATGTCCATTTCCTCGCGCGACAAGGCGGTGTCCGGGGCCACCTTCACGCTCGCCTCAAAGTCGGCGAGCGCGGCGTCCCACAGTCCGTGGCGCGCCAGAATAGTCCCGCGTTGCAGCAGCGCGGCGCGGGTGCTGAGTTCGGGCGCGTCCGCGGCGAACATCGCTTCGAAAAACGACAGCGGCACGTCGCGGGTAAACCCGTCAAAGATCATCGCGTCGTATGTCTGCCAGACATTGTCCGACGCGCTCGCCGCGTGTTTCACCGCCGCCGGTCCGCGCGCGCCTTCATGCTTGCGCTGATCGAACACCACTGTGTCGACAAAGCGGATCGTGGCTTTGAGTGCCAGACGCACGAACATTTCGTAGTCTTGCGAGCGCAGCATGCGCGGATCGAACGGGCCAAGCCGTTCATAGGCCGACCGCCGCACGAGCGAGGCGTTGTGCATCACGAACGCGTCTTCAAGGATGTGCCGCGCGACCGATCCGCGGCCAAGGTTGGGCCAATATCCCGCGCCCATCTCAACCCGCGCGCCGTTTTCCATGCGAAACCGGGTGTAACGGCCAAAGACCATATCGACGCCCGCGCTCTCGATCTCGCTGACCATGCGTTCGACCACACCGGGGCGCAGCAAATCATCGTCGTCGCAGATCCAGACATACTCGCCATCGGTCGCCTCCATCGCGCGGTTAAGCGCGACTGATTTGCCCGCGTTCTCCTGTCGCAGATAGCGCAGCCGGTCGAGATAGGGTTTGACCACCTCTGCGGTCCCGTCGGATGATCCATCGTCGACCACGACCAACTCATCATCCGCGCTCATCTGCGCCAGCACCGCGTCGAGTGATTGCGCGATATAATCCGCACGATTGAACGTGGGCATTATGAAGGAAATACGCGTCATGGCACGGGTCCGAAATGGTCTTCCATCGCGCGGATCTGGCGGTCGTTTCCCTCGCCATGGAGGTTGTCTGCCGCGAGCGCCACGTCCTGCGAGGATGGCCATTCGACCAGATCGAACCACTCCGCCGTGCGCCGCTGCGTCGTCCCGGCCATGCGCGCCATCCAGAAGAACCAGATATCATCGCCGCGCGGGGCAAGGCGCATAAACAGCTCTTCATCCATCACCTGGGGATCGAAGACGCCCGGCGGGTAAAGCACGCCGCCAACGCCCGTCGGGAACAGACGCGAAGCCTCGTCAGGCGCTGTCTGCAAATGGCTGGCCAGCGTCCAGTCGGAATAGCTTTCGAACCGGCCATCCGGTTTAAGTGGGGCAAGGTGCAGGCGCGTGCCGACCACCTGCT
>JBCCBZ010000003.1:0-230564 GCA_039033755.1 Pseudomonadota bacterium | reverse complement strand
GGTCGACACGCCCGAGAAGGTCGCACCCAGCGAGTTGCCGAGGTTCTGCATGGCAACGATCGCGGCAACCGCGATGAGAGCGGCGATAAGGCCGTATTCGATGGCGGTGGCGCCCTGTTCGTTACGCGCGAGCTTGTTGATGAAGTTCATTTCTGGTCTCCTGGTCTGGTCTTTGTGTCGTGCAAAGTTTTGGTCGATGGAAATTAGGCTAGCTCGGGTTCATCACCGATGAAGCTTCACTAGAAACCCGATCCCATTGCGCGGTGTTGGAGTTGGCTACCGCCTGCAACGCCCCCGCCATGGCAATCACGATCAAGCTGATGATCAACCCGTATTCCACCGCGGTTGCGCCTTGGCTGTCGTTTCCAATGTGCTTTAGGAACTTAGTCAAACCCATGGGTACACCCGTCAATTACGTTGCTGACACGACGAAAATCGGCTCAGACCCTTAAGAAAAGATTGAGACGAGCCGTGAAACTGGAAAAAAAACCGACATGACCTCTTCGCCGCTTTGGGTTGTCGCAGGAGCGCTCCAGCGTCAGGATCAGATGTGGTTGATGCATCGTCGCCCTATTGAAAAGCACCATGGCGGCCTTTGGGAATTTCCGGGCGGCAAGGTTGAACCGTATGAAATGCCTCAGGAATCTCTTATCCGAGAGCTTAGGGAGGAGCTCGGAATTGCGGTGCATCCGGCTTCGATCACCCCTGTGACATTCGCGCAAAGCGACGCCGGCATCGATCAGCCAGCGATTGTCATCCTGCTTTACAAAGTCACGCATTGGGACGGCGAACCGCAAGCGCTGGAGGGCGGGGCTGTCGATTGGCTTGATCCAGTCTCGATCAGTAGTTTGCCCAAACCCCCCTTGGATTCTCAGCTTTGCGCGCGCCTTTTTGCTGAAACGTCCTGACTGAGGAGCTGGGCTGCTTGGAGCACAAGAGCGATGGGACCAATAATATTGCGCGTCGGCGCAATTCAGGTGTTGCCAAGTTCGCCGCGTCCCCTTATGTGCCGCTCCTCATTCGCGCCAGTAGCTCAGCTGGATAGAGTACCTGACTACGAATCAGGCGGCCGGAGGTTCGAATCCTTCCTGGCGCGCCAAGAAAGGGACTGCCCAATAGGGTGGTCCCTTTTTTGGTTTTCGGGTCCTGTTTCCCAGCTTGCGCCTTGATCTTCGGAAAGAAAATGCGCCCCAAGGGGTGCAATTCCTTGAAATCAGACTACATTAGCATGCGGACGGTCATCGACACGCCGTAGTCGCTTTCATAGCCCCGGGGCATAAGACGCTAAAAAGCGCGGAACCTGATGAAGCTTAAGTGATTTTTACCATTGGGATCACGTCGACCACTTATACGGGGGCCATTCGGGGGCCGCCCGTAGCGCTATGAAAGATCTACGGCATGAATTACTTGCACGACCACGACGAATTTGACCCCGATAATCCCCTCGGCAAACCTGACGTACCTGATGATGTCCAGGAAGCCATTCGCACTCTTTTGCGCTGGGCGGGCGATGATCCGACCCGCGAAGGCTTGCTCGATACGCCAAAGCGCGTCGGACGTGCGTGGCTTGAGTATTGTCGTGGCAATCAGGAAGACCCTGCTATCCATCTCAGCCGCATCTTCGAAGAGGTTGGCGGTTATGAAGAGATCGTCCTGTTAAAGGATATCCCCTTCCAGTCACACTGCGAACACCACATGGCGCCGATCACCGGCAAAGCGCATATCGCTTATCTGCCAGACAAGAAGATCGTTGGTATTTCAAAGCTGGCGCGCGTGCTGCACGGCTTTGCCAATCGCCTTCAGGTGCAAGAGCGGCTTACGGCTGAGGTGGCCGAGTGTATTTGGAACAATCTCGAACCGCGCGGTGTCGCCGTTGTTATCGAAGCCGAACATGGCTGCATGACCGGGCGCGGCGTTAAGGTGCATGAGGTCGAGATGCTCACCAGCCGCATGATGGGCTGTTTCCTCGAAGATGCGAGCAGCCGCAAAGAAGTGCTTGGCCTAATGGGGTATTGATGCCCCCGATGGCTGAACCCTTGAAAGGGCGGCTCTTTCTTGCGCGAAATTCTTTGACGCCTCTTGCGGAACCCCCGCAGGAGGCGTTAGTTTTTTCGATATCGGTGAAAGGGACGCGCCGATCCATCTTGGACCAACCAACAAGCAGGAGTTGGGTTTAATGGCGTATTCTAAAGCACTTTACAGCGCGGTCGTGGCGGCGTTCACTCTGGGTTTGGCGGCCTGCGGCGGTGAGGCGGCAACCGACACCAATGCGGCATCTGCAACGGCGGACGAGCCAGCTGTGATTGGCGAACGACAAGCCAATTTCAAAACGATCGGCAAAAGCTTCAAGGCGATCCGCACGCAGCTCGAAGGGGACAGCCCTGATTTCGAAGCTATCGCGACTGCGGCGACCGATATGAACGCCGCAGCGTTGAAGATCGAAGGCCATTTCCCCGAAGGCACGTCGGTGGCCGATGGATACGACACCGAAGCGCTGGCTGTGATCTGGGAAAAGCCGGAAGAGTTCGCCGAGGCGCACAAACGTCTTGTCGAAGCGAGCGCGGAAATGATCACGCTTGCGCAGGGTGGTGACGCCGCGTCCGTGGGCGATCAAGTCGGCGCTGTTGGTGGATCTTGCAAGAACTGCCACGATAAGTTCCGTCTCGACACGGACTAAGCCCGCTTGTTTGATACCAGCAACGCAGAGCCGACGACCGGTCTTGAGCCGGCTGAGACGGCGTCTGCGTCAACAAAGCGCGTGTGGGATTTGCCGGTCCGGCTGACACACTGGAGCTTTGCGTTTCTCGTGCCGGCGCTTTGGTGGTCGGCCGAGAATTCGCAATGGGCGCTGCACAAGCGCTTTGGAGTGGCGCTTTTGGGGCTGCTTGTCTTTCGAGTCCTTTGGGGCTTCATCGGCAGCCGTACCGCGCGCTTCTCTTCCTTTGTGAAAGGGCCAGGAGCGGTGTTCGCTTATGTGACTGGGAAGGCAGGCGCGGCGGCCCATTCGATCGGTCACAACCCGATCGGCGCGCTCAGCGTGTTGGGTTTGCTAGGCGTTATGTCGATTCAGGTTGGCGCGGGTCTTTTCGCCGGTGATCCTTATGATGGCGCGACCGGTCCGCTCAACGCCCTGGTCAAAGTGTCGACCGCCGCGGCGCTGACCGAATGGCACGAATGGTTTTATTGGGTCGTGCTGAGCATGGTTGCTTTGCATTTGAGCGCCATCACCTATTACGGCGTGGTCAAACAAGATGATTTGGTGAGCCCCATGTTGTCGGGAAGCAAGCTGATCAAAGCGGATGTTGAGCCGAACGATCCCACACCTTGGGCCCGTTTTGCATTGTGTGCAGGCGTCGCGGCGGGGGTGGCGATTTGGGTCGCCTTAGAGGCACCGGGGCTGAGTTGATTTCCTAAAGCGCGTTTCACCAGCATCAATGCGGAATGCGAGCTTTCCAAATTGAACCATGACCCAAGCGCGTGGGCTTTGAAGTTGCGGCGCTCAAGGTTTCCATAATCGAGGGTTCTAAGGGCTTGTGATACCCCCGCGCCATGCGAAAGGGCCTTATCGCTTGATCCGCAGGCGGATCACGGCAACAGCGTGAGCATGACTTCTCGCGCACTCAAACCGGTTCTGTCGGCCACGCAATTGACGGAGTTCTTTGCTGAAGCTTTTCCAGGTCACGAACAGGATCCCGATCAATTTGTCAGTATCAAACCGGGCTATATTCGTATGCGCCAGCGCCCGCAAACCGCGCAGCTTCGCCCCGGCGGCATCGTGTCCGGCCCCACTCAAATGGCTCTGGCCGATCGGATCGCTTACGCGGTGATCCTGGCGCATATCGGCATCGTACCCATGGCTGTCACCAGCAACCTCAATATGAGTTTCCTGCGCGCCGTGCGGGCCGAGACTTTCTACGCTGATGCGTGGTTGATAAAATTAGGCCGCCGCCTTGCGACCGTGGACGTCAAGCTATGGCAAGACGATGAGAGCGTCGTTCTCGCGCAATCGACCGTGACCTACGCCATTCCTGACAGCTGATCAGGCACAAAAAAGGGCGCCGCGAAGGACGCCCCTTTTTCTACTGCAGCCAAAAGCCCGTGGCTTCACATTTGGTCGAGCATGTACTCCGCGCTCGAAACCTTGAAATCGCCCGGCGCTTCGACATTAAGCTGTTCGACCACGCCATCGTTGACGACCATCGAAAAACGCTGCCCGCGCGTGCCCATGCCAAAGCCGGAACCGTCCATAGTGAGGCCGACCGCTTCGACGAATTCGGCGTTGCCGTCCGCTAGCATAGTGATGTCGTCGCTTCCCGCGCTCGCGTTCCACGCGCCCATGACGAACGCGTCGTTCACAGCGGTGCCGACGATTTCATCGACGCCCTTGGCTTTGAGGTCAGCGGCTTTCTCAACGAAGCCCGGCAGATGTTTGGCCGAACAGGTCGGAGTGAAGGCGCCGGGGACCGAGAACAAAGCAACCTTTCGCCCTGCGAAGAAGTCAGCCGACTGCACCGGCTGAGGGCCTTCGGCGGTCGCCTTGACCATGGTCACTTCGGGAAGTTTGTCGCCTACGGAAATCGTCATCGTGCATCGCTCCTTGAACAGGGGTGTAGAACCTGATGCGGATATAGTGGCTGGTAGCCCTTACGCAATCCGAAGGCGGTATCAGAAATCAAACGCGTGCGACGTGACCGCCCCATGGTTGGTCATTTGATCGTAGAGATCCTGCCTCCGGTCGAGATCGGCCAGCACCGCTTCGGCACGCGCGTTGGCCGTTTCGCACGGGCCGTTTTCCAGTGCGGCGAGCAGCTCGGGATACGCTTCCTCAGCGAGCTGCAAATGCCCCGCTTCGTGCATTTCCAGCGCGAGCGAATATTTGTTCCACCAACTCCATGCGGTGTTGGATAGCCCAGCGGGGTCGACATGCTGGGGAAACATCACGCTGAGATCGAGCTTGACTTCGGCCTCGCACCAGCTGCCCCGTGATCGAAGCCGCCAGTGGAATTGGTACTTCGCGTAGGCGTGGGCGGGTTGCCCGGCGTGGATCATGCCCGGCGCGTTGCGCGTGATCGAAGCGAAGATTTCCGCGGCGGTTGTGCCTCGGACAAAATAGCTATCGATCCGCGCTTGCGGATAGTCGGCAAAGCTTTGCGCGTGCGCGGCGGCGCCTCCGAAGACGGCCAGCAAGGTGAGCAAGTACATACGCATGCGGGGTTTCATGGAGGTATCAACTAAACCCATGGGTTTAAGGACTGGTAAGCGACCGAGGTCCACTCAATTGCACATATAAAGATAACTTTATATTTGCGCGCGCGCGCCCATGTCGCTACGGCGCGCGCTAGATTTAACGGAGATACGAAGATGGCCACCGCCGCTCTCACTCAAGAATACATCATCAAGGATATCGCGCTGGCGCAGTACGGCCGCGACGAGATCGCCATTGCTGAAACCGAAATGCCGGGCCTGATGGCTCTTCGTGAAGAATACGGCGCGTCACAGCCGCTCAAGGGCGCACGCATCACCGGCTCGCTGCACATGACGATCCAGACGGCGGTTCTGATCGAAACGCTGACCGCGCTGGGCGCTGAAGTGCGCTGGGCGACCTGCAACATCTTCTCTACCCAAGACCACGCCGCCGCCGCGATCGCCGCGCAGGGCATTCCGGTGTTCGCGATTAAAGGCGAAACGTTGGCAGACTATTGGGACTATGTCGGCCGTATCTTCGACTGGTCGACCGACGCCGATCCGGATCTCACCACCAACATCATCCTTGATGATGGCGGCGATGCGACCATGTTCGCGCTGTGGGGCGCGCGGATCGAAGCGGGCGAGGAAATGCCGGCCCCGGCCAACGCCGAGGAAATCGAATTCCAGCGTGCGCTGAAGGCCTATGTCAAGGAAAAGCCCGGCTACCTCACCAAGTCGGTTCAGAACATCAAGGGCGTGTCCGAAGAGACCACCACGGGCGTCATGCGCCTTTACCAGATCGCCAAACAGGGCAAACTTCCGTTTCCAGCGATCAACGTCAACGACAGTGTGACCAAGTCGAAGTTCGACAACCTTTACGGCTGTAAGGAATCGCTGGTCGACGCCATCCGCCGCGCGACCGACGTAATGCTGGCTGGCAAGGTCGCTTGCGTTGCCGGTTACGGCGATGTTGGTAAAGGCTCAGCCGCCTCGCTGCGCGACGGCGGCGCGCGCGTCATGGTGACCGAGATTGACCCGATTTGCGCTCTGCAAGCGGCGATGGACGGCTACGAAGTCGTGTCGATGGAAGAAGCGTGCAAGCGCGCCGACATCTTTGTGACCGCCACGGGCAACGAAGATGTGATCACCGGTGAGCACATGAAGGCCATGAAGAACATGGCGATCGTCTGCAATATCGGCCACTTCGACAGCGAGATTCAGATTTCCGCGCTCGACAATTACGATTGGAAAGAGATCAAGGAGGGCACCGACATGGTCACCATGCCGGACGGCAACAGCCTGCTGATCCTCGCCAAGGGCCGCCTGGTGAACCTGGGCTGCGCCACTGGCCACCCCAGCTTCGTGATGAGCGCCAGCTTCACCAACCAGACGCTCGCGCAGATCGAACTGTTCACCAAGTCGGACGAATACGACAACGACGTCTACGTCCTGCCCAAGCACCTGGATGAAAAAGTCGCCGCGCTGCATCTGGAAAAGCTGGGTGTGGAACTGACCAAGCTGAGCCAGAAGCAAGCCGACTATATCGGCGTACCCGCGGCGGGACCGTTCAAGCCGGACCATTATCGGTACTAGGGCGACCGGTTTATGGAATGCGAAACGCCCCGTCTCTCATGCGAGAGGCGGGGCGTTTCTTGTGTTGGTTGCCTGAAAGCAGCCGTTCCGCATCCGACCCAAAAGTCAGACGCAGATTGGTGTAGTCGAATGAACGAAAAGCCGACTTAACATCTACACCCGCTCAAGCGGCAGAAAAGGTAGATCGGGCAGCTTCACATTGATTTGCTAACCCGCGCAAACACGACCGCCTTTGAGCACCACAGTCATGATTCCAGATTTTCGTATCAGTTCGCCATTCGGACCTTTGTCGAGAACAGCTGACAGCAGGCCTTTTTGGAAATTGCCTATTTGTGCGCAGGGGTTCAGCAGACCGGTGACTTCCAAGCGGACATCCTCACAAACCTCAAGGATTGCATGACGAGGAAAGCGAAGAAGATCTAGGCCCTCCGTGGTGATGTTCTCGCCAAGGTCCGCTGGCCTCATTGAAAAGTCCTTTTCGCCGACCTCATCAGAAAAGCTCAGAATGGATCAATTGGACTTGGCGAAGATTAGGTTGAGTGGGATCGGCTTTGACACGTGATCGGTGCTTTACCTTTTCACCAAGATACGCGTCACCATCGACAACCAAACGTTCGATGATCTCGATTTCTGGAACAAGTTTCTTCGAGAAATCGTGTCCTTCATCATTGGCCGCTGCTATCACTGTTCCCGACATTGCGCCAACTCCGAAACAAAGCATTCGTTGGTATTAGCTGCAAAATTGACAAAAATCAGACAGTCAGCTTTCCGCCCATATTCTTCAGCCGGCGACCGGCCCAATAACCTGCAGTGAGAGACAGTTGGCAACCCATCGCCTGCCGATCCAACACAGTCGCTACTTCCGCCACGACAGTGGCAGCACACAGCTCGAGCTCGGTCCGGTTCAATCGGCCAAACTGACGTTCGGGGTACGCGAATGCTCGGTTACTTCGAGAAGCCCGGCGCTTAACGCACGGGCCACCATATGAGTTCGGTTCTTCGCTCGCAGCTTGAACCTCACGATCTCTATATACCGGTCAACTGTGCGCGGAGATCGATCAAGGCGCCGCGCCACTTCCTTGTTCGACAAACCCTGTAGGACGTATCGCAGGACCTCTAACTCGCGATCATTGAAGAGCACCGAATTGATCGGATTGTTGCTATTCATTTGCACAATAAACCTCATGTCATGTCGTTATGGCTGGATGAAAGCTGGGCTGTGGAACCCACAGCCCAGTTTGCAAAGGTGAGACGCTCTCACTTTCGCACAGAGAAAACTCGGGGTCGTACAGAATAATTGATAGTTTGTTGGCAGTTAGGGACAGCCAACTCGGATCATTTGCGTCATCGAGACGTATTCATACTCCTTGTTGAGCGATGTCGAATTCTATTCAATATCGCGTTGATAGCCTTAGTTAATTCGCAACTCGGATGATTATTTGGTGTTGCCTAAATACAGGTCTTCGAGACGATGCATCTCGCCGAGATATGCATCCGAGAACCATATTTGCGCCCGATAGGGTGGAGCGTGTCGTACATTTGCGTGTTACAAAACGTGTCCGAAAACATCTGAATACCGTAGTTTTTCGCCGTGCTGACTCAAATTTGTGGTAGTTTTCTTGAAGGGAACGGCGTGCGTCGACTACCGAGCATGGACTGAATAACTCGCGGGGCAGGTGAGCAAATGAGAATTGGCCGATCTGAAAATTGAAGTGCTCGGTGGATTATCGATCAGCCGCAACGACCAACCTGTAAAGCTTCCGGCATCTCGCAAAGCTCGGGCGATGCTCGTATTTCTCATGTTGACCGGAAAGCAGCAGCATCGCGAATATCTTTGCGACATGTTCTGGGAAGGCCCGGATGATCCTAGGAGTGCGTTGCGCACCGCAATCTGGAAGCTGCGTCGGATTCTAAACGAGCCTGGCGCTGAGCGGATTGTGGCCAATCGTGAATGGGTGGCTTTTAGACCAGTCAACGCCACGGTTGATTACAAGAGCCTCGAAGAATTGGCTGACTACGAGAGGGAGCTCGCCGGAAAAGACTTTGCCAAAGCGCGCGCCGCTCTGGATCAGCCATTGCTTGCTGGCCTCGATCTTCCCGAAAACCATCTCTACCAAACCTGGTTGGTATCGATGCGCGAGCAGGCAGAGGTCCTTCGCACGCGATTGCTTCCCGACCTAGGTTCCCGAGTTGGATCGCCACTCGAGAGGTCGGGTCAGCTCCACCTCGCCAGACAGCAGATCGGGTTTTCTCACGCCAATGACGGCGCACGGATCGCGTGGGCACGGATTGGATCGGGGCCACCGTTGTTAAAGGCGGCGAATTGGCTCAATCATCTCGAACTCGACTGGGACAGCGATGTCTGGTCGCCGCTATTTCAGGAACTTGCGCGATACCACACGTTCATCAGGTATGACGGTCGCGGGAACGGTATGTCGGACTGGGATGTCGCCGATCTGTCCTTTGATTCCATGGTGAGCGATCTCGAATGCGTGGTAGAGGAAAGCGGTACCCAGCGATTCCCGTTGCTAGGCATTTCGCAGGGCACGGCCGTCGCAATCGCCTATGCAGCCAGAAATCCGGACCGCGTCAGCCATCTCATCCTTTGCGGTGGCTATGCATCGGGCTGGCGCGCCGACGACGTGAGTGAGAAGACGCGGGCCGAGCGTGAAGCCTTGATAACGCTGGTCGCCAACGGATGGGAGCGCGACGATGCGAGTTATCGCAATCTCTTCTCTCGCGCGCTCATCCCGACCGCGACTGTCGAAGAAAGAGGAGCATTCAACGAGTTTCAGCGCAGAACGGTATCCGCCGCCAACGCTGCCCGGTTTCTGGAGACCTTTGCCGACATCGACGTGCGTGACCGACTTGGTGAAATCCGCTGCCCTACTCTCGTAATCCATGCGCGTGACGACCGGAGGGTTCCAGTATCAAAAGGGACCGAACTTGCCAGTGGTATCAGAAATGCCGAGTTCGTCACGCTTCCAACCGAGAACCACCTCCTGCTCGGGCGAGAACACAGTTCGGAGCTGTTTGTCGCCCATGTCCGTCAGTTTCTTGCCAACACTGGCGGGGATTGATTGAGGCCGAAAAAGACGCGGCAAGCGGACTTAGAGCACCCCCTCCGCCATTGCGCGCACCACCATATGCGTCCGGTTCCTCGCCCCCAGCTTCAACCGCGCATTTTCGATGTGCCGATCAACCGTCCGGGGAGCGATGTTGACTTCCTGCGCAACCTCTCTTGTCGACAAACCTCGCGCAACAAGGACAAGTATCTCGCGCTCCCTTGCCGTCAGCAGCGGGCTGTGATCCGACTTCTCTCGATCTAACATCGCAAGGACAACTCTCGACAGGATCGAACAAGCGTCCAGCCTGCCGATCAAACCATGCCCCCAAAATGTGATCGTCGTTAGGCAATCAGCCATCGATTGGTAGAGAAAAATACGGCTTTGTGTGAAAGACCCGCGACGTTCGAAGGTCTAGTCTTGGGCGGCACCTTTGACAACATGCCTTGGCCCAGTCTCATCCAAGGGGCGATCTATGGGTGATTCTACTTAGTGGTTCTGGCGAGCGAGGCGCTGTGCTGTTTTTGATGAGCAAGTCGCCGGATAGCTCCGCTTCGGTCGATGGGGCATGATAACCCCTAGAGAATAACATAGTCGGATCCGTTATCGCGCCGAAGCAAGAGGCGTGAGATGGAACATGGTCGTGCGGAGTATCACAAGGATACAGCACGAATGCACTCGATACTTAGAGCTTCCCCGCCATTGCGGGAGTCCGCTTCGCATCTGCGCACAATCACTTTGCGGTTCCGCGCAGGACAGTTGATTTTCGATGAGGGACAAAGAGCCAATCGCTGGTTTGAAGTCGTGCACGGCACCGTCCGAACCTGCCGGTTCCACATGGACGGCAATCGCCACCTTACAGGCTTCTTTTTTTGCGGCGATGTGTTCGGCGCCGCTCATGGGAACTACGGAACTGCCGCCGAGGCAGTGACGGATGTCGAACTGCGCTGCTTTCGCGTCGGGGACATCACTCAAGAGCACACGCCGAGACCGCAGCTGGATGAGGCCGTCTCGATCCTGCTGCGGGCGATGTCCACGGCTCAGCGCTACCAATTTATTATTGGCCGCCGCACCGCTGCAGAGAAGTTGGCAGCGTTCCTGTTGTGTTTACGGCAGCAAGCCAATGCTGGAGGCACCCGGATCACAATACCCATGTCGCGCGGCGACATCGCTGACTTCCTGGGGCTCACGGTTCACACCGTCAGCCGTACGTTTTCGGAGCTGGCGCGCCGTGGGTTGATCGAAATCGATGGCCGCAATTCGATTGTTGCTACCGATCCCACAGGTCTGTGCTGTCTTGCACAGGATTATACTCACGATTTGGCGACCGACAACGGTGCCGTCCCCCGACCAACCGAACATTGCGGCCTCGGCAGATTGTCTGCCGCTTAACGACCCGTGCTAAGCATCACCGGAGAATTATCATGAACCCCACCTATTTGCGGCCTGCGTTGGCGCTTGTCGCCATTCCGATTGCCGCCTTTCCTGCCACCGCCAAAGCGCAGGACCCGTCGATCATCAATCACGAAGACAAAGCCGCCCACTTACACGACGGTGTCCGTTCGGATCCAACTGCTGAAGGCGACCAAACCGTGGGTGAAGAAGCCGAAGCGGCAAATGTGGCCGTATCGCTGGCTGCCATTCAATCGGAGCTACGCGAACAGAAAGCCCTGATCGCGAGCCAGAATGCCATGATCCGGGCTCAAAGCGATCGCATCGCTGAACTGGAGGCACAACGGCCAATCCGCTACTCGCATCTGCCGACCGAGGGCCCCTTGGCTCTGTCGCAATTTCGCGGCACTGGAAATCCTCAGGGTCAGGCGGTCGCTGCCCAAGTCGGCACAACCCTTGACGATGATCTGACCATCCCGGATCAGCCGGTCGGCGAGGCGCCACCGGAATCCCGCAACATAGAGCGGCAAGTGGAAGCCGTTCCAGAGGGTCAGGGCGTCCTGACGCCGCGCGGCCAGTTCGTGCTTGATCCGTCGATCGAGTACACCAACGCTTCGACCAATCGTCTTGTATTCCGCGGGATCGAACTGATCCCAGGCATTCAGATCGGAGCGATTGAGGCCAGCGATGCCGATCGGGATACGATTATTGCGACGGTCGCTGGGCGATACGGTCTCACTAACAGGCTGGAAATCGAAGGCCGGGTTCCGCTGCTACACCGCAAGGATCGGATTCAGGTTATTCAGCAACGCGAAGAGCAGATCACTCGCGAAGTCGACCTTGAGGAAACCGGAGTCGGCGATGCCGAATTATCGCTGCGCTATCAGCTCAACACGCCGAAACCGCAAAGCCCGATCTGGGTCGCGGGTCTGCGGGTCAAGAGCGATACTGGAACCAGCCCATTTGAAGTCCCGTTCGACGAGTTCGGTGTTGCGACCGGACTTGCCACGGGGTCTGGCTTTTGGGGCGTGCAACCAAGCTTGAGCTTTCTGCTCCCGTCCGATCCTGTCGTGATCTATGGCGGCGCGGGCTATCTGTGGAACATCGACCGCGACATTGATCGCCAGGTCGGTGATACCTTTGTCGGCAATGTCGATCCTGGCGATGCGGTGAACGCAAGCATAGGCTTTGGCTTCGCGCTCAACCCGCGCTTCTCGTTCTCGCTTGGCTATCGCCACAACTACATCTTTTCGACGAAGACTGAACTGGGCGAGACCATCCAGGAAAGCGACGATGTTCAGGTCGGTGCGTTCAACTTTGGCATGTCCTACCGCTTGTCAGAACGTCAGTCGCTTAATCTCGGATTCCAGTTCGGCGTCACCGAGGATGCGCCGGATGTCAGCATCGCGGCGCGGATGCCGGTCCGGTTCTGAGCCTCACAGCCAAAGCCCGTAAACAGGAAGCGCGATCCGATCGTTCCGGATCGCGCTTCCTCCCTGCTGTCTTAATACGTCAGTCCTCAGCGGACCGAACGAAGCGACCTTCCGGGCGAAGCTAGCAAGTGCTTCAATTACCCAGTGCGCTGATCCCGGCCTGACCGGCAAGGTCGTTGAGCGAACTGTCGAGCCGATCCCTCAGCAGATCGGCGCTGAAATTCTCGTATCCGGACAGGGTCAGGCTAGCATCAACTTGCTGCACCGCCTCCAGCCCGACTGCGGTGTTCACCAGTGTGTTCTGAACGCCGTTGGTGGTCTCGTGTACGATTGCCGTCTGACCATCGTTGATGAGGTATACCGGCGTATCGCCGACCCGCATGCGGATATTGCCATTGGACAAGACGCCGTTCTCAAGCGAGGCAACGTCTACCGGGCTCAGGCCCGCAGCCGCCTTCTGCACCGTCTCTGCGCCATCAGGACCCAGATTGATTACCGTCTGAAGCAGCAATTCGCCATCGACATAGGTGCGAATGTCGGCTCCGAAATGGACGGTCATGCCAGAGACGACAAAGCCACCGCGTAACTCACCCAGCTCATCGGCGGGCAGTAAGATGGCGAGATCTTTGGTCTCGTCTCCCTCGGCCTGCGCTGGGCGCGCGATAAGTGCTCCTGCGCAAAAAGCTACAATGGCGAGGCGAAAGCCCGTGTTTAGCCTGCGTTCCATATCGGGTCTCTCAATTGACTGTTCCAACCTGCACGCCGAGTAGAAACTCCGGCGAAAGCTGGTAGAGCGGGGGAAGGTGCGTTGTGAGGTCGCCAATCGCTGCGTCGGTGACCTCATCGGTCGGGGCCACCGACCAGGGACCCCAGTCGCGGGCAAGATTGTAGGCCGGACGGCGCTTGATCGGTCCGTCGACGATCGCGAGCGCAACACCGTTCCAGTATTTGGCGAAGTCCTCATTGGAATATTTGGTGATCCCAAGCACGGAATCGCCGACCAGAACCTGATCCTTTGTCTGGCCCTTGACCACCACGAAATGCTTGAAACCATCGAGATCAAGCAGCACGATCACGGGCCGCTTCACCTCGATCAATTGCTCTGGTCTGAGTTTGAAACCCTCGGCCCGGTAGCCAATCGACTGGAGATAATTGCGCATGTCGAGCATCGAAAACCCAACTTTCTTGATCGCCTCCTGATCGCCCAGTTTCCACATCACCTGGAACGGAACCCTCTCGCTGATTGGCTGGTCGTAGTGATAGGTGAGAAGCGTCGCGACAGCCGCAGAACCACAGCTGAAATCGTATCGTTGGCGAACGACCGAGCGGAACGGAATATCCCACCATGTCATGACGTTCACCGAAAAATCGCCGCCCGCTGCTTCGCGACCCAGCCTGACTTCGGCTTGCGTCGGAGCGGTTAGGACCAGCGAAGCAAGGGCCACGCCCGTCGTTGCCACCCGAAGTCCGCCCTTCAAGTCGCTTCGTAAGCCTGGCTTGAAGGGCGGATAGGCCTGATGCCGACCACGCTGTATCGGGGGCGTGAAGAGCATGGTCCGTCTCCGCCTAATCGGAAATGTTGATCGATACGCCGAGACCCGCCTGTAGCGAGGACTGGGCACCGGTGTTGATGACGATGTTACCGATCCCGTTAAAGTTCGACAGGGCGGTGTCGGAGATGCTCACATCGCCCGCTGTGAAGTCGCCGCCTATGGTTCCGCCACTATTGTCGGAGATGAAGGTCTGCTGGCTAACGGCAGTCTGCTCACCGCCACGCATCTCGGCGAGTTCATCGAGCGAGACAATTGAAGGCTCCTCTAGCTTGGAGGCATGTTGTTCGCCCGCCCTCGAGGCGCGCTCCGGCGGTTGATCAGCCTGATGGTGGGTTGGCGATTTCGGCGTCGGCGTTTCAGAGCTTTGAGCGCTGACTGGAGATGCGGCCAGAACCAATGGTGCGATGCATATCGCGCTGAGTAGTGTCTTCACGGTTCATGCTCCGGTTTCGAGGAAGGCTGAAAAGGGCAAATTGGGATAGTGGCCGGGCCGATCCCGAAGAGTTGGTCGGAGCGGACCGGCCACTACCTGGCTGCGATTACTCGCCGCCTGCGGGTGCTGTCGGCGTACTGCCGAGATTGACAGTGCCTTGGGCGGCAATGCTGCTTGCAGACTGAGCGTGCGAGTTGACGCCGCTGTTCATCGAGAGGTTGGCAATACCAGCGAAAGCGGTGAACGCGTTGTCGGAAACATAGTTGGCGCCCGTGCTGAGCTCAACATAGTCTTCGTAGGTGTCCATATCGACGAGCTCTTCGAAGGCCTGGTTGGCGTTCGCGGAAATCAGCGTTTGGGTCGAAACGACGGTGTCGTAGTCATAGCTGTTATAGCTGTTCGTGTCGTCAACCGTCGATCCGATGCTGGCATCGATCAGATCGTTAGCCACATCCGAATCGGCAACGTCGTACACTTCGCTGTAATCTTCACTGGTGTTATCGATATCGCCCGAATATTCCTGAGCCATTGCGGGGGTAGCTAAAGCCGCAGCAAGCGCTACAGCCGAAGCGGTCATTACGTTCGAAAGTTTCATCCTGTTTCTCCAAAATTCGCGAGTTCGTTTCTCTCCTGGAACCGAAAGGGGAGAGGAGCGGAACCCAATGGACTGCCGCAACGTGCGACGCAGTCCGAATAAGCGCTTTGGAATCCCGGTTTTTGCGATTTGGCAATCGGGTGACTTTTTTTGCGGCAAGCGCACCAGGATCGAGCGCAGACGCTGCTGAGCAATTTACTTGTCGCGTGAGATCACTACGTCATCCGCGCAAGGTGGGACGGTTCCACAAATGTCCGCTTTCACCCCCAGACCTGCCGCCCTGAGGCTAAGCGGCCTACACCGGTAGCCGACTGGCAGATAGTGTTGGTTCTGGCGCTGCAAGCGGTTGTTCTGCCAACGACCCAGCTATGGACGTTCAATCGAGTTTAGACCCTTCGCAGAAGCGGACGAAATTCTATCTACCTCGCTCTGTCTGATATGGAGGCTGGAAGCCGTCATTCGAAAGTGACTGTTTACCATGTTCTGGGAGCGCTGGCAGATCATCTCTCCCGATGAATGCGATGGTGCGCAGCGTGTCTTGGATGAAGGCGCAGTAAGCCAACGGTGATAACAATGCCGGCCGCTCTGCCGCACAGGCCAAGCCAAACACAACACCAAGGTAACATCAAAAAAAATCCGGATCTAAGCAATTAGATTCCATATCGAATGATTTCTGACGTATATTATGACAATCTCACCTACCTAAATTTATTTACAAACTTTATCACGAACTATACTAAATATAGTTTAGTAAACTAAAAGTTATATAACTATAGATGGTAGTTGAGTTAGTAAACAAAGCCGCGAGAAGACTTATATTTGTTGCAAAATAGTAACGTTAACAATCGTAATCATTTAAAAATGTTAACCTTCCATCACTCTACTATTGGCAGGCTTTGACGCAACAGGCTTACTAGTCGTCCGCTGCCGGGCACCCCCTAGCCTCGCAGCTCTGAAAAGGACTAGACATGAACACTCAACGCAGTTTTCGAGCGCGGCTCCTCTTGAGTTCAGGACTCGCTTTTTTCGCCTTGACCACCCCGTCAGTCGCTCAGGAGGCGCAGGATAACCCGACCGTAAGCGTCACCCAGGGTGATGATGCTGAAGCAGAGCCGGACGCGATTGTCGTCACAGGCACGAGACTTCGCGTACCGAACTTGGAGTCGACAGCCCCTATCACCACCGTGAATAAAGATTTCATCGATCAACGAAATTTCATCAATGTCGCAGACGCGCTGAATACCCTCCCGCAGGTTCGCGGCTCAGTGACACCGGATGGCGACAACGCCGGCTTTGGCCAAGGCGTCAATTTCCTCAATCTCTATGGCTTGGGCAGCAATCGTACGCTTACGTTGATCAATGGCAGGCGAGTTGTCTCGTCAAATGCGCCCACACTGTTCTCGGCGGGCGCCCCCGGCATTCAGGTCGATTTGAATATCCTGCCAGCGGCCTTGATCGAGAGTGTCGATGTCCTGTCGACCGAAGGAGCGCCAGTCTATGGCTCCGACGCGATCGCGGGTGTCGTCAACGTCAATCTCATCGATGATTATGAAGGGCTTGATCTCATTGCAACATCATCAATCACCGAAGAAGGTGATGGCTTTCAATTCCGCATAGAAGGTGTCTACGGCTCGAAATTCGCTGATGGTCGCGGCCACATTCAGGTGTCTTCTTTCTACACCGAAACCAACGGTGTCCTTGAGAACCAGCGGCAACTCTTTCGTGACAATGTGGAGACGGAACCGAACACGATCAGCTTCAACCGTGTGAACCCGAACCTACCGTTTGACACTGGCCCTGACGATGGCGTTCCGGCACAAGTCCTGTTTTCTGATGTGACGCTTTTTCCGCTATCGAACACCGGAGTCATAATCGGCGGGCCTCTCGGGGTCAGCACCGGTCCGAACGGCTCTCAATCCGGAGACACCGGCTTTCAGTTCGACACCGCTGGCAATCTCGTGCCTTTCGCAGTGGGTCAACGTCCTGTCGATCCCGCCACAGGTTTGCCAACGGGTATTCGCGGGATCGGAGGCGATGGCTTTCAATTTAGCGATTTCGGTCAGTTAACCTCTGATCTGCGTCGCTTTGGCGCGAACCTCTTCCTCAACTACGATGTCACGGACACTATCAATGTTTTTGTCGAAGGGCAGTACTACGACGCGCGGGCTGACGAGCTGGTCGACCAGCCAACTTTCAACTCGACTTTGTTCGGGGGGGCTAGCAGCGCATTAACATTTTCGGCCGACAACCCTTTGTTGAATGATCAGGCGCGCGGTGTACTCGCAGAGGCGGGTGTTGAACAATTCACGATTTCGCGTGCCAATGTCGGCTTTGCAGACCTCACCGGGGCGACTGAAACAGAGTTCCTGCGAGGTGTTATCGGTGCCCGTGGCGAATTCGAATTGTTCGGGCAAAGCGATTGGCGATGGGAAGCCTCGTTCACCTACGGCCAATCCGAAGTCAACGACTTCAACCAAAACATCAATCAACAAAACTTCACCAATGCGATCAACGTAACCACGGATGATGCGGGAAACGTCATTTGCGATGTCAATCCTGCCAATCCCGTTCAAGCTGGTTTTACACCTGTGGCTGACTCCCGTTGCGTCCCACTCAATTTCTTTGGATTGCAAGCAAGTCCCGAAGCACTGGACTACGTTATCGCCGAAACCCGCAGTCGGTCTGTACTCGAGCAGACCGTTGCCAATGTAAACTTCGGCGGTACCTTGTTCGAACTGAACGAAAACCCGGTTGTTGCAAACATTGGATACGAGCACCGACGGGAAGCGGGATCGTTCACGCCTGATGAATTTCTGCAAGCGGGCCTTGGGCGTTCGGTTGCTATCCCACCGATTGATGGCTCTTTCAGTCTTAACGAGGTTTTTGGCGAAGTTCTGGCGCAACTCATTACTCCCTCCAACGATGCGTTCATTCATCGTTTGCAGGTCCAGGCGAGCGGGCGTTATGTTGACAACAGCCTGACTGGCGGTTTCTTCTCATGGAGTGCGGGTGGTCAGCTTGCCCCGATCGAAGACATCACCTTCCGTGGAAGCTTCACCCGATCGTTTCGCGCACCATCGCTTACGGAGCTGTTTCTACCGCAGGCGAACGCATTCGATACCGTGCCCGATCTCTGTTTTGCGGCCAACATAACGGCTGGGCCTAATCCGGAGGCGCGTGAACGCAACTGTAACGCATTTCTGGCGGCCTTTCCGAATATCGAGCGACCCCAGCAGGCGAACAACGCCACAGTACCGATCCTGACTGGTGGCAACCTAGACCTTGAAAATGAGCAATCCGACAGCTGGACGATTGGCGCGATCTTGCAACCGCGTTTCCTCTCTGGATTCACGGCGACAGTGGACTACGTCAACATTTCCATTAGCGATCCGATTGCGAATTTCACAGTCGACGACATCAACTCAGCATGCTTCGACAACGATGATTTCGACACGAGCGATCCTGCGAATGGTAACGCTTTTTGTTCGCGCATTCAGCGCGGCACCAATGGCGAGGTTGTTTCCGATCCGAACAATCCTGGCGTTTTAACCGGTTTCGGCAATGGTGTTGGAATCGATCTGGAGGTGATCCAGGCCGGCATGAATTATCAGACAGGGTTGGAGGGTATCGGCATTCCGGGAACTCTTGCACTTTCGGGTAATCTGACGGTGACGCTTCGTCGTGTGGAAGACCTGACGGGCGTCGCTCCAGCCCGAGAAGATGGAGAACTGGAAGATCCCCAATTTGCGGGGCTTCTCAGTGCCAACTACATTAATGATAACTGGGGCTTTGGCACCGTTATTGACTACACTGGCGAGCAATTGTTCTCCCGTTTTGCCCGTGAACCGGACACTCGTGAGTTCGATCAGCTTGATGACTTCGTTACTGTCGATTTGAACGCCTTTTTTGAGACTGAGGACAACTTCCGGTTCAATTTCGTAGTCCAGAACCTCTTTGATCGCAGATGCCAACGCTCATTTGGGTTTTGTATTGCGGCAAGTATTCCGGGTGCCAGAGGTGGGGATGCTTTCGGCCGAACTTTTTCGGTCAGTGCCAGGAAGTCATTCTGAGTTTCTACTTTGAGCACTTGAAGGGGTTGAGCAATCGGCCCCTTCAAGCCCCCGAACGACATTTCACCAATTACGACCCCTGGCAATACGCCTTCGTTTTGAGGCTCCGCCCATGCCCGAAACTAGGTCGCTTGCAGGCATCCAAGCCACTGCGAAATGGTGTTCGCTTTGACAACTTTCAGTTTCAAAAACGGGCAGCCCGTTTTCACCCCCCACAAGCGGCCTTGGAACGCCCCAAGAGGCTATTTTGGTAGCGGATTGACCGCTTCGCCACGCTGCGAGCCGAAACCAGAAATTCGGCTCACGACCCACTTTCGGACATCCGATTGGCTTACGGCATCCAGTTGTTTCGGGATGGACTCGGTATGCCGAAACTGAACTCTATGAGACGGCGATGCCTTCCCTCGCCTAGTCCGTACCATTGACAAATTCTGGCGTTGACCGCGTAGTGCTTTGATCAAAGACGCGCGGTGGTGGATATCGATGCTCAAAAAACTGTCACTGTTTTTGTTGGTAGGCACCTTGACCGCTGCCGTCATCGCCTACGTCGCAGCGGGATGGAATGCGTTGCCAATGGACGATGAAGCCCGCGCGAATGCGCCGGGTGCGTTTCTGAACACCTCGCAAGGCACCATCCACTACCAATGGTATGGCGAAGAAGGCGACCCGATCATCGTGATGGCTCACGGCCTTGCCATACCGAGCTTTGTCTTCGAGCAGAATGCGCAGGCTCTTAAAGGCGCAGGTTTCAGAGTTCTGACCTTTGATCATCTGGGCAGAGGTTGGTCCGATCGTCCCGACGCTACCTATGATGACGCCTTCTACCAGCGTGAAATGCTCGATGTGTTCGACGGTTTGGGTCTGCAAGAACCCGTCGGCCTCGTAGGCCAGTCGATGGGCGGTCTGATATCAGCTGATTTTGCCGCAAGACATCCTGATAGGGTTGAAGCCTTGTTCCTGCTTGTACCCGCTGGCCTTGATGTCACAGCTGAACGGGACAGCCTATCACGCCAATTAATCAAAGCGCCTTTTATCGGTGATTGGATAATGCAGGTGTTCGGAAAGCGCGTGATCTTGGGCCAATCGCAATTCCAAAACCCCGCCCCAAACCCGGAAAATCGCCTGCAAGGCGATATGGCCGAGCAATTGCAATATGATGGGTTTCTCAAGGCCATCCTGTCGACCTATCGGAGCTTGGACTTCCAAGATCGAGAGGACGTGTATCAGAAGCTTGAGTCCACGGATGTACCCGTAGCCGCTGTCTTTGGAAGTGCAGATTTGACAGTGCTTCCCAGCAGTCTTCCCAAATTGAATGGGTTTGTACCGAGAGCCGAAACGACGATGATTGAGGGCGGCACTCATGGCCTGAACTACGAGAAATCGGCGCAAGTAAATTCGGTTTTGGTAGACTTCTTCCAATCGCACATTGAGCGCGATTAAGTCAGCAATTGCCATAATATCAGTCGCGGCGCGCCAAGACCGGTTAACCCAACGGCTTAGAAAGCGAAGAGCATCACTTAGGTTATTGTATCTGCTACTGGTGTGAAGGAGCAGCGGTGTTACCGGATTTGACGCTAAGTAGAACGCCAACCCCGATCGCAAACAGCAGGTTTATGGAGGCCATTCCGGCGCGCTGATCGTTGAACCAAAGCGTAAAAGTCTCGACCAAGAGTGGCCCCATCCACACGGTGATGGTTCCCGCGATGGCATAAAGGCCGAAGAACTCGCCGCTTCGGCCCGGAGGCGCCAGCATGGCGAGCATTGCACGGCTTGAGGAAATGCTCGCTGTGACGGCAATCGCAACCACGCTGACCAGCGCGAGCATTGCGATGTCTGAGCGGGTTTCGAAGACGATGCTGTCCCACATAACAGCGTTCTCTATCGCCCCAAAAAGCAGGCTGTCCTGCGTGATCGAAAGCTGGATTCCAAAGGCCAGAACCATTAGGAATACTTCGATCAGCAAAGCGCGTTTCACGCCGAATATGTTGTCGAGCCATCCCCCAATAAGCCCGCCAGCAAACGCGAAAACGCTGGCATAAATCGCGTAAATGATAAGCTCTAAAACATCCCAGCCCAGGAACAGGGAATAATAGACCGCGATCAGCGCAAGCAGCGCGGCCATGCCGTCGGCATAGAGCATGTGGGCGATTAGAAATTTGAGCAATTCGCGGTAGCGTTTGGCCTCTTTGAAGGTTTGGAATAGCGCGATTGTGCCCTCGCGCATGGCCGTGATCCAGTTTGCACCGGGGGTGCCGGGATCACGCGCATTCAAGAAGAAATAGACGGAGAACAACGCTATCCAAACCGCGCATAAGGGCCCGACAAGGCGCGCATGTTCGAAGCGCTCCATGTCTAACCCAAACTGCGGCTGAGCAAATGGCCAGCCGATCATGGCCGGCAAGATAAAGAGCATCGTGATAAAGCCGAAGATGATCGCTCCAGCTAGATTGCCGAGACTAAGGCCAAGCCCCGATATGGAAGAGAGGCTCTCTGGCGGACCTGCTGCGGATAGCATCGCATTATGGGTAACTTCGGAATATGTGTAGCTGACATAGGCTATGACAAGCAGGGTCATGATCGTCCACGCAGGCAAGCCCGCGCCGCCGGGCAAAGCGAACCACAAAAGCGCAGAGCACGTTGCGATAAGCGCGAAGAAAACACCAAGCAGCGGCTTCAATCGGCCGCCCCGATCAAGCGCAGCGCCCAGGATCGGTGCTGTAAGAGCTGCGATTATACCCGCCCATTTGGTGACAGCTGCGATGCTTGCCTGTCCTTGGGCATTGGCCGTCGATTGGGCGGTGTCCGGATCAAGGTGGTCCAGATCACCGCTTGCTAATAAGTCAGCGCCAATGACATCGCGTGCGAAATAGGGCGCGAAGATGTAAATGACGACCATCAGATAGTAAGGGTTGCGGGCCCATTCGAAAACGGCCCACGCAAAGCCAGGGCGACCAATTGCGCCGCCTGCCTCACCGGTTGGGTTTGCGTGTGCCATTAGATCACGCCGCCTTTAAGACAAAGAACAGTACGGACATCGCGGCCATCACAACAATTCCGCTCCAGCTGAGCAGGCGCATCGCCGCGCTGGGCCGGTCCTCATCGGCCATCTCGCAGCGCGTCACCACGAGGTGATTCACCAAGGCGGTGGTGGGCGTCAAAACGAAAAAGATCGAGGTCACCAGATCGATGAAGGCAGTAAAGCTGTCTAAGAAGACAACCAGAAAAGCCAAACTGAGTGCTGCGGCCATAATGATAAAGACTGCATAGTTGGTCGGACTCGCCATTCCTCCGACGTTTCCCTTGAATTCCTGATAGATCGCGCCGAACCCACGCCCGCTGCCATCGAAGCTGGCCGCCATGGTAGTTGCCATGACGCAAAAGGCCGCAACCCCTACCAGGCTCGCGAACCCTTCCCCAAGCGTTTCAGCGTAGAGCGCGATGATCTGGCTTGCGAGTTCGGGCGCGCCGCTTTCGGGCGGAATGCCGCTCGCGTGCATCACTCCTGCGCCCATCACGCAAAAGCAGATCGCGAGGAAACCGGTCAGCAGATAGGCGGCCAGGAACCCCCCACGCGTCGCTCTAAGTGAGAGCTGCTGCGAAGGTGCGACATCCTCTCGCGATTTGAGCGTCCACATCGACACGTCGTTCGACTGTCCGATCGAGGTCGGCATAAATCCGGCCAAGGCAATGACAAACAACAACGCCAGCGGATCGAGCGCCCAATCAAAGCTTGCGCCGCTCGCCCAATCCACCTTGGAGAGCGCTAAGCCGGCGGCCAGAATCGTCGCGAATGTGAGGAACACGACGAGAATGGCGCTGAGGCGTTCCAACCAACGATATCCGCCGATCAGGAGCACGGCCAAGGTCGCGCCTAAAACCAGCAGAACTAAAGCCACGAGCGGCAGGTCGGTGCCCGTGACAGCAGCCAGGATGGCCGCCGTCGTGGCGGTGACAGCGGCCCCTCCGATCGGCACGATGCAAAGCGCCACAATCGCTAGAACCACCAGCAGCCAAGGGGAAAGCTCGCGATAGCCGCCGATGAGTGTCTTGCCGGTTGAGTGAGCGTAATCCACGCCAAACCGAAAGGCGGGATACTTCAGGATGTTGATGAGGATAATAACCCCGACCAAGGCCAGCCCGTATATCGCGCCCGCGCGTGTCGATTGCACCAGGTGCGAGACACCAATAGCCGAGCCTGCAAAAATCAGTCCCGGGCCCGCGGCACGCTGTAGTTCTCGAGTGTTCATTCGCCCCGTCTTTCCTACTGATCCAACGGTTTAGTCCGTCACATCCACTTTGATATTGCCAAGATATGATGAGCCGTGACGGACCTCGTCGCCCGGTTGCAGGAAATGGCCCGACGCGAGCTCGTTCTCGACGAAAGTCCCTTTGGCGATGTCGATAAGCCCTGAACCTGAAAGGGGCCCGCCCGCGGCAAGATAGGCCACAATCGCCTCGACGTAGTCCCCGCGTGTTGGCGCGGTGAAGATAACCCCTTCGGCCGTTCCGGACATAAGAGACATGTCAGCGCTGATCGTCCCGCCTTCCGCGAGAAATTCTCCCCCGTCTTTGTAAAGGAAGCGCCGTTCGCTCATGTCAGCCAACGACTTCTCGACCAGCTGCCGGAAGTTCAGCGTCATTTCTCCGCCCCGGGCATCCTGGCGTGGCTCGCCGTTTAGGCTCGTCGTCATCCGAAGATCCGCAACAAAGGCATCCAGGTCGTTTGGGATCGCCAGGAAGGGACCGGTCGGAAAGAAATCCGGGCCGCTTTTGGCGTCGCTAAATCCTGATCCAGAATCCAGATTGTCTGGGTCGACCAGCTCGACAATAGCGTTACGATTGGTGAAGTCCCCGCACAGGAACACGCCCTTTGTCGCCGCGTCGAAGTCTTCGAGGGAAGCGATGTCGCGATCAAATCGGACGCACAATTCAACCTCGTAATCGAGCAAGATACCGTCCGGTCGCCGAACAGCGGTTCGCGCGGGCGTTGCCGAGCCAAACTTTGGAAAGCCAAAGACCGATTCACTGTTTGCCTCGTCAGCGTGCTCGGGGAAATTGGTTCCACTGCCGATGTGGCGGTTGCCGGAGCTGCCCGATGGTAAAAGGCGATCAAAAGCGACTTCACTCAACGGAAACTGAGATAGTCCTTCCAAGGACGAAGGGACGTCGCTCGCGGATGCCAGAGCGTCGAAGGGATTGGCGTCACCGTTGCTACCGAGTTCCTGCAGGTCGATGCCCATCACGGTGTCACCTTCGAAACTAGTGACCAAAAGCGTGCGAACGGCTCCGCCCCCGCCTATAAACTGCGCCAGCGTTTTCGCATCTTCGAGCGGAGCTATGGCTTCGACCAGTGGCTCATCTTCGAAGCTCGCCGTATTGAATTGGGGATCAGGCGATGTCGCCCAAGCGAGCGCCATGGCGATCAAAAGCACGCCGATAAGCCCCGCGCTAAGTCTTAAAAATCGCATAAAGTACATTCGGTCGTTCCGTGCTGTGCCTTCGAGGTATTGGTATGCTGCCTATGCCAAGGGCATTGTGCGCGGTCAGTTACGGGACCAGCCACTGCGTAACTACATTCCCTCAACTGACATTGCGCGTCTGTCCCTCCCAGAAAGGCGCCCTCAGGTCGCGTTTTAGCACTTTCCCAGTGCCGGAAAGCGGGAATGGTTCATGACGTATGGAGAGACTGCGCGGGCGTTTGTAGTTGGCGATCTGCCCATCGAGGTGGGTCAGTATGCCCTCTAAGTTCGGCTCTGCGCCTTCCATTGGGATGATGATGGCGTGGACTTCTTCGCCCCATTTTTCCGACGGCATGCCGATCACCGCGACCGCCGCTACTTCAGGATGGGTAGAAATGCAGCTTTCCACCTCAGCTGAAAACACGTTCTCCCCTCCAGTGACGATCATGTCCTTGATCCGGTCGACAATGAAGAGGAAGCCTTCGTCGTTGCGATAGGCGCCGTCGCCGGTTTTGACCCAGCCATCGTTCAAAGTGGCCTCGGTCGCCTCGGGCATGTTCCAATAGCCGGTCATCGAGCCCGGTGAACGGGCAACGATTTCGCCGACTTCACCGTTGGGCACGTCGTTTCCATCTTCGTCGCAAATGCTCACTTCCACTCCGACACACGCTTTGCCAGCGGATGATAACAAGCCCGCTGCCGCGCCCTCTTCGTTGTGACTATCCGGCAGCAGCAGGCTGATAACGGGACCCATTTCGGTTTGGCCGTACCCTTGCGTGAGCTTAACGTGCTGCAGTATATCGATGATCTGCTGCAAGAGCCCTTTGGGCATTGGCGATGCGCCATAAAGCGCCTCGCGAACCGTTTCGAAACAAGCGGGATCAAACTCAGGATGGTTGAGGATCATGTCCCACATGGTCGGAACCAGCACGGCGTGCGTAACCTTATGTTCCGCCAGAGCTCTCATCACCGCCAGCGGTTCAAACGCGGGGACAAAGACATGCGCCACTCCAGCGGCGGTTGCCCCCCCTGACATTGAGCCATCGGCTAAGTGGAACATAGGAGCAGCGTGTAACAGCACATCACCGGGACGGAATTGGAACAGCGTGCCGCACACAGAATTGTTGAACCAAATTGCCTCGTGCGAAAGCATCACGCCCTTGGGAAAGCCGGTTGTGCCGCCTGTGTAATAAAGACCAGCAAGGTCTTTGCCTGACCGCCCCGCATCAGCGCACGGCGCGCTTGACCCAATCAAATCTTCGTACGCTATCGTCCCTTGTGGCGGTACGCCGTCATCAAGATAAATGACCGTCTCAAGGCTCTCAACTTCGCTTCGCAAGTCCTCGATCATGGGCGCAAAGGCTCTGTCGACGAACAGGATTTTTGAGCCGGAATCGTTCAAGGAATAGGCGTTCTCAGTCGCCGACCAACGCACGTTCAGGGGTACGACCGCACCGCCCGCCCACCAGACGGCAAAGAAGTATTCAAGGTAACGGTGCGAATTGAGCGCGAGGATAGCCGCGCGTTCGCCATCGGCGACGCCTAGCTCTCGCAGCGCGCTGGCCAATCGCGCCACGCGATCTTCAAATTCGGACCAAGTGGTCGCACCCTCTTTGGTCTTGGTAGCGCAGGCTTTCGGAATGGCGCGCGCGTTGGATTTTACAAATTCTGTCAGACCATACACTGGGCGGTCTCCCCATTCGCTAGAGTGTTCGTTTTGGGGGCAGCGAGATCAAGCACTGCTGCCGTTGCGATAGCTACGTGACCTTCTCCAAAGGAGGGCGGTCTAACGCTTCCCGGTAGCTTGAATGGAAGTGATGCAAAGGCGCCTCGTTGCGCCCGAAGATCGAGTGTTCCAGCAAACCGGAGGCTGCCGCGCTTTGCTGTTGCTCGCCCATCACATAATCTTCGGCTGAGACGGTGCTTGAGAACGCTTCAACGGTCGTCGCCGGGGTTCGAACGATACCTTGATCGTATCCTCTGGCGTACAGATGCTCAGCTTCGACCAGCTTCTCACTGCCGGACGCTTTGGCCTTTTCCGTCTCATATTGTTCGAGCGCTTGGGGCGAGAAGTATCCGACCACCCGAGTGATGGAACGACCGGGATTGTCGGGGTCGGGATACACCCGAACGATATTTGCGCCGGTCGATGTGGTGACCAACTGGATGTTCGGGAACAGGTAATAGAGGACAAAAGCGACATGCGTAATCGACCATTGGTCTTCGGGAAGGTCCCGCAGGTCATCGATCCGGCGATTGGCCGTCACAAACCGGTGGTGTCGCCCGAATTCCTCGAAGGCGAGGTTGTTGCCATGATAGAGCTGGCCAAGCGTGTTCTTGTGCAGCTTGGGGAAATGATAGGTCTCACCAAAAGTGTCATTGGCGAGCTTCCAATTGAGCTTCATGTCAATGTCCAGGCCGGCCACCGGGGTGAGTTCACCATAGTTCCAGCCCGCCATCTCAGTGAGCAATTCGTCGCCGATAAGAGAGGCGATATCGAGCTCAGCGCCCGGTTGGGGATGGACGAACAGCATGCCCGCAATTTCTTGAGCCGGCAGCTCGATCAGTCCCATGCAGGGTTTGTCTATTGGACCGAAATGGTCCTGATCGGGAACGGCTAACAATTCGCCCGAGCTTGCATAGGTCCAGCTGTGAAAGGGGCAGGTGAAACGGGCGGATTTGCCTTTGGCTTCCTGCGTTACTTTCGCGCCACGATGACGACACGCGTTCACAAAGGCACGAAACTGGCCATCCTTTGCTCTGGTCGCCAGGACCGGGGTGCCAAAGTCTTCGGTCGTGAAAAAGCTTCCCTCTTCGGGCAGATCACCGCTTAGCCCGACAAATTGGGGATGCTCACGGAAAAACGCCTGCCATTCGCGCGCGGCGAGTTCGGGGCAGACATAGTCCGATGTCGGCAGCCGACATTGCGCGCCAGCATCCACGTTGCGGTTTTCGTCGAGCTGGCTCATCAATTCCTTGATGATTGCGACCTGAGTTTCGTGTTTCATGTAGTGTACCCCCAGTAATCAATAAGGTGGCGCCATTGTCTGTGCGCGCCCAAGGCCGAAACGAAAATCACGTCGGCCTGAAGGCATCTTCAAATGGAGCGCAGGAAATCCGCGACGTTCAACTCGCGCAGCATCGCTTCGCCGCGCAGCAGCCACACATCTTTCCAGTCCAATCCGAACCCCGCGCATTCACTCGCCAAAAGTTCGGTGTCGGTTTGAAACAGCGCGGCGGCATTGATGAGCTGTGACATCATCGTGCCAAGTCTGTGATCGATCAGAAAATCCGCATGGCTATACACTTCAACGCCATGGGCTGTGAGCGCGGCAAAATAGTCTTCAATCAGCCCAGCCTGCGCCGCTTTGCGATCTTCGGTTGAAAGCCCGAGGTTGAGCAGCCTTGAGACATCGAAGACCCCTGGTCCGGCTATGGGATATTGAAAGTCTATTAGCGCAAATTTTCCTTCTCCCTTGGTGTTGGGAAAGAACATCTGTTTGCCGTGAAAATCGGCGTGGGAGAGCGTGAAGGGACGCGTTTGCCAATAGCGCACGACGTTTTCCAGGCGATCATGATAGACATTTATGACTTCGATAGTGGCTTCGGCCTGAGAGCCGACCGCGTCTCTGATCGCTTCCGTTGCCGCAACACCCGCCGCTGCGAGATTGCGCCAGCGCTCCCGATCATCAAGTTGTACAATGGCGCTTTGGCTCTTGATCGCATCATCATTCCACCAGCGCGCATGAATCTTGGTGACTTCGCGCAATGCCATGCGCACCTGATCAAGGGAGATGCCATAAGCTGGCGAATAGGACGGAGCGAGGTGCTCCATCAGGATAATCATATCCTGCGTATCCGGGGCGAACTGTGCGTGAAAGCAACGCGGCATCGGCAGCGCATCATCAGCGAACTTTTGGTAGAAGCTCACCTCTTTTTCATAGACCGCGAAGGTCTTGCACATTTCACGGGTCGATCCATTTCTTGCCGCAAGCTTTGCAATCATCCGTTCCGGTAACGCGCAGCGAGCGCTGTCATAATCGATCCAGATTTCGACCACGTCGGCGGTTTGCCCTGGTTCACTGAAAGGCTTGGCCTGGGCGCCAAACACTCTGTGCCCGTCAAGGTGCGGCGCGAGCACCTGATTAAGCCATTGGGCTGTGATGTCGTTCGCCGTTCGTGGAATCGACGCTTTTTCGCACCTGTTTACGCAGTCGATGTCCATGATTTCTTCCTCCCTAGAAAGCAAAACGCCCGACGTTTCTCCACGAAGTTGGGTTCGAAGTCCTGTGGGCGTTCTTAGGTTTTTCTGAGGGCGGTTTTCCGTATGGGAAATCAATGTATAAGGGGCACAGACAGCCGGTTCGCGCCCGTTTCTTTTGGTTAGTTTTGAGGTCCATGACTCAACTCCGCATCGGCACTTCCCGCGTGAATTTCGCCAGCCTCGTTATTGAAGGCGAAAGCGGTCGCATTTCGGTCGAGCCCAAAGTACTCGAAGTTCTGAAAGCGCTGATCGATGCGAATGGCGATGTCGTCACCCGCGAAGACCTGATCGACCAAGTGTGGGGCGTGGGCTTTGGTGGTGATGAGCGCTTGTCTCGCGCCATCTCGCTCTTGCGCAAAGCCTTTGGTGATACGCGCGGCAACCACCAGCATATCGAGACGATTTCAAAGCGCGGCTACCGTCTAATCGCGCCGGTGGCGGATGCGGCTCCAGCCCCGCGCCTGGTTCCGGAAACAGCCGTAACACCCGCCGTTTTCGATCCGCCCACGCATTCCATCGCCGTGCTGCCCTTCGCCAATATGAGCGCCGATGGCGCGGGCGAGCATTTTGCCGATGGTATGACCGAGGAATTGCTCAACGCGCTGACGCAGATTGGCGAATTGCAGGTGATCGGGCGCACGTCATCCTTCGCGTTCAAAGGCAAGAATGTCGATATTCGCGAGATCGGTGAAGCGCTGGGCGTAGCGCATGTGATCGAAGGATCAGTTCGAGTGGACGGCGAGCAATTGCGGATCACAGCGCAGCTGGTTGGCACACGCGATGGATATCACTCATGGTCTGAAACCTATGATGAGGCGGTGAGCGACCTGTTCATCGCGCAAGAGAAAGTTGCCAACGCTATCGCTATGGCGCTCGCCGATATCCTCGAATTTCCCGCGCCCAAGCCTCTAGAAATAAACCTCACCCAAAGCCGCGAAGCCTATGAGGCGTTTGTGAAAGGGCGCGAATACAGCAGCAAGGTGGCGGGCGATAATCTTGCGAAGGCGGTGGAGTGGTTGGATATCGCGGTGGCGCATGATCCGCAATTTGGGGAGGCTTGGGCCTATCTTTGTATAGCCCACACTTCTCTGCCTGAGTTTATCGAGTCCGCGGATTTTGAGAAACATTACGCGGCAGCAAAACTGGCCGCCGAACACGCGCAAAGATTGATACCCGGCACAGCACTCGACTTACGAGCGCACGCGATGATCGCTTGCCTTGATCAAGATTACTACGCGTCTTTCAAGCATTACAAACAAGCAGCGAAAGTGGATCCAAACGATCTAAGGACGTTGACGAGTTATAGCTATTGTCTGGCGAACGCCGGCTACCATTCAAAGGCAATTGCGCGAAATCATGAAGCCGAACACTTTGATCCACTTTACCCTTGGACCAGCTATGTATTGGCGTTCTGTTACATGATCACAGGAGAATTCGAGAAGGCGCAAAACTATGCCTCCCGATCCTGCGATTTGGGCAATAGCAGCGCCAAATTTGTGACGGTGCAAATCCATATGGAGCAAGGGGAAACCGCCAAGGCGATGCAAGCTATGGACGAGGCCTTCGAACTGGCCGAACCATGGTTCAAAGAGCGTCTAAAAGGACCGTTCGCGCTCACCATCTACAAGTCAGCCTATATCAAAGGCAATCGCTTGGCTCGGTGGTTGGTGGCTAAGGCAACGCTTTCTCGGTTGCGCAAGAGCAGCCAAACAACGTCGCGATGGGACGCTATGGCCGTCGCCGCTTATTGCGGACCTTCGGAATACTTCGCTCTCATGCGCAATCATCGATCCGGAATTGGTTTTATGTCTTTGGGCTATGCTTTAGGACGAGGACCAGGGGCTAAAGAGATCCGCCTAAATCCCGACTTCCAACAATTCGCCGAAGATATGGGCCTAGTGAAAATCTGGCAGGAATACGGTTGGCCTGACATGGTAGAGCCCCATCCGGGGACTGATGGCTCGGATTTGCAGTTCACCGTGACTGGGTGATCGCGCCCCTTCAAGTAAGCTAAACTCGACGTCCGTTTCCACCCCCAAGAACTGATATTATCCAGCCCTTGCTGACTTTCGGCTCGTGTGGATCTGAATCATGTCCTAGAGCGAAGGTGCTAATTGGCGCTGGACGTTGTTGTTTAGGCGGCGCTATCGGCTTGGGGGACCAGTAATTGGAAAAGACCGTTCATCGTGGCTTTCAGCTCGATACCGATGCTGCCGAGAACCTCTACTTAAACCGGGCGCTACTACTTTTAATCTTTGTTGCGCTTTTCGCCTTTGGCCTGATCAACCTGCTGCTTGGGTTTGATTTCGCAGCCTATCCCATGATCACCCATGTGCATGCGGTCAGCATGACAGCGTGGCTATGCCTGCTCGCAACTCAGAGCATTCTTGGCAGTCGAGGAAGCATTGCCTTACACCGTCGCCTTGGTTGGGTCGGTGCCGCACTTGCATTATTCGCAGCTGTCTCGGGCGTTGCGACCTCTTTTCAGACGATCGTGGCCGGGCGACTACAGGTATTCGAAGCAGGCTATTTTCTGATGCTAGGCTTCTCGAACATGACACTTTTCAGCATGTTCGTGGGTGTTGCGATTCTGGCGCGCCGGAACACACCGTGGCATCGCCGTCTTATGCTCGGATCACTCCTAGTCATATTCGAACCGGTTCTGGGCCGACTTCTACCCTTGTTCATCATTCCTTTCGTTGGCGGCCCTGACGAGTTGTTACCCTTCATGGAAAACCAGCGCGGTGCCTTCGAGCTTTTGCGAGTGGGCTCCCACCTCTCATTGATATGTGCAGTGATGCTTGGAGATCGGATCGCCACAGGCCGTTTTCACCCTGTATATGGGTTTGTTCTGATTGGGATTCTCGCGCTCTATGCGGTGGTGAACTTTGTCGGAGGCATGGCTGGTGTGGAATCATTTGCCGCCAGTCTGGCTCCCACAATTTCTTGAAGCGAGATCGGCTTTCCCACCCAAGAGTTGACCGAGGCCGTCTTGCTATCGGGCTCAGGTAAGCTAGGCGAGCGCATGCGCTATTTTCTCTATACAGCCTTTATAGGTTATTTCTCCTGGATAGGGTCAGAAGTGGCCGAACTTTGGGCTAATGGTTACACGCCTTTGGTGTTTGTTTTGACCGCAATCTACCATCTCTTGGCGGGCATTGGGATTTGGGGCCTCCATGCTGCGCAGATGCGCGGCGCAGATAAGCTCAGCGCAATCGGCACCGTCCTTATCTCGTTGAGTTTTCTAGTCTTGGTCTACTTTCCCATCGGGGCAATGCAGGCTGGCCTTACTCCGCAAGACTACGCCTTCGCGAACCCACTTTTTCAGCTTGTAGGCACAATCAACATTGCAGGATTCATCCTATTCGGCGTCGCCATCTATCGCGCGGGGGTGTTTTCAAAATGGGTAGGACCGGTGATCGCTATTGGGAACATCCTCTTTGCCGTTCTTCTGGCAACCGGAGGCGGCAAACTGCTCAACTTTGTCAGCATCGGACTTGCGATGATCATTCTATGGATGATCAAATTCGCCCTTAGCCAAGAGCACGCTCCTGCTGAATAGGTGGTTATTCGTTCCATTTACGGGCGATGTCCGCTTTCACCCCACTCTCAGACATAAACCGCATCAGCTGAAAGCCCCAAAAGCGGAACTCGTGCGCTCGCCTGCTGTCGGAGCTCAGTAATGCCCCTAATATCTCGTCCTTTGGGCGTTACCCGTGTTGCATCCCCCGCCGCGTCCGAATACCGCGTAGCCGATGGAGATCACGCCGCTCACCGCTGGAATTATCGGCCTTGTGCTCGCCGCCTGGACGGTGGCGGCGGCGGTGTTTGCCATGCGGGCAAATGGGCAGGTTCAGCGGGCTAAGGCGCTCAAAAGCTCGCTCAAACGGATGCAGTCGCTGCTCGACGCGGCGCCCGCTATCCCGATGTTGGTGCGCGTCGATGGCAAGATCGAAGCGCCCGAGCGGCTGGCGCGTTGGCTCGGTTTTGAGGAGATGCCCGGCTATCTCAGCGAACTGGCGCGCGACAATGGTCTCAGCGCCGACCAAGTTGAGGAATTGACCGAGCATGTGCGCCACACGCAAAAAAGCGCCGCTCCGTTTCAAATGTCGCTGGTGTTGCCCGGTTCGGGCCGGGCTTTGGCGTTGGTCGGTTCGCTGGCCGATGCGCAAGTCTCACCGGGCGGAGCGGCGATGGTGTGGGTGTTTGACTTCTCCGAAAGCGAAGATGAACTCAGCCGTCTGCGCCAAACCGCCGCGACCGCTGAGGCCGGCTTTCGCGCGCTCCTTGGTCTGATCGAAGAAGCGCCCATGCCAATGTGGTTCCGCGGCTCCGACATGCGGCTGCAACTGGTCAACAAGTCTTACGTCAAGGCGGTCGCAGCGGGCAGCCCGGAAGCGGTGGTCCAAAACCAGATCGAACTGTTGGAGGCGGAAAACGATAAGAGCCCGGCGGATGTGGCGCGGGAGAGTTTTGCCAGCGCGGCCAAGAAAGAACGCACGGTCGCTGCCACCATCTTGGCTGAACGTCGCACGCTAAAAGTTTCTGACCTCCCGCTCGGACGAGACGGAGTGGCGGGCTACGCCATCGATATCGAAGAACAGCAGCAGGTCCGCCGCGAGTTCCGCGCTTATCGCGAGGCGCAGCGCGCGATGATGGACAAGCTTTCGATTGGGGTGGCCCAATTCGATGGCGACGAACGGCTGATTTACGCCAATCTGCCCTTTCGCCGCCTGTTCGAGCTGGGCGCGGATATTGGCGATGGTTCCGAAGAAGGCGCGATGGCGTTCGATCGTTTTCTGGCCGAAGCGCGTGAGAAGGGTCGCACCCCCGAAGTGCGTGACTTTCCCGAATGGCGGGGTGAGCGGCTGGGCTGGTTCGAGGGCACGGGAGCGCAAGAAGAGAACTGGCCGCTTCCCGGCGGCACACACTTGCGCGTCGCCGCTCAACCCATGCCTGATGGCGGCCTGGTGATGATCGCGGAGGATCTGACGGAGAGTCTCTCGTTGTCTTCGTCCAAGGACATCCTGCTGCGAACCCGCACAGCGATGCTCGACAGTCTGTTCGAAGCGCTCGCGATCTTTGCGCCGGACGGCTCGGTGCAATTGCGCAACCGCAGCTTTGCCACGACCTGGGGGCTGGACGACGAATTCCTCGACGCGCGCCCCGACGCGCAAGAGGTGCTCGACGCGATGGGTGAAAACCTCGTCGATCCCGAACAGGTCAAACAGATCGGCGCCGTGGTTCGCGCGGCGACCTTGGACCGGCAGGAGAAAAACGGTCTGGTCGAGCTGACCGATGGGCGCACTTTGCGCTTTGCCGGGGTGCCTTTGCCCGATGGCAACGGCCTGCTGACGGTGCTGGACATTACGGACTCGGAAAAGGCGGAGAAGGCGCTGCGCGAGCGGGCCGAGGCGCTGGAAGAGGCGGACAGCGTGAAGACCCGCTTCCTCGCCAATATGAGCTATGAATTCCGCAATCCGCTCACCACGATTGGTGGGTTTGCCGAAATGCTGGCGAGCGGTGCGGGCGGTGATTTGACCCCTCAGGCGGGCGATTATGTCGACGCCATTCTCAAATCGGTCGCGCAGTTGACGGAGCAAGTTGAGAACGTGCTCGACCTGTCGCAAAGCGAGGCCGGCCTGATGCCTATCGCGAAGGAAAAGGTGGAACTGCTCCCCTTCCTGACCAACATCATTCGAGAGCGTGAGGAAGCGATCGTCGCCGCTGGGCTTGGCCTTGACCTCAAGGGGAAGAAGAGCCGCATCGCGATGGCTGATCCGCGACAGTTGGCGCGGGTTGTAGGGCATTTGCTCGACAACGCGATCGAAGGCACGCCGCAGGATGGCCAGATCCTTGTCGAAGTGCCAAAGGCTGGCGAGGACGACGATTGGGGCGCGGCCATTGTGATTTCCGACAGCGGTAAAGGCATGTCACCCGAAGAACTTGCGCAGGCTATGGGCGATGGCGAGGCTGAACCGCGCGCGGGCCTGGGAATTCCGCTCGCGCGGCAATTGGTCGAAGCGCATGGCGGCACATTGGAACTGCAAAGTGAAGAGGGCGCGGGCACGACCGCGATCATCCTTCTGCCGTGAGCGAGGGTCAGCGCGAAGTGTTGCCCGATCTGGCGGCGATGCAATCCTATGGCGCGCGCATTGCGGTCAAATTGCGAGCGGGCGACGTGGTGTCGCTGTCAGGTGGGCTGGGCGCGGGCAAGACCACTCTGGCGCGCGCTATCATTGCGGCCCTTGGGTACGAAGGCGAGGTGCCTTCGCCGACCTTCACGATTGTCGAAACCTACGACGCGCCGTCTTTGCGCCTTCCTATCGTTCACGCCGATTTCTACCGTTTGGATGACCCGGCCGAAACGCAGGAACTGGGTTTGGACGATTACCGCGAAGGCGCCGCACTGCTGGCCGAATGGCCGGATCACGCGGGCGGTTTTGCGCATGAGGCGGGATGTCTCGAAATCGCGCTCGAGACTGCGGAGAAGGGCCGGATAGCGATTGCGAGCGCAGGCGCAGATTGGCTAGGGCGAGAGCCATGAGTGATTTGCCGGAAGGTTTGCACGAGTTTATCGCCAGCGCGGGCTGGGGCGATGCGCGGATTGAGGTGATCCTGGGCGACGCCTCGTTCCGGCGCTATTTCCGCTTGAAACAGCCTTCGGGCGCACCGGCGATGCTGATGCACGCGCCACCGCCGACTGAGGATCCGGTGCCGTTTCTTGAAGTGGGGCAATGGCTGCGTGACAATTCCATGCGCGCGCCTGAAATCTACGCGAGCGATGCGCCAGCGGGCTGGGTCCTGTTGGAGGACTTTGGCAACGATCGGATGCGCGATTGGCTCGATGTTAATCCCGATCAGGAACGCGCCGCTTACATCGCGGCGATCGATGCCTTGGTGGAGTTGCACAAGCACCCGGCTGGGCCGTTTGCCCCCTACGATATGGCGACCTATCTGCGTGAAGCGAAGTTGCTCACCGAGTGGTACGCACCCGCGCAGGGTCTAACGGTCGATGAGGCGGGATATGAGGCGGCGTGGCGCGAGGCGCTCGGTCCTCTGATTGACCGGCAGGGTGAGGGAGTGACGGTGCTGCGCGACTATCACGCGGAAAACATCATGCTCCTGAACGGAGTGGCTACAGCACCCCAAGGCATTATCGATTTTCAAGACGCGCTGGCAGGCCACCGGGCCTATGATCTTGTCTCTCTGCTGCAAGACGCGCGCCGCGACGTGGATCAGGCTTTTGCCGCCGAGTTGCTCGACTACTATTGTGCGCAGCGCGGTGAGAGTGATGAGGATTTCCATGCCGATTACGCCATTTTGGGCGCGCAGCGGAACGCCAAGATCATCGGCATTTTTGTGCGGCTGGCCAAACGCGATGGAAAGCCCAAATATCTCTCAATGATCCCGCGCGTCTGGCGCTTGATGGAAGCCGATTTACAGCATCCGGCACTGGCATCGGTCGCCCGTTGGTTTGACGCCAATGTTCCAGAGGGCCTGCGCGCGGCCGCCGGGGGAACGATACCGTGAGTGAGAACAAGCCTTCGACTTTGGTCAGCGACACCGCGATGGTCATGGCCGCTGGGCTAGGCAAGCGTATGCGCCCGCTCACCGCCACCACGCCCAAACCGATGGTGCGGGTGAAAGGCAAACCGCTGATTGACCACGCGCTGGATCGGTTGGCGGAAGCGGGGGTCGCCAAGGCGGTGGTCAACGTGCACTATCTTGCCGACGCGCTTGAGGCGCATGTACTCGAACGCGAGACGCCCAAAGTGGTGATCTCGGATGAGCGCGAAGAGCTGCTCGAAACCGGGGGCGGCTTGATCAAGGCCCAAGAGCAACTGCCCGATCCGTTCTTCTGCCTTAACGCCGACAACATCTGGCTCGATGGCCCACAAAACGCTTTTGCCGATTTGTCGGCGCGTTGGGATCCCGATGCAATGGACGCGCTGCTGCTGGTCGTCCCGCACGCGCGGGCGGAAAACTTTGCGGGTAAGGGCGACTTTCGTATGGACGCGCTTGGCCGTCTCAGCCGCCGCCAAACGGGACGCATAGCGCCGTTTATTTATACGGGCATCCAGTTGGTCTCGAAGCGACTTTTGCGCGACGCACCCGAAGGCCGGTTTTCGACCAACATCTTGTGGAGCCGCGCGATTGAGGAAGAGCGATTGTTCGGTCTTTCCTTTACGGGAATGTGGTTCGAAGTGGGCACGCCGCTGGCGATCAAGCCGACCGAAGAAGCGCTCAGCCGTGGTTAGGGTGTGAGCGAAACGGGCCCCCAAGTCTATTCCATCGCCGCGCATCGCGGCTTTGCTGATGCTTTGGTGGCCGGGTTGGTGCCGCGCTACGCTGACGGCGATCTGGGACTTGCGCGGCTTACTCTGTTGGTTCCTAGCACGCGCGCTGCACGCACGATTTCCGAAGCGTTTACGCGGCTGACGGGTGAGATGGAGCAGGCTGGGCTGCTGCTCCCGCGTTTGGTCACTGTCGGCGATCTCGATCTGGACGAAGCGCTCGGTGCGCTGCTTGATCCGTTGGGCGCGGGCGATGTTCCGCCAGCGATGGAGCCGACGCGGCGGTGGCTGGAATTGGCGGGCCTGATCGAACCAGAACTTGCGTCTATGGGCAAAGCCGCGCTTCCGGGCGCGGCGCGACTGAGGCTGGCGCGCGAAGTGGCGCACGCGATGGACCGCCTGTTGGTGGAAGAGAAAACACCCGAAGATCTGTTGAGCGATGCGGTTCTCACCATGTTGGGCGATCTTTCGGGGCATTGGCAGCAATCGATCGCGCTGTTCGCACGGGTGCAAGCGCGCTGGCTCTCGCGGCTTGGTGAACTTGGGAGGGTGGACGCCGCAACCCGGCGCAACCTGCTGTTCGAGCGCGCGCGGCGCGAATGGCGTGCGAACCCGCCGGAAACCCCGATCGTTGCGGCTGGCGTCACCAGCGCATCGCCCGCTCTGGCCCGGATGCTGCGCGCGGTGGCCGACTTACCCAACGGAGCGGTCATCCTTCCCGACCTTGACCTCACCATGGACGAGGGCGCTTGGGACGAGCTTGGCCGCGCGGGCGCCGAACAGGAACCGGGCGCGCCCGTGTTTGCAAGCGACGACGCGTTGACCCATCCGCAGTATCACCTCAAGCTGCTGCTGGAACGCATGAGCGTGGCGCGGGCCGAGGTGCGCCCTTGGCACCGCAGAGGTATGACCGCAGCGGAACCGGCGCGTTCCCACGCGATCAGCTCGCTCTTCCTGCCTCCTCAGGCGAGCAAAAGCTGGGTCACGCTTGAGGCGGATAGGCGTCGCCTGCCTGGTGTGCGCACGCTCACCTCTGCGACGAGTGAGGAGGAGGCGCAGGGCATCGCTCTGATGGTGCGAGAGGCGCTTGAGATTGCGGGCAAACGCGTCGCGGTGGTCAGCGCGGATCGCGGACTGGCGCGGCGCGTGGTGCAGCATCTGAGGCGATGGAATATCAAGGCGGACGATTCCGCTGGTGAGAAGCTGTCGCTAACTCCGGCGGGGCGGCTGTTTGCGCTTTTTGCTGAGATTGCGAGCGAAGGAGGGGAGCCAGTGGGGCTTGTCGCCGCGCTTAGTCACCCGCTGATCGCCAGCGCCGATACGGATGCGCGCCGCGAATGGCTTTCCAATCTGCGCGCGTTTGAGCGAGAGTTGCGCGGGCCGGCTCCTGCTCCGGGATTGGATGCGTTGCGACAAGCGGCAAGCGAAACAGATAGTCCAGAGGTTCAGGCGTGGTGGGCAGGCGTTGAGGCGATCATCGCTCCGCTGCTGGAATGGTCTGACGATATCGCTTTGGCGGACACGCTCGATGGCCTTTCGCTCGCTGCTGAGGCTATGGCGGGCGAAGCGGTGTGGTCGCGTGAGGACGGCCGCGCGTTGGCGCGCATGGTTGAGGATCTGCGTCTCAACGCAGCCGAATGCGGCACCCGTTTGGCTAGGACAGATCTCGCGAAGGTTCTGCGCGATGTGATGGAAGAAATCGCGGTGCGCCCGCCCTATGGCGGCCATCCGCGCGTCGCGATCTACGGTCTGCTTGAATCCCGCATGGCGCGTGCGGATTTGGTGATTTGCGCCGGCTTAAACGAAGGCACTTGGCCGCAAACGCCATCGCCTGGCAGCTTGCTGGCACCCGGTATCTTGCGCGCTTTGGGTGTGCCTGCAACCGAGTTTCGCATTGGTCTGGCCGCGCACGATCTCGCGGGAGCGATGGGCGCGCCAGAGGTCGTCCTGAGCCGGGCGCAACGTGACGCGGATGGGCCAACGCGCCCCTCGCGTTTCCTGCTGCGGGTTGAGGCGCTGCTGGGCGAGCGCGAGGCGGACAGGCACCGCGAAACCACCATCCCACAGCTTTTGCCGCAATTGGACCGCGCGCCGAAACCTGCGGCGCAACGCTATCCGCGACCCAAGCCCAACCCTTCAGCGGATCTTCGCAACGTATCGATCAGCGCCACTGCGCTCGACCGGTTGTTGGGCGATCCGTATCAGTTTTACGCGCAGAAAATCCTCGGTTTGAGGTCGCTCGATCCGTTGGCCGCCGATCCATTCAGCGATCCAGCCCTGCGCGGCACATTGGTGCACGCGATTCTTGATCAATGGCACAAGGCGCGCGTGAAAGATCCCGGTTTGCCGTTGGTCGCCTTCGCTGAAAGGGCGCTCAAACAAACCAACCCGCACCCGCTTCTATGGGGGCTGTGGCGCCCACGCATCATGGCCGCTCTCGCTCGCTTCGAAGAATGGGTCGACATGATGGCGGAGGATGGCCGCACGGTCGCGCTGACGGAGAGTTGGGGCGCGATGGACTATCTCGGCGTGCGCGTGTTTGGGCAAGCGGATCGGATTGACCGACTGCCCGACGGCACGTTGGCGATTGTCGACTACAAAACAGGCGGCGCGCCTACGAAGAAAGAAACCGCCGCCGGATACCGCCTGCAATTGGGCGTGCTGGGCCTGATCGCCCAGCGCGGAGGCTTCAAGCCTGGCCGCGACGCGCCCGATGCTAGCGCCATGCGCGGCGAGGTCAGCTTGTTCGAATATTGGTCGCTGCGCAAAAAGGGTGACGCGTTTGGTGAGATCACCTCGCCGATGAAGCTGACACCGCGCGAACAGGGTTTGGAGCCCGACGAATTCCTGCCGCTGCACGAGGCAAAGTTGGCCGAGGCGATCACGCGCTTCATCACGGGCAGCGCACCGTTCATTGCCAAGGAGAACCCGGACTATCCCGGCTACACCGATTACGATCAGCTCATGCGTTTGGAAGAGTGGGTCTTTGATCAAGGAGCGCCCGAATGAGCGCCAAGGTCTTCCCGCTCAAAGACAACCAGCTTGCTGCGGTGGAACCGGCGGACAATGTCTGGCTTTCGGCCTCGGCGGGAACGGGGAAGACGCAGGTGCTCTCCGCGCGTGTGCTGCGTCTCCTGCTGCGCCGCGATGTGGAACCGGGGCAGATACTGTGCCTGACCTTCACCAAGGCGGGCGCGGCGGAGATGGCGAACCGCATCAACGCGGTGCTCGCGCGGTGGGTGCGATTGGCTGAGGGCAAGCTCGCCACCGAATTGCGACACCTGGGCGCGCCGGTCGATCCTGACACATTGGACCGGGCGCGAACCCTGTTTGCCAGCGTGCTCGATTGCCCCGGCGGTGGCTTGCGGATCGACACGATCCATGCGTTTTCGCAATGGTTGCTGGCCAGCTTTCCCGAAGAAGCCGACCTCGCGCCCGGATCGCAGCCGATGGAGGACCGTCAGCGCGAATTGTTGAGCCGCGAAGTGCTGGCGGATCTTTTGAGCGAGGCCGAGGCAGCGCAGGATCGTCGTATCCTCAATGCGGTGGAGCTTTTCGTTACCCGCAAGGATCCCGGTAGCTTGCACCATTGGTTGATGCGCTGCGCCGCGCATGAGGAGCTGTGGGAGGGAAGGGACGCCTGGCAGTCGCCGGTGGACACGCGCGTGCGGCAAAGCCTGCTGGGCATTCCAAGCGATGCGGATGAGGCTTGGGCGCTTGATGGTCTGAACGCCGAGGTCTTTCCCGACGAAACCGTGCGCGCAATGATCGCACCACTAGAGGAATGGGGCACCAAAACCGCTGACAAATGTCTGGCGTTCATGCGCGATTGGCTTTCGCTTGATCTCGCCGCGCGCGCCGCGCGATACGGCGAATTCCGCAAAACGCTGCTCAAGGCTGATGGAACGCCCGCGCTCACCCTCAAAAAGCCGCGTGAGGCCTATCCCGGTTTTACTGATGGCCAGGACCTCATCGCCGAAGCGGTGGCGATGGTAGACGAACGTGTGGCCCTATTGGGGCTTGCTGAATTGCTGACCGCCGCGCTTGAACTGGGCCGCGCTTTCTCGCTCAAATGGATCGAGGCCAAGCGGCGCGAGGGGCTGCTCGATTTCGACGATCTGATCCGCCGTGCGGCCACCTTGCTCGCCAAGGCGGATACCGCTGATTGGATCCGCTATAAGTTGGACCGCCGGTTCGATCACATCCTAATTGATGAGGCGCAGGACACGAATGAGGCGCAATGGGATATTGTCGATGCGCTGATCGACGATTTCTTCAGCGGCGAGGGCGCGAGCGGCGATAAGCTGCGCACGATTTTCACCGTAGGCGATTACAAGCAGGCGATCTTCGGCTTTCAGGGCACCAGCCCGGAAAACTACGAGCGCGCCAAGGCGAAGATCCGCAAACGCATTTTGGATGCGCGCGAAAACGTTGCGGAGATGCGCGACCGGCGCAACGTGCCAAATTGGAGCGATCTGGACCTGGGGCGTTCGTATCGAACCGCGCAGCCCGTGCTGGACTTTGTCAACGCGGCGATCGGGTTGTTGGGGCATGAGGCGTTTGGCCTGCCCAACGCACCACGCAATCACGATGGTGATGATCGATCCGGCATCGTCACGCTTTGGAATCCGGTGCGCGCGGATGACGAACAGCCCGAGGATGAGGCGCGCGATTGGCTGGCCCATCACGATACGGTGCTGGCTGAGAAGATCGCTGCGCAGGTTGACGAATGGGTGCGCGGGGGCAGTCGGTTTGTGCTCGAAAAGGGCGAGCGCCGTCACGCGACGCCCGGCGATGTTATGGTGCTGGTGCGCAAACGCGGCGGATTGGCGGCGCAGATCGTCGCCAAGCTCCACGAAGCGGGCGTCGCGGTGGCGGGTGTCGACCGGCTGCGACTGGGCGCGCCGCTGGCGGTGAAGGATGTGATGAGCGCGCTACGCTTCGCCGCGCAGCCGCTTGATGATCTGGAATGCGCCAATTTGCTGGCGAGCCCGTTGATCGGGTGGACGCAGGACGACTTGCTTGAGCATGTTCCGCGCAAAGATGGCGTGCCGCTGTGGCACCATCTGCGCCGCCGCGACGCGCCGCCTTTTGTGACTGACACCGCTGACCAGCTGCGCGCGCTGCTGCGGCTGGCGGATTTCGAGACCCCGCAAGCGCTCATCGCATGGGTGCTTACTGGACCTTGGGAGGGACGGCGCAAGCTGATTACGCGGCTGGGGCGCGAGGCGAACGATCCGCTCGACGAATTGGTCAACGCCGGGTTCTCCTACGAAGCGGGGGCAACGCCAAGCCTCGCTGGCTTTATCGAGTGGTTTGACGCGGGCGAAGCGGAACTCAAGCGCGATCCCGACGATGCCGGGGGGCAGGTCCGCGTGATGACGGTGCACGGGTCCAAGGGCTTGCAAGCGCCGATCGTGATCCTTGCTGATGCGACCGGGAGGCCCGGGCAGGGCAGCGATTTGGAAATCGGCGACAATCCGCTTGGAGAGAGTGTAGGCAAGGCGGTGCCGCTTCCCGCGCTTTCTGCGGCGGAAAGGGTTGGTCCTGTCAGCGCGGCGGAGGAAAAGGCCAGCGCGGCGGACATGCAAGAACACTGGCGGCTGCTTTATGTCGCGATGACCCGGGCGGAGGAGGCGTTTTTCCTCACCGGCGCGCTGGGGCCACGCGACCTGAAGAACGGACCGCACGAGGACAGTTGGTACGCAAAGCTCGAACCTATCTTCGAAGGCGATGAGATAGCCGATTCCATCTGGGGCGCACGGCGTGATTTTGGGCGATTGGCGGATCCCCTTTTCGAGGGGCAAGATGTGGCAGCGGCTCAAGTGGGTCCGTTGAAGCTGCCGCAATGGGCGACAACGCCCATCGGTCCCGAGCCCAAGCCGCCACGCCCTCTGGCGCCAAGCCGAGCGGGTGAGGAACAAGGCGCAGACTCGCCGCTGAGCCCGTCCGACAATCCCGAAGCGATGCGCACGGCGATGCGGCGCGGGGTGCTAATCCACCGCTTGCTGGAGCGTCTGCCTGATATCGCCACCGAACAACGCCGTGATGTGGCGCGGGCTTGGTTGGAGCGTCAGGCGTCCGACCTGTCCGAGGCTTTGCGCGATGCGATGCTGGATCAGGCCTTGAATGTCCTGGAAACGCCCGATTTCGCGGACCTCTTTGGGCCTCAGGCTCTGGCCGAAGCACCCATTAGCGCGCTTGTCGGCGGAGTGGTGGTGACCGGCACGCTGGATCGCCTGTTGCTAACGCCGGACACCGTGACGGTGGTCGATTTCAAGACCACGCGCCGCCCACCCGCATCCGCCGACGCGGTTCCGGTGGGCACCTTGCGGCAAATGGCGGCCTATGTCGCGGCGTTGGAGGCGATCTATCCGGGACGTTCGGTGCGCGCGGGGCTGCTTTACACGCAAACGCCTGATTTGATTTCGCTTCCGGATGAATTGCTCGCGCGGCACAAGGATCAATTGGGCACCGCGCAGGAAAGCTTGGGGGATGTCGAGCCTTCGGCGTATTGAGTGCTGCGTATTTTGGCCTAGATAGAGTGCAACGAGCCCATGATGGGCAGCAATCTACTGGAGACTTCCTATGGCCACCGTCAGTGTCACCGACGACAGCTTCCAAGCCGATGTTCTCAATTCCGACAAGCCTGTGCTGGTCGATTTCTGGGCCGATTGGTGCGGCCCGTGCAAAATGATCGCTCCCGCGCTTGAAGAGCTTAGCGAAGAGCTGGGCGAACAGGTCACCATCGCCAAGATGGACATCATGGAAAGCACCGTGACCCCCGGCGAAATGGGCGTGCAGTCGATCCCGCTGATGGTGCTGTTCAAGAACGGCGAAGCGGTCGCGCGCAAAGTCGGCGCGGCTCCGAAAAGCCAGCTTAAAGAGTGGCTCGAAAGCGAGCTTTGATCGTGTTCTATGCGGGCTGATGCTCGTACGCCTACGCGGATGAAAAGGGGCGCGCCACCGGGCGCGCCCCTTTTTCTATGCGCGGCTTTTGTGGCGATTAATCGTTGGGCATGTAGCCGACGCGGATCAAACGCTCGGCCAGTTCATCGAACAGCGCCCGCGAAGCCGCTCCGATCATGCCCTTGCGTCCGTCGTCGACACGGTAAGGTGATCCATCGAGCCGCAAGCATGCGCCGCCCGCTTCGTTGAGGAACAGACATCCCGCCGCGTGGTCCCAGGCAAGGGTGCGCTCGTAAATCGCTGTGTCGTGGCCGCCAAAAGCCACCAGCGGATATTGCTCGGCCGCTGCGCCTGGGGCTTGGACGATGGTGTAGTGTGGTTCAATCTCCGCCTCGAACAGAGCGCGTTGCTCATCGCCCATAAAGCGTTTCATCGCGGCGAGATGCGGCGGCGCGTCACCCGAAGGTTTGGCGGTGATCTTGATGCCATCCACAAACGCCCCTTCGCCGCGTTTGGCGTGGCATAGGCGATCGCGCACCGGGTCATAGATCCATCCCGCGACCGCTTCACCCGCATCGGCGAGCGCGATCATGATCCCGAAATGCCCTTCGCCGCTCGCAAAGTTGGCGGTGCCGTCGAGCGGGTCGATGATCCAGCATTGCTGGGAGAGGGCGTCGAGAACTTTGGGGTCTTCGGCTGCCGCCTCTTCGCCGACTACGCCCACCCCGGGCGCGAGCTTGGTCAGCGCTTCGGTCAGGAACGCTTCGACTTCGCGGTCGACCACAGTGACGGGGTCATCTTCGCCCTTCATCTCAATCTCGTCGTCGCGCAGCGCGCGATAGCGCGGCAGCATTGATCCTCGCGCAGCGTAGCTAAGGAAATCGCGGATTTCGGCGTCGAGGGCGGAGAGTTCGCTCATGTCAGCTCCGGTAATCCGCGTTAATCGAAATGTAGCCGCGTGTCAGATCGCAGGTCCACACAGTGGCGTGGCCTTCGCCTATGCCCAGTTCGACCGCCAGATCGATGTCTTGACCCCTGAGATGCTCGGTCACCGGCGCTTCGTCGTACTCCTCGACGGCCAATCCATCGCGCGCGGCCCACACGCCGCCAAAGGCGATGGAGAGCTTGTCGCGGTCCGCCGGTTCGCCCGCTTTGCCGACCGCCATGACAACGCGGCCCCAATTAGCGTCTTCGCCCGCAATGGCTGTTTTGACGAGCGGAGAATTGGCGATGGCGAGCCCCACGCGGCGCGCGCTGTCATCGCTTGCCGCTCCTGATACGCGCACGGTGATGAACTTGCTCGCGCCTTCCCCGTCGCGCACGACCAATTGCGCAAGCTCGCGACACACATCGGTGAGCGCAGCGGCGAAGGCGTCGGCGCCGGGGCTGTCCCATCCGGTGATGCGAGAAGCCTTGGTCTGGCCGGTCGCAAAAGCGAGCACGGTGTCGCTGGTGGAGGTGTCGCCATCAACGGTGATGCAAGAATAGGTCTGGAGGTTCGCGGCGTTCAGCAATTCTTGCAGGAAAGCCGGATCAACACTCGCATCAGTGAAGATATAGCCAAGCATCGTCGCCATATCCGGCGCGATCATGCCGGAGCCCTTGATGATACCGCACAGGTTCACCTTGGTCCCGCCGATCATGGCCGAGGCGTGCGAGCCTTTTGCGAACGTGTCCGTGGTTGCAATGGCCTCGGCGGCGTCCTCCCAAGAACACGGCTCGGCGTTTAGCGCGTTTGCGACGCCTTCTTCGGCGCGGTCCTTGGGCAGCGGCACGCCGATCACGCCGGTCGAAGAGACGAAAACCTCGTCTGGGCCACATCCCAGACCACCCGCCACCTGCGCCATGATCGCTTCGACCGCCTCACGCCCGCGATAGCCGGTGAAGGCGTTGGAATTGCCAGCGTTGACAACCAAAGCGCGCGCAGTGCCCGCCTTGATCTGTTCGCGACCCATTTCGACTTCGCTCGATGCGCAGGCGCTTTGCGTAAAGACGCCCGCGACACTGGTGCCCTCGATCAGTTCGATGAGAGTAAGGTCGCACCGGTCCCATTCTTTGTAGCGCGCTCGCGCCACGCGCATCGTCACGCCTTCGATTGTGGGCATTTCGGGAAAGGGCCGGGCGAGGGGAGAGCGAGCGAGGTCCATGGGGCGCGGCTCTAGGCGCGGATAGGTCTGTGCGCAATGACGCGTCCAGCGGTTTCAAGGCTTGGCACAATGAGGTAGCCAGCGGCGATGAAAAACATCCTCCTTGTCACCGCTTCGCTTGGTCTTTGCGTAGGAACTCCTGCGCTTGCTCAGAATGACGTTCCACCGCCTTCGGGGAAGCTCGAACTATCACCGCCTCCAGCGGCCCCAGGCCAGTCAACAAACGAAGCGGATCAAGATTCCAAACGGGTCGAAGCGATCACGGAGCTGATCGAGGAGCTTTCCGAACCGAATTTTGCCAATCGCGACGGTGCGCAAATGACCAATTGGCTGGAAGCGCAACCGCAGCCCGCAGATTACCCCGCCGCCTCTTGGTTGGCAGGGGAAGAGGGGCTGGTCCGGTTTCAGATCGCTGTTGATGCGCAGGGAAAACCTTCGCGATGCTCAATCACGGAAAGCTCAGGCTACGCGGCGCTGGACAAAACCACATGCGGGCTCGTCATGGAGCGTGGCGAGTTTACGGCTGCGGCGAATGAAGCGGGTGAGGCGGTCAATGGCGTCTACGAAGGTCGTCACCGCTGGCGCAAACGCGATCCTGAAGTGCCCGGTTCCTTTCGGTTCAAGGCGACATTTGTAGTCGATGAAGAAGGCCGGTCGAGCCAATGCGTAATCGAAGCGCTGGAAGGCTCGCTCCCGTCAGGCATGGAAAAAAGCATTGAAAGAAACCCATGCCCGTTCGGATCGCGTCGTAACCGGATCCCCTATCGCGACGAAAACGGGGTGCCTGTTGCCAAGAACGTGGTGGTCGAGTTTTCAGCGAAAGTGAGCGATTTCGAAGCCAACGCGTCGGAGTAATGCAAGACTTGGTAATATCCATCCGCTAAGCGGTGGACGAACACGGTAAAAAGGCATATATTTGCGACCAATGTCACGTCGTTTGCTTGCTCTTCTGGCCATTCTTTCGGGCCTTGCCGCGCTTCAGGCGCCGGCGCACGCGGCGACGGCCTCCGGGGCTTCGCGGCTGGATCAGCTGTCCTATGACATTGGAACACTGGCAGAAATGGCCAACCCGCAAAGCGCGGCTTGCCAGTGTCGGCACCCGGCCAAAAAGCCTAAGCGTGTCTGTGACGATCACAGCAAGAAGACAACGCGTCCACGCCTTATAGGAGTTCTCCCACCGCCGGTCGTGGTGGGTTCGGATTTCGCTCTGGAATAGAGCTTTCTCGCGGCGCTCTTAGGCCCGCGTTTCTTTTGTCTTCGGTCGGCACGCTTGGAGCGCCGTTCCTTTGAAGACCCTTTCCCATTTTCAAAGAAATTCAGCCGCGCGGGCCTGAGACAGGTCCAGCGCCGCCCTTCAAAAACACAGGACTGCAAAAGCCCCATGTTCGACACTCTTATGAAATCGATCTTCGGTTCCTCGAACGATCGTTACGTCAAATCGCTTGGTAAAATCGTCAAGCAGATCAACGACCTTGAACCGCAAATGCAGGCGCTGACCGACAGTGAATTGCAGGCGCAGACCGTGAAGTTCCGCGAACGCCTCGACAATGGCGAAGCGCTCGACGATCTGCTGCCCGAAGCCTTTGCCACCGTGCGCGAGGCTTCGGTGCGGACCTTTGGGATGCGCCACTTTGATGTGCAGCTGATCGGCGGCATCGTGCTCCATCGCGGCGAGATCGCGGAAATGCGCACGGGCGAGGGTAAGACGCTGATGGCGACGCTCGCCGTCTATCTCAACGGGCTTGAAGGCAAGGGCGTCCACGTCATCACGGTCAACGATTACCTCGCCGCGCGCGATGCAGAAGAGATGGGCCGCCTGTACAACTGGCTGGGCCTGACGGTCGGCACCATTCTGCCCAATCAGGACGAATACGAAAAGCGCGACGCCTACAACGCCGACATCACTTACGGCACCAACAACGAATTTGGCTTCGACTATCTGCGCGACAATATGAAACGGTCGCGCGATCAGATGACGCAGCGTCCCTTCAGCTTTGCGATCGTTGATGAGGTCGACTCGATCCTGATCGACGAAGCGCGCACGCCGCTGATCATCTCTGGTCCCACAGAGGACAAGTCGGAACTCTACCACTCGCTTGATGAGGTCGCGAAAGAGATCCCTGAGGAGTGGTACGAGAAAGATGAAAAGACCAAGAACATCCAGCTGACCGAAGACGGTCTGGAAGAGGTTGAGCAGCTGCTGATCTCGAAGGAGCTGCTCGAAACGGACAACCTGTACGATGTTGAGAACACGCAGGTTGTGCATCACTTGGATCAGGCGCTCAAAGCCGTGCACATGTTCCGGCGCGACGATCACTATATCGTCAAGTATTCCAAAGAGCGCGATCTCGAAGGCAACATGGTCGATGTTGGCAAAGTCATCATCATCGATGAATTCACCGGTCGCATGATGGACGGCCGACGCTGGTCCAACGGTCTGCACCAGGCGGTGGAGGCCAAGGAAGGCGTCAAGATCGAGCCGGAAAACCAGACCATGGCTTCGATCACGTTCCAGAACTACTTCCGCATGTATCCCAAACTGTCTGGCATGACCGGCACGGCCGCGACCGAAGCGGCGGAATTCTGGGACATCTACAAAGTCAACTGCGTCGAAATCCCGACCAACCTGCCCGTCGCGCGCGTCGATGAAGAAGACGAGTTCTACAAGAACACGATGGACAAGTTCCAGGCGATCGCAAAGACGATCAAGGAGCACAACGACCGTGGTCAGCCCATTCTTGTCGGCACAGTATCGATCGAAAAATCTGAACTGCTCTCCGACTTCCTCGACAAGGAAGGCGTGACGCACGAAGTCCTCAACGCACGACAGCACGAGCGTGAGGCGCATATTGTGGCGCAGGCCGGGCGTTTGGGTGCGGTGACCATTGCGACCAACATGGCGGGTCGCGGGACTGACATTCAGTTAGGCGGTAACCTTGATTTCCGGATCAACGACGAAACCGGCGAGATGGAAGACGGCCCCGCGAAAGACGAAGCCGTCGCCAAGATCAAAGAAGAGGTGAAGGCGGAAAAAGCCAAGGTGATCGAAGCGGGCGGATTGTTCGTTTTGGGCACCGAACGCCACGAAAGCCGCCGGATCGACAACCAGCTGCGCGGCCGTTCGGGTCGTCAGGGTGACCCCGGCCTATCGCGTTTTTATCTGTGCCTCGAAGACGATCTGCTTCGCATTTTTGGCCCGGACACTCTGTTCGCCAAGATGATGAATTCCAACCTCGAAGACGGCGAAGCTATCGGCTCTAAGTGGCTGTCAAAAGCTATCGAAACCGCCCAGAAGAAGGTCGAGGCGCGCAACTACGACACGCGCAAACAGGTCGTCCAATACGACGATGTGATGAACGACCAGCGCAAGGTCATCTACGAACAACGCTCCGAGATCATGGACGCGGACAAGGTCGACGATGTTGTGGTCGATATGCGCCACGACACGATCAACACCATCGTGGCCGATGCGTGTCCGCCGGGATCCTATCCCGAACAGTGGAACATCGCGCAGCTTAAGGAGAAGGTGGCGGACGTCTTTGACCTGACACCACCGTTTGATGAGTGGCTGGAAGAAGACCAGGTCGAACCGGAAATCATCGAAGAACGGCTGCGCACGCAAACTGATGAGATGATGGAAGCCAAGGTCGCCGATTACGACATGGATGAATGGCACCGCGTGGAGAAGGAAGAGCTGCTCAAACAGCTCGACTTCCAGTGGAAGGAGCACCTCGCCACGCTCGACGCGTTGCGCCAGGTGATCTGGATGCGCGGCATTGCTCAAAAGCAGCCGATCAACGAATACAAACAAGAGGCTTTCGGCCTGTTCGAGACCATGCTCGACAGCTTGCGCGAAGAGGTGACGAAGCGGTTGTTCCTCGGTCAGATGCAGCCGATCATGCCGATGCCGTCGCTGCCCGATTTGCCGGACTTCCTGACCAGCCATATCGACCCGCTGACCGGGATGGATAACTCCAACGATGGCGATGGATCGGAACTGCGCCCGGACATGATCGGCTCGCTTGCGCCGTCAACCCGCGCCGAAGCCGGAACGGGCGGGGCGATCACTGAAAATCCCTATGCGCACCTTGGGGTCAGCCGCAACGCGCCGTGTCCGTGCGGGTCGGGCAAGAAGTACAAGCATTGCCACGGCGCGGTGGGCATTCCGCCGGTCGCCGCGCCCGTTTGATCGTTTGACGGCGCGTTGAGGGCATGATCGGAGCGATCCCGTTCGCCCTCGCGCTCGCCTTTCTAGTGACGGCGCTGCTTTACGCGAGCGTCGGTTTTGGTGGGGGGTCGACCTACGCCGCGCTGCTGGCGTGGTACGGCCTAGACTACCGGCTGCTGCCTCTGGTGGCTCTGGCATGCAATATCGCGGTCGTTGCGGGCAGCACGCTGCGGTTTGCGCGGGCGGGTGTCACGCCTTGGAAAGGCGCGTTGACCCTTACCGCATTGGCAGCGCCGGCGGCTTTGCTGGGTGGGCTCACGCCAATTGATGAAGCCAGCTTTATGGTTCTTTTGGGCCTGAGCCTGATCCTGACCGGCGTCGCCATGTTCTTGCCTGTCAGCGAAGCGCAGGCGGACGAGCCGACGAAGCTCGCCAAGTTTACGCCTTTTGTCGCCGCGCCAATTGGGTTCCTTGCTGGGCTGGTGGGGATTGGAGGCGGCATCTTTCTGGCTCCTTTGTTGCATCTGGCCCGATGGAACAACGCACGCGCTATCGCCGCGACGGCCTCGTTCTTCATTCTTGTGAACTCTGTTTTTGGCTTGACCGGACAGCTGCTCAAACAAGGGCCCGGCGCCTTTGGTGGGGCCATCGATGCCTCGCTTCCGCTGCTGATAGCGGTGGTGATCGGCGGCCAGATCGGCAGTTTGCTCGCCGTGCGTTTGCTTCCAGTGCGTTGGGTTCGTTGGCTGACGGCGGTGTTGGTTGTCATGGTCGGAGCGCGGCTATTGCTGACCTGACCGGGCACCGCACCGGCGTGAGAGCGTTACCTTCTCAACCACTTAAGATGAGAGAGGAAAGCGCGCATGGCCGCTACATTCAAGGACCAGGTTCTCAAAGATAAAGTGGCGCTGATTTCGGGCGGCACGCGTGGGATCAATCTAGGCATAGCGCGCGGGTTTATGGCAGCGGGCGCCAAGGTCGTGGTCTTTGGTCGCAACGAAGAGCGCGCTGCGAGCGCGGAGGCGGAGTTGCGTCAAATCGGCGGTGGTGAGGCGCTGGGCCTATCGTGCGATGTGCGCGATTATGATGGTGTCGCCGCCCTGGTGGAGCGCACTGCGAAGGAGTTTGGCACGCTCGACATCGTGATTGCGGGCGCAGCGGGAAATTTCTTTTCGCCGGTGGTCGGGCTTTCGGCTAACGCGTTCAAGACGGTGATCGACATCGATTTGTTGGGCACGTTCAACCTCTTCAGAGCCAGTTTCGACCATCTGACAAAGCCCGGCGCGTCGCTTATCGCGATCACCGCCGGACAAGCCGACAACGCCCGCGCGTTTCAGGCCCACGCTTGCGCGGCCAAGGCTGGGGTCAACATGCTGACCAAGACACTGGCGATCGAATGGGGGCCGGCGGGCGTGCGTTCCAACCTGATATCGCCCGGCGCGATCGCCAACACTGAAGGTGTAAAGTTCCTAGCCGCCGACCCCGACCAATTCGACAAGTCAATCAAGCGCATTCCGTCACGCGGGCTAGGAGAGGTGGAAGACATCGCCGACGCGGCGATCTTCCTCAGCTCGGACGCGGCCCGCTACGTCAACGGGCAGGTGATGTATGTCGATGGGGGTCTTTGCGCGGGCGATGGCAGCCTAGATGCGCTGACACCGCTCAAACGGGATTAGGCCCTTGCTTTGAGGAATGCGACTAAGCGCGTCCGCACAGCACGATCACGCGCGCGGTTGATCCGTCCGGAGTGAAGGCGGGTGTGGCTGTTCCAGCGGGCATTTCCGCAAGAGTGTCGCGGAGAGATTCGGGCAATTGGCTCGCGCGTTTGAAACGATTGCGGCGCGTCTTTGCGTCGATCTCTTTGGCCAACGTCTTGGCTTCGTTGCAGCTGCTAATGGAGCTGGTTTTGGCTTCGAAAGCTTGGAGCGAAACTTTCGCGGTCTTCACTTCCAATTGCATCAAATGATAGGTCGGCACAGTCGAAGAGCGCGTGCCGCTTGTGCCTTCTTGAGCAGCGTTTGCAAGATTGCTTGGCACCAGAAGCGCCGCGACAAGACCAAGACTAAGAGATTTCTTCAACATCTGACCAAACTCCACCTGATGGTTCACCGTCAACTTGCAGAGGTCTCACACCCTACATGAACACCAGATGCATGGTGAACCGCATGTTGTCTTCCTTTCTTGATCAACATTGGACTGAATGTTAGTGGCTTCCCACCTTAGGAAGGAAGATCAATGGACATCTAAGCGCACTCTTCGTCTTTTTGACACCTGATTGCTCTGGATTTTCCATGTCTCACATCCTGTTTGACCGTGCCGTGTGCGCCGCCCCCGATGGGACGGTTCTGGTCCCTGAATTCTCCGAAACGATCTCGCACGAAGTCGTTGGACTTGTTGGTTGCAATGGCTGCGGCAAGTCGACGGCGCTGCGTATGATTGTGGGCGATCTTACCCCGACGTCTGGAAGCGTTCGCGTCGACGGCGCGGCGGCGCTGTTGCAGCAGGGCGGCTTCGACGACGGAGCAAACGTGGCCCAAGTCTTGGGAGTTGACGAGCAGCTTGCGATCCAGAGCCGGTTTGAGCGAGGCGAAGCGCAAGCGGTGGACTACGAGCGGGTCGATTGGAAACTATTGGGACGCGTCGATGAGGTCGTTGCCGCTTGCGGTCTGGCCGATGTCGATTTGACGCGGGCGGTCAACACTTTGAGCGGGGGCGAACGCAACCGAGTCAAGATTGCGGCGCTCTTGATGCGCGCGCCCGATATCCTCTTGCTGGACGAGCCTACGAACGATCTCGATACGGCGGGACGGGCGATGATCTTCGACCTTATGGAGCGTTGGGATGGCCCGATGTTGATCGCGAGCCACGATCGCGATCTTTTGGAGAGGGTCGACCGGATCATCGAGCTTTCGCCCACCGGGGCGTTCAGTGTCGTCGGCGGTTGGAGCGCGTTCGAAGAGGCTAGGACCCAAGCGTATGCTCGGGCCACGCGCGCTGCGGCGATTGCGAAGAGCGAAGAAGCCGCCGCCCGTCGGGCACAACAAAAGGCGAGCGAGCGCCACCAACGACGCGAGAGGCAGGGACGACAATCCGCGGCGCGGCGCGATCGGTCCAAACTGGAGATCAACGCCGAGAAAGAAAGCGCGCAATCGACCTCTGCTCGCCATCGCAAGCAAGGGCAGGAGAAGGTGGCTCAGACACAGGAGGCGCTGCGCCAAGCGGAAGCGGAGGTCGCGCGCCTGACACCGATTGCGATCGCTTTGCCGTCTTGCGGCCTGAAGCGCGATCAGGTGGTGGTAAAAGCGCGCGGTCTCGTGTGCGAACGCGGCGGGCGGCGATTATTCGGGCCACTCGACTTTACCATCGCAGGGCCACGGCGCGTTTGGCTTAAAGGACCCAATGGTTGCGGAAAGAGCTCGCTGGTGCGGTTGCTTGATGGTCGCGAGGACCCGGCTGAAGGCGACGTTGATGTCAATGCGTCAAGCGTCGCTGTGCTTGATCAACATCTCGATTTGCTGGGCTCTGGCGAAACCGCGCTAAAAGCGATGCAGAGGCACAACCCGGCGCTGACCGATCGTGAGGCGCATGCGGCTCTGGCCCGATATGGATTTCGAGCTCGCTGGGCGCAGCGCGTGATTGGCGAATTGTCGGGTGGAGAGCGCGTGCGGCTGGCGTTGGCGTGCCTTTTCTCCCGGTCTGAACCGCCAAGTCTGCTGATCCTGGATGAGCCGACCAATCACCTCGATATCGCTTCGATTGAAATGCTTGAGACGGCCATCACCGACTATGATGGTGCGGTCATCTGCTGCACCCATGACGAACGCTTTAAGGCAAAACTGGCGTGTGATTGCATTCTTGATATCGGAACACCGGGACAATCGGCACGATAACCTAAGGGAAAGCGCCTAGGTATCGGCACCATCTGTTGAAAGTGGACATCTGCGGTAGGGTAGGCGCTGCTCATCTCAGAGCCAATCTACGGGAAGGATGATGGCCTCAAACCGTCCTGATAAATGTCGTAATGAGCCAAGCTATCCTGGCCTATCGCCTCTGATCGACATGAATGATGCCATTCAAACGACTCGATGAATGCCAAGCCTTCGGCGCGCTGATCGCGCTCGATCCGCACGATGACAGGGTCCTTGTCGCATCGGAAAACTGCACGCAGATTTTGGGCGTTTCGGCGACAGTTCTTCTGAACACGCCGCTTGGTAAAGTCCTTGGGACTGAAATCGTCCACGCTCTGCGCAACGTTGCGGCGCTTCCTTTCTTCTCAAGCCAGCCCATGGCGCTCGGTCGTTTCCAGATTTCGGAACGGCTGTTCGACGCCTCGGCCTTTCGCAACGATACGCTGTGTGTTCTCGAAATCGAGCCAGCCTATGAAGGTATTCATAATCTGTCTTCGGATAGAGCGCTGGGGGCGATTGAGTATCTTACGCGCGTGATTGAGTCGGCGGACACTCAACAGCGGCTTTTCGCCGATGTAGCCGGGTACACCCGCTACTTGTCGGGCTATACTCAAGTGCGCGTGCGCGCCTTGGCAGGGCACCAAGAGGAGGAACGACCTCTTCCAACTCTGCATCACAATATCGACGCCTACGCACCGATCGTCTTTTCAGTCGAAGACGCCCATGTGCCCTTGTGCGCTTCAGAAGAAGAGGCCGTCTCGCTGATTCTTTCCAGCTCTTGCACGCGCGCCGTGAGCGAGGCGGATCGGGCGCTGGCTGCGGAAAGTGGCGCGGTTGCTCTTATGTCTGTTCCGCTGCGCGTAGGCGAGCGAGGCTGGGGAGTGCTGTCCTTTGAAAACCCATCGCCACGTCGCCCGTCACCAGCCCTGCGGCAGGTGCTGTCATGCGTGACGCCGCTGTTATGTCGTAAGTTGGAGGCGTTGGAGTGTGGCCACGCTTGGTCCTGAAGTTCAGGCTCAGAAAACGAAACCCAGTTGCTGCGGGTCTTTCAGCTGCCCGCGACGCTTGGCCTCATCGAGGCGATCGGCCAAGTCGCTGCCCGATACCGGCTTTTGCACCCGGATCGGCATGAGCGAGGCGGGCACCCCGCAAAACGCGCCGCTCGATTGCCCTTCATTCGCGACCGCCCCGGACACTCCAATCACCAGCGGCGCGCTGTGACCTGAATTTTGGATCAATTCGGCCAGCTTTGCGCAGAAGGTCGACCCGCTGGCTTCCACCATGGCTTCACAGCAATCGCGGAAGAACGCATCAAGGATTATGGCGTCGGGCCATTGATCCTTACACAATTCAAGCCCGCCGCAGACATCGATGCTGTGCCGCACTTTGTAGTGGCGGCGCTCCAATTCCTCGCTCCAAGTGCAGGCGAGGGGGACGTTGTCTTCGACAACCAGGACGCGTGTTTTTTTAGTTCCGACGGCATAGGCGCCTCGCATTGCTACAGGCGTGAGAAAGCGGCGTTTCAGAGACCGCCGTTTGTTTGACAAACCTTCGGCTCCTTCAATTGGCCCCGGCACACGATGTCTAATCCCATCACCCCATTGCTAGGGCATCGGCGAACAGCCGGGTATCCGTAACGACCGCAAGCGGTGGTAAGTGAACGGCCTAGGGGATATTCCTTTGTGACACGTCCATTTGGCAGGGGAGACTGTTCGCCCGCACACTCGGACGCATGTATCTTGGTGTTCTGGTAATTAGGCCAATTCTGCGGAGTCTATTGCCCATTCGGCCTCGCGTGACCGGAGGACGGCGTCCAATAGCTGGTTTGGCATTGGTGGTTTGGGCAGGAAAACCGCCTTTGGAACCCGGCGTTTGAGTTCCGCGCCGATGTGGCCCGAATATATCACGATCGACACGCCGCGCGCCGCCAAAGTGGTTGCCAGGTCCCACGATTTCCAATCGATCCGGCAAAGGTATGGGCAATACAAAACTCGTCTACCCGACTAATATGTTTAGATCATTAAGGCGCTTGGTCATTGCATGCTCTCATTTGAGAGGAGGGGGAGGACCGCGCTCATGGTTAATGAGTAAGGGGTATCCGTTAATTGCTGATACCTAGGCATAATGCCGCGCGAACTACTTAGATCAGTGATCACCGCGACACACATTCACACGGGGGCGATGACGTGCCGCGCTCAAGTCTGCGATGTAAAGAAAATGGCTCCCCGAGTTGGATTCGAACCAACGACCAAGTGATTAACAGTCACCTACTCTACCGCTGAGCTATCGGGGAGCAGCACGAACGGGTTTTTCTCCGTGTGCGGAAGCGCGCGTATATGGAGGCGCGCGGCGAATGGCAAGAGCTTTATGATCGGTTTTTTACCAAGTGTAAGGATCGCGGCTTCGTGCGGGGGTTAGGCCGGCCCAAGCCCGCGCTAATCGGTCATAAACTGTTCCGAGACGATCCGTTCTTCCAACGATTGTCCCGGATCAAACAAGAGTTCCAATTCGGTGTGCGGTTCGATGGAAAGCGTAACTTCGGCGATGTCGCGCAGTTCTTTCTGATCCGCCACTGCGGAAACCGGGCGCTTGGCCGGATCGAGCACTTTGAGCCCGATGGGCATTTTGTCCGGCAGGATCGCCCCTTTCCAACGGCGCGGGCGGAACGGGCTGATAGGGGTGAGGGCGAGCATTTCGCTATCGAGCGGTAGGATCGGTCCGTTGGCGGAAAGGTTGTAAGCGGTCGAGCCGGCTGGTGTAGCCACCAACACGCCATCGCCCACCAAACGCTTGATTCTGACGCGGCTCCCAACGGTCACTTCGATCCACGCCGTCTGGCGCGTTTCACGCAGCAGCGAGACTTCGTTGATCGCCCACAGCGAGTGCTCCTCACCGCTTTGCGTCGTGGCTCGCATTTTTAGCGGTGCGATGGCTTTCGTCTTGGTGCGCGCCAATCGATTGCGGATAACAGCGCGCTTGTCGTAGCGATTCATCAAGAAGCCTACCGTTCCGAGGTTCATACCATAGGCGGGAACAATCCGGCGTGCGTCGAGCATGGCGTGCAGGATTTGCAGCATGAAGCCATCGCCGCCAAGAACGACTACGACGTCGGCCTCCTCCAAAGGCACAAACTCCCCCTGACGCGACAGATTTTCAAACGCTTCCTGCGCCCGCGGGCTCTCCGATGCCATCAGCGCAATGCGCTCAAAATCGCGTCCGTGGCTTTTGCCGTTATCGTCGTCCATCGTCTCAACTTCCCCCCGGATACGCTGTGCCGAGTCCGGCCAAGCGCAAGTACTTGTCCTGATGTTCCAATTTCGGTCGGATTGCAATTGATGGAGGTTATTACGGTAAGCTAGTCGTAAAGACGGACCTATGGAATCGAGCAAAGCTATCACTGACCGGTCGTTGCGCAGTCTTGACGCAAAGGCTGGCCTTGTGCCCGGTGTGAAACCGGTAGCGCTTGAATCCGATTTGCTAAGCGCGCTCGACCGCCGCGAGATTGAAGTCCTGTTTCAGCCGCAGTTTTCTTGCCGTGATGGCTCGGTCGTCGGTGCGGAGGCGCTTGCGCGTTGGCGGCATCCCACTCTGGGCGAAATCGGCGCGCGTGATCTTTTTGCCATTGCGGAACGCGCGGCATTGGTCGCGCCCTTGTCGCGGCATGTGGTGGCGAGGGCTTTGGAAGACGCTGAGCAATGGCCCGAGGCGCTGACCCTGTCGCTCAACATTACGCCCGAAGAACTAGGTGATCCGCGCTTCGCCGCCGACTTTGCCAAGCTGATCGGGAAAAGCTCAATCGCGCCTTCGCGCCTTATGTTGGAAATCACCGAAGACTTGCTGGTGCGCAATATCGAGCAAGCGGCGGGCGCGTTGAAGGCGCTGCGCACCCTTGGATTTCGTACAGCGCTCGATGATTTTGGCGCGGGCTTTTGCAATTTTCGGTACCTGCGCGAATTGCCGCTGGACGCGATAAAGCTCGACAAGATCATGGTCGATGATGTGCCTGGCGATGCAAAGGCGCTCGCCGTTTTGCGCGCGATTATCGCCCTAGGCCACGCGCTCGATCTTCAAATCTACGCAGAAGGCATCGAAAACGAGATTCAGCGCGCGGCGGTCCAATCGGAGGGCTGCCATTACTGGCAAGGCTTCTTGCGGGCGATGCCCATGCCAAGCGATAAGGTGGTCGACCTTGCTCGAACCGCGCGAGGGCGCGGCCACGGGTAAGTGAGCGCAAAAGGCAGCGGGCTATGACCATCGCGTTGACGCGTATACTGCCTTAATTTACCGCGTGACCCGATCGCTCCCGTGGTCCAACCTTCAACACCTGATTGTTTGAAAGGCGCTCAATCCGATGATCCGACACGCAATTGAAGGTGTGCGCCCCGATGGACTCTTTCCGTTTGAGAGACTCGTCTTTCCACTATCGACGAAAGAATTTCAGGAGGATGTTTGGCAACGCCAGATCGCCTATTTTGGAGGGGAACTAGAGCAAGCCACGCAGATCATCTCGCTTGATGAGTACCTAACGACCCTTTTCGAAGCGGGTGTCGGAACTCCGAGGCTCTTGTACACGCACCCTTCGCTACCAGACCGCGAAGACGCGATGGATTCCTTCTTCCGGTTGAAAGCGCAATGGGATGCCCCTCCCACCGCCGATGAGTTGGCGCGCTCGATTGCCGGGGGTTCGTTGGTCTTCAACGATATTGGTCGCCGCCTTGCTGCGGCGAACGCCTGGTGCCAGCAAGTCTTTAGAGCGACCGGTTGGACGGTTCAGATCAACAGCTATTTCGGCGCAAGTCTGGGGGCGAGCGCGTTTGATCAGCATTTTGACAATCATGACGTGTTCATTCTGCAGCTTGCGGGTCAAAAGGACTGGCATCTATGGGAAGCGCCTGAGCCTTCGAATGGGCCGGAATTTGCCGATTGCACAGCGCCCGTAGGTGAAGCCGACCAAGTCGTGCGACTAACGCCCGGTGACATCATGTATGTGCCCAAGCGTCGCTGGCATTGGCCCAAGACTTTGGACGATGGCCCATCGGTGCATCTGACGGTGCAGCTGAGACCTCAACGACCCATGGAGGTGCTGTACTGGCTTGAGCATGTTCTGAACGAACGTGCGCAGGAGGACAAAACTCTCGAAACGGCCTGCCGTCTGACCGGCGCGCTTGACGCTGGCGAGGGGCTAGAGCGGGCGATATCCGTTCTGAAAGAAGAACTGTCGTCCGCTGACGCAAAGAAACGCGCGGAGCTGCATCTGACGGTCAAACGCATGAACCGAATGTTCGGGAAGTAAATCTGGGCTCGACGCTCAGGCCGCCTGCTTTCGCTTCGCCTTGCGCACGATGTTTGAGAGACCCTTGGTCAGTTGGAAAAGCCCGTTCAGGCGGCTTTGCGGGTCACCCCAGGCGCGGTTGATGACAAGCTTCATATCGGGGCGCAGCTTGGCCGTGCCGGCAAGCCGGTCGACATAGGCGATCAGGCCCGGACCATCGGGGAAGTCGTCGTTGTGGAAGGTGACCAAAGTGCCGCGCGCGCCGACATCTATTTTGGCGATATTCGCCTCGATCGCTTGATGCTTGATCTCGATCAGGCGCACCAGGTTTTGCGTGGGCGAGGGCAGGTCGCCGAACCTGTCGATCATTTCCGCCGCGAGGCTTTCGATCTCGGCCTTGTCCTGCGCCTGATTGAGGCGGCGATAGAGCGCCATTCGGACCGCAAGATCGGGGACATAATTCTCGGGAATCATAATCGGCGCGTCGACCGTGATCTGGGGCGAGACTTTGTCCTTGGCCGCTTCGAGCCCCATTTCGCCCGCCTTGGCGGCCATAATCGCGTCCTCGAGCATCGACTGGTATAGCTCAAAACCGACTTCGCGGATGTGGCCCGATTGCTCATCGCCCAAAAGGTTCCCCGCGCCGCGAATGTCGAGATCGTGGCTGGCGAGTTGGAAGCCGGCGCCAAGGCTATCGAGATCGCCCAGCACTTTGAGGCGCTTCTCCGCCACTTCGGAAAGCTGCGTATCCTCGGGCGTGGTCAGATAGGCGTAGGCGCGGATCTTCGCGCGGCCCACACGCCCGCGCAGTTGGTAGAGTTGGGCGAGGCCAAAGCGGTCCGCGCGGTGTATGATGATCGTGTTGGCGCTTGGGATGTCGATGCCGCTCTCGACGATGGTGGTGGAAAGCAGCACGTCGTACTTCTTGTCGTAAAACGCGCTCATCCGCTCTTCGACTTCGCCCGCGCCCATTTGGCCGTGAGCGGAAACGGTCTTCACCTCAGGCACGTTTTCGCGCAGCCACTCTTCCAGCGGCTCCATATCGGCGATGCGCGGCACCACGATAAAGCTTTGCCCGCCGCGGTGATGTTCGCGCAGCAGAGCCTCTCGCATCACCATATCGTCCCACTCCATCACATATGTGCGCACCGCCAAGCGGTCGACCGGAGGGGTCTGCATGGTGGAAAGCTCGCGCAGGCCCGTCATCGCCATTTGCAGCGTGCGGGGGATAGGCGTCGCGGTGAGGGTGAGCATATGGACATCGGCGCGCAGCTGTTTGAGCTTTTCCTTGTGGGTCACGCCAAAGCGCTGTTCCTCATCGACGATTACAAGGCCAAGGTTCTTGAATTCGGTCGATTTCGAGAGGATCGCGTGTGTGCCGACCACCAGATCAACCGTGCCATCAGCAAGCCCTTCGCGCGTTTCGGTCATCTCCTTGGAGGAAACGAGACGCGAAAGGCGCCCGATTTTGAGCGGGAAGCCAGCAAAACGCTCGCAGAAGTTCTGGAAGTGCTGGCGCGCGAGCAGGGTGGTTGGCGCAACCACGGCGACTTGCTGGCCCGACATGGCCGCAACGAAGGCGGCGCGCAAAGCTACCTCGGTTTTGCCAAAGCCGACATCGCCGCAAATCAGGCGGTCCATCGGTTTGCCGCTTTCCAGATCGCGTAAGACATCGGCGATGGCGGCGTCCTGATCTTCGGTTTCTTCCCACGGGAAGCGGTCGACGAACTGGTTGAAGCTTGCTTCTTCGGCTTCAAACACCGGCGCTTTTTTAAGCGCGCGTTCGGCGGCGACTTTCATGAGCTCGCCCGCGATGGCGGTGATGCGTTCCTTGAGGCGCGCGCGGCGTTTCTGCCAGGCTTCCCCACCGAGTCGGTCGAGTGGCACGGCCTCTTCGGATGATCCATAACGGCTGAGGACGTCGATGTTCTCAACCGGAATAAACAGCTTATCGCCGCCGTGATACTCAAGCGCGACGCAATCGTGCTGGCTTTTACCCACGGTGATGGGATCGAGGCCGAGATATTTGCCGATGCCGTGTTCGACATGGACGACTAGATCGCCACGCGAGAGCGCTTGTAGTTCGGCGAGGAAAGCGTCGGAATCCTTGCGCTTTTTCTTGCGGCGCACGAGGCGGTCGCCGAGCACATCCTGCTCGGTCAGGATTTCAAGGGAGTCGCTGGAAAAACCGGATTCGAGTGGCAGAACCACCGCCGCCATCGTGCCCTTGGCGGACAGGCCCAGCGCTTCCTGCCACGATCCCGCCTGTAGGGTTTTGCAACCGGCCTCTTCGAGGATCGAGCCGATCCGTTTGGCAGAGCCTTGCGAATAGGCGGCGAAGAGCGGTTTGCGGCCAGATTTGCCGATGCTTTGAAAGTGTTTGGCGGCGGCTTCGTAAACGTTGTCGCCCCGCGCGCGCTCGGGTGTGAAATCGCGCGCGGCTTTGAAGCCGAAGTCGAGACTGCCCGCACCTTCGGGAGCAGCGAAAACGCTGGCTCTGTGCGCGGGCGCGGCGGCGAGGGCGGCGGCGAACTCCTCCCCGTTCAGATACAGCGCATCCCTGGCCAAGGGGCGGTAGCTGCCGCTCTTGTCGCTGGCCACGCGGATGCGTTGGTCGTGGTAGTCCGAGATATCGGACAGGCGTTCTTCGCCCGAGCCGATGGCGGATTGGTCGATTACCACCACATCATCGCTCGCCAAGTGGTCGAAAAGCGTTGCCAGCTTCTCTTCAAACAGCGGCAACCAATGCTCCATCCCCGCCAATCGCCGTCCGTCGCTCACGGCTTCGTAAAGCGGGTCTTGTGTGGCGTTGGCGCCGAACATCTCGCGATAGCGGCTGCGAAAGCGCTTGATCGTTTCATCATCGAGCAGGGCTTCGGATGCGGGAAGAAGCAGGTGGTTTTCGAGCCGCCCGGTCGACATTTGGGTGCTGGGATCAAACAGCCGCAGGCTTTCCAATTCGTCGCCAAAGAAATCGAGCCGCAGACCTTCATCGAGCGAGGAAGGGAAGATATCGACAATCGAACCGCGCACCGCAAATTCGCCGTGGTCCACCACTGTGTCGGTCCGGGTGTAGCCTTGGCGGGTGAGCAGCGCGGCCAAACTGTCGTGCCCGATGGTGATGCCGGGCTTGAAGCCCTTTGCGTTCTCGCGAATCCGGAACGGTGTCAAAACGCGTTGCAGCGCGGCGTTGACTGTGGTGACCAGCAATTGCGAACCGCCGGTTGGGTGTTGGAGCTTGAACAGCGCGGAAAGCCTTGCCGCGCTGACTGAAAGCGCGGGGCTGGCGCGATCGTAGGGCAGGCAATCCCATGCGGGAAATTCCAGCACCTCGACCTCGGGCGCAAAGAAACGGGCGGCTTCGGCCACGCTGCGCATTGAGGCATCATCCGCCGCAATGAACACCGCGCGCTGTTTCGCGGCACGCGCAAGATCGCTCAGAACCAGCGGAACCGCGCCGCGCGGCATCGAAGAAAGCGTAAGCGGCTGAGCGGCGGAGAGGATGCGGGAGAGGTCTGGCATGAGTACAGTCTCAAACGGCAAAGGCCCCGCGCGTTCCCGCACGGGGCTCAATAGAAGCGGATACTTCGACACCGAAGCGCCAAAGAGAGCGCGCGCCTAGCGCGGAATATCCACGTAGTCGAGCTTCATCATGGTATCGATCAGCTCGCCCTGAAACCGTTCGGGTACGTCCTGCGTCTTCAAGGCCCAGGCCATGATGTCGACATCGTCTTCGGCCAGCAGATCTTCGAACCAGACCAGCTCGTCTTCGCCCCATTCGCTGGAGTAGCGATCGAAGAAGCCGCCGATCATGTAATCGGCCTCGCGCGTGCCGCGGTGCCAGGCGCGAAACTTGGCGCGGGCCAGGCGGTCTTCGAAGGAGGGCGGCTGAGTAGCGTCGGTGATAACCATGGCGTGTGATCTAACCGGCAAGCCGCGCACCTTCAACTTGTCATTGCGAGGAGCCGAAGGCGACGCGGCAATCCATGGACTGAACTTTCCACAGAACGAGCCATTGGATCATGGATTGCTTCGCCTTCGGCTCGCAATGACGGATGACCGGTGTTAGCGAGCCTGAGCGATGCGCCCTGATATCCTCAACCCGATCTTTGCTGAGACCAAGACGCTTGAAGGCGTCGGCCCGAAACTCGCAAAGCCGTTGGAGAAATTGGGGCTGACCACGGTCAAGGACGTCGCCTACCACCTGCCCGAACGGTTTGTAAGCCGCCGCGCGATTGCCAACCTCGATGACGGCGCAGAGGGTGAGCAGGTGATCGTCGCGCTGACCCCGACCGAACACCGCGCGCCGTATAATCCGGGGCGCGGGCCTTATCGTGTCCTGGCGCAGGATGAGGCGGGCAATATCGCCGCGCTGACCTATTTTGGACGCGCTTCCTACACCGCGAAGAAGCAGCTTCCCGTGGGCGAGAAACGCTGGGTGGCGGGGCGATTGGATCGTTACGGCGATATGCTTCAGATCGTGCACCCGGATCACGTCGAGACCGACAGCGCAGCGCATATGGGCCGCATGACGGAGCCGGTCTATCGCCTATCCGAAGGGCTGACCCAGCCGCGCGTTGGATCGCTGGTGGAGCAGTCACTCGAACGCTTGCCCGAACTGCCCGAATGGATCGAACCGGGCCAGTTTGCCGCCGAGGGCTGGCCAAGTTGGGGCGAGGCGATGAAGGCGGCGCATCAAGGGCCGAACGAGAAAGCGAGGGCGCGGCTGGCTTATGACGAGCTGCTTGCCAACTCGCTCGCGCTGCTCCTGGTGAAAGCCGATAGCCGTCGCCGCAAGGGGCAGGCGCTTGTTGGCGATGGACGACTGCGCGAAAAGCTCGCTCTTCCGTTTGAGATGACGGGCGCGCAGAAACGCTCCATCGCCGAGATCGAAGGTGACCTTCAGCAGGAAGCGCCCATGCTGCGTCTGCTCCAAGGCGATGTCGGCGCGGGTAAGACAGTGGTCGCGCTCGCTTCGATGCTGATTGCTTGCGAGGCGGGCAAGCAGGCGGCGCTGCTGGCCCCGACCGAAATTCTCTCCCGTCAGCACTTCGAAACCTTGCGCGCCATGGCCGCACCGACCGGCGTCGAAGTTGCGCTGCTCACCGGTCGCGCCAAAGGCAAGGAGCGCGAGAGCATTCTGATGGGATTGCTCGATGGCTCAATCGACATTCTCGTGGGCACGCATTCGATCTTTCAGGACACGGTGAACTACAAGGATCTGGGCCTCGTGGTGATCGACGAACAGCACCGCTTTGGCGTCGCGCAGCGTCTGGCGCTGGCGGGGAAGGGTCGGCGCGCGCCGCACACTCTGGCGATGACAGCGACACCCATCCCGCGCAGCCTGACTCTCGCGCAATATGGCGAGATGGATGTGAGCCGCCTTGATGAGCTGCCCCCTGGCAGGCAGGCCATCGAAACGCTGGTCTTCCCACAAGGGCGTTCGGAAGAAATGGTCGCGGCGATGGGGCGGCACCTCGCAACTGGACAACAGGCCTATTGGGTGTGCCCCATGGTGCGGGAGGCCAATGGATCGATTGCGACTGCCGATATCGCCGCCGCCGAAGCGCGCTACGCGGAGTTGAAAGAGCGCTTTGGCGACGACGTTGTGATGGTCCACGGGCAGCTCCACCCCGACATCAAGGACGCCAATATGGAACGCTTTGCCAGCGGCGAGGCCAAGCTTCTGATCGCGACCACGGTGATCGAGGTGGGTGTGGATGTCCCTTCGGCCACCTTAATGGTTATCGAGCAGGCGGAGCGCTTTGGCCTCGCGCAGCTCCACCAGTTGCGGGGACGCGTGGGGCGGGGCTCTGAAAAGAGCCGCTGCGTGCTGCTGCGCGGCGATGAGCTCTCCGAAACCGGTAAGAAGCGCCTCACCTATGTGAAGGATTCACAAGACGGCTTTGATCTGGCTGAAAAGGATCTGGAGTTGCGCGGTGGCGGCGAACTTCTTGGCACGCGGCAATCGGGCGAAGCGGCGTTTCGGATCGCGGATTTAGAGCAGGTGCAGCGCCTACTGCCTGCCGCTCACGCCGATGCGCGTCTTTTGTTAGAACGAGACGGCGGGCTCACCTCGGAACGTGGCGAAGCGGCGCGGATACTCCTCTATCTGTTTGAGCGGGATTGGGGCGTCCAGCTTTTGCGGGGTGGCTAGGGCCTTGGCCTAGGCCACGAACGATGGGCCGTCAGACGCCTTGGCTTTGCAGTTGCTCGACAATATGTCCGACCGCTGTTTCGATCTCGCACCAAGCCTTCTCAAAATCGCTGTCATCGCCGTAATAAGGATCGGCCACCGCTTGGCCTTCACGGCCCGGCACGGCGTCCAACAGCAGCGCGATCCCCGCGCGTGTGCCGCGAGGCGCGCGGGCACGGATTCCGGCCAGGTTGGCCGTGTCGAGTGCGAAGATATGCGTAAAGCGGTCAAAGTCCGCCACTTCCAGCTGTCGTCCTATTGCACCGCTGATATCGGCTCCGCGACGCCGCGCGGTCGCAATCGCGCGTGGATCGGGAGGATCGCCCACGTGATAGGCGGCTGTACCGACGGAATCGACGTCGCATTTCAGCCCCGCCTGCGCCGCGGCCACACGAAAGGCGCCTTCGGCCATGGGAGAGCGGCAGATGTTGCCTAGGCATACGAATAGGACGGCGGGTTTATCTTGATTTAACTCATACATGTCGAGGTCGTACGGAAAGACTGGGAGCGAGGGCAAGTTTCGTTTCAGTCTGGCACCCACAATCCAAGAGTTGGTTGTCAGAATTAGGTTGCGAGGCTAACGCCTCGCGTCTCACTGGGGGGCGGTTTGGAATACAGGCAAGAGATCGATGGATTGCGCGCGCTCGCGGTGTTGCCCGTTATCCTGTATCACGCCGCTATTCCGGGCTTTGCCGGGGGGTTTGTTGGCGTCGATGTCTTCTTCGTAATAAGTGGATACTTGATTACCTCCATAATCGCGAAAGAGCTTTCGGAGGACCGATTTAGCGTTGCGAATTTCTACGAGCGACGCGCGCGCAGAATTCTTCCAGCGCTGTTTTTCGTCATCATCGCAAGTTTTGCTCTGGCTTGGTTCGCACTGTTGCCAAAGGAATTCGTCGAATACGCACGCAGTCTGGTTTCGATCGCCGCCTTTGTGTCGAACATCGAATTTTACCTTTCTACCGACTATTTTGATCGCGCTGCCGAACTCAAGTTGACGCTGCACACATGGAGTTTGGCGGTTGAGGAACAGTTCTATGTAATCTTTCCGGTCCTGATGGCGCTGATCTGGTTTATTGGGCGCAAATGGGTCTTGGCCCTTATGGTTGCCGGGTTGGTTTTGAGCTTTGGCCTCGCTGAGTATGTCAACACCAAAGACCTGCCGTTGGCGTTCTACATGCTGCCCACGCGCGCTTGGGAATTGCTTGCCGGCGCTATTCCGGCTTTGATCCTCAGCGGCGCGGCCCCGGAACGCAAGTCCGGGTGGCAGCAGCTATTTGCCCTTTCTGGCATCGCCTTGATTGGAATTTCGGTGGTCTTCCTGGACGATACATTGCCGTTTCCCGGTTTGTATGCGGTTGCGCCAGTCCTCGGCTCTGTTTTGATTATTATGTGCGCTGCAAAAGGCACGCTGGCCCATACGATCCTCACGCGCCGTGTTTTTGTCGGGATCGGGTTGATATCCTACAGCGCTTATCTTTGGCATCAGCCGCTGCTCGCTGCGGCGCGCAACTACTATATTGATCCGCCCGAAATCATGCTGGCTGCTCTGGCACTGTTATCCATTGGGGCCGCTTGGTTTAGCTGGCGGTTCGTCGAGGCTCCTTTCCGCAAGCGCGACTTCCTGACCCGAAGCCAGGTCTTTGCGCTTAGCGCCGCGGGTTTGGGGGCGATCGCTGTGCTCGGGGTTGCGGGGATCGCAACGGAAGGGTTCGAGGGGCGCTCAATCGAGCAGCGTTTTAGAAGCCCCGTTTTGGCATGGAATCCTGATAATCGTGCGCTGCAAACCGAAAGTTGGACGCTTCTCCGGGCCAAGACGGGTGAGAGCGACTACGCCTTTATTCGCAACGAGAGCGATACAAAGCTATGGTTCGATCTCGATGATGAGCGCGCCAAACTCCTGATCGTTGGCAATTCGCATTCCAAGGATATTTACAATGTAATCGCCCAATCGGGCTATGAATCGCGCGCGCAGTTGGCGCGGTATGGGATGCAGATATCGCAATTCGATTCACGTCTTTATAAATCGCCGAATTATCGGAACGCTGACATCGTTCTGATCGCGTCACGATATTGGCCGGGTGACGAGGGCGCGATCCAAGATGCGGTCGGTCGGATGGTCGAGGACGGCAAACGGGTCGGTATCGTGCCGCTCATCTTTGAGCAGCCAGTTTTCGGGCATGGTCGGATGACATTGGCTGATAAGCTGGTGCTGGAAGAGCAGTGGTCAGGCCTATCAGAGCCAACTGCCATTGCTGAGCGCGTCAACAGCGCAGGCTACGAAACGATAACGCAGCCAAGACCGCCAGAAGACAGAAAGTACGATGAAGCGATCAAACGCGCCATAGTGCGCTATCCGCAAATTGTAGTGCTGGATCGGACCGACTACATTTGCCACGCTGAACATCGCCGCTGCGCGATCATCGAAGACGACCTAAGCAAGAATTTCTACGATGAGGGCCATCATACCCTGATCGGGGCGCAGAGGTTTGCCAAGCGGATCGATGAACTCGGTTGGCTCGATCCTCTGCTTTCTGGCGTTGTCGAAGAGTAAGAGCCTGCGCAATGTCGAAAGAAGCGGGCCTTAGCCGGTTACAATAAGCTTCTGTGGTGGCGCTTTTGACGCAGGTCCCATTAGGCCGCCTTATCCACCGGCATTGGCGACGTCGTGGCCAGGATCCCTTCGACCATGCGGCGTACGTTGACCCTGGCTTTCAGGCGGGTGCCAAGCAGCGCCATGCCGCTAACCTTGCGCTGCACGAACAAGGTCTCAATCGGGGGGAAGGCCCAGGTGTCCTTGTCCTGCGCGATGGCGAATCCTTCTTCGCGAATGATGTGAACAAAGCCGCGATCGGCAAAGTCAAACGGCGCGTCTGCGCGCATCTGATCGATCACGATATCGATCATCTTGTTCACGCTTTCGGGATGCTTTTCGGCAACGATGGGCATCATGAATCCGGCCTCGATGGTCGCTTCGCGCACTTCGTCGCGATTGCCTTCGAGTCCTGCGATAAGCATGTTACGATAGCCGTTTGAGACCGCCGGATCGACCGCGCGGCACGCGCCGAAATCGAGCAGGATGAGTTCCCCGGTCGACGGGCGATAGCGAAAATTGGCGAAGTTCGGATCAGTCTGCATGACGCCGAAATCGAACAATTCCCGGCTGACCAGTTCGAGCAGGTTGCCGTAGATTTTATCGCGTTTCTCGGCCGGCTCGTCCTCGAGCTTTTCGATCGCGACGCCTTCTTCGAAACTCATCGCCAGGATCGAACCGCGCGTCAGACCTTCGTGAAGCTCGGGCACAACGAAGCCGGGTAAGTCGGCCAGTTGGTCGCGATACAGGCGCATTTGCTCGCCTTCGCGCTGGTAGTCGGCCTCTTCGTGCAGCTGCTTTTTGGCGGCATCCAGCAGCTTGTCCATTTCCAATTCGGGCGGAGCAAACCCGGCGACCTTCAGAAGCGTCATCACATTGTCGACATCGCTGTCGATACTCTTGGCAACGCCGGGATATTGCACCTTGATCGCCAGTTCCTGCCCATCGCGGGTCATGGCTTTGTGGACCTGACCAATGGAAGCCGCCGCGATGGGGCGCGGGTTAAACCATTTGAATTGCTTGCGCCAGTCATTGCCCCATTCAGAACGCAGGACCTGATCCAGCTGCTTGGTGGGCATGAAGTTGGCCTGATCGCGCAAGCGGGCGAGGATGTCGGACAGTTCCTGAGGCAGGAAATCGCCGGAATCGAGGCTGATCATCTGCCCCATCTTCATCGCCGCGCCGCGCAGATGCGAGAGCTTGTCCGTCATGCGTTTGACGTTGCCGGGCGTAAGGATCAGGTCACGTGTCGAAATACGCTCGCCGCTGGCCAGTCGCCGCGCGCCTTCCGCTGCCATGCCGCCGACGACGCCGCCCGCCAGGCGCCCAAACGTGCCCACGCGCGCCAGACGGCCCGCCGGAACCGCGCGTTCGCGCGAACGATCAGCGCGCGAAGAGGAGGTGTTGTCGAAAAAGTCGTTGTCGTCGTCGGCCACGTCGGGGTCTGATCCTCGTGAGAAGGCGGAAATTGCCTGTGATTTCAGAACACATGCGAGGGCGGGGTGTTCCTGCCTGCAACGGATATAGGGAGCGGCACGCCAGACCGCCAATTCTTCCTCACGTCCGCCGGGAACCGCGCATCGAACCAAGCGCTTGAAACCCGATGACTTCAAACACTTCTCTCACGCCCGCCGCGCGCGCCCTCGGATACGCCGGGCTTATGCCGCAGATCCTGTGCATCGTTCTGGCGCTATCGGGCAGCCAGTACCAATACAACGCGCTTTATATTGGCTTCGTATACCCAGCGGTGATCTTCAGCTTTCTGGGTGGCGTTTGGTGGGGGCAAGCGATTGCGAAGGGCGAGCAGGCGAGCGCCGGCGCATACATTCTCGCGGTCCTGCCCAGCCTGATCGCGGCGGCTTTGTTCATTCCCTATCTCGAAGGGTGGGAGTGGCCGGGACCGGCGATGCTCTATCTGGGCGCGTTCCTGATGTTGAGCCCAATGATCGACCGCTCGCTCGGCTACGCGGCCCCTGATTTTCTGCGGCTGCGCTGGCATTTGTCGCTTGGGTTAGGCGCGCTGACCATCGCTACCGGCGTGATCGCGATGCAGGTCATGGCGCCCAAAGTGCCTGAGCCCCGCGTCATCAATCCACACTCCACCGTAAGCCTCGACGAATATACGTAAGGTCGCAATCCACTCGACCAGCCATTGAAGAAACGCGCTTCGAGCCCTAATGATACCTCATATCATCAGTTTGTACTGCGGAGCCAACAATGAACGCCCCCATCCTTCCGCCTGAAAAGCGCTTGCCCGTCACCGTCCTTTCCGGCTTTCTGGGGGCGGGGAAGACCACGCTGCTCAATCACATCCTCACCAACCGCGAGGGCAAGCGGGTGGCGGTGATCGTCAACGATATGTCCGAAGTGAATATCGACGCCGATCTGGTGCGCGGCGGGGAAGCGACCCTGTCGCGCTCAGAGGAAACGCTGGTCGAGATGACCAATGGCTGCATCTGCTGCACCTTGCGCGATGACCTTTTAAAGGAGGTCCGCACGCTCGCCGAAGAAGGACGGTTTGACTACCTCGTCATCGAAAGCACCGGCATTTCCGAACCGCTGCCGGTCGCCGCGACCTTTTCGTTCCGTGACGAAGAGGGGCAATCGCTCGGCGATGTCTCGCAGATCGATACGATGGTGACGGTGGTCGACGCGGTAAACCTGCTGTCCGATTATTCGAGCGACGATCTGCTGTCCGCGCGCGGCGAGACGGCGGGCGAGGGCGATCAGCGCAGCTTGGTGGGACTGCTCGTCGAACAGATCGAGTTTGCCGATGTCGTCATCGTCAACAAGGCCAAGGATGTGAGGCCCGCGCAGCTGGCGATGGTCAAGAAGGTCGTCGCCTCGCTCAACGCCGACGCAAAGATCATCGAATCCGATCACAGCAAGGTCGAACTCGATGAGATCATCGGCACCGGCCTGTATGATGAAGAGCAATCTGAACAGCACCCGCTATGGCTCAAAGAGCTCTACGATTTCGCCAGCCACCGTCCTGAGAGCGAGGAGTATGGAGTCGAAAGCTTCGTCTACCGCGCGCGCCGTCCGTTCGATCCGGAAAAACTCTACGCCTTCCTGACCGGCGGATATCTGGACCGCGTGATCCGCGCCAAGGGGCATTTCTGGACCGCCACGCGCCCTGATTTCCTCGCGGAACTCGCGATTGCAGGCACGCAAAAGAGCGTCAGCCGCATGGGCCGTTGGTGGGGCGCGGTGCCCAAGAACCAATGGCCCGACGACGGAACGTTTGAAGAGATGGTGGTCAAACACTGGCAGGAACCCTGGGGTGATCGGCGTCAGGAACTCGTCTTTATCGGGATCAACATGGACGCCGAAGCGATCACGGCCGCGCTTGAGAATTGCCTGGTGCCCGGCGATCAATTCACGCCCGAAGCGTGGGAGAGCCTCAACGATCCATTCCCGAAATGGGCGCCCGCGACACCTCTTCCAGAAGACGCCTGATGGTCGCTTGAAAAGCGCGGTGTTTGCTGTTGCCATCCCGGTCGGGGAAGCTCAAACACGCGCTCAACGAGAGAGAGGGATTCACGACACATGGCCGTACTGACTTATCTGACCACCACGCATTTTGATTTCGGCGCGCTGGAGATGCTCCCTGCGGCGCTCAAACAGAACGGGATCTCAAAGCCGCTTATTGCGACTGACAAAGGGCTGGTGGCCGCTGGCGTGGTGCAGACGGTGCTGGATGCGATCGGGTCGGACTTTGATCCGGTGGTTTATGACGAAACCCCCGGCAATCCGACCGAAGAAGCGACCAAGGACGCGCTGGAACTTTACACCGCGAACGGCTGCGACGGGATTGTCGCGCTGGGCGGTGGGTCGTCGATGGATCTGGGCAAGGCGGTGGGCCTGCTGGCCGTCAGCGGCGGTCCGTTGGAGCAATACGACCCTCTCGTCGGCGGGGCCAAGCTGATCAAGGGCGTCGCACCGCTGATCGCGGTCCCCACCACATCGGGCACGGGTTCGGAAGTCTCGGTCGGTTTTGTCATCATTCTGGAAGACGGGCGCAAGATGACTTTTGCGAGCCCGCTTTTCATTCCCAAGGTCGCGATTTGTGACCCCGAACTTACCATGGGCCTGCCCGCTGGCATGACCGCCGCGACCGGCATGGACGCGATCACGCACTGCATTGAGGCGTTCCTGACGCCCGCCGTGAACCCGCCCGCTGAGGGTGTGGCGCTCGACGGGCTGCGTCGCGGCATGGAGTGGCTGCCCAAGGCCGTGAAAGACGGGTCGGATCGCGATGCCCGCTGGCATATGATGATGTGCTCGACCGAAGGGGCTCTCGCCTTTGTCAAAGGTCTGGGCGCGGTCCACGCCATGAGCCACGCGGCGGGCCGCATTCGCCGCCTCAACCCGCATCACGGCACGCTCAACGCGGTCTTCCTGCCCGCTGTGCTGCGCTTCAATGAAAGCGTATGCGAAGAGAAATATGTCCGCCTGCGCGAGGCGATGGGCCTGCCGCCCGGCGGCGACCTTGCTGCCGCCATTGAGGAATTGAACAAAGAAATCGGTATTCCCTCTGGGCTCGCGGAGATGGGCATCGAGGAAAGCGATATCGCCGAAATGGTCGAATACGCGATGAAGGATCTCTCGGCTCGCTCCACCCCGCGCAAAGCCAACGCGGAGGAATACGAAGCGATGATCCGCGAAAGCATGTAGGAGCGATCCAACTTTGAAACGCATCCCCGTCACTCTGCTCACCGGCTTTCTGGGCGCGGGCAAGACCACTTTGCTCAACAAGCTGATCCAGGAGCCGGATCTGGCTAAGGCGTTGGTGATCATCAACGAGTTTGGGTCGGTCGGGCTCGACCACGATCTGATCGCCCGGAGCAACGAAGACGATACTATCGTCGAGATGTCGAGCGGGTGCTTGTGCTGCACGATCAAGGGCGATCTTCAGAAGACGCTCAAAGACGCGCCCTGGCGCTTTTCGCGAGGCGGGGAGCGCTGGTTTGACCGGGTAATCATTGAGACCACCGGGCTCGCCGATCCCGCGCCGATCATTCACACCGTGATGGCCGATGGCGATTTGATCGAAACCTACGCCTTGGCCGAGGTCATCACACTCGTTGACGGCGTGAACGGCGACGCAACGCTCGACGCTCAGCCCGAAGCGCTCAAACAAGCCGCCGTGGCGGACACGTTGCTGTTGAGCAAAGCCGACATCGCCGATCCGGGCGCGGTGGCGGCGCTGAAAAAGCGTCTGCGCAGCATAAACCCGGCGGCTCGCATTGTGTCTGTGGCGGATCAGGCTAACAATCTGATGGGCTTGTTCGACGGGGCGGCGTTCAATCCGGAATTGAAGGGCGAGGACGTTCTCAAATGGCTTCAGGAAGAGGCCTATAGTGACGGACACCATCATCACGATCATGACCACCATGATCATGGCCACCACCATGATGATAACGACCATTCGCATGGGCACGATCACCACGGCCATCATCACGATATCAATCGGCATGATGATCGCATCTCATCGGTGTGCATCACGATTGACGAACCGCTTGCGCCTGAAATCTTCGATGAATGGTTCGGCTTGCTCACCACGCTCAAAGGCGTGAACATGCTGCGGGTGAAGGGGCTCATCAATCTTGCAGGAATGGGCACCCCGCTGGTCGTCCACGGGGTGCAGCACATCTGGCATCCGCCCGCGCTTTTGCCCGAATGGCCGTCCGATGATCGCCGTTCACGTATCGTGTTTATTATACGCGATATCGAAACAAGCGACCTTCAGGACATGCTCGATTTTGTGAAGCAGCGCTATGAGAGCGCGCATCAGGACCGCGCCTTGGGCGAAGGGCCACAGGGTCTTCTGGCGAGCTAGGCCAAAAAACGTACGAGGCTGTCAGAAAATGGTCGGGAAGAGAGGATTCGAACCTCCGGCCCCCGCCTCCCGAAGACGGTGCTCTACCAGGCTGAGCTACTTCCCGACTCAATCTGCAAAAACGGCGCGCGTTCATGCGGTAGGGGCGCGCCTATAAGTGTGGATGGCCGGGGTGGCAAGCGGGCATTTGCGCCTTATAGATTTTGTTATGGCATCGCTTCAGCATCCCGACACGATTCCCTCCGAGCTTACCGGCCCAGGGCACTACGAACACCAATATCTCGATCTGATGCGTCAGGTCTGGGCGATGGGGTCCGAGCGGGTTGATCGCACCGGGATCGGCACACGATCTGTGTTCGGCGCGCAGTTGCGGTTTGATCTCGCCGATGGCGCGATGCCGCTGCTGACGACCAAGCGGGTCTATTGGAAGACCGCCACGCGCGAGATGCTGTGGTTTCTCACCGGCGACACCAATATCCGTCCGCTTGTGTTGCAAGGCGTGAAGATCTGGAACGAGTGGCCGCACGCCAACTACGTCACGGAAACCGGCGACGACATCGCGCTTGACGATTTTGTTGCTCGGATTGCTGAGGACGAGGCGTTCGCCAAACGCTGGGGCGATCTGGGGCCGGTCTATGGCAAGCAGTGGGTCAACTGGCCGACCTATCGCTATCGGCCAGACGGCACCTATGAGAAAGGCGAGGGCATCAATCAGGTTGCCGAGGTGGTGGAAAGCCTCACAACCAATCCGGGAAGCCGGCGCCACATCATCGAAGGCTGGAACGTCGCACAGCTCGATCAGATGGCGCTGCCGCCGTGTCATAAGACGTACCAGTTCCACGTGGCCGGGGATCGGCTCAATTGCCTGCTGTACCAACGCAGCTGCGATGTCGCTTTGGGTCTGCCGTTCAACCTGTGGTCCGCCGCGTTGCTGACCCGGATGATGGCGCAGCAAACTGATTTGCAGCCGGGCGAGCTGGTGTGGATGGGAGGCGACACGCACCTCTATCTCAACCACGCGCATCTGATCGAGGAACAACTGACTCGCGAGCCGCGGGGCAACCCCACTTTGGAAATCACCCGAAAGCCCGAAACAATATTCGATTACTCGATAGAGGACTTTGTGGTGCATGATTACGCGCCGTTGCCCCCGATCAAGGCGCCCGTTGCGGTGTGATCGGCAGCGCTTGACGCGGCTCAAACAGCGGTCCTAACCCCGCCACACAGACGCATCTGTGGGGAGAGACCGCTTATGGCCGATCCGGCCAACCCAACGCCCGGAGCAGGGGACAATCGCCCCAAGCTGGCGCTTCACGTGCCCGAGCCCAAGTTCCGGCCCGGCGACACCGCCGATTTCAGCGATATCGTGATCGGCCAACCGGGCGACACGCCGCGCCCGGACGAAACCGCCAAGCCAGAGGATATGAAGGACCTCGCCTATGGCCTCGTCCGCGTGCTGGGCGATGACAACAAGGCGCATGGCCCCTGGGACCCCAAGCTTGATCCCGACACGCTGCGCACGATGCTCGGCCATATGGCGATGGTGCGCGCCTTTGATGAGCGCATGTTTCGTGGCCAGCGTCAGGGCAAAACCAGCTTCTACATGAAGTGCACCGGCGAAGAGGCGACCAGCGTCTCCGCTGCCATGGCGCTCGCCAGCGATGACATGGTCTTTCCCAGTTATCGCCAGCAAGGCATCCTGCTGGTGCGCGGCTATCCGATGATCGAGATGATCAACCAGATCTACTCGAACAAGGGCGACAAGCTGAAGGGCCGCCAGCTCCCCATCATGTATTCCAGCCGCGAACACGGCTTTTTCAGCATCTCCGGCAACCTCGCGACGCAGATTCCACAGGCTGTGGGTTGGGCGATGGCGAGCGCGATCAAGGGCGACAGTAGGATTGCGGCGACCTGGGTGGGCGAGGGCTCAACCGCGGAAGGTGACTTCCACAGCGGCTGCACCTTTGCCACGGTCTACAACGCGCCGGTGATCCTGAACGTGATCAACAACCAATGGGCGATATCGAGCTTTTCAGGCTTTGCGGGCGCGGAACGCACCACATTCGCCGCGCGCGCTTTGGGTTATGGTCTGGCCGGTCTGCGCGTTGACGGAAACGATGCGCTGGCCTGCTTTGCCGCGCAGCAATGGGCCGCCAACCGCGCGCGCGCCAACGCAGGGCCGACGCTGATCGAATACTTCACCTACCGCGCCGAAGGGCACTCCACGTCCGATGATCCCAGCGGCTATCGCAGCGCGCAGGAGCGTGAGGAATGGCCGCTTGGTGATCCCGTCATGCGCCTGAAAGACCATCTCATCGCCATGGGCGAATGGGATGAAGATCGTCAGGCCGCGATGGACAAAGAGTGCGCGGACAAGGTCAAAGCGACCACCAAGGAAGCCGAAAAGAACGGCATCCTCGGACATGGTCTGCACCATCCGTTCCACACCATGTTCGAAGATGTGTTCGAAGAGCTGCCCTGGCACCTTGAAGAGCAAGCCGAACAGGCCACGCGCGAGCGTAAGGTCAAATGGCCCGATCATCATCCGAAGGACTTTGCCGGAAAGGGTGCGGGGAAATGAGCGTGGAAACGAAAACAGACACCGCCGTCGCCGAAGGTCAGGGCACCGAACGCCGCCTCAATATGATCGAAGCGATCAACGAAGCGCTCGACACCATGTTGGAGCGTGACGACGATGTGATCATCATGGGCGAAGATGTCGGCTATTTCGGCGGCGTTTTCCGCTGCACCGCCGGTCTCCAGGAAAAGCACGGCAAGACCCGCGTGTTTGATACCCCGATCAGCGAATGCGGGATCATCGGCGTTGCGGTGGGGATGGGGGCCTATGGCCTGCGCCCGGTGCCCGAAATTCAATTTGCCGATTACATTTATCCTGGCCTCGATCAGCTCATCTCCGAAGCCGCGCGGCTTCGTTATCGCTCGGCCACCGAATACATCGCGCCGCTGACGGTGCGTTCGCCCTTTGGTGGGGGCATTTTTGGCGGGCAGACGCACTCGCAATCGCCCGAAAGTCTCTTCACCCATGTGGCGGGTCTTAAGACGGTGATCCCGGCGACGCCCTATGACGCCAAGGGCCTGCTCATCAGCTGTATCGAAGACAACGATCCGGTGATCTTCTTCGAACCCAAGCGGATCTATAACGGACCGTTCTCCGGCTATTACGACAAGCCGGTTGAGCCGTGGAAGAAGCACAAGGACAGCGTGGTGCCCGAGGGATACTATAAAATCCCGCTCGGCAAAGCGCGTCACGTAATCGAAGGCGAGCAGGTGACCGTGCTGGCCTATGGCACGATGGTCCACGTCGCCGAGGCGGTGTGCGAGGCTAAGGGGATCGAGGCCGACATTCTCGACCTGCGCACTCTAGTGCCGCTCGACATCGAAGCGATCGAAGCGTCGGTGAAGAAGACGGGAAAATGCCTGATCGTTCACGAAGCGACCCGCACCAGCGGTTTTGGCGCGGAGCTCTCGGCGCTGGTGACGGAACGGTGTTTCTACCATCTCGAAGCGCCCGTGGAACGCGTCACCGGTTTCGACACACCCTATCCGCACAGCCTCGAATGGGCCTATTTCCCCGGCCCTGTCCGCATCGGTGAGGCGCTGGACTCGATATTGAAGGACTGATGGCCGACGCTTTCCTACTCGCCCGATTGGGTGCATGGCGGGACGATAAAGGCCGCCCGAGCGCGATCGGCGTTGGAAAAGTGTCAAGCAACGACTTTTGGACAATAACGGCGTGAAAACATGAGGTTGAAGGGCAAAAATGCGGTTCAGGCGCGCTTGACACTGTCAAGCAGATCGACCTGTTTCTGCAAGCCTTTCGCAATAAATACGCCCGACAGGATGATCTGACGATATGGCAAAATTCACTTTCAACATGCCCGACGTGGGCGAAGGCGTGGCCGAGGCGGAGATCGTCGAATGGCACGTGAAAGTCGGCGATGCGGTTGAGGAAGACCAGCATCTGGTCGACGTGATGACCGACAAGGCGACGATCGACATTGAAAGCCCGGTGACAGGCACAGTGCTCGAAGTGGCGGGCGATCTGGGCGATACGATTGCGGTTGGATCGATGCTGCTGGTGATCGAGGCTGAGCAGGATGATCCTGAGCAGGATGATCCTGCACCCAAAGTGGATGCGCAACCCGAGCCAGTGGCGGAACCCGTGGTCGAAGTGGCTCCCGAGCCTATCGCTGAGCCTGAAAAGCCTCTTCCCTCGGGGGAAGGGGTTGGGGAAGGGTGCTCTGCGCCCGCACCCTCGCAAACCCACCCCCCGACCCCCTCCCAAGCGGGTGGGGGAGAGAAAGTCCTTGCCTCTCCTGCGGTTCGCCAGCGCGCCAAAGATCTCGGCGTGGACCTGGCTCAAGTGAAACCCGCTGAAGATGGCCGTGTGCGCCACGGCGATCTCGACCAATTCCTCGCCTACAATTCGGGTGGAGGCTTCTCGCCCGCTGGCGGCACCCGCGCCGACGAGGAGATCAAGGTCATCGGCCTGCGCAAACGCATCGCGCAGAACATGGCCGCCTCGAAACGCCACATCCCGCACTTCACCTATGTCGAAGAATGCGACGTGACCGAGCTTGAGCGGATGCGCGGAGATTTGAACGCGAACCGAGGTTCCAAGCCCAAACTGACCATGCTGCCGCTGCTGATCACCGCGATATGCAAGACACTGCCCGATTACCCGATGATCAACGCGCGCTACGACGACGAAGCGAACGTGGTCACCCGCCACGGCAGCGTGCATCTGGGTATGGCAACGCAGACCGACAGCGGTCTGATTGTGCCGGTCATCCGCGACGCGCAGGCGCGCAATTTGTGGCAGTTGGCGACCGAAATCGGTCGTCTGGCGTCTGTCGCCCGCGATGGTTCGGCCAAGTCGGAGGAGCTTTCGGGCTCGACGCTAACGATCACTTCGCTTGGACCACTGGGCGGAGTGGCGACAACGCCAGTCATCAACCGTCCCGAAGTTGCGATCATTGGCCCGAACCGAATTGTTGAGCGTCCGATGTTCGTCACCGGCTCTGATGGGGTGGAGCGTGTCGAGAAGCGCAAGCTCATGAACATCTCGATTTCCTGCGATCACCGCGTGGTCGACGGGTATGACGCGGCGAGCTTCATTCAGGACATCAAAAAGGTGATCGAGACCCCTGTCTTGTTGCTGTCTGAGTGAGGTGTGAAATAAAGTTCAAAAAGCGCCTCACAGTGCGTTGACAGCCTCAACTCACTGCCTTAGAGGCGCGTCTCCCAAGAGGCGCTAGCCGCTTAAATGCGCGGGTGTAGCTCAGTTGGTTAGAGTATCGGCCTGTCACGCCGAGGGTCGCGGGTTCGAGTCCCGTCACTCGCGCCACTTGGGACATTTTTCTCCTATTCCGTGATGCTAAACTACTTGGTTGACTTTTCGCGTCTAGTGCGATTACTTAACCAAATGGTTGAGCGAATCGATCCTGTGTTCCGAGCGCTAGGCGACCCCATTCGGATGGCCATGGTGGAGCGGTTGGCCAAGGGCCCGGCAAGCGTCGGCGTCCTGGCTGAGCCGCACGACATCAGTCTTGCGGGCGCATCCAAACATATAGGCGTGCTGGAGACGGCCGGACTCGTAGTCCGCGAAAAGCGTGGGCGCGAGCGTGTGTGCACTCTCCAGCCCGATGCGCTGGAGGCTGCGCGCGTTTGGGTCGAGCGCTACAGCCAATTCTGGAACGAGCGTCTTGATGCGCTGGACACAGCTTTGAGGGAGGATGGTGATGAGTGATTATGGCAAACAGATCGGCCCGGCGAAGCTTGCCTTTGACAGGCGCTTTGATGCACCGATCGAAAAAGTCTGGCAATTCCTCGTTGATGCGGAAAAGCGCAAATTGTGGTTCTGCGGAGGATCAACATGCAAGGCAGCGGGCGAAGATATCGTCTTCGAATTCGACCATCGCCGACTCTCCGAAAGTGCGCCACCGGAAAAGTACGCTTCCGAAGAAGTTGTCACCCATTACGGCAAGATCCTTGAATACGATCCGCCCAACCGCTTGGCTTTTACCTGGTTTGAAAGCGCCGAAGCTCAGTCCTCGACAGTCGAGATTGATTTGAAGAGCAATTCGGATGGATCAACGCAGCTTGCGCTCGTTCACACAGGCGTGGAGGGTCGGGAAATGATGCTGGGCGTCCTGGCAGGATGGCATGGTCATTTCGATCTCATGGCCGAAACGATATCGGGCAACCGGAAAACCGATTTCTGGGTGCGCGATCAGGCGCTTGAGGCGGAATACGTCGAGAGAATTTAGTCTCTCTTGTCCGGATGCGACCAACTGCCGGTTTCCATCCAGATGAGAAAACGGCCCAAGGGCAGCAGCCAGATAACACCAAGGATAATGTAGGTCACCGTTTGGGCCCAGCCGGCCCAGGCGCTGATGATCTCGGACAAATACACCGCGACCAGCACTCCATAGACCATAAGCGCGATGAAGAGGCCGATGATGCCGATCGGAATTCGCCAGGTAGGGGTCTCACGCATTACAGGTTTCCGTACATCCGGGTGGGAGTGATCACCGCGTCGAGCGCGACGTCATGGGCTTCAACAGGCAGGGCGTCCTCTGGCTCAATGAGCTGGATATCCCATGCCAGACCAATCTTTTGGCTCGCCGGATGTTCCGCCAGCCAGCGATCGTAATGCCCGCCTCCTTGGCCAAGACGCTGGCCAGAAGCGGTGAAGCCCAGAAGTGGGATGAATAAAGCATCGGGTGTCAGAACTGCCGCATCCAGGCCGGGCTGCTTAAGTCCGAAGGGGCCGACCTCGAGATCCGTCTCAGCGAACGGATCTGAGAACTCGGCGAATTCCATGTCGGATTCTTCCTCAGCAAAGCGGGGCAGGGCGATCGTGTATCCTGCCTCTCTGAAGAACCGGGCGTAACTCGCGGCCGGGGCTTCGTCAGGTATAGCGTGATAGAGGCCTATGACAGCCTCCTTGGCTAAAGAGGCCTGCAAGGGGCGCGGAGGCGTGTTGAACAACAGCGCGCGGATCGAATCGGGTTGCGCGGAAACGTGGGCCTTACGCGCAGCGCGCAGGGTTTTGCGGAGTTCTGTTTTTTTGATGGCTTGATCCATGGATTGCCGCGTCGCTGCGCTCCTCGAAATGACGATACTGCAACGGCCCGGAAGGGCCCACAAGGGCGACCGCCCGCCCGCAGCGGGGGCAGCTTGCCTGCCCGTCTAGCGAGGACGAAGCGCTGATGCGCTTCGAAAAACAAAATGGCGGGACCACCATGGGTCGTTGCCAGAGAAATCCTCTGACGCCGAAAACGTCAGGTGGGCGCCGTGTATCCAAGCCCCACAGCCGAACTGGTGGGCCCAGACAGGGACAGCTCCCGTTGGATTGCTTATAGCCTCAGGGATATTCATTCGGCTCGTGCCGGGCAGCCCCGCCAGGTGCAGAGATAAGGGGGCATGGATCAGCCTTCAAGCCGCCAAGACCACTAAGAGCTTATTGAGCCGCTTCTTCCATCGCGTTCGCCGTCGCCTCGGCCCTTTCCGCGACCCGTTCGAGCGCGCTGGCGATGGTGTTTTCGTCAACAGGGGCACCAAACAGATCGTGCTGATGCTCGTTCGCCTCGCGCAGAGCGGTGAGCTCCTCTTTGAGCGATTTGATTTCGTCGCGCGCTTGCGCTTCGGCCTTCTTAAGAGTCTCAATTTCGGCCCGCAATTCGGCTTTCTTGCCGCCGCTGCGCGATTGTTCGTGCTGAACCTTGGAAAGCGAGGCTTCGAGCTCGTCTTTCGCCGATTTCGCCTTGCGATAGGCTTTGTCGGCCTCGTTGCGGGCTTCGGAAAGATCGTCGGCCATGAAAAGCGCGGTGAACAGCAGGTTCTGCGCTTCCTGCGGCGCGCGCGATTGGCCCAGCAATGCGTACTTTTCCGCTATCATCGCGCCAAGCGCGGAAATCCGCTCCTGCTCGCCTTCGCCGCATCGCACTTGATACGTACGCGGGCCAATCTTGATCGCAACTTCAGGCATGATAGCGCGTCAGCCTTCCAGTTCGCCGATCAAGCTGTCGAGATCGCGCAACGTGTCCGCGACCTCTTCGCGCAGCTTTTCGTGGGTGTTGACCAGTTCCATGACACGAGCGGAACCTTGCGCGTTCCCTTCGCTGTCTTTGTCCGCTGCGGAGGCCAGAGCGCTTTGATGCGCGGTGTCCATCCGCGACAGCGCGGCTTCGATGCGCGCCAAGGCTCTATCAATTCGGCTCTCAGCCATGCCTGCCCGTTACCAAGAAAGGCCATCCAACGCAAAGATTTGGCAGGCGCTGTTGATAAGTGCTCTGCACCGGCGAAACCACCGCGCTGTTGACCTTGCCTCAGCCCTCGGCAATGGCGAGCGCAGCAGGACGCAATCGGATCGAATCGTCCCTGAAAGCGGCGCAAATCAATAGAGCCGTTCGAGGGGATCGGGCCCGCCATTCACAATGCGGCGGCGCTTGAACACTTGGAGGCATCACGAAAGCCCATGACTGTAGACGCCGCCCGCATGGCCCCGATGGCCAACGCTATTCGCGCGCTTTCGATGGACGCGGTTCAAGCCGCGAATTCCGGTCATCCCGGCATGCCGATGGGTATGGCGGATGTTGCGACCGTGTTGTTCTCCAACCACCTGAAATTTAACCCTATCCAGCCCGATTGGGCGGATCGCGATCGTTTCGTGCTGTCGGCCGGCCATGGCTCGATGCTGATCTATTCGCTGCTCCACCTCACGGGCTATGCCCGCCCGACGATGGAGGACATCCGCAATTTCCGTCAATTGGGAAGCCCGTGTGCCGGCCACCCGGAGAACTTCCTTCTGGAAGGCGTTGAATGCACCACGGGTCCGCTGGGCCAGGGCCTCGCGATGGCGGTCGGCATGGCGATGGCAGAGCGTCACCTTAACGCCGTCTTTGGGGACGAGCTGGTGGATCACCGAACTTGGGTGGTCGCAGGCGATGGCTGCTTGATGGAAGGCATCAACCACGAAGCGATTGGCCTTGCTGGGCACCTGCATCTTGGCCGTATGAACGTCCTGTGGGACGACAACCGCATCACCATTGACGGCGCGACGGACCTTTCGACTAGTGAAGATATCAAAGCTCGTTACGCGGCTACCGGCTGGCACGTCTGCGAGTGCGACGGGCACGATTTCGCTGATATCGATCGCGCGCTTGAGGAAGCCAAGGCTGATCCGCGTCCGTCTTTGATTGCGTGCCGCACGGTGATCGGAAAGGGAGCCCCGACCAAACAAGGCACCAGCGCTACCCACGGCGCGGCCTTGGGCGAAGAGGAAGTCGCTCTCACACGCGAGGCGCTGGGTTGGACATCTGAGCCGTTTGAAATTCCCCGTGACATCATCTCCGACTGGCGCGCCGCTGGCGCTCGCGGTGCGGCGGACTCGGGCGCTTGGGCGGCGCGATTGGATGCGTCGCAGCACAAGGCCGAATTTGAGCGCCGCATGGCGGGCGATCTTCCGCATGGCAACGCCATGGAGGACTATGTCGCTTCGCTGATCGCCGATCCGGCCAATGTCGCCAGCCGAAAGGCCAGCGAAATGACGCTGGCTCAGATCAATCCGCTCCTTCCCGATACAATCGGCGGCAGCGCCGACCTGACCGGATCGAACAACACCAAGGCGGGCAATATTGGGCCGTTTACGGCGGACAATTACGCTGGGCGCTATGTCTATTACGGCATTCGCGAGTTTGGCATGGCCGCCGCGATGAACGGCATGGCGCTGCATGGCGGCGTAATCCCTTACGGCGGCACGTTCCTGGTCTTCACCGACTACGCGCGCGGCGCGATCCGCCTGTCCGCCATTCAGGAAGCGCGCGTCATTTACGTGATGACGCATGATTCCATCGGCCTTGGCGAAGATGGACCCACGCACCAACCGATCGAGCACCTCGCTTCGTTGCGCGCGATGCCCAATGTGCTGGTCATGCGCCCGGGCGACGCGGTGGAAACCGCCGAGTGCTGGCAAGTCGCGCTGGAGCAAAAGACGCGCCCGACTATCCTCGCGCTCTCGCGTCAGGGTCTGCCGCAATACCGTTTGGAAGCAGCGGAAGAGAACCTCTCGGCCAAAGGCGGCTACCGCGCCAAAGCCGCTGAGACAGACCGCAAGGTTGTGATCCTCGCCACCGGTTCGGAGGTTGGTCTCGCGCTCGAAAGCGCAAAGGCTCTCGAAGAGCAGGGCATCGGCACCGATGTCGTCTCCATGGTCTGCACCGAATTGTTCGACGAGCAGGACGAGGCCTACAAAGCCGACCTGTTACCGAGCGACGCGCTGATCGTCAGCCTCGAAGCGGCCAGCACCTTCGGTTGGCAACGCTACACCGGCACTGATGGCCTCAACATCGGCATCGACACATTCGGCGGATCGGCTCCAGCCAAGGATCTGTTTGCCCATTTCGGCTTCACGACCGACGCGGTCGTTTCCAAAATCACCAGTCAATTGAACGCTTAAGCAGGAGTTTCTTTCATGGCCACCAAAGTTGCCATTAACGGTTTCGGACGCATCGGGCGTCTTGTCGCGCGCGCCATTCTGGAGCGCAGCGATCACGATCTTGAGCTGGTCTCGATCAACGATTTGGCGGACACCAAGTCGAACGCGCTGCTGTTCCAGTACGATTCCACCCACGGCCGTTTCCCCGGCACGGTCGAAGTCGCGGACGGCGCCATCGTCGTAAACGGCAAGAGCATCGCGGTCACCAGCGAGCGTGATCCGGGCAACCTGCCGCACGCCGCGCAGGGCGTGGACATTGTGCTGGAATGCACCGGCTTCTTCCAAAGTCACGAAGCCGCCGAACCGCACCTTAAGGCGGGCGCAAAGCGTGTGCTGATCTCGGCCCCGGCCAAGAATGTATCGGCCACCATCGTTTACGGCGTGAACCACGAAACGCTGAGCGCTGAGGACGTGATCGTCTCAAACGCGAGCTGCACCACCAACTGTCTCTCGCCGGTGGCCAAGGTCCTGCACGACACCGTGGGGATTGAGCGCGGTTTCATGACCACGATCCACTCCTACACCAACGATCAGCGCATGCTGGACCAGATGCACAGCGATATGCGCCGCGCCCGTGGTGGCGCGCAGAACATGATCCCAACCACGACCGGCGCCGCGCGCGCGGTGGGTCTGGTTCTGCCGGAGCTCGCGGGCAAGCTCGACGGTTCGTCCGTCCGTGTGCCGACGCCGAATGTTTCGCTCGTTGACCTTGTCTTCACACCCAAGCGTGACACGACAGCGGAAGAGCTGAACGCTGCGCTGAAAGCCGCCGCCGAAGGTCCGATGAAGGGCGTGCTTGACTACACCGCCGATCCGCTGGTCAGCAGCGACTTCAACCACCACCCGGCGAGTTCCACCGTGGACAGCCTTGAAACCAGCGTGATGGAAGGCAAACTTGCCCGCGTCGTCAGCTGGTACGACAACGAGTGGGGTTTCTCGAACCGCATGATCGACACCGCCGGTGTCATGGCGACGTTCCTCTAAGCAACACAAAGGGATAGGCGGCAATGGCGGCTTTCAAGACGCTCGACGATCTTGGCGATGATCTGGGTGATGTGACCGGCAAGGTCGCTCTGGTTCGGGTCGATCTCAACCTTCCGATGAAGGATGGATCGGCCACCGATCTGACCCGGGCCGAGGCGGTCAAGCCGACCATCCTCGAATTGAGCGAGCGCGGGGCCAAGGTCCTGCTGCTCGCCCATTTCGGCCGTCCCAAGGGGCAGCGCTCCTCGGTGCTGTCGACCAGCATGGTCATTGGCGATGTGGAAAGCGTCGTCGGCAAAGAGATCATGTTCATCCCTGAGGTCGCCGGCCCGGTGGTTGAGCAATCCATCGGCATCCTGCGCGATGGCGACATTGGTTTGCTAGACAACACGCGTTTCTGGCCCGGCGAAGAAGCCAACGATCCGGACTTCGCCAAATCCATCGCGGCGCATGGCGACTTCTACGTCAACGACGCGTTCAGCGCTGCGCACCGCGCGCATGCAACCACCGAAGGGTTGGCGCATATCCTCCCGGCTTATGCAGGCCGCGCGATGGAGAAGGAACTGAAAGCGCTCGACAGCGCTCTTGGCAACCCGGAAGCGCCCGTTGCGGCGGTAGTGGGCGGGGCGAAGGTTTCGACCAAGCTGGCCGTGCTTGAAAACCTCGTGGGCCGCGTGCAGCACCTCATCATTGGTGGTGGCATGGCCAACACCTTCCTCGCCGCGCGCGGGGTCGATGTGGGCAAATCGCTTTGCGAGCATGACCTGACCGACACCGCGTCCAAGATCATGGACGAGGCCGATCACGCGGGCTGCACCGTGCACCTGCCTTACGATGTTGTGGTGGCCAAGGAATTCGCGGCGAACCCTGAGAGCCTTCGGACCTGCAACGTACACGAGGTCGCTGAGGACGAGATGATCCTCGACATCGGCCCGCAGGCGACCGAGGCGCTGGCGGATGTACTCAAAACCTGCCGCACGCTTGTGTGGAACGGCCCGTTAGGCGCGTTTGAGACCGAACCGTTCGACGCGTCCACGATGACGCTGGCCCGTCACGCCGCCGCGCTGACGCAAGAGGGCTCGCTCACCAGTGTGGCGGGCGGCGGGGACACGGTCGCGGCGCTCGCTTTGGCGGGCGTAACGGGCGACGTTACTTACATCTCCACAGCCGGGGGTGCGTTCCTCGAATGGATGGAAGGTAAAGAGTTGCCCGGCGTGGCCGCTCTTTCCCGCTGACGCTGCGAACGCCCAATCCCCCCTTAAATCTGGCGAACCCATGTCCAAAATTCCCGCCATTATTGAAGAGCGCGAAGAGCGCATCATGCACGGCTGGATGCGCCGCGATGCGAGCGAGTTGAAGCGGTTTATGGCGCGCGACTGCGTCCTCATGTTCGCGACCGATCCGCCCGAAATCCTCGACCGGCCCAGTCTGGTGGCCGCGATGGAGCGCGATTTTCGCTGCCTCGGCTATCGCTTTGGCGACAACATTATGCGCCGGTATGGCAAGCTGGTGTGGTTCACCGCTCCGGTGGATCTGGAGCTGAAGATCGGGGTGAAGGAATGGAAAGGCCGCTTCTTGCTGACCGATCTGTGGCGTAAATACGCCTTTGGCGGATGGAAAGTGACCGAGCGCAGTCTTGCGCCGCTGGTGCCGGATCAAAAGCTATCGGACAATCTGCGCCGTCTGCAGATGTGGCAAGCGTGATCGTTCGCGTTACATTGGCGCTGATGGCTTTCCTGTTCAGTCACGCCGCCTCTGCCGATGATGGCCGGTACGAAGGTTTCGAAACCTTCCTGGAGCAACTTCGCAAAGACACGCGCACGCCCTCGATGAGCGCGGTGATCGTCAAAGACGGCGCAATCGCTTGGGAAGCCTATCTGGGTTGGTCGGACGATGAGGCCGACATTCCCACCTCGCCGGAAACCACATACTACATTGCTTCTGTCACCAAGCCGATTGCAGCGACCGCCATCCATGCAGAGAGCCTGGCTGGTGAGATCGATCTGTCGATTCCGATGCGCAAAGACGCGGGCTGGGAGCGGATATGCGAGCGCTTTGTGCAAACCTCAATTCCCTTCATGAGCGGGGGCGCGGATTCCTTTGGCAATCCGATTGCGCCAATTGATTGCGACAAAGCGACAACTCTTGGTCAGATGCTCGACATGCGGGCCAACGCCGACACGTTTGTCTACAATCCCATTGCCTTCGCGCGCATTGACCGCGCTATCGAGGGCGCTGATGGTCGCGCGCTGCGCGATATTGTGCGCGATCGGGTGCTGAAACCGGCGGGGATGCAGGATGTCGCGCTGGGGTGGCGTGATCCGGACAGCGGCGCGGCTCTGCGCCACCTTGCCATGCCGCACCATGTGCAAGACGGCCGGATTAAGAAACAACCCTATCCCGACGATGATTTTAGAGCCGCAGCAGGTATGGTCGCGAACGCTCGCGCTATAGCCGCGTTCGATATCGCGTATGACGCGGGGTTATTGGTCCCTCAGGAGCACCGCGCACGGCTGGCGGAGCGCCAGGTTATCGGGCCGCTCGGCGATTACCGCCTTGGCTGGTGGCTTGAGGACTACAAGTCAAAGCGTCTGATGTGGCATTCGGGCAAGGACGATCAGAAATATTCGGCGATTTATCTCAAAATCCCGGAGGATCGGACCACGTTAATCGTTCTGGCGAACAGCGAAGCGATCTGGAACGAAGGTTCCTCGGTCGTGCTTGCTCGCGCGAGCTTGAGCCCGGTCGCGCGGCGTTTTCTGGAAGAGTTTGTAAAATGAGCGACGTCGAGAAGACCGAATATGGATATGGCGGCGCGGTGCAAGCAACCGAAGGTGAGTTTGCGGGCTGGTATCACTGGAACCATGATCCGTTCGAAACTCAGTCGGGCCCGTTCTTTATGCGGCGCGAAGAGGACGGCTCCTATCTCAGCGCGTTTCGGGCTGAGGCCAAGCACATGAACGGCGCGGGATCGATGCACGGCGGGTGCCTGATGACCTTCGCCGATTTTGCGCTGTTCGCCATCGCCAATGACGAGTTGGACGGCGCTATGGCGGTCACCATGAACCTGTCGAGCGACTTTCTGGGCGGTATCCAGCCCGGCGCCCTGGTCGAAGCGCGCGGTGAAGTGACGCGTGGCGGGGGCAAGACAATTTTTGTCCGCGGACTGATCACCGGTGATGGTAAGCCAGCGCTCAGCTTTACCGGTATCATCCGCAAATTTTCGAAGCGCGGTTAACGGGAGCCGCCGCTCAGAATTGGACGGTATTCGCAGTTGCAGCACAGGGGCGCGCTGGCTAAGGCCGTGCCATCATCTTACGCATCCAATTACGCATCCAATTACGCATCCAATTTCCGGGGGAAATTCGCCGCCATGAACACCGAACAAATGACCGCAAAGATCGCCGAAGGCCATGGCTTTATCGCCGCTTTGGACCAGTCGGGCGGTTCGACACCCAAGGCTTTGCGTGGGTACGGTGTCGAGGACAGCGAATGGTCGGGCGACGATGAAATGTTCGCTCAAATCCACCAGATGCGCGGTCGCGTGATCACATCGCCGTGCTTCTCCAGCGGGAAGGTCATCGGCGCAATCCTGTTCGAAAAAACGATGGATGGCGATGTCGATGGCAAGCCGACAGCGGACGCTCTCAAAGCGCGCGGCGTTGTCCCATTCATCAAGGTGGATCAGGGTCTTGCCGATGAGGAAAACGGCGTGCAGCTGATGAAGCCGCTCGATAAGCTGCCCGCTCTGCTCGAAAAATCAGTCGCCAAGGGCATGTTCGGCACGAAGATGCGTTCAGTGATCAAGTCGGCAAATGCGGAAGGCATTGCGGCGATCGTGTCTCAACAATTCGCCGTCGGCAACCAGATTGCGGATGCGGGGCTCATGCCCATGCTGGAGCCGGAATACGATATCACCGCTGCGGATCGCGAAGCCGGCGAAGATATCTTGCTGGCGGAAATTCTCAAAGGCCTCGACGCTCTGCCGGAAGGCCGCCAGGTGATGCTCAAGCTTTCGATCCCGGTGAAACCGGGGCACTACACGCCGGCTATTGAACACCCCGCCGTTCTTCGCGTGGTGGCTCTTTCGGGTGGTTACTCGACCGATGACGCATGCGCGCATCTCTCCAAAAATCCCGGCATGATCGCTAGCTTCTCGCGCGGATTGCTGCAGGACCTTCGCAAGGGCCAGTCGGACGAAGAATTTGACGGCGCGCTTGGCACTGCGATCAATCAGATCGCCGAGGCGAGCGTAGCAGGTTGAGTTTGGGTGCGGGTTAAGCTTCGGGGCTGGCTAAGCCTCCGGCAACCCTGGCGTGCGGCTCGCGCTGCGTTGTTGCGGCGCGGGGCGGAACGCCAATTCCAGCTTGTAACGATCGAGCTCAATCGCGCCGCTGCGGCTGGGAGGGGTTCCTGTATCGGTCAGGGTAAGGACGCCGCCGGGCACTTTGGTCGGTTCGAACAGGCGCAGGATCACCTCGCGCAGTCCTTCCTCCGTGAACATGATCACCGAAATGGCGAATTCGTTGTTCTGAAAACACAATTCGGGATCAGCGCAGCGTGTGTCGTGGAAGATGTTGACCGGGCTTAGCGTTAAATCGCCAAGCTCGACCTCTTCGAAGAACGAGACATTGGTGGCGATGATCGGGCGCGCGGGCTGCTGCGCCGCTGCGGGCGCTGCCGACGCCAAGGAACAAGCTGAAACCAAACAGCCAATGTGTTGTGCGATGCGCATCCGCGTGTCTCCTTCCAACGCCAGTTAACGGTTTGGATACCATGTTTGCGCCGGTGGGCGAGCCGCGCGAAAGGCGCTGTCCCAAGGCCGGACAGGAAGGCGAGGGCAATTAACGCGCTTATCTAGGCGCCGCTCTCGTGATCCGCAGTTGGCAGGGCGTGTCCCCGCGCGCTAAGGGCGGCGCCATGACGGACACAGCGATGAACACGCAGCTCTACCTTATTTCTCCGACCGACGTGGGCGGCGACTTTCCCCAACGCCTCGAACGCGCGCTTGAAGCGGGGAAGGGCGAGGATGGCAACGTGATCGCTGCGTTTCAGTTTCGCGTGAAGGGCGTCGACCAACACGAAGCGGCGCGCTTGTCGGAGCCCTTGCAGGCGATATGCGCGCGCTTCGAATGCGCGTTCATCGTCAACGATTCGGTGCCGCTCACCAAGCGGTTGAAAGCGGACGGCGTGCATCTGGGGCAAGACGATGGCGATCCGCGCGAGGCGCGCGAAGTGTTAGGTAAGGATGCGCAGATCGGTGTGACGTGTCACGCGTCCAAGCATCTTGCGATGGAAGCGGGCGAAGCCGGGGCCGATTATGTCGCGTTTGGTGCGTTCTTCCCCTCGACGACCAAGGATAAAGGGCCGGACGCCAAACGCCCGACCACCGAAGTGATCGAATGGTGGGTCAAGCTGTTCGAAATCCCAGTGGTCGCAATTGGTGGGATCACGCCGGACAATTGCGCGCCATTAGTGCAGGCGGGAGTGGACTTTTTAGCGGTATCGGGCGGTGTGTGGAATACGGATGAAGCCGCGTCAGTGAAAGCTTTTGCGAATGCAATCGCGCAGGCAGAGTAGCGATCGCCAAGCCCAACGGTGACCTCTCGCCCGAACCGCGTTAGGAACGACACTATGAAATTTTTTGACCGCCTTCTCACCATCGTCATCACCGCCACGCTCACATCGGCGGTCTGGATCGTGTTCGGGACAACTCTGCTGAAAATGGCGGAAGATGTTTCAACGGACGAGGAGCCCGCTGCGATTGAGGCCGAGCCTGAGCCGCAAACGCCGCCGCAGCCCGTCGAAACGCCCGACGTGGATGCGTCGCTTCCCGATGTCACAACACCGGCGGCCGCACCGCCTGTTCCGCAAGCCACGCCCGCGCCCACTGTACCCGAAACGCTTTCAGGACCCGCGACTGAGGGGACTTTGGATGCGGCGAAACCGCCCGAAGCCGTTGAAGACAGCGATGAGGGCGAGGCCGATATCGCCCCTTAGACCGCGTTTTAGCCGGTCCCGCCAAGCCGAATGCAGGTCATCCGGCTTTTGGAGCCATCGTCTTTAAGCCGTTGAAGCGTGTTATTGCCCAAACGCTCAAAGCGCTGACCCTTTTTGGACCCGCTGGTGAAGGTCACCCTGGTCCCGCGCAAAAGATACAGGCCGCGCACGCCTTCGGCATCGCGATAGCCGGAGCCCGGAACAATCCGAAACCCTTCGCTTTCGACCGGCGTCGTCGCGTCTCCATTGGCATCACCCGGCAGGGCGCACGAATAGGTGCCGTGCGGCAAAGTGCGAAGCGGACGTCCTTCCTGCGCGCCAGACGGCACGGAGGCCGCGATAGTCGCCGCCACCAGCGCCAGAATTAGGATATGCGGAGTCTTCATTATTGCGGGCGGACCTCTTGGTTGCGGCGCACCTATCATACCGGCTGGTAGGGTTAAACAGGATTAACCATGAAATCGCGCAAAGACGGGCCCGCGCTCACACCGCTTGCTGTCATGCGCGCCCTCGGCTATGCGCGCGCATCACCTGAGCCCGGCGGCCTTGGAGCCATGCGCGATTTGCCGCGCGCCCTCGCTGACCGGCCCTCACCTGCGCAACACCAGTTTCTAGAAAGCCTTGCGAAATGAAGATCAGCGGCGTCGATATCCGTCCGGGCAATATCATCGAGTATGAAGGTGGCATCTGGAAGGTCGCCAAGATCCAGCACACGCAGCCGGGCAAGGGCGGCGCCTATATGCAGGTCGAGATGAAAAACCTGCAGGACGGCCGCAAGACCAACGTCCGCTTTCGCAGCGCCGATACGGTTGAGAAAGTGCGCCTCGATACGCAGGAATATCAGTTCCTGTACGAAGACGGAGATATGCTGGTCTTCATGGACACCAACACCTACGAGCAGATCAACCTGCCGAGCGACCTCTTGGGCGACGCGCGCCCGTTCCTTCAGGATGGCATGCAAGTCATGCTCGAACTTTGGGAAGAAAAGCCGATCAGCGTGCAACTGCCCGCACAGATCGAAGCCGAGATCGTCGAAGCTGACGCGGTGGTGAAGGGCCAGACGGCTTCTTCGAGCTATAAACCGGCGGTGTTGGATAATGGCGTTCGCATCATGGTGCCCCCGCACATCGAAAGCGGCACGCGTATCGTGGTTGATGTCTACGAACAAACCTATGTCGGTAAAGCGAGCTAACTCCCAAGGGATAAGACAATGAGCATGTTTTCCGGCCTGATCCGCGTAATGGAGCGCGCCGCGCGCAAAGCGGGCGGGCGCCTACGCCGCGACTTTGGCGAAGTTGAGCACCTGCAAGTCAGCCGCAAGGGCCCGGCGGATTTCGTTTCCAAAGCCGACATGCGCGCCGAGCGCGCCTTGTACGACGAACTGACGCAGGCGCGTCCGGGTTGGGGCTTCGTGCTCGAAGAGGCCGGCGTTATTGAAGGCGATGAGGGCAAGCCGCGCTGGATTATCGATCCGCTGGATGGAACCTCGAACTTTCTCCACGGCATCCCACATTTCGCGATCAGCATCGCGGTGCAAGAGCCTCGCCTTGATGGCAACGGCTGGGGCGATGTGACCGCCGGACTGGTCTACGACGTTATTCAAGACGCGTCCTATTGGGCGGAGAAAACACGCGGCGCTTGGCTGCAAGACGCGCGGCTGCGTGTGTCTGCGCGCCGGAGTCTCTCGGATGCGTTGATCGCCACGGGTATTCCCTTCCAAGGCCATGGCAATTTTGCGGAATGGAGCCGCATCTTCGGCGCGATCGGTCCGGAAGTGGCGGGAATTCGTCGCTTTGGCGCGGCCTCGCTTGATCTGGCTTACCTTGCGCAAGGGCGCTTTGACGGTTTCTGGGAAAGCGGCCTGAACGATTGGGACACGGCGGCGGGTTGCTTGCTCGTGCGCGAAGCGGGCGGCTTCGTTAGCGATTTCCGCGGTCGGTCAAACCCGATCCACTCCGCGCAAATCCTGGCCGCGAACGACACGCTGCATTCAAAACTGCACAAAATTTTGGCCGGTTCGCTGCGTTAAGCGGCTACTCCGTCCGCAGCGCTTCAATCGGTGAAAGTCGAGAAGCGCGGACCGCTGGATAGCCGCCAAAGGTCAGGCCGATAATCGCTGAAAAGATGATCGCGCCGAGCGCTGTACCAAGGCCAACCGGCACCGGGAAATCGGCGTAGGTTGAAAGCGCAAGGCCCACCGCCCAGGCCAGGATCAGCCCCACCGTTCCGCCCAAAGTGCACAGGACCGCAGCCTCAACTAGAAACTGGTTACGAATGTCGCTTTTGCGCGCGCCAAGCGCCATGCGCAGGCCGATCTCGCGTGTGCGTTCGGTGACGCTGACCAACATGATGTTCATGATCCCGATGCCTCCGACAAGCAGCGAAATCGAGGCGATCGAGACCAGCACCGCCTGTAAAATGCCGGTGATGAAGTTGCTTTGTTCGACGAATTCTTCGGTGGTGCGCACGGTGAAGGGCGTGACCTCGCCTTCCTTCACCCGGTACCGGGCCTTCATGACCTTGACGATGTCCTCTTTGCCCTTGTCGAGCGGGACGCCATCCTGAAACGCGACGAAGGCGAATTGCAGATCGTAGGGGCCGGCTAATCGGTCTCCCACAAAGCGCTGTCGCATGGTGCTGATCGGCATGACCAGCGTGTCATCTCCATCGTCACCGAAGGTAGAGCCTTTGGATTCGAGCACGCCAATGACAATGAAGGGCACTTCGTTGACGCGCACCTTTTGTCCCACCGGATCGCTGTCCCCGAAGAGGCTTTCGGCCACGGTCGTCCCCAGCACGACCACACGCGCGGCCGATCCGATATCGGAATCGCTTATGTATCGGCCGCGTTCCGCGAGTTGGTTGGTGACGACGCCGTAGCCGGGCGTGGATCCCACCGCTTGCGTCGTTGCCAAGGCCCCAGCCACTTCGACATCGACAGTGTCGCGCAATTGCGGCGCGACTGCACGGATATTGGGCACTTCGTTCTCAATCGCGCGCAAGTCGCGTTGGGTTAGGCGCCCACGTTCGCGCGTGCGGCGCGGAGGGCCGAATTCCTGATTGTCGTCGGGACGAGGGATGACAAACGCCATGTTCGAGCCAAAGCGGTTCACCGTGTCGGTCACCGCCTCCGCCGCGCCGTTGCCCACTGCAACTGCCAACGTTACCGCGAAAACTCCGATCATCACACCCAGCATGGTCAGCAAGGACCGCATCAGGTTGGTGCGCAGGGCCGTGAATGCGATCGCAATATTGACGCCCCAGTCAGCAAAGAAACGCCGCTTGGGCGCGAGCGCTTTGGTAGCGGACTTGTCGGAACGCGTCGCCATCAGGCCACCACGTCTTCGCGTGACCGCGCGATGAGGCGGTCTTCAACCAAACGATCTTCGATCACCTTGCCGTCGCGGAATTCGATCCGGCGCTTGGCGTGCTGCGCGATTTCGTCTTCGTGAGTGACCACGATCACGGTGATTCCGCTGGCGTTCAATTGCTCGAAGATTGCCATAATGTCTTCGCTGGTCTTGGTGTCGAGCGCGCCGGTGGGTTCGTCTGCGAGCAGAATCAGAGGTTCGGTCACCAGCGCGCGGGCGATGGCGACACGCTGTTGCTGTCCGCCCGATAGCTTGGCCGGCGTGTTCAGCAGTCGATCTTCCAGGCCCATATCGATCAGCTTGGCCGTCGCGCGTTCTCGCCGTGTGGCGGTGTCGAGCCCGGCGTAGATCAACGGTACCGCGACATTATCGATCGACGTCGTCCGGGCGAGCAGATTGAATTGCTGAAACACGAAACCGATTTTGCGATTGCGAAGGCCGGCGAGGTCGTCGGTCGACATGTCGTCGGTTTCGATCCCGTCGATCAGCACCGTCCCGCTGCTGGGTACATCCAAACAGCCGATCATGTTCATGAATGTGGATTTGCCCGATCCCGACGCGCCCATGATCGCGACATATTCGCCGCGCTCAATGGTAAGCGAGACGCCGTCCACCGCGTGGATCGTCTCGCCGCCCAGCGTGTAGGTTTTGACCAGGTCGCGGGTTTCCACCAGCGGGTGCATCAGTTGCCGCTCCCCCGGCCATTTTGCAGCTCGCTGTCGCTCAATTCGCGCGACCGGACGAGGATCGTTTGTCCTTCCTCAATCCCGCCGGTGACTTCAGCAAAGTCTTCGCCAACCAAGCCCAAAGTGATCGAGCGGCGATCCGGTTTGTACGCTTCTTCGCCTGGCACCCACACCGTTGATTGACCCGCTTTATTCTCTGCTTCGTCGCTCTCTTCATTCTCCAAATGCGCCCGGTCTTCCAGGCGGGGGAGGAAGCGCGTTGCGGCAATCGGCACACGCAGCGCGTTGTCTTTCTTGCCGGTGATGATGTCCACATTGGCCGTCATACCGGTGAGCAGTTTGCCCTCTGGATTGGCGACATCGAGGATCACCAGATAGCTGACCGCTGAGGCCTCTTGCGTTGCGGCCTGGCGGATCTGCTGCACACGTGCTTCGAAAACGTCATCGGGGTAGCTATCGACCGTGAACCGCACTTCTTGTCCATCGCGAACCTGACCAATATCCGCCTCATCGACCGAGGCTTCGACCTGCATTCGGCTTGTGTCCGCGGCGATGGTGAAAAGGTTAGGTGTCTGGAAGCTTGCCGCGACTGTTGTGCCGGGCTCAACCAACTTATCGATCACCACGCCGCTGGTGGGTGCGATGATACGGGTGCGTGATAAATCGAGCTCGGCGGAACGCAGGCTCGCTGTGCTCTGTGCGATCTGCGCGCGCGCGCTTTGCGCTTGGGCGCGTGATGAATTGAGGTTCGCTTTGGCCGCTACCAGCGCGTTCTGCGCCTGATCGACGCCAGCGCTGGAGACAAAACCCTTTTTCTGAAGCTCAACGCGGCGGTCATATTCGCGTGTTTGCACCTCCACATCGGTCAACCCGCGGGCGATGGCGGCCTCCGCTTGCGCAAGAGTGGCGCGGGCCAGTTGAACTTGCGCTCGTGCCTGTGTGACCTGAGCGCGTGGGCGGGTCGGATCGATTTCCGCCAGCAACTGCCCTTTGGTCACGGGTGAGTTAAAGTCGACATAGACGGCGGTCACCTGTCCCGAAATTTCAGAACCCACATTGGTGGTGTTGAGCGCGCGCAGCGATCCGCTGGCTGATACCACGCGGATCACTTCGCCGCGGCCTACGTCCTCACGGACATATTCATATTGCTTTCCTCCGCCAGCCAGCATCGAAAAGGCAATCACCACGATCACAAGGGCAATCAGCCCTGAAATGATAGGCCGGTTCTTTATAAAGCCCCAGAAACCGCGCACATTTCGACCCTTCTTTAGCCCCTGATTACACACGCTAATGACAGCCAAGCGCGCTGGCCTCAAGAGCTAGTGAAGTCTCAAGTGGTAACGTTTGTGGGCAGTTTTGCTCGTTTGATCAAAAACCGTCTGAGAGAGCAAAGAAATTGAGGCGGGAAAAAGCAGGCCTTGATGCGTTCGCCCGGTAACGCTAACAGCGCGCCTTCCACGCGAAAGCGCGACGCTGTTCTGGTGGTTTGGGCCCCTGTGGTGGAATTGGTAGACGCGAGCGATTCAAAATCGCTTTCCTACGGGAGTGCCGGTTCGAGTCCGGCCAGGGGCACCATTTTTTCTCTCACGACAATTCGCTTCGCTCATATCTCCGAGGGGGCGGCCTTTCGGCCGACGCGCGCTCGCGCTTGCGAACTCTTTGAGTTCGATGGTGCTGCACCGGTCGATATGGAAGGCATGACTAAGCCCTCTGCGCAAAACCGCTTGCCATTCGTCGGCCCCTCGCAGATGTAAGCGAGGACGAGAGGCTTCATGGTATCGATACCTTCCTATCACGCTATCGCAGCGATGGCGGTGACCGTCTTAATGTTTGTCTTCTTCGCAAGAGGACGATCATCGGTCGAAATTATCAGCCTGGTGACTATCGCGGTGATCGCGGTGGGCCTCTATTTCTTCCCCCTCCAGGGTGACAAGCCGATTGATGGCCTGGCGCTCGCCTTTGGTGGGTTCGGGCATTACGCGCTGATCACTATTTGCGCGTTGATGATCATGGGCCGGGGGCTGGTGGTGACGGGCGCCCTGGATCCGGCGGCGCGATTGTTGGAGCGGTTGTTCCGCTTCAATCTTCAATTGGGGCTGCTGTTTTCGCTCATTATCACGCTGGTGCTGTCGATGTTCGTCAACAACACGCCGGTTCTCGTGTTGATGATCCCGATCTTCGCCGCGCTCGCGCATAAAGGCGCGATGGCCACTTCCAAGACGCTGATGCCTTTGAACGCGGCATCGCTTATCGGCGGGTTGGCGACCACGATTGGCACCTCGACCAATATCCTCGTGGTGTCGATCGCGGTGGATTTGGGCATGCGCGAGATTGGCGTGTTCGATTTCACGCCGATAGTGCTGATCGCGGCCCTGGTGGCGCTGCCTTACATGTGGCTCGTTATGCCTCGCCTGCTCAACGACAACCGCACCGAAGCGCAGGCCTTGACCCGGCAATTCCACACGCGCCTTCGGGTGGGGACGAATTCGGTGCTGGCGGGCAAGGAATTGTGGGAGATCGAGGACAAGCTGCCCAAAGGCATCACGCTTCACAACCCACCCACAGGCGCGCTGCAACCGCAGCAGCAATTGCACATTTCAGGCAGCCACGAAGCGTTGGAAGACGCGACGCGTGAGCTAAAGGGGCAATTGGCGCCCAATTGGGTGCTGGATCGCATCAAACGCACGGCCTCGGCGCAGCGCGAGGATGTGATGGTCTTCGAAATGACGGTGACCGCCGATTCGCGCCTCATAACGCGCACGCTACCGAGCTCGGGTATCGCTGATCTTTATGGCGTTGCCGTTCTTGGTATTCACCGGCCTGAGCGCTTGCTAGGTGAAAAAGATCAGTATTCCGAAGTCGGCGACCTGCGGATCGCGGAAGGCGATGTGCTGCTGGTCATGGGGATCGAAGAAGATCTGCAGGCCTTTGCCCGCGGAGACAGCTTGCTGATGCTCGACGGCGCGCGTGAGCTCCCGCGACGCTCAAAAGCGTTCCTTGCCGCGGCGATTATGGCCTTTTCGGTTGTCACCGCGGCGGTGGGCGTGTTTCCGATTGCGATCTCCGCGCTCGCGGGATCAATCCTGATGTTTGTCACCGGTTGCGTGAAATTCGACCGGGTGGGCAGGGCGCTTTCGGGCCAGGTCATCGTGTTGGTGGCCGCGAGTATTGCCCTTGGCCGTGTGATCGATGAAAGCGGCGCGGCGGCGTGGTTGGGTGAGACGTTGTCGCTTGGTCTTGCCTATCTGCCGCCCGCGCTGGTTTTGGCGGCCATCATGGCGTTCGTGACCTTCATCACCAACTTTGCTTCGAACGCGACCGCTGCGACGGTGGGCACGCCCATCGCCTTTAGCATCGCGGCGCAATTGGGCATTCCGCCCGAGCCTCTCGTGCTCGCCGTGCTGTTTGGTTGCAACCTGTGTTACGCGACGCCGATTGCCTATCAGACGAACATGCTGATCATGTCGGAGGGTTCGTATGAGTTCGTTGACTACATCCGCACCGGCGTCCCGCTTGTCGCCTTGATGGTAACAACGCTCTCGATTCTGCTGGTCCTGTTCTACGATATCCAGCCGCCGCCGGTCTAAAATCCCGAAAACGCTAAGCGTTCAAAAAGAACGACCGCCGAAAGCGCTGGCGAACCAGAGCTTCGACGGTCGTATTCTCCTCCCCAGGAGAAAGGGGTGCGCTTCGCCTTACGAGGGAACGTAAGTCCCAAGACGGTGGTGCAGCGCGTTAATCTTGGCGAGTTCTTCGCGGTCTTCGGTGGTGCGCGCGTGGCTTTCCAGCGCGCGACGCAGCAATTTCATATCCGCCGTTGAGAGCAGGGCGCGGGCGCGGCCTGGTTCGGCGGGTTTTGGTTCAGCGTTGGGCGTGTCGCTCATTCTTATTCTCTCCCGAGACCACAAAACAAAAAGGGGCGTGATCTCACAGTGGTTGCGATGCGAAACGGTTCCCACGGGGCTGCAATGGATGCAACCCCGTGGGCGACAATTCCCGCATATTGGGCGTTTTGAGCCCTTAAGCGGCGAACTGGTTCATCGTGTTGTCTTTGCCGCCCGCTTTCAGCGCGGCTTCACCGGCAAAGTACTCTTTGTGATCATCACCGATGTCCGAACCGGCCATGTTCTGGTGCTTCACGCAAGCGATGCTTTGACGGATTTCCTCGCGCTGCACGTTGAGAACGTAGCCGAGCATGGCCTCTTCACCGAAGTAACGCTTGGCAAGGTTGTCGGTTGACAGCGCCGCTGTGTGGTACGTCGGCAGCGTGATGAGGTGGTGGAAGATGCCCGCGCGCTTCGCAGCGTCGGCCTGGAAGGTGCGGATCTTCTCATCGGCTTCAGCGGCCAGATCGGTTGCGTCATAGTCAATGCTCATCAGCTTGGCGCGATCGTAACCCGACACGTCCTTGCCCGCTTCCTGCCAGGCGTCGAAGACTTGCTGGCGGAAATTCAGCGTCCAGTTGAAGCTGGGCGAGTTGTTGTAGACGAGCTTGGCGTTCGGCACCGTCTCACGGATCTTGTCGACCATGCTGGCGATCTGCTCAACGTGGGGCTTTTCGGTTTCGATCCACAGCAGGTCAGCGCCATTCTGGAGCGAGGTGACGCAGTCGAGGACGACGCGGTCCACACCCGTGCCAGCGCGGAACTGGTAGAGATTCGAAGGCAGACGCTTGGGCTCTAGCAGCTGACCGTCGCGGCTGATGTAAACCTGGCCGTTCTTGATGTTGGCCGGATCGACCGGATCGGCGTCGATAAAGCTGTTGTACTGGTCGCCAAGATCGCCAGCTTCTGTCGAGTAAGCGATCTGCTTGGTCAGGCCAGCGCCCAGCGAGTCGGTGCGGGCGACGATGATGCCATCGTCCACGCCCAGTTCGAGGAAGGCGTGGCGGCAGGCGCGGATCTTCTGGATGAAGTCTTCGTGCGGGACAGTAACCTTACCGTCCTGGTGGCCGCACTGCTTTTCGTCCGACACCTGGTTTTCAATCTGAAGCGCGCAGGCGCCCGCTTCGATCATCTTCTTGGCGAGGAGGTAGGTCGCCTCCGCGTTACCAAAGCCCGCGTCGATGTCGGCGATGATCGGCACGACGTGGGTTTCGTAATTGTCGATCTGGTTGGTGAGGTCTTTCGCCTTCACTTCGTCGCCCGCTTCACGCGCCGCGTCGAGATCACGGAACATACCGCCCAGCTCGCGCGCGTCGGCTTGCTTGAGGAAGGTGTAGAGCTCTTCGATCAGCATCGGCACCGAGGTTTTCTCGTGCATCGATTGATCCGGCAGGGGGCCAAATTCGCTGCGCAGCGCGGCGACCATCCAGCCGGAGAGGTAGAGATAACGCTTCTTCGTGGAGCCGAAGTGCTTCTTGATCGAGATCATCTTCTGCTGACCAATGAAGCCGTGCCAGCAACCCAGCGACTGCGTGTAGTCAGCGGGGTTCGCATCGTACGCTTCCATGTCGGCGCGCATGATTTTGGCGGTGTATTTGGCGATGTCGAGGCCGGTGTTGAAACGGTTCTGGAGAACCATGCGCGCGGCGCTTTCCGGATCGATCGCGTTCCAGGCCGAGCCATTGGCTTCGACAAGGCTGCGCATCTGGGTGATGGTGTCGTTATACGTCATGAGAGGTTCTCCTGTTACATCGTTGGGGTGCATCCCAGGGGAGGTGATGTGCGCCAAGTGCAATATTGCACCGCGTCATAACAGGAAAATTTGCATACTTTCGTGTCGATATCACGGAATTCTGCGTAGCTCTTGTGTAAGTATGTAAAATTATTTACAAGAACCTCGCATGAAAGACGCCGCTCTCCTTGCCGGTCCATCCTTGCGCCGCTTGCGCAAGCGCGAAGGCCTCACTCAAGCCGCCATGGCCGCTTCCTTGGGCATTTCTCCCAGCTATCTCAATCTTATAGAACGCAATCAACGGCCGCTGTCTGCGCGCGTGCTGGTGCAGGTGATCGAGCGGTTCGACTTTGATCCCAGCTCTTTGCGCGAAGACGAAGCCATCGGAGGCGTGGATGGATTGGTACGGCGCTTTTCCGACAAGCGATTTTCCGATCTGGGGATCGACCGGGAGGAGGTGCAGGAATTTCTCGCCGCCGCTCCACAAGCGGCCGCCGCTTTTGCCCGACTTTACGACAATTCGGGACCGGACGCGGAACGCGCCGATGATCCCGCTGGCGAGGCGCGCCGGGCCATCGAACGATGGCAAAACCACTTCGCCGATCTCGATCACGCCGCAGAGGATCTAGCGGATGAGCTGCGCCTTTCACGCGGAGATATCAGCGCAGCATTGATTGAGCGTTTACGCGAAAAGCACCGGCTGACGGTGCGTATCCTTCCCGCCGATGTTGTGCCCGGGCTGGTGCATCGGCTTGATCTGCACGCGCGCCAACTGCAACTCTCTGAAATGCTTGGCGGCGCGGCGCGGCGTTTCCAGATAGCGCGCCAGATCGCCCAGTTGGAACACCGCGACGCGATTGACACCGTTGTGGAGGGCGGAAGCCTCTCATCTCCCGAAGCGCGGCAGATATTCCGCGACCACGTTACGGACTACGTAGCGATTGCGCTGCTGATGCCCTATCGCCGGTTTCTGCGGGCGTGCGAGGCCACGAGCTATGACCTCTCAATCCTCGTGCGGCGCTTTACAGTCAGTTTTGACCAGCTTGCCCAACGCCTGACGACGCTGCAACGCGTGGGGGAACGCGGATTGCCGTTCTACTGCGCGCATTTCGATCGCGCGGGTTCCATGCTGCAATTCACCGCCGGGGCCAGTGGAGCGGTTTACCCACTCGAAAGCGCCCGCCGGCCGCAGTGGGTCGCCTACGCCACCTTTGAACGGCGCGGAGCGCTGTTAACGCAGGCGGTCACATTTGGAGAGGGCGAGGCGGGGCCTCGGCAATGGTTCAATCTGGCTCGAACCATTGAGGATGATGGCGTGGCGTTCTACTCGCGGCGGGCCATCGTTCTGGGTTTGGAAGCCCGTTATTCGGAGCAGGTGATCCAATCGCAGGGCATCACGCTTGGACCGCTTGAGGCGGGCACGCTGGAAGGGGACGCGACGCCCTAATTTGCGGGCAATCCTGGCGTTGCAACGGGCATCATTCGTTGCTGGCGCGTTAACCTTTGCATCCCGCCGGAATAGGCGGGATTAAGAAGGGCTTGTAAAGTTTACCGACACTTAAACTCTGCGCTCTAAACGCATGGCTCACACACCCGCATTCAAGTGAGCGCTGCGACCAACGATGATCCGCCTGTTTAAGCACTATATCCCGCACGCTGTGCTGCTGCTTGGTTTGCTCGATCTGGCACTGCTGGTCGTGGCGAGCGAGATGGCCTGGCAATTGCGCGCGGCGCAAATTGCGATGGATCCTGGCGAAATCTCCGAGCGGTGGATCCCGCTGCTCGGGTCGGCGCTCGTCATCTGGCTCGCGATGATCTCGGTCGGCGTTTACGGGCCTTTGGCTTTGCGCTCGCTGCGATTTGCCGGCGCGCGCCTGCTGGTTGCGATCAGCTTGGGCATTATTGCGCTGGCGTTCATAGATTTTGTTCTTCCGGGAAACACATTCTGGCGCTCCACCTTGCTTTACGCGATGGGGCTGGCGGTTTTGGTCCTGGTGATGGATCGCCTGTTGCTGACCAGTTTTTTGGGCTCGTCGTCTTTCCGTCGCCGGGTTTTAGTTCTGGGCGCGGGCGACCGCGCGCAGCGTCTGCGTGAATTGGGCGATCGTCCCGAAAGCGGTTTCGCAATTGTGTCCTATATCGCTATGAGCGAACCCGAACGTCTGGTCGAAGAGGCCATCCCGCGCGAGGCGATCCACGACCTTGGCCGCTTCGTCGAGAATTTGGGCGTGAGCGAAGTGGTGCTCGCGCTGCAAGAACGCCGCAATTCGCTGCCCTTGAAAGATTTGCTGCGCATCAAAACCAAAGGTGTGCACGTCAACGATTTTTCCAGTTTCCTGGAGCGAGAAACCGGGCGGGTCGATCTCGATACGGTCAATCCGAGCTGGCTGATTTTCTCCGATGGCTTCTCAAGCGGGCGTATGTTGTCGAGCGCGGTCAAACGTGTGTTCGATATTGTTGCCAGCGTGATCCTGCTGCTGCTGACTTTTCCCATTATCGCGCTGTTCGCGATCATCGTGAAGCTCGACAGCAAAGGCCCCGCTTTCTTCAAACAGGAACGCGTCGGCCTCTATGGCGAGAATTTCCACCTCGTGAAATTGCGCAGCATGACCACTGATGCGGAAAAGGATGGCGCGAAGTGGGCCAGCGAGAACGACCCGCGCGTTACCCGCGTCGGGCGGTTCATCCGCAAGGTTCGCATCGATGAGCTGCCGCAGACCTGGTGCGTGTTGATGGGGCAAATGAGCTTTGTCGGCCCACGCCCCGAAGTGCCGCAATTTGTGGATGATCTGCAAGAACAGATCCCCTTTTACGGCGAACGCCACATGGTGAAGCCGGGTATCACGGGCTGGGCGCAGATCAACTATCCCTATGGCGCGTCGATCGATGACAGCCGCAAAAAGCTCGAATACGATCTGTATTACGCGAAGAACTACACGCCCTTTCTTGATCTGGTGACACTGCTCCAGACAGTGCGTGTTGTCCTGTGGCCCGAAGGCGCGCGATGACCATGTCGGCTGCCTCGACAAGCTGGGTCGATCTGGCCAGCTTCTTCGCGCACTTCGCCGGCGCTGCGCTGAGCGTGGGGGCGGGGCTGTGGATTGCGAAATTTGGCGACCGCAAACGTCCTGATCGCGGCGCCGCTTTGTTCGCGTGCTTTATGACAGGCGTGTGGTGCGCGATGGCGACGCTCAACGGGCCGAACAGTCCGGGCGCTGCGCTGGCGTCGAGCTTTCGCAACTTCGCCTATATTTTCCTGATCTTCAAAATGTTTGCCGCCGATGGGCGCGATGAAAGCCTGCGTCCCATTCGTCCCGTTCTGATCACGCTGGCGTTGGTCGAAGCGCTTCAGCCGGTCCTCCTGCTGATCGACGCCCGCATTGGTGTGATGCCCGAATTGTTGGCGCTGACCTTCGAAGCCTCTGTGATACTGTCTATGCTGGTGACGGTTGGCGCCTTGATGCTGCTGCACAACCTTTACGCGGGCGCGGCGGCGGCAGGGCGGGAGATCTTGCGCTATGGCACAATAGCGCTCGCAGCGGTGTTCGCCTTTGATCTCAACCTTTACACGATCGCCTATCTCGGCGGGCAGTACCCTGTCTTGCTTATTGCCCTGCGCGGCGCGTTTGGTGGGGCCATGGCGTGCCTTGTTGCGATGGGAGCGAACCAAGCCAGCGCCGGGCTGCAATTTCGCCCCAGCCGGGCGGTGACGTTCCAGACGCTCTCTTTGCTTGTGATCGGCAGTTATTTGCTCTTGATGGTGTTGGTGACGCGTTCGCTCGCTCTGTTGGGCGGCGATATTGGCCGTGCGAGCCAGCTGGTCTTTCTTATCTTTGCGGTTGCAATTGCGATCATCTGGTTGCCCTCACAGCGCATGCGCGGCTGGCTGCGGGTGACCGCGACCAAGCACCTGTTTCAACACCGCTATGACTACCGCGAGGAATGGCTGCGCTTCACGCGCACGGTGGGGCGTGGATCCAGCGTCAGCGCGAGCTTTCACGAACGCGCGATCAAAGCGATCGGCGATATCACCGACAGTCCGGCTGGCTTGCTGTTGGTGCCCAACGAAGAGGCGCAACTGGAGCTGACCGCGCGCTGGAACTGGCCGATGATCGAAGTGCCCGCCGCGGCAGGCGAATACACGCTGTCGGGCTTGTTGGAGCGGCACAACCACATTCTCGATCTCGACGAAGTGCGCAGCGGTGTCGACCACCACGGCGAGTTGGACGAGGTGCCTCAGTGGCTGGTCGAGGCCGAAGACGCGTGGGCGCTAGTGCCGTTGATCCACTTTGATCGTCTGGTCGGCTGTATCGTTCTGGCGCGCCCGCGCATCATGCGTCGGCTTGACTGGGAAGACTTTGATCTGCTCCGCGTCGTTGGACAGCAGCTCGCCAGCTATCTCGCCGAACAGTCCGGTCAACAGGCGTTGATGGACGCAAGCCGGTTTGACGAATTCAATCGCCGGATGGCGTTCGTGATGCACGATATCAAGAACCTCGCCAGCCAGCTCTCGCTGCTGACTGCTAACGCGCAGAAACACGCCGACAATCCCGAATTTCGAAAGGACATGCTGGTGACTTTGCAAAAGTCATCCGAGAAGCTGAACGCGTTGCTCGCCAGGCTTGGCCGTTATGGATCCGGTCCGGTTGATGCGCTCAGGCCGCTGGACCTGGCTATGACCGCGAAGACGCTCGAAGACCGTTTCGCAAGCGAGCATTCTCTGATCGTAAACGCATCCGAAGAGGCGCTGGCGCTCGCCGATGCGGAGGCTTTGGAGCAGGCGTTGATCCATCTGGTTCAAAACGCGATCGATGCGAGCGAGCCCAACGCGCCTATTACCATCAACGCCCGGTCCGAATCGCTTAAGGCCGTGATTGAAATCGTTGACGCCGGTTGCGGGATGACGCCCGAATTTGTGCGTAGCGGTCTGTTCAAACCCTTTGTCTCGTCCAAGCAGGGCGGCTTTGGCATTGGCGCCTTCGAAGCGCGCGAGATGATCAAGGCTATGGGCGGTCGCCTGCAGGTGGAATCGCGCGAAGGCGTAGGCACCCGCTTCCAAGTTGTGCTGCCCGTTCCCGAAACCGCTCAATTGTTAACCGCCGACGTGGACACAGACACCGCGCAATCCAAAGAGGTCGCCTGATGGCAGATAAGAAACCCACCTTGCTCATCGTTGAGGATGACGAAGGCCTGCAAGCCCAGTTGAAATGGGCTTACGAAGACTTTGAAGTCGTGATTGCTGGTGACCGCGATAGCGCTCTGACTCTTCTGCGTAGCGAAGCGCCGTCCGTGGTGACGCTCGACCTGGGGCTGCCGCCCGATCCCGATGGAACCAGCGAAGGTTTTGCCGTGCTCGACGCGATCATGGAGTTAAAGCCCGACACCAAAGTGATCGTCGCGAGCGGCCATGGTGCGCGCGAAAGCGCGTTGCAGGCGATTGAGCGCGGCGCTTACGATTTCTATCAAAAGCCGCTCGATATCGACGCATTGGGTCTGATCGTGCGCCGCGCGTTCAACCTGCATCAGATTGAGCAGGAAAATCGCCGCCTTGTCGCCAGCGCGAGCGAGGACAAGACAGTGCTGGGCAAACTGATCACCGGCGCGCCCGAAATGGTCAAAGTCGCCCGCACGATTGAGCGCGTGGCCTCGACCAGCGTTTCGGTCATGCTGCTGGGCGCGAGCGGGACGGGCAAGGAACTGCTCGCCCAAGGTCTCCACAACGCCAGCGACCGCAGCGATGGTCCGTTTGTCGCGATCAACTGCGCGGCGATCCCGGAAAACCTCTTGGAAAGCGAGCTGTTCGGGCACGAAAAGGGCGCGTTTACCGGCGCGGTCAAGACCACCGAGGGCAAGATCGAAAGCGCCAGTGGCGGCACGCTGTTCCTCGACGAGGTGGGCGACATTCCTTTGCCATTGCAGGTCAAACTGCTGCGCTTCCTTCAGGAGCGCACGATTGAGCGGATCGGTGGGCGCAAGACCATCGCGGTCGACACGCGGATCGTGTGCGCCACGCACCAGAACCTAGAGAGCATGATCAACGACGGCACGTTCCGCGAAGACTTGTTCTATCGATTGGCCGAGATCGTGGTGCGTATTCCGGGCCTGGCCGAACGCCATGGCGACGCAGTGCTGCTGGCCAAGGCGTTCCTCAAGCGTTTTGCCGGGGAAATGAACCCGGCGGTCACAGGCTTTGCTCCGGACGCGCTCAGCGCCATCGACAGCCACGATTGGCCGGGCAATGTCCGCGAACTCGAAAACCGGGTGAAGCGCGCCGTCATCATGGCCGATGGCAAGCTGGTGCACGCCGAAGACCTGGACTTCGATGGCGATGAGGAAGAAGAGGACAGCAACGTCCTCAACCTCAAAGCGGCACGCGAACAATCGGACCGCCGCGTTATCCGTCACGCGCTGGCCCGCAGCGAAGGCAATATTTCAAGCACCGCCAAGATGCTGGGGATCAGCCGACCGACCCTGTATGACCTGCTCAAGCAGTACGATCTGCATGCGTAAAGGAGCGATCCTTTTTTCGGCACTCGCGCTCGCCGCGTGCAGTGGCGGTTCGGGGGAGCCGTCGGGCACCGGCACCAGCGAACTCACCGGCAGCGGAGAGTTTCTGGCGCTTATGAAGGAAGCGCGCGAAGCGACCGAGGACGACGATCTCACCGATACGGGCCGCTTGCTTGATGAAGCGCGCGCGCTGGAGCCGGAGAACCCCGGCCTTTGGGTGGCGATCGCGCGGCTGCGGTTCAGCGGCGGCGAGCATGTGCAAGCCCTTGAAGCCGCCGAATACGCGACCGAGCTTGGCCCTAAATTTGCACCCGCTTTGCTCTTGCGCGCGCAATTGGTGCGCGACGCGCACGGTTTGACCGACGCGCTGCCTTGGTTTGAGGCGGCGGTCGAAGCCGATCCGGAAAACGTTGAAGCGCTGGCCGAATACGCGGCGACTTTGGGCGACGCGGGCTATTTCACCCAAATGCTGGAGGTCACGCGCGCGCTGGCCGATATCGCGCCGCAGGATCCGCGCGCGTTATACCTCAAAGCGGTTTTGGCGGCGCGCGGGGGCAATCCTGTGTTGGCCAAAAGCCTCGTCGGGCGCAGCGGATTGGTCGAAGAAGAAGTGCCGTCGGCGATGATGCTCGACGCGTTGATTGACTTGGCAGAACGCAATTATGACAGCGCCTCAGATACGCTCGGCGCTCTGGCCGACAAGCAGCCGGGCAACGGGCGGGTTGCTGAATTGCTGGCCAAGTCGCTGTGGCTGGGCGGACGCGATGACGAACTGACAGCCCGGTTTGAAACTGCGGCGCGGAGCGAAGACGCATCGCCCTATTTGATCATGCTGGTGGGTCGTGCGCTGGAACGCCAAGGCGACCGCGCTGCGGCTGCGCCTTATCTGGAGCGCGCCTTGAAAGGCCGCCCATTGGGTTGGGTTTCGTTGCCTTCGCGTCCCAACCTGCCGGAACAGACCCGCGAAGTGCGCCGTCTGGTGCAAAATGGCTCCACGCGGCGGGCAAAGAGCTACGCCGCCCGGCAACGCAGAAGCTTGCCCGGGTCCAGCGATGTGGCCGCGCTTGCAGGTGACGCCGCTTACGCCGCGCGCGATTTTGACGGCGCGTTGCAGTTATATCGTGAAGCCGCTAAAACCCGCCGTCCCTGGCCGCTGACCCGCAAGGCGGCGGCGGCCTATCGCGATTTTGGCGATCCACTGGCGGCGGACGTCTTGCTGGCCCGCCATCTGCTGAGCGAACCGCGCAACACCGAAGCGCTTCTGCTCAACGCCGAACGCGCGGCGCGGCTTGAGGATTGGCTTAGGGTCGAAGTGCTGCTCGACAACGCGATCACGCTGGGCGCGGGCAACGATCCGCGCTTGCTCAAGCTGCGCGGCATCGCGGCGCGCGCGCAAGGAAAGAATGACGAGGCGCGGCGGTTTGAACGGATGACTTGGGATTTGCATCCCGGATTGCTTCCACAGGGCTAGACCTCGACAATTCAAACGACGCAGGGCAGGGCGCGCGCGATGCTCGCTCGACTGAAACCTTTGGCCGATCCCATGATCGCGGTGCTGCTGATCGCGACCGCCCTGGCGCTGGTTCTGCCCGCAGCGGGAGAGGCGCGCGCCACAGCGCAGACCGTTTCCAGCGTGGCCATCTTCCTTCTTTTCTTCGTGAACGGCATGCGCATTGCGCGCGGAGAGATTGCCAAGGGTCTGGCCAATTGGCGGTTCTTCGGGCCTTTGTTCCTTTGGGTGTTCGGCGTTATGGCGCTGGCCGGATGGGGGCTGGGCGCGGTGGCCGCGACGATGCTGCCGCCCTTGGTGGCGCTGGGGTTTGTGTATCTCGGCGTGCTGCCGTCAACGATCCAGTCGGCCACCTCGTATACCACCCTGGCGAATGGCAACGCCGCGTTGTCGGTCGTCGGCGCGGCGCTGATCAATATTGCCGGGGTCCTCATCTCCGCGCCGCTTTTTGCGCTGCTCGGCGGCGAGAGCGGAGCCAATATTGGTAGCGAAATGATCGTGCGTATCGCGACCATCCTCGTACTGCCGTTCCTGATTGGTCAAGCGGTGCAGGGCTGGACGCGTGCGTGGATTGTCGAGCGCAAAAGCCAGGTGGCGTGGCTGGACCGGATCGTGATCGGGATCGCGGTCTATGTCGCGTTTTCAGGCGCGGTCGAAGAAGGGCTGACGACGATGTTCACCGCCTATGACTGGGCGGTTCTTTTGGGGTTGGTGGTCGCTTTGTTGGCGGTGGCAACGGCGGGCGCGTGGGCGCTCAGCGGAGTCATGGGCTATCCGCGCGCCGACCGCATCGCGTTTCTGTTTGCGGCTGTACAAAAGAGCGTCGCTATCGGCGCGCCGCTGGCTGCGATCTTGTTCCCGGCGGAGGTTGCTGGCTTCGTGATCGCGCCGCTGTTGCTGTACCACCTGCTCCAGCTGATGTGGGCCGCGCCTATGGCGACGCGCTTGGCTCGCTCTCAGACTTGAGCGTTTCGGGTTTGGCGCCGTGCGTCCGGTTGTGCCGCACGGACCACAGGAACGACAGCCCGATCAAGGTCGCGCCGATCAGCCCGGTGATCGTCTCGTTGATGTGGTATTTGGCTGACACCAGCATTATCACGCCGAGCACGATGATCGCCCAGAACGCCCCGTGTTCGAGGAAGCGATACTGCGACAGCGTGCCGGTCTTCACCAAATGCACTGTCATCGAGCGCACAAACATCGCCCCGACGGACAGGCCCAACGCGATCACAATCATGTTGTTGGAAAGCGCAAAGGCGCCCACCACGCCGTCAAAGCTAAAGCTCGCGTCCAGCACTTCGAGATAGAGAAACCCGCCAAGGCCCGACCGCACGATCTCGCCAGCGGCTTTCTTGCGCGCTTCGCGTTGTTCGATGATCTCTCCCAGAGCGTGAACCGCGAGATAAGTCAGCAGGCCAAAGATTCCGGCCGTCAGGAATGTCAGCGCCTCGGCCGGATCCAGCATGGATGCCACGCCGAGGATCAGGCCCAGCACAAGAGCGATCTCAAGCGCGGGAATGCTGGAGAACCGTGCCACCGTTTCCTCGATACCGCGAATCCAGTGGATGTCTTTCTCTTCGTCGAAGAAAAAGGCGAGGCCCACCATTGCTAGGAACGCGCCGCCAAATCCCGCAATTCCGATATGCGCCCCTGAAACGATGCGTTCGTATTCCTCGGGATTGCCCAAAGACAGCTCCACCGCTGCCCAAGGGCCGATGCCCGCCGCAATGGAAACGATGGCGATCGGAAACACGATCCGCATCCCGAACACCGCGATCAGGATGCCGATGGTGAGGAAGCGCTGCTGCCACACCGGGTCCATCTCGCGCAGCACGGTGGCGTTCACCACCGCGTTGTCAAAGCTGAGCGACACCTCGAGGATCGAGAGCACGAAGACGATCCAAAGCACAGAGAGCATTCCGCCTACGGTGCCGCTGCTGACCCAACCGTACCAGGCGGCGAGCCCCATACATACGGCGGTGAACAGCAGCGAGAAGCTGTAATAGCGAAGCAGCGTTTGCATGGTGGAATCAGGCCTTGGGCTGATAGGTCTGTTCGTCGCCAGGGAAGGTGCGGGCGCGCACTTCTTCAGCGTAAGTTGATACGGTCTTTTCGATCTGGCTGGCTATGTCGTCGTATTTCTTCACAAAGCGCGGGACGCGTTCAAACATGCCCAGCATGTCTTCGGTGACGAGCACCTGACCATCGCATTTAGCCGAAGCGCCAATGCCGATCGTCGGGCAGGCCACGGCCTCAGTCGCTGCGATAGCGATGGGTTCGACAACGCCTTCGATTACGATCGCGAACGCGCCCGCCTGATCCAGCGCCACCGCGTCTGTCACAATCTTATCAGCCTCCGCGTCAGAGCGTCCGCGGGCCATATAGCCGCCCAGCACGTTGACGGCCTGCGGGGTCAGGCCAACATGGCCCATCACCGGAATGCCGCGCGAATTGAGGAAGTCCACCGTCGGCGCCATCGCTTCGCCGCCTTCGAGCTTGACCGCCGCGGCCCCTGTTTCTTTCAAAAGGTAGGCCGCGCTTTCAAAGGCTTGTTCGGGAGAGCTTTCGTAAGAACCAAACGGCATGTCGACCACGACCACCGAGTGATAGCTTCCGCGCACGACGGCCGCGCCGTGATTAGCCATCATCTCCAGCGTAACCGGAATGGTGGAGGGCAGGCCGTAGATCACCTGACCCAGCGAATCTCCAACCAGCAACAGGTCGCAATGCGCATCAAGCAGTTGCGCCTGACGCGCGGTGTAGGCGGTGAGCATCACCAGCGGCTCTTCGGTCACGCCGTCTTTCTTGCGCGCGCGGATGCGCGGCACGGTCAGGCGACGAAGGGGCTTTGGCGTCGGGTTCGCCCGGCTGGTGCTCGTATCGAGTTGAAAGGTCGTGGACATGGCGCTGCGTTTAGCGGTCAGGCGAGCGAAAGGCAAAACCCGTATGAAGGGGCGGACAACGGCGTATTGGCCCCTTGGCGTGGGGAGCGTTTCCATGCACTAAGGGGGACATCGGGGACATGGGCAGGACAACCTGCCGACAAAAGGGAAGTTTCACCACACATGGTTGCAACGTCAAATTCGTCATCAGGCGGATCGCGCGAGGGTTGGTCTTCGCGTGGCGCCTTCATTCTGGCCGCTGTTGGAGCGGCTGTCGGGCTTGGCAATGTCTGGCGGTTTCCGACTTTGGCGGGGGAGAATGGCGGAGGGGCTTTTGTGCTCCTTTACGTGGCGTTTGTGTTCCTTCTGGGTCTCCCGCTGGTGCTGTCGGAGATTTTCATTGGCCGCGTAGGACAAGACGACGCGGTCAGTTCGATCGAGAAAGTTGCTGAGAAATCAGGCGTTGCCAAAGCCTGGTCGGGTTTTGGCGTTCTTGGTGTGGTCGCGGCGTTTTTGATCGTTTCGTTCTATTCGGTCGTGGCGGGCTGGGTGCTGTATTATGTCGGCGTTCTGGGCGGCGATTTTTTAAGCGCGCTGTTCTCCGGCGATCCGTTTCGCGGTGCGTTGATGGGCGAAGATCAGGCCACTATCCAAGGGCGTATGGGCGATCTGTTCGCCAACCCAGTGCTTCTTCTGGGGATGCACGCCGCGTTTATGGGGGCGACCTTGTTCATCGTTATGCGCGGGATCGGCTCGGGGATTGAAGCGGCGGCGACCATTTTGATGCCGATGTTTTTCGTGCTGCTGATCGGGATGACGATCTACGGCGCCTTTGTGGGCGATATGGGAGAAGCGTTGGCGTTCCTGTTTACGCCTGATTTTTCCAAGATCACCCCGGCGGTGATGAACACCGCTTTGGGCCAGGCCCTGTTCTCGCTTTCGCTGGGGGTGGCAGGATTGATCACCTATGGCTCGTATATCAAAGGGTCCGATGGCCTTGGCGGCACGTCGCTGACCATCGCCTTCGCTGATACGGGCGTGGCTCTGATTGCGGGTCTGATGATCTTCCCGATTGTGTTTGCGGTCGGCCTCGATCCGGCGGCTGGCCCCACGTTGGTTTTTCAGACGCTGCCATTTGCGTTCCAGACAATGCCGGCGGGCGCCCTTATCGGCCTGTTGTTCTTCATGCTGATCCTGGTCGCGGCGGTGACAAGTTCGATCTCGCTGCTCGAAGTGCCCACGGCGTGGGGCATCGGTCGCCTCGGTTGGAGCCGCAAGCGCTCCGCTCTGGTGTTCGGCAGCGGCGCGTTTCTGATCGGGATCGCCTGTTTGCTGGGTTACAATCTGTGGTCGCATGTGCGTTTGCTGGCCTTCTGGCCGCTGTTTGCCGAGAAAGATATTCTCGACACGGTCGATGGTTTTACCGGGACCGTGATGCTGCCGTTGGGCGCGTTCTTCACCGCGATTTTCGTGGGCTGGAAAGCGGATAAGCGTCTGGTGGAACAAATGACCGGGCTGAGCGGTGTATGGCTTTCGCTTTGGCGGTTCTTGATCGCGTGGCTGTGTCCGCTTGCGGTGGGCATCATCCTCGTCACGGGTTTGTTTCCGTCGCTCATCAGTTAACGGATTAAGCGCAGACAAACCGTTCAACGCCTGTGCAAAGGGCGTTGCAATCGGTGTATGATTGTGGAACATAATAGGAACAAAGGGATTCGATATGAGTCCTGTCCTTGTTCCTATGAGCCAAGAAAACACCTCTTCCCGCGCTGATGCGCTGCGCGATTATTCCGCGCCTTCTCGCCCTGCTAAAGGCGCGAGGCGTGGAACGGCGCGCTCTGACGCCCAGCGCCTTAAGGAAGGAGCGCTTGGCTCTGTGAGCTTGTCAGCCGATGAAATCGCATCGATTTCCAAAGCGCGCGAGGCCCGTTGGCGGCCGGGGTTGGAGGATCAACCGTTCCACTCCGAAATTTTCGCCAGCGCTGATGAAGCCAGCGGGGCGGGTTTGGCCTTGGCGCTGGCTCGCGACGCCTTGCGCGTTCAGGAGCGTGTTGCGAACGCGGCAAAGGACCCGTTGATCGAGGCCGAAGACCGCCGCCACGTCCTGTGGGTGCAGGACAGCGAAGCGATCAAGCGGGGCGGGCGCCCCTATTACCATGGCTTGCCCAAAGATTTGCGCGACCGCTTGATCCATGTCGAAGCGAGCACCCCCGAAGACGCTTTGTTCGCTCTGGAGGAGGGGCTGCGCTGCCGTGAGCTGGCCTGCGTGATCGGGGAGATGGTGGGCAATCCGCGCAGCCTTGATTTCACCGCGTCGCGCCGACTGAGCCTGACGGCGGAAAAGCACGGTGTGCCCTTGTGGCTGATACGTCTGGAAAGCGCGCCTGATCTGTCCTCGGCGCGGATGCGCTGGCGGGTGGAGCCCGCGCCCTCAGCGATCCCGCGCTGGAACGCGGAAGCGCCGGGGATAGCCCAATGGAAAACCGAACTGTTCCGCGCGCGCCGTCACGCGCCCGGTCAATGGATTGTAAGCGATGACGAAACGACCCTCAGAGCGCAAAAACCAGTCGGACCCGCCAAAGGACCTGAACGCAAGCTCCCACTCCTCGGGCCCGCGCTCGCTCACAAGCGGCGTTTCTGGCACCCGGGCGGTGAACCCCGATCAAGCGGTGAAGCGACCCGAGAAGCCTCCCCAGAAGCGTCCAGTGCGGCGGATTCTCGCCATTTGGTGCGCGCGACTGTCGGTCGATCGCTGGCGGCTTGCGCACGGGCTTAAGCCGGGTGAGGGGGCGGACGCTGAACCCACAGCGCTGATCACCGAAACCGCGCACGGGCCGCGTATCGCCGCGCTGAACGACGCCGGGCGGGCAGTGGGCGCGCATATCGGCACGATGCTGGCCGATGCGCGCGCGGTGTGTCCCTCCATTCAGGCGGTGCCGGCGGACCCGGCGGGCGATCTCGATTTCCTTGAAAAGCTGGCGGTGTGGGCGCAGCGCTGGGGGCCGTGGAGCGCGCTCGATGCGCCCGATGGGGTGATTGTTGACGTCACGGCGGTCGCGCATTTGTTCGGCGGAGAGGGCAAGCTGATCGCGGATGTCGAAGCCGGTTTTGCCAAGCGCGGGCTGGCTGTGCGCACCGCGATCGCGCCGACGGCGGGCGCGGCCTGGGCGCTGGCGCATTACGGGCCGCCGGGGCCAGGCTTTACGGGCGCGATTGTTGACGGCAACACACCAGAGCGCATCCAGCGCGCGCTGATCGATCTGCCGGTGGCGTCTTTGCGCCTCGATGCCGATGTGCTGACTGTGCTGCGCCGCCTTGGCCTTAAGACGCTGGGGCAGCTTGCTGGCATCACCGATGTGAGTGAGGTGGATGGTGATGTCGTCGACGATAGAGATGCCGCCTCCGGGCGTGACGCGCTGCACCGCCGGTTTCGAAACCGCAAATCGCCTTCCTCTAACCCATTGATTCGGCTGGACCAATTGCTGGGCCGAGTGCCTGAGCCTTTGCTCCCAGTCATCCCGCAAGCCATGCCGCTGGTCCAGCGGCGCCTGATGGAGCCAATCCAACATCGTAAACTTCTCGACACTGTTTTGAGCGACCTTAGCAAAGATATAACCCGCGAACTCGAAGCCCAAGGACAAGGCGCCAGACGATTGGAACTGGGGCTGTGGCGGGTTGACGCCGAAGTGATTGTGCGCCGCCTGGAACTCGCCGCCGCCACGCGCGAGGCGGAACACATCACTCGGCTGTTTGCCGCCAAGCTGGACGATGTCGAAGCCGGCTTCGGAATTGAAACGGTGCGCCTTCGCGCCAGCTGGGCCGAACCGCTTGGCACCACGCAAAGCGATATCGAAGAGGCCGCGCAGCGCCACGGCACCTCGCTCAGCGCCTGTGTGGATCGGTTAAGTGTGCGTTTGGGTCCGCGCGCGGTGCGTCGTCCGGTGCCCCGCGCCAGCCATGTGCCTGAGCGTTCGCAAGGGTGGCAGGAGCCGTTAGAGTCACAGGTGGCTTTGCAAAGCGCCTTTGATTTCCATTCCAGGCCATTGAAGTTGCTCAACAGAGTGGAGAAGATCGCGGTCCTCTACGCATCGCCTGATGGTTTTCCGCAACGCTTTCGCTGGCGCGGCCATGTGCGCGATGTCGTGCGAGTTGAGGGGCCTGAACGCATTGCGCCCGAATGGTGGCGGGAAAGATCCACGGTGCGTCTGCGCGATTATTACCGGATCGAGGATGCCAGCGGACGGCGTTACTGGATCTATCGCCACGGTATCGCCGGCGATCAACGCGGCGGGCTGCCCGATTGGTACCTTCAAGGCCTATATTCCTGAGGCCTCAGGATAGCGCCGAATGAGGCCATGAAAGTGGCTTTGGTTAATTCTCATTTACTTGGCGACTTAAGTTTTTTTTACGATTTTGTGCCATTGCAACCCTATGAATATGCATTCGATCTCACGTTCTGCGGAAAGACGTCCGCTGAGCTTGCTCATCAAGAGCCGCGTGCAGTCGCGGGTCGTGTTTGTTGATATGATTGATATCTCGGAAGGCGGTTGCAAGATCCGCGGCACGCGCGGCTTCGCCCAAGTGGGCGACCGGGTGACGATGAAAGTCAACGGCGTGAACGCGCCGCTTGGGGTTGTCGCCTGGGTCGAAGATCGAATCGCCGGCGTGGCGTTTGAAGGCGAAATGCATTCGGCGGTGCTCGACCATCTGTGCGCGGAGCAGGGCGTTGCTCTCAGCAAGAGGCGCGACGGAAAGTTTCGTCGTCTATAGGCCTATCGGCCGCCCCCGTTGAACCTTGCAAGCTTTGCATTGGACGGGAGGAGTGTTGGAACATATAAGGAACAAATAGCGTTCCAACGGTTCCATCATGGCTCAGCACACTCTTCGTCAAAAACTCGAAATCCTTGCCGATGCGGCCAAGTATGACGCGTCCTGCGCGTCTTCGGGCACGGCCAAGAAGAACTCGCTGGGCGGCAAGGGTATTGGTTCCACCGAGGGTATGGGCATCTGCCACGCCTACGCGCCTGATGGCCGGTGCATTTCGCTGCTCAAGATCCTGCTGACCAACCACTGCATTTTCGATTGCCACTACTGCATCAACCGCAAGAGCTCGAACGTACGCCGCGCGCGCTTTACGCCGCAGGAGGTCGCGGATCTCACGCTCAACTTCTATCGCCGCAATTATATTGAGGGGCTGTTCCTGTCCTCGGGTATCATCAAAAGCTCGAATCACACGATGGAGATGCTCACTGAGGTCGCCCGGATCCTGCGCGACGAGCATGATTTTCGCGGCTACATCCACCTAAAGACCATCCCGGAGGCGGATCCGGAGCTAATCCATCAAGCAGGGCTCTACGCCGACCGCGTCTCTATCAATGTTGAACTGCCGACCAAGAAAGGTCTCAGTCGTCTCGCGCCGGACAAGGACGAGACCACGATTGAAGGCGCGATGGATAAGACCAAGGCGCGCATCATTGAGGCGAAGGACGAAAGGAAACGCTTCAAACACGCCCCGCGCTTTGCGCCCGCGGGTCAGTCAACGCAGATGATCGTAGGGGCAGACGACGCGAACGACGCGGCCATCGTGACCAAGGCGAGCGGCCTCTACAAAGGCTTTGGCCTGCGCCGCGTTTATTACAGCGCCTTCTCGCCCATCCCGGACGCCAGCGCGGTGCTGCCTTTGAAACGCCCGCCGCTGATGCGCGAACACCGGCTGTACCAGTCCGACTGGCTGATGCGCTTTTACGGCTACGCCCCACAGGAGGTAGCGCAGGCGGCGGGCAAGGATGGCAATCTGCCGCTTGATATCGATCCCAAGCTCGCTTGGGCGCTGAAGTTTCGCGAGCATTTTCCCGTCGATGTGAACCGTGCCTCTAAGGAGCAGCTGCTGCGCGTGCCGGGCTTGGGCACGGTGGCGGTTGGGCGCATCCTTCGGGCGCGGCGGCATCGGACTCTTAGGCTCGATGATGTGGCCAAGCTTACGCAGTCGATCACCAAGGTGCGGCCTTTCCTGATCGCGCTCGATTGGCGACCGACGCTGCTGACGGATCGTGGGGATTTGCGCAGCCTGCTCGCGCCGAAATCGGAACAGTTGGAGCTGTTCTGATGACGGCTATGCAAAACGTCTCCCTCGGCGCGCATTACGTCGTCCATCTGCCCGAACCCGATGACTTTGCCTTTTGGCGCGAACGGGCGCGGGGGTTGATCCAGTGCGATGTGCCGCCGGATCGGGTTTCGTGGGTGGAGCCGGGCGGGACGGGCGATCTGTTTGCGCAAGAGGGGCCGTCTCGCGGAGACCGGCGTTTGCCAGTACCGGGCGAAGACGCGCGCCCGGTCCGCGCTTCGAAGCGTTTTATGAGCCTCGCGCGCAACGCCGCGCTGCATTCCGATCCCGAGCGTTTTAGCTTGCTCTACCGCTTGCTCTGGCGGCTTCAGTCGAACGGCCGCTGTATGGAGGACAAGGCTGACACAGATGTGCGCCGTGTCGAGGAGCTCGACAAATCGGTGCGCCGCGACAGTCACAAGATGCACGCCTTTGTCCGTTTTCGCGAAGTGCAAGGCGAAGACGGAGCGGACCACTACGTCGCCTGGTTCGAACCCGATCACCACATCGTGCGCGCCAATGCCGGTTTTTTCATGCGCCGCTTTGCCAACATGAACTGGTCGATCCTGACCCCGCGCGGTTGCTTGCACTGGGATGGCAAGACGATGCGCGAAAGCGGTCCGGCGCGGCGTGAGGATGCACCCAGCGGCGATCCGGTCGAGGCGCTGTGGAAGTCGTATTACGCCTCCATCTTCAACCCCGCGCGCCTAAAGGTCGGCGCGATGCTGGCGGAGATGCCCAAGAAATACTGGAAGAACATGCCCGAGGCCGAGCTTATCCCGGAGCTGATCGCGGGAGCGCAAGCGCGTGAGGCGGGCATGGTAGCTGCTGGCCAAATTGCAGGGGGCGCCCGCGAAGAACGTCAACGCCCGCAATCCTTGGAGGCCATTGCGCAGGGCATGGTGGCCTGCCGCGATTGCCCGATCGCCGAATGCGGCACGCGCAGTGTGATGGGCGAGGGGCCTGCGGGAGCGCCGCTGATGATCGTGGGCGAGCAACCGGGCGATCATGAGGATGAACAGGGTAAACCCTTTGTGGGACCGGCCGGACAATTGCTCGACGAGTACCTTGCACAGGTCGGGATTGATCGCTCGCAAGCCTACGTCACCAACGCGGTCAAACACTTCAAATTCACCTGGAAGGGCAAACGCCGCCTGCACCAATCGCCCACAGCGAAGGAGATCGACACCTGCCGCTGGTGGCTCGAAGCCGAACGCGCTGTGGTGAAACCGCGCGTGGTTCTGGCCTTGGGTGCGAGCGCGGCGCGGGGCCTGCTGGGCAAAACGGTCAGCATCGCGCGGGCGCGGGGGGAGCCGATAGATTTGGAGGATGGATCGGAGCTGTGGGTCACTGCGCACCCTTCCTATCTGCTGCGCCTTGATGGAGCAGCGCGTGAAGAGCAGGCGGCCAAGTTCGCCGATGACCTTGCAGCGGTGAAGGCGCGGTTGATGGAGGTCGGTTCGTGATATGCCCGACGCGCCGCTTACCCCGGACAAACGCACACTGGAGATCGATCCCGACCTGATCGATACGCCTGACCGCGCGCCGTTTGTGGAGCTGGGACTGGTCAGTTGTTTCAGCTTTCTGCGCGGCGCGTCGGACGCGGTCGATCTTGTGATGACGGCGCGGGCGCTGGGCTATGACGCGATCGGCATTGCCGATGCCAACTCCTTTGCCGGTATCGTTCGGGTCCACACTGAGGCTGCAACGCTCAAACTGAGGCCGGTGATCGGCGCGCGGATTGAAACGGTGGAGGGGCTCACCTTCCTCGCTTATCCCAAAGACCGCGCCGCCTATGGCCGATTGTGCCAGCTGATCAGCGCGGGTCGCATGCAGACGCTGAGCGGAGAGTGGCAGGAAAAGGGCGTGTGCGAGATCAACCTCGCCATGCTGGCTGGGCATGCGGAAGGGGTGCAACTGATCCTGCTTCCGCCGCGGGATCTGGGCGCGCAATTCACCATTCGGGTAGAGAGCAATATTGTGCCTTTTCGGCGGCCCGAATCTGGACTTGAAGAGGCAGGCGACTCTCGCGGCGAGGATACGGTTGAACTGACGACCTCGTTCTCCGACCTCCTGCCGCATCTGATGCGCCAGTTGCCTACTTTGCGCCATCTGGCAGCCTCTTACCTCTATCATGGCGATGATATCGCGCGGATTGACCGGCTTGACGCTCTGGCGCTTGAGAACGGGCTATCCCTGCTTGCGACCAACGATGTGCACTACCACGCGCCCGAACGTCGGCCTTTGCAGGACGTGATGACGGCGATCGCGAACAAGACCACCGTGGCTGAGGCGGGGCACCTGCTCCACGCTAACGCCGAACGTTATCTCAAGCCGCCACAGGAAATGGTGCGCCTGTTCGCCCGCTGGCCGCACGCCATCACTGCTGCGCGCGAGGTTGCGGATGCGTGCGACTTCAGCCTCGAAGAATTGCGCTACGAATACCCCGAGGAGATCTACCCCAACGGCCAATCGCCGCAGGAATATCTGGAAAGCGAGACCTGGAAGGGCGCAGCGTGGCGCTATCCGGAAGGGCTGCCAGATAGCGTGTGCGAGACCTTGGAGAAGGAACTCTCCCTCATCGCAAAGATGGAGCTCGCGCGGTATTTCCTGACGATCAAAGATATCGTTGATTTCGCTCGTAACGAGGTTTCGCCGCCGATCCTGTGCCAGGGGCGCGGGTCTGCGGCGAATTCGGCGGTGTGTTATTGCCTCGGCATCACCAGCGTCGATCCGGCCAAACACGCCCTGCTGTTTGACCGTTTTATCTCCGAAGACCGCAAAGAACCGCCTGATATCGACGTCGATTTCGAGCATGAGCGGCGCGAGGAGGTGATCCAGTATCTCTATCGCAAGTACGGCCGCCACCGCGCTGGCCTGACCGCGACTGTCATTCACTATCGCCCGCGTATGGCGATCCGCGAAGTGGGCAAGGCCATGGGCCTTTCTGAAGATGTGACGTCTAGCCTTTCACGAACCGTATGGGGCGGGTGGGGCCGTGAGATCAGCGAGAAACACGCCGCGGAAACGGGTCTTGACGTGACCGATCCGCATTTAAAACGCGTGCTCAAACTCACCGAGCAGATGATCGGGATGCCGCGCCACCTCTCGCAGCATGTGGGCGGGTTTATCCTGACGCAAGGCGCGCTGACGGAGACGGTGCCGATCGGCAACGGCGCGATGCCCGATCGCAGTTTTATCGAATGGGACAAGGACGACATCGAGGCGCTAGGCATTCTGAAAGTTGATGTGTTGGCGTTGGGCATGCTGACCTGCATCAAGAAGTGCCTCGATATGCTGGAGGACCACCATGATCGCGCGCTGACACTCGCGACCGTCCCACGGGAGGATCCGGAGACTTACGCGATGCTGCGCAAGGGAGATTCGCTCGGTGTGTTCCAGGTCGAAAGCCGCGCGCAGATGAACATGCTGCCGCGCCTGCGTCCGCGCGAGTTTTACGACCTCGTTATTCAGGTTGCGATTGTGCGCCCGGGCCCGATCCAGGGCGATATGGTTCATCCGTATCTAAAACGTCGCCGTGGCGCGGAGCCGGTTCAGATTCCCGCGCCATCGTCGCAATACGGGTCGCCTGACGAGCTCTCCAGCATTCTGGAACGAACCCTTGGGGTTCCCATTTTCCAAGAGCAGGCGATGAAGATCGCGCTGGATGCGGCCAAATTCTCCTCCAAGGAAGCCAACCGACTGCGCAAGGCGATGGCGACCTTCCGGTCGCGCGGCATGGTGGATGAGCTTCAGGACATGATGGTCGAGCGCATGGTGACGCGCGGCTACGAACGCGACTTTGCCGAACGCTGCTTCAACCAGATCCGCGGCTTTGGCGAATATGGTTTTCCCGAAAGCCACGCGGCGAGTTTTGCGCATCTGGTCTATGTGTCGAGTTGGCTCAAATGCCACTTCCCGGCGGCTTTCGCGGCGGCTTTGCTCAATTCGCAGCCCATGGGTTTCTACGCGCCCGCACAGATCGTGCGCGATGCGAGGGAACATGGGGTTCAGGTGCTGCCGGCGGATGTAAACCATTCCGAGTGGGACTGTACCCTGGAGGAAATCGGTAAGGTGAGTGAGGCGAAGTCGGGCCGACTCGATAAGCATATCGCGCTGCGTCTTGGCCTACGCCAGGTGGATGGCCTGCCCGAACACGTTGCCGCACTTTTGATCGCTGAGCGGGCCGAAAACGGGGCTTTCCGCGATGTGGCCGAACTGCGCGAGCGGGCGGGGCTTTCGCCAGCGCATATCGAGTGGCTTGCCAGCGCGGACTGCTTTAGTTCGCTGGATCTCACCCGCCGTAAGGCTCTGTGGGACGCGCGCAGTCTGATCGCGGGTCCCGATCTGCCGCTTTTCCGCGCGGCGGATACGCGTGATGAGGGCGCGGAGCGGCGCGCGACGAAGCTGCCGACTATGCCGCTTTCCGAAGAGGTGGTAGCCGATTACCAGACCACAAGGCTTAGCCTGAAGGCGCATCCGATGTCGTTCCTGCGGCCGGAGCTGGCGGAACGTGGCTTTGTGCGCGCCTGCGATCTGCGCGACCGCAAATTCCGCTCCATGGTGCAGGTCTCCGGTGTCGTGCTGATCCGTCAGCGACCAGGCAGCGCGAAGGGCGTGTGCTTTATTACACTTGAGGACGAAACCGGGGTCATCAACCTCGTGGTCTGGCCCGACCTTAAGGAGAAACAGCGCAAGGTCGTGATGGGCGCCCGGCTGATGGAGGTGAGGGGACGTGTCGAATACGATGATGAGGTGATCCACGTCATCGCGCAGAATATGCTCGACGCGACGAGCAAGCTTTACGCGCTATCCGACGATATGCTCGACGCGCCGATTGCGCGCGCGGACCATGTGAATTCCCCGATCAGCAGCCACAAAATGCCCGCAAGCCGTGCGCGCATTGCTTTGGGTGAGGTGAAAGAGGAAGAGGTACGCGAAGCCGTAAAACCGCGCGAGATCATCGACCAATTGCCGCACGCGCAGGGGCACCCTCGTAATGTGAGGATCATTCCCAAGTCGCGCGATTTTCATTAGCGGTGGAGGCATGGCGCCAAGACGAAAAAAGCGAAGGAAAAGCCGCAAACGCCGGAAACGCGGCAAGACTGTCATTGTCATCATGCTCGCGCTGGCAGTGGCGGGTCTATTGGGATGGCGTTGGATCAGCGCGCACCCTGAACACAATCCCATGGCTCTGCTCGACCTGCGCGATCCAGTTGGTTGGGCGACCACCACCAAACTGGTGCGTCTTCGCGAAGACCCAGCGGAATGCCGCGCCGTCTTGGAACGAAGCGATATCGCCTACGCCGCACTAGCTCCGCAGGGGGAGGGGCCATGCGCTCGGCCTGACCGTACCCAGTTGACCCAATACCCGCTCAGCCCCAATCGACCTGCGACCACCTGTCCAGTGGCGGCCGCGATGGAGATATGGCGAACTAAAAGCGTCCAACCCGCCGCGCGCGACATTTTCGGCACTGAACTGGCGCGAATGGAGCATCTGGGCGTCTACAATTGCCGCCGTATCCGAGGCAGCCTTTCGAACGCTTGGAGCCAACACTCCACCGGCAACGCCATTGATATCAGCGCTTTCGTCCTCGCCGATGGGACCCGCATAAGCGTGCTTGGCGATTGGGATGAAGGTGGTGACAAAGCTCGCTTCTTGCGCCAAATCCGTGATGGCGCCTGCGGGGTGTTTGCTACAGTCCTATCGCCCGACTTCAACGCGGCCCATGCCGATCACTTCCACCTAGATCAGCAAACACGCTGGGCAGGGGTGTGCCGTTAGGACCTGTCAGCAGTCAGGCGGTTTCGAGCGCGTATCCGGCGGAGCGCACCGTGCGGATTGGGTCCTTGGTGCCTTCGACACCAATCGCTTTGCGAAGACGTCGGATATGGACGTCGACCGTGCGCAATTCGATATCGGAGCCCGTGCCCCAAACGCCATCAAGCAGTTGACCGCGGCTGAACACGCGGCCCGGACTTTCCATAAAGAATTTGAGCAATCGGTATTCGGTCGGCCCCAGCTGGAGCGAGCGGCCACGGCGTTGCACTTTATGGGCAACCGGATCGAGCTTGATATCGCCCACCTCAATCGTCTCACCGGCAAGGGCAGGGCGAATACGGCGCATGACGGCGGCCACGCGCGCTAGCAATTCGCGCGGAGAAAAGGGTTTGGTGAGATAATCGTCCGCGCCCGTTTCCAGCCCGCGAACCCGGTCATCCTCGGCCTCGCGCGCGGTGAGCATGATAATCGGCACATGCGCGGTTTCTTTGTCGCGGCGCAAGCGACGGCAGACCTCGATGCCGCTTGTGCCTTCGATCATCCAGTCGAGGATGATGAGATCAGGCACATCCTCGCTCGCCAGCACCATGGCTTCATCGCCATCGCCGGTGCAGCGAACCTGATACCCTTCGTTCTGAAAACGGTACTCAAGCAGTTCCGACAAAGCCGGATCATCTTCAACCAAAAGCAATTTTGCAGCAGACATCTCAGTCTCCTTGGCTGTGCAGCCCGATTGCTCGGCGCCCCTTTGCGCCTTGAGCGTCTGATCCCTGTTTCAGATTTGCGTCACTTTGATGAAATCCAAGGCCGCAACTTCTCCACAGGGCGTCTTAAACTGGGTTACTGGCGATCGCCTTCGGGCGGATAGGCCCCAGTCGCGGCAAAGTGCACCATCTCAGCCACGTTAGTCGCGTGATCCCCGATCCGCTCTAGATTCCGAGCGACGAACAACAATTGCGCTGCGCTGGATATGGTGGCCGGATTTTCGACCATATGGCTCACCAGATTGCGGAAAATGCTGTTATAGAACGCGTCAACCTTGGCGTCGGTGCTGATAACTTCGCGAGCCAGTTCCGAATCGCGCGCGGCGTAAGCTGTAAGAACGTCGTGGACCATCTCGCTCGCCAACTCGCCCATAGCGGGCAGGAGCGTCAGAGGTTCAAATCGGTCGCGCCCTTCGATCATTCCAACACGCTTGGCGATATTCTTAGAATAATCGCCGATTCGTTCGATCACACCAGCGATTTTCAAAGCAGCGATGACTTCGCGCAAATCGTCGGCCATCGGGGCGCGAAGAGCGATAATGCGGACGGCAAGCTTGTCGACTTCGGATTCGAGTGCGTCGATCTTCTTGTCGCGCGCGACGACGCTGTCGCCTAGCTCTTCATCGCCGCGCACCATCGCATCGAGAGCCTCGGCGATTGCGACTTCAGCAAGACCGCCCATCTCCGCGATCAGGCCGCGGAGCCGGGTGATGTCTTCATCAAACGCTTTGACCGTATGGTCTGCCATTAGCCGTATCGCCCTGTGATGTAATCGCGCGTGCGCTCTTCAATCGGATTTTGGAAGATATCAGAAGTCGGGCCGTACTCTACCATCTTACCGAGGTGGAAGAAGGCGGTCCGCTGGCTGACACGCGCGGCCTGCTGCATGGAGTGGGTGACGATCACGATGGCGTAACGGCCAGAAAGCTCATCGATCAACTCTTCGATCTTGGCGGTAGCGATTGGATCCAGCGCGGACGCCGGTTCGTCCATCAGGATCACTTCTGGGTCCACAGCTATCGCTCGTGCGATGCAGAGCCGCTGTTGCTGGCCGCCAGAAAGTGCGGTGCCGGAATCGTCGAGGCGATCCTTTACTTCGTCCCAGAGGCCAGCGCGGGTGAGGGACTTTTCGACAATCGAATCAAGATCCGCCTTCTTTTCCGCAAGACCATGAATCTTCGGCCCGTAAGCGATGTTCTCGTAAATCGATTTTGGGAAGGGATTTGGTTTTTGAAACACCATTCCAACGCGCGCGCGCAATTGGACGACATCCATCGTGTCATCGAGGATATTCTCCCCTTCAAGCTCAATAGAACCGGTGACCTTGGCAATCGGGATCGTGTCATTCATGCGGTTGAAACACCGCAGGAAGGTTGATTTCCCGCATCCCGATGGGCCGATAAAGGCGGTTACATAATCGGGCGAGATATCGATGGATACCTCGTCGATGGCTTTCTTTGAGCCGTAATAGACCGACACATCACGCGCCTTCATTTTGGCGGTGTTGTCGGCCTGAATCTTATCGTGAATGCGGGTCACCAGGTTTTCTCGAACTTGTTGCGCAGGTAAATGGCGATGCTGTTCATCACCAATAGGAACAGCAGAAGGACGACAATCGCGGCGCTGGTGCGCTCTACGAAGCCGCGGTCAATCTCATCCGACCATAGGAAGATCTGCACCGGCAGAACCGTCGCGGGTGAAGTGAAGTCGGTCGGCGGGGTCGCCACAAAAGCGCGCATGCCAATAAGCAACAGCGGTGCGGTCTCGCCCAAAGCGCGGGCCATGCCAATGATCGTACCCGTCAACATACCGGGCAGTGCGAGTGGCAAGACGTGATGAAAGACCACTTGTACCGGCGACGCACCGATGGCTAGCGCGCCATCGCGGATCGATGGAGGCACGGCCTTGATCGCGTTGCGACCGGAAATGACGATCACCGGCATGGTCATCAAAGCGAGCGTCATCCCGCCTATCAGCGGGGCAGATCGCAAGTTCGGAAAGACGGTAAGAAACACTGCGAGACCCAAGAGGCCGAAAATGATCGAAGGCACCGCCGCAAGGTTGTTGATCGACACTTCGATAAGGTCGGTCCAGGCATTCTTCGGCGCGTATTCCTCCAGATAGAGCGCGGCCAAAATGCCGATTGGGAAGGCAAGGACCAGCGTCACCACCATGGTCAGGATTGAGCCCTTAAGCGCACCCCAGATGCCGACCGCCTGAGGGCTGGTCGCATCAGAGCGTGACAAAAAGCCCCAATCCCAGTTTTCCGACAATTTGCCTTCAGCGGCAAGCTTGCTGGCCAAGGCCCGCATCTCTTCCGAACCTTCTCCCGCCAGTCCGGAGGCGAGATCGGACGAGGCCGCCAGGTTGAACGCAACCGGTTCAACTCGTTCGATAAGGGCAGGATTATCACTGAGTGCAGCTGCAACATCTCGCCACGCCTGATCGCTCAATTGCTCGGCACCTTCGGTACCCAACGCTTCTTCGGCGTAGCGGTGGACCACTTCGTCCATGCCCTGCATTTCGAGGATCTGGACCGCGCTCGGGGCGGTCAGCGATACTTCGTCGCCCACGATACCACTTTCGGCGAAGCTGATCGGGACGGTTAGCTCGGCGCGCTGAAAACCGCCAATGCCGTTCATAAGCATATTGCCGAGCAGGAATACCAAAACGGCGACCGAGAAAAGGATCGCGCCCTGGCCCATCAGCTTGAAGTTGCGCTCTGAGCGGTAGCGCTTGGCCAAACGCTTTTCGAACTCGGGCGTGCGCGTCGGGCGCGATAGATCGATAGGCTTATTCATACGCTTCACGGAACCGTTTCACGACGCGCAGCGCGCCGAAGTTGAGAGCAAGGGTCACTAGGAAAAGCACAAAGCCGAGCGCGAAGGCGCTGAGCGTGGCCGGGTGATCGAAGCTGCCTTCACCGGTCAGCATCTTAACGATTTGGACGGTGACCGTGGTCATGCGTTCGAGCGGGTTGGCGCTAAGATTCGCGGCGGTGGAGGCGGCCATAACCACGATCATGGTTTCGCCGATTGCACGGCTGACGGCCAGCATGATGCCCGCAACGATCCCGGGCAGAGCGGCGGGGAAGAGCACGCGGGTGATGGTTTCTGACTTGGTCGCGCCCATGGCGTAGGACCCATCGCGCATCGCGCCGGGCACCGCCGCAATCGAATCGTCGGCCATTGAGGAGACAAAGGGGATGATCATCACGCCCATGACGACCCCGGCGGCCAATGCGCTTTCGGTCGACGCGTTGGTTACGCCAATGGCGACCGCCATATCGCGAATGAAAGGGGCAATGGTTAGAGCTGCGAAGTAACCGTAGACCACGGTCGGAACACCGGCGAGGATCTCAAGCGCGGGTTTGACCCACGCGCGCAGCCTCGGATCGGCGTATTGCGTGAGGTAGATCGCGCTCATCAGGCCCAGCGGGATGGCGACGATCATGGCGATGATCGCCCCGATAAAGATCGTACCCCAGAAAAGCGGAATAGCTCCGTAGCGAGATCCATCCGGGTTGTCCGGATTGCTCATCGGGTCCGGCCCCCAGAATGTCCCGAACAGGAAATCAACCGGGGAGACCATTCCGAAGAAACGGATCGTCTCAAAGACCAGGCTGGCGAAGATGCCGAATGTGGTCAGGATAGCGACCAAGGACGCAAGCAGCAGAATAATCATGACCGTGCGTTCAACCCGGGTGCGGGCGCTGAAATCGGGGCGAATGCGGGTGAAGCTGAACAAACCGCCGCCGATCGCAACGACCACCGTCACGCCAAGGCCGATCCAATTGTAAAAACTGATCGCTTCGCGGAAAGGTTCGACCAGGCCTTCGGCTCCGTCATTGAACACGCCGGGTGCGCGTCCTGTCGCAACCGCGCGCGCCTCCGCCAGCCAAGCGTCGCGCTCAAACCCGAATGTCGGCAACTCAGCCGCTGCCGGGGTGGCGAGTACGCTTTGAGTAATCAGTTGGGGAGCGGCAAAGGACCAGAGCGCAATAAAGGCCAGAACCGGGATTACGACCCAAACAGCGACATACCATGCATGATAAATCGGGCGCGAGGTAGGTCGACCCGATTGGCCTGAATTCTGGAAGCTCCACGCCTTGGCTCGGCCCGCCAGCCACCCGGCAAGGCCAAGCCCGATAGCGATCAGGAGAAGCGTGATTGGCGACATGAATTCAAAGTACCCCAAAGGCGTTCAATCGATGGCTAGATACGCGTGTTACCGACAGCTATCGATTGCCAAAGCGCCCCTTTGCCCACCTCATGTTGAGAAAATAAGACAGTCCTAAGTCATCTCTTGCGCGGACCGACGATCATTGAGGTCGTTGGATACGAGACCCTTTGAAATCGCTTCGTTTTCCGCTTTCGTTATGGGCTCTTCAATAACAGGTAAGCGTATGGACACGCTGGTGCCTTCGCCGACCGCGCTATCGATATCAAGCCGCCCGCGGTGACGCTCCACAATATGTTTGACGATGGCGAGGCCAAGGCCGGTCCCTCCAGACGCGCGGCTGCGGCCCGGATCCGTGCGGTAGAAGCGGCGGGTGAGGTGTGGAATATGTTCAGGCGATATTCCGTCGCCCTCATCGCTCACCGTAATGCGAGCTCGACCCTCGCGCGCTTCGGCCAGTTCGATCCGCACGTCGCCTTCGGGCGCTCCATATTTGAGCGCGTTGTCGACAAGGTTTCGGACCACCTGCTCCAACTGCTGGCGGTCGCCTGTCACGCGAGCGTCGTAATTTAGCACGAAGTCCAATCGCGCGAGACGGTTGGCGCCAGCGGCGTCACGCGCGGCGCGATCGATGAGAGGGGTCAGCTCCAAAACCTCTGTAGGCACATCATGCTTTTCCGCTTCGACTCGGCTCAGGCTCATCAAATCACTGATTAGGCTTTGCAGACGTTGGCCTTCACGGTTGATGGTGCCGAGAAACTTCTGCGCGATGGGCGAATCGAGGCGGTCCGAACTGTCCGAGAGGGTTTCAACATAGCCAAGGATCGCGGCCAACGGCGTGCGCAATTCGTGGCTGGCGTTGGCCACGAAGTCCGTGTGAGCGCGGCTGATATCCGCTTCGGCGGTCTGGTTGATCAGTTCGAGAACGGCCACATCTTCGCCGACGATGTGCCGATTGAACTGCCAAATGTCCTGCCGTCGAACTAGGCCGCGCACGAGAGCTGTCCCGTCCCGCTTATCTGAGAGCATCTGGATCGCTTCGGGCTGACGAAAGGCCACTCTCGGGTCCTGCCCAACGATATGTTGGCCCAGCATTCGACGCGCGGCCCGGTTGGCGATTGAGATTGTTCCGGCCTCTGTGATCAGCATCGGAGTGCTGAAATTCTCTATCAACTGGCGCATCCCCGTGCCTTCGCGCCGCTTTCTCTTGAGGCTCGTTGGCTTGGTTGACGGGGCTTCAGGAGGGCGTAACGCGGCGACCAGCAAAGATCCGATCCAAACCGCCAAAACGGCAAGAGCCACTACAGGATCGAACCCGGATAGCAGCAAGGCCACAAACGTGATGCAGGCCAGCGAGATGCCGGCGACAGGGATGGTGTAGTTCGAACCCATGGTCCGCGCGTAGTAGCGCCGCCGCAACGCTGTGAAAAGCGCGAAGCTAAGGGGTGTCCCTTGAGGGGGGAGTTTGATTTTCGGAGAAACTCGAAGCGAAGTGGTGGTGACCCGTACGGGAATCGAACCCGTGTTTCAGCCGTGAAAGGGCCGCGTCCTAACCGCTAGACGAACGGGCCACGCTCGCTTGCGAGAGCGCGCATCTAGGGGTGGTCGCCGATGCGGTCAACCCCAGTGTTTGCATCAAGTGCGATATTTTTCTCCACACTCGGCTGCCGCCCGTCGGTTTCCTCAGAACACCGCGCGCTTAATCAGCAAAAGCGGCGTCTTCGAGATGCAATTCGGCGGTCGGGCGAGGACCCCAATCATCGATCTTCACCCGTCCTGCGAGGTGGAATCGCCGCCCGGTGCTGCGATGAAGGAGGGTTTGAGCCAACTCGGTCTCGGCAGCGCGAAAGGCTATGGCTTTGAAGGATCGCTGATCGGCGCCGCTGGCGATAATGCGCAGGTGGTCTTTGCCAACGATGTCGGCTTTGACGATGCGTACAGGGCCAACTGCAACGCGCGGTGCGGGCCAGCCTACACCGTAAGGCCCGGCTGCATCCAGGGTTTCCACCAAATCGGGCGTCAGACCTCCGGGCGCCAGAGCAAGGTCAACTTTCATTGCCTGACTGAGCATCGCCCGATCGACGTCTTTTGCGAGGCGTTCATCAAGGAACTCAGCAAAGGCGGACAATTGACCAGAGGCGATAGTGAGCCCGGCGGCCATTGCGTGCCCTCCGCCCGCGGCAAGGAGCCCATGTTCGCGCGCTGCGATGATGGCTGCTCCCAGATCGACGCCGCTTATGGAACGTCCACTGCCTTTGCCTGTCCCTTCGGCTTCGTCGAGGGCAATCACAATAGAGGGGCGGCCGGTCTTCTCTTTGATACGACCGGCCACGATGCCGATCACACCAGGGTGCCATCCCACGCCCGAAAGAACGGGCACCGCCATATTGTGCTGCCCGGAAAGTTGCGCTTCGGCCGCTTCCTGTACAGTCGCTTCGATTGCGCGGCGTTCTTCGTTCAATTGCGACAACTGCTCTGCGATACCGCGCGCCTCTTCAGGATCGCGCGTCGTCAACAGCTTCACTCCAAGGGTGGATTCTCCGATGCGGCCGCCAGCGTTTATGCGAGGACCAAGCGCGAAGCCCAGGTCGGAGGCAATAGGCGCGCGTTTCAATCGGCTAGCGTCTATCAGCGCCGCCATCCCGATGCGTTCGCGGCGCGCGAGTATCTTTAGCCCTTGCGCCACGAACGCGCGATTGAGGCCGTGCAAGGCTGCCACGTCCGCGACCGTTCCCAACGCAACAAGGTCGAGCAGAGCCATCAGATCAGGCTCTTTTCTGTCCTTGAAATACCCGCGCTCGCGAAGGGTCCGGACCAAGGCGATGGCTAGGAGAAACGCGACACCCACCGCCGCTAAGTGCCCGTGAGCAGCGGCCAGATCGTTTTCGTCCAAACGATTGGGGTTGACCAAAGCGGCAGTCGGCGGAAGGTCGGGGGCGCATTTATGGTGGTCCACCACAATGACATCCACGTCCGCGTCGCGCGCCATCGTTAGAGCTTCGTGCGCCATCGCCCCGCAATCGACGGTGACGATCAGGCTCGACCCTTCGTCAGCCAGCTTGACCAAAGCCTCGCCTGATGGGCCGTATCCTTCCAGCAGCCGATCCGGAATGTAGTAACCCGCATCATGCCCTAGCGCGCGCAGGACTTCGATCATCAAAGCCGAACTGGTCGCGCCATCGACGTCGTAGTCTCCGTAAATCGTGATCGTTTCGTTCGCGATAACCGCTTCAGCGATGCGCTTGGCGGCTGTGTCCATGTCTTGAAATGCAGAAGGGTTCGGCAGAAAATCTCGCAAGGTGGGCTTGATGTGCCGGGCCACGTCATCTTGCGTCACTCCGCGCGTCATCAGCAATTGCTCGGTTATCCCTTGATCCAGAGCGAGCGCATCGGCCTGCGACCCAAGCTCCATGTTCCCGCCCCGCCAATGCCAGGCTTTGTCTGATAGCGACTTGGTCACGCCCAGGACGGGGGCAAGGATCGACGGCGATGTTAGTGTCGAGGTCATCGCGCTGTTGTAGTCAAAGAACGAGACCGACGACAGACCAGCCGATTGACAATCGACAACTGCAATTGCTTGGTCTCGAGCCATGGAAAGCAATCATGATGATCCACGGCTCGCAATCGTCTGGCATTCGCGCACCGGAGCGAGTGAAAGCATGGCCCGCGAAGCCGCCGAAGCCGCCGCGAATGAAATTGCGGTCGATCTTGTCACTGCCGAGGACGCGACATACGATCTTATGATTCAGGCGAGCGCCTATTTATTCGTCTGCCCTGAAAACCTGGGCAGTATGAGCGGGTCGATGAAGGAGTTCTTCGACCAATTGTATTATCCCCTGCTTGGCCAGATAGAAGGGCGCCCGTTCGCATCCATCATCGCAGCGGGATCTGACGGACAGGGCGCTGAGCGTCAAATGGAGCGCATAGTCACAGGCTGGCGCTTGCGACGCGTCATAGAGCCTCTCATCGTGAACTTTGACGCGCAATCACCCGAAGCCATCATGGCTCCAAAGAGACTTGCAGCGGATGAAATTGAAAAGTGTCGTGAGATTGGAGCGTCACTTGCCATTGGTACAGCTCTTGGCGTCTTTTGAGTTTCTCTTATAAAATAGTTCGATAGTCGAAACTACAGACTCGACGATACGGTAAAATCTGGGCAAACTTGTCCAGACAATAAATCCTTGATGCAACGGGGGAAGCAAGAGGATCGTGGCCCATCGCTAGTGGCTCAAATCCCGAGTATATGGGGCTGTTCCTGCTTTTTCCTGCAGGGAAACGGCCCTCTCGTGCTGCCCTTCGTGATTTCGCGCAGGATCAAAAAGCTGTTTCGCTCACGCACGACCCTGCGGAAGCAGAATACCCCCAGCTTGTCGAAGACGCCGATGCGCACCCTCAGAATTCCAATGCGACGGGGCCCCGTCCGGGATCTGACCTTGCGGATCGAATTTGGGTTGAGCTGCTTCGCGAAGGTCTAACTTACGATTTAGTGGGCCTGGCTCAGGGGTCTGGATGCGCGTTTCCACGGGTCGATCACAAGTTCGATCTTGATCCTCAATTTGCGCAGTCTCGATACGAAGCCCTCCATCTTCTGCCCGGGCATCATCTGGCTGGTGGGCAGCGTACCATGCCTGTCGTTCGGGGCTTGATCGCAACGGCACGCGATCTCACTCATCATTTTTCGCATCTGGAAGCGGTGGTGTGGCCAGCTTCCAAAAGCGCCATTGGCCGACGCTTCTTTGAATCGACGACGACCGCCTGGTTGGACGGCGGTCCGTTCCCGGCGCTTGGTCTCACCGCGTTTCGCCAATCGATTGACGGCGCTTTTCAAAGCGTTGGGCTCGATTTTTGGATCGGTCAGGAATTGCGAATCGAGCCGTCGCTTGTCAGCGACCAAGTCACCGCGACCCGAATTGGTGTGCGGCTTATCAATCACTTGGTCTTGTTAGGGGGCCTGAAGAAAGACGACTTGGTGATCGCGCCGGATGGATCTCGTTTGGCCCTGAATCTGTCGGAGAACGGCCGATACGTTCGAGTGCGTCGGGGCTGATATGGAGCCCTCGGTTGTTCTGTTGAATGGCGGACTCCGTCCGGAAATGGCCGATACGTCGCCACATTTCTCCCCGTGCAAAAACTCCACTCAACAGCGCACCCAACGCGCGCGTATTCCCTTTCGCAAAGTCAACGCGCGCGGTGAGGTGGACCATGATCCATCGCTCCAACGCCATCACATCCTTCCTCGCCAGTTGCTCTCCAAGCGCTGTTTCAGCGCCTTGTTCGAGCGGATCGGGCGCCAACAGGTTGGCTTTGACGACTTCCGTTGCAACGGGTTGCTTCTGCCCGCCACCGAAGAGGCGACCCGTCGCACCGGAATGCCGCTCCACCGGGGGCCACATCGCCGTTACAACGAGCTCGTTATGGAGCGGGTTGCACGCATCGATGCGCAGCGGATCGAAGCGAGCAAGACCGATCCCGAGGGCGCGAACACAGAAGCCGTTATGCGTCTGCGCCTGCTTCAGATCGCGTTGCGCCGACGGCTCCTGGATGAACGCAAGCGCATGGTGCTCAATTCCAAAGACCCGCTAGGCACCGGATTCGACTTTACCGAGCTGGACGCGATGGCCGAGGTTTTGTGGACCTCGACCGACGCGACATAATGCTCACTCAGCCGCTTCAGCCAGAGCGTTCCAGCTGGTGTAGCCCGCCTTTTCAACCATCGCCGCTTTCGCCGCGTGGTATTCGCGTTCGAAGCGCGAAACCATGTCTTCGACCGTGCCTACCGATTTCACTGCGCCGATGCCTTGGCCCGAACCCCAGATGTCTTTCCAGGCTTTCGCCTTGGTGTTGCCGCCCGAACCGAAGTTCATTTTTGACGGATCGCTTTCAGGCAGGTTGTCGGGGTCCATCCCCGCGTTTTCGATCGACGAACGCAGATAGTTGCCGTGCACGCCGGTGAAGAGGTTCGAATAGACGATGCCTTCCGCCGACCCTTCGACGATACCGTTCTTGTAGCCTGCATCCGCGTTCGCTTCTTCGGTGGCGATGAAGGCGCTGCCGCAATAGCCGAAATCGGCCCCCATGGCCTGCGCGGCAAGGATCGAGGAACCGTGTGCAATCGAACCGGACAGCGCGACAAGCCCATCAAACCACTCGCGAATTTCGTTCATCAAGGCGAAGGGCGACTGCGTGCCAGCGTGGCCACCAGCACCCGCCGCGACCGGGATCAGGCCGTCGGCGCCTTTTTCGATCGCCTTGTTGGCGAAGCGGTTGTTGATGACATCGTGCATCGTGATGCCGCCCCAATTGCGCACCGCGTCAAAGATCTCGGTGCGCGCGCCAAGCGACGTGATGACCATCGGCACCTGCCACTTCTCGCACGTTGCCATATCTTGCATCACGCGGTCGTTCGACTTGTGAACGATCTGGTTCACGGCATAGGGGGCCGCAGGGCGGTCGGGATTCTCGCGATTGTGCTTGGCCAGTTCCTCGGTGATCTGGTGCAGCCATTCATCCAGCAGCGATTGCGGACGCGCGTTCAGCGCTGGGAAGCTGCCGATAACGCCGGCCTTGCATTGCGCGATCACCAGTTCGGGGCCTGAGACAATGAACAGCGGTGAGCCGATCAGCGGAAGACGCAGGCGATCGAACGGGGCGGGAAGGGACATACAGGCTCTCTCTCGTTAAGCGATGAATTGAGTTGCTGATAAAGACCCATCATGGGTCAGGCAAGCTCTCCATCAAGCGCGTAGAACGCCTTTGCGTTCCCTGCATAAAGCGCAGCTTTTTCACTGGCGCTCGCATCGGCGGTGATCCGCTTGAACGTGTTCCACAGCACCGGGTAACTCGCGCCCCAGCGGTCGACCGGGTAGTTGCTTTCAAACATCGCGCGATTGGTGCCAAAGGCTTCGATGCAGGTTTCGATATAGGGTTTCCACAAAGGCGCCAGGCGTTCCGAGGACCAGCCCGCGGCGGGGCCTTCGGGTGGAAGGTCGCAATTGTGCATCGCAAGCCCGCCCAGTTTCACCATGACATTCTCGCACTTTCCAAGCTCAAGGATATTGGCGCGCCAGATGTCGAAGCGTTCTTCCAACTTGCCAGCGTAACTCGCGTTGCCCAGCGGCGTCCCACAATGGTCGAGGCAGATCGGCGTATCGGGAAAGGCGTGCGCCAGATCGATCACATCGGGAATTTGTGGTTCCAGAATCCATGCGTCGAAGCTCATCCCGCGTTTGCCCAGTTCGGCAAACCCTTCGCGGAACGTGGCGTCCTTGTAGAGTTCGGGCGGGGCGTGAAACGGAGGGCCAAGCACTTCCGGGTCCGCGTCCCAGGCGCCTTGCTGGCGGATGCCCTTGAAACGGTTGGGGGAAGCGGCTTTCAGCGCGTCGAGAACTTCGCCCGCCGCCGCGCCTTGCAGCAAATCGGCGTGGCCCACGATACCGGCGCACAGACGCAGGTCGCCATAAAGCCCGCTCGCGCTTTGAGCGGCGACTCCGTTCACATATTCAACTTCACCCACGACCTTTTTCGCGTCGCCATAGGCGGCGTTGTAGAACGCGCCGCATTCCATGAAGACCGTGGCGATGACGTTATGGCCCGACGTGACTTCGGCGTGGAGATGATCGAACCCGTAATAGGCCACCGGCACCAGCGTTTCGATGAAACGGTGATGCGGCTCAGGGAACATCGGCAGCATCGGGCGCAGGTCCCACAGGTGATGATGCGTATCGATGATCGGCAGATCAGGTTCGAGAATGGCTTCGGTCATGCTGGGCTTTCTCTCCATTGTGTTCCGGTGGTCCGGATTCTCCTGCGCCGGGTATGACAGAGCGACGGGCGCTGTGAAACGCCCTATTCGCGGCGCGCGCTGCTTGACACTGTCAAGCGGGTATCAATCGCGCGATTCCCACTTTATCCTAACAAAAACAGATGCTTGCGTCATAAGGTCGTTGCTTGACACTTTTCCAACTCACTTTTGCGCCGATTTTGGCTGAAAATTATTCAATTCCAGTATGTTATGGCGCATGTAGATGATGTAGGAAAGATCAGCGCGTTACCCGCCGATAAAGGTGCCACGTTGCGTGGCCCAGCACAGGCAGCGCGATGAACAAGCCTAGGAATGCCGGCAGCATCGCGACAAACAGAACCGCCGCAATGATCGCCGCCCAGGCGAACATCACAAAAGCGTTGTGCTTGAGCGTCTTGAGGCTGCTGATAATCGCGGTGAGGAAGTCGACCTTGCGCTCCACCAGCATCGGGAGGCTGATCACGGTCATCGCGTAGAAGGCGTAGGCCATAGGAGCACCGATCGCCGATCCAACGGCCAGCATGGCGAGGCCCGATGGCGTCATCAACGCCTCGACTATATCCCAACCGCCATGCGCGGACACGCCGCTTTCGGCCATAAATATCGCAAAGATGGCGTGCGCTACGATCATCCAAAATCCGAACGCGACGAAAACGATGACGCCCATCGATAGAATTTGATCGTCGCCATGCCCTTTCAGCGCGCCGATGATCCCGCGCCAGCTGAGCGGTTCACCCTCCTCGCGCCTCCGGCTGGCTTCGTACAGGCCCACTGCGACAAAGGGAGCAATCAACGGAAAACCAGCGGTGGCCGGGATCAGCCAGGTCAGCTCTTCCCCGATAAAGGAGAAATATCCGACCAGCAGGCCAACCGCGACATAGACCCCGCCGAAAAAGAGACCGAACTGCGGCATCGCGACGAAATCGGTCCAGCCCGCTTTCAGCGCTGCAAACAGGTCGGCCAGGGCCAAGTCCTGCGCAATTTCGGGCACTGGCGCAGCGTTGTTCTGGGTTGTGCTCTCCATAGTGCTCATCAACGTCTCCCTTCGCTCACAAGCGAATTGAAGGATGGCCGCATGGCCTTCGGGTTGCAAGCGCGCTGGAGAGGCGCGTTTGAGGAAGGCGCGCTTAGATGGCGGCGCTAAAGGCCTTGGTGGTTTCCTCTCGATAGCGGTCAAGGAACGAAGCGATGACGCGTGCATAGGGCAGGCCCTTCTCGGTGATCACAAGGTCGAGCCCGCGCTGCACGGCTAGGCCGCGCGCGACAAAGGGCTGCAACCGGTCGCGTATTCGAGCCAGCGTGCACGGCGTCAGCTTGGCGCGCGAATGGCACAGCAAGTCTTCGATCAAGCGCCCGCGCAATTGGTCTTCCTTGCTGCGCACGATGCCATGATCAGCGGTCAGCCTTCCTTGGTTTGTCAGCATACGATAGCGCCCGGCGTTCTTTTCGTTCTGCGCGATCAGGCCGGGAAACCCGCTGATAGCGGAGGCGCCCATGCCGATGAGGACGTCTGAGGGATCGTCGGTAAAACCCTGAAAATTTCGGCGTAGTTTCCCTGTGCGGGTCGCCTCAGCCATGGGGTCGCCGGGCAGGGCGAAGTGGTCAAAGCCAATTGTCTTATACCCGTTATCGGTCAGGTCCTCGAACCCCATTCTGGCCATTGCAAAGCGCGTGTCGCGGTCGGGCAGGGCGCTGGCGTCGATCGCCCTCTGGCGCGGTACGAAATGTGGAACATGGGCGTAGCCGAACAGCGCGATCCGGTCCGCGCCCATGCGGTAGGTGACGGCGAGGCTGTCCTCCAGATCGGCCATGGTCTGAAACGGCAGGCCGTACATCAGATCAAAGTTGAGCGATGTCACGCCCGCATTGCGCAGCCAATCGACGCTGCGCGCGATCAAGGCGTCGTCCTGCTCGCGCCCGATGGCTTTCTGGCAATGCGGGGCGAAGGTCTGCACGCCCATGCTGGCGCGGGTAATGCCAGCGTCGCCCAGCGCGTGGCCCCATTCGGCGGACATGGTGCGCGGGTCGAGTTCGATCGAGTAGGCGCAGTCGGTGAGGCCAAAGCTAGTTGTTAGAGCTTCGATCAGGTGCAGAAATTCGCTGGGCAGGATGGCGTTGGGACTACCCCCGCCAAAGGCGATGCGCCGCACCCGCGCGCTTTGCGGCAGCAGATGCGCGACGGTCTCAATCTCGTGGTGCAGCGCCTTGAGATAGCTCTCCACCCGCTCGCGCTTGCCCGACCGCGACGTGTTGCAACCGCAATAGAAGCAAATCTCCTCGCAAAACGGGATGTGCAGATAGAGCGAGATATCTCCCGTGGTCTGCTCGATCGCGCTTTCGAGCGCAAAGGGTGGGAGGGTGCCAAAATCGGCGGCGGTGGGATAGCTCGTATACCGGGGCACCGGCACTTCGAGCAGATCGGGATGATAGGGCCACATGCGCAGCTTAAAAGCAGGCGCGCGCAATCCCTTCCTTGATCTGGATCAAGTCAGCCGATGAGGCTTCACCTTTTGCTTCTCCCGGCAACTGCCCGCGTGGCAGCCTTTGGAATGGCAATCGCGCTCCGGCGTGTCTTTGTCCTGACCCAGATCAAGCGTGATCTCGCCGCCATTGCACAGCGCAACCTTGATGCCCTTCGTGGACGCTTCATGCGGCGTCGTGCCCAGGATCAGCGGGAGTAAAGCGGCCAAAGCGGGGGCGAGGGCCTTCACCATTCGACCTCATCCTCATCATCGAGCAGGATCCGATGCGCGGACCCTTCCATGTCGTCATACTGGCCCGATTTCATCGACCAGAAGAAGGCGAGGAGACCCAGCAGCCCCATGCCCAGCGCAATCGGGATAAGAAAGGCCAGACCGGTCATGCGCTTGTCTCCTTGCCTGCAGCGCCCGCAAGCCGCAGCGAATTGGCGACCACGATGAGCGAGCTTAGAGACATCGCAATGGCCGCAATCAGCGGGGTGACATAGCCAAACAACGCCAGAGGCACGGCCAGCACGTTGTACCCGATGGCAAAGGCGAAGTTCTGACGCACCACCGCCATGGTCTGGCGCGCCACATCGACGGCGAGAGCGACCGGCCTCAGTCCGCGCCCGATAAACACCGCGTCGGCAGCCTGTTGGCTCGCATCGCTGGCGGTGCCCGGCGCGATTGAGGCGTGCGCGGCGGCGAGGGCGGGGCCATCGTTGAGGCCATCGCCGATCATAAGCGGTCGTTGGCCCTTGGTCTTGAAGTCTTCGAGGGTTTCCAGCTTCTCAGCGGGTTTCGCTTCGGATTGCGCCCGGATGCCCAGCTGGCTGGCGAGGTCTTGGACGGCGTGTTCGCGGTCGCCGGACAGGATCTGCGAGGCGATACCTTGGCCGCTTAGCCGCTCCAGGGTTTCAGCAGCGTCTGGCCGTAGCTGATCGGTAAAGGCGATGGTCTGCGCCCGGGTCCCGATCCGCAATTGCGTGGCGAGCTCGGCTGCGCCGTCCGCAGGACGCTCGAGAGCGGCCGGTTGACCGTTCCAAACCCCTTGCACGCCACGCCCCGCTTCTTCGCTGACGTTCTCAACCAGCGCCGGCTCAACCCCCGCCTCACGCAGACCCGCCGCAAGCCCCTGGCTCAAGGGGTGGCGGCTGTGTTGGGCAAGACCAAGAGCCACGCTGCGCGCCTCATAGTCCAATTCACCAAGAACAGGCCGTGGTTCGCCGATGGTGAGCGTGCCCGTCTTGTCGAACAGCGCGACGTCCACTTCGGCCAGTCGCTCCAACGCGCTGCCATCCTTGACCAGCAAGCCGCGTTTGAGCAGCGCGCCCGAGGCCACTACTTGCGCGGTCGGCACGGCGAGGCCCATGGCGCACGGGCAGGTGATGATCAGCACCGCAATGGCGATCACCAAAGACTGGTGCACGCCCGCGCCCGCAATCATCCAGCCGACAAAGGCGAGCGCGGCGAGCGTGTGCACCGCAGGCGCGTAGGCGCGGCTCGCGCGGTCGGCGATACGGACGTAGGAACTGCGCGATTGGCCAGCCTCGTCCATCAGGCGCGCGATTTCGGCAATCGCGGTGTCTTGGGCGGTGCGGGTCAGGCGGACGCGGATCGGCGCGGTGAGGTTGATCGCGCCCGCATGGATGGTGTCACGGGGCTTCACCGCTTCGGGCTGGCTTTCTCCGGTGAGCATGGAATTGTCGATCGCGCTGGCGCCGTCCTCGATCTCGCCATCGGCGGCGAAGGCTTCTCCTGCGGCGACGAGCACCAGCATGCCCGGCTCCAACTCGTCTGCGTCCACCCGGCGCGTGGCGCCATCGGGGCCGATGACGCTCGCGCTCTTGCCCATCCGGCCCAGCAGCGCGCCAATTCCGTCGCGCGTCCGGTCGCGCATCACGGCGTCAAGCGCACGCCCGGCGAGCAGGAAGAACAGCAGCATCACCGCGCTTTCGAAATAGGCGTGCGCGCCTCCGGTGATCGTTTCGTAGAGGCTCAGCGCGGTCGCCAAGATCACGCCAATCGAAATCGGCACATCCATATTGGTGCGCCGGAATTTGAGCGCCATCCACGCGCTTTCAAAGAAGGGACGGCCCGAATAGGCAATCACCGGCATAGCGATCAGCGCGGAGAGCCAGTGGAACAGCTCACGCGTTGCGCCCTCGGCCCCAGACCACACGCTGACCGAGAGCAGCATGATGTTCATCATGCCGAACCCAGCCACGGCCAAGGCGCGCACCAATTTGCGCCGCTCGGCGTTTTCGGTGCCCATCGGATTGTCGGAAACGCGCTGCGCCTCGAAGCCGATGGAGAGCAAGGCCTGCGATAGATCGTCTTCGTCGAGCCCGGGATCGTGTTGGATCGCCACGCGCTTGGCGGAAAAGTTGACCCGCGCCGCTTCGATCCCGGTGATCTTGGGCAGTTCGCGCTCAATCTTGCCGATGCAGCCGGCGCATTTCATGCCGGGCACGGTGAAGCGCGTGCTCACACCGATGGTTTCGCCAGCGTCGTTTTCAGCAAGGGGGAGGGCGGGGGCGTTCACCTAAAGCTCGCTTTCTTCGGCCCATTTCTGGCCAGCAGCTTCGATCGAGAGCCGCAAGGTCCAGCGACCGTCGGCCACCGGTTCCAGCGAACGAAATTGCCCGTCGCCGGTTGGCGCAAAAGTGAGGGTCGCGAACTCTTTCGTCCCAATCGGGCGGCGCAGATCGGCGTTAAGCGCCGCTCCCTCAGGCACGCCGGTCGTGGTGACGATAACGTGGCCACTAGCCTCGCGCATCGGCGTAGCCGTCCAGCCCAAAGCCGCCATGCGGTCGGCTTCGTCCTTCCATTCATTGAACTTCTGGCTCGCGACATAGGAGTTTTCGACCACGATCCCGTGGAATCCGCCTACCGCCTGATACGCCATAAAGAAGTTCACCGCCGCCACGATGCCAAAACCTGCGACCATGGTGATGGCCATATGCTTGCCCGTGAATTCGCGCTTCTTAGCGGTTCTCATCAAATGTCTCCGGGCATCGCAAAAGTGGAGTTTTCGCTGTCGAATTCTTGCTGTTCGTCGAGCGAGGTCAGTTCAAAGGCAAAGTCGTGCGCGCTGGTGCCCTCGGGAATGACGACATAGGCGCGCACGATCTTGGTTTCGTTGGCGGGGACGTTCACCGATTGCGTGGGCGCGGCCTGATCGCGGCCAATCGAGTCGGTCCACATCACTGCGCCTGCCGGAAGCCCTGCCAGAGCAATCTCGATATCACGCGGGCGCGCTTCCATATTGCGCAGGCGTAGGGTGTAAGCGTTGCGCACTGCACCGTCCTTCATCAGCATGTAGGGCGGGTTGCGATCGGGAGAGACGGTCAAATCGGTGTGCGTGCGCGTGCCCAGCGCAAACAGCATCGCCGCGCCAATGCCCGCCCAAACGCCGGTGTAGATCAGCGTGCGCGGGCGCAGCAGCGCTTTCCAGGCGGGCGTTGCAGGCGCGCCAGCGGCTTCGGCTTCGCATTGTTCGAGAGTGGCGTAATCGATCAGACCGCGGTCCCGGCCCACATCCGTCATCACACGGTCGCAGGCATCGATGCACAACCCGCAGGTGATGCAGCCGATCTGCTGGCCTTCGCGAATGTCGATACCCGTCGGGCACACCGAGACGCATTCGCGGCAATCCACGCAGTCGCCGTAGCGTTCGGGGTCTTTCTGCGCCTTCTTGAGGCTCCCGCGCTCTTCGCCGCGCCAGTCCTTGTAGGTGACGATGAGCGATTTCTCATCGAGCATCGCCGCCTGAATGCGCGGCCAGGGGCACATATAGATGCACACTTGTTCGCGCATAAACCCGCCCAGCCAGAAGGTCGTGCCGGTGAGAACCGCGACGCTCATGTAGGCGACCGGATCGGCCTGCAGTGTGAAGAAGTCGACAAACAGGGTGGGGGCGTCAGCGAAATACAGGATCCACGCGCCGCCCGTCAGCATCGCGATTAGGAGGTAGACCGTCCACTTGCTGCCCCGCCGCGCGATCTTGGCCGCGCCCCACGGCGCTTTGTCCAAGCGAAGCCGTGCGTTGCGGTCGCCGTCGAAGAATCGATCAACATGCTGAAACAGGTCGGTCCACACCGTCTGCGGGCAGGCGTACCCGCACCAAGCGCGGCCCACCGCGCTGGTGATGAGGAACAGGCCGATGCCCGCCATAATCAGCAGTCCGGCGACGAAGTAGAATTCGTGCGGCCAGATCTCGATATCGAACATGTAGAAGCGGCGGTTGGCGAGATCGATCAGAACCGCCTGATCGGGCGCAAACGGACCGCGATCCCAGCGCAGCCATGGGGTTATGTAGTAGATCGCCAATGTGACGGCCATAATGGCCCATTTAAAGCGGCGGAATGGGCCGTCGATCCGCTTATTATGAACGCTCTTGCGCGCTTCGTAGAGGTGGATCGGCGACGACGCGGTTGTCGGGGAGGCATCCCGCGCCGCCGCCTTACGCGATTGGGGTGGGGAGGCTTCATGTGCAGCCCCCCAATCGCGCTCACCAGTCTTGCGATCTGGCGATTTCTCAAGTGTTTCGGGGGTGTCCATCAGGCCTAGCCTTCGCCTCCATCAGGAGCGGCGGCGGCCAGTTCCTCGGCTCCCGGTTCTGCCGCTGCGGGTTCAACCTGTTCACCGCCGCCGCGTGAGTGGACGTAGGCCGCCAACATCTTGATCGTGACCGGATCAAGGCGGTCCTTCCAGCCCGGCATCACGCCATGGCGCGGCGCTTTGATCTGGGCGCGGATGTCCGCGATATCGCTGCCGTAGAGCCAGATCGCGTCGTTCAGCGCGGGCGCGCCTTGCACGCGGTCACCGCTGCCATCGGGTTGGTGACAGGTCGAGCAGTTCTGGGCGTAGAGATCGGCGCCCATGGCACTGCTTTCCGCCTTGCCGCTCAAGGACAGGACGTGATTGGCGAGCGCGTCGACCTGATCCTTTTCAAAGATCCCGTCAAAGGCGGGCATGAACGCGGTGCGCGTGACGTCTGATCCCTCCCAACGGATGCCATGGTTTAGCGTGTACTCAATCTCATTCAGATCGCCGCCCCAGATCCAGTCATCGTCGTTGAGGTTGGGGTAGCCATACTGCTCAAAACCCGCTGCGCCCGCGCCGTGGCACTGCACGCAATTCACCTTGAACGCCGCCGCGCCGCCCGCGACCGCTTGGCCCATCAGTTCGGGGTCATTCGGCAGATCGGTGAGCGCGACCGCGTTGATCTTCTGGAACACCTCCTGGCGTGCGGCCTCAGCGGTTTGTATTTCTTTGGAAAGCTCGCCGCGGCTCGACCAGCCCAGTGTGCCGGCGGTCGCGCTGCTGATCATTGGCCAGGCCGGGTAAAGCACCACGTAAACCGCCGCCCAGGCCACCGTCGCGTAGAAGGTCCACAGCCACCAACGCGGCAGCGGCGTGTTCAGCTCTTCAATGCCATCCCATTCGTGGCCGACGAATTCGGTGCCGGTCGCTTCATCGATGTTGCTTTTGTTGTGGTCAGACATCTTCGTCCTCCCGGAAAATGATGGTCTTGGCTTGCTCGACACCTTCCTTCGCGCGCGGCCGGAAGTGCCAGCCGCACAGCAGCAGGTAGAGCCCGAAAATCAGGATCAGAAACCAGCTGTCGGCGAAGTGGCGAAAGACTTCGTAGAAGCTCATCGGCCTTGCTCCTCAGCGAGTTCCTCCTGCGCCTTCACGCTGTTCACATCGACCAGCGTGCCCAGCATCTGCATGTAGGCGATCAGCGCGTCCATTTCGGTCACGCGAGTCGGGTCGCCATCAAAGTCGCGCACTTGCGCCTTGGGATAGCGGTCCACCAGATCCCCTTCGTCGAGGCCCGGATCGGCCTGCGCGAATAGGTCGGTTTCGGCCATTTCGATATCGATATCGGTGTAGGGCACGCCCACGCGATTGAGCGCGACAAGGTGCGCCGAGATATCCGCGATCTTGAGCGGTGTGTCCGCCAGGAAGCTGTAGCTCGGCATGATCGATTGCGGGACAACGCTTTGCGGGTCCTTCAAGTGCTGGACGTGCCATTCGTCCGAATAACGTCCACCCACGCGCGCCAGGTCCGGTCCGGTGCGTTTTGAGCCCCATTGGAACGGGTGATCGAACATGCTTTCCGCAGCCAAGCTGTAATGGCCATAGCGTTCAACCTCGTCGCGAAACGGACGGATCATCTGGCTGTGGCAGGTGTAGCAGCCTTCACGAACATAGATGTCCCGCCCCGCCTGTTCGAGCGGGGTGTAGGGCCGCATCCCCTCGACCTTCTCAATCGTGTTGTCGATCCAGAACAGCGGGGCGATTTCGACAATCCCGCCGATGGCAACCGTCACAAAGGTGGCGGCGGCCAGAAGGGTGACGTTCTTTTCAAGCCTCTTGTGGCCTTCGAAGGCGCCCTGATCGGGATAGTTTCCAGGAGTGTTGTTCTTGCTCATGATCCTGCTCCCTTACTCAGCCGGCTCGGGGACGAGGCCGCCCGAGTGTGCAGGTTGTGCGGGAATGGGCCGGTCGGCCGCTTCGTCGTGGGCGGTGTCGTCCATCGGGGCTTCCTCACGCTGATATCCCGCAATGGTCATCCAGATGTTGTAGGTCATGATGACCGCACCGGAGAGGTACAGAGCCCCGCCAAACAGGCGCATCAGGTACATCGGGTGCAGCGCAGCGACGGTGTCGACGAAGCTGTTCACGAGGTAGCCGTCCGAGCCGTATTCGCGCCACATCAGGCCTTGCGTAATCCCGGCGACCCACATGCTGGCGGCGTAGAAAACGATGCCACCGGTCGCGAGCCAGAAGTGCCAGTTGATCATCCGCAGCGAATACATGCGCTGTTTCTGCCAGAGGCGCGGCACCAGAAAGTAGACACAGGCAAAGGTGATCATGCCGTTCCAGCCCAGCGCGCCCGAGTGCACGTGGCCGATCGTCCAATCGGTGTAGTGCGATAAAGAGTTCACCGCCTTGATCGACAGCATCGGCCCTTCAAAGGTGCTCATGCCGTAGAAAGCCAGCGCCAAGACCATCATGCGGATGATCGGATCGGTGCGGATCTTGTCCCATGCGCCGTTCAGCGTCATCAACCCGTTGATCATCCCGCCCCAGCTGGGCATCCACAGCATGATCGAAAACACCATGCCCAGCGTCTGCGCCCAATCGGGCAGCGCGGTGTAGTGCAGGTGGTGCGGACCCGCCCAGATATAGAGAAAGATCAGCGACCAGAAGTGGATGATCGAAAGGCGGTAGGAATAGACCGGCCGCCCGGCTTGCTTGGGCACGAAGTAATACATCATTGCCAGGAAACCCGCGGTGAGAAAGAACCCAACCGCGTTGTGGCCGTACCACCACTGCGTCAGCGCGTCCTGAACTCCGGCAAAGGCGGAGTAGCTGCGCGAACCCAAGAGGCTTACCGGCATCGACAGGTTGTTGACCACGTGCAGCATCGCCACGGTGACAATGAAGGCGAGGAAGAACCAGTTGGCGACGTAGATATGCGGTTCGTGCCGCTTAAGCAGCGTCGCGACAAAGACCACCAGATAGGCGACCCAAACCAGCGTCAGCCACAGGTCCACATACCATTCGGGCTCCGCGTATTCTTTCGACTGGGTGACGCCCAGCAGATAGCCGGTTGCGGCCAGCACAATGAACAGTTGGTAACCCCAGAACACAAACCGAGCGAGACCGGGTAGGGCCAAAGGCGTGCGGCAGGTGCGCTGAACCACGTAAAAGCTGGTCGCCAGCAGCGCGTTGCCGCCAAAGGCGAAGATCACCGCGCTGGTGTGCAGCGGGCGAACGCGTCCGAAGTTCAACCAAGGCTCAATGTTAAGGACCGGCCAGGCCAACTGCGCAGCGATAAAGACTCCGGCAAGCAGACCTGCGAGGCCCCAGAACATCGTCGCGATGACACCCCAGCGCACCACATCGTCGTCGTAGCGAGTATCGTTGAGCGGCATTTTGAAAAAGGTGTGGGCCTTGGCCAGCGGATCGAACCGCGTGAGGTTCAACACCAGGATCAACCCGGCGACACCAGCGATGATTCCCATATGAATGGCAAAGCCACCGTCCTGCGCGCCCGCGATGGCAAAAATCGTTGCGAGCAAGACTAGCGCCCAAACTCCCAGCCGCGATACGACTGCTTCCATAATTCGATCCCCTTTCGCGCCCGGCTTTAGAACCGAGCGAAACGGTCTTCTTTGACACAGATCAAATAGGCGCAGCGCCTGTCAGCTGTGCGAATGGATCGAATGAATGGGGGACGCGCAAAAGGGCATAGAGCCACGCCGTAAGGCGGCCCGCAGCGGCTGATCACACGATCCCAAAGTGTCTACCCATCTTGACACGTGTGTAACTGACATTGGACGCAGCTTCATTGATCTGGATCAATTGCTGGTGAAATTTTTATGCGTTTACGGGCAGATGGCCCGCTCGCTCGCTGAGAGCTCTCAAATCGCTCAGGGTGATCCCCGAACGGCCGATAGTTTCAAGCAGCCGTTGGTCGCGCAGCATCGTGAATTGGCGGCTGACTGTCTCAATCGAAAGGCCCAGGGCATCGGCGATATCGCGGCGAGACATGGGCAGTGTCATGCTCGTGCCGCGTCCCTGACGATCGCCAATTCGTTCCGCCAAATTTAGCAGAAAACCCGCAAGCTTTTCCTGTGCAGTCGCGCGGCCAAGCGTCACCGACTTTTCGCGACAATGGGCGAGCGATTCGTACGCGCGCTCCATCAATATGATCACCAGACCGCTTTGCTCGCCGGCTAGAGCAAAGAAGGGATCGGCGTTGAATTGGATCAGCTCGCCACTCTCCAGTGCCGTGAGTGTGTAAGCATGTGCGGTTCGAGCCGGCACCAAAACAAGATCGTCGGCGAATTGGAAGCTCACCACCTGTTCGCGCCCGCGCGTGGCGTGCGCCACCAGTTTTGTGCTGCCGCTCGCCACAAAGGCGATCTGATCGCTACCATTGGCGGTAAGGGCAGGGCTGCCTTTGACCGCGTTGATCCGGCGCGACAACGAACGAAACCCCGACAGCAGATCTTTATCAGTGTTCGGTGGCATCACTTCATCAACGAAGCGATCAAATGGATCGTGAAGCGCCATGGCGGTCCTCCCAAACAGCGGGCCTGTTGGAGGCTTCAATGGCGACCAAACGAAAGCCGCGCTTTGATCCGGATCAATGTTTGCCGCGGCGCATCGCGGCATTAGCGGCGTCAACAACGGCAAAAACCCTGGGCTGCGACGGGCGGCCGCTGCTGTTGGTCAAGGATGGGATAATGAAGAAACTGCTTACGCTTGGCGTGGCCATGGTGGCGATCGCAGCCTCTCCGGCTCTGGCGCAAGGCGACGAGACGGATCTGGCCGGTGAAATTCAGCTCAAAGTGCTGGGAACTGCCGTTCTGCCGGACGGCTCGATCGACGAAATCAATGTGAACGTACCAGACCTGCCAGCCGATCTCGATACAAGAGCTAGCGACAATTACGTGCCGACGATTGCGGCCGAATGGTTCGTTACGAACACGTTCTCGATCGAGACCATCGCGGGCACAACGCAGCATGACGTGGACACCACGGCGGGCCTTGCTGAAGGCCTTGAACTTGTCTCCGACGCGCTGCTTTTGCCCGCGACGGTGACCGGCAAAGCGCACTTCGATCTGGGCGGAGTTAAGCCCTATGTGGGAGCGGGCGTAGCCTATTTTATCTGGCTTGACGTTGATCCCGGTGCCGCCGTTATTCCACTTGGGGTCACCAGGACCGATCTTTCGGATGAGTTTGGCGTCGTCTTGCAAGCGGGCGTTGATGTGCCGGTCGGCGACAGCGGCTTTGGCGTCACATTCGACGCCAAGCGTTACTTCATCGACACCACGGCCACCTGGTTCGCCGGTGACAATCTGGTGATCGAAACCGAGCACGATCTTGACCCATGGGTGTTGAGCGCTGGCGTCAGCTATCGTTTCTAGCCGCCTGTCGGGTTGGGAGAGGGAAGGCCGCTCACCGCTGATGCGGAGGGCGGCCTTTTTCGTGTCTTGGTCCCGCGAAAACTAGCTCGCTACCACGCTATTCGCAGCGCTTAACACAGCGCGCACGCTCGCGGTGGCGACGTCGGTGTCGATGCCGCAGCCCCAGATGACCCGATTACCCGATTGGCACATCAGATACGCCGCCGCCCGAGCGTCGCGGCCTGATCCCAAGGCATGTTCGGTGTAGTCGAGCACCTTTATGTCGAGGTCGAACGCCTCTTCTAACGTGGTCACCACGCTCGAGATCAAACCGTTTCCGCGACCCGAAACGCTCTGCTCGCCCCCTTCGACCGCGATTTTGCCAGAGAAGATGCGCGTGCCGTCCGAAGCGCGGCTTTCCTCGTAATCGACCAGTTGGAAATGCTTGTCCTTGGTCTGGACATGGTAGGTCGCTTTGAAAGCATCCCAGATATCGTCAGCGTTGAGTTCGCGTCCCAAATCGTCGGCCAAGTTCTGCACCGCCCTGGAGAAGTCGGCCTGCATCTTCTTGGGCAGCTTAAGGCCTTGGTCTTTTTCAAGCACCCATGCGAACCCGCCTTTGCCGGACTGCGAGTTGACCCGGATAACGGCTTCGTAGTCGCGGCCCAAATCGGCTGGGTCGATGGGCAGGTAAGGCACCCGCCAGCTTTCGTCGTTCTGCTCGCCGCGCGCTTCGAAGCCTTTCTTGATCGCGTCCTGATGACTGCCAGAGAAGGCGGTGTAAACGAGCTCGCCGCCATAGGGGTGGCGCTGGTGAACGGGCAGGTCGTTGCAATATTCAACGGTTTCGATGACGCGGTCGATGTCTGAGAAATCCAGACCCGGATCGACGCCTTGCGTGTACATATTCAGCGCCATCGTCACGAGGCAGCAATTGCCTGTGCGCTCGCCATTGCCGAAGAGGCAGCCTTCCACCCGGTCCGCGCCCGCCATCAGGCCCAGTTCCGCCGCCGCCACGCCCGTACCGCGATCGTTATGCGTGTGGAGCGAGATCACCGCGCTCTCTCGGTTCGGCAAGTTGCGGCAGAAATATTCGATCTGGTCGGCGTAGATATTGGGCGTGGCCGCTTCGACCGTGGCAGGCAGGTTGAGGATGATGGGCCTATCGGGTGTTGGCGCGAGCACGTCCATCACCGCCGAGCAAACCTCGATGCTGAAATCGATCTCGGCGGTCGAGAAGGTTTCCGGCGAATACTGGAAATGCCAGTCGGTATCGGGCTGCTTGGCCGCTTCGTCGCGCATCACCTTGGCACCAGCGATGGCGATCTCGCGCACTTCGTCTTTGCTCATGCGAAAGACGATATCGCGCCACGCGGGGGAGACGGCGTTATAGAGGTGAACAATCGCGGCCCGCGCTCCGGAGAGGCTTTCAAAGGAGGTACGGATCAGGTCTTCGCGGCTTTGCGTAAGGACCTGCACGATCACGTCATCGGGGATTGCGTCCGATTGAACTATGCCAGAGATAAAGTCGAATTCGGTCGCGCCCGCGCTGGGGAAGCCGACCTCGATCTCCTTCACGCCGACTTCGATCAGCAGGTCAAAGAACCGGCGCTTTTTCACCGCGTCCATCGGATCGATAATCGACTGGTTGCCGTCGCGCAGATCGGTCGAGAGCCAACGCGGCGCTTTCTCAATCAGACGCGAGGGCCATTGACGATCGGGCAAATTTATCTGGCCAAAAGCGGAATATTTGGCGGAAGGGTTTTTGAGCATGGGCATGACGGATGACTTTTCGCTTCGATAACATGGTGAAGAGCGTTTCGCGGGTCCCTTGGAAGGTCAGCCCGCGTCAGGTCACGCCAAAGCCTTCACCTCCAAGGGCGAATAAGTCGTAGGCTCAGAAGCGTTTTCGTCGTCATGCGCACCGTAATCGCGATAAAAAGTGAAAAACGCAAGAACGCCGTGTAACCTTATTCGAGGAACGGGCGAACTGCCGTGTGTCACCGCGGAAATCAGGCATCGCGGTTTCGCTATAATTCGTTCCCCAGGAGGATAAACCCATGAAGACTTCAATTTTTGCAATCGCTCTTTTCGCCGGCCTCGCGGCGTGCTCCGCCCCGGCTGATACCGCCCCTGCAGCTGACACCGAAGTCGCCGAAGCGGCGGCCGAAACCGGCCTCTACCGTGATCTTGGCGGCGAAGCGACCGGACCGGTCTATCGCGCCGCCAAAGCGGATACGCTGGCCGTTTCGGGCTTTGACGTGGTCAGCTACTTCACTGGCGAAGGTGTGCCGGTTGAAGGTTCGGAAGAGTTCACCGTGCGTTATCAGGGCTTCGACTATCGCTTTGCCAGCGCCGACAACGCCGACACCTTTATCGCGGATCCGGACAAATACGCTCCGGCCTATGGCGGTTATTGCGCTTGGGCCATCGGCGCTAACGACGCTCTCGCACCGGGTGACCCGCAAGTTTACAAGATCGTCGACGGCACGCTCTACCTAAACTTCAACGAATCGGTTTCCGAGCGTTGGAACAAGGACATCCCCGGCTTCATCGCATCGGGTGATGAAAACTATCCGACCCACTCGGCGGATGAGCACTACCAAGACTAAGCTTTTTACGAGCCCCTGAACGAACGGACTGTTCCCCCCTTAGGTCCGTTCGACAACAAGACCCCCGTCGCTTCCCCTGAGCGGCGGGGGTTTTCTATTGGGATTTGAGAGAACTCTAGCCGCAGCGAATGTCGCGAATGACGCCGTCAACCGCGATCATGATGTTGAGGCGCGGATTGGTCGGGTCAGGTTTGATATACTCGCCGCCCGCCGCGATGAAGCGCACTTCACCTTGGTCCCTGGCGGTTTCAAGAATGGCGGCTCGCACCTGCGCGCTTGGCTTGCGACCCAGATATTCGCCGAAAATGTTCGCGTTGCAGGCCGAATTGGGATCGCTGGCGGTTCCGGCGGAATAGGGTGTGTTGGTGATCCCATCGAGCGGCTGAGCCACGGATGGCGAGGGCAGAGGTGAAGGTGTGGGGCCAGAGGGAGCGATCGGCTCCGCTTGAGCTACCTTACCGCCGTTGATCCGCGCCGCGAATTCGTCTGCCTGCGATGTTGTCTTGGGAGCTTCATCAGGCGCCTCTGCGCACGCGTTCAGCGCGAACAGAGCCATGGCGGCAAGTGCAAGAGCCTGTTTCATAGGACGATCCATAGACGCGAAATAACAATGCGAGCGCTAAAGCGGGCCTTTCGTGTCAGCTTCATGACAGAGCAACCGGACGTTTGCGCAAGCGTTCGCGCGTCAATTGATCGACGCGGGTAACGCCCATCAGTCGCATACCGCGCTCAATCTCATCCTTGAGCAAGCCCAAAGCGCGTTCCACACCGTCCTGACCCGCCGCTGCGAGAGCGTAGAGATAAAGCCGACCGCCGCTCGCCGCGGTCGCGCCAGTGCACAGCGCTTTCAAAGCGTGCGTGCCCCGCCGCACGCCGCCGTCGCAGATGATCTCAATTTCGCCGCCAACCGTGTCGACAATCTCTTCGAGCTGATCGAACGGGGACCGGCTGCCATCCAACTGCCGCCCGCCGTGGTTGGAAATCATGATGCCATCCGCGCCAATCTCAACCGCGCGCCGCGCGTCGGCAACGCTCATCACGCCTTTTAACACAAAGGTGCCGCCCCATTGTTCGCGAATTGCGGCGGCGGTGGACCAATCCATTGAGGTGTCGAGCATGGTGTTGAAGTATTCGGCGATGCTCACCGCCTGGCTCGACCCTTCGGAAACATGCGTGTCGAGGTTCGGCAGGCGAAACTTCTCGCGCAGCACGTAGTCGAGCGTCCACTTGGGCCGCGTGGCGTAACTCCACACGCTTGCCGGAGTGAAACGGGGCGGAGTGGTGAAGCCCGATCGAAGGCACCGTTCGCGTTTGCCCGATACAATCGTGTCGACTGTCAGCGCCATACAGTCGAATTTCGCCGCCTGACACCGCTCAATCATGTGAGTGTTGAGCCCCTTGTCTTTGTGGACGTAGAGCTGGAACATCTTGGGCCCGCTGGTAAGCGCTGCAATCTCTTCGATCGAGCGGGTAGCGAGGCTGGAAATACCGAACCACAGGCCGAATTTCTCCGCCGCCTTGGCCACAGCGGTCTCACCCTGATGGTGGAAGGCGCGCTGCACTGCAGTCGGGGAGAGCATCAGGGGCAGGGCGCTGGTTCGACCCAGGATCGTGCAGGACGTGTCGATCTCCTCCACACCGGCGAGAACATCGGGCACCAGATCGACGCCCTTATAGGCCTGCGTGTTGCGCGCCTTGGTCAATTCATCATCGGCTGCCCCATCAATGTAGTCGAACACGGGGAAGGGCAGTCGCTTTTTCGCAAGTGTGCGAAAGTCATCGATATTGTGGCAATCGGTCAGGCGCATAGCGTCGCAGCCTGTGACCGATCACGCTTCCCAAGTCGAGCCCCGACGCACGCTTCTGAAAGCCCGTGAACCTCGGCACGAACATTTTTTCGCAACACCTGTCACCATTCGCGCTGGTCCCCCGAACCAACAGATGTGCGCGATCGCTGAGCGGTTTCGTGAGATGTGACAAGCCAGCAACCTCTTGGAAGCTGGCGCCTCCACCTGACGACCCACACCTCATCGATTGCCGTTCAGCGGTCGCTGCACGCCCCTTTCTCTTCTCCCCAGGAGGACCCTAACTATGAAGATCCGTACTCTTTTACTGGCCGCGGCGGCGTTTGCCGCGCCTTTGGCCATCGCCGCTCCGGCGCATGCTGATGGCGGTGTTTATGTCGGCGTTGAAGGCGAAAATGTCGCTGTCAGCGGCTACGACACCGTCAGCTATTTCCAAGGCGACGGCGTTCCCGTCAAAGGCGATAAGCGCTTTAGCGTTCAGTATAACGGCGCTGAATGGCACTTCGCCAGCCAAGCCAACGCCGATGCGTTCAAGGCCGATCCCGATGCCTATGCGCCGCAATATGGCGGTCACTGCGCCTGGGCGCTGGGCGCCAATGGCCGGCTCGCACCGGGTGATCCCAAGCTCTACAAGATTGTCGATGGCAAGCTCTATCTGAACTTCAACAAGCAAGTGCAGAAGACCTGGCTGAGCAATATTTCGGGCTTCATCAAGAACGCGAACATCGCCTGGACCGACATCCCCGCCGGTTCCGTTTTTGGCCGCGGTTAAGCCCTCGCACCTCACTCTTTAGAACTTGAATCAAGGATACCCCCTACAATGACTAAGCCCATTTCAATCGCTCGCCTGATGATGGTCGCTGGCGGCCTCGCTGTGACCACCGCAGCGGCCCCGGCATTCGCCGAAGGCCCGTGTGGCGCCAGCGGATTCTCCAACACGCGTGCGTCGCAAGTGGACCGCGCCCAATCCCGTGCGGAACGCAAGGCGCGCAAGGAAGCCCGTCGTTTGGCCAAGGCTGAGGCCAAGGCCGCCAAAAAGGCGGCAGCGTGCGGCGCGAGCGCCTGTGCAGCATCAGCGTGTGCGGCTTCGGCCTGTGCGGCCAGCGCATGTTCGGCCAGCGCCTGTGCAGCGGCGTGTGACGCAGCGGCGTGCGGCGCCGCGGCTTGTGCTCCGGCGGCCTGCGCTCCCGCGGCCTGCGCCCCGGCCGCTTGCGCTCCCGCGGCATGTGAAGCCTCAGCTTGCTCGGCAGCGGCCTGCGCTCCCGCGGCTTGCGAAGCGGCGTGCGAAGGCGCGTGCGACGCTCAGAGTTGCGCACCGGCTGCCTGACGGTGCGTGTCCTGGTGTGGTCGGGGCGAACGCTCCTCCTAGTTGACCCTCGGCCACACCTTCCACTTGACGCGAGTCAGGAGGACGGCAGCCCTTTCAGGAGGTTTGTGTGAGGCGATGCCCTTTCGCCGACACTTCGGACCCGCAAGAGCAGCGCATGGCTCTTGCGGGTCTTTTCTCTTGCAGCGCAAGAGACGTCAGCAGCCCGGGTCTGGACCAAGCTGGCGCGCGGCCAATTCGCGGTAGGTATAGCGCGGCAAGGGTGCAGCGGCGGGGCAGGGCCGATAGGCCGGATCTTGCGGTAGGCAACCGGCTCCGCACACCCGGATCGCAGTCGGCCCTGTGGCGTCCACGCGCCAGAACCGTCCGCCGGGCGTCGCGACATAGCCATCCAGCCCGCTCGCCGCATCGCTTTCCATATCGAGGATTGAGGGCACTTCGCTGTCGTAATCGGTGTTGAAGCCGCCATGCGTGTGGAAGCTCGCCACGGGCCGCATGCCGGGCTGATCGAAATAGGCGATGCCGCAGCTGGCCTCGCTGCCTTCGCGTAGGGCGGTCGCGCCAAGATCGCCGTTGCTGTCTTCAAAAATGATCCCGCACAGTTCAATCCCGCCATCAAAGCTGCGTTGCTGGACGCCGATCAATTGCGTTCGCGCGAAGGCCTGCACTTCGGATTGGGTGACCGTAACGACGAAGTCGCTCGGGTCTTTCTTAAAGACATAAGCGCGCCCGATGATGACCACCCAGGCGATGGCCATGAGAATGAAGAGGAGGGTGGTGGTGCGAGAGGACATGCGGCTCAGATCGCGCCCATCGCCCTGCGCCCTTCGCGCGTCACTTTGAAATTCACGAAACCTTCCGGAGTGAGTTGGCGCTTGATGATTCCATACTCTTCCAGCCGCTCCACCATAGCGACGTTTTCTGGCGTCCCTTCGGGATGCTCAAAGCGATAACCCCAAAACCGGCGCTGCGCATATCTTGAGAGGAAAGCGATTTCTTGTTCGCTCAATGCGTAACGCGCCATGTCCGGCCTTGTATTCCTTTAGTGGGCTTGGGTTGGCTTGCGCAGGATCTTCTCCATCGCCTTGCCCTTGGCCAATTCGTCGACGACTTTGTCCATATATCGCAGTTCGCGCATGATCGGATCTTCGACTTCCTCGACACGAACGCCGCAGACAACGCCTTTGATCAGAGTGCGATCGGGGTTGAGCGGGGCTTCCTCGACAAAGCTGCGACAGTCCTTGTGGGCATCCAACTGAGCGTCGAGCTGCTCTTGCGAATAGCCGGTCAACCAGGTCAGCGCTTCGTCAAGTTCCGCTCTGGTGCGGCCCTTCTTCTCCACCTTGTTGACGTACATTGTGTGAATGCCAGCGAAATCCATCGCAAAGACACGTTCGTTCATGCGGCCACCCTCCCACTAAGCGAGGCTGGCCGCACGAGAACCCGAGAAAATGACCCCGTGGGTCAGTTTTTCTCTTTGTCGACCAGCTTGTTCGCTCCGATCCACGGCATCATAGCACGAAGCTCAGCGCCTGTCTTTTCAATCGGATGTGCCTCAGCGGCCTTGCGCGCGGCTTTAAGCTCGGGCTGACCAGCGCGGTTATCAAGCACGAAGTTCTTGACGAAGCGACCGGCCTGAATGTCTTCAAGAACGCGCTTCATCTCGGCCTTGGTTTCCGAGGTGATGATGCGCGGGCCGGTGGTAATGTCACCATATTCGGCGGTGTTCGAGATCGAATAGCGCATATTGGCGATGCCGCCTTCATAGAGCAGGTCGACGATAAGCTTGGTCTCGTGGAGGCATTCGAAATAGGCCATTTCGGGCGCGTATCCGGCCTCTGTCAGCGTTTCGAAGCCCGCCTGGATCAGATGGGTGATACCGCCGCATAGAACCGCCTGCTCGCCGAAGAGGTCGGTTTCGCACTCTTCCTTGAAGTTGGTTTCGATGATGCCGCTGCGACCGCCGCCGACGCCCGATGCGTAGGCCAGGGCGACTTCGTGCGCCGATCCGCTGGCGTCCTGGTGGATCGCGATCAGGCAGGGCACACCGCCCCCGCGCTGGTATTCGCTGCGCACCGTGTGGCCGGGGCCTTTGGGCGCGATCATGATGACGTCGATATCGGCGGGCGGCTCGATCAGGCCGAAGTGAACGTTGAGACCGTGGGCGAAGGCGAGGGCGCTGCCCGGCTTCATGTTGCCGGCCAGATCGTTCTCCCAGATCGCGGCCTGATGCTCATCCGGCGCGAGGATCATGAGGATATCGGCCCACTTTGCCGCCTCGGTGTTGGACAGCACCTTGAACCCGGCGGCTTCGGCCTTCTTCGCGGTCGCCGATCCTTCGCGCAGAGCAATCGCAACCTCGGCAACACCGCTGTCGCGCAGGTTTTGCGCGTGGGCGTGGCCTTGCGAGCCGTAGCCCAGCACGGCGATTTTCTTCGATTTGATCAGGCCGAGATCAGCGTCGGCGTCGTAATAGACCTTCATGGGTGTTCCCTTATGATTTGGAATTTCGTGTGTCTGGAAGAGGTGGTTTAAACGCTTTGCAGGCCGCGCATCATGCCGACAACGCCGGAGCGTCCGACGGAGACAAGCCCAAGCTCGCGCATCAAGGCGATAAAGCTGTCAATCTTGTCCGGCGGGCCGGTGAGTTCGAAGACGAAGCTTTCGATCGTGGTGTCGACCACTTTGGCGCGGAAAAGCTCGGCGATCCGCAACGCTTCAACGCGCATTTCGCCTTTGCCCGCGACCTTGATCAGCGCCAATTCACGTTCAACATGCGGCCCGGCAGCGGTCAGGTCGATAACCTTGTGCACCGGCACCAGCCGCTCTAGCTGCGCTTCGATCTGGTCGATCACCTCTGGTGGGCCGTTGGTCACAACGGTGATGCGGCTGACCGCGTGGTCCAGCGAGATATCGGCCACCGTCAGGCTGTCGATATTGTAGCCTCGCGCGGTGAACAGCCCGGTGATCTTGGCGAGAATGCCCGGCTCGTTATCGACCGTGACCGCAAGGACGTGCCGCTCGCTGGCGGCGGTGGTGATTTTCATTTGGAAACCTCGTGGCTTTCCTTCGACAGGCTCAGGACGAGCGGAAATCGCAACTCGAACCAAGGCCCGCTCAGCCTGAGCTTGTTGAAGGCCATGCACGGACGATTGCTCATCACACCAACGCCTTCGCTTCATCATCCATAGTGCCGTCGACGCGGTCACCATAGAGCAGCATGTCGGTGTGCGCCGCGCCTGATGGGATCATCGGCAGGCAGTTCGCGTCAGGCGCCACGCAGCAATCGACCAAAACGGGGCCGTCATGTTCCATCATGCGCAGGATACCAGCGTCGAGATCGTCTTCGTTCGTGATGCGAATACCCTTCCAGCCATAGGCTTCGGCCAGCGCCACGAAATCGGGCAGGCTGTCGGAATAGGAGTTTGAATAGCGGCTCTCATAGGTCAATTCCTGCCACTGGCGGACCATGCCCATATATTCGTTGTTCAAGATGAAGATCTTGACCGGCAGGCGGTATTGCGAGGCGGTGCCAAGCTCCTGAATATTCATCTGGATTGACGCTTCGCCGGCAATGTCGATCACCAGCGCGTCAGGGCAGCCGAGTTGCGCGCCAATCGCGGCGGGCATGCCGTAACCCATCGTGCCGAGCCCGCCGCTGGTGAGCCATTTGTTAGGGCTTTCAAACCCGTAATATTGCGCGGCCCACATCTGGTGCTGACCCACTTCGGTCGAGACTATCGGTTCTTTGTGCTTGGTCAGCGCGTGGAGCCGCTCGATTGCCTTTTGCGGCATGATCATCTGGGGGTTTTTCGCCGATTTCTCGGGATAGGCGAGGCATTCGCGCGCGCGCCATCCGGCAATGCGCGCTTTCCATTCCCCCAAATCCTGCGGCTTGCGCTCGCCCCAGGCTTCCACCAGCTGACCCAGCACCGCCGCGCAATCGCCGACAATGCCAAGGTCCACCGCGACCACCTTGTTGATCGAGCTGCGGTCGATATCGATGTGGATCTTCTTCGAATTCGGCGAAAACGCATCGAGGCGGCCGGTCACCCGGTCGTCAAAACGCGCGCCGATGCAGACCATCACGTCGCAGCGGTTCATTGCCATGTTCGCTTCGTAGGTGCCGTGCATCCCCAACATGCCGAGGAAGTCGGGATGGGTCGAGGGGAAGCAGCCCAATCCCATCAAGGTTGAGGTAACCGGCGATCCGGTGAGATCCTGAAACTGGCGCAGCAACTCGCTCGCCTCAGGCCCGGAATTGATGATGCCGCCGCCGGTGTAAAGGATGGGGTGCTCAGCGCCCGCGATCATATCGACTGCCTCGGCGATCTGATCAGCGCTGGCGACCAATTGCGGGGTGTAGCGGTGCGAGGCGGGCTTTAGCGTATTCTGCTCGTCTGATGGGACGGCAATCTGAACGTCCTTAGGGATATCGATCACGACGGGGCCGGGGCGGCCTGTCGTCGCGATGCGGAAGGCTTCTTCGATCGTCGCGGCCAGATCCTGCGGGTCTTTCACAAGGTAATTGTGCTTCGTGCAATGGCGCGTGATGCCGATTGTGTCGGCCTCCTGAAACGCGTCCGTGCCGATCAGAGCCGTGGGCACCTGCCCGGTTAGGACCACCATCGGGATGGAGTCCATATAGGCGTCGGCAATCGCGGTGACTGCGTTGGTCGCGCCGGGGCCGCTGGTGACCAGCACTACGCCTGGCTTGCCTGTGGCGCGCGCGTAGCCTTCGGCTGCGTGGCCCGCGCCCGCTTCGTGGCGGACCAGAATGTGGCGAATGCGTTCATCCCCAAACAGTTCGTCATAAATGGGAAGGACCGCGCCGCCGGGATAGCCGAAGACAAACTCGACCCCCTGATCAACCAGACCCTGAACCAGTATGGCGGCACCGCTAGGCTGTGACACTCTACTCTCCACTCACTTTTAATCGGCCAGAAGTGGCCCCAAAACGAAAACGGCCCGATGCGGATACTCGCATCAGGCCGATCAAACACGTTCTTGGACAAACGCCTAGATCAACCTGAACCTCGTACGAGAAGTACAATAATCATCGATCTAAACCCTTTTCCTTTCGTGCTGACCGCAGACTTATACGCATTGGCGAGCAAAACCAACCCCGCGCGGGTGCGGGGCCCGAAACGCTCGAACAGCGCCTCGATATGAATCATATTGTATTGCGTCAACCATTAATCGAGTAATAATCCATCAAAATATTCTCGGAGATCGATATTATCGGATTCAATGGCGTCGGTGATGCGCGGCCAATCCTTCTCCGTTTGGCGGCGGAACCAGGTGTATTGCCGCTTGGCGTAGTTTCGCGTGGCCTGCGCGGCGGCTTCGATCGTTTCATCCAGCGACGCGTTGTCGGACAAGAGCGCGCTGATCTCGGGAACGCCGATGGCTCGCATCACGGGGAGGTCCGGGTCGAGCTTGCGCTTTAGCAACGCGGCCACTTCGTCCTTCGCGCCGCTTGCCAGCATTTGCGAAAAACGTGTGTCACACCGCTCATAAAGCCATTCGCGCGGCGGCAGCAGGATCAGCGGGAACAGCGCGATCTCATCACCAATGCCGCCGGTCTTGGCCATTTGCCAATCGCCCAGCGTCACGCCCGTTGACCGTTTGACTTCAAGCGCGCGCGCTATCCGCTGGCTGTCGGTCGGCTCCAGCATGGTGGCGCGTTCCGGGTCTTCGATCATCAGCGCGTCGTAAGCGATCTCCACCGGCATGGCGCGCACAACACGGCGCACTTCGGGTTCGATTTCGGGAATAGGGGCAATGCCTTCGAGCAGGACCTTGATGTACATGCCCGTGCCGCCGACCAGGATCGGGACCGCGCCATCCTCGTGGCATTGCGCGATTTCCTCGCGCGCCACTTCCGCCCAGCGCGCAGCCGAGCACGCGACGCTGCCGTCCCACGCGCCGAAAAGGCGGTGTTCGATACCTCCCATCTCGTCTTCGGTAGGACGCGCGGAGAGCACTGACAGATCGGAGTAGACCTGCGCGCTGTCCGCGTTGATCACGACCGCTTTACCGCCCGCTTTCTCAATCCGCTGAGCGAGTGCGACTGCCAAACCGCTCTTGCCGCTGGCGGTCGGCCCTGCAATGAGCGCGACCGGGCGCTGCGGCGGTGAGCTTTTGGGAGATGATTTGGTGACCATTGCAAGGCTGATAGCAGAGATGCCGGATCGGGAAATACGTCTCGACGCGCTCAGGGCAGATTTGCGTGAAAAACCGACACCCATCGATGTCTTGATGACTCGTGGAAGGGATACTTCAGTCACGGAGATACACATCGACCTGTTAGGATTGGATCAAATGAATAGCTTGTTGGATGCCCACTTCCTTCATAGCGATCGGATTGTCTGCGCCGGCCCCGAACAGATCGAGATAATTATGATGGATGCGGTCCCTAACCTCGTCGTCTCGGACATGGACTCGACCATGATCGGGCAGGAATGCATCGATGAGCTGGCCGATTACGCCGGGATCAAGGATCAGATCGCGCTGATCACCGAGCGGGCGATGCAGGGCGAGATCGACTTTGAGGATGCCTTGCGTGAACGGGTCGCGCTTCTCGCCGGTCTCGAAGAGGAGGCGATCACGCGATGCCTTGAAGAACGCATTCGGCCTAACCCGGGCGCCGTTGAGCTGATCCAGACGCTCAAAGCCAAAGGTGCGCGCACGGTCCTTGTAACGGGCGGCTTTCACCACTTCGCGGACCGCGTGGCCGAGCATATCGGCTTTGATCGCGTCGTTGGCAATCGTCTGGCGGTGAAAGATGGCAAGCTCACCGGGGAGCTCGATGGGCCAGTTAGCGACGCCTCAACCAAAGCGCGTGTGCTGGCCGAAGAGGCGGCGCAGTTGGGGGAAGGGGCGATCAGCCTCGCTCTCGGCGATGGCGCCAACGATATCCCGATGATTGAAGCGGCGACCTACGGCATCGCCTACATGGCCAAACCCAAGGCGAAGGCCGCCGCCGATGGTCGGATTGAAAGCGGTAATCTGGCCAATGTTCTGCCGCTTTTGGGGTTGTGAGACGTCGAGGCGTTCTGGTCGAGCGCTAAAAAGGGTTGCGAAAGGGAACTCAATAGCGTTATTAACATTGGTGTAAGTAACGATGTGATAGCGCATCTCTAACGCAGACGATTACCCAAGGGTTCGACACCGATGGCCACCAAAGACTACACCGCAATCACCGCTTCGGACGGCACCGTCCTGCGCCACCCCAACCGCCCGGCGCCGCGCTACAATCCGATGCGCGCGTGGAAAAACTTCCGCCTGCTGATGAAGGACAAGGAAGATACCAGCCTCGTCTTCAAAATCTACGAATCGCTTCCTTCGAAAGACTTCATGCCGCGCGTCGAATCGCTCGCATTGTCAGAGCGGGGCGAGACGCTGCGCCGGACCGAGCCTTCGCTGCCTGAGATCCTGGACGATCACGCCACTCTGCGCCAGACGCCCAAGGGCAGCCTCGCGCACGCTTATTGCGACTTTATGGAGAGCGAAGGGCTCTCCGCCGCAGGCCTCGTGGCTGAGTCCGACCGGCTTGGTCGTCCGAAATACGACGATGTTGTCCAGTGGTTCGGCGACCGCTCGCGCGATACGCATGATCTCTTCCACGTCCTGACAGGTTATGGCCGCGACGCCCTGGGTGAGCAATGCGTGCTGCTGTTCACCTATGGCCAAAGCCCGACGCAAGGTCACCTTCTGATTGGTTACGCGGGTTCGCTTAACATCAAAGCGCAAATCCGTGGCAGCAACGCGCCGGTCATGGGCGCGGCCAATCAGGCCAAGCGCACCGGTCGCGGCGCGCCGCGCCGTCTTGAGCAGTCCATCCGAGACTTGCTCAAACAGCCGGTCGAAGACGTGCGCCGCGCGCTGAACATTCCCGAGCCCACGCTCTACAAGGAATGCCACCGCATTTGGCGCAGCGAAGGGATCGACCCCTACAATTTGCTCGCGAGTGAAAGCGCACACGAAGAAGAGGCGCTGGCTGCGTAACCCTAGCTAGAGCCAGGTCGCAATCTGGCTCAGCGGTTTCTTTTTGAGCGCGTGAGCGGGGACAGTTGCGTCCTCGCTTGGGCGGCCCACAACCACGATCATCAACGGCTTTTCCCATTCGGGACGCTCGCACGCCTCGCGCAGAAAGCCCATGGGTGAGGGCGTGTGGGTGAGGGTGGCCAGCCCCGCTTCGTGCAGCGCGGTGATCAGCATTCCGCACGCGATCCCGACGCTTTCGTTCACATAGTAATTCTGCGTCTTCCCGTCCTCCTCGATCCCGCCTTTGCGCTGCGCAAAGACCACGATCAGATAGGGCGCGGTTTCCAGAAACGGTTTGTCTTCGTCGGTGCCCAGATCGCTTAGCGCGTCGAGCCATTCGTCGCTCGCTTTGGGATTATCGCCATCGGCGCCGTAAAATCGGCGTTCTTCGGCCTCGGCCGCCTCGCGAATGGCGCGCTTCTTCTCCGCGGAATGCACTACGGCGAAGTGCCAAGGCTGATGGTTGGCGCCGTTAGGTGCGGTGCCTGCCGCTTCGATCGCGGCTTCGATAGCTTCGCGCGGGACCGGTGCATCCGAGAAGTACCGGCAGGTGCGCCGTTCCTTTAAACTGTCGCGGATGGCGCGGGCGCGCGCGACGCTTTCGGCATCGGGCAGGGAGTTGAGAGAATAGGGAACGGTTTCATGATCACGCATGACTGATGCCTATCGGACAAGGCGCTGCGTTTGTGAAGTGGACTGTTAACTGACATTTTTGTAAGTAAGGCTTTAGGAGGAATTGATCATGGCCATTCTCGACCGCCCCCTTGTGGCGCCTGAACGCACCGTTTCGGGAATGAAGCCCCTAAAGGCTTTGCATCATTTTGGAAAACTGGTGGACGACAAAGAGGACACCGCGCAGGTCTTCCACATTATCGAAGCGATGAAGACCAAGAAAGGTCATCAGCAGGGCTGGGACTTTATCCGGTCTGAAAAAGGCCAGCGCTTCTTGCGCGATCAGGTCGATATTCCCGGCTCGCTCGACGATCACGCGCGCTGGGCAGACCTGCCTCAAAGCAGCGTGGCGCAGCGCTATATGCGTTTTATGAAACGCGAGGGGCTGAGCGCGCAGGGGTTGGTCGATGAAAGCCACCGTTGGGAGCCGGAGAATGAGCGTCCAGATGACCTAACCCAATGGTATTTTGACCGTCTGCGCGACACGCACGACCTGTTTCACGTCCTGACCGGCTATGGCCGCGACGCGCTGGGCGAAGCGGCGCTGCTGGGCTTTAGCTACGCGCAGAACCACAATCCAGGCGTTATCTTCATCGCCTATGCGGGCGCGCGTCAGATCAAGAAGGTATCCGGCACGAGGGCGCCGCTATACCGCGCGGTCCGCGAAGGCCAGCGTCTTGGCAAAGCGGCAGCGAAGCTGGCGCATGAAGATGTCGAGGCGCTGATGCGCGAGGATATCGACGCGGCCCGCGCGCGGCTTAATATCGGCAAGCCTGAGACCTATTTCGAATGCCTGCGCATTCTGGAGGCCGAGGGCAACGTGGTCGAAGATGTGACCCTGTCCGAGGCGGCAGCCTAAGGCGTGGCGGTTGCGTCCGATCCAACGGGCCCGGCTTTCATCTTCGCAATGATCCCGATCGCGATTCCAATTCCGACCAGCGAAAGCGCGGCGGCGACCAGATAAGGCGCGCCGGGAAAATACACGCCCACATCATCGGCGTAGGCGCCGAATGTTCGCGTCATGATCAGCGGTCCGATAATGCTGGTGATGCTCATCGCGCTGGCGATGGCGCCTTGCAATTCGCCTTGCGCATCTTCGGAGACGCGCGCGCTCATCATCTGTTGAAGCGCGGGGAAGGTCAGCCCGCCCAATCCGCCAAACAGAATGCCGACAATCATCATCCAACTCGCATCGGCAAAGGCGAAGAGGTAAAACGCTGGGAAGGACAAGGCAAATCCCAGCAGCGCCGTCTTCTGTGGTCCAATCTTGGCAATCACCGGCCCGGTCAGCCCGCCTTGCACCGCCGCGATGATAACACCGAACAAGGCGACGCTAAAGCCGATATCGCGCTCGCTCCAATCGAACACCAGCTGAGTATGGTAGGACCACACCGACATCTGCGACTGGCCGGCAAGCTGCATAAAGAAGATCACCACAATAAAGCCGATCACGATTGGATTGCGGCTCATCTGGATCAGCGTGCCCAGCGGGTTGGCGCGGGCAAAGGTGAAAGCGCGGCGGCGCTCTTTCGGCAGCGTTTCCTTCAGGATGAAGTATCCCAGCACCGCTCCGGCGATCCCCATTATGGCGGAGGCGAAGAATGGCAGGCGCACGCCGTATTCGCCAATGATCCCGCCAATGGCCGGGCCGATGACAAAGCCGCTGCCGCCCGCCGCGCCCATGATGCCGAAGTATTTTCCGCGATCCTCCGCGCTGGCGACATCGGCGATGCACGAATTGGCCGCCGCCCAGCTGGCTCCCATGATCCCCGAAAGAACGCGCCCGATAAACAGCCACAAAAGGTCGGGCGCGAGCGCCATGATGAGATAATCGACGCCCAGCGCGAACAGGGTCACCAACAGGACAGGTCGCCGCCCAAAGCGGTCCGATAGTCCCCCGATAATCGGCGCAAACAGGAACTGCATCAGCGCGTAGGCGAACAGCAGCCAGCCGCCGATCTCAGCCGTGCGATCCAGGCCTTCGCCGGTGATCTCTTCAAGCAGCCCCGGCAGGACCGGCACGATCAGCCCAATGCCCATCATGTCGATAAACACGATTAGCGCGACAAATATCAGCGTTTTTGTGGGGGCGGATGAGGTCTCTGCTGAAAGTGTGGATTCGCTCATCTATCCGCTTTCGGGATGACAAATTTAAGGCCCGACCAGGTGTCGTCAATTGCGCATTTCTTGGTGTCGACCAAACCTGCCGCCAACCCAACGCGCTGAACCGCTGCCTGATCGAGCCGCGTCTCATGGCTCGAACCTTTCTTGGGCCAGCTCACCCAGATTTGGCCCTTCTTGCCGATCAACTCACGCAGCTGATTGAGTTTGGCAGTGAGGTCGGCCTCCTCGGTCACAAAGATATGCGCCGCGTCTATGCCGCTCGATGGCTCCGCGACAAAGGTAAGCTCAAGCGCGTATTCGTCGATCTCGTCCATCACGCTTTCGGGCATGGCGTCGAACCAGCACACCTGCCCATCGCGCAAGTTGAGCTTTTTCGCGAGCGGCGTGCCGGAATAGCCTGCGGTCATCGCGGCCTAGGTTTCCATCCAGTCGGCGAAGAAGCTCTCATGCGCGGCCCGAAGGTCGCTGACGCTCACGCCTAGTAGGCTGTCACCGCCTACCGTTCCGATGCGGGTGAAGCCGACCATCTCGGCCTCGGGGATGTCGGGCCCTTCGGCGACGATGCGGTTAAAGCCCTGCGCGTTTTCGCGGCTGACGGTGACGACGTAGCGCGCCTGGTCTTCGCCAAACCACCACTGCGCGGCGGTGTAAGCGTCATGGGCCGAGACATCCGCACCCAGGTCGCCCGACAAGGCCATTTCGGCGAGCGCAACTGCCAAACCTCCATCCGACACATCGTGAACAGCGGAAAGAAGACCTTCGCCGATCAGCTTGCGCACAATCTGACCCGCGCCCAGTTCGGCAGCAAGGTTGACCGGCGGAGCGCGGCCTTCGTCGCGGCCATGGACCACATCGAGCCACAGCGACTTGCCCAGATGAGAGCGGGTCGGATCGGGTTTGGCCCAGAATTCCGGCGCGATGAGGTAGATCGCGTCGCCTTCGCCCTTGAAGGCTGGCGTGACCATCTTCGACGCGTCTTCGAGGATGCCGACACCGCCAATTGCGGGCGTGGGCAGGATCGCGCTTCCGCCGCCGGTCGCCTTGCTTTCGTTATAGAGCGACACGTTGCCTGATACGATCGGGAAGTCGAGCGCGCGGCACGCATCGCCCATGCCTTCGAGGGCGTGGACAAACTGGCTCATGATTTCGGGACGCTGCGGGTTGGCAAAGTTGAGGCAGTTGGTCACCGCCAAGGGCCGTCCGCCGACCGCGCAGATGTTGCGATAGGCCTCGGCAATCGCCTGTTTGCCGCCTTCATAGGGGTCCGCATAGACATAGCGCGGGGTGCAGTCGGTGCTGATGGCAAGCGCTTTGTCTGTACCATGCACGCGCACCACCGACGCGTCACCTCCGGTTTGCAGCGTGTCGGCCATGACTTGGCTGTCATACTGCTCGGCAATCCACCGGCGCGACCCCAAAGCAGGCGAGGCGAGCATTTCCAACAGATCCGCGCCCGGATCGGCGCTGTCCGGTGCGCCTTGAACCGGGGTAACGCCTGCCCACTTGGCGTATTCCTCTTTCGAGATATACGGGCGGTCGTATTCCGGCGCATCCGCCGCGAGGGGGCCGAGCGGAATGTCGCACACAACCTCGCCATTGAATTCGAGGACCATCCGCTGCGTGTCGGTCACTTCACCGATGATGGCGAAATCAAGCTCCCACTTTTCAAAGATCGCCTGCGCCATTGCCTCTTTGCCCGGCTTCAAGACCATGAGCATGCGCTCCTGGCTCTCACTCAGCATCATTTCATACGGCGTCATGCCCTCTTCGCGGCAGGGGACTTTGTTCATGTCCAAGCGAATGCCCGCTTTGCCGTTGGTCGCCATTTCGACACTGGAGGAGGTGAGGCCCGCCGCGCCCATATCCTGAATGGCGACGATCGCGTCGGTCGCCATCAGCTCAAGACACGCCTCGATCAGCAGTTTTTCGGTGAACGGATCGCCAACCTGCACAGTCGGGCGCTTGGCCTCGGCGTCTTCCTCGAAATCGGCGCTCGCCATGGTCGCGCCGTGAATACCGTCGCGCCCGGTCTTGGAGCCGACATAGACAATCGGGTTTCCGACACCCGAGGCGGCGGAATAAAAGATCTTATCGGCGTCAGCCACCCCGACCGTCATCGCGTTCACAAGGATATTACCATCGTAAGCCGGGTGGAAATTGGTCTCGCCGCCCACGGTAGGCACGCCGACGCAATTGCCATAGCCACCGATGCCAGCAACGACGCCTTGCACCAGATGCTTCATCTTGGGGTGATCGGGACGACCAAAGCGCAGCGCGTTCATGTTCGCTACGGGCCGCGCGCCCATGGTGAAAACATCGCGCAAAATGCCGCCGACACCCGTCGCCGCGCCCTGATAGGGCTCAATATATGAGGGGTGGTTGTGGCTCTCCATTTTGAAGATGGCCGCCTGCCCGTCGCCAATGTCGATCACGCCTGCATTCTCACCCGGACCGCAAATGACCCATTCCGCCTCGGTCGGGAGTTTCTTCAGATGCAGGCGCGAGCTTTTGTAAGAGCAATGCTCGGACCACATGACCGAAAAGATGCCGAGCTCGACCAGATTGGGCTCACGGCCCAGGCCAGACAGCACGCGCTCATATTCTTCCGGGCTCAGTCCATGAGACTCGACGACTTCAGGTGTAATTTCGCTCATCCGCGCCCTTTAAATCAGGCGCTGGGAGCCGCCAACCCGCCGCGTCGTACAAATTGCCGATTCTCCCCGACCCACGCGGCCAAAAGGGTAAGGACGCCGAACGCGATCAGCGCTTGAAGATGGAGGAATAGGTTTGCCTCAGCAGGTTCAGGCCCGAACCAGTTGAAGGCCTGCAGCGCCAAAAGCACGATGGCGAGCACAATCGGCGGCCCAGCCGGACCGCGCGTGCGCTTGAGATAAAAGTACAACCCGCCGAGCACCAAGGCGATCTCCAACGGTATCGCAATCATCGGGTAGTTCCACAGGCCAAGACCGTAATGCGGCTCGTGCCCTGTCAGCGTCAGGTCAGGCCGGTGGACAACCCAGTCGAGCGCCCAGTGGGACAGAACGACCAGTCCGGCCAGCAACCCTGCAAAGGCGTTCTTTCGAGCGATCAGAACGATCAGCGCAAAAGCGAGCGCCCAGATGCCTGCGCCCAAGAGGCTATGCGTGTAGGGATAGAAATAGAGGTCGAGCGGCACCATGACCGTGGCCCCCGGTTCAATCCGCACCTTCTCCACGCCCACTATGGCGAGGGTAAAAAACGCCCAGTCAACCAGTTGTGCAGCCAAAAACGTAGTGGCGAGACCTGGCGCGCGTGGGCCCAAAGAAGAGGCAACGAAGGCCGGAGCGAAGTGTCCGATAAACATGGCGGCGCGTGGCTCTCCCTCAGGCCTTGGATTGGGTTATCTTCAAGGTCGCGGCCGCTGTTAGCCCGCTTGTTAGCCCGGTCGCAAACGCTCCCCACGCGATATCCATAAGTGAGACATGCGTCGCCCACACCTTGAACACCGCCTGGCTGGTAAGATCAAAGGTCGCGTAGCACAGCGCTCCCAATAGAGCCCCGTTTAACAGCGCGACGCTCGCCTTGCCCGCCTGCAATCCGGGGCGGATGCCGAAATAGACCATTCCCGCCAGATAGATGAAATAGAACGCGCCCGCCGCCGCGACGTTGAAGTCTTCGGCCATGATTTCGCCGATCGTGGGCTCGTACAGATTGGGGCCAGCCCAATTGAGCCACACCGCGTCCATCGCTCCAAAGATCACTGCCGCTATAACGTAAGCGACCGCGTATTTTGCCATTTTGCTCTTCCCCGTTTGCCGCAACGCCTTGACCGTGCCTTCGCGCGGGGTCAATGGTCCGGCGCATGGACGAGGGAACACAGGGCGCACCAAACGGCGCCGATATCGATCAGATGAGCTTTGAAGAGGCGCTGAGCGCACTTGAAAGCATCGTGCAGCAGCTGGAGCGCGGCGATGTGCCGCTCGACAAATCGATCGATTTGTACAGCCGTGGCGAAGAGCTTCGCGCGGCCTGTCAAAAGCGGCTCGACGCGGCGCAGGCTCGGATCGAGAAGATCGTCACGAACGCGGACGGAGCGCCTTCAGGCACTGTGCCGCTTGACGGAGGATCGTGACGCCATGCTTGCCGAAGTGGAAGGGGACCTGCTCAGCGACAATCTCAAGCGCGTGCAACGCGAAGTGGACGCGGTGTTTGATGCCGCGATGCCGGTGCCGGGCGACACCCGCGCGCGCCTGGTCGAAGCGATGCGCTACGCCGCGATTGGCGGTGGCAAGCGGGTCCGGCCGTTGCTTGTGGCCAGCACGGCGGAACTGTTCGGTGTCTCTCGCGATGCAGCGGTGCGTGTGGGCACGGCGGTGGAGGCGATCCACGTCTATTCGTTGATCCACGATGATCTGCCGTGCATGGATGATGACGACCTCCGCCACGGCAAGCCGACTTTGCACCGCGAATTCGATGAAGCGACCGCGGTGCTAGCAGGCGACTCGCTCCACGCGCTGGCCTTTGAAATTCTTGCGGATGAGAAGACGAGCGCCGATCCCTTCACCCGCTCCGAACTGATCATGACGCTCGGCACGGCCAGCGGGATGAACGGCATGGCGGGCGGCCAGATGATGGATATGGTCGCGGATGAAGAGGGCGTAGATTACGACCTGCACACCATCACTCGGCTCCAGCAGCTTAAAACCGGAGCTCTTCTCGCGGCCAGCGTCGAGATGGGCGCGATCCTCGGCAAAGTTCCACCCGAAGGCCGCGCGCATTTGCGCGCCTATTCGCGCGACATTGGTCTTGCCTTCCAAATCGCGGACGATCTCCTCGATGTCGAAGGCGACGCGGTGAAGGCGGGCAAGGCGCTGCGCAAAGATGAGGAACAGGGCAAGCAGACCTTTGTTACCCTCATGGGCGTCGACAAGGCGCGCGAACAGGCGCGCGCTCTGGTCGATCAAGCGGTGGCGCATCTAAGCGGTCACGGCAAAGAAGCCGACACTCTGCGCGCGCTGGCCCGATTTATTGTGGAGCGTGATCGTTGAAATCGAAAAATCTAGTGTGTTTAAGCCTCGCCGCTGCGCTGGCTGCGTGCGCCTCTAAACCCGGCCTGCCGGGCGAGGGCGAGATGGTCGACCACTCCGAACATGGCAGCGGCCATTCGGGTCACGACATGGCCCCGACCTCTGAGGAAGCTGCGGAAAAGCAAAGCCATACCGAGAAACTGGTCGAACGGTTTGATGCGAGGGGATGCGGCGAAGCCGAAGTCCTTGCGACGATGCGCAAAACCGAACCCGATGGCAGCGCGACGATCTTGCGCGCCTATCAGGCACCCACAAAATGCGTCACCGAATTGAACGCGGCTGTTGAGACGCTTGGCTTTAGTGAGAGCAAGCCCGGCCTCTTTGGCAGTGCTTCTGCCGGTGGCACGACCGAGCGTATCTTGATCGAGGTAGCGGACGATGGCGATGGCGCTGTCATCGAGTGGGAAATGGATCAAAAATGACAGATCGCATCGGCCTCTATCCTGGCACCTTTGATCCGATCACACTAGGTCACGCGGATATTATCCGGCGCGGGTCCAAGCTCGTCGATACCCTGATTATCGGCGTGACGACCAATCCTTCGAAGAATCCCATGTTCACCACCGCAGAACGCTTTACGATGGTCGAGCGTGAGGTCGAAAGCCTTGGGCTTTCCAACGTGAAAGTGGTCGGGTTCAATTCGCTGCTGGTGAAATTTGCGCATCAGCAGGGTGCAAGCGTTATCGTGCGCGGACTGCGCGCGGTTGCCGATTTCGAGTATGAGTATCAGATGGCCGGCATGAACCAACAGCTCGACGAAGAGGTCGAGACTGTTTTCCTGATGGCGGATGTGTGCTTGCAACCGATTGCAAGCAAATTAGTGAAGGAAATCGCCCTTTATGGCGGAGAGATCGCCAAATTCGTCAGCCCTGAGGTTCAGGCCGACGTGCTAGCGCGGGTTGAGAAGATCGGGCGCAAAGGGGATCTCTAGGCGGGCCTAGGCCGTGACCTTCGACGGCAGATGGGGGATCATCCCCCGATCATTCATTGAAGTGTCAGGCGCGCGCCGTTAAACGCTCCAACCAACGCTGAAATTGGACATTACGACACTTACGATGATTAAGCGCACTTTCTTGCCGGCCGCTGCGGCCTTCTTTCTGGGCACTCTTCCGATGGGCGCGCTCGCTCAAGATGACGACGCCGACGCTGAGACCGAAGAGGTAAGCGAGGACGTAGAAGAGGAGGGGGAAGAGGAGGCCGAGAACGTCAATCCGGCCGCGCCGCGCTTTTATCCCGATATCAACTATAACGCGGATGAGGACCTCGACACCGTTTGGGTGCTCGATCTGTCGAATGGCGAACGCGTCAAGATTCGATTGATGGATAACTGGGCGCCAAGCCATGTTGCCCGCGTGCAGGAGCTGACCCGTCAGGGATTTTATGACGGCATTATCTTTCACCGCGTTATCGAAGGCTTCATGGCGCAGGGCGGTGATCCGACCGGCACCGGGCAGGGCGGATCACAACTGCCTGATCTGGAAGCCGAGTTTAACCCAATGCCGCACGTGCGCGGCAGCGTATCGATGGCGCGGGCCAACGAAGAGAACAGCGCCAACAGCCAGTTTTTCATCGTGTTCTACCCACGCTTTAGTCTTGACAAGCGCTACACCAACTTTGGCCGTGTAATTGAGAATATGTCGGCCGTGGATGAGATCAATCGCGGCGAGCCACCACGCAACCCGACGCGTATTCTGCAAGCTTCCTTGGCGAGCGAGAACAAGCCTCGACCTGAAGCGGGCGCTCCGCCGGTGGATTCGGCAATCACGGCTGATTTGCTGAATGCGCCGCTGCAACAGCAGTAAGCTACCTATGAAAGGGCTCGCGCATGCGCGTGGACCTGTTCGATTTTGAGCTCCCGCAAGAGCGTATAGCGCTACGCCCTGTGCGCCCGCGTGATGCGGCGCTCATGCTGGTGGCGCGCGGGCACGATAACGCGTTTGAAGATGCGGGCGTGCTAGATTTGCCGGGCCTGTTGGAGCCGGGCGATTGTCTCGTCTTCAACGACACGCGCGTGATCCCCGCGCAGCTCGAAGGCCGCCGGGCGAATGGCGAGGCGAAGATCGGCGCAACCCTGCACAAACGGCTGGACCTGCGCCGCTGGCAGGCCTTCATCCGCAACGCCAAGCGCGTGAAAGAGGGCGATCAACTTGTCTTTGGCGGCGGCGTCACCGCTCTCGCTGAGGAACGCCACGCCGACGGATCGTTGACCCTGTTCTTCGAAGGCGAAGAGGCGGTTGAGGTCCTGCTCGACCGCGCCGGCACTATGCCGTTGCCGCCCTATATCGCGCAGAAGCGCGGAATCGATGAACGCGACGCCACCGACTACCAAACCATGTTCGCCGCCAAGGATGGCGCGGTCGCGGCGCCCACCGCTTCGCTGCACTTCACAGACCGCCTGATCGAAGCGATCGACGCGCGCGGCATCCACCGCGAAACGCTGACGCTGCATGTCGGGGCGGGGACATTCCTGCCGGTGAAGGCTGACGACACGGATGATCATCAGATGCATGCGGAAATCGGCCATATTGACACCGCGACGGCTGAGCGCCTGAATGCGGTGCGCGCCCAAGGCGGGCGGGTGATCGCAGTGGGTACAACGGTCCTGCGCCTGCTTGAGAGCGCAGCGCAAGAGGACGGCATTGGCCCATTCTCAGGCGAGACCTCGATCTTTATCACGCCTGGCTATCAATTCCGCGCGGTCGATGGCCTGATGACCAATTTTCACCTGCCCAAGTCCACATTGATGATGCTGGTCAGCGCGCTGATGGGGCGCGAACGGATTATGGCGGCGTACCATCACGCCATTGAGAACGAGTACCGTTTCTACTCCTATGGTGACTCCTCGCTGCTCCTGCCCTAGCGCAGGAGCGATGTCTGACACCGTTCTCTCCCTATCTGGCCTGACCAAGGTCTATTCCGGCGGCACCAAAGCGCTCGACGGCGTGGATCTCGATATCCGCCGGGGCGAGATTTTCGCTCTGCTTGGTCCCAATGGAGCGGGCAAAACGACCCTCATCGGCGCCGTGTGCGGCTTGGTTCGGCCGACTTCTGGCACCATGACCGCCTTCGGCCATGATCTCGCGACCGATTGGCGGCCGGCGAGGGCGCGTATTGGCCTCGTCCCGCAGGAACTCTCGACCGATATGTTCGAGACGGTCTGGCGCGCCGTCTCCTATTCGCGGGGCCTGTTCGGCCATCCCAAGAATGCTGCAAGGATTGAGGAAATTCTGCGCTCGCTCTCGTTATGGGAGAAGAAGGACAGCCAGATCCGCGAACTGTCCGGCGGCATGAAGCGCCGCGTTCTCATCGCCAAGGCGTTGAGCCACGAACCCGATCTGCTGTTTTTGGATGAACCGACCGCCGGCGTCGATGTGGAGCTGCGCAAGGGGATGTGGGACCAGATCGCGGCGCTGCGCGAACGCGGGACGACGATCATTCTCACCACGCACTATATCGAAGAGGCCGAATTGATGGCTGATCGCGTCGGCGTCATCCGCAAGGGCCGCATCCTGATGGTGGATGACAAAGACTCGATGATGGAACAACTCGGCAACACCGAAGCGATCATAGAACTCGCAGAACCGCTTGCCGATTTACCCGAGGCTGTAACGGCCTTCCCGGTTGAACTGCGCGAAGACGGGCGCGAAATTTGCTATCGCGGTGGCAGCGGAGAAGGGGGCGGTCGCGCCGAAGTGGCTGAGCTGACTAAGGCGTTGATCCGCGCAGGTATCGATTACACCGGGATCGATATTCACGATTCATCGCTGGAAGACATCTTTGTCGACCTTGTCGGTGGCAATGATGGTCAGGGAGACGCCGCATGAGCTTCAGCGTTATCGGGGCTGTGGCGATCTATAAGCGTGAAATGATGCGCGCCTTTCGCACCGCGTTTCAATCGATCTTGGCGCCGGTCCTTACAACATCGCTCTATTTCATCGTGTTCGGCAGCGCGATTGGCAGCCGCATGCCCGCGATTGGTGGGGTTGAATACGCCGCCTTCATCATTCCGGGGCTGCTAATGCTGACGCTGCTGGGCGAGACGACCAGTAATTCCAGCTTCGGCATCTATATGCCGCGCTTCACCGGCACGATTTATGAGCTGCTCTCCGCCCCCATTGGCGTGGCGGAGACTTTGATCGGCTTTGTCGGCGCGGCGGCGACGAAGAGCCTTATCCTCGCGGCTATCATCCTCGGCACGGCAAGCTTGTTTGTCGACTATCAGATCAAATACCCGCTGCTTGCGCTCGGCTATATCATGCTGGTGGCGGCGAGTTTTTCGTTGTTTGGATTTATCCTTGGCATTTGGGCGGACAGTTTTGAGAAGCTCGGCATCATCCCCGTTCTGATCCTGACGCCGCTGACCTTTTTGGGCGGCACGTTCTATTCGCTCGATATGCTGCCCGCGCCTTGGAACACGATTGCGCTCCTAAACCCCATCGCTTTTCTGGTAAGCGGTCTGCGCTGGACCTTTTACGGCACGTCGGACGTGTCGATTGGTGTCTCGCTTGGCCTGACTCTCGGTTTCCTTGCCATTTGCGTCAGTGTGATTGCCTTTATCTTCAAGACCGGTTGGCGGTTGCGGGAGTAACGCAATTGACGCGCAAATAGCGCCACCCTCAACGGCTCATCGCAAATCGCCTGCGACCAATGGCATTGGTCGATGCCTGAATTCGTTTTGTCGGGCGGTTCATTGGCTAGAAATCCGGCGGACCTACTTCCCCAATTCCCATCGCGAACCCCCTTTTCACAATTTCGCGGTGTCAAGCAAAGGACGGAAGAAATCCATGAAAAAGCTAGCAATTTCGGGCCTCGCGGCCCTCGGTTTCGTCGCGCTCCCCGCCGCGGCGCAGGCGCAATCGAACGATGCGCCTCAACTCGAACCCTATGTCGGCCTTTCGGGCGGATATCACGATCTGGGCATCGACGTTCCCGACGATGACGGCATCACGTACGGCGTCGTCGCCGGGGTCGATGTACCGGTTGGTGAAACCCTTTTTGTCGGTGCAGAGGCCAACTTCCACCTTGGTGAAAACGCCATCGATCACGAATACGGCGCCGCAGCGCGCGTGGGTGTTCGTGTCGGTGAAGCGACCAAGCTGTATGTGCGCGGCGGGTATCAAGAGGTTGATTTCGACCTTGATAACTTCGTCACCATGCCGGCCGACGGTGTTGATGACACCGATGGCGACTATTTGGTCGGTGCAGGCGTCGATTTTGGCCTGAGCGCGGACAGCCCGGTCCGCTTCCGCGCCGCCATTGATACCATCGCGTTTGATTCGACCCGCGCGACGGTGGGTGTGCTCTACGCTTTCTAAGCAAGCGCCACCAGGCCGGTGAAAACCGGTAACGGAAGGGCAGGAGCCGCGTTTCCCCGCGTCGCGCCTGCCCTTTTTTGCACCAGACTGAGAGCGACGCGTGACATAGTCTGCCGGTGGCGCTAGCGCCGCGAGCGCGATGACTGCCCCTCGTTTTTCCTTCACCCTGCACAACACCGATGACCGCGCGCGCCGCGGGACAATTGCGATGAAGCGCGGCGAGATTCAAACGCCGGCCTTTATGCCGGTCGGAACGGCCGCGACGGTGAAGGCGATGAAGCCTGAGGCTGTGCGCGCTTTGGGTGCCGACATAATTCTCGGCAACACCTATCACCTCATGCTGCGCCCTGGGGCCGAACGCATGGCGCGCTTGGGCGGCCTGCACAATTTCATGAAGTGGGATCGCCCGATCCTGACTGACAGCGGTGGCTACCAGGTGATGAGTCTATCGGACCTGCGCAAGCTAACCGAGAAGGGCGTGGAGTTCCGCAGCCATATCGACGGCTCGAAACATATGTTGACGCCCGAACGCTCAATGGAGATTCAGCGTTTGCTGGGCTCCGATATTGTGATGGCGTTTGATGAATGCCCGCGCGCTGATCGCCCGCGCGATGAGATAGCCGCTTCAATGGAGCTCTCGATGCGTTGGGCCAAGCGCAGCCGCGATGGATTTGACGCGGGCGAGGAACACGCAAGCCGCGCCGCCTTGTTCGGTATCCAGCAAGGCGCGCTTGACGAAGGCTTACGCCGGATCAGCGCGGACAAGTTGATCGATATCGGCTTTGACGGATACGCAGTGGGCGGCCTCGCCGTGGGCGAGGGGCAAGAGGCCATGTTCGGCGTGTTGGACTACGCGCCAGAGCAATTGCCTGTGGATCGACCTCGCTACCTCATGGGGGTTGGCAAACCCGATGATTTGGTTGGTGCAGTCGAGCGCGGAATCGATATGTTTGATTGCGTGCTGCCCACACGGTCTGGCCGCAACGGGCAGGCCTTCACCTGGAACGGTCCGATCAACCTGCGCAACGCCAAGTTTGCTGAGGATCAGGACCCGATTGATGTAACCTCGGATCGCTCCGCCTCGCGCGATTATTCGAAGGCCTATTTGCACCATCTCATCAAGAGCCACGAGATGCTGGGCGCTATGCTTCTGACCGAGCATAACCTGGCGTTCTACCAAAGCTTGATGAAGGCGATGCGCGATGCCATTGAGCAGCGGCGCTTCGCCGCTTTTGCCGCCGAATTTCGTCGCAATTATCTCAAAACCAACTGAGTTGGATGAACTTATTAATGCCTAAAGCTCCTGACGCCTGCGAAACCATGATTGACGTGCGCAAAGGCGTTGACGCGACAGATCGCGAGCTTGTGGCGCTGCTGGAGCGTCGGTTCGGATACATGCGCGCGGCTGCTCGTATCAAACCCAACCGCGACGCGGTGCGCGACGAAGAGCGCAAGGCAAGCGTCATCGCGGCCGCCGTGGCGGAGGCCGAGAGGCTGGGCATGCCGGGCGAAGTGATCGCGGAGGTGTGGGAAGCGCTGGTCGAGGGTTCTATCGCCTACGAGTTCAAGGTCTGGGACAAGACCCGCTAATACGGCGCTTCATCCCCTCCCAAGGAAGGCTGGCAGACGCGCCTGCTTTTTCTCACGGCTCTTCGGCGCGATCGATTGCGCCATCCACGTGATCTTCTTTGCCCACTTCTCGTGCCCCTTCTGTGCGCCGCCATCCTTAATAGGAGCGGCGACCATGAAGCGTACGGGTTTGAATCCAACAAAGCCGAGCACTTGTCCCTTCCAGCGGCGGATGATCGAGTTGCCATAGAGCAAGCGCAGGAAGAACGCCGGCGTGTCCATAGTTGCGATAACGTCGGCCGAGCGCCCTTCGAGATATTTGTCCCACAAGGCGCTGCCTTCGCGAAACTGGTACATAAAGCCGGGCAGAAAAAGTCGGTCGATCAGGCCCTTGAGCTCCGCCGGTTCGGCCCCCCACCACATGGGGAAGGCGAACACCACGTGATCGCACGCGTCAAACGCCTCGGCCAGAGCGGCGATGTCGGCTTCCCAGTCGGTGCGTTTCAAATAGCCGTGCCGCAGGATCGGCGTGAACTTCATATCGCGGACATTCACACGGGTGACGGTGCAATCGCTGGGTAGCGCCTCCTGATACAGATCGAGCAAGTGCGAGGCGAAGCGCCCTTCGCCCGGATGACCGTCGATAAGCAGAATATTGAGCGGCATAGATCCCCCTTGTCGCCATATGCGCGAAGGGTGTCGCACCGCTGACCCCAAAAGAAAAGGGCGGCCCCGCAGGACCGCCCCAATTCTTGTGCTTCGCGGGTCCTGTCGGACTTAGCGCGAGTAGAACTCGACCACGAGGTTCGGTTCCATGGTGACCGGGTAGGGCACCTCGTCGAGCTTGGGCACGCGGGTGAAGGCCACTTTATCGTTGCCGTCCGGTGCAACGTAGTCGGGGATTTCACGCTCGGGCAGGCTCTGCGCTTCGATGACGAGAGCCATTTCTTTCGCTTTCGAACCCAGGCTGATGACATCGCCGACGTCGCAACGACGCGATGCGATGTTGCACTTAACACCGTTCACATAGATGTGACCGTGCGAAACGATCTGACGCGCGGCAAAGATCGTCGGAGCGAACTTGGCGCGGTACACGATCATATCGAGACGACGCTCAAGCAGACCGATGAGGTTCTGACCGGTGTCGCCCTTCATCTTGGTGGCGTCTTTGTAGGTCGAACGGAACTGTTTCTCAGTCACGTCGCCGTAATAGCCTTTGAGCTTCTGCTTGGCGCGAAGCTGCAGACCAAAGTCGCTCATCTTGCTCTTACGACGTTGACCGTGCTGGCCGGGGCCGTAGGAGCGCTTATTGACCGGAGAATTCGGACGACCCCAGATGTTTTCACCCATCCGGCGGTCGAGTTTATACTTGGCGCTCTTGCGCTTCGACATGTGTCGTATCCTTCAAATTTGCTGATCCGCCCCGATGGCGGATATTCAACCCGGTATCGCACCGCTGAGAGAACTCTCTCAACGCGGCCACCGCTTCACCGGGGTGCGAGGCCCATTCGCGAAGGCGCGCCATTACCAGATGCGCAGCGCCTGTCAACGTTAGTGTAGAGCCTTCGCGGAGCCCTTGTCGGATTAGTTGCGACGGCGTTGGTCGCGGTTGAAGTTCTTCCACTCTTCACGCGTGCGGCACACCTTGGTGCGGCGACGGCTCGCCGCGTCGGCAGCGATGCGCTTGCAGATCTTTTTCTCTTCGGCCTTCTCTTCGGTCTTTTCCTCTTCCGCATCCTCGGTGGGCGTCGGTTCGGCGAAGACGGAAGCGGGGGCGAAGGTCGCGAATGCGAGCGCGCCAAGCGCGAGGGTGACGGCCTTCGGGAGGCGAACGATCATGATAGCAATGTCCAATAACCAAGGGAGAGGTATACAGCCGAACGGGGACTGACCGAATAAGGTCCTGAACCCAAGCCCTTTTTCGACGAACGGTGTGCGTTCGTAACAATATTACTCTGGTTCGCGTTTCTTGCGTTCTAAAGTACTAAGGATGCCGCGCAGGGTCCGCACTTCGAGATGGTTCCATCCCGGCTTGGTCAACACGCTTCGTAAGGTTCGGCGCGTCGCATCGGCGCGCGGTTCGGGAAGGAAATAGCCGCGCGGTGAGAGCAGTTTTTCGAAGTGAGCGATCAGCCCATCAAGCTCCTCCTGCGGGGCAGGGGGCAGGACTTCGTCTTCGGCGGTGGGCTGCACGAGGTCGCTGCTTGCCTCGTCACTGACAGTGCGTGACCATTCGTAGGCCACAAGGATAACCGCCTGAGCCAAATTGAGTGAGCCGAATTCCTTGTTGATCGGGACGGTCAGAATGTGCCGGGCCAATGCGACATCGCTTGTTTCCAGTCCTGAACGCTCAGGACCAAACAGCACCGCGTGGCGCCCGGTCTCCGAATGGATCAGTTTAGCGGCCCCATCCGCGCCGACGACGGGCTTGGTCATTCCGCGTTTGCGCACTGTGGTCGCGTAAACATGCTGGCAATCGGCGACCGCTTCGGCGGTGGTTTCGTAGACCTTCGCCTGATCCAGCACGATATCAGCGCCCGCCGCAGCGGGACCCGCCGACGGGTTTGGCCAGCCATCGCGAGGCGCAACGAGGCGCATTTCGGTCAGACCGAAGTTGAGCATCGCGCGCGCGGCCTTGCCGATATTCTCGCCCAGCTGCGGTCGCACGAGGACGATGATCGGTTTGTGCTCGCTCACGAGGGTTCAGTCCTTCGCCGCTTCAGAGACCGTATGCGCAAATTCCTCGAAGTCTTTGGCCTCCGAAAAATCGCGATAAACGGAAGCGAAGCGGATGTAGGCGACCGAATCGATACCTTTGAGCCCATCCATAACAAGCTCACCGATCCTTGAAGATGGCACTTCGGGCTCACCGGCGGTTTCTACCTGGCGCTGGATGCCGGACACCAGTTGATCGATCTGCTCTTGCGTCACCCCGCGCTTGCGACAGGCGAGCGCGACCGAGCGTTGCAGTTTGTCGCGATCAAACGCCTCGCGCCGCATCTCGCCACCATCGGGCGAGGCCTTGACGATCATAACTTCGCGCAACTGCACGCGCTCAAAGGTCGTAAAGCGCGCCCCGCACGAATTGCACTGCCGCCGTCGACGGATGGCGGTGTCGTCTTCGGTGGGGCGCGAATCTTTGACCTGGGTGTCTTCGTGAGCGCAAAAAGGGCAACGCATCGATTAGTCTTCTAGCTTTTCCAACTCATACGCGATGGCGATGCCCGCCCCGATAAAGGCTCCCCACAGGAATCCGAGCGAGTCAAAGACGGTCATGCCAAGCGCAAAGCCGATGGCAGCTCCAACCAGCACATTGTTGCTGGAAGGGTGCTTCATGCCCTGTTTGCTCATATTTTTCACGAGCGCGCTGGCCCGGTCGAACCAGGTCGCTTCCTCTTGGGGCTTATCGTCTTCGGGGAGATTGTCGCTCATCGCGCCTTCTCCGATCACATCCCCGGATAGACCGGGAAATCCGCGCAAAGCTCCGCGACGCGGTTGCGGACGCTCTCTTCGATCTGCGCGTCGCCCTCAGGGCCGTTTTTCGACAGACCTTCGACCACTTCCGCGATCAACGCGCCGACCTTGCGGAATTCCACCGGACCAAAGCCGCGCGTTGTTCCTGCAGGCGTTCCAAGGCGGATGCCGCTGGTGACAAAGGGTGAGCGCGTATCGAACGGAATGCCGTTCTTATTGCAGGTGAGCCAGGCCCGATCGAGGCCTTTCTCGGCCGCTTTGCCGGTCACGTCTTTAGCCGTGAGATCAACCAGCATCGAGTGGTTGTCGGTGCCGCCCGAACAAATCCGCAGGCCGTTTTCCTCAAGGCTCGCCGCCAATGCGCGTGCGTTTTCGACGATGCGGTGCGCGTAAGACTTGAACTCAGGCTGCAGCGCTTCGCGGAAGGCCACCGCCTTGGCCGCGACAATGTGCATCAGCGGCCCACCTTGCAGGCCGGGGAACACCGCCATGTTGAGCGGCTTTGTGTATCTCTCGTCGTTCCACAAAATGATGCCCGAACGCGGGCCACGCAGGCTCTTATGCGTGGTGGAGGTCACGATATCGCAATGCGGGAAGGGCGAAGGATGCGCGCCGCCGGCCACGAGGCCGGAAATGTGGCTCATATCGCACAGCAGAATTGCGCCCACTTCATCGGCGATCTGACGGAAACGGGCAAAGTCCCATTGGCGCGAATAGGCGGTGCCGCCGCAGATGATCAGCTTCGGCTTATGCTCGCGCGCGGTCGCGGCGACTTCGTCCATGTCGATCCGCTCGTCGTCCTGACGCACGCCGTAGCTGACTGGGTTGAACCACTTCCCGCTCATATTGACCGGCGACCCATGGGTAAGGTGACCGCCCGAATTGAGGTCGAGGCCCATGAAGGTATCGCCCGGCTCCAGCATTGCGAGGAACACGGCCTGGTTCATCTGGCTGCCCGAATTGGGCTGAACGTTGGCAAAATTGCAGCCAAACAGCAGCTTCGCGCGCTCAATCGCGAGTGTTTCGACGACATCGGCGTAGTCGCAGCCGCCGTAATAGCGTTTACCCGGATAGCCTTCGGCGTATTTGTTGGTGAAGACGCTGCCAGCGGCTTCCAGCACCGCTTTCGATGCAATGTTCTCACTAGCGATTAGCTCGATCTTGTCACGCTGACGCGCGAGTTCGCTGGTAACCGCCGCCGCGATTTCGGGATCGGCGGTCGCGAGGTCGTCGTTCCAGAACGGGTCCATCGGGTTGATGACGTCAGATGGCTGAGTGCTCATTGGTGGGTCTCAATATGGTCGGGCAGGTTGGGCGGTGTTCCAAGTTTGGCGACGCGGCGTTGATGACGACCTTGCGGGTCATCCGCATCGGCAAATTCGGTGTTTAGAAACGTAGCTACGCACGATTTGGCCATTTCGATGCCCGTTAAACGCGCACCTAGAGCAATGACATTGGCGTTGTTGTGTTCCCGCGACAGCGCGGCGGACAAAGGCTCAGACACAAGAGCGCATCGTACCGAAGGGTGACGATTGACACTGATCGAGATACCGATGCCTGATCCGCACAAGGCGACGCCGTATTCAGCGGTCCCTTCGGCGATGATTTCGGCGAGCTTGTAGCCGTAATCAGGGTAGTCGACGCTTTGGCCGGCTTCTGGCCCGAGGTCGGCAACCTCATAGCCTTCATCCATAAGCCAATCGGCAAGCTGCGCCTTCATGTCGGTCGCGGCGTGATCGGAAGCAAGGGCAATACGCATGCGCTTTCCATAGGCGAGCGCGGTGCAACACTCCAGTGTTGAGCGGCAGTTTTCCGCGCGCGAGTGGTCGAAGCGTGGGGGTAAACCGCTTTTCGAGAAAGTGTGGCTCAATTTGGCTGATAAACTGCGAGTTAAGCATCGTGGGATAGGGTATGCACCATGTCCCGGCCCCCTCGCCAAGAACGCCAGATCGCCGCTATGCGTGCTCTTATGGAGAAAGCGCAAAACGCGCCTCACGCCGGAAAGTCCATTCTCGGCGGAGGGGAAATGACAGCCGGCGAATGGGAGATATGCGGATGGCTAACCAATCCGCGGGCGCCTGACATGAAGATATCTGAACAGGTCCACACTCAGCGCCTCGACAAGGTTGGCGCGATGTTTCCCGTCTCACGCATTATCTTTGGCGAGTTCTATCGCGGCTCCTCGCCCGAACATATCACATTCGAAGAGGGCGTGATCGAGGGTCATCTCAATCAAGGCGCTGTCGCGCCCTTTCCGAAGCACACCCAAGACGTGCGCGGGTCATATGCGAACGATAGGTTCAGCCTGAAGATCAAGATGCCCCTTGGTGAAGGGTTCATTCAGGTGGTTGAGGGGCGCTTGGTGAAGCCGCTCGATTAGCCTTCGAGCTCTTTGACGAGCCACTTCCACAGTTTTTCGACCTCATTGGCCGCCTTGCCTTTGGGCTCGCTTTCGCTGGCGGTCTCGCCTTTGGCGCTTGAGCGGTGAAAGGCGGCCCGGTCGCCGAGCGTCACGGGGCAGATATCAAGCCCGATCTCTTTGGCTGCGCTCTTGGCTTCTTCGGCGAGGACCGTCGCCCCCGCTGGGACTGAGTTGAGAACCACATAAGCGGGTTTTTGTGCGAAGCTGACTAGATCGGCGATGGGCTCGAGCGCGGCCAGATCGAACGCGCGCGGCTTTGTCGGGATCAGGACCAGGTCTGCCGCCTTGATAGCCTCGCGCGCGGCGGCATCGGCGTGAGGCGGAGTGTCAATCACAAGAAAGTCGACGCCGTTTTTCTGCGCGCTGGCAATAGTGCGGCCAAGACGGGCCGGAGGGCTGGTGACCACCACCGGCAGGAAGTCGCCGCGCCAATCGCTCCACGCGGCTGCGGTCGCCTGCGGATCGGTGTCCACAACGCAGCTTTCAAAGCCCTTTTGCGCGGCTTGCGTAGCGATATGCACCGCAAGCGTGGTCTTACCCGATCCGCCCTTTTGGCTGGCGATGGCGATGACTTTTGGCGTTTTGCTGGCCATTCTCGGTATCTCAAACCAGTGTTCCTAATGCTGCAGCGCAACATAGCGCGGCGCGCGGGTCAAGAACAAGGGCCAACGCCCTATTTACGGTGGGATAGCCGCCCGATTAGGTCTCGCTGTCGGTTTCGGCAGCTTTCTTATCAGTCATGTACTCGATGAGCCGCCCCTGCAAATCCTGCATGGCAGCAGGGAGGCCTGACTGAACCTCGTTCATATATTCCTGGTTGGCTGAGGCAAAGTTGGGCTCGGCCAGCACTGCAGAGGACAAGGTCATGAACCGTTGACCGCTGGGCGTGGCGACAAAAGCGGCGATGTCGGTCAACTCCTCTTGAGTGAACATCACAGCGTAACTTTTTGCCAAGCCATCCATAAGCTTGGGAATGTATGTACGCAGCGTCACTTTGCTCTCGGCGATGTATTCGGCGAGCCATGCGTCCATGACCGCAATCGCGCCTTGGTCATCGACGCCCATCCCTTTGAGCGTTGCCTCACGCATCTGAGCGGTCATCTGATCAACCGTGGCAAAGAACATCTCTTCGCGCATGTCCTCGGGAAAACTGTCGTCCACGATCTGCTGGGCCAGCGCGAGTTTGGCCTCGCTCGGCGCATTAGCTGCGGGCGCGTCAGACGGCGCCGCTTCTTGGGCGACGGTCGGAGCGGCGAGCAGCAATGCGATCGTGGCAAGCGCAGAGGGGAATACGGCTTTCATAACGGTCCTTTAAGTATGGCGAATCGTGGGCCGAGAGGGACGCGCTGACGCGTCTCGATAATCAAATTAACCAGGATTTCGAATTGGTGATCGGAATGCGCGAAGCCGACTTCATCATAGAGATGAGCACTCGCACACCGCACAGGGCAAAGGCCAATCCCGATCCAAGGACGCCGATTATGATATAGACCAGCGGTGTTTCATCATTGTCGCCTATGGCAAAGTGCAGCGACAGTGCCATTGCTGCCGCTACGATCGCGATAAGCAGTGCGATCCAGACGGTGCGAATGAGGTAGTCGAAGTGCGACTGCTCCCAATCCTCCTCCGGCCTGGCTCGAAAGACGAAGGCCAAAGGGAACCCGATGAGAATTAGAAAAGGCGCAAAATAGGTCCCTAGGAACAGCGCGCCCACGATAAAGGGGCGGTTCGACATCAGATCGGCCAGCCAGCTCGATCCGTTATGCCCTTCCGACATACCCCCGCTCCTTCGACCTATTGATCCAGGAACGAGCGCATCTTGCGCGACCGGCTCGGGTGCTTGAGCTTGCGCAGCGCCTTCGCTTCGATCTGACGGATACGTTCGCGGGTCACCGAGAATTGCTGGCCAACCTCTTCAAGTGTGTGGTCGGTGTTCATCCCGATGCCAAAACGCATGCGCAGCACGCGCTCTTCGCGCGGTGTGAGCGAGGCGAGGACGCGGGTGACCGTTTCTTTCAGGTTCGCCTGGATAGCGGCATCCACCGGGATGATCGCGTTTTTGTCCTCGATGAAATCGCCCAGATGTGAGTCTTCCTCGTCGCCGATGGGCGTTTCAAGGCTGATCGGCTCTTTCGCGATCTTCATCACCTTGCGCACTTTTTCGAGCGGCATGGACAGACGCGCGGCCATTTCTTCCGGCGTTGGCTCACGGCCTTCTTCGTGCAGGAATTGACGCGAAGTGCGCACCAACTTGTTGATCGTCTCGATCATGTGGACCGGGATACGGATCGTGCGCGCCTGGTCCGCAATCGAGCGGGTGATGGCCTGACGGATCCACCATGTCGCGTAGGTCGAGAACTTGTAGCCGCGGCGATATTCGAATTTGTCGACCGCCTTCATCAGGCCGATATTGCCTTCCTGAATAAGGTCGAGGAATTGCAGGCCGCGATTGGTGTATTTCTTCGCAATGGAAATCACGAGGCGCAGGTTCGCCTCAACCATTTCCTTCTTGGCGATACGCGCTTCGCGCTCGCCCTTCTGCACCATGTTGACGATACGGCGGAACTCTTCGAGAGCCATGCCGGTGTTCGCCGCGATATCAGTGATTTCGGTGCGGATGCGGTCGATCGCGGCCTCTTCCTTCTCAGCGAAGGCGGCCCACTTTTTGTCCTTGGCGGCGCGTTCCTTGATCCACGCATCGTCCAGCTCGTTGCCGACATAGCCTTTGAGGAAATCGATCCGCTTGATCTTGTGACGCTCGGCCAGACGCAACATCTGGCCGCCCAGAGCGGTAAGGCGGCGGTTGAAGGCGTAGAGGTTGTCGACCAGGAATTCGATCTTGGTCGCGTGGAACTGCATGCTTTCGACTTCCGCCGTCAACTGGTCGCCCAGATCTTCGTACTTCTTTTCCTTCGCCTTAGGGAATTCTCCGCCAGCGGCGAGGGTATCAACACGTTCTGCCTGGAGCTTCTCGAAGGTTTTGAAAAGCTTGGTGATGCGCGCAAAGCGATCAATCGCGTCCGGTTTGAGAGCAGCTTCCATCTGAGCGAGCGAGAGGGTGTTGTCCTCCTCTTCCTCGTCCTCTTTCTTGGATGCGCCTTCTTCGCCTTCCTCGCCCTCTTCGCTGTCGTCGTTCGAGGTTTCCTCGTCGTCGTCGCGGATCGTGGGGCCAGCGGTTTCTTCGGAGATCGTGCCGTCGTCTTCCTCGTTCTCTTCTTCCATTTTCTCAGGCGGCGGCTCTTTGGAGAGCATCGCGTCAAGATCGAGGATTTCGCGCAGTTGCATGTCTTCGGCGTTGAGCGCTTCGGACCACTGAATGATGGCGTGGAAGGTGATTGGACTTTGGCACAGGCCCATAATCATCATGTCTCGGCCCGCTTCGATGCGTTTGGCGATGGCAATTTCGCCTTCACGGCTAAGCAGCTCGACCGCGCCCATTTCGCGCAGATACATGCGCACGGGGTCATCGGTGCGCTCGCCCGTGCCCGTTTTCTTAGCGGCGGGTTTGGCGGCGGCCTTGGTGTCTTTTTTGGCTTCTTCGCCGACCGCCATTTCCTCAACTTCGGCTTCAGCCTCTGCTTCGGCTTCGGCTTCCTCGTCGTTTTCGACGATCTGGACGCCCATTTCCGAAAGGTTGGTTTGGATGTCCTCAATCCGATCGGGACTCATCTCTCCCGACGGCAAGGCTTCGTTGAGCTCATCATAAGTGATGTAGCCCTTCTTCTTGGCCTTGGTGATCAGTTTCTTGACGGCCGCTTCGTTGAGGTCAATCAGCGGGGCGTCTTCTTTGTCTTGCGTTTTAGCAGTCGAAGCCATGTAATCTCATCAATCTGTTATCGCAGTGTGGGCGGCTCTTCATGAACCTACCCACGCCTGTTGATCCCGTTCCCACTGCGATAAAGCCCTACGGCATTTTACGCAGCCTTATCCGTACCACCTTGTGAAGTGTCGTCTTTCGGATCCCTAGCGGCCTTGCGGCGCCCAAAAGCCTTCAAACGATCTTCGATAGCGGTGAGCTGTGTTCGCAAACGCGTTTGTTCGGCAAAGCACCCTTCCGGGTCTTCGTCAAAGCGCGCAATCGTAGCCGCCAAAGCCGCCTCAATAGCAGGCTTCTGGACGAGCAACGACACAGCTTCGGCCAATTCCTCGCACGCATCTCCGGGGTCAGTGCCTTCTCGAAGAAAGGCGTATCGCAAGTCGTCCGGTGGGGCGGGCAGGCCGTGTGCTTCAAATATGGCGCTTTGCGCGTGCGAATCAAGCCTCTCGGTGAGTTCTATGATCGATTCTATTGCGGGTGCGGCGTTTGGCTCCAATCGGGCGAGCCGAGATAGCGCCTCGGCGTGGCGCTCGATCTCGCTAGGATGGCGTAAAAGCCCTGCGATAACAGCGCTTAGAAGGGTGGCGCGCTGGCCGCCGGAAAGAACCCGTTGCAAGGTCGCGCGCGCGGTCGGCGAAAGCGGTTGCGGGGCCGCGTTGCCGGGGCGCCATGGCCCCCGTTTTGAGGGACCAGTGTTGAACCCGCGGCTTTCACGCGGTGGATAGGCGAAGGCAGAAAACCGATCGAGCAATTCACGGCGATAGAGCGCTCGGATATCCTGATCGCCGATTGTGTCTACGTGGTCCATCAGCCGTTTTTTCAGACCAGCCTTTGTTTCCGGACTGGAAAGCGGCTGCGCGTCGCGCTCCGCCTGCCACAGCGCGTCGAGCAGACTTGTCGGCTCCGCGAGGAGCTTCGCCATCGCCTTTGGCCCTTGATCTTTGATCAGATCATCGGGGTCTAGTCCGGCGGGAAGGCGTACGATGGCCAAGGTGCGCATTGGGGCGAGCATGGGGAGGGCGCGTGTGATCGCGCGCATGGCGGCGCGCTGTCCGGCGGCGTCGCCGTCAAAACACAGCACCGGAATCTCGACGAGCCGCCAAAGCATTTCGAGCTGCGCTTCGGTTAAGGCGGTGCCGAGTGGTGCGACCGCGTCATGAAAACCGGCCTGAGCGAGCGCGACCACATCCATATACCCCTCGACCACGACAATACGGCCCGTTTGGCGTGAGGCGGGGGCGGCTCGGTGGTGATTGTAGAGCGTGCGCCCCTTGTCGAAGAGCGGCGTGTCGGGCGAATTCAGATACTTTGCGACGCCATCGCGTTTCTCAAGAATGCGCCCACCAAAGGCGATCACCCGCCCGCGTTGGTCCTGAATGGGCAGCATGACCCGGCCGCGAAAACGGTCATAGGCTTTGCCATCATCGGTGACGATCCGCATACCGCTTTCGGCAAGCATCTGCGGTTCGAAATGGGACAGCGCACCGGACAAAGCCTGCTTATCCTCGGGCGCGTAGCCAAAGCCAAACTCGCGCAAGGTGGCGTCCGAGAGACCACGTCTGCGCAGGTAGTTGAGCGCTTCGCTGCTCCCCGGGCTCTTCAATTGAGCCACGAACCAATCCTGCGCCGCTGTGGTCACATCGACCAATTCCGCGCGCTTTTCCGCTTTCTTGGCCGCCTGCGGATCGGGCGCGGGGACTTCCATCCCGGCTTCCTCCGCCAGCTCCTTAATCGCGTCCATGAACGAGAAGCCGCGCTGTTCGATCATCCACGTGATCACATCGCCATGCGCGCCGCAGCCAAAGCAGTGGTAGAACTGCTTTTCATCGTTGACGTAGAAACTCGGCGTGTTTTCGTTGTGGAACGGGCAGCACGCCTTCCACTCACGTCCCGCTTTGGTGAGTTTAGTCGTGCGCCCCACCACCGTGGAAAGGGTGACGCGCGCGCGCAGTTCGTCTTTCCATTGCGGGGTGATTGTCATGAATGAGAAATGCGCCCGTTTGCCTCGCGGTTCAAGGCAAGGTGTGGACTAGCCTGTGGTGAAGCGAAAAATCAGCTGAGCGCGGCTTTCACAAGCCCGCTTGCCAATTTCCCGTCGAGAACCGCGCCGTGCTTCGCTTTGAGAGCGCCCATAACAGTGCCCATGTCCTTCATGGTTGACGCGCCTGTTTCGGCTTTGATCACTTCGATCGCGGCTTTGGTTTCTTCCTCGCTCATCATGGTGGGCAGGAATTCCTCAATCACCGCCAATTCAGCCGCTTCCGCGGCGGCGAGCTCTTCGCGGCCGCCCTTTTCGTACATCTCAATCGATTCGCGGCGTTGCTTGGCCATCTTTTGCAGCACGCTGGTGACCATCGCGTCGTCGTCGATATCCTTGCCGCTGGTGCGCTCTTCGATGTCGCGGTCCTTGATCTTGGCTGAAATCTGGCGAAGCGCGGCGGTGCGCTCTTTTTCCTTGGCCTTCATGGCGGTGATGGTGGCGGCCTTGATGTCGTCTCTGATCATGATGCGATAAAATTCGTTTTCTTGTGGATGGATAGGTTCTGAAACGCGCTCTAACGCGTTGATGAGCGTTCGGCTAGGTTGACGCGGCGGCTTGCGAAGCCTAGCCGCTGAGACTTAGCGACATTGCTGGAACCCCCAATTGAAACGGAGCGCCCCATGGCCCTTCCCGCCTCTCATCCTGCGCAGCCTGAAGGCGCGACGGGAGTCCTTGTTTTGGCTGATGGATCGGTGATCTGGGGCAAGGGGTTTGGAGCCACCGGAGAAGCGGTGGGTGAGGTCTGCTTCAACACCGCTATGACCGGGTATCAGGAAGTGATGACCGACCCGTCTTACGCGGCGCAGATCGTGACCTTTACCTTCCCGCATATCGGCAATGTCGGTGCCAACGAGGAGGATGTGGAGAGCGCGGCGGGTGTGGCCAGTGCGGTCGGCTGCGTCACGCGCGAGGACATCACGGTGCCGAGCAATTTTCGCAGCTTGGAAAAGTTCACCGCCTGGATGGAGCGACACGGCAAGATCGGCCTTGCTGGTGTTGATACGCGCGCGCTGACCCGGCGCATCCGCCTTTCCGGCGCGCCCAATGCGGTTGTCGCGCATTCGCCAGAGAGCACTTTTGATATCCCCGCGCTGCTCGCCAAGGCGCAAGGCTGGGGTGGTCTGGAAGGCATGGACCTCGCGATCACCACCACGCGCGAAGCCAACGAGGATTGGGCGGGCGGTTATTGGAAGCTGGGCCATGGCTACGGCCGCGCAGACTGGTCGAACAAGCCGCATGTGGTGGCCATCGATTACGGCGCGAAGGATAACATCTTCCGCAATCTGGTCCGTGCGGGAGCCAAGGTGACGGTGGTCCCGGCCAAGAGCACCTTCGACGCGATCATGGCGCTCAAACCTGACGGCGTGTTCCTCTCGAACGGCCCCGGCGACCCGGCGGCGACGGGCGCATACGCGGTACCGGTGATCCAGCAATTGCTCGAAGCCGACGTGCCGCTGTTTGGCATATGCCTTGGTCACCAGATGCTCGCGCTGGCGGCGGGCGCCAAGACGATCAAGATGCACCAGGGCCACCGCGGCGCAAACCACCCGGTGCAGCGCGTGGGCGAGGGCTGGGGCGAGACCGGTGGTCTGGTCGAAATCACCAGCATGAACCACGGCTTCGCGGTCGACGCGGACACCTTGCCCGAAACGCTGGAACAGACCCATGTGAGCCTGTTCGACGGCTCCAATTGCGGCATCGCGGTGAAGGGCAAACAGGCGTTCGGCGTGCAGTATCACCCGGAGGCCAGTCCCGGGCCGCAGGATAGTTTTTATCTGTTCGAGAAGTTCGTTGGGGGGCTTTCGTGACCGATCAAGCCGCTCTTGATGCGCTGCGTCGGCGTTACCTTGCTCGATTGGCGCCGCGACAAGTGTCCCCGAACGCGCGGCAGTTCTTTGTTGGTGTGCTCACCGATAAAGACATTGCGGACTTCGGCCTCAGCTCAGAGACCCGAGTTGCCGTGGAGGCCGAGGTTATGGAGAGCTGCCTTAAAGATGCGCTCTTGGTGCGCGACTTGGTGCTAGAGAGGGGTAAGGAAGCCGTGCAGCCCATGGGGATGGTGACTGAGGCGGGCCTGTATTGGGCCAAGCAAAACCCTGCAGACGACGCTGGTGAAGACGACTGACGCACATGCCGCTTCTCCGCCCCCTCCTTGCAGATCTCGCGATTAGCGCAGCCATATCGGCCAGCCCATCATGGGCTAATCCTGCAATGACGCCGCCGCCTTCGTCGCAATGGCCAGGTGCGGAGATTGTGGAAGGTGTGGCGTTTCAGGGCGATGGCTCGGTAAAGATCGAGGCCGGGGCAGGGGGGCTGCCGGTCCTGTCCTACTGGCGTCCGATCCTGTTTCGCGAGGACACCGATCGACCCGTCGCCGGGCGGATGGATTGCAAGGTCGTTGGGCTCGATGGGCCGTTTAGCGAAACGGATTTCGATCCCGAAGCGCGTCACGATGCCGTGGCCGAAGCGCGCGAGCGTCAGGGGTTCAAGGATATGGATCGCCTTAGCGAGAACAGCGACTTCATTAGGCAGCTCGACGTAGTCGGACGCCGCGCCAATCCGCGCTCGCACTACGTGCTAAGCTACATTCTGGTGCGCGACGGAGACCGGCTGGTCGATATTCGCCGCAATTGCACCTTCGTCTATGGCAAAGCGATTTCGCGCCCCGATGTGCACCCCTATGTCGCGCGCTACACCAAGTTGACCTACGCTTTTGAACCGGGAGACGGCGCGTGAAACTGGCATGGCTTTTTCTACCGTTTGCAACGCTCAGTCTTTCGGGGTGCGAGGCGTATGACAAGCTCTTTGGTGAGGACCCGAGGCTGGGCGATGAGATCGAAGAGATCTGTATCGGTCGGGTGCGCGCCAAACTCACTTACGATCAATATCAGGAGCTTGAGAACGCGGGTGGCCGCTGGGTGCCCACCTACACGTATGATATCACCCTGCTCAATCTCGAAGCCATTCAGGGCCTTATCGCGAAAGGCGCCGACGATATGGCCGGGTCGCGCCTGATGCAGCAGACCAACAACACAAGGGTCGCGATTGACCGTTTCAAGCGCATGAAAGTTGATCGCCAAGGCGCACTGTTCCTGGGGCAGAGCCCGACGCTGTACCGGGTGCGCGGCGTCACGCAGCCGGCCAACACGATCCTTGCCAGCGGATGCCAAGCGCAGCTTACCGACACACGCCTGCTCGAAGTGACATGGCGGCGCGCCGGCGCGGCTGCGGCTCCGACACCGGAGGCACCGGAAGAGGCCATTCCGGAATTGGACGTCGACACCATTCCCAATCTTGGAGGCGTGCGATGAGTAACGCTTTCCCCAATCCTTCTCACACCACTATCCAAGCCTGAGGCGATCCCCACACCATGCCCAAACGCACAGACATCTCCTCAATCCTCGTCATTGGCGCGGGGCCGATCATTATCGGCCAGGCGTGCGAGTTCGATTATTCCGGTACGCAGGCAATTAAGGCGCTGAAAGAGGACGGCTATCGCGTCATCCTCGTCAATTCGAACCCGGCGACGATCATGACCGATCCGGAGTTCGCCGACGCGACCTATATTGAGCCGATCACGCCCGAGATTGTCGCCAAGATCATTGAGAAAGAGCGCCCTGACGCGTTGCTTCCCACGATGGGCGGGCAGACGGCGCTCAACACCTCGCTACGGCTTGAAGAAATGGGTGTGCTGGAAAAGTACGGTGTCGAAATGATCGGCGCCAAGGCCGACGCGATTGACAAGGCGGAGAACCGCGAACGCTTCCGCAAGGCGATGGACAAGATCGGCCTCGAGAGCCCGCGCGCGGGAATTGCTAACACGCTCGAAGAAGCGCGAGAGGTGTTGGAAACCACGGGTCTGCCTGCGGTTATCCGTCCCAGCTTCACGATGGGCGGAACGGGCGGCGGCATCGCTTACAACAAGGCGGAATTCGATCAGATAGTTTCAGCGGGTCTGGCAGCATCGCCGACCACTGAGGTTTTGATCGATGAATCGCTGCTCGGCTGGAAAGAGTACGAGATGGAGGTTGTGCGCGACAAAGCGGACAACGCGATCATCGTGTGCGCGATTGAGAATGTCGATCCGATGGGAGTCCACACGGGCGATTCCATCACGGTCGCGCCGGCGCTTACGCTGACCGACAAAGAATACCAGATCATGCGCACCGCCAGCATCGATGTGCTGCGCGAGATTGGGGTCGAAACTGGCGGATCAAACGTGCAGTTCGGTGTCAATCCCAAGGATGGCCGGCTGGTCGTGATCGAGATGAACCCGCGTGTGTCGCGCTCATCGGCGCTGGCGTCCAAAGCAACGGGCTTCCCGATTGCGCGCGTCGCGGCAAAACTGGCGGTGGGCTACACGCTGGACGAGATCACGAATGAGATCACCGGCGCTACCCCGGCGAGCTTTGAGCCGACGATTGATTACGTCGTGACAAAGATCCCGCGCTTTGCGTTTGAGAAGTTCAAAGGCGCAGAACCTGACTTGTCGACGGCTATGAAGTCGGTGGGCGAGGTGATGGCTATAGGCCGCAACTTTCAGGAGAGCATGCAGAAAGCGCTGCGTGGCTTGGAAACGGGCCTCGACGGGTTTAACCGGATCCGTGAATTGGAAGGCGTTCACAAGGATGTCATCACAGCCGCTCTTAGCCGCCGGACGCCGGACCGCATTTTGCGGATTGCGCAGGCTTTCCGCGAAGGGCTGACGCTTGACGAAATCCATGATGTGACGCGATTTGACCCGTGGTTCCTGCGTCAGATCGAAGCGATTGTCGCGGCGGAGAGAGACATCGCGACCAACGGCCTGCCGAACGATGCGGCCGCGCTGCGTCGCCTCAAAAGCATGGGCTTTTCCGACGAACGCCTCGCGACGCTTGCGGTGCGTTCGGTCGGGGTGAAAGACGGTATTGGCGAGACGCAGGCGAAGCGTTCCGGCCTGCTGCACGACGCGCTGCAAGCCATGGCGGGCGCAACCAGCGCCGATGAAGTGCGCGCGCTGCGTCGCAAGCTGGGCGTGAACCCGGTCTACAAACGCATCGACAGCTGCGCCGCCGAATTCGAGGCGATCACGCCCTATATGTACTCAACCCACGAAGCGCCCAGCTTTGGCGAGGCGGAGTGCGAATCCATGGTCAGCGACCGTAAGAAGGTGGTCATCCTTGGTGGTGGCCCGAACCGGATCGGGCAGGGCATCGAGTTCGATTATTGCTGCGTCCACGCCTGTTTCGCACTCGCTGAACGGGGGTTCGAAACCATAATGGTCAATTGCAACCCGGAAACGGTTTCGACCGATTACGACACGTCGGACCGGCTTTATTTCGAGCCACTGACGGCCGAAGATGTACTCGAAATTTTGCATGTCGAGCAGCAATCGGGTGAGCTTGCTGGCGTGATCGTGCAATTTGGCGGGCAGACGCCACTCAAGCTTGCGCAGGCGCTCGAAGACGCAGGTATTCCGATCCTCGGCACCACCCCTGACGCGATCGATCACGCCGAAGACCGTGAACGGTTCGCTAGGCTGGTTAACCAGCTAGGCCTCAAACAACCCGAAAACGGGATCGCCTACACCCGCGATGAAGCCGCCGCGGTCGCCGCAAGGATCGGCTATCCGGTCTTGCTGCGCCCATCCTTCGTTCTGGGTGGCCGCGCGATGGAGATCGTCGATTCCGAGGCGCAGCTTGATGATTACATTCAGAACGCTGTGACCGTGTCGGGCGACAGCCCGGTGCTCGTCGACCAGTATCTGCGCGATGCGATTGAGTGCGACGTTGATGCGCTGTGCGATGGCGAGGAAGTGCGCGTTGCGGGCGTTATGCAGCACATCGAGGAAGCGGGCGTGCACTCGGGCGATAGCGCGTGCACCTTACCACCTTACTCGCTTCCGGCTGAGATCGTGGAGGAAATGGAGGGTCAGGCCGATGCCTTGGCCCGCGCGCTCAAAGTCAAAGGCCTGATGAACGTGCAGTTCGCCGTAAAGGATGGTGAGGTTTACCTGATCGAGGTGAACCCGCGCGCCAGCCGTACCGTGCCTTTCGTGGCGAAAGCGATCGGCCAGCCTGTCGCGAAGATCGCGGCGCGTGTCATGGCGGGTGAGAAGCTGAGCGCCTTTGAACCCTTTAAGCGCGATCTGCCTTATATGGCAATCAAGGAGGCGGTCTTCCCGTTCGGTCGTTTCCCCGGTGCGGACCCGGTCCTGACGCCAGAGATGAAGTCCACCGGCGAAGTGATGGGCATCGACAAAACCTTTGAACCCGCTTTCCTCAAATCGCAATTGGGCGCCGGAATGGTCCTGCCAAGAGAGGGCACCGTATTCGTATCGGTCAAAAACTCGGACAAATCGGTCATCGTGCCCGCCGTGCGCAATCTGCTGGCGCAAGGGTTCCGCGTAGTCGCCACAGGGGGCACTCAGAGCTACCTCGCAGAGCAGGGCCTTGAAGTGGAGCGCGTCAATAAAGTCGCGGAAGGGCAGCCGCATATCGTCGACAAGATTATCGACGGCGAAATCGCGTTGATCTTCAACACGACCGAAGGATGGCAGTCCTTGCTCGACTCCAAATCGATCCGGGCCACCGCTCTGGAAAAGAAGGTGCCGTACTACACGACCGCCACCGCATCGAACGCTGCGGCGGCCGCGATTGCAGCGATTGCGCCTGATCAGCTTGAAGTTCGCTCTTTGCAGGACTATTATAGCTAAACGAAGACGTTTGATCCCCCCACATTTCGACACATACGGACCGCTCTGAGACGGGCGGAACTAGTTGAAATGACGCTTCAATCGGGAGCGGGCGGATACGGTCGGTGGACGAAGAAAGAGATGGTAATGGCGACGATGGACAAGGTTCCGATGCTGGCTGAGGGTTACGAACTGCTAATGGCAGACGTAAGAGCCCTGCGCGAGGAACGCCCCTTGATTGTCGATGCGATTGAAGAAGCGCGTGCGCATGGCGACCTTTCGGAAAACGCAGAATATCACGCGGCGAAAGAACGCCAGGGTCAGGTCGAGGCGACTCTGGCTGACCTGGAGGACAAGGTTAGCCGCGCTCAGATCATCGATCCCAAGACACTTTCGGGTGATAAGGTCGTTTTTGGCGCAACGGTGACGCTGCTTGATGAAGACGATAAGCCGGTGAAATACCAGATTGTTGGCCAGACTGAGGCAGACGCCTCCAAAGGTCGTATCTCTTACACCTCGCCCATCGCGCGCGCGATGATCGGTAAGCAGGTGGACGAAGAGATTGAGGTGACGGTGCCCTCAGGCGACAAGTTTTACCTTGTCGAAAAGATCGAATTTGTCTGAGCATTGAGGGATAGCTCCCTCAGCTGAGGGTTTTTTCCATGGCGTAATTGTGGATCGGCACGGCGCCGCCTGGACCTTCAATCGTGAAGTCTCGGCGGTTCGTGACGGCGTACCCCGCGCGTTCAAATGCCGCTTTCGCCAACTCGCTGGCCTCGGTGTAGAGGCGTGGGCATTGCCAGTCGTGTGCCTGTTTCTCGCAATCGGCCAAGAGTGCCTCGGCTAAGCCTTTGCGGGTGTGGTCGGGATGGCAATAAAGCATGTCGAGATGTCCATCACCGGCCTCATCGCGTTCAAGTAGCGCGTAGGCCGCGGGCAGAGCAATTCCCGCAATTCCAACCACGATGTACGCGCCTTCCTCAGCACGTTTCGCAATTCTGGCAGCGTCCTTATGTCCGGCGGACCACGCTTCGATCTGTTCGGGTGAATAGTGGCGCGCGCCTACGGCGCAGATCGCGCTCAGCGTTATCTGGCTTAGCCATTGTTCATCGCCGGGCTGAAACGCCCGTAGGCCATAATCGTCGGAAAGCGCCACGTTTCCTCCGTGACCAGATTAGGCGTCGGGCGTCAGAAGCTTGTGGATGTGGACCACAACATACTTCATTTCAGCGTCGTCCACCGTGCGCTGCGCCTGGGCACGCCACGCGTCCACGGCGGCCTCGTAAGAACTGAACACGCCGACGGTGTGAATGCCTTCGGGGTCCACGAACTCGTGACCGCGGGGGTCTTTCACGCGCCCGCCCATAACGAGATGGAGTTTTTGTGTCGGGGTTGCTTCTTCCATGGTGATCCCTCCTGTGTGCGTTTGAAACGGCGGTCTTACAATTAGAGATTCGTTTCAAATGAAACTGTCTGCGCAGCCCATAGCCAAGCGAACGAGCAGTGCAAGTCTACCAATGGATTGGAACGGAGGTTGCCAGGGGCTGCTAGGCCCTAGGGACCTGGTCCCGGGGATCACGGGCACGAGCATCAACGCGTCGGGATCAACCGCTCACCCGGTCGGCTAGGTTCCTCACGGCGCGGGTCGCGCGGCGACGGGTGCGTTGACCTACGGCGCGTGTCTTGTTCGCGGATGCGCCCGCGGCGTATTCCGCGTCGCGCTTGGCCGAGCGCGCGCCGGCGACGGCGGCGTCGCCAACATCTTCGGCTTTCTCTTTGCCCGCGCGCCCCACATCAAGCGCGTCGTCGATCAGCTTAATTCCGTAAGCGACCAACGCGTCGGCAATCAGAGTGCCTAATCGCGATCCTTGGCTCTTGGCTGCCGTACCCACTGACTTTGCTGCGCCCGAGGCCGCGCCGCTAACCGCGCTGGCGGTGCCTGTCGCAGCGTTGCCCACCGCCCGGCGACCCGGACGCGTCATCAGTCCTATCACCAATCCAATCGCAATCGCGCCCCCAACAACCTGCATCGGATGCTGTTTGACATATTCCGTCGCCGCGCCCGCTGCGTCCCGCGCTTCGTCGGCCAGGGTTCGCTCGGCAATGCGGCGCTCACGCGCTTCGATCTTGGCGCGTAGTTCATCGCGGGCGTCGGGGTTGGCTTGGCTCATGCGGTTTCTCCGGCTTTCAGCGGTTCTTCATCGCTGATCTCTGGCTTCGTATCGGTGTGTGCATCTGAACCTGGCGTTGCAAGTTGAGCATCGCTGTCGGGTTCTTCCAAATCGCCTTTGTCCTGATCCGGGTCACCGTCAAGCGAGTCCTCATCAGTGGGCTCTGGCTCGACGCCCTCTTCGGAGGTGCCGCCTGAGCCCAGGATCTCCAATAGCGGTCCGCGAGCCAACCACAAAGCGATGATAGCAATCAGGCCAGCCAAGAGCCCCTGTTTGTCGGTGGCGTGAACTTTGGCGATTTCGGCCACGTCCTTTGCGCCATCGCCAACGCGGCCCGCCAAGCGGCCAGCAATTCCTTTGCCGCTCAGCGTGGCTTTGGCGTGCTCAACATCCGCAAACAGAACGTCGCGCGCAGCGTCACGCAAAGCGCGGTCCTGATGAAACTCGTCGGGCAGGCGGCTCATTCGGCTCTGTCCTCCGAAGCGTCATCATGGTCGGAGGCGAACATTTCACCGATCAGGGACCCTCGGGAAAAGGCCAAATAGCCAAGGAGGCCGACCAGAAGCAGCATTACGCCCACCACAATCGCAATCGCACCCCAGATCGTGACCAGCGGCTCTAAAGCCATTACCAAGCCCACCGCCAGCGCGATAATTGAAATGTGGAGTAAAATGATCGCCAGAACGACCGCCGCGAGCGCAATGCCAACATTCTTACCCACGAGCTTGGCGCGTGTTTTCTGAAACGCCAGTTCGGCCGCGGCGTATAACTTGGCGTCGTCAATAACCGCGCCCAATTCTTCGACGATGGATTCGTCGTAGACTGGGGGCGGAATGGCCGCGTCATCCAGTTCAGGCTCAGAAGCAGGCACAGCGTGAGGGGAGGGCGCATCGCCCTCGCTTGAACGCTCGGTTTCCTGATCCAGCATAGCCGCGATCTCTAGCCCCAAAAACCCACGACCCCAAATCTGTGCGACCTAATGACGCCAGCGCGCGCAAGAACGCTGCACCGCCACATTTGGGCGAACTCAGCCTTGTGAGGTCTTACTTTCGCGAACTGCGGAACATGCGGGCCAACATAAAGCCAGCCACCGCAGCGAGACCGACGGCGAAGCCAGGGCTTTTGCGCACGAATTGGCGCGCGTCTTCGCCCAGTTCCTCGACACTTTTCGCCTCGAGCGCGGCTGAGGTTTCTTGCAGCGTGCGCGACGCTTTGCGTGCGTAATCGCCGTATTGTTCGCCGAATTGATCGTCGATCTTAGCAGCGGTGTCTCCAACGACACTGCCGAGCGATGCGATGCCGTCACTGGCGGCGGATTTGGCGTCAACGGCAAGGTCGGACGCTTTGCTCATGGCTTTGTCTCCATAGACGCGCGCTTCCGCCTTGAACTCATCACCAGCACCAGCGGCGCGGGTTTGGGCCTGCGTGCGCAGCGCTTGCGCGCCGGCTTTGGCTTCTTCGAGAGCGGCGTTGAAACGGCTTTTGGCTTCACCGCTCTCGGTCGTGTTTTCGTTGGCTGTCTCAGTCACTTTTAGGTCTGCCTTCTTAGCGGGGGTTTTCTTTGCGGCGGGTTTGCGGGTCGCGCCCGTTTTTACAGGAGCCGCTTTCTTCGCTGGAGAGCGTTTGGCCGCGCCGCCCTTGGCGGGCGTCTTGGCTGGGGTTTTACGCGCGGTCGTAGGGGCCTTTTTTGCAGCCGGCTTGCGCGCGGCGGTCTTGCGAACTGGCGCGTTGCGGGTTGTCTTCTTCGGTTCGTCGTCAGCCATCAGTCTCAAGGCCCTCCTAGTTCGGTTCTTTGAACGCCAAGCGCGCGCGCAACACAAGTTTTTTCGCGTTTACCATCCCTGGGATGAGAACGCGTGTCTTGTATACGTACACGGCACCGCATAGGGGATTCCGCAAAACTTGGGCGCCCTATTTGGGGTGTCTTATTAATATAGAACACTTTGGAGCCAGAGCAAGCCATGACCGCTATCATCGACATCCACGCGCGCGAAATTCTCGACAGCCGGGGCAATCCGACGGTCGAAGTCGACATTTTGCTCGACGATGGCAGCTTTGGTCGTGCGGCGGTGCCTTCGGGCGCGTCGACGGGCGCGCACGAAGCGGTGGAACTGCGCGATGGCGACGCGGGCCGGTACAAGGGCAAGGGCGTGCTTAAAGCGGTTGAAGCGGTCAACACTGAGATCGCTGATCTGCTGTTGGGTGGTTTTGACGCCGAGGACCAGCGCGACATCGATATGGCGATGATTGATCTGGACGGCACACCGAACAAAGGCCGCCTGGGCGCAAATGCGATCCTTGGCGTTAGCCTTGCGGCTGCCAAGGCGGCGGCAAACGCCCGCGGCCTGCCGCTGTATTCTTATGTCGGCGGTGTTTCAGCGCATGTGCTGCCGGTTCCGATGATGAACATCATAAATGGCGGTGAGCATGCAGACAACCCGATCGACATCCAGGAATTCATGATCATGCCGGTCGGCGCGGACAGCCTCGCCGAAGGCGTGCGCTGGGGCTCTGAAGTGTTTCACACCCTCAAGAAAGGCCTTCACCAAAAGGGCCTCGCCACCAGTGTGGGCGATGAAGGCGGATTTGCGCCCGATCTCGCCAGCACGCGCGACGCGCTCGACTTTATCATGGCCTCTATTTCCGAAGCCGGATTCAAGCCGGGTGAAGATATCGTCCTCGCGCTCGATTGCGCGGCAACGGAATTCTTCAAGGACGGCAAATACGAAATTTCTGGCGAGGGGCTCAGCCTCGATGGCGCTGGGATGGCGGATTACCTCGCCAAGCTATGCGACGATTATCCGATCCTCTCGATCGAAGACGGCATGAGCGAAGACGATTTCGAAGGCTGGAAAGCTGTGACCGACGCGATTGGCGATCGTGTGCAGCTGGTCGGTGACGATCTGTTTGTCACCAATCCCGCGCGTTTGTCGCAAGGGATTGCCGATGGTCTCGCCAACTCGCTGCTCGTAAAGGTCAACCAAATCGGCACATTGACAGAGACGCTTGCGGCAGTCGATATGGCGTCCCGCGCGCGCTACACCAGTGTGATGAGCCACCGTTCGGGTGAAACCGAGGACGCGACCATCGCCGACCTCGCCGTCGCCACCAATTGCGGCCAGATCAAAACCGGCTCGCTCGCGCGGTCTGACCGATTGGCCAAATACAACCAGCTTATCCGCATCGAGGAAGAGTTGGGCGCCAGCGCGCATTACGCCGGTAAAGCGTGCTTTGGTGCGCTGTCGCGGTAATTCTGAACCGACAACGAGTCGGCTCGAACTACGAAATTAGACCGCCTGAGCTGGCGCGAGGAATGGAGCTAGGGGCCGCCCGTAACTCCATTCAAGGGTTCGCCGCGCGTCGGTCCATCACGAAGCCCAAGCTACTGGCGAAATACTCGTCCATCATGTCGAGCGCTTTGTCTGTGAGGCGGACGAGCACGCGGCGTTGATCTTGCGGATCGTGTTCGCGTTCAAGCAGCCCTTGCTCGGACAGTACACCAAGCCAGCGCAGCCCGGTCGTAGGTGGCGAGGCTGAGCCGATGCAGGCGCTTGAGACCGAGACCGATTTTTCTTCAACCTGCGCGATATAGAGATCGAGCAGAATGTCCCAAGCGGGCTCTCCAAACAGTTCCGGATCGCCAAAGATTGTCGTGCGCTTGCGCCGTTTGGCGTAGGCTGCGCGGGCCATCTCGGCGAAGGCATGCCGCCGCTCCGCTAGGTCCAGCGTGCAAAGATCGCCAGCGTTGTTCTTAGCCGTCTTCCTCGTAAGATGGAGATGTGTAGGCCCAGCGCTCCGCGCTGACGCGAAGTTTGAACTCGGTGGTGCGACGCGATCGCCAGCAAAGTCTGGGCTGCGCAGTTGTTCGGCTATCGCAATCAATTGATCGGCAAACGGCTGCAGATCGCGCTCGCCATCTTGTCTTGCTTCATTTGGCTCAAACGCTTGACCACTATCGCTAGACCTCGACTGCGTCGCGATGGAGTGGACTGCATCGGGGCTGAGCTTGGTGAAAGGGCGAGGGCGGTGGGTTAATGGCTGCTGACCCTCCACAAGGTGCTCCCTCTGGCCGTCGCGAGGTGGTGTTTCCGCGTCCTGTGGGTCAGAAGCGTCGTCAAAGCGCACACGTCTGCGATTGGCGGCGTTGTTTGATCCGTCATCCATGGACGCGGCCAAGTGTGATGGTCCGATAAGATATATATGGCACGTACTTCATCGCTCTAGACGCGGCCTCCGCCCCGGTTGCGGCATCTTTCCCCGTCACGCATCGCGACCGGCCCCTGTTGCCTGATACCTAGGTGATTTAGCGGTAGTTCGCCGGCTTGGCTTTACGGGGAACTACGTGAGGGTCCCGCAAGCCCCGAGGAGGCGAGGCGGAAAAAGCGGCCAAAATGGCGTTTTTCTCCTCCAAAGTGGGTTTGGGTTCGCGCCCTGCTGTGGTTGTTTTCAGCAGCGCCTGATCGCGGCGCAATTGCTGGATCGCCGCATCAAGATGCGCAGCCGCTTTATAGGCGCCAGCCTCATCAAGCGCGGACAGTTGCGTTTCGAGTGTGGTCAAGATGCGCGCGTACACCTCACAAGGTGAGGGCGCTGAAGAGCGTTCAGTCACGGTGGTTCCTCATTGTATTATTTAGGGCGCTCTCTTTGTTGGAGCGCTTATCCCAATGAATGCGGAACGTAGGGAGACCCAAGAACAGGCACGCAGAGAGATTACCCGCGTTGGCCGCCCCCGACCCGCGTTCTCCGTATCAACCCATAGACTTCTTAAAAGCTATAGAGGGAAACTACGTAGTGCTGCGCTTGAACCTTCGTGGGGAACGGTTGGTCTTGCCGGTCTCACCAATTGGCAAGGCCGGTAGGATGCCGCGCGCTGACCCTAACGGTCGAAACGCTGCGCAAGATCGAGCATCACGAGCGCGGCCTTTGCCGCTTCGCCGCCTTTGTCCTTTTGTGCGGGGTCGGCGCGGACCAGAGCTTGCTCTTCGTTTTCGGTGGTCAGTATGCCGTTGCCGATCGCAATGCCGTCCATGGTCAGGGCCATGATCGCCCTGGCGCTTTCGCCCGCGACAATTTCAAAGTGATAGGTTTCGCCTCGTATCACGACGCCGATAGCGACAAAGCCGTCATAGTCGCCGCTTTCCGCTGCCAGCGCGATGGCGCCGGGAATTTCAAGCGCTCCAGGCACGGTCAAAACTTCGGCCTCGTGACCTTCAGCTTCGATCACCGCCTTCGCGCCGGCGATCAGCATATCGTTGAGATGACCGTAAAAGCGCGCTTCGACGATAAGAATTTTGGCCATGGTTCAGGTCCTTAAGGAATGGATTTGAAATCGGTGATGGTGAGGCCATAGCCTTCGAGCGCGACAAGGTCAGGGCGCGAATTGGAGAGCAACACCATATCATGCACGCCCAGATCGGCGAGGATTTGCGAACCGATGCCGATATTGCGCACCTCTTCATCCTTGCTCCAATCGCCGGTGCCCACGCGCGAGGTAAGGATGACGATGACGCCCGACCCATGTTCACCCACCGCGCTCATCGCACGTTGTAGAGTGTTCTGGCGGTCTCCCGGTGCGCCGAGGATGTCGTCGAATACCGAAATCGGGTGAACGCGGGCGAGGGTGGGTTCGCCTTCGATCACGCGGCCCTTTTGCAGGACATAGGCCTCTTCGTTGGCGATGCGGTCGCGATAGGTGATCATGCGCCAGTCGCCGCCAAAGTCGCTTTCAAACGCGCTTTCGCCGAGGCGCTCTACGAGGTGGTCGTTGCGCATACGGTACGCGATAAGATCGCGGATCGTACCGATTTTGAGATCGTGCAGGCGCGCGAATTCCACAAGATCATCGAGCCGCGCCATCGTGCCGTCTTCGTTCATGATCTCGCAGATCACGCCCGAGGGGTTGAGGCCGGCGAGGCGCGAGATGTCCACCGCGGCTTCGGTGTGTCCGGCGCGCACCAGAGTGCCGCCGTCGCGCGCGGTGAGTGGGAAGACGTGACCTGGCGTGACGATGTCGTCCGCGCCTTTGGTGGCATCAATCGCAACCGAGATGGTTCGCGCCCGATCCGCCGCGGAGATGCCGGTTGTGACTCCCTCCTTCGCTTCAATTGAGATCGTGAAGGCGGTTTGCATCGATTCCTTGTTGTTGCGGCTCATAGGCTCAAGGCCCAGCGCATCCACCCGCGCGCGGTCGAGAGCGAGGCAGATAAGGCCGCGGCCATGGGTAGCCATAAAGTTGACCGCAGCCGGGGTTGCCATTTGCGCAGGGATGATCAGGTCGCCCTCGTTCTCGCGGTCCTCATCATCGACAAGGATATACATGCGCCCGTTGCGGGCTTCGTCGATGATCTCCTCCGCGCTGACGAGGACCGGGCGTTCGTCGTTAGAGTTAAGGAACGTCTCCAGTTTCGAGAGTGTTTCGGCGGTGGGGTTCCAGTCCGGCTCCGTCGCGTCGCGCAAGGTGTTGGCGTGGAGACCAGCGGCGCGCGCAAGGCCCGCTTTAGTCATGTTGCCCGATGTGACGAGATCGCGAACGCGTGTGATTGTCGATGTGCTCATACGAGCCCATTATCACATTTCAGTGTGATTGCAAATATGGAGCCGTCGGCCCGATGCTTTACGGGGCCGGTGTAATGGACGGATCCAGCACGCGGTAGCGAATGCGCAGCGAGAAGGAGGTCCCACCGTTCATGGCGCCCTGTGGATTTAAACGGAAGCCACCGATATTCTCATCACAACCGTCCCCATCCACTGTTGGAGGGCTGCCGAGTGGACTCCCACTGAAGTCCAAGTATGTGAGATCAGCCGTCCCCGAAATCTGCAATCCAGTAATGGTCTCGTCATTTATGATGGTGATTGGTCCGCCGACATCGTTAAGGCGACACAGCTTGATATCGCCCAGATGCCGGTCTTCCACGATCACATTGCCCGCGTCTGATACGCCGGTGTTGCTCACCTGAATCAGGTATTCGACGACGGCTCCCGGGATGGCCTTGGCGTTGGCCGGGTCCGCGTTCACCGGGTCGGAGATGACCGAGCTGACTTTGGTCACCGACAGTTCGGTTTGGGGCGTGCAGAAGTCAATATCGTGAATCGTGATTGCTTGTCCGTCTGGCACGACCGGTGCGGTGGGCGCGTTGCCGTATACGATCGTGATCGTGTCGATCGGTTGGTTGAACGTGACCTCCACATTGCCGGCGGCCGAGCCGTTGCCCGAGGTTATGTCGCCAATCGCGGTGTTGCCTACAACGTAATTCGCCGTGCCATTGGTCAGAACCGGTATGACCGTCGTTCCCTGGTAGGCCCCCGTCACCGTCACCTGATCGGCGAAGTCGTTGGCCGCAAAGTCTATGTCGAACAGCGTGAACTGTGCGCCCGCCACGGCGGTCGGTAATGTGATGACAGTTGTCGCGGTCTGTTGACGGTTGGCGAAATCGAGGAATTGGTGCAGCGAGTTGCCGGACGTGGCACTTCCGCCAGTGTTCGCGTCGGATTCCGCCGGCGATTGGCCACCGAAGTTGTCGTCATCCACGAAGACACCAGGACTGCTGATATCGAAGTTGATTTCCCCGATACCGGCAACGGTGAAGTTTTGATTGAGAAGGCCGGCGACCCAGACAACGCCGTTGTCATCCCAGTCAAACGTTGTGACGCCAACCGGACAGGACAAAACCGGAGGAGTGCCCGCTACTCGCGTCCCCTGAACTGTGAAGCTGGCGCTGTCATCATCGTCTTCATTGGTGCTTCCATTGCCGGGGGTGGAATCCCCGTCGAGCTGGTCTGACAAGCTCACTTCGGCAAAGTTGGTGATGGTCGCACCTTCGGTCGCGGACACGGTCCCGGTTATGGTCAGCGCGCGCGATTGGTTCGCAGCGATGCTGGGCACAGACCACACGCCTGTGTTTTCGTCGTAGGTGCCAAAGCCGCTGGAAGAGACGTAGTCGAAGCCAAAGGGCAAGTTATCGAGAACTTCGACATTGCTTGCCGCAACGTTCCCCGCGTTGTTGAGCGTAAGAGTGTAGCTGACGGTAGAGCCAAAGGTCGGAGAGGAATCGCTGACCGACTTTGTGAGGCTCAAATCGGCTTGATCCACATCATACTCGAAGTCTGAGATGACGAGAAACTGACCAATTGGGTTTCCGGTATTCGTGTAGCTGAAATAGACCAGCTGAATACGCTGTACCGTTGTTGTGCCGAAATCGAGGCTGAGCGTGCCCGCTGTGGAAGTGCTGCCAGAACCGCCAGTGCCACGCCAGCCATTGACGATGGCGTCGTTTGTGCGCTGAAACGAGGTTCCGGCAGTCCAGAATGCGGTGTTATTCGCGGCGTTAGTAAAGCCGCCTGTGAGATCGCCATCGTAGAACACTTCGATCGCATCGATGAAAGGATTGCCGCCAAAGGCCGCATCGATATCACCCAACGCAAATTCAAGCCCTGTCACCGCTTGGCTCAGCTCAATCGTGACGGTGATCTTGTCGAGATTGTCGTATTCTTCGTTGTTGAACGACATGAATAAAGGGGTGGGGCTCTGGCTCAAAGTCCCGTTGAAGAAGCTTACAAACGTGGGTGCGAACTCAGGCACAAAATCGCCGTTGCCCGATGTGCTGACGGTGTAATTGATGGTGGCCTGTGTCCCATCGCTTCCCGTGGCGGTCGTACCAGACGGTAGGCTGCCTTGGCTTGGAATACCTGTATCGGCCCAATCAATCTGCGCTTGGGCATGAGCCTCACTAGGCAAGAACAGCAAGGCCATCGCCGCGAACAGGCCGCAAAGCGCAACTCGGATAGAGCGCAGACTTAGCATGTCCAGGTCAGAGAGGATCACTGGCGTTCTCCCAGTCCAAGCGATCGGAACGTATCAGCGTCAAACTTCAGCCGGATCGCGGCAAAAACGCCTTTGTTCGTGTTGCGCGCGGCTGCGAAGTCGCCGTCGCGGAAGCCTTCAATGTTGTAACCAACGGTAATCAGGGTGTCCCGGACCGGCGAAACGCCGATCGTTGGGCCGTATGAAAAGCTGGTGACGTTATCGTTCAGGTTGCTGCGCACGGTGCCGCTGAAGCCAAGTTCGAACTTGTCAGTCACGCCCAGACGCGCATCAAGTCCGGCGAGAACGGTGGTCCCGGTGAATTCTGTGCCTTCAAACTCGTCCAGATTGTACCGAGCGCCCAAGAACAAAGTGTATTCATCGCGGCGGGTCTGTTGATCGATGCCGTTGTCGTCCTCATCCCAACCGCGCGGGCTCCAGTTGGTCGAAAGGCTGGCGATCAGGCGGCGCGAAGTCGCATCGCCATCGACGAGCAGAGCGGTCCGGCCTGCGCCTGCGACGTTGCCGGCGACCGCTCCGGTCACGCGGTCGCTGCGATATTCAAGCTTGCCCAGCATGGCGATTTCGCTCTCATCGGGGCGATGCGCAAAGGCCAGGCTGGCGTCCAAGATCTCTGTGGTCGCACCGCCGACGGCTTCGGCGCGGGTCCAGGTTGCGCCCGAACCAACCAAACTGCCTTCGCCCAGCTGGCGGATCGCGCCAAAGGTCACGCCTTTGCGGTCGGCCTGCTCGCCATCGCGGTATTCGCCGCGCGCGGTAACGCTCCAACGATCCTTGCGCCAGGCGCCTCCAAAGGTGACCGCAGTGAAGTCTTCAAAGTTGAAGTTGCCTGTGATCTGTCCCCCGCTAGCGGCCGGCTGGTTGGGATTGACGAGGTCGTTCACATCAGGTGCGCCGCCCAGAGTGCGGTTGCCATCGATGGTCGCGTCCAGGGTCAGTTCTGGCGAAACGGGCAGGCTTTGTGAAAGGCCAAAGGCGGCAAAGGAGCGATTGCCGAACTCACCAATCGTCTGTTCGCCAACGCTTGTGATGATTTGACCACCATTCCACGGTGCCGCTTCGATCCCGCCGCGCACCTGCCGCGAATTGAGCGTTTCGCCATCAGCAATCTCATAGGTGCCAACAAGGCGCACATTCTGGATCACTTCGTAGCGCGCATCGAAGCGGTGGCGCGCGGGCTGATCGACGCTTTCCGCCTTATCCAACGCGATGGATGTGCTGGCGTTGAGCTCGAGCTTGCCGTCCATCAGGCGCTGCGTTGCCCCCGCTTCGAGTACGGTCGAGTCCGCCGTCGTGCCATCGTTCAGGCGGTCGTTGAAATGAGCAATGCCCAAGCGCAGCAGGCTGTTTTGCCGTTGGAGAGTCACTTGTCCTTGCGCAGCGCGGCGTCGGCTGTCGTCGATGAGGCTTTCATCCTGCCACACGCTGCCCAGGAAGCTGACCGAATCGTCGAGGAGTACACGGGTATCCACACCAATCTTGCGGCGTCCTTGCTCAACAAGGTTTTGCTGACCCACGCCATAATCGGCGTCCAGCTCGCGCGCATAGGCAAGGACATCAAGCTTGGCCGTCTGGCGCTGCGCTTCGACGATCCATCCGGTCGAGGTTGAGCCCTCCCGCTCGCTAACGCCAAGTTCGGCGCGAAGCTCGGTGCTCTCGTCCAGTTGCGCGCGCAGATCGAGAGTGCCGATATTGGTGCGCTCTTCGTCGCCCTTATCAGTGATGGCGTTGGCGCCAACGCGGATGTTGCCGCTTTTGCTTGTCCAATCTGCGCGGATGCCGGCGTTGATCTCGCCTTGGCCCAATCCATCGGTTTCGTATTCGACGATGATAAATTGTGGGTTGAGTTCCTGATCCCGGCTTAGAACCGGCTGCGCGAAGGTGATGGAGCCTGACAGAATGTCGAGATCATAATCAATGAAACGCGTGAGCGTGCGCTGCGACACAATCAATTCCGGGCGGAAGCGATCGCGGATCTCCAGCGTGACGCGTTCAGAATTCGGAATGATCCGGCGGCTCGCCAGAGTGTACGGACCTGTGATGCCCTGGCCCTGGATCTCTTCGCGGCGCAGCCGACTGGACACTTTGGCGCCAAAGGCGGTGGCTTTCACCTGGCCAAAGCGTGCCTCGCCGCGAACGCCAGTGGCGGTGCGGTTATAGCGCGCCAGGCGCGTTTGATCGAACGCTGTCTGGAAGTCGCCATAAAGCGCAAAGAAGGTCGAGGTCTCGATGCGAACGTAGAGTTTCTCACGGCTCGCGGCATCAAAGCGGCGCAGTGAACCATCCGCGAACACCGTATAGTAGGCGTTGGGGTCCAGCTGTCCCAGAACGCGTTGATCTTCGCGCTGCTTAGCGCTGTCATAGGCGAGGGTGACGAGGTATTTGCCCAGCACCCGGCCTTTCGCATACAGCGCGACGCGCGCGTCTTCGCCCAAGTCGCTGTCGAACGATCCCGCGCGCTCCATATTGTCGGCGACCGATTTCGCACCCACGGTGCCTTCGGCGAGGCCTACAATCGTCCATTCGATGTCGCCCGGTTCAATCCACGCCTCAAGCTCTTGCTGCCGCACGATCTCGCCATCGTTGAAAGTGAAGTTCAACCGCAACGAACCGGAAACCATGGTCGGCGCGAGTTCGATCAGCGCGATGCCTTCGCCGCCTTGCGTTACCCAGCGTGCCGCTGAAGTGTTGCCGAGGCCCGTCAGCTGGTTCAGCTGCTGGCGGTCCAATTGTTCCGCGCTTTCGTAGGGCGAATTGAGCATGAACTCGCCAGCGACGCCTTCGCGCAGCGGTCGATTGTTGCGATCCAAGACGCGGACGGCGACCACCGGACGCGTGCGGCCATCAGCGACTAGGTTGGACAGTTCCGGCACCAGCTCAACCTTGGTCGGGGTGCGTGTAAAATAGACCTCCCGGGTAATCGTCGTGCTCTTGACCCCGAACGAGTTGATAATGTCGGCTTCGAGCACCGTGCGCTCTTCGGCGAGCGGCACGCCGCGCCACACGCTGACAGCGTAGCGGCCCGCGGAGTTCTGCGTGCCATCGAAGGTCAGTGGGTTCACATCCTCACCATCGACGCGCAGCGCAATCGTTTGACCCTTACGGTGGCGAATGGCCACGCGCACAGCCGGCGCACGCGGGTTGGCGTCCGCAGTAGGGGAGAGCCAACCATCAGGGCCATCGCCCAGCGCCAGCCAGTCGTCGATCGGCTTTGGCGTAGTCGTGGCCGCGATGGCGGCGGCGCTCAGGTTTTGGGTCGCAATGCGTGTTGTGGCGGTGGATACGGGTCGCTGCGTCAGAATTTCGCCTTCGCTGCTCAGGTCTGAGCCTTCGGCAATTTCATTGATGGCGCGCGCGGTGGCACCATCCGTGCGGGTTTCCGCGAAATCAGCGGCGGCGGGAAGGGCGCCTTCTGGGACGGTGGCGTGGAAGTCGGCGACAACAAGGCTGCCACCACGGCCAATGACAAACCGCGAGCTAGCCGACCCGGCGTTGCGCGTGCCGCGGTGGCAATCGATGAGCTCGGCGCCTTCGGGCAGGGTCATGCGGGAAACAGCCACAACGTGGGTTCCCGGCACAACGCCTTCGAAGTGATAGCGCCCATCGGCGTCGGTCACAGCGAAGCTGCCATCTTCAAGCATCACTCGAACACCGGGGATACCTGGACGCGGATCGTCAGTTTCGCACGTGCCCGCCGTGATCCGGCCGATGATCGTCATACGATCAGCGATAGCGTCGCGCTGAATGTCCACGGGGGCTTGAGCGCGCGCGGTGCGGCCGAAAATATCGGTTGCAACCGCGTCGTTCAAAGCGCGTCCCGGAGGGGCATCCGGGCGTACGCTCATAGCGTAGGTGACGCGCGCGCTGGCGCCTGCGTCAAGCGTGTCGAGCGCAATCTGGAGCGAGCTCCCATCGGGCGCGATAGTGACAGCATCGGGCGCTTCTTCGCCGTTGATGCGGATGGTGTCGGGGCGCAACCGCAGCCAGCGCGAAGGCGTATCGGAGATGACGACATCGCGGCGCGCGCGAGTCTGGTCGGAATTGATGGTGTTGATGGCGTAGAACACAACGTCACCGGGCACGACCTGTGCACGGCTAACGGTCTTGGTAATCGCCAGGCCGGGCCCGTCGCGATCGACAGGGATATCGATCTGCACGGGAGTGGGATCGGACAGCGTGAACGCTTCACCATAGGATCCCTCCCGAATGACAAAGGAGCCGCCATTGGGACGCGTGATCGTTGCAATCTGAGCGGGTTGGACAACCGAAGGAGCGGTGTAAGGCTCTGGCGGTTCGATCTCGAGGCGGTAGCGGCCTAGGAAAGTCAACGGGAACCAGAATTCGCCAGCGCCCATCTGCACGACATTGCCCGCACCATCGGTGACTGGATCGCCCGAAATCACACTGGACGGCCACGGCGTGACGCCATCTTCGGCAAAGACCGTGGCAGGAAGGCCGGTGACGTCATCAATAAGCGTAACGCGCGCTCCGTTAACCGGCTCACCCGTTTCGCTGTCGAACACCACGCCAAACGGATCGACCAGAACCTGGACGTCGGTGCTGACTGTGATCGGATTGGTGTCGCCGACCGTCGCGGCAACAGTGATCGACGATCCATCAACGAGGCTCAGTCGGCAATCGCCGGCCACCACGGGAGGCGGCATCCGAACTGTTGCCATTTGCCCGACAAACATCCCCGTGTTTTCGCCGGTCTCAAAGACGATTTCCGTCTCGCGATCGCCCGTCGATGTTGTGAGTGTGACTTCAAGCTGGTCAATCGCGTTGGGATCAGTGTTGGCCCCCAAAGCCTGGATTTCGAAGATCAGATCTTGCCCAGCGCGCAGCACCGCAACCGGTTCAACCATGAAGTTCAGGGGCTGAGCGTTGGCGACGATATCTGACGTGTCGGGCGCCGAAGTCGCTGCGCCAGGGCGCGATTGCACGGCGCAGAATGGCTCACGGAACGAAAGCTCCGTTGGGCCCTGGGCCGCTTGGCGGAAGGCGCGAATTTCAGGTGGCGGCAGCGTGACGTCAAAGCTCACTTCGTTCGATGTCGTGCTGGCTGCGCGCCCCTGGAAGTTCCACTGCGCGTTCGCGATATTGGTTATCGTGCCGATAACCGGCCGGGATTCCTCCCCGGTCGTATCATCTTGGGTGCTACCCTGCGCGAGCGCCTCTCCTCTGAGGACAGCCGAAAGCAGCAGCGCTATCGCTAGCGCCGCTGCCCACTGCCTCAGAAGAGAGGAAACACGCAAAAGTTGCACCTGGACTACGCTTTAGTCCGGGTTGTCGGTGTCGAGCGCCGCCGTGACCGTATCGGTCGTCGTGCCCAGGACCGCCGGGGCGATCGTGACTTCGAACATGAAGCCGGAGGTCGTGCTGCCAGCTACATCATCCAGCGTACCGGCAACCACGTTGGTGCCACCGTCAAAGCCGCCACCATCGGTGTCGCCGGTGGAATCGGTCGCAGTGTCGCCCGAGCCCGGCGTGCAGGTGGCAACGCCAGAGCTGATGACGGCCGTCACGTTGCGCTCGATTGTACCAGTGTTGAAGTTAACCTCGCCCGGAAGGGAGTCGGATACGACGATGTTTTCGGCATCGGCGCCGCCGCTGTTCGAAACCGCGATGCAGTAACGGATCACCGCACCCGGAATTGCTTTCGGGTTGGTGGCGCCGTTGACCGGATCGCTGACAACGAGGCTCGATTTGACAACCGAGACGTTGGCCGCGTCGACTTCGACAAACGCGCGGTCAGTGTCCGAACCATCACGCGCACCGTCGAGGCTTAAGGTGCTGTCGTCATCAACCAGAGCGGTGTCGACCGTCGAAGGATCGGTCGAGTTGCCACCGCTTTCGACGTGCTCGGTTCCGGTCCCGCCAGCGGTCATCGATCCGGCGACAAACGCGTTGGCGTTCAGATCAACCTGAAGCGTCTCAGCATCGTCGGCATCGATATCGATGTCGACAAGAACGGTGACCTGCCGGGTTTCGTCAGCCAGCACGTTGGCGAGGAAGTCGACTTCCTCACCGGCATCAACAACGCCGTTGCCGTTCGCGTCGACGAAGACCGCCGTGATCGTACCGTTGCTTCCGACATCCGCAGCGAGAACCGCGTTGAGATCAAGATCAACCGTGTCGTTGGACAGGTTGGTCACGTCGTAGACAAGCGCGACACCGTTCGGGCCACCGGTCGAACCGGGAGCCGCGTTGAACGGGGTGCCGGCGCTGGCGCCACCGCCTGTGCCAGCGAAGGTCACGTCGACATTGATACGACGGTCGATCGAGAACTGGTCGGTTGCTTCGATCTGGGTTTGGTCAACGCCGCCCACTTGGTAGTCGACTGTGACTGTGTTGGTCACCACCGTGCCAGCGCGGATTCCTTCCGCCATGGCCGGTGCGCTGGACATCGCGACGAGCGCTGCTGCGCTCACCGCACCCAGCAATTGGGTACTCTTTCTCATTTTCTGGTCCTTTGCGTGCGCCATGCGTCAATTCGTCCGCCCGCATGGCTTGGCGGTTATCGATCGCGGATCTTGGAAGATCAGCGAATGATCACGGGAAAGGAGATGCGGCCGCTTTCACCCGGCGCGATGGAGGCAATCGTCCAGCGGACATGCGTCACATCGGAATGGGTGGCGGCACGCATGCCTCCGGATTCAATCGCGACGCTCAGCGTATCAAGCGTGCCAAAAGTGGTTCCACCGTCGACCGAGACCATCAGCGCTGGATCGGCGTCCGACGAGAGACGCACCGCTTCGTTGAGCGGATTGGTGCCGGTGACGTTGGTGGCGGGTACGGTGCCGCCATTGGTGTAGTTCATGCCGAAGCTCAGCTTGGTGCCAGGCGTGTACTCGGTCGGTTCGGTCAGCTGGGTGGTCTGCTGGCCCGCTTCATCGGTCGTTGTGACGATCGCCATCACGTCGCTTTGTAGGCTAACCTTAGGCTCTGCAGCCGCGGCGCTTGGGGCCGCTTCCTGGGCCAGAACGGTTCCCATAGGGACAGAAAGAGCTAAGATTGAAGCGCCAAGTTTAATAAGCGTTTTCATGGTTTTCTCCTCGATATCTCGAAACGATATCAATCGATGGTGACTGCAAAAGTGATGATGTGCGTGGTTCCGCCAGGCGCGGTCCCGATGGAGACGCTGATCCCGGCCTCGTCAGAACCCTCACCCGCGTCATCGCCGCTCGCGTCGGTCAAAGCCGCAGCGTCGAAGGTGAGAGAACCGGGGACGTAAGTGGTCCCGTCCGGAATGAGGTCGGTGACGACTAGATCTTCGATTTGATCAGAGCCGGAGATGGTCGCGGTCAGCGTGAAGGTCGCGGTGGAGCCGGGCACGGCGCTCTCGCCACCAAACGGATCCACCAATGCGACCGATTTGGTCAGATCCAGCGTAGTGATAGCAACGCGCAAGGTGCCGCTCGCCGTAGCCGAGGCTGTCGTCGTCCCTACAACCGCATCGCCTCCGCCTTCGCCTTGACCTGCGAAGATCGTTCCCGGCGTGCCGTTGCCGGTTACAGCGTTGGCGGTGAGTTCGACCTGTGACAGTTGTTGGTCGGTGACCCCGTCCGGCACGTCCACGATTACAAAGACGGTGACGGCCTCATCAACCTCAAGAATGGCTGTCGTTTCTGGGGACGTCAGGATCTCATCGACGCCGGGGTCATAGACGCCGTTGCCATTCGTATCGATCGCGATGTTCTGAACCACGGTTTCAAAGTCATTGTCCGCCACGGTCGTGTTCGCGAGCAGCTCGAACGGTTCAGGCCCGTTGCCTTGGTTGGTTACTTCGAATGTTAGAATGGCTTCGCCGGGCGTGACGGCGATTGGGCCGGAGTCGAGCGAAGTCACTGTGACATCGAGCAATTCATCGACCCGCACGACCACGGTGTTCGACGAAATCGTCTGAGAGACGCCGCCTTCCTCGTAGGTGGCGGTCGCGGTGTTCTCGATCAACGTACCCGCGTTAATCCCCCCGGCAAACGCCGGCGAAGCCAAGGTTAACGCTGCGCCGAGTGTCGCCGCGAGAACAGCGTAAGATGGACCCTTCGTATACATACGTAGCCCGATAACCTCACAGTGGTTACCGATCGGTTAGCTTTGACGGGAAAATGGCGGAACTCCGCACTTTTCTGTGGCTTTGCGGGCATCGTGAATTGGTTAACACTGTAAGCGCGATGGGCCGTGACGCTACGGAATCCAACGCCCTTCCAACCGATCGGTAGGGGAGGAAAAACACCCGAGAAACGCTAACCTTCCTACCGAAAGGTCAGGGGCTTTTCTCGTTTCGATCGGAAATGAGCGTGTAATCCGACCATTTCAGGCGAATTTTTAGGGAGATGGTCGCGGCAGACCTGTTCAACGAACGCTGAGTCGAATTGGGAAAAAATGGTGGACGCACTAGGGTTCGAACCTAGGACCCGCTGATTAAGAGTCAGCTGCTCTACCAACTGAGCTATGCGTCCACGCGGTCGAGATATTTACCCGACTGTCGGCTTGAGAGAGAGCCAGAAAGGCCCTCGACTCAAGCGAGGCGCTGCATTTAGCGATCCGTCACGGGATATCAAGTCGCTATCTCCGCGGCTCGGAGATTCGTAAGGTTAGGCAGCCGATGAGCCACCCGATTTGGTTGTAAACAACAGATGGTTGGCTACGGAAGGTACGATCTCTACCGTCGACGCGAGTGCGTCTAAAACGTCTCGATCAATGGTAACGACCCCTTCTTCTTCAAGGCTGTGAACAATCCGTAGCGCGATGGGTTGTGGCTCCTCGAGCAGTTCGTGCAGATCACGCAGCGTGGTGGCTAGACCGGACTTCGAACGAAGCTGTACGCATTCAATCAGCAAGGCGCTGAGAAGTTGGCTATCTCTTCCAGCACCCAATCCCACGTCGTTCATCGGTTGGTCCATTCGCAATAAATCACTGAACGCAAAGCAATTTCAGCCTTCCGACGGTGCATCAAGTTGTTCAAAATGCCTGGCGGCAGACGCTTCATTGGGGGGAGGCCCACCGCCAGGACTTTTGGTTAGCGCTCAACAGGTTTTGGCTCAGGTTTCCCTTCGCCAATGCGACCCAAACGCTTGCGCCGTTCAAGGCAATTGAGCAAATGCAGGAAGTTTACGTAAACGGAAAGTCGCCTAGTTGGGTGACTTGGTGTACGTAAGAACGACTATGCAGCGGCATTTCGGGGCGATCGAAGCGCTCAACGATATCGGCAAGGTCCTTTTGTATTCGAGCAAGGTTTGTCTCGAACAAGGAACCGTTCGGCAAAGTTACCACTTAACCCCGCAGTTTGACGCTCCGAACTCCATGCGCGTTACCGTCTTTGCGCGAGGGTTCCGAAAGCAATGGCTCAAGCGCTACGAGAAGTCCGACTTTCGATTGAGCGATCCCATCCCTGAACGCGTTATGCGTTACGGCGCTATGCTAACATGGGCAGAGGCGCGCGAAATGGGGCCGAATACGGTCGAAAACGAGGCCTATTTTGACGCGATGGATGCTGAAGGGCTGATCCATGGATTTGGGTTGCCCTTGTTTGGGCCAAATTCTCGTAACGCGTTTGCCGCCTTTGACTTTGGCAAGCCGCTCGAAGACATCTCGAACGAGGCGCTCGGCATCGTGCGGGCGGTCCCACAAGCGGCCCATCAACGCGTGTGCGTGCTGCTCGAAGCCATGCACGATGCTCCGGAATTGTCAGAACGCGAAACCGAAGTGCTTCAATGGGTTGCGCGTGGAAAATCCTTTGCATCGATCGCCGATATATTGGAGATTTCCCGCGACACGGTGAAGACTTATGCGAAGCGGATCTACGCAAAACTCGACGTTTCGGACCGGGTTGGGGCGACGGTTGCTGCGCTCAAACTTGGCCTTGTGCGAGTTTAGGAACCCTCAGGCTTCCCGCGCGAATCCACCACGCGGGACATTCTGGTTCCAGCGGTTCACCATCATCAGCGCGCCAATGCAGATCATATTGGTCAGCATCGAAGAGCCGCCATGGCTCATAAAGGGTAGGGGAATGCCCACCACCGGAGCCATGCCCATAACCATCATAAGATTGACGGCGACATAGAAAAAGATCGTCGCGCTCATTCCGGCGGCAAGCAAGCTGGAGAATCGATCCTGGCTTTCGCGCGCCACTTTCATGCCCCAGCGTAGAATCAGGCTGAACACAGCAAGGACAAAAAGACCGCCGATCAGTCCCCATTCCTCCGCCATTGTTGCAAAGACGAAATCGGTGTGAGGTTCGGGTAAATATTGCAGGTGGCTCTGCGATCCATTGTTAAACCCTTTTCCAAAGATTCCGCCGGAACCAATTGCAATCTTTGACTGGGCAATGTGGTATCCATCGCCCAGCGCGTCCGCTTCACTATCGAACATCGTCAGAATTCGGCGCTGCTGGTAGTCCTTGAGGCCAAAGTAAAAGAGCAGTGGAGCTGCCGCGACGGCCGACAAGCCGGCCCCTACAAACCAGCGCATCGGAAGGCCAGCAAGCAGCATGACCACACCGCCTCCGAAGACAATGGCCAGGCTGGTCCCTAGATCGGGTTGCATCAGTACGAGACTGACGGGCAGCGCAATCAACGCGCCTGGCACTATCAAGGCGCGCCAGTTGGTTACCATGCTGAGAGGAAGCGAAGAATAGAACAGCGCCAAGGTCACAACAATCACCGGCTTCATCAATTCAGACGGCTGCAGGTTCATGAACCCAAGGTCGAGCCAACGCTGACTGCCGCCGCGTAGCGCTCCCACCACCTCCACTCCAAGCAACATCACAAAAACAACGATGTAGACCGGATAAGTGAGAAAACGCACAAGCTCGCGTGGGAGCGCTGTAATGATCAATGCGATCACCATGGCCACGCCAAACCGGATCACGTGCGAGCTTGCATAAGGTTGCATAGAGCCGCCGGCGGCGGAGAACAGCACAGCGGCCCCAAAGGCGACCAACAGAAAAAGCGGGATCAACATACCCCAGGGTTGCCGGGCTATCGAATAGGGAATGACGCTCGCGCGTTGCGTGTTCATCGCGGCGCCTCACTATTTTCGGCGGAAAGGCCGGCAAGGTTCGCCGCGCCCGGTGGTGGTGTGCCAGAAGCGGTCTGATCGGCGCGCGGAACAATGACGTCGTCCGCGATGGCTTCGGATTGTTGCGCGGCCAAACGCGCTTCGGCTTCCACCTCGTCGAAAATATCCTCGTCGCGCCGCGGTGGGGGTGTCACTGTGGCTCCGCGCTCGGCGGCGTAGGCGGCATACCGCTTTTCAAGGCGTTCCTGTGCGGTGCCGCCCCATTTCCGCTCATAGGCTCGAAGCGCGTCGAGGCCCTTTTGAGGATCGAACAGGAATGTCATCACATCGCGCGCGATGGGGTAGGCGGAACCCGACCCACCACCGTGTTCGATAACAACGGCTCCGGCGTATTTCGGTTTGTCGAACGGCGCGAAGAATACGAAGAGGCCGTGATCGCGGTACTTCCAGGGGCCGCTGCGCCCGTCTGAAACGCTGAGAGATACGACTTGTGCGGTCCCGGTCTTGCCAGCCAATTGCACGCCGTCGATCGGCAAGCGCGCGCGGCGCGCGGTGCCCGCGCCGTTCACAACATCGCTCATCGCTTGGCGGATGTAGTCGATCTCCTGCGACCCAAAATTGTAACTGCGTGGATTGGGCGTCTTGTTATCCATGACGAGGCGAGGATCCACAACCTTGCCGGTCGCAAGGCGCGCCGCTTGAACGGCCAGCTGCAACGGACTGGCCAGATAATAGCCTTGGCCTATCGAGGCGTTGACCGTGTCAAACGGCTCCCACGAGCGCCCGAATTTCTTCTCTTTCCATTGGGGATTGGGGACGGTGCCGTAAAACTGGCTGTTTACGGGTAGGGGGAACTGTTTCCCCATGCCAAAACTGCTCGCCATCGCGGCGACTTTATCGAACCCGATCTTTTGCGCGAAATGGTAGAAATAGCTGTCGCAGCTTTGCGCGATAGCGCGGTTCATATCGACCGAGCCGTGGTTTGAGTGGCACCGGAAAAAGCGGTTGCCAATGCGCCGACCGCCACCGCAAATTATCCGTTCCTCTGGGTCGATACCGGCTTGGAGGAAGGCGAGACAGTGCATCGGTTTGATCGTCGAACCTGGCGGGTACAGGCCTTGCAACACCTTGTTGCGCAGCGGGACCCGCTCATCCTCTCGCAGCATGGCGTATTCGACGCTGCCGATCCCGTCGGAAAAACTGTTTGGGTCGAAACTGGGCATGGACGCCATGCACAAAAGGTCGCCCGTGTCGCAATCCATGACGACGACAGAACCGCTTTCCAAACCAATCCGGCGCGCAGCATAGTCTTGCAGGGGGCCATCAATGGTCAGCTTGACCGGGTCGCCTTGAATGTCATCGCGGGTCTCTAGATCGCGGATGATCCGGCCGCTGGCGGTGACTTCGACGCGTCGAGCGCCGGGCACTCCGCGCAGATCCTGTTCAAACTGGCGTTCCAGCCCATCCTTGCCGATCTTGTAGCCCGGCGTGACAAGCAGCGGATTGCGGTCCTCTTCGGCGTATTCTTCGGCGTTGGCTGGGCCGACATAGCCGATCAAATGCCCGACGGAGGATCCAATTGGATAGAAGCGCGAAAAGCCCCGCTGCGGAACGACGCCCTGCATATCGGGCAAACGCACGCTGAGCGCGGCGAATTGTTCGTAATTGAGGCCGCTGGCGACCTCAACCGGTTGATAGCCGCCGGAAACCGCCACTTCCTGTTTGATGTCGGCAATGCGGGTGGGCTCCAGTTCAAGCAGGTTCCCGATCTGATCGATCATCTTATCGGGCTCGCTCAATCGGTCAGGAATGACGTCTACGCGAAAGTCGGCGCGGTTCGAGGCGAGGGGAGCGCCATTGCGATCGAGAATCCATCCGCGACGCGGCGGTATAAGCGACAGATTGACCCGGTTGCTTTCGGATTCGAGCCGGTACTTCTCGTTCTCGGCAATCGCCAAGTACCCCATCCGCACAGCCAGCAAGACCCCAACACCGCCTTGCACGGTGCCGATCAGCACACTGCGGCGGTTGAATGTGTTTTTGAGAGTAGAGGCGTTGATGACAGGCGGGCGGGAGCTAAGGCCGTTTTTGGAAAACCAATTCTTCAAGCGATCCTCCGCGCGCGCGACAGGCGGAACCGGTCAAACCCGGCGATCAACTGGGACAGAAACGGGTAAATCAAGACAGCAACAATCAATTGTGGCCCGCTAGCAAGCACCATAGCTGGAGAAAGAGGGGCACCGGAAATGACCATCGCAGCGAGGATGTACAGGCACGCCCCAAAACTGACGGTGAACCAGTCTTGCCAGAACCCACGCCAGGGAAAGCGAGTTTCGATGATCTCCAAGGCAATCATAGCCACAGACCATAGCAGAATTGCGCTGCCAAAGGGCTGTCCGCTGAAAAGATCGTCAAACGCGCCCAATGGCAGTCCCGCCCAAAGGGGCAAGAGCCCGGGGCGCATCACTCTCCAGCCCAGGAACATAAGAAAGCCCAACGGCGGCAAGACTGGAATCACATCGGCCAGAAACACGAATGGCAGCAGCGAAGCTATCACTATGGTGGCGTATGGCACGCTAACCGCCCGCCATGGCGATCGGTCGCGATTTATGCGGCTTGCGTAGGGATCAAAACGCGCGCGGGGTGCTGAGAGCCGTTCCATCAGTTAGGCGCCCCAGCGCTTTCGTCGAGGCTTTCCTCTTGCGGCGTCTCGGCCGCGTCCACCGCGACCGGTTCGTAAATCGGCTCGACGCTCACAAAATCTGTCGCGGAGGGATCTGCCATTAAGCGCGCCAGGCCGCCATCGGGCGTCAGTTCGGTGATAATAGCGACAGCCACACCCGGGCGATAATACCCTCCAGCACCACTCGTGACCATCACATCACCGACCTCAAGGGGGTTAAGCCCAAGGTTGATCAGCTGGACTTTGAGGAAACCATCTCCGCGTCCTTCGGCGAAAGCTACGGTGTTGTCAGTGGATCGGCGTACGGGCAGTTTGCTAAGCCCGTCGGTAAGCAGCAAGACACGTGAAGATCCACGTGCGACTTCGAGGATTCGCCCCACAACCCCGCGAGCCGAACGGACGGGCATTCCGACCTTGACCCCGTCAACCCGACCCACGCTCACATAAGCAAATCGACGGCTGCTGGTGGAGCTGGAGCCGATCAGGCGGGTCGTCGCGACTGGTTCGATTTCTCCTTCGGCCAAAGCCAACAAAGCCTTTAGGCGTTCGTTTTCCAGCGCGACAGCCTCGGCCTCGGCCAACTGGATGCGCGCAAGTTCCATTTCTTCGCGCAAGGCAGCGTTTTGGCGGCCGGCGTTCCAAAAAGCGGAAATCGTGTCGCCAATACTTCCGCTGCCTGAGCGTGTGACCGCTGTCGCCTCACCGACCGGCGATACGGCGTCCTGTGCAGCACCGCGCAAGGGGGCAAGCGCGGAGGGTTGCCAAAGCGAGAGGCTCAAAAGCGCGAGCCCCAACAGGGCCCCAAGGGACGCCAGAACGTACCCGGTGAACACCGAGTTTTTCTCTTTCTTCGAAAAGCCCGACCGGCGCGAAGAAGGCGGCGCCATGGCTATTGATCCCCTTGGTTTTTAGCTCCCGTAGCTCATTGATGCGAAGCAGCGGGAACCCGGCGGTTCTTACGCCGTCATCAACACACCGCGATAAATCGGGTCTTCCATGGCGCGGCCCGTGCCGACAGCCACGCAGGTAAGCGGGTCCTCAGCGATTGAGACCGGAAGCCCGGTTTCTTCGCGCAGATGTTCATCCAGACGACGAATGAGAGCCCCGCCACCGGTCAGGACTATGCCTTGATCAACGATGTCTGCGGCGAGTTCGGGCGCGGTGTTTTCCAGTGCGATACGCACACCTTCGACGATGGCGCCGATAGGCTCGGACAAGGCCTCCGCAACATGCGCTTGATTGATCGTGATCTCTTTCGGCACGCCGTTCACAAGGTCGCGTCCTTTCAGAGTGATGACTTCACCCGCGCCGTCTTCGGGTACGACCGCGATACCGTAATCTTTCTTGATCCGTTCCGCTGTGCTGTCACCGATCAGCAGGTTGTGGTGTCGGCGTACATAGGAAACGATGGCTTCGTCCATCTTGTCGCCGCCGGTGCGCACCGAAGTGGTGTACGCAAGTCCGCGCAGCGACAAAACCGCGACTTCGGTCGTTCCCCCGCCAATATCGACCACCATGGAACCGACCGGCTCGGTCACCGGCATATCCGCGCCAATCGCAGCGGCCATGGGCTCAAGGATCAGGTGCACTTCCGAAGCCCCCGCGTTGGAGGCGGCATCACGGATCGCGCGCTTTTCAACGGACGTGGCGCCTGAAGGCACGCAGATTACAATCTCGGGATAGCGGAACAGGTTACGCTTGCCGTGCACTTTACGAATGAAGTGCTTGATCATCTCTTCAGCGACTTCGATGTCTGCGATAACGCCATCGCGAAGCGGGCGGATCGCCTGAATGCTGTCTGGCGTCTTGCCCATCATCATCTTTGCATCATCACCCACGGCCTTGACGCGCTGGATGCCGTTGATCGTTTCAATCGCAACGACGCTGGGCTCATTGAGGATAATCCCCTGATCCTGGACATAAACCAACGTGTTGGCCGTCCCCAGATCGATAGCCATGTTTTGCGAACCGAATTTGAAAAGATTGGCGAAAAAGCTCATGATTTTTTGTTCTGTTCCGTGATGCGAGCGGGATCGGAAAAGAGCGCGTAACTCGTTAGCGACGATAGCGTTCCGCGAAGGATCCGATCCACTGTGGCCCAAGTCCCTCGACGCCTAGCGAAACCTTGCGAAAAAGGCCAAAAAATTTGTTGATCGAAATGGTAATTATGCACCGCTGCCCTCGAATTTGCGGCCATTGACGGGTAGCTTGCGACTAATGCCTTCTGAACCAACCGACCACCCTATGGAAAAACGCCCTGAAATCCGTCGTTTGCCTAGCGATCTGGTCAACCGGATCGCGGCGGGCGAGGTGGTGGAGCGGCCATCGGCGGCTTTGAAAGAACTGGTTGAGAACGCAATCGACGCGGACGCCTCGCGAATCGTGGTGGAATTGGCCGATGGCGGGCTGACCCGGTTGCAAGTGACAGACGATGGCTGCGGGATGAGCGCGGACGATATCGCTCTCGCGCTGGAACGCCACGCAACCTCGAAACTGCCGGATGAAGCGATCGAGTTGGTGTCGACGTTGGGTTTTCGCGGTGAAGCTCTACCCTCGATAGCCAGCGTCGCGCGTCTCACCATCGAAAGCCGCGTTCCCGGTGCGGACGAAGGCTGGCGCGTTGTGGTGGATCATGGCGAACACGTGGAGGATGGTCCGGCGGCTTTGCCTACGGGCACACGAGTGCGCGTCGAACAGCTGTTTGCCAAAATACCCGCCCGCCGCAAATTCCTGCGCACGCCGCGCAGCGAGTATATTGCGTGTCTCGATGTGGTGCGCCGCCTTGCCATGGCGCGGCCTGATATTGCCTTTACGCTAGTAAACGGGGCGGGGGGCAAGACGCGCAAGGCGCTTACGACGCAAAGCGACGAGGACTTGGCCACTCGCGTCGCGCAGATCGTTGCGCGCGAGTTAAAGGACAACGCGGTTGAAATTGATCTGGAACGCACCGGCCCGCATGGAGCGATGCGGCTGACCGGACTTGCGGGTCTGCCGACTTACAATCGCGGCGTGGCGGATCACCAATATCTCTTCGTCAACGGACGCCCGGTCAAAGATAAGCTGCTCGTCGGAGCGGTGCGCGGCGCCTATTCGGATATGCTGGCGCGCGATCGGCACGCGGTTCTGGCGCTGTTCTTGGAAATCCCCCCAGAAGACGTCGATGTGAACGTCCACCCGGCCAAGACTGAGGTTCGCTTTCGCGACGCCGCGGCGGTGCGCGGCTTTATCGTATCGGGGCTACGCCAGGCGCTTGCGACCGGAGACCGGCGCAGCGCACAAGGCCCGGACCGCGCGGCGATGGAGCGGTGGCAATCTGAGCCGGTGCAACCCGAACCGCAGCCTGCCCTGCGCTCTATCTTTGAAGGTCGCGACTGGTCGGAACCGCAAACGCGGCCCACGCATGCGGTCGCTGAGCCTCGCCCGCAATGGAATGCGCAGGCGACTTCCAACGAGGCTTTGCCGCACGGGCGAGCCGAAGAGGCGGTTCCACTACCCGAAGGCGCTGCTGAGTACCCCTTAGGTATCGCTCGGGGGCAGGTTGCGAACACCTATATCGTTGCCGAAAGCACCGATGGGCTTGTGCTGGTCGATCAACACGCGGCTCACGAACGGTTGGTGCTGGAGCGACTGAAGCGTTCGGGCGCGGAAGAAGCCGCCAAGCGCTCGCAGGCTTTGCTGGTGCCTGATGTTGTCGAGATGGATGAAGTGGACTGCGACCGTCTCGAAGAGGCAGCGAAAGGGTTGGCGCGTTACGGGCTATCCATCGAGCGTTTCGGCCCCGCCGCCATGCTGGTGCGCGCGGTCCCGGCGGCGATTGCCAAGGCAGATACAGCCAAGCTTTTGCGCGATTTGTCCGACGACATCGCCAAACACGGCGCGCAGGATGACAGTGGATCGCTGCTGCTAGCAGAGAGGCTTGAGTATGTGCTCGCTACCATGGCCTGCCACGGATCGGTTAGGGCAGGGCGGGTGCTTTCGGTCGCTGAGATGAACGCGCTGCTGCGCGAGATGGAAGCCACTCCGCGTTCAGGGCAATGCAATCACGGACGCCCGACATGGGTGAAACTGTCCATGGACGATGTAGAGAAACTCTTCGGGCGGCATTGATCTGCTGGTGGGACCAACTGTCTGCAAGAGCGACGACTAGGAGACGACACATGCGCGTAGTATTGGCGTTAGCGGCGGTGCTGGGATTAACTGCTTGTGGCAGCGAGCCCGATAACACCGGTCTTATGGATGAAGCCGAGTTTGAAGAGATGAAGGCCAAAGGCCTCGATCACGACCATGATGGCGATGGCGTTCCTGATCACGCGGCTGAGGATCATGATGACGATCATGATCATGGTGAGCACGATCACGAAGATGAGGATCACGACCACGATCACGAGTAGATGCTTGGAGGTTCGGCAATCCGGAGGGGGCAAAACCCTGATAGAGCGAAAACCCATCCAATGCGCTTTACCGTTCTCGCCAAAATGGGCGCACTGCTCGCGCTGGTCGGAGGTTTAACGGCTTGCTCTGACAACGCGGCAGCGGATTTGACCGTCACCGATTCCATCGAGCCGCAGTCCGATGCTAGCCCGGCGCCTCGCTGGCCCGTGAGTAAGCCGCCAAGACTTGTTTCTCGCGTTCCAAACGTTCTTGCACCCGAGATCCTCAATCTCGACCTGTGCTCCGTTGACAGGTCTGAATGCACGCTTTCCGATAGTCTGGAGCGTTGCGAATTGGTGTATGGGATTGAGGTGCTTTTTGAAACCACGCGGCAGCATGGATTTCTGGCGCTTATTGATAAAAATGGTTCAGCACATCACCTCCGCTTGCAACGCAGAGATGGTGAGGGCAGCGCAGGCGGAGAATTCGAAAGCGCTGATGGCCGGCTGTCGGCTACACTCAAAACAAGATTTAGTGATCTCCCGCGTGGAAGAGCGACCGGACCGGGCATGATGGGAGAGCTTCTCGTGGTCTTGGACGGAAAGCGTTTAGTCTACCCTTTTCCTAACCCCAAAGACACTTTGGTCGGCCCACTGGATTGTTGGCGAAACGGCGAAAAGACCCGTTGATCAGGGTTACACATTAAACTTGAACAGCATCACATCGCCATCCTGGACAAGGTATTCCTTGCCTTCCTGGCGCATTTTGCCCGCCTCTTTCGCACCCGCTTCGCCGTTCAGCTCGATATAATCGCCGTAGGCTATCGTTTCGGCACGGATGAAGCCTTTTTCGAAATCGGTGTGGATCTCGCCCGCGGCTTGCGGCGCCTTCGCTCCTGCGGGGAAGGTCCAGGCGCGCGATTCCTTGGGGCCGGCGGTGAAGAAGGTTTGTAGGCCCAGCAATGTGTATCCGGCGCGGATGACGCGGGCGAGGCCGCTTTCAGAGAGGCCCAGCGCCTCGAGATACTCGCCGCGTTCCTCTTCGGGCATGGCGATCAGCTCGGCTTCGATAGCGGCGGAGACGACCACCGCCTGCGCGCCTTCGCTCTCCGCCTTGGCGAATACGGCTTCGGAAAGGGCGTTGCCCTCGGCGGCTTCGTCTTCGGCGACGTTGCAAACATAGAGCACCGGCTTGGCGGTCAGCAGCTGCGCCTGCGCGAAGGCTTTGGCCTCTTCCTCATCCTTGGGTTCGGTTAGGCGAGCAGGCTTGCCGTCGCGGAGTAATTCGAGCGCCTGGCCCAGCACGCTGGCGAGAATCTTGGCTTCCTTATCGCCGGCGGTCGCGCGCTTCTCAGCGTTGGAGACCCGTTTTTCGAGGCTTTCGAGGTCTGCGAGCATAAGTTCCGTCTCGACCACTTCCGCGTCCGCCAGAGGATCGACCTTGTTCGAGACGTGCTGAATATCGTCATCCTCAAAACACCGCAGAACGTGCACGATGGCGTCAACTTCGCGAATGTTGCCAAGGAACTGGTTGCCCAGACCCTCACCGGCGCTTGCGCCTTTCACAAGTCCAGCGATATCGACAAAGCTCAGCTGCGTCGCGACGACCTTCGCGCTTTTCGCGATCGCGGCGATCTTGTCGAGCCGTTCGTCGGGTACCGCGACCTGGCCAACATTGGGCTCAATCGTGCAGAACGGATAGTTCGCCGCCTGCGCGGCCTGCGTTTCGGTGAGCGCGTTAAAGAGAGTGGACTTGCCCACATTGGGCAGGCCCACGATACCGCATTTAAAACCCATGGTCTTTGTCTCGCTTTGTGGGGCGGGCGCGTCGACGCGCGGCTCGCCTAAATTCTTGTGCGCCGCGCTATACGCGAATGCGCGCGAGGCTCAAGGCGCAGCGAGCGCCTGGGCAGATCACATGTTGTGAACCGCTTTGATCCAAGGACCATAAGGGGTCTCGCCAAGCCATCCGGTTTGTACCTTGGCCGTGAGTTCGTTCAACGGCACTTGCGGCTTCAGGCCAGGATGCACTGCGCGGCGGAGCGGGCGCGAGCCGGGGCGCATGGCGATGACTTCGGCCATGGCGTTGGGAACATCCATGGGATCGGTTGAGCCGCCGCCCGTGCGCTGGCCCAGTTGGGCAATCAAGGCGGTGTAACCGTCGGTGTGCTTTTCTTCCGCGCGCTCCAGAAGGCGCATCGCGTTTTCGTTAGCGTTTTTCCAAATCATGGTTGGATAGCCGCCGGGTTGGATGATCGTCACATCAATGCCGTGCGGGACAAGCTCATAAGCCAGTGACTCGCTCATAGCCTCAAGCGCGAATTTGGTCGGCGAATATTGGCCGTAGGCCGGGGCGATGACCTTGCCCAATTGCGAAGAGACGTTGATGATCAACCCGCTTCTCGCCGCGCGCATCGAAGGCAGAACCGCGCGGGCCATTCGGTGCGGTCCAAAGACGTTGGTGTCGAACATGTGCTGCGTTGCATCCATGTCCTGTATTTCGACCGGTCCGCCATAAGAAATCCCGGCGTTGTTGATCAGGACGTCAATCTTGCCGCCCGCTGCGGCGATGGCCTGAGAGACGCCCTCGTCGACCGATTTGTCCGAGGTCACATCGATCTCGATCACTTGCAGGTCCAGTTTTTCATTGAGCGCCAGAACGCGCAATTCTTCCGCTTCTTTGCGTGGCAGGCGGCGCATGGTGGCAAAGACCTTCGCGCCTTGGCGTGCGTAGCTTTCGGCAGCGAGCCGACCGAAGCCGCTCGAGCACCCCGTGATCAGAATGCTCTTGCCCGTTAGATCGGCCTTGGAGCTGACCTTGTCCTCTTGCGCGACGCTGGCGGTGGCGGCGAGGGCGCCTGTGGCGGCGGCTCCGGCAAGCAAGGTGCGGCGATTGATTGTGGGCACGGCGTTTCTCCCTAGGGTTTTTGGCTTTGCGGCATCGTCTCACGCTCAGGCTCGCCAGGCAAGCTTTCGGCTTCCTCGTCGTCGAACACGCCGAATTCGTGCATCGCCTCTTGCAGCGTCCAAAGCGCGTAAATGTCGTAGACCGTGTGCGCGATGATGACGGTGAGAAGGCTACCGGTGGCCCAATAGACCACACCGAAAAGGCATCCGATGATGAAGATCAAAGCGCTGTTGAACGGTTGAGCAAAATGGATCAGCGCGAACAACGCCGAGGCGATTAGCACTGCGAAAGAAAGCGAGACGTAGTCACCGAGCAGTGTCTGTAAACCGCCGCGAAACAGAACCTCCTCACCAAAGCCAGCGCAGAGCGAGATGAAGATGATTGCCGAGATCGATATGCGATGTTTCAGAAACGGGTAGTTGCGCGCTTGTGAGTGGACCAGCCATTCAACCCACTTCGGGAAGGCGCGCGAAAGAACAAAGCTGACCGCAATCAGAGCGAATGCCAGCGCAAGACCCGCGCCGACTTCCCAGGCTGCGTAGGCTACGAACGATGCGGCCGCTCGTCCACTAAAGATCCAAAGGGCAACGCCAACCGAGATAAAGGCGACGGCCTGCAAACCGATATAGGTCAGGACTTTCCAGACCGGCATGTCCGCCAGCGGATTGTCGGTATCCTTTGTGGCTTTGCCGTCGTCGAGATCGCTCACTGCATTCTCAACGCGACATCGTTCATAAACCGAACATCGTCCCCGGCCGCCAGCCACTCGGCTTCGGCGGCCATCGCACCTATCATATCGGTCAGAGGATCGATTTCAGCTTTTGCGTAATTGCCCAGCACATAGCCGGACACCCGGTCTTTGTGGCCTGGATGACCGATGCCGATGCGCACACGGCGGAAGTCCTTGCCCAGATGCTTGTCGATCGAACGCAGGCCATTGTGGCCTGCTGTCCCGCCGCCTTGTTTGATCTTCACCTTGAAGGGCGCCAGATCCAGTTCATCGTGAAAGACTGTGAGAGCATCCAGATCGAGCTTGTAGAAGCGCATCGCCTCGCCAACGCTGCGCCCGCTTTCGTTCATGAATGTGGACGGTTTGAGCAATTGGACCTTCTGCGTCCCAATGCGCCCTTCGCGCACCAATCCGGCAAACTTCTTTTGCTCAGGCCCAAAGCTATAAACCTCAGCAATAGCGTCCACAGTCATGAACCCGACATTGTGTCGATGGAGCGCGTATTTCGCGCCGGGATTTCCAAGGCCTACCCAGACTTGCATGATTGTGCCGTTACTCGGGTGAGGGCAGTTCGTCACCCCTAACCTAAGTCGTCATCCCCGCGAAGGCGGGGATCCAGATTTACGTGCGCTCAGAAACGCTCTGGATTCCCGCCTTCGCGGGAATGACAAATGGTTAGGTCCAAAAACAAAACACCGGACCTCTCGCGAGGCCCGGTGTCTTGGTGATAGCGTTGTAAAGGCGCGTCAGGCTTATTCGCCTTCGTCGCCTTTCTGAGCGGTTGCTTCGACTTCGTCAGCCGCCGGTGCGTCATCCTCGGTAGTGGTGTCGCCTTCGCTCTTCTTAAGCGACGACGGAGCCACGAGGGTCGCGATCGTGTAGTCGCGATCGGTGATGGCGCTCGTGCTGCCTTCGGGAAGGCTGACTTCGCTGATGTGGATTGAATCGCCCACTTCTTTGCCGGTCACGTCGATCTCGATTTCGCCAGGGATCTTGTCCGCGGCACATACGAGCTCGAGTTCGTGACGGACCACGTTGAGAACGCCGCCCTTCTTGAGACCGGGCGAAGCTTCTTCGTTGACGAAGCTGACCGGGATCGAGACGTCGACGGTCGCGTCTTTAGAAAGGCGCAGGAAGTCCGCGTGCGTCGGGCGGTCGGAAACCGGGTGAAGCGCAACGTCCTTGGGCAGGGTGCGAACGGTGTCACCACCGACTTCGATCTTCACAATCGAGTTCATGAAGTGACCGGTCATCAATTGCTTGACCAGCTCCTTTTCCTCGACGTGGATCGTGATGGGATCTTCCTTACCGCCGTAAATAACAGCGGGGATCCGACCTTCGCGGCGAAGTGCTCGGGAGGCTCCCTTGCCAGCCCGTTCGCGGCGTTCGGCCGGCAGAATAAGCGTATCGCTCATGAGT
>JBCCBZ010000002.1:0-237078 GCA_039033755.1 Pseudomonadota bacterium | reverse complement strand
GTTGCCGCGATCGTTGCCATGCAGAACCTCGGCAACTCGCTGGGTGCGACCTTCTCGGGCGTGTCGACCACGCTCGACAACAGCGGCGTAGGCGCCGGCGCCGGTAGCTAATAGTAGCCCGACGTAAGCGTCGAAAGACGCTTCAAACAAAACGGAAAGCGGCGAGGGAAACCTCGCCGCTTTTTGTTTGCGTTACCGGTCTTGGAAAACAGAGGCGTTACGCGTTCCAAAAAAACGAGTTGCATCTCAGTGAGTCCAGCTGACCATTCGGCGCAAAACTAAAGACCCAGCCAAGGCCGGAGAGAAATCAAGGAGTTCTTCGAGGACATCGCCGCAAGACGAGCAGAGCGCGACCGCCGTCAAATACGGTTTGATTGCCGCTCTCATCGCGGTTGCCGCGATCGTTGCCATGCAGAACTTCGGCTACTCGCTGGGTGCAACCTTATCGGGTGTTTCGACCACCCTCGACAACGACGGCACCGCGCTCTCTCTCGCCCGCACCCTCGCCACCCCTGGGCCTCTAAAGCGACACGCTTCCATCAACAAGTAGAGACAAGAAGGCGACGGGCGAACACCCGTCGCCTTTTTCGTTCAGGTTTGAGCGCGCGCTCTCAACACGGCTAACGCGACCGAACCACAAGCTTCACCTTGTCACCCGCCCGTAATGTGTTGGTGTTTCCAAGACCATTGAGCACTCGAAAACGCGTTTCCTGATTGTCCGAAAACGCCATTCGCCGTGACAGGCTGCTGATCGTGTCGCCACGCTGCACGGTCACGACATCAATGCGCAAGGGTACAACCGCGTTGGCTTCATTTGCGGAAATCCGCCGCATCGATTGGAACATCGCATTGAAGGTTCCAGCCTGCCCCGCAGGCGCAATCACGGCAAAGTGAAACGCTTGATTGCGGGAAAACTCATAGGCGAAGATCACGACGTCAACCTGGCTGTTGCCGTTATTGACGCGCGCCGAACCATAAGCCGCGTTGAGGCCATTCACCCGCGTGCGTTTCAGCTCTTGCGGAGCGAGCGAGCGTTCCTGTCCGCCAACCGCCTGAAATTGCTGACGGATATAAGTTTCCAGATTTCCAGAATACGCGGCTGTCGTCAGCTGCGCCTGCCCTGCCCGGCCGCTATTGCCCTTTGGATTGACGCTGACCGCGCGCGCGGAGTTGATCATGTAGTAGCCATCGGGGGCGGTGAAGGAGAGCCGCAGATCAGGATGGATAAAGGCGTTGCCCTTGATGATGCCCTGCTTGGGATCATCGCCGTAAATCATGCCATCGATGGCTCGCAGGAACGCTTCGCGATTGCGCACTGTGCCGGGTTTGTCAGCTGAGATGGTGTTGGCTTTGCCCACACGCTTAACCGGATCGGGGTGCGAGCTCGCCCATTCGGGGGGCCGTGCGTCACCGCGACCTTGCAATTGCGAATCCAACTGGGCTTGCTGAGCCAACCGCAGCAAGAATCCGCCCATCGCATCAGGATCGTAACCGGCGTTGGTCAGATAATCGATGCCAAGGCGATCAGCCTCTTCCTCCTGAGCCCGCGAGTACGACAAAGTCACATATTGCGGCACTTGCAGCGCGCCGCGCGTCAACAAGTTGCCGATCTGGCTGTCTCCTAGCAGCACGCTGGAAAGAATAGCGCCAAGCCCGCCCAGCATTTGATTGCGCTGCGCCGATCGCTGACGTCGCGCGGAATGGCGCGCGGTGACATGCGCGACTTCGTGCCCCAGCACGGCGGCCAATTCCGCTTCGTCGTTCATCAGCCCGACCAATTGGCGCGTCGTGTAGATATATCCGCCCGGTACCGCGAAGGCGTTGTTCACCGGACTGTTGAGCAACGAAACCGTGAAGGCTTCCTGCGCCCCACCGAGCTGCGAAGAGCGCGCCATCTTCAGGCCAATGCCTTCAACGTAATTGGCGAGTGGTCCCTCCATCGCGCCACCAAACTGAGCAAGGAATTGCGGGTGATATTGCGCGCCTTGTTGAGCCTCATTTTGCGTAATCGGGGTCGTGGCCGAAGGGATCGGCGCACCCGCCCCCATGCATCCCGTGAGAGCCAGCGCGAGTGGCGCGGCGGTGCATGTCCATAGAGCCCGGCGTTTGATAGACATTGATATCCCTCCAGAACCGCGGGTGTGATCCCCGCTTCAGAAGGATAAACTAAGGGTAAAGCCCCTATCCGGACAAGGGGGTAGCTGAACCGCAGCCCTTAACGGCGATTACACAAGAACTCAGCCGCCCATCTGCAAAAAACGCTCTTCGCGCATCCGCATCAATTCTTCAGATGACTTTTTCGAAAGGGCCTCAAGCTCTTCATCAATAGCTTTGCCCAGCGTCTTGCTCGCCGCTTCGGGGTTGCGATGCGCGCCGCCGACGGGCTCCTTTACGATGCGATCGATGACTTTGAGCCGTTTGAGATGCTGCGCGGTGACTTTCATGGCTTCGGCCGCTTCGGGTGCTTTTTCCGCCGTGCGCCAAAGGATCGAAGCGCATCCCTCAGGCGAGATGACCGAATACACCGCGTGTTCCATCATGAGGACACGCTCGGCGCTGGCCAACGCGACCGCGCCGCCTGAACCGCCCTCGCCCACAATCACGGCGACCATCGGCACCGGGAGCGCCAAGCAGGCCTCGGTAGAACGTGCGATGGCTTCCGCCTGACCGCGCTCCTCGGCCTCGATGCCGGGAAACGCGCCAGACGTGTCGACCAAGGTCACCACCGGCAGCCCGAATCGCCCCGCCAGCTCCATCAAGCGGATCGCTTTGCGGTAACCTTCGGGTTTACCCATGCCGAAATTGTGCGCGATGCGGCTTTGTGTGTCGTTGCCTTTTTCGTGGCCGATCAAGACCACGCGCCGGCCGTTGATCCTGGCGAAACCGCCCATGATCGCCTGGTCGTCACCAAAATTCCGATCCCCGCCGAGAGGCACGAATTCCTCAAACGCGTGAGCCACATAGTCTTGAAAATGCGGGCGCGCGGGATGCCGGGCGACCTGCGTCTTTTGCCACGGGGTAAGCGAGGCGTATGTGCTCGCCAGAAGCTCATCGCTTTTGCCCTGCAACCGCTCAATCTCGGACGCCACATCGACCTTGTGGTCTGCATCGATGTTTTTGAGTTCCTTGATGCGTTCATCAAGGCTGGCAACCGGCTTTTCGAATTCGAGGTAGGAAATCATGCGGTTCAGCTAGTCGCAACTCGCGTCGCTCGCAAGAGGATGACGTGAATTGACAAGCGCCACCAAACGCGCCGCATCGACATGCGTGTAGATCTGCGTCGTCGCGATATCGGCGTGGCCAAGCAGCGTTTGGAGAATTCGCAAATCCGCTCCACCTTCCAGCAGATGCGTGGCAAAGGCGTGGCGCAAGACGTGCGGGCTAAGCCCGGCAGGATTGAGCCCGGCCCGCGCGGCCAGACCCTTGAGCAATTGATACAATCGGATCCGGGTCAAATGCTGACTGCCGCCGACTTTCCTTGGTTTAGCCGGGAAGAGATAAGGCGAAGTGGGTTCTGCTGGACGCACAGCCAACCAGCACGTCAACGCGTCGCGCGCACGGTCGCTGATAGGGACCATGCGCACCGCCCCGCCCTTGCCCTTGATCGTCATAACCGGCGCATCGCGCGGCAACGCCACCACCGGCAGAGCCACCAATTCCGTTGCGCGAAGGCCCGACCCGTAAAGCAACTCTAACAGGACCAAGGTGCGAATAGCCGCCGGTTTGTCTGAGGCCGCTTCGTCTTCGGCGCGCGCGAACAGCGCATCGATCATCTCGTGGTTCAAAACCTTGGGTAAAGGCCGCCGAGTGCGCGGATTGGGCAAAGCGCCTGAGGGATCGTCCGCACGCCAGCCCTCATCCATTGCAAAGCCAAAGAATTGCCGCAAAGCCGACGCCTTCCGCGCCACGGTTGAGGGCGAATAATCAACCCACGCCGCGCCGAGCTTCGCCAAATCGCCTTGGGTGACGGTCGCCAGATCGCCGATCAGCTCTTCGGTCTTTTCAAGATCGGTCGTGTAAGACGTCAACGTGTTCTGCGCGACGCCGCGTTCCGCGCTGAGCATATCAAGAAAGGCGAGTGTGGATGCCGACATAGGGGCTCCGGCGGCTTGTTGCGCCTAGCCGCGCGCCACCGCCTCTGCGGCGATCATGCGCGCTTCGGCGTCCAGCCCAACAGCCGAAAGCGCGGCGGTCATATGATAAAGGTGCAGCGGCGTCATCTGCGCCCAATCGTTTCCTTGCATACCCAACCCGACCAAAAGGGCCACCATGGCCGGGTTGTTCACCTCAGCCGCGCGCTCAATCATCCGCACCCAGCGGGTGTTGCGCGCCATGTTCAGCGACAGCCGCTGTTCGAAGGCCGCGCGATCCGTTGCGCCGATGCGTTGCATCCCGGCAAGTCCGGCGATGAGGAACTGCGATTTGCGCGACTCGGCGCTGGGATCATTATCGGCAAAGACATCAAGCCCCGCCTGCCCGACGACACCTCCATCGGGATCGGCCAGCGTCAGCAACGCCCAGCCATAGCTACCTTCTTGAATCAAAGACTTCCAATCAAGCGCATCGCGATCAAGACCGGCGGCCAGCATGGATGCAATCAGATCGCCCGCCCGGTTCGCTTCGCTGGCCGAGGCCGGAACCCGCGCGGCCGCATAAGATGTGAGCACACGCGACCAATAAGGATCAACGTCGCCGGCGCTTGCCGCTTCGTTCCACAGGCCTTCCATCGCGTCGACACGGGCCGCCGCATCAGCGGCCAAATAGGCGCTCCGAAGTCCGCGCGCGCGGTCGCCCAGCGAGCCGCCAATCGCGGTGTTGGAATAAATCTCGCTGTAGATATCGATAAGCGCCTGCGCGGAGAAAATGCCTTCAGCGCCCGCGCGCGCGGCGAAGTCGGCGCGCTGGGCCAGCGGCACCATCGGCGCGGTGGCGCCCGCCCGCACAATGCGCGGTGAAACCGTCTGCAAAAGAGCCTCTGGCACCGGTTCGCCAACCGCGTTGGCCAAGGCAAAGCGCCACGGGCTCAACCGCTCTACGCCGTCCCACTCAATCGAAACCGCGCGCTGCCCGCGTCCCGCCGCCCCCGCAAACCGCCGAGCGAGAAGAACATCGATAGCCGGCGCGATCTCGTCATTGAGAGCGCGGTCCAATTGCGAATTGGCGCGCGCGCCTTCGCCGGCATAGGCATCACAGATCGCGCTGATCATGGTCCATTGAGCGGCCCTCGCGCCTTGCGCATCGGGTGCGCCTTGGAACCGCACATAGGGGCACACGCCGACCGGGTCCTCTTCAGCGATAAAGGCCGTGACCGCCGCGTTTGCCAGATCGGGTGACCAATTCCCGGCGTCCACATCCTGAATCAGAGCGCGGGCGACAGCGTATTCCCCCATGGCGTTGAGCGCCCGAGCGCGCAGAGTCGCGAATTCGACCGGGTCCATGCCATCAGGAGTGCCAAGCCGGCTCGCCAAAGCGCGGCGCATCAAAATGTGCCCCCAGCGCGAAACCAGCGGGGTCTTGGTCGCGCTTAGAACCGCGCGGACCAGCGAGGCGGGCTGCTTGCTCAGGCTGGCGGCGGGGAAGCCGCCCTCAGCGCGAGAAATGACGCCCACCTTGGCGAGCGACCGGCGCGCTGCGGGGGGAATGTCGTATTTGGGTTTCAGCCCAAAAAGGTCATCGAGCTCGTCCGTGGAAAGCGCTTCTAATTCTTCGAGCGAAGGCAGGTCGCGCAATTCTTCATCGCTCAATTGGCTGACGGGCGGAAGAGTCGTCGGCGCGGTGGGAGCATCAGTCGCCCGACCATCGTTGGGCAAAGGCTGCGCCGGACGCGGCGCGGCGGGCGCAATGGGAGCGGCCGTGGGTAGGGGAGCGGGCGTGGTCGGTGTTTCAGTTGGCGCGGGCGTGTCAAAGCCCGGAGGCAACAGCGATTCCGGGCTTTCCTGCGCCATCGAAAAACCACCCGCAACCGCGCCGATAGCCGCGCCAGCGGTCCCGGCCCAAAGCCAAAGCGCGCGCATCACTTAACACCTTCCGCTGAAACGGTCACAACCTGCTCAATGGCGTGCATCGGCTCTTCACCGCCATCCACCCACGCAACGACTAGCACGGCCGCGCAAGCGGCCAGCGCCCATAAGGCCCACCTTGCGCGGGGATTTGAGGTTAATGCGGGAGACGTCGCGACCTTTGGCATATTGCGCGCTGCCTACCCCATCTATAGTCGGTTGTTCAATGACTGAGACCGCCAATCAAGACCCTGTTGCACAGGAGACGTGCCAAGCCGCAACAGACGCTTCTCCCGAAGCCCAGACAGATTTGGCGGATATTGTTGCGCGTGTGGACCGTCCGGTGGTGCTGGTCGGATTGATGGGCGCGGGTAAATCGACTGTGGGACGACGGCTCGCGACGATTATGCGGCGCGATTTCATCGACGCTGACGACGCTATCGAAGACGCCGCCCAGCGCAAGATTTCCGAAATCTTTGAGGAATTTGGCGAACCCTATTTCCGCGATGGCGAGCGCCGGGTGATCGGGCGGTTGATGGAGGAAAACCATGGGGTCATCGCCACGGGCGGCGGCGCCTTTGTTGATCCCGAAACGCGCGCACTGATCCTTGAGAAAGGCATCGCCGTTTGGATCGACTGCGATATTGAGACCTTGGTGGAACGGACATCGCGCCGCAACACGCGCCCTTTGCTCAAAACCGGCAACCCGCGCGAAATCCTCATCCGGCTGGTGGAAGAGCGTGGACCGCTTTATGCCGAAGCGCCAGTGCGCGTGCAAAGCGATGAAGGACCGCACGCTCAGACAGCGCAGGCCATTCTGCGCGGGATTGAACACTATCTGTCGGGAACACAAACCCCATGAACCAAACCAACACGATCCGCGTCGAGTTGTCCGGGCGAAGCTATGATGTGCTGGTTGGACCGGATTTGATCGCGAATGCGGCCTCGCTGGCAGGCGAACGGCTGCGCAAGAGTACCGTCCCTGTGGTCGCAGATGAGAACGCCTGGCGCTTTCACGGAGAGGCTTTGGAGGCTTCCCTCCGCGCGGCAGGCAAGGAAGCTGCGCTCTTCTCGGTTCCTTCAGGCGAAGGATCGAAAAGCTGGGCGATGCTCGAAAAGCTGACGGACTGGATGCTCGCGCAAGGGGTCGAGCGGGGCGACAATGTCATAGCCTTTGGCGGCGGTGTGGTTGGCGATCTGACCGGTTTTGCCGCTGCAGTCCTGAAACGCGGATGCGGGTTTATTCAGGTGCCAACCACCCTGCTGGCGCAAGTCGATAGCTCGGTTGGCGGTAAGACGGCGATCAACACCAGAGCGGGCAAGAACTTGATCGGGGCGTTCCATCAGCCTTCCTTGGTGCTGGCAGACACCGGCGCTTTGGCCACTTTGCCGGAGCGCGAAATGCAGGCCGGTTTCGCCGAAGTCATCAAATACGGCATTCTGGGCGACGCGGACTTCTTCCAATGGTGCAAGGCCAACGCGAAATCTATCATCGCGCACGCACCGGCGGCCCTGATCGAAGCCGTCTCACAAAGCGTCGCGGCGAAAGCGCGGATCGTAGCCGAAGACGAGCGCGAACTGTCTGGTCGGCGCGCTCTGCTCAATCTTGGTCACACGTTTGGCCACGCTCTGGAGGCGGAAACCGGCTTTTCCGCCAAGCTTCTCCACGGCGAGGCGGTGGCTATCGGCATGGTTCTCGCGGCCCGCTATTCCGCCCGCCGCGGCGAGATTTCAAGGCAAGACGCCGAACACATCGCCAACGCCATCGCAGGATCGGAGTTAAGGTCTGAAGTCACCTCACTCGGCATGACCGCCGATGGCGCAAAACTGGTCGATCACATGCGGCACGACAAGAAGATGGACGCAGGCACACTGCCTTTCCTCCTGCTCAGAGGCATTGGCGACGCCTATCTGGCCAAAGATGTCGAGCTTGATGACGTCGCCGCGTTTCTGGATGAAGAGATGAAACGGAGTGTGCCCGCATGACGACGTTCGTTGACCTGTCGATCCCGATCACCAACGATGTGATCTCCGACCCCGAGGTGATGCGCCCTCAGGTCACCTATATGACCCATGAGAACACGTGGGAGCAGATCGCGGCGTTCTTCCCCGGCCTAACTAAAGCCGATCTGCCCGATGGCGAAGGCTGGGCGGTGGAGATGCTGCAGCTATCCACTCATAACGGCACCCATATGGATGCGCCGTGGCATTACCACTCGACCACGGATAACGGCGAGAGCCCCGCCCCCAGCATCGATGAAGCGCCGCTCGACCGGTTCTTTCGCCCCGGTGTAAAGCTTGATTTCTCGCACATGCCCCACGGCCATGTCGTGAGCGCGGCCGAGCTCGAATCGGCCTTCGCCGCAATCGAATACGACCTTCAACCGCTCGACATCGTGCTTATCCAGTCGGGCGCAGTCTACGGCACCGAAAACTTCATCGATCAGGGCGTCGGCCTTGGGGCGGACGCGACCTTGTGGCTGACCGAGCGCGGCATCGAAGTGGTCGGCACTGACGCTTGGAGCTGGGACGCGCCATTCAGCCACACGGCGAAGAAATGGGCGGAGACCAAGGATCCATCGATCATCTGGGAAGGCCACAAGGCCGGCCGCATCCGACCCTATTACCAGATCGAGAAGTTGACCAACCTCGCCGCCCTGCCCGCGCACGGCTTTACCTTCAGCTGCTTTCCCATGAAGATCGAACGCGCCAGCGCCGGATGGATCCGCGCGGTGGCTTTGATCGAGGCGTAACGCGCGACATGGCCAGCCAAGTTATTATCCTCAACGGCGTAAGCAGCGCGGGTAAAACCACACTCGCCAAAGCGATCCAGAAATACGCCGGCGACATATGGATGCACATTGCGATGGACAGTTTCATGACCATGCTGCCCGATGGGCGTGAATTTGATCGCGAGTGGTTTCCCGTGACCGAGGTCGCGCACGAGGACGGAACACTGCCCCGGATCAGCAATGGACCATCAGGCGAGGCTCTCCTTTCGCAGATGCGGCAGTTGGTCGCGCGGATGGCTGAGTCGGGCTTCAACGTGATCGTTGACGAGGTCGCCGACCGGATCACGATAGAGGACTACCGACGCCGCCTCGGTTCGGCCTGCCTTGTGGTCAAAGTTGACGCACCTTTATCCGAGTTAGAGCGCCGGGAGCGCGAGCGAGGCGACCGATTGATTGGACTGGCACGCGAACAATCGGCGCGCATCCACGAAGGCATCGAATACGATCTTGAGGTCAACACACTCGCGCAAACACCCGATGCGCTTGCGCGTAGCGTGCTTGAAGCGGCCTTAGCTTAACCCGCCAACGCGCCGAACAGCAGCAGGCCCGCCAGAACCAGCATCACAAGCCATGTTCCGATCACGCCGATCTGGCGCGGGACAGGCGCTTTGCCCGGCTCGCTCTTCTGGTGAAGCCCGACGACATGCGCGACACGCGAGGCCACGAAAATACCTGCAATCCCTGCCACCAATGTCGTGTTCGCGCCGCTATATTCGAGCAATCCCAGCATAAGAAGGACAATTGGCGCGTGTTCCGCCAAGTTGCCGTGGCTGCGGGTCGCCGCGATCAGGCCGGCATCTTCGGCGTCACCAAACGCGGCTTGGGTGCGAAAGCGATGTTTGACCGTCTCAATCGCAAGCCCCAGCAGCAAGAGCGCGAGCGCAGCAGTGGTAATCGCTGTAATGGTTAGCGGCATTGTGTTTTCTCCCCGAATACGCCCGCCTTTGCAGCGGGTGGAGAGACACTAACCAATATGCGTTGCAAATTGCAACTTTATCAGACATCAAGCGTCGCGTTAGCTCGCTGGCCGTTTGGGCATATTGGTCAGTTTTGCCACTGTGGCTTTGATCGGAGTGACCGTTTCCTCATCAGCCTCTGCCATCATCGCATCGTGTTCGACAAACAGAGCCTCAATCTCGGCCCGCCTTTCCAGAAGCGTATGAGCGATGCCAGGAGCCAGGCTTTCACCATCTCCGATTTGCCCTAGCAAGGCGGCCAGGTCGCTAATTGTGGCTTCCTTCGGTGTCTTGAAGAAGTGCCCTCTTCGGTCAAAGTAACCGCGTCCGCTTTTCGCCATTGTCTAATCCTCCAATCAGACAGATCCCATGCAATGGCAGCGCCGAATCAGGTGCCACCATCAATGCTAGTGTCTCGCGATATGCGGAGCTTGACCAGTTCTATTGTGCATAGGCGTCCACTAATTTGGCCTATTATGGCCAAATACAGCCGTTTACCGAAGGCGCTTAAAGGATTGGGGCAATCAAATGGAAAGCGCCGCGTAATCGATGCTGCGCGGCGCTTTGCGATGATATCTTGAATTCGATGAGCGCAAAATGGGCGGCGCCAACCCGTCTATTCGAGTTCCAGGATAACTGCATCGACTGCCAGACTGTCGCCTTCGCCGGCGTTGATCTTGGCGATTGTGCCCTCTTTCTCGGCGCGAAGGATGTTCTCCATCTTCATCGCCTCAACTGTAGCGAGCGGCTGGCCCGGCTGCACCGTTTCGCCCTCACCCACATGCAATTTGACCAGCATGCCAGGCATTGGACAAATCAGCATCTTGGACATATCCGGCGGGATCTTATCAATCATGCGACCTTCGTGGCTCTTGAGGCTCAGCGGCAAGGCCAAGGCGCGGGTGGCCGCACCGCGCGTTGTGATAACCCAATGGTTGCCATCGCGCTCTACGATCAGGCCGTAGATCTCACCATCCGCATCGGTCGCGCGCGCTTCAACCATGCCGGGCAGCCAATCGCAATGGCCATCGACACGGACCCCGTCGACGATCGCGTAGCCATCGTCGAGGATCACTTCGTGGCGCGTCTCCCCTATTCTGATCATCCATTCGGTGGTGACGCGATTGACGCCGCTTTCGCCATCGTGGCCGTCCAATTGACCCGAAACGCGCCGCGCCCGGTTTTGCAGAGTGAATTCGTTGCCCGCGCAAATCGCCGCGAGCATGCGCTGCCTATCATCGCTGATCGGCGCGCCGTTGAACCCATCGGGGTATTCCTCGGCGATAAAGCCGGTTGTCAGCTCGCCCGATCGGAACGTTTCGTTCTGCATCACGGCGCTGAGGAAATCGACGTTGTGGCTCAGCCCCTTGATACGGAAACTATCAAGCGCCTCAATCTGCAAATCGGCCGCTTCGTCGCGTGTCGGCGCCCAGGTGATCAGCTTGGCGATCATGGGGTCGTAGAACATCGACACTTCGCCGCCTTCGTAGACGCCATCATCCACGCGGATGCTGCCCGCGCCATGCGCCACGCCTCGGCGCGGTTTGCCGCCAACTTCTTCGTCTTCGGTCCAGCCCGGAAGGCTTGGCGAATAGTGGATCAGGCGGCCCGTCGAAGGCAGGAAACCACGATAGGGATCTTCGGCGTAGACGCGGTTTTCAATCGCCCAGCCATCCAGCGCGATATCGTCCTGTGTCATCGCAAGCTTTTCGCCGTAGGCTACGCGGATCATCTGCTCGACAAGGTCGACGCCCGTAATCGCTTCGGTCACCGGGTGTTCGACCTGCAGGCGGGTGTTCATTTCAAGGAAGTAGAAGCTTTCGCCGGTTGGGTCTGCGCCGCTGACGATCAATTCAACCGTACCGGCAGAATGGTAATCCACCGCCTTGGCCAGAGCCACGCATTGCGCGCCCATTGCCGCGCGCATTTTCGGGGTCACAAAAGGCGACGGCGCCTCTTCCACCACCTTCTGGTGACGGCGCTGGATCGAACATTCGCGCTCGTTCAGATAGAGCACGTTGCCGTGCTTATCGCCCAGTATCTGGATTTCGATGTGCCGCGGGTTTTCGATGAACTTTTCGATGAAAACGCGGTCATCGCCGAAGAAGTTTAGCCCTTCGCGCTTGGTCGCTTCGAACCCCTCGCGCACGTCGGTTTCGGACCAGGCCAGGCGCATACCCTTACCACCGCCGCCGGCGCTGGCTTTCATCATCACCGGATAGCCGATCTCGTCCGAAATCTCGACCGCGTGCTCGGTGTCGCGAATTTCGCCGACGAAACCTGGGACGATGTTGACGCCCGCATTCCCGGCGAGTTTCTTGGATTCAATCTTGTCGCCCATCGCGGAAAGCGCGCCGGGAGGCGGCCCGATAAAGACGATGCCTTCGGCTTCCAAAGCCTCCACAAAGCTCGCGCGTTCGGAGAGAAAGCCGTAGCCGGGGTGCACCGCTTCCGCGCCAGTTTCCTTACACGCCGCGATGATCTTTTCCGGAATCAGATAGCTTTCGGCCGCAGGCGCCGGACCAATATGCACCGCCTCATCCGCCATGCGCACGAACGGCGCGCGCGCGTCCGCATCCGAATACACAGCCACGGTGGCGATGCCCATCTTGCGAGCGGTCTGAATAACGCGGCAAGCAATCTCACCGCGATTGGCGATCAGGATCTTGGAAAACAAGGGGGTCTCTCCGTTCGTCCGTTTTAGGGCTTATGCGAACAATTCTTATGTGGGGCCTATGCCCACTTGTCGCGACGTACGCAACCGCGTTCGACGCAGCGTCAATCGGGGCTTTCTACCAGCGCTTTGAGTTCATGTGTTCGCGCTTCGGTCAGTGCGGTTTTGCACGTCGAAACCAACAGCGGCTCAAGGCTTCCACCCCGCGCGCTGTAGCCATCGACCCGGCACTGCGCGTCACGATAGGTGAGCCAGGCGCGCTGCGCTTCAAGCAAGGTTGCGAACCAGCCGGGCCGCGTGTCGTAGTCGGGTTTGTAGCCATCCCAATCGGCGTCGCGCGCCTTCATCTTGGCCCGCGTGACCTTCCATTGAGCGTTAAGCGTCGCGTCCGCGATCAGAAAGTCGCGATGCGCGCAGATGTTCATGTCCTGTTGAACGCCGCGCTCCGCCGCCTCTTGATCACATACCGGCAGATCAGCGGGTATCGGCGCGGCCTGAACGATTAACAGCAACGTCGAGATCATGCAGCGCTCTCCCTATGCGCAAAGTGAATAAGAGCGTCAGCGTAAGCCGGCGCTCCGCGCCTGTCGCCCTCACCCTCCACCAAGGTTTGGACCGAGGCTGCCAAGGCGTTGAGGTTGTGTGGTGCGAGGTTTGCGAGCCGTTCGACATAAACCCCGATGGTGAAAAGGATAGCGCCGGTTTCGGGCAAACGGCGCAAAGTCTGCCGTTCGGAGCGCACGAAAAGGGTATCGCCCGCGTTGCGCGGCGTCACATGCGCGAATTGAGCTTGTGGCTCCCCTTCCGCAATCCAGCGCCGTTCGTCCGTGGGTGCGATAAACCAATTGCAGCGGCCAAAGATCGGACCGGGTTTGAGCGTCTCCATAAAGCGATCAACACCGGTGGCGAGTTGCTCTTCATAACCCGCAATCGGCGCGTGGAGCGCGCGCAGCGGCAGGCCGAGCTTGTCTTTCGGGTGCCAATCCGTCGGCCACGCCACCGCTGCGCCGATTAGGCGATAGGGATCGCCCGTGCTCGATTGGGTCAATAAGCACATATCCTCGTGAGCGTTTAGGGCTGCCTCGGGCAGCGCGCCGTCAACGCCCAACGACAAGGCCAGCTCTCGCCCCGGCATTTCGGCGTGCTGGGTAAGCTGGACGCCCTCAGGGTGCCCAGCAAAGCCCGCCTCGCGGGCGGTGAGATCGGGATCGGGCTGAAGCCAAGTCTCTTCGGAAAGCTTCGTTAGCCCCATCCGCAACTGCCCTCCCCCGCGCGCCTTGGGCAGCAGATCATTCACGGAGAAGCCAAGCGTCATTGATCAATCATTATGGAGACGCGCTTCGAGGTCGGCCTTGATCTGTTCGTCCGTCGCAAGGCGCTTAAAGATCAGCATCGACGCTGATCCCCCAATGAGAAACGCCGCCACGAGGGCAATCCAGTTCCATGGGCTGGGTAGCACCGCCAGGGCCCACAATCCTAAGCCCGCGCATCCAAAGAAAAGCATCATTCGAACAAGGTGCGCCACATCTCTATCCCAACGCCGCCAGCCCCTGGGCCAAATCGGCCTTGATATCCTCGATATGCTCGATGCCAACCGACAAGCGCACCACATCGGGGCCCGCGCCCGCCGCCAGCAGTTCGTCTTCGGAAAGCTGGCTGTGCGTGGTGGAGGCCGGGTGGATAATCAGCGAGCGTGTGTCGCCGATATTGGCAAGGTGGCTGAACAGCTTGACGCTGGAAACCAGCTTCACGCCCGCTTCGTATCCGCCTTTCAGGCCGAACGTGAACACCGATCCCGCGCGCCCGCCAAGGTATTTGTGCGCCAGTTCATGATAGGGATTGTCGCGTAAGCCAGCGTAGTTGACCCAAGCCACCTGCGGCTGCTCGATTAGCCATTTGGCAACCTCAATCGCGTTCGAGCAGTGCCGCTCCATCCGCAGATGCAGCGTTTCCATACCGGTCAGCGCGAGAAAGGCGTTCATCGGAGCCATAGCGGGCCCAAGATCGCGCATGCCCAGCACGCGGCAGCCGATGATGAAGGCGATGGGGCCGATGGGCTCCAGCGCGTCGGCCAGAACCGCGCCGTGGTACGATCCGTTGGGCTGGGTGAGCGAAGGGTATTTGTCACCTTGGGCCTTCCAGTCGAATTTCCCGCTATCGACCAGCAATCCGCCCACCGCGTTGCCATGGCCGTTCAGGAACTTGGTGGCCGAGTGAACCACAATATCCGCGTCGTGTTCGAACGGGCGGCACAAAGCCGGGGTCGCCATCGTGTTGTCGACCATCAGCGGCACGCCGCCCTCATGCGCGATATCGGCAATGGCCTGAACATCGCTGACTACACCGCCGGGATTGGCGAGGCTTTCGATAAAGACGACGCGCGTCTTGTCGTCCATCGCCGCGCGCACGTTTTCCGGGTTGTCGGTGTCGACAAAGCGCGTTTCCCAGCCGAACTTTTGAAACGCCTCGCCCAACTGGTTGAGCGATCCACCATACAGCTTCTTCGCGGCGACGATGTTGCAGCCCGGCGCCATCAGCGTGTGGAAAGCCAGCAACTGCGCCGCATGCCCTGACGCGCAGCCGAGAGCGCCAACCCCGCCTTCGAGCGCGGTGATTTTCTTTTCCAGCGCGTCGTTCGTCGGGTTCATGATGCGCGAATAGATGTTCCCGAATTCACTAAGCGAGAACAGGTTGGCCGCATGCTCCGGACTGTCGAAGACGTAAGAGCTGGTCTGATAGATCGGCGTGATGCGCGCGTTGGTGGTCGGGTCGGGTTCACAGCCGGCGTGGACGCTGAGCGTTTCGGGGCGCGTTTCGGGCGGGAGATCGGTCATGGTTGGCCTTCCATTTGCAGGGGTCGCGTTTGCAAGACTAATCGGACGCCGTGCGAGTGGGCGCAAGCGCAAAGTGCGCGTTATTCGGCGGCGCGTCCGCTTTGATCGCAGCGCAGAGTAAAACCGAACTCCTCCAGCCAATCCGCTTCCGTCGGCATCAGATATTGCAGCGCTTCGGGCAGCAGGCCGTGGAGCGAATTGCTGTGTTTGAGGTCCGCGCGCCGGTCGGAAAAGCACCAATTCTGCGTGGGTGAAAGAGACGCGGCAACACGCAGCACGCCCTCTTCAAACGCGCCACCTTCATCGGCGAGCGAGAGATAGAGCGGGGGACGCTCGACTTTGGTCCCGGCCATGATGGCCTTGGAGAGGGCTTGCCCGTCCCATTGCAAGCTGGGCGAGATTGCGGCGTATCCGGTGAAGGCGTCGGGCCGTTTGAACCACGTTTCCAGAACAAAATGCCCCGCCGCGCTCTCGCCGACAAGGAACGCTTTTCCATCAGTGCGGTATCGCGAGCGTAACGTGGGCAGGATCTCGTCGACCAGCCACGCGCGAAACACGTCGCCTTCGCCCGCTGTGGGATAGCGTTCTTGCTGCTCAGCCTCGCTGGTGGGGGGCAGCAATTCGCGCTGGCGGTCCTTGGTCTCGATCCCGATCCAGATCGACTCTTGGCTGCGGCCCCACAGGCGGTTCCAATTGTGGACGCCCACGCCCATCATCAGGTCCTGCCCCTGCCCGCCATCCACCATGATGACGAGCGGCCAGCTTTTCTCTGCGTCCGTCGCGTAGTCAGCGGGCAGGACGACGTTGATCTCACGAGCTTCATCCAAAACGGTGACGCGCGCGGTTTCGCCAATGGCGAGCGGCGCGAATTCAGGAGCGCTGTTCGCCGTTAGGCACGCCGCCGCCGCCAGCGCCGCGATTGATCGAAGGATCATTCGGCGGGTTCGGTTTCAGCCTGAGGCTGCGCCTTGCACGCTCTGGCCGGTTCTTCCTGTTGCAGCGCCGTGAGGCCCAGCTTGGCGAACAACGCGCCGTCGCTGTCATCGCCCGCATTGGGCGCGGTGAGCAATTTATCGCCGGTGAAGATCGAGTTCGCCCCTGCAAGGAAGCAAAGCGCCTGCGTCGCCTCGCTCATGCTCTCGCGCCCGGCGGACAGGCGAACCATGCTCATCGGCATGGTGATGCGCGCCACCGCGACGGTGCGGACAAATTCGATATCGTCGATCTTGGCCATCGGCGTGTCGGCCAGCATATCGCCCAGCACCGTGCCCTTAACCGGCACCAGCGCGTTAACCGGCACGCTTTCAGGATGCGCTTCGAGCGTGGAAAGCGTGTGAATGAAGCCGACGCGATCCTCGCGCGTTTCGCCCATGCCCACGATCCCGCCGCTGCACACATTGATGCCCGATTTGCGCACGTGATCGAGCGTGTCGAGCCGGCACTGGAAATCGCGCGTCGAAATCACGCGTTCGTAATATTCGGGCGAGCTATCAATGTTGTGGTTGTAATAATCCAGCCCCGCCTCGGCGAGCATCTCGGCCTGATGCGGCTCCAACATGCCCAACGTCATGCAGGTTTCCAGCCCCATATCGGAGACGCCTTTTACGATCTCGACAATCGCGGGCATGTCGCGGTCTTTGGGGTTGCGCCAGGCGGCGCCCATGCAGAAACGCTGCGAGCCTTGGTCCTTCGCCTGCGCGGCGCGTTGCAGCACGGCCTGCACATCCATCAGCTTGGTCGCTTCGACGCCGCTGTCAGCCTTCACCGATTGCGAGCAATAGCCGCAATCCTCGGGGCACCCGCCGGTCTTGATCGATAGCAGCGTGCACAGCTGAATCTGCTCAGGCGGATGGTTTTCGCGGTGGACGCTGGCGGCCTGAAACAGCAGTTCGGTGAAAGGAAGATCAAACAGGCCAGCGATTTGGTCGCGGGTCCAGTCGGTGCGGATTGTCGTCATGTCTTTGGTCTCGTCCCGCTCTTTAAGAGCCATTAGGAAAATTTCGGCGCGCGCTTTTCAAAGAAAGCGGCGATCCCTTCGCGGCCATCCTTGTCAGCGTTTTGGGCGATACAACGCCCTTCCAGTTCAAGATGCGTTTCAAGGCTGTTGTCAAGCGAGGCCCGCAAAAGACGCTTGGCGTCCGCGTTGGCTGAAAGCGAACCGGCCGCCAATTTTTCGCATAAAGCGCGCGCGGTTTCCAAGGCTTTGCCCTCCTCGCTCACTTGAGTGATCAGGCCCCAATCCGCCGCTTCCGCCGCGCTCAAAACGCGATTGGTCAAGGTCAGCTCTTGCGCGCGGCGCATCCCGATCAAGCGCGGCAAAATATAGGTCGAACCGCCATCCGGGCTAAGGCCTGACGCGGTGTAGGCCATCGTGAATTTGGCGCGCGGTTCCGCCACGACAAGATCGCTGACCAAGGCCATGCTGAAACCAGCGCCCGCCGCAGTGCCTTCGATCGCCCCCACCATGGGGGCGTCCATGCGGGCAAAACTCGAAATCGCGCGGTGCAATTCATCGGCCAACCGTTTGACGGCGCGGCCAATATCCTGCTCTTGCGAGCGCATATATTGCAGATCCCCGCCGACCGAGAACATCTTGCCCTTGGCCGAAAACAGCACGGCGCGCACATCGGAGCGCGTGTCGCATTGGCGCGCGGCTTCGGACAGCTCTTCGCCCAAAAGAGGGTTGATGGCGTTGCCCGCATCCGGCCGGTTGAGTTCGACATGCGCAACACCGTCAGCGACGGAGAAATTTACGGTTGGTTCGCTCACTCCGCCGCCTCCTCCAGCACGCTATCTAAGGGCGGCATATTGTGGCCCAGCAGCGTCAGGATATCCGCCGCGCATTCGACCACGTTTGAACCGGGGCCGTAAATGCCTTGGACGCCCGCCTCGCGCAGGAAGTCATAGTCTTGCGGCGGGATCACGCCGCCGGCGGTGACTTTGATATCCGGGCGGCCCGCGTCTTTCAGCAAGCGGATCAGTTCGGGGATCAGTGTTTTATGACCAGCCGCCAGCGAAGACGCGCCGACGACATCGACGTCGCTCTCCAAAGCCATCGCGCAGGCTTCTTCGGGAGTTTGGAACAGCGGGCCTGAGACCACTTCGAAACCCATATCGCCGAACGCAGACGCGATCACGTTCGCGCCGCGATCGTGGCCGTCTTGGCCCATTTTGGCGACCATAATACGCGGTTTGCGGCCCAATCGACGCTCAACGGCGTCGACGCCATCAGTGACCTGCGCCCAGCGTTGATCGAATTCGTAAGCGCTGGCGTAAACGCCCGTCACCGGCTTTGGCGTGGCGTCGTGGCGGCCAAAGACCTCTTCCATTGCGCTGGAAATCTCGCCCAAGGTCGCGTCCTGGCGCGCGGCGTTGACGGCGAGTTCGAGGACGTTGCCGCCCGCTTTGCATCCATCGGTCAGCGCGGAAAGCGCGGCGCGGCACGCGGCCTCGTCACGGGCCTCGCGCACCTTGGCCAGACGTTCAATCTGGCCTTTGCGCACCGCGGCGTTGTCAATGTCGAGCGTGTCGATCAGCTCTTCTTCGCCCGGTTGGTACTTGTTCACGCCCACGATCACGGTTGTGCCCTGATCGATGCCGGTCTGTTTTTCCGCCGCCGCGCGTTCAATTTCCGCCTTGGGCCCGCCGGTGCCGACAAACGCCGTCATCCCGCCCGCTTCGTCGACCCTCGCCATAAGCACGCGCGCGTCTTCGACCAGTTTCGCGGTCAACGCTTCGATATAGTGCGAGCCGCCCAGCGGATCGACGACGTTGGTGATCCCGGTTTCCTCTTGCAAAACCAGCTGCGTGTTGCGCGCGATGCGAGCGGAGAAATCGGTCGGCAGCGCGATCGCTTCGTCCAGCGCGTTGGTATGGAGCGATTGCGTGCCACCCAGTGTCGCGGCCATCGCCTCCACCGTGGTGCGGATCACGTTGTTATATGGGTCTTGCTCTTGCAAAGACACGCCGCTGGTCTGGCAGTGGGTGCGCAGCATTTTGGAGCGTTCGGACTGTGCGCCCAGCCCATCCATCACTTCGTACCACAGCGTGCGCGCGGCGCGCAGCTTGGCGATCTCCATGAAGAAGTTCATGCCGATGCCGAAGAAGAAGGACAGGCGGCCTGCGAAGGCGTCGATATCGAGGCCGGTTGTCATGGCGCGCTTGGCGTATTCCTTGCCGTCCGCGATGGTGAAGGCGAGCTCTTGCACCGCCGTAGCGCCCGCTTCGTGCATGTGATAGCCGCTGATCGAAATGCTGTTGAACTTCGGCATGTTAGCCGAGGTATATCCGATGATATCGGAGATAATCCGCATGCTGGGCTCAGGCGGATAGATATAGGTGTTGCGGACCATGAACTCTTTGAGAATGTCGTTCTGGATGGTCCCGGAAAGCTTTTCGGTCGGCACGCCCTGACGCTCGCCCGCGACAATGTAGAACGCCATCACCGGGATGACCGCGCCGTTCATCGTCATCGAAACGCTCATGGCGTCGAGTGGGATTTGGTCGAACAGCACTTCCATATCGGCGACCGTATCAATCGCCACGCCCGCTTTGCCAACATCACCGACGACGCGCGGGTGGTCGGAATCGTAGCCTCGGTGGGTGGCGAGATCGAAGGCGACGCTGAGGCCCTTTTGACCCGCCGCCAGATTACGGCGGTAAAAGGCGTTCGATTCCTCAGCGGTCGAGAAGCCTGCGTATTGCCGGATCGTCCAGGGGCGCCCAGCGTACATGCTCGCCTTCACCCCACGCGTGAACGGCGCAAAGCCCGGCAGGCCCGGGTCCCAGCCCTCGTGATCTTTCGCCGTGTAGAGCGGCTTGATCGCAAAGCCTTCGGGCGTGTTCCAGGTGAGATCGCGGCCCTTCGTCTCTTTCCCAGCGAGGGCGTTCCAGTCTTGCGGAGTGGGTTTGTCGGTCATGGGGGTGCCTATACACGAAGGACGGCCCCCATGAAGATGAGAGCCTTCAATTATCGTCTAACGGATGGGGAGCGCACAGGGTCCCTACCTTATTGGCTGGGACCCCACACGCAGGGCCTCAGACCCCTTTGAATTCAGCCTTGCGCTTTTGCAGGAAGGCCATGCCGCCTTCCATCGCGTCCGCCGTCGCGCCGGCGATACGCTGGCCCTCGGCCTCGGCGAGCATCACTTCAGTGACGTTGCCGTCGAGCGCGGTGTTGATGTTGCGCTTCATCGTCTTGATTGCGATCGTCGGCCCGTTGGCGAGCTTTTCCGCCAGCGCGCGCGCTTCGTCCATCAGTAGTTCGTCCGCGACGCATTTGTAGACGAGGCCCCATTCCTCAGCCTGTTTGCCGCTGATCTTCTCGCCCAGCATCATCATGCGGGTCGCGCGGGCGCGGCCAATGGCGCGGGTGATGAGCCAGGTTGAGGCGCCATCGGGCACAAGGCCGATATTGACGAACGCCTGGAGGAAATAAGCGCGCTCAGCGGCGATGGTGAAGTCGGCGGCGAGAGCGAGGCTGCAACCGACGCCAGCCGCAGGGCCGTTGACGGCGCAGATCACGGGGACTTCGGCGCGCAGGATTTGCGAGATCGCGGGGTTGTAGTGCTGGCTGAGCGCTTGGTGTGAGCCGCCTTTGTTGCTGGGGCTTTCTGAGGTCGAACGCGCCGACAGGTCTGCGCCCGAGCAGAAGCCCTTGCCCTCACCCGTGATCAGCACCGCGCGCGCATCACCCAGATCGTAGAACGCCTGGCCGATCTCGTCCGCCATGGCGGGAGCCATCGCGTTCAGCCGCTCGGGCTTGTTCAGCGTGATGGTCATCAGGGGGCCGTCGGTCTCGACGCGGATATGTTCGTAGCTCACGTGTCTCTCTCCCAAGTGAGTAGGCGGGGATGTTAGTTTTGTTTCGCAACTCATGGCGCGAATGACGCAGGGAGGCAATCCCTCCGTTACGTCACCCCAGTCACCAAGAAGTAAAGTCGTCATCCCCGCGTAGGCGGGGATCCAGAAGCCGACTTGCACTAGACCAATCTGGATTCCCGCCTTCGCGGAAATGACGATGAAGGCTCTAATGCGCGCCCTTCGGCGTCTCCATGATCTCGGTCAGCATGCCTTGCATGTCCTTCGGGTGGACAAAGAAGATCGGCGTGCCGTGCGCGCCGGGGATGGTGGGGCCAAGGATACGCTTGCCCTGCCCTTCGAACCACGCACGCGCTTCGTCGATATCCTCGACCTCGAAACACACATGATGCTGCCCGCCGAGCGGGTTTCTCTCAAGGAAAACGCTGATCGCGGTTTTGCCGGGGGTGAGCTCTTCGATAAGCTCCACCTGCGTTCCATCCATGCCGGAATGCGTGGGCGTGTCGACAAAGACGACCTTGAGCCCGCGGCTCTCCAAAATGATCTCATCCGAGACCGAGGTCGCCCCCATAACATCGCGCCAATGCGCAACAGCGTCAGCGATGGAGGGCGTGGCGTACCCCACGTGGTTCATGCGGCCTAGTTTCATTTTCTTTTCCTACATGCACTTAGAAGCTCTAATCCAAGACCAGTGACAAAGAGTCCCTCAATCCTCACCTCTCCATTGGGATTGGCTCCAATCGTTTCGAAGCGTTCCAAAAGCTGTTGCCGAACCAATGCATCGTATGCTGGCAAGTACCCCGGGCCACCACTCAGATGTCGAGCACCACTGTGACCTTTATCGGTATAAGGCAGTGCGACGTCTGTGATGAGCGCTGGCCAGTAAAAACGGTGATAAATGCCCGTATTAGCTAGCCGGGTAGCTAGATCAGTAGAGTCGCATCTAGTAGAGAATTGCCTTTGCGCTTCATCTTTCACAGTAGTTCGAACGTTTATTGGGACGCTCACAGGATCAAGAGCATAGAAATCGTGTGGTACAAGACGATCTAGAACGATGGCCTCGCCACTACCTAATTGCGAGAGAATATCTGTAATGAGCGCATGCCGAGGTCTGTACGATCTCCCGGCGTCTACAAGCAAATTTGCCCACATCTCAGTAATGAGCTCGTCATCCTCAGAGAATGAGGCTTTTTGAAGAAACTGTAAGGCAAAACCCGGCGGAAGCGCTTTGATTGGCTCGCTCTTTGCGGGTTCCTCTGCGGCCCCAAAAATCTCGGACAATCGACGCCCAGCGAAAGCCTTAAATTGAACCCCAAGCTCGTCGAAGCTCGGCCCAAGCAGTTTATCTGCTAGCCAACCTCCGGCTCCCGAACCCGCTATGATTGTCGCAGCGGTAACTATCTCAGACATGTCACCTCACAACGGAATATTATCATGCTTCTTCCAAGGGTTCTCCAGCCGCTTGGACCGCAATTTCCGCAAGCCCAGCGCCACACGGCGCCGCGTTGAGTGCGGGTGGATGACCTCGTCGATATAGCCGCGCTGCGCCGCCACAAACGGGTTCGCGAAGCGGTCTTCATATTCCCTGGTTTTCTCGGCGATCTTTTCCGCGTCGCCCCGGTCCTGGCGGAAGATGATCTCTACCGCGCCCTTTGCCCCCATCACCGCGATCTCCGCGGTCGGCCAGGCGTAGTTGAGGTCGCCGCGCAGGTGCTTTGAGGCCATCACGTCATACGCACCGCCATAGGCCTTGCGGGTGATGATCGTGATCTTAGGCACGGTCGCCTCGGCGTAGGCGAAGAGCAGCTTTGCGCCGTGCTTGATGATGCCGCCCAGTTCCTGCGCGGTGCCGGGCAGAAAGCCGGGCACGTCAACGAACGTCACAATCGGAATCTCGAAAGCGTCGCAGAAACGCACAAAGCGCGCGGCTTTTTTGGACGACGCGATATCGAGCACACCCGCCAGCACCATCGGCTGGTTTGCGACGACGCCCACGGTCTTGCCCTCAACCCGGCCAAAGCCGCAGATGATGTTCGCCGCGTGCGCAGGCTGGATTTCGAAGAACTCGCCTTCATCGAGGGTCTTCTTGATCACCTCATGCATGTCGTAAGGCTGGTTGGCGTTGTCCGGGATGATGGTGTCGAGCGAGTGCTCCAGACGGTCCCACGGATCGTTCGTGGGGATTTCCGGGCCCATCTCGCCGGTCGCCTCAGGCCGGTTGGACAGCGGCAGGTAGTTGAAGAAATCGCGGGTGGCCAGCAACGCTTCGACGTCGTTGTCGTAGGCGATATCGGCAACGGAAGTCTTGGTCGTGTGCGTGATCGCGCCGCCCAATTCCTCTTGCGTGACCTCTTCATTGGTCACTGTCTTTACCACCTCGGGGCCAGTGACGAACATGTAGGAGCTGTCCTTCACCATAAAGATGAAGTCGGTCATGGCGGGCGAGTACACCGCCCCACCCGCGCACGGCCCCATAATAAGGCTGATCTGCGGGACCACGCCGCTTGCGAGCACGTTCTTCTGGAACACCTCGGCATAGCCGCCCAGCGAGGCGACGCCTTCCTGAATGCGCGCGCCGCCGGAATCGTTGATCCCGATGACCGGAGCGCCGACCTTCATCGCGGTGTCCATGATCTTGCAGATCTTCTCCGCGTGACGCTTGGACAGCGATCCGCCGAACACAGTGAAGTCCTGGCTGAACACATAGACGAGACGGCCGTTGATCGTGCCCGATCCGGTGACCACGCCGTCGCCGGGGATGCGCTGGTTCTCCATGCCGAAGTCCATGCAGTCGTGTTCGACATAGGTGTCGACTTCTTCGAAGCTGCCTTCGTCAAGCAGAACGTCGAGCCGTTCGCGCGCGGTCAGTTTGCCTTTGGCGTGCTGCGCGTCGATGCGTTTTTGCCCGCCTCCCAGATGAGCGGCTTCGCGGCGACGTTCCATTTCAGCGATGTTGGCGGACATAGGTCGGGGGCTCCTCTTATCTCGATTGCGCCACCCGTTGCCGCAGCGACGCGGCGGGGTCAATGCTTCTTGAGAACGGTTCGCGCTTCAATGATTGGGTTCCCTCCAAAACAACCCCGCTGTGCTTACCGAAAAATCACAGTGCGGACAGTTGGAGGCCCGCCCACCCTGTCTCGGTCAAAAATTCAGCATGACCTTGCGCGCCAAAGCGGGCGAGAAACCGTGGATCCAGTTCAGCAGCCCTACGATGCCGATATAGGCGTGATCCTTATCCTTGCGGATCGCCTCAAACATGACACGCGCGCAATCCTCGGGGCTCATCTTGCTGCCCTTCTGATCCGAGGTCATCTGCGTCTCCACCATAGGCGGCAGCGCTTCGATCACGTGAATGCCGGTTCCCTTAAGGTCAGCCCGCAGCGAGTAGGAAAAACTGCGAAGACCCGCTTTCGTCGCGCAATAGACGGCGCCTTGAGCGCTGGGCGCGATGGCTAAACCAGAGGATACATTAAGGATGGTCGCCTTGGGTCTCGCTTTCAAAAGCGGCAGTAGCATCGTCGTCAGGCGCACCGGGGCGGACAGATTGGCGTAGAAAATCGCATCGCTTTCATCGGGATTGGGCGACCCATCGCGATAATCCTGCGTCGCGCCCATACCGGCGTTGTTGATGAGGATATCGAGTTCTCGCCCTCCCCACGCCTCCACCAGCGCATCCACACCTTCAGCAGCCGAGAGGTCCGCTTGCAACGCTTCAAAGCCTTCAACGCGCAGCTCTTCAAGGCGCGTTTCATTGCGCCCCGTGAGGACAACCGTCGCGCCCGCATCGCGAAGCTGCGACGCCAGCGCCCGTCCGATACCCGCTGTTCCCCCGGTGAGGAGGACGGTCTTGCCTGCAATATCCATCAGACCTTCACCACGCCGCGTTCGATCAGGCTTTTGGCGCAATCCACGACGCTCTCCTCAGCCGGACGCGTTTCCCAACCCAAGCGTTCCTTTGCGTGGCTCACATCGCAATTGCGGGTCTTGCCCAGCTCGCTTTTGATTGAGCGGATGCCTTCGTTGAAGAGGCTGAGGATGTGGACCAGGATATTGGGCATGACCTTGGTCGGCACCTTTCTGGTGTGCTCGGGCGGAAGGCCCGCTTTTAACATTCGGGCAACATCGATGAATTTGTAGAATTCGCCAGCGGCAAGGAATCGCTCATCGGCAAGGCCCGGCTCTTCGAGGCATTTGACGTGCAAAGCGGCGGTGTCGCGCGTGTCGACGATGGCAAAGCCAAGGTCGGGCGCCATCGGCACTTCACCGGCGAGCAATTGCCTGACCGCTTCGACCGAAGGCGAGAAATCGGGGTCATCGACCGGGCCCAGCACCATGGATGGGTTCACAGAGACGAACTCCATATCGCCGCCCTCTTCAGCGATCCAATCGCGCGCGGCGCGCTCGGCGATGGTCTTGGATTTGACATAAGGATAGGCGTCGGGGTGATCGATATCGGTCCAGTCGGCTTCCGAAACGGTGTAGACCTTGTCGGATCGACCATAGGCGACAGCCGCCATCGAGCTGGTCTGGACGAAGCGGGTGACGCCCGCCTCCTTGGCGAAACGCAGCGCGCGCAAGGTCCCTTCACGCGCCGGCACAATCATCTCGTTTTCATCCTTGGGCGTGGAGGCCGCGATGGGCGAGGCAACGTGGGCGACATGTGTGCAGCCTGCGTTGGCCTCGGCCCAGCCTTCGTCGCTCATCAGCTCGGCTTTGAAGACTTTGACCTGATCCTCGCTCGGATTGCCAAGGCGTTGGCGCAAATGCGCTTCGCTTTTCGCGGGATCGCGCACCGTGGTGTGCACCGTCCAGCCGCGATCCAGAAGCTGGCGGATCAACTCGCCCGCAATGTAGCCGGTGCCCCCGGTGACGAGTACGCGCTTGCTCATAATTGTGACCCCTTGCTTTGTTCTGTTTCAGGAAAGGCTAGTGCTTTGGCGCTCGCTAGGCAATTGTGCCGCAGAAAAGCTAGGAGGCGTGAGTGAGAAAGGCGGACGCGATTGTCATCGGTGGCGGGATAGCCGGGCTTTCCTTGGCCGCGCGATTGGCAGACCGTGTCAACGTGATCGTCCTCGAAGCAGAGAGCCAGCCGGGCTACCACGCGTCAGGCCGCAGCGTGGCTTTTGCGCATTATGGCCTTGGTGAGACGATCGTACGCACGCTGACCGCGCTAAGTCTGCTCGAATTTCGCGCCATGGAAGGGCCGTCGGGCGCGCCGATCACGCGCGCACTGCCCGCTTTGCACATTGCGCGCGAGGATCAGGGGGACCTACTCGACGAACTGGCGGAGGTGCACGAACGCTTCGGCGCGGATTATGAGATCCTTCAAGACCAGGCCATCCTGGAGTTCGCTCCCGCCTTGAATGTTGGCCCCGACGCCGCCCACCGGGCAATCCTGGACCGCGGCTCACTGGCACTCGACACCGATGCCATGCTGGGTCGCCACGCTGCCGATCTTCGGGCTAGAGGAGGCGCGCTGGAATGCGGAGCCAAGGTCGTGTCGATCGCTCAAGCTGGCGATCTCTGGAGCGTTGAGACCGGGTTAGGCTCCTTTCAGTCCCCGTTGGTTATCAACGCCGCAGGGGCCTGGGCCGACGAAATCGCGCGGCTTGCTGGAGTGCCGCCCATCGGGCTCGAACCGCGCCGCCGCACCGTGATCGGTTTCACCGCCCCGGACGGTGTCGACGTGTCCGGCTGGCCGTTTATCAAGACAGTGGGCGAAGGGTTCTATACGCTTCCCGAAGGCCGCTCGCGCTTGCTCGCCTCTTACATGGACCAGACCCCAAGCGCCCCCTGCGACGCCGCACCCGAGGAGTTGGACATCGCGATTGCGGCGGACAGGATCATCAACGCGACCACGCTGGAAATCCGCCGTATTGAGCATTCCTGGGCAGGCCTGCGCAGCTTTGCGCCCGATGAATTGCCCGTCGTTGGAGAGGCTTCAAAGGCCGCCGGTTTCATCTGGTACGCAGGTCAAGGCGGATACGGCTTTCAAACATCCGCCGCCCTCGCCCGGATTGGCGAGAGCGTGGCGCTGAACGAAGCTTGGCCGCAAGACATTCAGGCCGCCGGAATCTCACCGGCGCACCTGTCTCCTGCCCGATTTGAAGCCTAGCGGCGCGCTTATTTCAGCAACACCAATTCTTCGGCCATAGTGGGGTGGATAGCCGTCGTCGCGTCGAAGTCAGCCTTGGTCAGACCGGCCTTCACCGCCACAGCGGCCGCCTGCATGATCTCCGGGCTTTCCGGCCCAATCATGTGCACACCGACAATTTTGTCGTTCGCCGCGTCGACGATCATCTTGTAAAGCCCGCGCTCGCTGCGACCGGCGACGACATTCTTCATTGGGCGAAAGTCCGACTGAAACACCTTCACATTGCCCAGCCGATTGCGCGCTTCGCCTTCGGTCATACCGACCGCCGCGATGGGCGGGTGGCTGAAGACCGCGCTTGGAATGCACGAATGGTCAACGGCGTAAGCGTCGCCGGGGCCAAAGACGCTGTCGGCGAAGGCCTGCCCTTCGCGGATGGCGACCGGGGTCAGCTGAACGCGATCCGTCACATCGCCCACGGCGTAGATGTGATCGACGTTGGTCTTGGAGAACGCATCGACCTTGATCTCGCCGCCCCTGCCCAATTCGACGCCGACCTTTTCTAGGCCCAGCCCATCGGTGTTGGGCACACGGCCCGTGGCGATCATGACCTGATCGAAAACGCGCTCATCGTGGCCGGTCATATTGACCAGAAGCGTGCCGTCTTCCTGTTTCTTGACCCATTCGAATTCGACGTTGAAGCAGAACTCGATGCCCTTGGTCAGGCTGATCTGGAGCAGCCGGTCGCGCAGGGCCGGATCATAAGCGCGCAGGATAACATCAGACCGATTGGCAATCGTCACCTTGCTGCCAAATTCGTTGAAAATGCCCGCAAACTCGTTGGCGATGTAACCGCCACCCGCGATCAGAACGCGGCCAGGCACTTCGTCGAGATGGAACGCCTCGTTCGAGGTGATGCAGTGCTCGTTGCCTTCGAATTCCGGCATATGCGGCTTCGCGCCCGTCGCGATCAGGATGTACTTGGCGGTGATGACCTTGCCGCTCGCCAGAGTGATTTCGTGCGGGCCGGTAATTTCAGCCCGTTCTTCGAAGACGGTCACGTCGTGGTTGGACAGCGTTTCGCCGTATAGACCCTCAAGCCGGGTCACATCGTTCTGCACGATGTCGCGCAGGCGCACCCAGTCAAAGCTCTTGCCCTGAATGTCCCAGCCAAATTGCTTGGCGTCTTCAAGATCTTCGGCAAAGTGCGCACCGTAGACCAGCATCTTTTTCGGCACGCAGCCACGAATGACGCAGGTCCCGCCCACTCGGTATTCCTCGGCCGCAGCCGCGCGCGCGCCGTGCGCGGCGGCGATCCGGCTGGCGCGCACGCCGCCTGATCCGATGCCGATGGTGAAGAGATCGAAGTCGTAGTTCTGGTCCGCCATGTGGGTCCTCCTTGACCGAAGTTCGGCATATGGAGGCGAGGCGTTACACTGCCAAGGGTCCAGGCCTCAGGTTTCGAGAAACAGCCCGTTATCGCGCAGCAGCTGGTAGGCCTTCATGTCTTCAATCTGGATAAGGTCGGGGTTTTGCACTCCGGTGTTTCGCTTCAGCAGATAGTGGACCGCCTTCTTCGTCCCTGCGCCAATGCCGGTCAGCGCCACCATGACATCAGGATCATGGTCAAGAACCCGGTCGAACAGCATCGAGGTGTTCATCGGATCAAAACCAAAGCCCAGAAAGCCCAGTCGTTTGCCATGCGCAATTTCCGCCATGAGGAAGCTGGAGAAACGTTTGTCGCGCCCGCGTTCAGAGGCGGTGTAAAGCCCCTTGGCCAGCGCCAGCCAGTCTTCGGGTTGCTGTTCGCCCCACTGGCACGGTTCGCCCGCGCCAAACATCCATGGCAAGCTGCCCGGGCTGCCATAGGGATGGACAATCCGCAGGTGCGTGCTGACCAGCATCTGCGCCTCTTCCATCGGCATACCGAACGCCATGGTCAAAACCCACGGCATGTAATGCTCAATCGCGCGGTCGTAATTGAAGCAGACGATCGAGAGGTTGTCGAAACACTGCTCCGCCTTGGCGCGTGGCACGCCTTTGGTGATCAGTTGGCCGAGCTGGAACAGCCAATTCTCCGTCCCCCGAAGCGGTAGATCGCCTGCATCGCGCGGCTCAACCGCCAGCGTCGATTTCTGCTCAGCCTGCAAAGTGTAATAGGCTAGCGCCAGCTTACCCGCAGCAATCACATCGCGGTTGTCGCCGCCATATTGCTCCAAAACCGCGTCAATTGAGCTGGTAACCCGGCTCGCTTGCTTAATCGTACGGCCAGCGTCGAGAAGCGCCTCATAGGACGTGCCCAGACGCTCGGCGTTCTGTTCGAAAATAGCGGCCAGCGCGACCATATCGCGCGTCTGCACCTGGGTGCCAAGACGATCAAAATCGTAGCCAGCGGCGATCCGATTAAGCAGTTCGGCACCATCAGGCATTTCGATTTCGCAGTTCGCGCCCGCACCGATCACCAGAGTGGTTTCTGTCCTGATCATTGCGCGCGCTGAGCCTCCCGATTCATGAGCGTTTCGTTAGGCCCTGCGTGGTTAAGATAAGGTAAGACGCGAGCCTATAACTCAGCCTCTAGGTTGCGCGGGTACGACCTCCGCCACCGGAGCGCCGACGTTGGCCGCCGGGGCCTCTGCGCTGGCCACTGCGAGGCGGTCCTCCTGATCCACCTTGGCCCGGCCGCTTGCCTTGCGGTTTGCCCTTGCGCGCGGTGTGTTTGGGCGCGGGTTTGCGTTTGGGCTGACCCTCCGCCTTCTCGCCACCCACAGGCTTGGCCTTCACCTTCTTCTTAGAGACTCGTGTCTGACCGCGCGGCGGCGGTTTGGTGGGGCCAACCCCTTCGACTACGGCGCGGAAGTTTTCCGGAAGATCCAGACGATCCATGCTCGCGCCGGTCGTCTTCTGGATATCCTTCAGATAAGCGCGCTCATCCTCGGCGCAGAACGCAATCGCAACCCCATCACGGCCCGCGCGCGCGGTGCGACCGATACGGTGCACATATTGTTCGGGCACGTTGGGAAGCTCGTAATTGATGACATGGCTGACACCGGGAATATCGATCCCGCGCGCGGCGACATCGGTAGCGACCAGGATCTTGGTCTTACCGCGCTTGAACTCATCCAGCGCGCGCTGGCGCTGGCCTTGCGTCTTATTGCCGTGAATGGCGTTGGCCGGAATGCCTGAGCGGCTCAGCTTTTTGACCACGCGGTCCGCGCCGTGCTTGGTCCGGGTGAAGATCAGGACCAGATCCAAATCGCCCGGAACGCGGTGACGGCCCGACAGGACCAGTTCTAGCAAAGACGGCTTTTCGTCCTGCTGAACCATGAACAAGAATTGTTCGATCCGCTCCGCCGTCGTGCTTTCGGGTGTGACAGAGACTTGCACAGGATTGCGGCAATAGCCTGAGACCAATTCCTTGATCTGCTTGGGCATGGTCGCGCTGAAGAACAGCGTCTGGCGCTCTTTCGGGACCAGTTGATTGATCCGGCGCAGAGCGTGAATGAAGCCGAGATCGAGCATCTGATCCGCCTCATCGAGGACGAGCACTTCGACACCCGACAGGTTGAACGCTTTTTGATCGATCAGGTCGAGGAGCCGGCCCGGTGTCGCCACCAGGATGTCCGTCCCACGATGCAATTTGTTACGGTCTTTATTGACGCTGGTCCCGCCGACGATCGACTGCACTTTCAGGCCTGCCAGCGCACCATAATCCTTGGCGCTCGCAGCGATCTGCCCGGCCAACTCACGCGTCGGAGCCAGCACCAGCATGCGGCACGATTTGAATGGGATGCGGTTATCCGCCTCGCGCAGACGATCGATGCTGGGCAGCATAAAAGCGGCGGTCTTGCCAGTGCCGGTCTGCGCAATACCCAACAGGTCGCGACCTTCCAGCACAGGTGGAATGGCCTGCTCCTGAATCGGAGTAGGAGTCGAATAGCCCTTGAGATCAAGAGCTTGAAGAACGGGCTGCGAAAGCCCCAGATCCTCAAAAAGAGGAGTTTCGGAAGATTGTGTCATTGCGCACTCGCATAAAAGGGTGCGGCCGCGACCAAGAGAGGTCGCGCGCTCGCGGGGTTTAAAATGACCACCCGCGTGAAAAGGGAAGTTGTGTAAGATTTCTGTGGGGCCGCTGGACACCGAAGGCTAGTTGCTCCGGCGCGCTTCACGCTGGCCTATCGCATTGCGAAGCGCGCCAAATGGTCGCAAGTTCCCGAAAAGTCAATGCGCGTGGGCCATCGGTGAGTTTGCTCGCCACGCCGCGCTATCGGGTTCGCCACAAAGAAAAAGGGCCGACGATTACCGCCAGCCCCATTGCAAACTCCGCAAGTGGCGACTGATATCAGAGTGAATTAATCCAGCTCTTCACGCAGCTCTTTGTACGAGAGCTTGGCGCGGTAGGATCCCTCAACCGCTTGGTTGTGAGCGTCGCGAGCAGGCTCGAACGTGTAATGCGCCATCGCAACTTCGCACAGCTTGATGTTGACGTAATTCTTGCGGAAACGGTCAACGACTTCGCATTCGGTTGCATGGCCTTCCTCGTCCACTTTCATGTCGAACTGCACCGCCGGGCGCCAAATACGCAGGCGGCGCGACATGTTGAGGAAGTCGAACGCGCCATCAAACTCGACCATCTTGACCGCTTTTGGCTTGGCCGAGCGCGCTGTCGCGGCCGGGACCGCCGGCGTGGCAGGCGTTTCCTGGGTCATCGCAACCGTCATATCCTGTCCAAGATCAGCCGGGGCACACACCAAAGCGGCGCAAACGGCAGGAAGAGTAAGCATGACGGGCATCAGGCGACCTTTTCGAATTTTCGTGGTTTGAGAGCGGCGCGACCATACGCCAAACCCGATTAAGTGCAAATCGGACAACGATGATGCGAGAAACAGCAACAATCGTGCGCATTCGCGACACGCAAAGAAACCAGCGATTTTGAACACAAGCGAATGATTTCGAAAGCGTACCAACGCGACAAAATCAACGCGATGAATCGGGAGATTCGGAGACCAAAAACGGTCAAAACTTAGCGAAGACCCCCCGAAAACGTCCCTCAAGACGTATGAGAGTGTTACATAATCGTCACTGAGCGTAGCCTGAACGCGGGCAAGAATTGTCGTTCATCCGGCAAAAAGTGCGGTTCGTCCTCAAAACACAGCGATCGGCCCACACTCATGTGACGTCAGCGCAAGCCGGCCACTTCCATCAGCGCGCTGGTGCTGGCGTCGAATTCGCCCTCGCCCGCGTCGATCTGTTTTGCGATCTCTTTGCCAAGCTCTACACCGAATTGATCGAACGGGTTGATCCCCATCAGTACCGCGTTGGCGAAGGTGCGATGTTCGTGGAAAGCGATCAACGCCCCCAACGTCGAGGCGTCGATATCATCGGTCAGGAAAGTCGTGGACGGACGGTCCCCCGGATAGGCGCGCGCGGGATCGTCGTCGCTCGCCTTGCCCGCCATCAGGGCGGCGCCTTGCGCGAGGCAATTGAGCAGCAGCGTGCGGTGGTGCGCGGGGTCCAATTCATCGCCCGGTGCGACGCTGGCGATGAAGTCGACCGGCACCAAATGCGTGCCTTGGTGCAGCAACTGAAACACGGCGTGCTGCGCGTCGGTGCCCACTCCGCCCCATGTGATCGCTGCGGTCGGGGCCGTGACCGGCTGGCCATCCGCGGTTACGCTTTTGCCGTTGGATTCCATCTCCAGCTGTTGAAGGTAATCGGGAAACAGCGCGAGCCGTTCGTCGTAGGCAAACACAGCGCGCGTTTGGCACCCACGAACACGGGCGTAGTATTGGTCCACAAAGGCGGCGAGCAGCGGCGTGTTGTTGCGCCCATCAGCTTCACGAAAATGCGTATCAATCGCCTGTGCGCCGCCAAGGAATTCGCTAAACTCCTCCATTCCGATGGCCAACGCTACCGGGAAACCGATACTCGACCAAAGCGAGTAGCGCCCGCCGACACTCTCAGGGAACGGCAGGATGCGCGTTTCGTCCACACCCCAGGCGACCGCTTTCTCTGGGCTCGCTGTCAGCGCCACGACACGGCCACTCGGGTCCGTCACTCCTTCACGCTCCAGCCAGGCCAGCGCGCTGGCGGCGTTGGTCATGGTCTCGATCGTGGTGAAGGTCTTCGACGCCACGGCGATCAGCGTGGTCGCCGGATCGCACGCTGCGCAGGCCAGCTCCAGAGCCAGACCATCAATGTTTGAGACTACGTGCACATCGACTTTCGCCAGATCGCGGGTCAGCGCGTCCACCGCCAAGGCTGGCCCCAAGGCCGATCCGCCAATTCCGATATGGATCAGATGTTTGACATCGCCCAGTACCCCATCGTGGATCGCATCCACCAGCATGCCCATGCGCGCTAGCAACGCAGCAGCTTCTTCGGTGTCCGCGTCGGTCCCGCTGCCGCGCATCGCGCCGTGATTGGCGGCGCGGCCCTCGGTCACGTTGACGATGCCGCCGGTGAACAAGGCATCGCGAGCGGCGTCGAAATCGACCGCCTCGGCCAGCGCCTCAAACGCCTCCAGCACCGCGCTATCAAGGTGCGTCTTGGAGAAATCGACGCGCATGCCCGTCGTCTCGCCATCGGGCCCGACCGGCCATTCCAAGCGGCGTGTCATCGCATCAACGCGGCCCGCATCGGCTGCAAACAATTCTTTGAGCGTCGAGCTCGACAAGGCCGACAGCTGAGCCCAAGCCTTGGCGGCGGTTTGTGATACCGTAGTCATGATTGCAGCAATCCCCTTTGCGTCGCGCTCAAGCGCGCCTAAGGGGACAGGCGATGGATGTTAAGCCCCAAACTGATCCGATCAGCGCATCGATGGCACAAAGCGCGGCTTCGCCGGAGCCTTCGGCCGCGCCTCAAAAAGACGGCGATCGCGCCGCTGCGGACGGTGTGCTTGGCTTTGCGTGGTTCCTGTTCAAGCTTGTGCTGTTCGTGCTGGTCCTGCGGGTCTTTGTCATCGCGCCCTTTTCGATTCCTTCCGAAAGCATGCTGCCCAAACTGTGGCATGGAGATTATCTGATCGCGACCAAATGGTCTTATGGCTATTCGAGCAGTTCATTGCCCTTTGAAGCCCCCCTGCCTTCCGGTCGCCTGTTCGCCAGCCAACCCGAACGCGGTGATGTGGTGATCTTCAAACATCCCGTGGACCGTCAGGACTACGTAAAGCGCGTCATCGGTCTGCCAGGAGACACAGTTGCGATGATCGGCGGGCAGGTGGTCATCAACGGAGATTTCGTCGAGAAAGAGCCAATCGCCGATTTCACTCTTCCCATTTCGCCGCATAGCCCGTGCACCTTTGGCGAGACGCGGTCGGGCGCGGAAGGTGAGCCTGATCGCTGCGCCTACATACGGTTTCGCGAGACGCTCCCGGGCGGTTTCAGCCACGACACTCTCGATTTCGGCCTGTCGCCGGGCGATGGCGTACCCGTTGCTACGGTTCCCGAAGGACACATGTTCGTGATGGGCGACAATCGCGACTATTCGCGCGACAGCCGCTTTCCCGCGCTCGCGGGCGATGGCGTGGGCATGGTGCCGCAAGAAAATCTGGTCGGCCGCGTGTGGCTGATCTTCTGGTCCACCGATGGCAGCGCCGAGTGGGCCAAACCCTGGACCTGGTTCAGCGCCGCACGCTGGGACCGGATCGGCGGTGCCCTATGATCGCTGGATCATCATGATGCCGATTGACACAGGTCTGCCTGACACAGCCCGAACGTGGCTTGGCGAACATGGCTTCGCGGTGCGCGATGAGGAACGCTGGCTGCGCGCGCTGACGCATGGCAGCTTTAACGGCACGTCGTCCGCCAAAGGCGCGCCTCCCATGGCGGGCGATTATCAACGGCTGGAATTTCTCGGCGACCGTGTTCTGGGCTTGGCCGTGGCCAGTTGGCTGTACCGCGCGGGCGACGCGCCCGAAGGGCAGCTTTCGCAGCGCCTCAACGCTTTGGTCAGCGGAGCGACCTGCGCGCGCATCGCCCGTCAGATCGGGCTTCCCGACCATATTCGCCTAGGTAAACAAGCGCGCGAGGATGGCGGTGCGGACAGCGACAACATTTTGGGCGATGTGATGGAGGCGTTGATCGGGGCGTGTTTCCTCGACCACGGCTATGACCAGGCGCGCGACACCGTCTACGAGCTTTGGGCCAAGGAACTGACCGGTAACGCCGGCAAAGCCAAACACCCTAAAAGCGCGCTGCAAGAATGGGCCGCGCATAACAAGCGCGCAATGCCAACATACCAGGTGGTCGACCGCAGCGGCCCCGATCACGCAATGCAATTTACAGTCGAAGTCAGCATCCCCTCGCTGGGATCGGCTCGCGGAATGGCGAGCAGCAAAGGCGAAGCGGAAAAACGCGCCGCGCAGGCATTTCTGGAGGAATTTGGGTGAGCGAGGACACAGTCCTGAACAAATGCGGTGTCGTTGCCGTTATAGGAGCGCCCAACGCGGGCAAATCGACTCTGGTGAACCAACTGGTCGGCCAAAAGGTCGCCATCACCAGCGCCAAGGCCCAGACCACCCGCGCGCGTATGCTGGGCATCGCCTTGCTGGATGAGGTGCAGATGATCCTGGTCGACACGCCGGGCATCTTCGCGCCCAAGCGACGGCTCGACCGCGCAATGGTCAACGCGGCGTGGGAAGGCACTGACAGCGCCGATGCGGTGCTGTTGATCGTCGATCCGGTGAAACAGCGTCGCCACGAACTCGAACCGATCCTTGAGGCGCTGGAAAGGCGGCCCGAGAAGAAAATCCTCGTCCTCAACAAGGTCGACAAGGCGAAGAAGGAGCCGCTTTTACAACTCGCGCAGGAATTGGGGCAGCGGGTCGATTTTGAAGAGATCTACTTCATTTCCGCGCTGACGGGCGATGGAGTGGCCGAGATGAAAGAGGCGCTCGCCAAGCTTATGCCCGAAGGCGTTTGGATGTATCCCGAAGATCAGGTGTCTGACGCGTCGGAGCGCCTGCTCGCCACCGAGATCACCCGCGAACAGCTCTACGCGCAGCTGCACGAAGAGCTGCCCTACGACACCGCCGTTCGACCTGAACTGTACAAGCACCGCCCCGATGGAAGTCTGGAAATCCACCAGCAGATCGTCGTCGCCCGCGAAACGCAGCGCCCCATCGTGCTGGGCAAAGGCGGCAGCAAGATCAAATCCATCGGCGAAGCCGCGAGGCAAGAATTGTCCGAAGTGCTGGGCGTAAAAGTCCACCTCTTCCTGCACGTGAAGCACTCCGAGGGCTGGAGCGAGGACAAAGAGGTGTTCGAGGAAATGGGGCTGGATTGGGTGAAGTGATGCCAATCCGACCGAGAGTAAGAAACTCGCCTAACGCTTTTTGGCGATTTTGATCTTCTGCTGCTTGGCAAAGCTCTTGGTCGAATCCTCGCTGCGGTTCAGCGCCTTGGCGATTTGCTTTAGCCCTTGCCCCTTTGACGCGAGCAGGCGTAGCCGCCCCGCCTCTTCCGCGTTCCATGGTTGTTTGTGCCGTTCAAAGTGTTCTTTGCCCATGGCTGCGCGCTTACCGGGACTTGGCGGCAATGGCGAGGGTGAAGCGCGCGATCACTTTGTCGGCCAGGAAATGAAGTTCATCGAACGCCCCTTCTCCCAGTCTCGCCTGCCGCTAACGTTTACAACTGTAGTCAAACGGGAGAAACCTTATGCGCCTGCCAACTGCCCTCACCGCTCTTGCCGCCAGCCTCACCTCAATCACCGCGCCCGCGCTTGCTGAAGCCGTCGTTGTCCAATCGCAACAAACCGCCGACGAAATCGCCGGACCCGCTGAACTGGACCGCGCCGCTTTGAGCGAGCGGATTGCGCAGATCCTCAAAGACGCGGGCGTTGCGGGGGCGCATGTGGCGGTGACCATGGGACCGGACACGGTCTATTCACGCGCCTTTGGGAGCAATCCGGCAACGGGCGACGCGTTCACTGATGAAACGATCGTCCGGCTAGCCTCAGCGTCAAAACTGGTCACGGCGCTGACCGTAGCGGCGATGGTGGAGGAAGGCGCACTGTCGCTGGATGAGACGCTGGGCGATCTCAACCCCGACCTGCCCGAAGTGTGGCGCGATCTCCCCGTATGGCGCGTCCTCAACCACACGTCGGGCCTGCCCATGATCGTTACCCGCCCCGAATTCGGCGCCATGGAAGAAGACCGCCTCAGCCGCTTCTCCATCAACGATTTGCGTGCCATCATCGGCGAACAAGCGCTTGATTTCCAACCGGGAGAGCAATGGCGCTACCAACAAAGCGGATACGCGCTGCTGGCGCATTCGCTGGCTAAGCGCGCGGGCACGACTTGGCCGCAATTGGTCGCGCAGTCGCTGTTGCAACCGGCCTCCCTGACTACGACCGGGGTCGGCAACGAGGCAAAGGTGTTTCATGATCGAGACGGCGAGACCGTGCCGCACATCTCCAATTACCCGGCCTTCTTCGCCCCGGCCGGCGGGATGCAATCGACCGGCAAGGACACGCGCCAATTGCTCCTCGCGCTCGCTCGGGGCCGCGTGCTTAACGAAGACAGCGTGCGACGGTTGGTGAATGACACTCGCCGCCTCGAGCAATTGCGCGGCGATGCGGAGGGCGAAGGGTACGGCATGGGCGTCGCGGTTCAGCGATTCGGCGATGTCGCCTTCTTCGGCCACAGCGGCGGCGGCGGGCTGGTGGATATCCGCTACGCGCCCGAGCGCCAGATGGGTATCGCCGTGGTCACCAACCAAGCCGGCGGCACCGGCGCGGCTATTGAAATCGGCAATCTGATCGCGTCAAAGCTGGCCGGAGAGGCGCACTTCGCGGCGGAGTCCTAGACGCGTCAGTCGCCTGACAACTGCTCCAGCTTTGCTCTCAGCGCCGCTTCATCGAACGGTTTGACGATGTAATCGTCCGCGCCCGCGCTTATGCCTTCGTGGATATCTTTCGCCTCCCCGTTGGAGGTGCAGAACACCACGGTTGGCGCTTTGGGTGTGGGTATACCGCGCAGGCGGCGCACGAACTCGATGCCGTCCATTTCCGGCATGTTCCAGTCGGTGAGCACAAGCGCCGGCATCGCTTTCTTGCAACGCGCCAGAGCTTCTTCGCCGTCCTGCGCCTCAACCGGCACGTAGCCAAGTGAGCGTGCGATTTTGGAGGAGACTTTGCGGATCACGCGGCTGTCATCGACGATCAGGCAAACCTTCGCCGCTTCGACCGGAGCGGTCTGAGGCGCGGCACCATCGCGCATCGCTTTGGCGGCGGCGACGATAGCATCGGTTTGCGTCACCGAACCATCGCCGGACAAGTCCTCCGCGCCCGACGCGTCGCGCACGTTTGGCGCCGGCTCAGGCTCGCGCGGCTCTGCGCGGCGTTCGACGGGCACCTTGTTCTTGTGCGGGCCGACATTGCGTTTGATCAGATTTTGAATGGCTCGGCCTCCCCGGCAAGCGAGGCGAACTGGCTCTCGTCTTCTGCGCCGTGATCTTCGTCATCCTGCGTCTCGCTGCCCGGTTCTCCAGGCGTGATGCGCACATGGAGATAGGGCATCCAGATATCACCGTATTCGGCCTTCTGATACCACACATCCAACACGTCATAGCTGGCCCACAATCCATCGGGTTCGCGCAGGCGAATGCCCTCGCCTATGCGAGGCACCGCGGCAAAGCGGATGCGGTCCTGGGTCTGGTGAGTCTCGTTCTGGACTTCGATTTCAATCACGGCATGGCCCCTGGTCTGAAAACAGACCTAGGACACAATACTAAAGGATTTACGAACGCCGCGATGAACCGTTTCGATCTGAGCGATACGGGTCGCAATCTGCGCTATAGTGGCTAGCTCTCGCTCTTGGCAGCGGCCTTCTTCGCGGGCGCTTTCTTCTTCGCTGGCGCCTTTTTCTTGGCCGCTGGTTTCTTCTTGGCCGGAGCCTTCTTGCGACCCTTTTTCTTGGCCGGGCCCTTTGCGGCGCGCTCGTCGATCAGGGTGATAGCCTGTTCGGGCGTGACGTCTTCGGGCTTCACATCCTTCGGGATGGTCGCGTTGGTGGTGCTGTCGGTGACATAGGGGCCATAGCGGCCCGGCATCACCTTCATCTCGCCGCCGCTGGTCGGGTGTTCGCCCAGCGTCTTGATCGGTTCGGCCTTGGTGCGACCGCCGCCTTTGCGGTTGGCGGCTTCGGCCAGCAGCACGACGGCTTGGTTCATTCCGGTCTCAAACACTTCCAGCGTGTTGGTGAGCTTCGCGTATTTGCCATCGTGGCGCAGATAAGGGCCATAGCGGCCAATCGCGGCTTCGATCTCCTTGCCCGTTTCCGGGTGCGCGCCGATGATGCGCGGCAGATCAAGCAGCTTGACCGCCCAATCCAAGTTGAAGTCATCCACATCCGTCGGGATCGAGGCGTTCTTGTTTTTCCCGTCGACCTGCATCTGGATATAGGCGCCATAACGCCCGGACTTGCGATGAATTTCCTCTCCGGTGACGGGATGTTCGCCCATGAGGCCGTCGACAGCCGCGTCATCGCCGTCCTCGCGCGGCGGGCCAAAGGTGCGAGTGAACTTGCACTCGGGGTAGTTAGCGCAGGCGATAAACGCGCCGTTGCGACCACCGCGCAGGCTCAACCGACCGTTCTCGCGCCCTTCTTTTTCGCACAAGGGGCAATGGCGCGCGTCCTTGCCGTCTTCGCGTTCGGGGAAGAGATAATCGGAGAGATATTCGTCCAGCACTTCGGTCACTTCCGAAGGCAGCTTTTCCATGACCTCTTCGGTCTTGGGCTTGAAGTCTTTCCAGAACTTGCTGAGCAGTTCTTTGTAATTCTCGCGCCCGTCCGAAACCACGTCGAGCTCATCTTCCAGCCCGGCGGTGTAGTCGTAAGCAACGTAATTCGGGAAGAAACGTTCGAGGAACGAGGTCAGCAAGCGGCCCGAGTCCTCAGCGAAGAAACGCTTGCTCTCCACCCGCACATAGGCGCGGTCGCGAAGGGTCTGGATGGTCGAGGCGTAGGTCGACGGGCGGCCAATGCCCAGCTCTTCGAGACGCTTGACCAGCGACGCTTCGGAGAAACGCGGCGGTGGCTGGGTGAAGTGCTGGTTGGCTTCGACAGCGGTCTTGGCGGGTGTGTCGCCGTCTTTAAGGAACGGCAGCAGACCGTCCTCGTCCTCTTCCTTGTCGTCAAAACCTTCCTGATAGACCGCGAAGAAGCCGGGAAAGATCACGACCTGTCCGGTTGCGCGCAGCTCGTGCTGGCCGGTTGCATCGCGCAGGGTTACGGTGGTGCGTTCCAACTGCGCGGTGGACATCTGGCTCGCCATCGCGCGTTTCCAGATTAGCGCGTAGAGCTTGGCTTCGTCGCCGCTGCCAAACCGGTCCTGGCCGAAATTGGTCGGACGGATCGCCTCGTGCGCTTCCTGCGCATTCTTGGCCTTTGTGGCGTAGAAACGCGGCTTTTCCGGGCAATAGGCCGCGTCGTAACGCTGGCCGATCTCGCCACGGCACGCGGCGATTGCGCTGCCGTCCATCTGCACGCCGTCGGTCCGCATATAGGTGATCGCGCCCGCTTCGTAGAGGCGCTGCGCGGTGCTCATCGTCTGGCTGGCGGAAAAGCCCAGCTTGCGCGCGGCTTCCTGCTGCATGGTCGAGGTCGTGAACGGAGGCGCGGGGTTGCGTTTGAGAGGCTTTTTCTCCACCTCTTCGACGGTGAAACGCCCGGCCTCGACGGCGGCCTTGGCCTCCATCGCGATGCCTTCGTGGCCAAGGCTGAGCTTTTCGAGCTTCTTGCCGTTGTACTTTACCAGACGCGCGTCGAACGCGGTCGAATCGTGCTCAAGCTTGGCGAGGACGGACCAATATTCGTCGGGTTTGAACGCTTCGATCTCACGCTCGCGCTCAACGATCAGGCGCAGCGCCACCGATTGCACGCGTCCCGCCGATTTTGCGCCGGGCAGCTTGCGCCATAGGACTGGTGAAAGGGTGAAACCGAACAGCCGGTCCAAAATACGGCGCGCCAGATAGGCGTCGACCAGATCCTGATCGATTTCGCGCGGCTTTGTCATCGCTTCGGTAACGGCGGCTTTGGTGATCGAGTTGAAGGTAACACGATCCACTTTGGTCGGCAGCGCCTTGCGCTTCGACAGCAGCTCCTGAACGTGCCAGCTAATCGCTTCACCTTCGCGGTCAGGGTCAGTCGCCAGAACCAAACGATCGGCTCCCTTCGCGGCGTCTGCAATAGCTTTGACCTGATCGCGGTTGCGCTTGTCCGAATACACCTCCCAGCGCGTCGCAAAGTCGTCGTCCGGGTTTACGGCGTCATCGCCCCCCGGCAGATCGCGGACATGGCCATAGGATGCGAGAACCTTGAAGTCCTTGCCGAGATACTTCTCGATGGTCTTCGCCTTGGCGGGCGACTCAACGATAACAAGTTGCATGGTGGTCTAAGCGGATCCTTACACGTGTACGTACGCGCGAGAGTGGGGCGGCGTCTGCGGATGCGTCAAGTAGGTTCAGAATTTCCGATCAGCAAGGGCGAAGAAGCATGGTGCGCGCGGTATCGCTCGCCGGCACCACGCTGGACTTGAGCTACCTTTGGGGTAATACCGTCCGCTAAGCACGCAATATCGCAGTTCCCATCCGTACAATGACTATTATGGATTCTTTCGCGACACGCATCCCTCACATGCATTTGCTAAGGGCAGCCGCTGCGGTGATCGCGGCGTTATCATGGGTCACTTTGATCTGGACATTTTACGACTATTCCTGGGGTCTTTGGAATCTTTCGAAGGGCTTTTTCTCAACAAGCCTGTATTATTCTCACGTGGCCAACCTATTCATCGCACTGTATTTTTCCGGTGTTGCGCTCGGGCAAGCCAATTTGGCCAGTCCCAGACATTATGGCCATGTCCTAATCATCATCGGAATTCTGTTCGCGCATTATTGGATCTTTCGAGGATCAGAAGGTTTCTGGACGTCGCCTTTGCGCAGCAAATTCCTGCATGGCGCGCTCGGTCCTTTGCTGGTTGCTTTCTATCTGGTGTTGCTTCCCAAGGGCGAAATGCAATGGAGGAACGCCGCGACTTGGACAATCTTCCCCATTCTCTATACGCTCTACGGCATGACTAGAGGAGCCCTAACGGGCGAGTATCCCTATGCTGTCAGTGATGTTGAAAAGCACGGCTATCCCTTCGTCCTCAGCCTGATTGCCGCGACCACCTTTGCCGCGTGGTCAGCTGGTATGATGCTTGTCGCGCTCGATAAGGCGCTTGGAAAAGGCTTCGCCGAACTGGCCCTTTTTCGTGGCAGCCGATCAAGTGCGTCGTGAGCGGAATCGACCACCCCAGTTAAACGGCTTTTAGCGTGGCGGATTTGGATGCGGGCTCAAACCCATAGCCACTTGCTTCGCTGAAATCAGGCCTGTTTCCCAAAATCGGGCGGCAGCACGCAGCGTCCGGCGTCGTATTGGCCAACGGTGCGGATCACCTCACTCTTATCCGGTTCAACCCGGCGTCCCGAGATCTGGCTGTCGATCACGCGGCGCAGCAATTGGTCGAGCCGAGTGACGAGGTAGCAATCGATCGCAGGCGGCGCTTTGGGATTGCCGATGCCGCTATCTTCGGTGAGGAAGGTGTAGCGCGACTGGGTAACCGCCGCCATCGCACGCATCACATATTCCGCCGTATCCGCCACGCCTGACGCGCCGACGGGCACGATGTGGACGCGGTTACGGCGCAGATGCTCGGCGGCTAGCCAGGTGCGCGGGATATCGGCGTTGTGCGGCGGGGCATCGGCAACCAGCAGCAACGTCTTCACCGCGTCGTCCCGCCATTCCTGATTGGCGGCGCGGATCAGCGCGTCCTGCATCGCCTCTTCGTAATCGCCGCCACCGCTGGCGCGCTGCGCGTCGAGGTGTTTTTGCGCCTTGTCGATGTCCGATCCCATCGCGAAAGTCCGGGTTACAAAAGCGTCACCCTGATCGCGGTAAAAGGTGAGGCCGACGCGGATATCGAGGTCGGAATGCCGACCCTTTAGATCGCCCACAATGCTCCCCAACTCGGCCTGGAGATAGCGAAGTTCGTCCGACATCGATCCGGTCACATCGACCACCAATGCGAGGTCAAGCTTGGTCACCGCGCGTGTTGGAGCTTTTGACGTGATCGTCACACTTTGCGATCCGGCGTCGTCCGACAGACTGAGCTTACGCCACTGCGATCCACGCGCGCGCACCCAGACGTCTTGGCTCAAACGGTCATGTTCGGGGAAGAATACGACCTTGCCATCAGCGACCGTCTTCAACTTGATCGAATTGCCATCCGAGCAGCGCAGCTCGACGGAAGCGAAAGGCGACGCGCGGCCCTTATCGTCGCGCACTTCGACAGTCAGCATCCGGCTGGTGTCCACGCGCGGCAGATCGCGCACCTGCTGACCGACACCACTCTTCCGAACGTAGTCGGCGTAGAGTTCGGGATTGAGCAGATCATCATGTTCGCCCGCAGTGAGCAAACCCGATTGCGGGCGCGGTTGTGGCGGTCCGGGCCGCGGAGGGACCGGCATGCTTTTGGATAGTCCTTCGGCGGAATCACCCGCCTTGTCAGCACTTACAACAGACACAGGGGTAGCGGATTCAAATTCCGACTCAACACGGCGCGACGCCGTCACGGTAATAGCGTCAGCGGATTCAGTGATAGGCGCGCCCGATTCCGCAGCAGAAACCGGCGACGTTGGCGGCGGAGGAGGAGGGGCTGGCGGTGGAGGTGGTGGAGAAAGCATCGGCGCATCCACTGAACCTGCAAAGCCCGCGCTGCGCGCACGGCGTTCGACCTCGTTTGAGCTTTGTTGGTTGCTCACTTCAGGAGCAAGATTGGGCAACGCCGCCGGTTTGCGGCAATATCCATCGCCAGGCGCTCTCTCAGGCGGCGTATCTTGCGCTAACGAGGCACCACCGACTCCGGGCAAAACCAACGCGAGCGAACACAGAAAACCAACCGATTTGCGCATAAAGTACCCCTTCCCACGGCGAACAATTGCGCCGACCTCGTTCAGGGATAACGAGACGAAGCTGAACATTGCATGAGAGATTCACAGTGTTTTGATTGATCTTCAGCAACGCACCCAACCGCTCACTCGAAGGCTTCGACCGCCTCATCCGGCGCATCGCGCAAACAGGCGTAAACCGAAACGCCTAGCACTGTGTACCAGGCCAGACCGATCGATAGGCCCACATTGCTGGTGAGGAGGGCCACCAGACCAATCGTTTCCCATGGCCAATTCGGATAGATCTCGACCAGAGTGATCGGCAGGAAAATGGCCGCAAGGGAAAGCCCTATAACCGATATGGGAGCGCTCAAAGCCAGCAGGAGTGGAGAGAGCTGGCCCGAGGTTTCATCCCAACTCCAACCCAGCGCTCGAACAACGCCTTCATCACTGACCAGGAGACGTCCAAAAGCGGGCAGCCAGCGCGCCATAAGGTAGATACCGGGCAAGACCACCAAGACAAGGCCAATCAGAACGCCCAGACTGTGAATGAGTGACAGCCCGAAGAAAGACGCGATGCCAGTGCGTGGCCCGCCACCCAGCAGGTCGCTTTCGCGCATCAAGGTATAGAGAAGCATGAAATTGAGGCCAATGCCGACAAAATTCATCAAGAAATACCCTCCGTCGGACTCCGGTGTGACCAAATCGAGATAAAGGTAGGGTGCTGTGAACAGTAAGAGATATAAGCCCAAGAAGAGCCGCCCCCGATGGGCAACAATTCTCTGAACCTCGATCAGATGGGCGTGGAATGATTGGTCCATTCGGCTTTGCCTTTACTCTTTGAGACTGCTCACCGCCCCGCCCTCATGCCGTTCCAATTCTCCGGCGAGTTCCAGTTCGAGCAACGCCATATGCACCGCCGCCGGCTCGGCGCCGGTTTGACGGATCAGCTCATCGACGGCGATGGGCGCTTTGGTCAGCAAGCTGGCGAGATCGTTCGAATGATCGATCTTTGCCTCGCCCCATTCCATCTGCCGTAATTGCGCGTAATCGAAGGGGGCGCTCGATTCGTTGACATTGAATGTGGATCGCGGCGCGCCGGTGAACCCTTCGAGAAGCTCGATCACATCCTCCACAGATTGCACGAGCACCGCGCCGTCGCGGATCAGCTGGTTGCACCCAAGCGATCGCTGGTCGAGCGGGGAGCCTGGGATCGCCATAACCTCGCGCCCCGCTTCGCCCGCCAGCCGCGCGGTGATGAGGGTGCCCGATTTGGGCGCGGCCTCGATCACCAGAGTTCCGCTCGCCAGTCCGGCGATAATCCGGTTGCGGCTGGGGAAGTGGCGCCCGCGCGGTTCGGTGCCCGGTGGTTGCTCAGCGATCAGCAGGCCTTCGCTCGCAATCCGCTCCTGAAGCTTGGTGTGCTGCGGCGGATAGGCGATATCGATACCGCTGGCGATCACGCCGATGGTGCGAGGGAAAGCGCCCTCATGGCTCGCTCCGTCGATCCCGCGCGCAAGGCCCGAAACGACGGTGAAACCGGCCTGACAGAGCTCCGCGGCCCAGTCGCGCGCCAACTTCACCGAGGCCGCCGACGCGTTGCGCGCGCCGACCATCGCGACGCACGGTTCGCTCGCCAATGGCAGATGGCCCCGACAGGTCAGGATCGGCGGCGCGCTCTCCAACTCAGCCAGCAAGGCGGGATAGTCGGGCTGATCGTGGAACAGATACCGCGCCCCAGCGGCGATAACCGCTTCGATTTCGCGCTCAATCCGGTCAGTTGGCGCGGCGCGATACGGCGTTTTACCACGCGATCCGAGGTCCGGCAGCGCTTCGACCGCTTCCTGCGCCGATCCAAACCGCGCCAGCAAAGCGCGATAGCTTACGGGGCCAATATTCGGGGATCTCAGCAACCGAATGCGTGCGAACGCTTCGGGCTGGGAAAGGCTCATGCCTCGTCCGTCGCAGAGGCGGCGGACTTGCTCGATCCAATCTTGGGTTCTTGGCCTGCGAACAGGCGTTTGATGTTCTCATTATGCTTGATCACGACGATCACCTGAATGGCGATAAGCGGGAGGAACAACGGCGCCAATTCCTCAAACCCCAGTAACGGCGCGACAAAAGCCGCAACCGCCGCAAAGCTGACCGAAACCAGCGAGGCGACCGAAGAAATTCGGAAGATCGCGACCGTGGCGGCCCAGACGCCCGCGCAGATCAGCATGAGCGGCCAAGACAGCGCGCCCAAAACTCCGGCGGCTGTGGCAAAGCCCTTACCCCCCTTGAACTTGAGCCACGGCGTGTAGCAATGTCCCGCCACTGCGCCCACAGCGGCGATACCTTCCGTTCCAGGCAGAAACGCCTTCGCCAGCAAAACCGCAGCCACGCCCTTGCCCGCGTCCAGCAACACGGTCGCCAGCGCCAATCCCTTGTTTCCGGTGCGCAGCACATTGGTCGCCCCGATGGAACCGCTGCCAATATTGCGGACATCGCCCAGCCCAGCCGCGCTGGTAAGGATCAGGCCGAAGGGTATCGATCCCAGCAAGAAGCCAAGCAAGGCTGCGTATAACAGGATCAAACCATTTCTCCGCTCGCCCTGAGCTTGTCGAAGGGCCGTCTTTCGTTATGGGACTGTTAGAGCTAAAAGAAGTGCGGTGCTTCGACAAGCTCAGCACGAGCGGAAAATTCGACTTTTGAACGACGCATCCTCGCCCATTTTGCTGTTCGACACCGGCGTTGGTGGGCTCAGTGTGCACGATGCCCTGCGCGCCATAGCGCCCGATTTGCCGGTGATCTACGCGGCCGATTATGCGGGTATCCCCTATGGTGAGAAGACCGAGGCGGAAGTCGCTGCGCGCGTCGCCGGCCTCTTGGGCCGGATGGCGGAGCGGTATCAGCCGCGCCTCGCCTGCATCGCCTGCAACACCGCCAGCACAATCGCGCTGGGCATGGTGCGCGAGGTGCTCGAAATCCCGATTGTCGGCACAGTTCCCGCGATCAAGCCTGCCGCGAGCCTCACTCAAACCGGCACAATCGCTCTTGTCGGGACCAAAGCAACGATTCGTCAGGCCTATGTCGACGACCTCGAAGCGCGCTTTGCCGGGGACAGGACCCTGCTGCGCATCGCTGCGCCGGAACTGGTCGATCTGGCGGAAGCCAAGCTGCGCGGTGAATCCATCTCGGATGAACCGATCCGCCAGATCGCAACGACGTTGGGCTCCATGGCGCAGAGTGCGGCAATCGACACTATCGTGCTCGCCTGCACCCACTTCCCTCTGCTGCGCGAGGAGTTTGCGAGGGTCTTCGGGGCCAACGTACTCCTGATCGACGGCGCGGATGGGATCGCCCGGCGCATCGTCTCGCTTCTGCCCGTCAGCGACGACACATGCGACTCTCCCGACCGTTTCGTCGTCACCGGCCCAGCGGACAGGGCCCATGGCCTTGAAACCGCCCTCGCCACTCGCGGATTTAGCGAAGTCGAAAGCTTCAACGCCCCAGCCTAGGGCCACGCCTCAAAGTCCGTTGCGCAGAGCCTGCGAACAGGTTGCAAAGATCGCAGTGGCAAATCCGATCACCCTGACTTAGTTTCCGCATGAAACAAATCGGGTTGAGAGCGGTTAATACCTCAACTTGTGGGATCAATAAGAGCAAGCTTCACCGTGAAATACGACCAGATCTTCGACCAGGCGATTGATCGCCTCCACGAGGAAGGGCGCTACCGCGTCTTTATCGATATCATGCGCAACAAGGGCGCCTATCCCAACGCGCGCTGCTTTCACGGGCATAACGGGCCCAAGCCGATCACGGTGTGGTGCTCGAACGATTACCTCGCCATGGGTCAACACGACGTGGTGATCTCCGCGATGGAAGAGGCGCTGCATGATGTCGGCGCCGGGTCCGGCGGCACGCGCAATATTGGCGGCAACACGCACCTTCATGTCGAGCTGGAAAACGAGCTAGCCGACCTGCACGGCAAGGAAGGCGCGCTGCTGTTCACATCGGGCTATGTCTCGAACGACGCGACCCTCTCGACGCTGGGCAAACTGCTGCCGGGCTGCGTCATTTTCTCCGACGAATTGAACCACGCCAGCATGATTGCAGGCATCCGCAATTCGGGCTGCGAAAAGCGCATCTATCGCCATAATGATATGGGGCATCTCGAAGAATTGCTGGCCGACGAAGACCCGGACGCGCCCAAGCTTGTTGCGTTTGAAAGCGTCTATTCCATGGAGGGCGACACCGCGCCGATCCACGCGATTTGCGATCTCGCCGAGAAGTATAACGCTCTCACTTACATCGACGAAGTGCACGCAGTAGGCATGTATGGCGCGCGCGGCGGCGGCATTTCAGAGCGTGACAACGCCGCGCACCGGATCGACATAATCGAAGGAACGTTGGGCAAGGCGTTCGGCGTTATGGGTGGCTATATCACCGCGGAAAAGCGCGTGATCGACTGCATCCGCAGCTACGCGCCCGGCTTCATCTTCACGACCTCGCTCAGCCCGGTTTTGGTCGCGGGCGTGCTCGCCTCGGTCAAACACCTCAAAGGGTCGAGTGTAGAGCGCAACGCGCAGCAGCGCGCGGCTGCGATGCTCAAACTGAAGCTGGCCGAAGCGGGCCTGCCGGTGATGGATTCCACGACGCATATCGTGCCGCTGATGGTGGGCGACCCGGTCCACGCCAAAAAGATCAGCGACATCCTGCTCGCCGAATATGGCGTCTACGTTCAGCCGATTAATTTCCCCACCGTGCCGCGCGGATCAGAACGCTTGCGCTTCACCCCCGGCCCGCACCACTCCGAAGATATGATGGACGAGCTGACCGAAGCGCTGGTCGAGATTTGGGACCGGCTCGAGATGCAGCTGCGCGAGGCGGCTTGATTTGAGCGACAACAAATATCGCGGACCGTTTTCAGGGCGCATTGGAGCCATTGTTGCAGTCGCTATTGTTGCGGTTGGGGTAACTGGGGCTAATTTCCTCAATCAAAGACCCCGTGACCCTGGTCTTGAGCTGCAGATAGGACTCGCCGAAGGCTACAGGGATTTCCGTCTGAAGGCCTTTGCCTCAGACGAGCTACCAGAGTTCCGTCCTGCAACAAGCGAAGAGTGGCTAGTATTCTGTCAGAATTGGGCGGAAGCAGTTGGATGCGATTTGTTAGCCGAGGTGGGATACCCATTCTCGCGCACCAAGGTGCAGGAGCAATGCAAGTTCGAACAAAAAATTATCGATGATGGGCCCGCTCCGCCGATTGGGCTGAATGCGGGTTTTCGGCGCACTTGGCGAGCTTATGATCCAAAGCTGGAGCCTGCCATAGTCTGCGCAGCTTATGGTTTTGACCTGTCAAGCTAAGTTGGATTGATCGAAGGCCTTTGTGTGTGCACACTCCCCTTAGAGTGAGGGAGAAACTGGTATGGCAACCGCATTTGATCGAGCAAAACTTGACACCGGCGCGCTGAATATCAAACCAATGACGCCCGCTATCGGTTCGGAAATTCTCGATATCGATCTGGCCGCCCATGACATAGCCGACCGCATGCCGGAAATCCGCTCGGCTTTGCTCAAGCGCGGCGTGATCTTTTTCCGCGATCAGGATCTGACACAGGAGCAGCATATCGCCTTTGCCCGCCATTTTGGCGATCTGGAGGTCCACCCCGCCACGCCCAAAAACCAGGCCAATCCCGAAGTTCTGCGCATCGCCCACGGGCCCGATAGCCGTGGGCAGGAAAACTACTGGCATTCCGATGTGACCTGGCGTGAACGCCCCTCGCTCGGTTCAATCCTGCTCGCGCGAGAGGTGCCCGAATGCGGCGGCGACACTCTGTTTGCCAATATGCATCTGGCCTATGAGCGGCTTTCGGAAGGGATGCAGCGCCACTGCGAAAGCCTGACAGCGGTGCATGATATCGCCCGAGTGTTCGCCAAGCGGTTGGGCAAGGCGCCCGAGGACCTGCACGACAAATATCCTCCAGTGCGCCACCCCGTGATCCGCACCCACCCTGAGACCGGCGAACGCGTGATCTACGTCAACACCGCCTTTACCAGCCATATCGAAGGGCTGAGCGCCAAGGAAAGCGCGTGGCTGCTCGATCATCTCTACGCGACGGCAAAGGATGCCGAGATCCAGTGCCGTTTTCGTTGGGAAGCGGGCTCGATCGCCTTTTGGGACAACCGTGTTTGCCAGCATCTGGCCGTTTCCGACTACTTCCCCGCACGCCGCGTAATGGAACGCGTGACCGTGGCAGGCGACAAGCCTTACTTCACGCCGTAAACCCCACTTCCGTAACGTCCTTTGCGCTTGGGCGCGGCTGCGCTAGCTCTCGACCAAATCACAGATTCGGGAGAGAGACTAATGGCAGCGCAATACGGGTCACCGGACCAAACTTTCGCGGAGGTTGTCCAAGGACGCCGCTCCATTCGCGGCTACCTCGATAAACCCGTTCCGCAAAAGCTGCTCGAAGAGGTGCTGGAGATGGCGATGCGGTCGCCCTCCTCGATGAACACCCAGCCCTATCACTTCCACGTGATCACCGGCGAGCCGCTCGACCGCATTCGCAAGGGCAACACCGAGCGGATTCTGGCCGGCGAACCCGACAGCCGCGAATTTCGCAAGGGGCATCCTTTCGAAGGCAAGCACCGTGATCGCCAAGTGGGCTGCGCGATCCAGCTGTTCGAGGCGATGGGAATCGGGCGCGACGAAAAGGAAAAGCGGCAGGACTGGGTGCTGCGCGGTTTCCGCCAGTTCGACGCGCCGGTCTGCGTGATCGTGACCTATGACAAGGAACTGTCCGACGCCGACGACACTGTCTTTGATTGCGGCGCGGTTACGACCGCTTTGGTCAACGCGGCGTGGTCGAAAGGGCTCGGTTGTGTGATCAATTCGCAAGGGATCATGCAATCCCCCGTGGTGCGCGAACACGCGAGCATTCCCGATGATCAGGTGATCATGAAAGCGGTCGCGCTGGGCTGGCCCGACCCCGATTTCCCCGCCAACCCGGTGAAAATCACGCGCCGCGAGGTTAGCGAAGCGGCGCGCTTTGTCGGGTTTGAATAGGCGGCTAGGGATCCAGCGCCTTTGCCAGGAGCCGAGGGTTGTAGAGCGTTTCAGCTTCAATCCCCGTGAAATCGGGCGTCTCTAGAAGTTCAGTCTTCCATTGGGTCATTTGCTCGGAGGCTGAGGCCTGCCGTGCGTTCAAAGCGCGGCGCAGAATGCCAGCTTGCAACGAACGCTCAACAAGCCACGAACGCTGCTCTGAATGCAGATCGGCCAGCAATCGTTCGTAGACGTTTTGCATCTGCCCTTGGGCGCTCGCCATCAGGAGGGACGCGGCGCGCCATTGCCCGGCCTTCAGCCGCAGCCGCGCTTGTTCCCCCGTGGCCTGAATATCAGTCAAATCGCGCATCAAAGACCGCGAACGATAGTCGGCCTCCTTAGGAAGCCCTGCCAGGCGCAGCGCCCGCACATAGGTTGCCAAGGGCCCAATCACCTCGTCGACCGCGCGCGATCCAGAAAACTCATCGACGACAATCCGCGTGATGAACGCTTCCAAATCGCCGTTCGATGGATTGTGATCGACCTTCCCCGCCTGCGTCAGATCGGGAATGGGAACAGGATCAAAAGTCCGATTGCCAAGCGTCTTGCTGAAAAAGCTGTGCGTGGTGTCAGCCGTGCCCGGAGCGTCCGATATCGCCGCAAACTGGAAATGCGGATTACCCCGGCCGTTCACATGGCAGGATTGGCACGATAGCCCCGCCTTGGCGGCCTGCCCTCCTAAAAGCAGGGGCGAGCGAAACAGGAACTCGCCGGTTAGCAGCTCGTCGCGCAAGGCCGCTTCACTGGGAAAATGGGCCGAAAGATCGCTCGCTTTTGCGGCGGCGTGCACTGTTTCGCGCGATACGTTAGGCTCACTCGAAAGCGCTTCGATCTGCCCCTCAGGCGCGAGCCATCCGGCCTCCAGGAGCGGCAGTGGCTCTCCAGCCCACACCGTCCCTGTAAGGCCAAAAGCGGCGGAGAGGATCGCAATCAGGCTCCAGCGTTTTGGATCCACCCGCGCAGCTCCTCCGCTTCGAAACAGCCAAAGGTGCAAATCGCATCCAGCTTGGCCAGGTGCCAACGCGCGCCGCTCAGGTCGCCGCGTTCCACTTTGAGCTCACCATAATATTCAAGCGCGCCCAGATGGTTCGGCGCAATCGCCAGGGCGCGGTTGTAATACCCCTCCGCGGTCTCAAAGCGAGCCAGCTTGCGGTTGGCAAAGCCTTGATAGGTGAGAATGTCAGGGTGCGGGCCAAAGGCCAAGGCGGCGGTTTTGAGGTGGTGCAGTCCCATTTCGTATTCGCCGCGATTGATCGCGCTTACGGCGTCGTAATAGGATTGATCCGCAGCTGAAGCGTCCGCCAACGCTTTGACATCAACGCGATAGCTCGCCTGAGCGCCGCCTTTCATCGCAGCCTCAATCGCGGCGATCGCCTGTGTGATTGCGCCTTTATCGCTGCACGATTGCGCACAGGCAATGTCGCGCTTGCCGAGGTCTTGCAAAATGGCCTGCGCGTCCGCCGACCGGTCGAGCTTGAGATAGACCAGCGCCAGATCACGTTTCGCGATGATCATGTCATCGCCGTACTTCACCGCGTTTTCGAGCGGCTTGCGCGCTTTCTTGGCATCTCCCGACCGCAGGTAGGATACGCCCAGGAAATAGTGCCCCTGCGCGTTCTTGCGCGCCGATTTGGTCACGCGGCGAAAATGCTTGATCGCTGCCTTGTAGTTGTCGGCGTTGAGGGCGTTAACGCCGCTGCGATATTCCTCAGCCGGATCATAGCGAGGCGCGCTCGCGCTGGGTGCGGATCCACCGCCGCCTCCGCCACCACCAGCGGCCATGGCCATATAGAACGGCGACAGAGATATCCCGCCGACCAGCAAGACAGCGCCAAAGAGCGATTTCGAATGCTTGATGCGTAACATGGTGGTCCTTTCCAAAGCCCGGTTTTGCCCATCGCCCCGCCACACTAACGCGCGCGATCGGCCATTGTTAGTGCCATAGACCGCGAAAAAGGTTCAAAGGGATCTGGAAATTCGCACAAACTCCAGCCACGCAAACTTGATTTACACGGGCTTATCAAGCCGTGAAGCCGCACCTTCGATCATGAGTGAACGCGCCTTTTTCAGCCCTCAGCCCCCTTGGTGTTGATCACCAAGATATCCGCATCAAGGAAGCGCAGCATATCGCTGGTGTTGCTTCCCAAAGTCGCCTGACGAAAGCCGGATTCGCCGTGGCTGCCCAGCGCAACTAACGCTCTGGGAAAGCGCTTCAGGCCATCCTTCACCGCGTCAAACGCGCCGCCGCGCACCAAGCCAATGGTTGCATCGGCCAGGCGCGGTTCGCGTTCGGTCAGTCCGGCCACGAATTCCTGGAGATGTTTGGACCCTTCATCCTCGACCTCGTCCGCCACGTGACCGTCGCGCTGGAACCCTTCGAAAGGCACGTGCCACGCGTGCGTTACATGCACCGCCGCATCGGGAAACAGACGGGCCGCTTCGATAATTGCGTGCGCAGATCCTTGCGAAAAGTCCGTTCCGGCGACGATCTGATCAATCGGCGCCCGGCACCGTTTCTTAACGATCAGCACCGGCTTGGTTGTGTTGCGAAGGACGTGGTCCACCGCCGTGCCCAGGAAGAAATCGCTGATGGAATTGTACCGCGCAGGCCCGATTAACAGCAGGCTCACATCGCTGGCCTCGCACGCGGCGGCGATCGCTTCGGGAGGGGAGCCTTCGGGATAAATGAACTCGATCGGACCTCCACCCTGATCGGTGCCTTTGGGATAGCCAACGCATTGTTCCATGCGTCGGTCCAGATCATCGGGGGTCGGTTTTTGTTTCCCGCCCGGTTCGAGAACGTAGAGAAAGCGAACAGGGCTCTTACGGTCGCGGCCCATTTGCAGCGCGCGGTCGATCGCGCGATCGGCGCGCGATGAAAAATCGGTGGCCACCAGAATATAGGGGTTTGTCATGGTTTCTCCTCCAGTCCTGGAGCAGCCTATACCAAACCGACCCGCTGAACGAATTGACGAATGTCAATTTCGCTGAAAACGCTCGAATTTTCCTACATTTGGCGCAGGTTGACGACGTTATCTGTTTCCGGCCGCGCGCGCGATCCGTCGAACAGGCTCATCATCGGCTCATCTGAAACGGTCAAAATGGTCGCATCGCCATAGCCGTTAAAGCCCGTCTTCATCGCCGCGCCATAGGCGCCCAGCATGCCGATCTCGAAATAGTCACCCGCCTGAATGTCGCCCGGCAGCGGAAACGGCCCGGCCATATAGTCCGCATCGTCACAGGTCGGCCCGTAAAAGGCAAAGTCCTCCTCCGGATCGCGCAGATCATCTTCGAGCGCCGTAACGGGGAAACGCCAATCGACATGCGCCGCATCGTACAGCGCGCCATACGCGCCATCGTTGATATACAGCTCGTTGCCGCGACGTTTGGTCACCTGAACGATCATCGAGGAATATTCCGCGCACAGGGCCCGACCCGGCTCGCACCACAGCTCCGCGTTGTACGCTACCGGCAAAGCTTCAAAATGTTGGTGGATGATCGCGAAGTAATCTTCGAGCGGCGGCGGCTCCATGCCGGGATACACGCTGGGGAACCCACCCCCAACATCGACCATATCGATCACCACGCTCGCCTCGGCGATGGCCGCGCGCGTGCGGTCAAGCGCTTGCACAAAGGCAAAGGGCGTCATTGCCTGGCTGCCCACGTGAAAGCACACGCCCAGCCAATCGCAATGCTGGCGGGCGGATTGAAGCAGCGCGGGCGCTTCGGTCAGATCGCAGCCAAACTTGGCCGCAAGGCTGAGCGCGGCGTGTTCGCTGGAAACGCGCAGCCGTACGCACAGGCGCAGGTCGCTCGCCGTCTCGCCCGTTTCTGGGTCGCGGCAGGCTTCCACGATCTTGGCCAGCTCTTCTTCGGTGTCGAGCGAGAAGGTTTTGACGCCGTGGGCGTGATAGGCCTCGCGGATCGCGCTCTTCGTCTTGATCGGGTGCATAAAGCACAGCTCGGCCTCTGGTAGAGCTTCGCGCACCAGGCGCACTTCCGCGATCGAGGCCACGTCATAATGCGTCACCCCGCCTTCCCACAGCACATGCAAAAGGTCCGGCGCGGGGTTGGCTTTGACGGCGTAGAGCACCTTGCCCGGAAACTTCTCAACGAAGAAACGAGCGGCGCGCTTGGCGGCGTGCGGGCGATTTAGGATGACCGGTTCGTCCGGCTCAAGCGAGCGAACTACAGACCGAGCGTCAGGATAGATGTGCAACTCAAGGGACCCCCAGAGGTTTAGCTGTTGAACCAAACGGTTAGAGGCTGCCTTGCGGTTAGGCTCCCTTGGGGCAGCGGACGCGCGGAATAGGTTTTAGCCACTCACGATGCAAGCAAAATCGTGCGGGCGGCGGTTGGTTCCCGCGTTTTCTCACCGAATCATCCAGCGGTTGGTCGCGAGGTCGCGGGCGGTGCTTAATCCGGGTCGATCACCGCCTTTAAACGCGGTCCATCAATCTCCTTGAAAATCAGCAGAAAGGGACAGGGAAAATGGTCCTCTCCCCCATTCGCCTCTTTCATCGCCGCGCGCGCCTCGGAAACGTCTTTCCACTTTTCCTCATCCCCATAGCCCATAAAGGCCATCGGTACGCCGCCTATAGAAGGCCATTCAAACGGATTGAACGTTGGAAAGCCCGGCGTGCGCGACTTCACTTCAATCGCGAGCGGATCGCGCCAGTCAAGACCATCAACTTCAGTATCATGGAAACTGTAGGCGTGCAGTCTTGCTTCCTGATTGTCAGCCCGCTTGTCCGGCGGAACTAATTCGGCGAGATTGCCCTCTGAGATACACTGCGCGCATACGATTGTCTCTTCAGGCAGCGTCCAATAGATTGTGCCGTTGTAGCGCCATATATCTCGCTTGCCGCAGACTTCGCAGGTTTCCGAGGATTTCTCGAACACTTCGTGATCCTGGCTGCGAAACTCGTAGCATCCGGGGAAGAAGCGAAAACGCGGTTTGGCGAAGCCTTGGCTTTCAGCGGGCGGGACCGGTTTGTAGATGTCTGACGTGGGCGGCTTCGGTGTTGGAAGCGCTGATAGCTCTTCACGCCCCAATAGCGATTGCAACCACTTGATCATATCAACTCAACCGATCACGAAAGTCTTCGTATTCGAAGCGCTTCACGCATTCGAGCGCGTCGGTGTCGCTGTCCCACAGCCAGATGCTCGGCAATTGGACGCCGTTGAACGTGTTGGTCTTCACCATCGAATAATGGGCCTGATCGAGGAAAGCGAAGCGCGCGCCCGCGTCGGCGGGGACCGGCAGGCGGTATTCCCCGATCACATCGCCGGCCAAGCACGATGGACCGCCCAGCCGGATCGGGATGCTCTCATCGGTGAGTTCCCCAAGCATCGCGGGGCGATAGGGCGCTTCGAGCACGTCGGGCATATGGCACGTGGCGCTGATATCGGTGATGCCGACGGGCCCATCGTTAAACATCGTATCGAGCAGCGTGCCCACCAGAATGCCCGCATCCAGAGCCACCGCTTCGCCCGGTTCCAGGATGATCTCCGCGCCGGTGTCATCGGCGGCGTCTTTCAGGAATTCGATCAATTCCTCGCGCTCGTAATCGGCGCGGGTAATGTGGTGGCCGCCGCCCATATTGATCCACTTCAATTGCCCAAACCAAGGCTCAATCGCGTCGAACACCCGGTCCCAGGTCTGGCGCAGCGGCTCAAAGGTCTGCTCGCACAGATTGTGGAAGTGGATGCCCTCGACACCCTCCATATGCTCTTCGGTCAGCTGGTCGAGCGGGAAGCCGAGCCGAGAGCCGGGGGCGGAGGGATCGTATTTGGGCACTTCGCCCGTCGCGATCATCGGGTTGATGCGAAGGCCGACGGAGACATCGCCGCCCGTGGTCGCGGCGTGGTCGAGGATAAGCGCGGCGCGCTTCATCTGAGTGGGCGAATTGAAGATCACATGGTCCGACAGGCGGCAAACTTCTTCGAGGTCTTCGGGCTTATAGGCGGCGGAATAGGTCGCGATCTCGCCGTCGTAAAACTCGGAAGCCAGCCGCGCCTCCCACAAGCCGCTGGTGGAGACCCCGTCGAGATATTCGCCCAAGATCGGCGCGACCGACCACATGGAAAACGCCTTAAGCGCGGCAAAGACTTTGCACCCGGCTTCGTCGCGGATGTCGGACAGTATCTGGCAATTGGAGCGTATCTTCGCCGCGTCCACTACGAAGGCGGGCGTGTCGACACGATTGAGATCGAACTGGGCGAAAGCGCCCGGGTCACCGGCTTTGGTTTCCATTACATCTCTTCCAAAGCGGTATCGAATGCCGCGCGCGCTTTATCGTCAAAGCACACGAGCGCGATCCGCTCAAAACTCTCGGGGTTCTCCGCCAGATAGGCACGGATCGTCGTCACCGCCACCCTCGCCGCGCCATCGAGAGGATAGCCAAAGATGCCAGTCGAAATCGCTGGAATGCCAAGAGTCTTTGCACCGATTTCCTGAGCGCGCGCCAGAGACTCACGATAGCACGAGGCAAGCTGGTCGGGCTCGCCCGCTTCGCCGCCGCGCCAAACGGGGCCGACCGTGTGGATGATATGCTTGGCTGGCAGCCGGTATCCGCCGGTAACCTTGGCCTGACCGGTCTTGCACCCGCCAAGCAAGCGGCATTCGTGCACCAAGTCCTTGCCCGCGGCCCTGTGGATCGCGCCGTCCACCCCGCCCCCGCCCAACAGCGAAGAATTGGCCGCGTTCACGATGGCGTCGAATTCCATGGTGACGATATTGCCCAGCACCGCTTCGACTTGCGTTTGCATCAGACCACGGGCACCTTTTTGTTCCCACTCGCATCGCGGACCGAATAGCTGAAGCCCGCGTCGTCCCAGCCCACTTGGGCGCCGCCATGCTGGCCGTCAACGCCGATCGCCGCGATGCCGCCGCCGAACTTGTAGCCGCGATCGGTGATGCGCTTGAGCGCCGCTTCGCACGCCAATTGCGGCGGCATGCCTTGGCGCATCAGCTCGACCACGTGATAGGTCGGCAGGAAACGCATCATCACATCGCCGTTGCCCGTCGCGACCGCGCCGCCGACCTTTTGATCGCCATAGGCGCCCGCGCCTGGGATCGGACTGTCGCCCACGCGCCCCGGTATCTTGAACTCGCGCCCGTTTGTGGAGCAGCCAACCGACAAGTTGCCATCCGCGTCCACCGCGATCGAGCCAACCGTGTCGTGGCCGCGCAATTCGTCTTTCTCGAAGGGCTCGGGGTTGAAAGCGTCGGTTGTCTCACCCTTGGCCGCCCATTCTTCGTAGCGGGTCTGAGAGCGGACATTGGTGAGCGAGGTTTCGGTAAAGCCCATGCGCGCGGCAAAGCGCGTCGCGTCATCGCCGACGATCAACGTGTGCTGGGTTTCCTCCATCACCTTGCGCGCGACCGAGATGGCACGTTTGACGCGTTTGAGGCACCCCACCCCGCCCCAGTCGTGGGTCGGTCCCCACAGGATGGTCGCATCCAACGTAGTCTCGCCCACTTCGTTGGGCACACCGCCATAGCCGACCCAGTATTCGTCAGGGAGCAGCTCGACATAGTTGATGGCCTTTTCGACGGCGTCGATGGCAAGGCCTCCGCCGGAGAGGATCGGCCAGCCCTCCTCGTTGGCGCCAGGGCCAAAGTCCCATGTGGTGAGCAGGAAGGGGCCGGTGGCTTTGCCTGAAGCATTGGTAACCTGTGCAGAGAGTTTGGTGGCCGCAGCAAGCCCAGCGGCGGTGCCGGTCGCGCCGATAAAGCCACGGCGACTCAATTTTCCCTTTTGATCGGTCAATTCACAAGCTCCCTGTTATGTCGCCAAACCTCGGGAGCGGCATTGGGCAGGATCAGATTTCTTTCAACCGAAAAAACTTGGGCAGCCAAAGCTCCGAAGCGGTCAGGCGCTCCGCAAACTCGTCCGAAAAACAAAGCAGCTCGTTACGAAATTTGCGTTCCCACCATAAAGGCGCGTCACCGAAGACAGATCGGCGCATGGACGTCCGCTTCCCCTCCGCTTGTGAGCTTGGCGAGCGATAGTGTCCATCATGGATCTTGGACGCTTCGTTTTCCGTGGTGTCATAGCTTTCGAGCCACCGGCCAGAGACAAACATGTAATACGTCACCGGATAGACCTTGCCGCGCCGATTGCGGATTTCAAAAGGATAGAACTGGTGAACACCAGGATCGAGCTCATCGATCAATCGCTTCACGTTCTCGTCCACCGCCCACAGCATGCTGGGTAGGCTGATGATCGACGGAATGGTCTTTTGGCCCTTCTCCAACTCATAGAACCGAATGGGCTCATGCGGCTCAATAGGTGTGATGAGGGCCTTCACACCCATCGGTTGGCTCCCCACCTCGAATTTGAATTTTTTGACGACATACCCGGCATAAAAGTGCGCGCGCGCCTGCGAATCTGGAGGATTGAAAAGACGGTCCTGTTCCGCGTCGGGTTGCGCCTTGTAGTGCTCTTTCAGCCGATTTCGCCATCCGCTGGCTATCCGCGCTTCGCCCTCGTAGTCGCCATAGGGTCCATATTTCCCCGGGCCGGGCTGCTGCATTCCCCAAACCATCGTTTGATCTCCTTGAGTAAGGCGATGGTTTTAGGAGAAAAACCTTAAAAACTCACCGGCCCATCCAGCTCCTTCACCTGCTACGGGAGGCCATGCTGGTTCAAAGTGTCCGCGAAGGGTTCGCAACTCATCTACTCCATGTCGAGGGCTGCCAAACCCCACCAATTCTCCTGCAGAATAACCGCCGCAGAATGCAAAGAGTCTATTCAGGCCCCTCATTCTTGCCGCGTTTCGTCAGGCGCCCCCCTCTAGATCATAGGCCTTAGTCAGCTTGATCGAGGTCTTTTAAGATGTCCATTACCTTGGCCAGCGCCGGATCACCGCCATGGCGGTCAGTGCTCGCGGGCATCATCGGGTGGTCGGCGACGAAGTCTTCGCGAGGCGTCCCGTCGACATGGAGCAGCGCTTCGCCGCCCAGATCCACGCGCGCGCCGCTTTGCCTCAGGTCGCGGTTCCACAATCCGCCCAGCAGGTCGCCCATGTCTGATCCGATCGAGACGGCTTGAGTGGCGGCGTCCATGCCGATCACGATCCCTTCTCCCATGCTGCCGGTCCATTTGCCGTGGAGCACGAAAACGGGCCCGGAATATTGCGGGTTACGCGGGTAGACATATTCGACGAACCGGCGCGGCACCGTAAACTCGCGCTCATACACGGGCACAATGTGCATCTGGTATGGTGCCACTTTCGGCGCGAAGTGCCCAATGATCGAACGTCCAACCTCGGTGTTTCCGCCGCTGGGCGTCTCGCGCATGTCGAGGATCACCGCGCGCGCGCCAGCGGCCTGCCCCATGATCGCATCAAAGGCGGTTATCGTGCCGTTATCGCCGAGCGAATTGAGCACGGTGATATGCGCGATGTCGCTGTCCTCACCCAGAAATTCCAGGGTCACCAGATCGCGATCTGAAAGCGAGCGGGCGTATTGCAAGGTTGAGACAAGCTCAATCATCCGCACGTCACCATCTGCGCCCCTTACGCTCAGCGTCCGGCCCGAACCGCGCTTGCCGTTCACCGCCAGGGTCAGCCCATAATCGCGCTGCGCCTGGCTTGGCGCAGGAAGGGTTTCGCCAAAAGGAAGAACGGCCGCCTCAGACGGCTTGGCCCCATCAATCGCCAACAGCGTATCGCCGGGCCGCACGCCCGCCTCAAACGCGGGCGAACCGCGCCGCACATCCTCGACCATTGCCTCACCATCCACGAAGCGCGCCGACATATCCGCCGCCGACATCACAATCGCATAATCGCTGTCTTCGAATGGCCCGACGATCAGATGCGGGTCCATAAAGGTCAGCGCGGTCTGGTGAATGATCTTGCGAAAAGCCGCTTTGTCGGGCGCTTGAACAGCCAGCGTTTTGGAACGCGCCAATTGCGCTTCAACGTCGATGTCGTCGCGCTCAATATAGGCGTAGGCGCCGCGCAGCAGCCCTTCGAACTCGTCCCAGGCCGCCGCCGCGTCCCATTGTTCAACCGATGCCTCGTCTGGCTGACTAGCCGCAGCGGCCATCGGATTGGCCAGTAACAGCGCGGCCGCCAGCCCAAGCGAACGCATCAAAATGTCACCGGCCCATCCAGCTCCTTAACCTGCCACGGCAGGCCATGCTGGTTGAGCATCTCCATAAAGGGATCGGGGTCCATTTCTTCCATGTTGAAGACGCCTTCACCTGACCAAATGCCCTGTACCATCATGGCCGCGCCGATCATGGCGGGGACGCCGGTGGTGTAGCTGACCGCCTGATTGCCGGTTTCCTCGTAAGCGGCCTCATGCGAACAGATGTTGTTGATATAGAACGTCTTCTCACCCGATCCGTCGAGCGCCTCGCCGGTCGCGATGCAACCGATATTGGTGTTGCCCTTTGTCGTCTCGCCCAAGGATTCGGGCTTTGGCAGAACGGCGGCGAGGAATTGCAGCGGGATGATTTCCTTGCCCTGATACATGATCGGCTCGATCCCGGTCATGCCGACATTTTGCAGCACGGTGAGGTGTTTGATGTATTCCTCGCCGAAGGTCATCCAGAAACGCGCGCGCTCTATCTCCGGGTTGAATTTGGAGAGGCTTTCAAGCTCCTCGTGATACATCAGATAGGCCTGACGGGTGCCGACCTCATCGAAGTCGAACGGCGTTGAGACCTGCATCGCGGGGGTCTCCACCCACTCACCGTTTTCCCCCGGTTTCTTGGCCCAATGCCGCGCGGGCGCGGTCACTTCGCGGATGTTAATCTCCGGGTTGAAGTTGGTGGCAAAAGCCTGACCGTGATCGCCGCCGTTGCAATCGAGAATGTCGAGCGTGCGGATGGTCTTCAGCTTATGCTTCTTGAGCCACATGGTGAAAACGCTCGTCACGCCCGGATCGAACCCACTGCCCAACAGCGCCATCAACTGCGCGTCCTTGAAACGGTCGTGATAGGCCCATTGCCATTTGTATTCGAACTTCGCCTCGTCCTTGGGCTCGTAATTCGCGGTGTCGAGGTAGTGCGCGCCCGCTTCCAAACAGGCGTCCATAATCGGCAGATCCTGATACGGCAGCGCGAGGTTCACGACATGGGTCGCGCCGATCTGCCTGATCAGGTTGACCATGGCGGGGACTTCCTCGGCGTCGATCTCGTAGGTCGGCACGTCCACGCCGGTGCGCTCTTTGACCGACGCCGCGATCGCATCGCACTTGGACCGAGTGCGGCTGGCAAGGTGGATCTCCGGGAAAATCCCCGCATTCATCGCCATCTTATGCACGCAGACCGAGCTTACGCCGCCCGCGCCGATTACCAGAACTTTTGCCATTCTTAGGGCCTTTCAAAATCGAATCTTGCGCGCTCTCTAGGCTAACGCGCTGTGGGTCTCAAATGATCCGGCGTTTCCTACGAGCGAGGCTTTGGGCATAGTCGTGGGCATGGCGATTCTTCTTCCAACATTGGCGCTGTGTCCGGGTGGAAAAAATCGTTTGAAAACAGTCCAATTTTTCTTCCTAGGACCGTGTAACACGTGGTCCATGTCTCAGCACCGAAACGGCCCTTGTGAATGACAATAGAACACCACCGACCCACACACGAAGGCACGCTGAAAGCGGCGCGCGCGGTCTCGATGATCCTGCGCATGACGCCGCTGCTGCCAGTCGAGATCGATGGGGTCTCGTGCTTCGTAAAGGCGGAAAACCTGCAACCGATCGGCGCGTTCAAGATCAGAGGCGCGTGGTGGCGGCTGTCCAACCTCAATCGGTATGAGCGCGAAGCGGGCGTGGTCGCGGTCTCATCTGGCAATCACGCGCAAGGCGTCGCGTGGGCGGCGGCAAAGCTGGGCATCGCGGCGACCATCGTGATGCCGCGCGATGCGCCCAAGGTGAAGCTGGAGAACACCAAGGCGCTGGGCGCTGAAGTCGTTCTGTACGATCGCGCCCCCAAAGAAGAAGGGGGAGAGGACCGGGACGCGGTCGCGGCCAAGCTGTTGGAGGAGCGCGGCGGCACGCTGGTGCACGCCTTTGGCGATCCCTGGGTGATCGAAGGGCAAGGCAGCGCGGGCGTCGAGCTGACGCAGCAGATCGGATACGGCGGACCGAGCCAGGTGATCGCGTGTTGCGGCGGTGGTGGGCTGGCGGCGGGCCTTGCCCTCGCCTGTCCAGAGGCCAAAGTGCATGTCGTCGAACCGCAAGGCTGGGACATGGTGGGGCAAGCGATGAAGGCGGGAGAGATCGTGCACGCCGGGGCCGAGGCTGCCAAGACGATCTGCGACGCGCTGCAACCAACGGCCACCAAGGCGATCAACCTCGAACTGCTGAAGGGTCGCGCCGAGCCGGGGCTGACGGTGACCGACGACGAGGTCCGCGAGGCGCAGCGTTGGGCGTTCGCGAGGCTTCAGATGGTGCTCGAACCGGGCGGCGCGGCGGCGTTGGCGGCGGCGCTGGCCGGTAAGGTCGCGCTCGATGAGCGCAGCGTCATCATGCTGACCGGCGGTAACGCCGACCCGGATGCCTTCGCTGCGACGTTGCTGGGACACGAGTAGCTGTGGAAAGCGTCACACATCCGACACGAGGCGGGCCTACCGCAAGCAACCGGATTGGCTGAAGAGGTACCACCGCACATGACCGTTCAACCCAAACGCATCATCGCCGACGCAGTGGTTCGCAAGGACGTAAGCGCCAAGGACAAGTTGCTCGACAAGGCGTTTGCGCTGGCCTTCAACGGCCTCGTCTACGCGCAGATCTGGGAAGACCCGGTGGTCGATATGGAAGGCCTCGCGATAGAGCCCGACAGCCGCGCGATGTGCATCGCGAGCGGATCGTGCAACGCGCTGTCCTACCTCACCGCAAACCCCGCCAGCGTCACCGCGGTCGACCTGAACAAGGCGCATGTCGCGCTGGGCCAGCTCAAGATCACGGCGATCAAGCACTTGCCGAACTACGACCGCTTCCACCGCTTCTTCGGTCACGCCGACCACAAGGAGAACAGGGCGATCTACAAAGAGGTGATCGCCCCGCATCTGGATGACGAAAGCCGCAAGTATTGGGAAAAGCGTGACCTGAGGGGGCGCAAACGCATTTCCTACTTCACCAAGGGGCTGTATCGACGCGGGCTACTGGGCAACTTCATCGGCTTGGCGCATCTGTTTGCCAAGCTCTACAAGATCGACCTGTCCAAGCTGCTCGAAGCCGAAAGCATGGAAGAGCAGCGCGAGGTCTTCGAACGCGAGTTGGCGCCGGTGTTCGACAAGACATTCGTTCGCTGGTTGACCGATCAGCCTGCTTCGCTGTTCGGCCTGGGCATTCCGCCCGCGCAATACGCCGAACTGGCCGGTGATGAGCGGATGGCCGAAGTGTTGCGCCGCCGCTTGGAAAAGCTCGCCTGCGACTTTGAGATCAAGGACAACTACTTCGCCTGGCAGGCCTTTGGCCGAGGCTACAGCCGCGACATGGACGCGCCCTTGCCGCCCTATCTCCAGCGCCAGAATTGGGAGGTGATGAAGGAGCGGATCGACCGGCTCGACGTGGTGCGCGCCAATATGGTGCAGTGGATCGGCGACCGAGACGAAGCGAGCATGGACCGCTTCGTTCTGCTCGACGCGCAGGACTGGATGAACAACGCGCAGTTGGACGATCTGTGGGGCCGGATCACGCGCGCCAGCCGCCCAGGCGCAAGGGTGCTGTTCCGCACCGCGGCGGTGCCGACGATGCTGCCGGGGCGTTTGGACGACGCGATCCTGTCGAAATGGCGGTATCTTGAAGACGTCTCGCTGGAGCTGACCGCGCGCGATCGGTCGTCCATCTATGGCGGCGTGCACGTTTACGAGCTCGCCTGATGGCCACCAACGCCGCGCAAAGTGGCCATGCGGCTCTGATGGACAGCGTCTACAAGGGCCAGCGCCACATCTATGACCTGACCCGCAAGTACTACCTGTTCGGCCGCGACACTCTCATCGAAGGATTGCATTGTCGCCCCGGAATGCGCGTCCTGGAGGTCGCCTGCGGTACGGGTCGCAATATGGCGAAGGTGCGCAAACGCTGGCCGGGCGTGCAGCTGTATGGCCTCGATATCTCGGAAGAGATGCTCAAGAACGCGCGCAAGGCTTTGGGCGCTGATGCCGTTCTGGGCGCAGGCGATGCGTGTTCGTTCGAAGCGCAGGAACTGCTGGGCGAAGACGAGTTTGATCGGATCATCCTGTCCTATTCGCTCTCGATGATCCCCGATTGGCGTGCAGCGCTGGACCACGCCGCCGCGCAACTGGCACCGGGGGGCGAGCTGCATGTGGTGGACTTTGGCGATCTTGCCGGGCTGCCATCGCCCTTTCGCAAAGCGCTGCACGCGTGGTTGGCCAACTTCCATGTCGAAACGCGCAACGATTTGCCCAAGGCGTGCGAACACAGCGCGGCAAAGCGCGGACTGACCCACACGGCGTCACGCGCCAAGCTGGGCTACTTTCAGCGCCACATCCTGCGCGCTTCGAACTGAGCACACGTCGATCGGTTGCAATTGACAACCGCCCCCACCCCTTACAGGATCGCGGCAAAGAGATAGGGGATCGTTCTCATGCTAGCGCAAATGCTCGCACCGGCTGCGGTGCTGGTCCTGTGGACCATGATTGTCCTGTTCTGGATTATCCCGCCGCGTTTCGGCTCCATCGCCAAGCTTAGCGATAAATCAAACCTGGGTAAGCGTGGCGGACGCGGCGTCGATCTGGAAGGTGTCATCCCGGATAAGGCCAACTGGCCCGCGCATAATCACACGCACCTGCATGAACAGCCCACCTTGTTTTACGCGGTCGTCGTGATCCTTGCGATCATGGGGCCCACCGGCTTCGATATTCTGGTGGCGTGGATCTATGTCGGTCTGCGGATTGTCCATTCGCTATGGCAGATTCTGATCAACAAATTGCCGGTGCGGTTTTTGTTGTTCCTGCTCAGCTCGATCGCGTTGATCACTTTGGGCGTGCGCGCGGCGATGGTGACGGTGTTCGCCGATCCATCCGCCGTGCCTGCCTGACCCCTTCATGAGAGAAAGCATTATCCTTATGGGTATGGATATCCTGCAACCGGTCGTCGCTTTGATGATCTGGACCATGATCATGTGGGTCTGGATGTACGCCACCCGCCTCCCCGCGATGCAGAAGGCCCAAATTGGTCCTGACGAAGCCCAGCTGACTGGCCTGCTCGACCAACGCCTGCCTCCGCAGGTTCAATGGAAAGCTCACAATTACAACCACCTGCATGAAGCGCCGACGGTGTTTTACGCGGTGGCCATCCTCCTTGCCATATTGGGCGCGGGCGATGGGATGAACGCGTTTCTGGGCTGGATCTATGTCGGCCTGCGCGTGATCCATTCGTTGGTTCATGTGCTGGCGAACAAGGTGTTGGTGCGGTTTGTCCTGTTCCTGCTGTCGAGTGTAGTGCTTATCGCGCTGATCGTGGACGCAGCCTTGGTCGTGTTTGGATCAGGCACCGAACTTCAAGGCGCGAACCTGCTCAAAGCTGGATGAGAAAAAGCGCTCTCGCGGCGGGCCGCGAGAGCGCTTTTCGATGTAAGACTTGGCCGAACTACTCGGCCGCTTCGACCTGCGCTTCGGCTGTGTCTTCGAGCGTCGCCAGAAACCGCTCGCCATCCAGCGCCGCCATGCAGCCCATGCCCGCCGCCGTCACCGCTTGGCGATAGACATGGTCAGTCACATCGCCAGCTGCGAAAACGCCGGGGATCGCCGTTTTGGGCGTTCCGGGCTCGACATCAAGATAGCCTGACGCGTCCATCGAAAGCTTGCCCTTGAACAGCTCGGTCGCGGGCGCGTGACCAATGGCAACAAACGCGCCGTCGGCGTCAATCGTGGAGGTTTCGCCGGTGACCGTGTCTTTGAGAACGAGGTGGCTAAGCGCGCCGTCTTCACCCGCTTCGAAGCTTTCGACGGTCTTGTTCCAAAGGACGCTGGTCTTGTCCGATTTGAACAGGCGTTCTTGCAGGATTTTCTCCGCGCGCAATTCATCGCGGCGGTGGATCAGGGTCACATCGTCGGAGTGGTTGGTGAGGTACAGCGCCTCTTCCACGGCGGTGTTGCCACCACCGATCACAACCACCTTCTTGCCGCGATAGAAGAACCCGTCGCAGGTCGCGCAGGCTGACACGCCCTTGCCGCCCAGTTCCGCCTCGCCCGGAGCGCCCAGCCATTTGGCCTGAGCGCCCGTCGCAATAACGACGGTGTCCGCGATATATTCATCGCCGCTGTCGCCCACCGCGCGGAACGGGGAACCGTTGTCGAGATCAACCTCAGTGATGATGTCGTACATCATGCGCGTTCCGACATGTTCGGCCTGCGCTTTCATCTCTTCCATCAACCACGGGCCCTGCACCACGTCACGATAGCCAGGATAGTTCTCGACATCGGTGGTAATCGTCAGCTGGCCGCCGGGCTGCAGGCCCTGAACCACGATCGGTTCCAGCATGGCGCGCGCGGCGTAAATCGCGGCGGAATAGCCTGCGGGGCCGGAGCCGATGATGAGCATTTTGGTGCGATGGGTAGCCATTGTGTGTCTCTTAGGTTCTCGTGTCTGATTACGCGGCGAATATGGGAAGCGAAGCCCCGCTTGTCACGCCACGAACTTGTCGCGCAGGCGAGCTTTCCTTGCCTCGTCCACACCTAAAGTTTGTGCAAGGTAACTATCGAGTGACCCGTGGTCGCGTTCGACCTCGCTGAAATAGGTCGCGATATATTCGGGGCGCACATTCATGAGGTTCTCAACCGCGCCCTCTTCGATTCCATCATAGACCTCGCGCATGCGCGGCAGCGACTGGTTTTCAAGGATATGCATTGTCGGCGCGTCGTTGGTGCGAAGGAACTCCGCCACGGTGTCATCGCGGTGGACGCCCAGCACGTGAAGCAACAGCGTCGCCCCAACGCCGGTGCGGTCCTTGCCTGCGAAACAATGAATAAGGCTGCCGCCCTCGCGCGTGTCGAGCGCCTCGAAATAGCGGCTGAACATCGAAATCATCGCCGGATTGACCGGCATACGCGTGTAGACCGCGATCATACGATCATAGGCCAGCTGAGCCGTCATTGTGACCGCTCCGCCGCCGCCTTCGTGCGGAGGGGAGCTGCTGGTTTCGCCGGGATGGGCGATAATATCGGCCTCGAAATCGGTATGCCGGCGGCAGGGAAACTTCTCGCGCTCGCTTTCCCCGCGAAAATCAATGATGGTGCGAATGTCGAGCGCTTGGAACGCGTCCAAGTCGTTGTCCGTCGCGTCCCGGTGCTGGCCCGATCGCCACAGCAGGCCCGTTTTGACACGGCCGCCGTCAACGGTTGTCCAACCGCCGTAATCGCGCAAATTGTGGATGCCTTGCGTGGGAACGAACGGATCTGTGTTGGTCTCTCGAATCATGGCTGCCCGTGTGGAGACCTGCAGGCGCCACGGCAACGTTTAATCCTAGGTAATGCCAACGAGGAGGCTGCCAACAACCCTTTGGTGACCGCAACGCTAAACTCTGATGGCTTTGAAATCGCTGACCTGACGGAAATCCTGACCCATGGCCCGAATCCTTATCGCCGATGATGATGAGCTTATCGCCGCGCTGGCTAGTGAAGTCCTGATCGATGTGGGCCACGCCTGCGGATGGGTCACTAGAGCGGATGAAGCGTGGGAAGTCGCGCATAAACGTCGCCCCGATTTGCTGCTGCTGGATCAGGATATGCCCGGCATGTCGGGCGTCACTCTGCTGCGCAAACTTAGGAGCAGCCCCCAATTCTACGATCTGCCCGTAATCATGTTCACCGCGATGACGGGCGCACAGGACGAGGCGCAGGCCATATACGCCGGCGCGCAGGATTTCATTCGCAAGCCCTTTGACCCGGCGCATCTGATCACACGGGTCGCCCAAATACTGGCCAAACGCGGATCGCGCCCAGCGCACGAAGACCTCAAAACCAATGTGCTGCGCAAAGCGGGCCTGTTGAGAGAGCGCAGCGAGGGGCCGCGACGATTTGTCTAAGGCGCGTCTGCCGGCGCGCCTCTCAATTACGAATATCGCGCCTCGACCTTTGCGCCCTGTTTTCCGGCCGCGACCGTCGCCACGCATTCCGCCAGATCGGTCAGATACTCATCCACCACTTCGGCGTGTTTGGGCGAAAGCATCAGGTGCAAACTGGGCGGATCGACCGTGATCGAAGTGAACCAGCCTTTGCGGTACATCTCACCATAAATGGCAAAACTGTCATGATCGGGATGGCGAAAGGCGATCAGACCCAGAATCGGTTTGCCCAAAACCTCAAACCCAAGTTTGGCGAGCCCTTCCTCAACACGCTCGCGCGTTTGGCACACCAATCCCTGTTTTGCGCGATAGCCTTCGACGCCTAGCGCGTTCATGACCGCCCAAGCGGCTGAGATTGCCCCGCCCGGACGCGTTCCCGCGAGGGTCGGTGTTTTCATCGGTGCGCCGCTCCAATCGCGTTCGTCGAACGGCATGTGATTGTAGAGCGCCTCTGACCGGAAGAGCACGGTGGAGGCGCCTTTCGCAGCGTATCCATATTTGTGCAGATCCGCGCTCATCGAATGGACGGCCGGCACCTCAAAATCGAACGGAGGAACCGGCACACCGTTCATCCGCGCAAAGGGCGCGAAATAGCCGCCCACGCACGCATCGGTGTGCAGCCACACGCCTTTGGCCTCGGCCACCTCTCCCAAAGCGGCGATCGGGTCGATGATGCCATGCGGGAAGTTGGGCGCGGAGCCAACCATCATGACAGTGTTCGCATCGCAAGCCTCACCCATGGCGTTCGGATCGGCTTCGTAACTGCCATCGCTTTTGAGTGCGATCCGGCGGACCTCGATGTCCATCAAATGCGCCGCCTTATCGAAGGCGGGGTGAGCCGATTGCGGCAGGACGATATTGGCGGGGCCAGACTGGCCTTTCTCACTGCGGGCGTAATCGCGCGCGGTCTTGAGCGCCATCGTGATGCTATCGGTCCCACCCGAGGTCATCGCTCCAGTGGCCCCTTCAGGCCCATGCAACAGCGAAAGCGCCATGCCGACCACCTCTCGCTCCATCTGCGCCAGCGAGGGAAAAGCGAGCGGTCCCAGTCCATTCTCCGACATGTAAAGCGAATAGGCGCCGTGCTGGACCTCAGCGACTTCGGGCCCTGCGTTAAAGACATAAACGGCCGTCTTGCCGTCGCGCCACTTGGCATCCCCCGCGCCGCGTTCGATCAAGATATCTTGAAGCTCGCTCCAGCTTTTGCCGGATTTCGGCATTTCCATGACGGCCTCTCCCTTTCCCGTGATCCCTTGGCCCAAAAGGTGCCTGATCGGGCGGCCAAGATCAAACCCGCACGTGCGCAAGGGGATAGCCTTTACGCGCGCAATCCTTACGGTCATCGGTCTGGGAGAAACGACCATGACCCTGCTCGATCCGGCCTGGCTTATACATTTGGGGACCGGCCTGCTTCTTATCGGCTATTTCATTCGAGATGAACTGAAACTGCGGGTGATGATCATAGTCTCGAGTCTGATCTTCAACGCGTATTACTGGCTCGTCCCCAAACCGCCTTTGTGGGATTCGGTGATGACGGGATTTCTCATGGTCGCGGTCAATCTATGGGTGTTGTTCCAAGTGCTGCTGGACCGCACCACCTTTCAATTGACCGAGGAGGAAAAGCGCCTGCTCGGCGCTCTCTCCACCTTTACGCCCGGCCAGTTTCGAAAAGCTCTGAAGCTGGCGAAGTGGCGCACCGCCGATCCGGAAAAGGGGACGCCTTTGACGGTCCAACATGAGGCCTGTCCATCGCTCTACTTCATCCTAGATGGCGAGGTGGCAGTCGAGAAAGGCGGGCATTCCTTCACCGTGCCGCGCCACAATTTCATCGGTGAAATCGCCTTTGTCCAGCGCGCCCCGGCTTCGGCCACTACACGAGCCAAACCCGGCGCGCGCTATGTCGAATGGGATGCCGAAGCGCTGCACGCGCTGGAAACGCGCGACCCGGCTTTCGCCAACGCGTTGAAGGCGCGGATCGCCAATGAGTTGGCGGAAAAACTCAGAACCAGTGTGAAAAGCGGGGCGCTAGAGCCCTTGATGACAACTTAGGTGAGCGGGAACGTCCCATGCGCAAAAAAAATGGCTCACATCCCTCCCCCCAGGGATGTGAGCCAAAGGTAACGGAGGAACTCTCCTCCGCTCGGGTCGCCTCTTGAACTTTGTAGCCTGAGCTTCGTAACTTGAGAGCCTGTATAGATGCACCTCCTCGATCCGGCTGTGATATCCATCACACTTGTGTGCGATTTATTCGAAAAACACGCATTTTCTTGCGACTGGGCGCATGAAACGGTGCGGTTGCGGTGATCCGCCTTGCTGAGCTATCCCGGTCTCAAAGGGGAACTTCGCGATGGAATCGTTTGATGACGTCTTGGACAAGCTCTCGGCCGACAGCCTGCTGCGCGCGCTCGAGCCTGAACCGCTCAACGCGCTTTTGCGCCAATCGCGCAAGCGTGAGCTGAAACCCGGCGAAACGATCATCAACCAGGGCGACGAAAAGGGCGCTTTTGCGGTCTATCTGCTGACCGGCGGGTTGAAGATAAGTGTGGTGAGCGCCGGGGGGCGCGAGATCATCCTCAATTACTGCGCGCCGGGCGAATTGGTCGGAGAGATCGCCCTGCTTGACAGCGGGCCGCGCACCGCCGCGGTGACCGCCGTGGTGGACACCACCGTCTTGCTTTTGCCGACACAGGCCTTCCTCGACACAGTCGCGACCAACCCGACGTCGATGATTGCAGTGCTGCGCGAATTGGCCCGGCGGGTGCGCGAACAGAACCTCGTGATTGAGAGCGATCGCACGTTCTCCATGGGCCCACGTCTTGCGAGAGCGCTGGTGCGGCTGGTGGATTCGGAGCGGGACGATGGACGGCTGCTTTTCAATCCCAGCCAGAGCGACCTAGGCGCCTTTGCGGGCCTTGCGCGCGAAAACGTCAGCCGCCTGGTTTCCGAATGGGAGACGCAAGGGATTATCGCGCGCGAAGGCCGCGCCCTCGTCATCCGCGATATGGAATATCTGGAGCTGCTGGCCGAATTCGGCGACGACGTCTGAGGATCAGCGCCAATCGGCGGCATGACCGGTGAACATCGTGCGCACCTGCCCGCCGACCCAGGTGTCTTCGCCCGAATATTCGATATCCACGCGGCCTTCACGTCCAATCCGGGTGCCTTGCGCCGCGCGGTAACCGTCCGACACGCGCCCCATCGATTTGAGCCATTGCGCGACGCAGGCGTTGAGGCTGCCCGTTACCGGGTCCTCGACCACCGCGCCAAAGGCATCGGTGAAAAACGCGCGCAGTTCGAAAGCCACATCGCCGCCTACGGAGTGAGGTCCGACAAGCCCGACATCCATGCGCGAAGGGCTGTGGCGTTGGGGTTCGACCGCCAGCACCGCCTCGGCGCTCTCCATCAGGATCGCGACCCATCCAGGACCATTGTCCGCCCAACTCGCCGATACAATCTGCGCAGGATCAAGCCGCAATTGGTCGACAATCCGGTTGAGCGTTTCGGCCTCAACCGGGCCACTCTTGATCAGCGGGGGCGCTTTGAAGGACAGGCGCGCTGGGTCTTCTACGTCCTGGCGAATTTCCACCAGACCAGCGCCGCATTCCTGCACGACCACCCCTTCCCGCTTCGGCTGTCCACCGGTGCTCAGCCACGCTTGGCACGAACCAAGGGTGGGGTGACCGGCAAAGGGCATTTCGCGTTCAAGCGTGAAAATCCGCGCGCGGTAGTCCGCATCAGGATGGGACGGGAGCAGCAGGAAGGTCGTTTCCGAAAGGTTGAACCATTGCGTGATCTGCGGAAACAGCGCGGGGTCTATGTCATCGGCGTCCAGCACAACGGCGACCGGATTGCCGGAAAACGCCCCGTTCGCAAACACATCAACCATCTCAAAGCGCATCGCCATTCCCTCCAATTGGGAAGAGCCTTAGGCTGAGGCCTTGCACCAAACTAGCCCTGTTGGGGCGACTTATCCTTGGACCGTATCAATCAAAGGTTGCAGCGATGCGAGACCCTCGGGCGTAGTGTAGTGCGCGGGGCTGCCGATCCGGAAGACGCTCACCCGCTGGCCAAAGCGCAAGCGTTCGGCGTTGATCGGCCATCCCGTCTCAAAGTCCACCAGCGTGATGAGATCGGGCAGGCACGCGATCATCCGGCCCGCTTGCTTCACCGCCAGATATTCATTCTTCACGCTGACTTTCAGCGGCTCTTCGCCTTTGACGACGCATTCCAAAGTGGCTTCGCCCACATCGAAACCGCCGACGACCTTGCTTGTATAGTCGCTCACCAGACCCGATGCGATCAGCTCCAACGGGCCATAGATCGTGCCTTGGAACAGCTTGGCGAGATCCGCCTCACGTTCCGCTGCGTTGCCCTCGCCCGTTCGCAGGAAGCGTCCCAACTCCGCCGACAAAGTCACCGTTTTGGGCACAATGCAGGCTTTCAAATGCGCGCCGGTCATGCCGAATTCGGCGCTCACCGCCATGCCGCCGCGTTCCATGGCGAAGCGGCGGATCATGGGCTCATAGGCTTGCACATCAGGCGCATCGAAACGCTCGGTGTTGCCCGCGTAATCGAGCCCGACCGCTGGCGTCGGCGAGATACCGGCGATGGCGTAGGTCATCATCGTCGCTTCGGGCAGAGCGCGGCCCATGCCATCGCCATCGATCAGCGGAATGCCCAAGGCCGCCGCCGCCACAATCGGGATCAGCGAGTTGCTGCCGCCGATCTCGAAGGACACCAAGGCGTCCGGGCGCCGACCGACGATCTCCGCATAGGCTTTGACCACGCGCACCGCTTCATCAATGGATGGCAGCAATTCGAGGCTGGTGGTCGGCGCGCCCACGGCGCCAACCGCGATCACGAACGCGTCATCGGCCAGCTCTTCGGGCGCGATCATCCGCGCGGGACCGTAGGCTTTCAGCCCTTCCTTTGCGCAGAGACACGCCAGGTGCGGATCACCGCCGCCGCCGGTTGCGAGAAAAGCCGCGCCGGCCGCGATATCGTCAAGCATCTCGAGAGTGATCTGCCCACTCATAGCGGCTTTCCCTCCCCGGCCGAGGGCACGCGCGCCAGATCGCCGACCACTTTCACTCGGATCCGGGTTGCCCCGTCATCCATGTAAGGCAGCGCGGTTTCCTCTATCTCAGTGGTTTTGAGGCTCGCTCGATCCCCGCCCGCGCGCACGGCGACGTCGCAGGCCTGATCTTTGGCGCGTTGTAGAGCGCCTTCCCGGCTTTCCTCTTGGTAGTCGGCGAACACTTCCGCCTCGCCGCCGACCAGCGCGATGGCGGCGCCCATGGCGTTCGCGACGCCGCTGTGTTCGGGCGTCAAAAGCTGCGCAGCGTCGGACAGGTTTTCCGGTGCAAGGATTGCTCCGCCTCCCACCAAGATCACCGGTAGAGGTTGCTTATCAGGCTTCATCTGCCGGATGTTCTCCTCCAGCATGGCGCGCATGCTGGTGAGCGCGTTCTCGACCGTCTCTTTAGGCAGATGCGCGACCTTGGAAGGGTCACCCACTTCAGCGCGTTCAGCGGCGACGACGATATCGGTCGCCGTAAGTGTCGACCCGCCAAACACCAAAGCTTCGGTCACAAGCCGGTGCCCCACCGATTGCGGTCCGACGCTGAGGCCATCCTCGGAAACCAGACTGCCCCCGCCCAGTCCCACGGCCATGATATCGGGCATCCGAAAATTGGTGCGCACCCCGCCGACATCGACCGCTCGGTTGCTTTCGCGCGGAAAACCGCCGCGCAGCACCCCGATATCGCTGGTGGTGCCGCCAATATCGACGACGATCGCCTCTTCCAGCCCGGTCAATCGCGCCGCGCCCCGCAATGAATTCGTGGGACCGGAGGAGAAGGTGAGCGCCGGAAACTCCCGTACGAAGCGGGCGTCCATCAAGGTGCCGTCGTTCTGGCTGATATAGAGCGGGCAGGTGATGCCCAAATCGGACAGAGCGCCCACAAAGGCTTCCACCACGCGCACCGCAAAGGGGCGCAGGGCGGCGTTGAGCATCGCGGCGTTCTCGCGCTCCAACAGACCCAGCCGACCGATCTGATGCGACAGGGTGATGATGGCGTCCGGGATCGCCGCGCGCACTCGGTCGGCCATCGCAAGCTCAGGTTCGGGATTGGCGGGTGAGAACGCGGAGGAGATCGCAATGTTGGTGATGCCCTTTGCCGCGATATCCTCGACGCAGGCCTGCATCGCTTCTTCATCCAGCGGCGCGAGAGGCTTCCCATCGTAGAGGTATCCGCCTGGCAGCGTGTAAGCGTGATCGCCCAGCTCCCTCAATATGTCTTCGGGCCATCCGACGCCCGGCGGCATCCCGCGTCCGGCGGGCAGTCCGATCCGGATCGCGGCAACCGGCGAAAGCTCGCGCCGCTCGATCACAGCGTTGGTGAACTGCGTCGTGCCGATCATCACCGTTTCAAGCCGCGGCCACTCGCCTGCTTGCCGGTGAAGTTCGGTCAGCGCCGCCTTCACGCCCGATATGACATCCGCGCTGGTCAGCTCCTTGCACGAGGCGACAATACGCTCGCCATCCAACAGCACAGCATCGGTGTGCGTGCCGCCCACATCGATTCCAATCCTCACGCAGCGACAGCCTTTCGATTGGCCAAGTGGCTCAGCGTCAGATGCGCGGCAAAGCTCACCAGGATCGCGTCAAACGCCACCGTCCCCGTCAGCGTGATCAGTTCGTTCATGCTAGAAAAGGCGACCGCGCTGCCTAGTCCCCACGCCGCGAGCGCGGGCCAACGCACCGGATCAACGTCCTCGAAGGATTTGAATTCGTAAGACGAGCTTGGGACCAGAAAGTAATCCGCCACGATCACCGCGCCGACCGGAATGAAGATAACGGTGAGGTAGATTAGGAACGGGATAAAGCTCTCGAGAATGTTGAGGAACGCGAAAGTCGTCCCCCCAATCCCTCCGATCAGAACCATCGCGTTACGAGGCACGCTCGGCAAGACCGTGCCCATCGACAAGGTAGCGCTGTAGAGGTTGAGCGCGTTGAGCGTCGTGCTTCCTCCAAAAACAATGGCGAACGCGCCAAGCCCAAGGCCAAGCGCCAGCATCAAGGGCAGGATATCGCCCTGCCCGCTCGCCAGACCCGCGAGCCCGGCGACCAAAGTCACAATCGGCGCAGAGATCAGATAGGTCACGATCGCCACGCCCACGCCGCCCGCCCAGCCTTTCACAAAGCGGCAGGTGTCGGGCATAATCACGGCCCCTACCGCGACCGCGCCAACGGTCGCTGACAACACATCTCCAAACGACAAACCAGTCGCCGCGCTTTTGGCCATTAGCTCAGCGAACGATCCCGCCTCCAAAACTAAAAGCAGCATCATAACTGTAACGACCGCCAAAACCGGGGTCACGATCATGGACAGCAGATTGATCCGCCGCAGCCCCAAGTAGGTGAGCGCGGTCATCATCACCCCGCCGATGACTTCCAAGGCGATCACCGGCACATCCAGACCGATCTGCGCGCACAGCACGACCATGGAGTCGGCGAAAATCTCGATGTTGACGCCAAACCAGCCTAGCAAGGACACGGCGAAGGCCAGATTGAGCAATTGCGAGGCCTGTTTGCCAAAGGCGAAGCGCGCCAGCATGTAGGAACTTAACCGCGTTTGCGTGCCGATCACCCCCATAAACGCCGCCATGATCGTGAGCACGACGCCGCCCGCGATGACGCCCCATACAAACGTCCAGGCGGGCGCGGCGGCGGAAAGCTCCAAACCGCCTAGGAAAGTGGGCAGCGAGATGCTGAAAATGGCGTTGAGGAACGCAATGCGAAGCCATGGAATGCTCGCAGCTTTGGGCACCGGTTCGGTCTGATATTCGTCTTCCAAAAGCGCCCCCGCACTCGCCAGCCGCGTAGTCGAGAACCATGTGTAAGTCTGCGCAGCCAGCGCATGCAAGCGCCAACGCGCGATTACTCCGGTAATTGAGAGGCCATTAGGGATTTTTTTGACGATCCATGGGCTATACGGTGTCCTGCTCGCAGGAGGGATTTATGGGCGCTTCGCTAGACTTTACGTACCAGTACGCCTTTCCATCGGGCGTCGCGGCGAACGATCTGGGCGGGCCGCAAGTCTCGCTCGCCACCTGCAACGCCGATCAGGCCAAGCCGTACTTTTTCGACGGAACCTTGCGCAAACCGCGCATGACGGGCGAAATGCTCTATGTGTTGAGCGAAGTGGTGGGCACGCATTTCTTTCTGCCGGTGCCGCCCAATCTCGACCCGGTTCTCACCAACAATGAAAACCTGCTCCGCCTCGAAGGGTTCAGCGGCTGTTGCGGCGTTTACGCCCGCGTTGACCTGCCCGAAGGCGTGTTCGAGGGCGATTGCCACGGGCGCGGCACCACCAATGTCGATTTCAACACCGATATGCGCGCAGCCCTGCTGCGTCTGCGCGATGACGAGCAAGTCGAGTTCGCCGTGGGCGCGGACGAGGTGGTGCTGAGCAAAGGCGATCAACGGACGGTTGAGAAGAAGGTCAAACTGCCGCTGCGCTGGATTAAGGGCTTCAGCGAAGTGCAGGCCTATATGCCGCGCCTTGACCTCAAAATGGAGGTGCCCGCGGCGGACGCTTTGCGGTTCCTGCGCTCGCTCCCCAAGGCTGCTCGGCCGAAGCGGCCCACTTACGCGATTTCCTCAGGCCGCTCGATCCGGGCGAGCCAGCGCGAGACGCCCGGCGCGGTCCCGATCCTCGGCACCCACCGGGTCAAGGTGATCGAGCCGCTGCTGCTGCGCGCCAAAACGCTCAAGGTCTGGGCCGACGACGACAGCGGCGCGAGCGCGTGGGAGGTGTGCTACGATGTGGGATCGTTCTTCCTCCTTATTAGCCCCGAGGTCTATCGCGGCTTTTCGGGCGAAGGTCAGGTCCTTGCCAACCTCGCCAACCCGCCCGATGAAAGCGTCGTCGCGCAGGTTCGCGCGAGCCTGAAATGGCAATCCGAAGTCGATCCGGCGGACCTTGCCGCGCGGTTGAATGTGGCCACCGGTGACGTCGAAGGCGCGCTGGCCGTGTTGGGCAGCCGGGGCCTCGCCGGATACGACGCGGGCGGCGCGCATTACTTCCACCGCGAATTGCCGTTTGACCTCGGCAAGGTGGAGCAGATGCAGCCGCGCCTGCTGGGCGCGCGCAAACTGATCGAAGCCAATAAGGTCCGGCGCGTGACGGGCGACGATGGCAGCGGAACTTCAATTTACGAGGTCGAGGGCACCGGCACCGTCCACCGCGTGCGCCTGAGCGACAGCGGAGAGGCGTGCACATGCCCCTGGTTCAGCAAATACCAAGGCCAGCGCGGCCCATGCAAACACATCCTCGCCGCCTCGCTGATGGATCAGGACATCGCTGAGAAAGGCGCCATGCAATGACCCCGGAAGAGTTGGAAGATCTGGTCCTTACGAATGGCCACCCAAAAGAGGTGCAGGCCGCTTTCTGGAATATGGCCGAAGAGGATCGCAAGAAACTCTCAACCGCTGCCCAGAAACTGCACAGCCAACTGAGCCGGGGAAAGGCCAACGCGGGCGCGTCCGAGCGGTTGAAGGCCGCAACCGGAAATGGGGTCCAGAGTGGTTGGGGCACTTGGAACAGCGCAGAGACAAGGCGCGCCAGCCTCGCCGTTTTCGCGTGTGGCCCTCTTAGCGCGGTCAAGAAAGAGCGGTTCCATTATGACGCGGCACACGGCAAAGCCTTTGCCAAAATCATCGAGGATCGCAAACCCGATTGGATTGACGACTGGCTAGCGCACGAACTTGAACAGGAGTGGTCCCATCTGGACTTCGATACCATTCGCAAATGGATCAAGATCGGGGTCTGTCAAAAGCCCACAGTTGATGGTTACTACAGGAAATTCGCCGACTACCTGATGGGCATCGGCTTCTACAGCTGGAACGGCGAAACGGTACAGCCTATCAGCCGTCAACTACTCGCCGATCCCGATTTGATGGACGATATCGAAGGGCTGTTCCGGGTTGAGACCAACGCTTTCAACACCAATTCGTGGTTCCAAAAAGGCGCGTCGGATGAGTGGGAAACTTGGACCGATGCGCTGCTGAAACTTTCAGCTGAGCGACACTACAGCCGCGACAAGCTGCTCGACCACGCGGTCACGGGCCTGCGCGCGGATATCAAGCAGAACCAGCTGTCGGGCTATGCAAAGTTCTTCAAAGCGATGAAGCCCACAAAGGATGAGCTGCTCGCGCGCCAAGGGGCCATTATCGATCTGCTCTGCCACAAGGTTGGCCTGGTTCAGAAATTCGCGGTCGATACACTCGCCAAGATTGAAGCCTCTGCCACATTCGAAACCGGCCATGCCCTGCGCGAATTGCCAGCGGTCTTCGCTGCGCCCGCCAAGGGCACGGCGATCTCGGCGCTGAAACTGCTGGAAAAGATCTTTAAGCGCTCCGCCGAAAAAGGCGCACCCGATGCGGCGGCGTTGGAGGCGGTCATTGAAGCGCTGCAACACGAAAACGGCGATGTGCAGGCCAAGGCGATGGCTCTGCTTTCGGACCACGCATCGGCGCTGGACGAAGCGCTGTGGGACCGGATTGAAGACGCAGCCGGCTTTATCGCGGCGACCCATCAGCGAGCCTTCGCCGAACTGCTTGCGAAATCGGGCCGCGCTAGCGATGCGCCTGAGCCCGCGCCGACCGACACCCAAAACTACGAGGCGCTCAGCGAAGACCTCTTGGCCAACGAGGTGCTGTTCGAAGAAGACCGCATCGAGCCAATCGCCACGCTTGACGAATTGATCGACGCTGCCTTTCACGCGGTCGAGGTGGTGGATAGCCCCGACGAAATCGAGCGGATTATCGACGGTATCAGCCGCTTGGCCGACCAACGCCCCGCCGATTTTGACCAACGCGTCGCACCGATGCTGCACCGGTTGAGCGACCGTTCGCTCGCAACCGCACAGAACGGGCTGGCAACCGCCTCCATAGGAGTCGGCGACAGCGTGCGCGCCTTTGTTCAATCCTGGGCCAGCGGAGAGCTGAAGGGGCCTGTCAAAGGTCACCTCAAATACTACTCCAAGGAAAACACCTTCGTCCCCATCATCGGCCACCTGCACGCGATGGCGCAAAGGGTTGTGCAAGGCATCGCCAAACAGCCGCTTTCGACGCCCACCCATCGAGGCGGGTGGATCGATCCGTTGGTCTGGGTGGAACGTCTAAGAGATAGGGCGGACGAACCCGGCGCGCTGGGTTCCCTCGACTTGCATCGTTCGCTCATACGGCTCGCGCCCGACAACCGCGCCACGGCGCTGCAAATGATCGAGGATATGCTGGGCAACCTTGGCCGCGTCGCGCGATTTGCTCTGGGCGGCGAGGTTCGCCCCGCCAAGGACGACGCCAAGCACTACGCCGCGTGGCTCTGCGCCGCACGATCCTGCGATCCGACGCGCGACTGGAGCGAGGAATTTGCGGTCATGCGTGTCGAAGACACGCAGCCCGGCGGCGCTAGGCCAGCGCACTTCACATGGCGCACATCGCACACCAAGGAATCGTATGAGGATATGCGCTGGAAGAACGCGCATCTCAGTTATGAGATCAGCGCCGCCGAAAGCGATGCACCATCATCCACGCCAGCCAAATCGCTCCTAAGCTTTGGCCGCAGTTTGCTCGGCAAGGCCGCCGAGCCCGATTGGAAAAGCATCCCCACCATAGCTGCTAATGGCCGTGTCGAACGCAGCCAGTTCGGCTGGTCCGAATTGCTCAGCGTGTGGGTTGCCCAATGGCTGTTCTACGTCTGGCCGCAGGACGCCACCGGCGCCTATTTCCGTGCGACCTCGTCCCTCATGACCCGCATCGACGAAGACACCAGCTCATGGTCGCCCTCGCATGGGTACTTTGACGCACTGTTTGTTCGTGGTCGCCCGTGGGGCGAAGGTGGGCATTTGGTGCTGTGCCTCGGCCTTATCGGCAAGGACGCCGACGCTAAGGGGCTCGCTATCGACGCCATGATCGAAGGCATCGAGAACGGCGCGTTCCAGCCGACACGCTTTGCCCAGATCATGCAGAAACTCTCAGACGCGGAATGGGTGAAGCTCAACCGCCTCGGCGCGAGCCTGACTCAGGTGGCTCAGACCTCCCCTTTGCACGCCAACGCGCTCAGCCAGGCCATGCAGTTGTGGTTGCCCGGTTTCGACTTCGCGCAACGGGGCGCGTTCCATGTGCTCGAAAGCCTGAGCGAAGCGCAGGCGAGCAGTGGTCTGCCCCTTTCGCAAGCTTTGCGGGACAATCTCGCAACACTCAAAGGCGCTGGCAAGGCGGCCAAATTGGCGAAAACTCTATTGAGCACCGCCAACTAATCCGAATAAATGTGAACTAAAAAACCGCAATTACCCGCTGAACTTAAAGGGATCTTTACGATAAGCCTTCAGTACAAACCCCACGTGTCATTACGAGGGGTTGGTCGTGTTCTGGAAGAAACTGCGCAAAGACGAAGCGCGCGAAGTTGAGCCGAATGAGGCGGAGATTGCCGCCGAAGCGGGAGCGAAAAGGCGGCTCGACCGGCTCAAAGCGCGGCGCGATGATGAACAGGCCGCCGCTCAAGAAGAGAACAGCCGCGAAGGCCTAGCCCTAAAGGCCTATTTTACAGGCAACGCCTTCACCACGCTCGACGTGGCGATGGACGCGGACCAGGGCGCGATTGCACAGGCCTCCGATGATCTCTCCTTCTCCGAAGACGTGGACCCCGACGCGGTCGAGGCCGCGCAGGCGGAATTGCTGGCCCCACGCGACCGGGTGAAGCACGAACTCGCCTGGCTTCCGGAGCTCAGCGCGGAGGACCAGGTCAAAGCGCGCCGCGCTGTCAGTGGCGGGGATGCGGATGCTCTGTTCAACCTGCGCCTTTCGGCCACCGGGCTGGCTCGTATCAACCTTGGCCTCGCGCTATTGACGGTCAAAGCGAAGGACGAAAACCTTCAGCGCACCCTGATGGCAGACCTGGTGAGTTGGGACGCGCACGCAACACGCGACCGGATCGACGAAGCCCGCTCGCGCGCTTGTTTCAGCCAGACAAGCGATGATCACTACGAACAGGCTGTTTCAGCCTATCGCGACAAGGTCGGTCGTTCTGTCGCCGAGGCGCTGAGCGCCACGCGCGAAGGGCGCATCCTTTTGGCCAAGCATATCAGCGAAAACAGCGCCGATATCCGCGCGTGCGACACGCCGACGCTGGAAGCAATCGTGAAGGGCTATGGTTCGCTCGCCGATCCCCAACTCCAGAACCTGCGCGGCAAGATCGTTGACGCAGTCGCCTCGCTGGAGGCCAATCCGCGCGATCCGGCCAAGATTACTCTGATCACCACCACGCTGGACCTGTGGTCTCAGTGGCGCGTGCCGCTTCAAAAGCTGGAAGAAGCCCGCGGGCTGGATGATCCGCAATCGGCCGAGTTGTTCAAGACCGTGCGCGAGTTGGGCATCACTCTGACCAACGATCACAAAATGTACGATGAAAGCCTGCGCCTCGCCAAAGCGCTCAAACACTGCTTCGCGGCGGTGCCGGGGCTTCAGCAAGCGGTTGAGCGCGACTTGCCAACCTTGATCGGCAATGTGCTGTTCAAACGATTTGACGAGTTGACGACGACCGTTGCCCAGAACCTGCGCGATTTCACCCGCGAACTGGATCGCGGCGGTATTGGCGCGGATACCGGCGGTTTGGTGGGCAAATACTGCTCTATCTTTGATGAAATGCTCGAAGTGGATCCGCATCAGGAGGGGCCGTGGACGATTTGGCGCGATATCTCGGTCGCCATCGCCAACAAGCTGCGCCGGGTCGATATCGCACTGATGGTGGTGGAATGGCTGCTGGAGCGCAATTCCCCCGAACAGGTTCGCAATCAACTGGTCTCTGACATGTGCCAGATGCAGCGTATCCTGAAGGATGCGAAATGAGCCAGCCGCACGCCGCGCTGGCCGAACTCGCGACCCATTACTGGAAGCTGTGCGAGGCGCTCTCGCTCAAGCACGGCGAGGACGAAGGCGGCAGCGACGCGGCCATGCTGCGCTATTCGCGAGGCCGGTTGGACGCGGTTCTCGCCAAAGAGGACATGGAACTGCGCCGCTTTGACGGGCAGCCGTGGAGCGCCTCGCTCCCCACTATTCCGATCAACAGCGACGATGTTTCGGGCGACCACGTCCATGTCTCGCGCACCATCGAACCCACCATTTTGCACGGCGGCGAGGTCCTGGTTGCAGGCCAGGTCATGCTCGCCAACACCCCAGCCAACGAAGAGTAACACGCATGCATCTTGGAATTGATCTCGGCACCTCCAACTCCACCATCGTCGGCAACCGCGCGAGCAAGCTGGAGCTGTTCAAGACCGTTATGGGCGAAGACACGCTGCCTTCCGTCATCATGAAAGACCGTTCGGGCAGCATTTACGTGGGCAAGCGCGCTTACGAACAGATGCGCGTATCGCCCGAGGGGATCGCGGCGCGGTTCAAGCGCTTGCTCGGCACCAGTTCCGCCCTACCCTTTGGCAATGAAGGCGAGAAGATTACGCCCGAGGAAGCGAGCACCGAAGTGATCAAGCAATTGCTCACACAGGCGCGCGCCAAGACGGGCGAGGAAGAGCTGGTCGGCACCATCGTGACCGTCCCCGCCGCCTTCAATCAGATGCAGTCCGAAGCCACCATTCGCGCCGCCAACGCCGCTGGGCTGAATCCCGTGGGCCTGCTGCAGGAACCCATCGCAGCGGCCATGGCGTGCATGGAAAATCCCGACGCACGCAACGGTCTGTTCCTTATCTACGATCTGGGCGGTGGCACGTTTGACGTCGCCTTAGTCCGCGCAATCAACGGCGCGGTGACGGTCGAAGCGCACGAAGGCATCAACATGCTGGGCGGGAGCGATTTTGATCGTCTGCTGATCGAGCATGTCGTCACGCCGTGGCTGCAACAGAATTTCACCATCCCCAAGGACATCACCCGCTCGCCCCAGCTGCAACAGCTGATGGCGATCGCCAAGGCGCACACCGAACGCGCCAAGATCGAGCTTTCGACGATGCAGGAGACGACGATCTTCGTCTCCGAAACCGAAGCGCAGGCGCGCGATGTCGATGGCAAGCCGATCTATCTCGACATCCCGATCAGCCGCGCGCAGGTCGAAGAAATCGTCGGCCCGCAGATTGAACGCTCGATTGAGCTGTGCCGCAAGGTGCTGACTGATCACGATTACACGGCGGGCGATGTGACCAAAGTTGTGCTGATCGGCGGGCCATCGCGCATGCCGGTGGTGCGCGAACGTGTCCCGGGCGATCTGGGCGTCGATGTCGATCTGGAGATCGATCCGATGACCGCTGTTGCCAGAGGCGCGGCGATCTACGCCGAAAGCCGCGAATGGAAGAGGGCCGACGGGACCGCCCTTGTCCATCAGGACAGCAGCGCAGGCGTTAAGAAATCGCGCGTCAAACAGGGCGCGGGCGAGCAGATCGCCTATGATTTCGAAGCGCGCACCACCAGCGAACGCGCCCGCATCCGCGTGATCGGGCAAGAAGGCACCGAAGACTGGAGTGTCACGGCCACCTCCAACAAGGGCGAGGATTACGGCACGCGCGGCGTCGCGGAAAAGCCGATCTTTTCGATCCTGCTCGAACCCGGCGAAACCGTGGTGCAAATGCGCGTTGTCGATGAAACCGGCGCGCCGGTGGAGGCCGCTTCACAGGCGCTCACACTCACCCGCACGATGGCGACCGCGACCGGAGCGCCCTGCACCGCGACCATCGCGGTCAAGGTCGAAGACACCGACGGCACGCGCGCCATCAACATGCTCGAACCGCTGCTCGAAAAAGGCGAAGTGCTGCCCAAGAAGGGCCAGCGCACCTTCCGCGCCGCGCGAAAACTGGAGCCGGGCGCAGCGGACTGGATCGATGTCGAGCTTTACGAAAAAGCGCCCGACGTGCCCGAGCCTGAGGCGAACCTTCTGATCGGTTCGTTCCGCCTTGCCGCCACTGATCTGCCACCGCATGTCGCCCCTCTGATGCCGGGTGACGAGGTGATCTTGCACTGGGCGGTCGATGACAGCCAGTTGATCCGCGCCTCGGTTGAATTGCCGTCCTGCGGCCTGCACCTGCGCGATCACAGCTTCTATGTCGATGATCTGGCCAAGATCGATTTCAGCCAGGACGGCGACCGCTTTGCCCGCGAAGCGTTGCTGGCGGCGGAAAATGACCTCGACAAGCTGCGCCAGATTGCAGGCAATGAATTCGCCCACGAAATCACCGCGATCCGTCGCCGTTTGGACGAACAGGCCAAGCGAGTCAGCACCAGCTACGAAGCCGATGTGTTCCGTTCTGTCACCGAAGAAGCGCGCATGATCCGTCAGGAAATCTCGCGCTTGCGGCACAAGCCCAAGGTGCAGGCGACCGAGCTCGCCAAGCGGATCTATGAAGCGGAACAGGAAATGCGCCGCCTTTCTGGTACGCTGGACGAAACCGGCATGAACGAAGCGCGCGGCCATTTGGAAACCGCGCAGCGCGCTTTGGATAATCAGGAATTTCAGGTCTGCTCACGCGCGATCAAGGCGGCTGAGACGGTGTTCACACGCTACGTTGTGGATTCGCCCGGCTTCATCGCCGCTTACTACCAGCAACTGCGCACCATGCGCCACGCCGCTATGGACAAGAACCGCTATGATCAATTGATTGCGCTGGGCGATGCGGCCTACGCGGCGGGCGATGAGGCCAAACTGCGTTCGATCGCAGCGGATCTGCACAACGTCATCGCTCCGGCCGGTGGCGACACGGCAAACGCGGCGGCGGCGGCGGGGCTGCGGCGTTAAGGTGAGATCGGTGGTAATGGCACGGTAAGTTCGCTAGGCGCGCGGCGATATGAACATCGCCACGCTGTCCACCCTTGGTCTTTACTTCCTACTGATGATCGGCATCGGGCTGTTCGCCTGGCGCAAATCCACGGACACGTCCGAAGGCTATTTACTGGCCGGGCGCAATTTGCCGCCTTCGGTCGCTGCGCTTTCAGCGGGGGCCTCGGATATGTCGGGATGGCTTTTGCTGGGCCTTCCCGGCGCGCTCTACACCGCTGGGTTAGTCGAGGCGTGGATTGGAATTGGCCTGTTTGCAGGCGCCGTACTCAATTGGGTGATCGTCGCGCCCCGCCTGCGCGAACAGACCGAACGGTTCGGCAACGCGCTCACCATTCCGCAATTCCTCGCCAACCGCTTTCCCGAACACGGCGTCTCTCTGCGGGTTGTGTCGGCCCTGATCATCGTGGTGTTCTTCACCGTTTATACCGCTGCCGGACTGGTCGGCGGGGGAAAGCTGTTTGAAACGGCCTTTGCCGGCGCGCTGCCGGGACTGGGCCTCAGCGATTACGCGCTGGGCATTGGGATCACCGCAGGGATCGTTCTGGCTTACACCATGATCGGCGGCTTTCTGGCGGTGAGCCTCACCGATTTTGTTCAGGGCATCATCATGATGCTGGCGCTAGTTGTCATGCCCTTGGTCGTGATGTTCGGCAGCGGCGGCGATGGCGGTGGATCGATTGCTGATGTGCCGGTCGACGGATATCTCAGCCTGACCCACGGGCTGACCTTTATCGGCTTTATCAGCGCGGTCACATGGGGTCTGGGCTATTTCGGGCAGCCGCATATCATCGTGCGCTTTATGGCGATCGACACCGTCGCAAAAGTCGCCAGGGCTCGCACGATCGGGCTTGGCTGGATGGCCGTTTCGTTGATCGGCGCGGTGGGCATGGGCATTGCCGGGCGGGCTTACGCGGAACGCAACGGGATCGTGGTTGAAGACCCGGAGACGATCTTCATAATCCTGTCGGAATTGCTGTTCCACCCAGCCATCACAGGGTTCCTGTTTGCCGCTTTGCTCGCCGCAATCATGAGCACCATTTCATCGCAGCTTTTGGTTTCGTCGAGTTCGCTTACCGAGGATTTCTACCGCCTGTTCCTGCGCAAGGAAGCGGGCGAGCGCGAAGCGGTCAATGTGGGCCGGGTGTGCGTGGCGCTGGTCGCGGTGGCGGCGATGGCGGTGGCGTCCGATCCAAACAGCGAAGTGCTCGGCCTTGTCTCGAACGCGTGGGCCGGATTTGGTGCGGCGTTCGGGCCGCTGATCCTGCTGGCGCTGACGTGGAACGGGATGACCGGAGCGGGCGCGCTGGCGGGTCTTGTGACTGGCGCGCTGGTCGTGGGCGTGTGGATCGCGCTGGGATGGAACGCCAGCTTTATGGGCGGGCCGGGTCTGTATGAAATCGTGCCGGGCTTTGTGGTCGCCTTGGTCGCCATAGTTCTGGTCAGCAAAGCGACCGCCAGCGCGGGTGCTCTTCAACCCGCTCAATGATGCCCTGACGCCTGTGGGCAAGTGTGATACGAGCCCTGTCGAAGCGAAAGACCCTGCGATGAACGACAACACCCTCGACCCTCGTTTGCACATCGCGCAGCTTGGTGAGCGCGCCAAGGCAGCCGCGCGCAGTCTGCGTGTGGCCAGCACCGAGGCGAAGAACGCCGCACTGATCGAGGCGGCCAAGGCCTTGCGCGCGGCCACCGGCGCTTTGGTGGACACCAACACCCGCGATGTCGACAGCGTACGCGATACCAAGCCTGAAAGCTTCATTGACCGGCTGAGGCTCGACGCGGACCGTATCGAAGGCATGGCGCGGGCGCTTGAGGAGATCGCCGCCCTGCCCGATCCGGTGGGCCGGAACATGGCGACGTTCGAGCGGCCCAATGGCCTGACGATTGAGCGCGTGGCGGTCCCCATCGGGGTCATCGGCATGATCTACGAATCGCGCCCCAATGTCGGTTCGGACGCGAGCGCTTTGTGTCTTAAGTCGGGCAATGCCGTGATCCTGCGGGGCGGATCGGAAAGCCGCCATTCCACCCGCGTCATAGTGGAGTGCATGCAGGCCGGTCTTAAAGCCGCCGGATTGCCCGCCGACGCAGTGCAGACCGTACAGACCGCCGCGCGCGAAGCGGTGGCGGAGCTGCTGAGCGCGGTCGATCACATTGACCTCGTGATCCCGCGCGGCGGGCGCGGGCTAACCGAGTTGGTGCGCGACAACGCCAAGGTCCCGACACTCCTCCACCTCGATGGCAACTGCCACATCTATGTCCACGCCGAAGCGGACCTCGACAAAGCCATCCCCGTCATCCGCAACGCCAAGCTTCGCCGAACGGGCGTGTGCGGCGCGGCCGAAAGTCTGGTGATCGACGCCGCCATCGCTGCGCGCACCCTACCCTTGATTGCGGACGCGATGCCCGACTGCGAACTGCGCGGCGACGCCAAGGCGACGGCCATCGACGCCCGGATCAAACATGCGGACGAGGCTGATTTCCATAGCGAATTCCTCGACGCGATCCTTTCAATCAAAGTGGTCGAGGGGGCGGACGAAGCGATTGGCTGGGTGGCCGAGCATTCCTCCGGCCACACCGACGCGATCCTTACCGAAAACGCCGAAGTCGCACGCCGTTTCCAGACCGAGATCGACAGCGCGATCGTCATGCACAACGCCTCAACCCAGTTCGCCGATGGCGGCGAGTTCGGCATGGGCGCGGAAATCGGGATTGCGACGGGCAAAATGCACGCGCGCGGTCCGGTCGGGCTCGAACAGCTGACCAGCTTCAAATACATCGTGCACGGCGACGGGCAGACCCGGCCCTAACCCTATGTGACGAGGCCGCGCTGGTCGTCCAGCCCCATCGAAGCGAGGATCGGGTCCTCGCTCTCCTGACGTTCGACGAAGGCGCCTTTGCCATCAAGCCCCTGCCAATCCGCGCAGATCAGCGATTGCGCCACCGCCCCGCCCAGCGTGTTGCCCGGCCCAGCGACGATAAACAGATCCGGCGCAAATTCGCGCGCGGCGACCGTGATCGCGCGGGTGAAATCGTAGGTCTCGATCACCTGCGTGCGCAGCGTATAATCGAAGAGGTCCGCCATCTCGAAAGCGTGCGGCCACCACACTTCCCCGCGACCGTCGATCATGGGCACATCGGGGTTGCGCAGCAGCGACACCGGCAGCGTGTCCCTCCCCGCTTTGGCTACATGCGCCAGGAGCGGGCTGTGAAACGCCGCGTGATTGCCCAAACGCATGGGGAAACGCCCCTGCACCGGCTCCACCGCGGCCTCAAACGCCTTTAGCCCCGCCTCGTTGCCCGCCAGAACCAGCATGCCCCCCAAATGGATCGAAGGGTAAAGCTCGCACCCCTCCCGCCCCGCAATGTCGCCCACCGTCGCCATCAGCGTATCGAGCCTGTCCGGCGCCCGCTCCCATTCGGGGCCCATAAACGGATAGACCACCTGCCCACCGGTCAGATTGTCCTGCATCAGCTGGCCCATCGTATTCGCTATCCGAAAGCCGTCCTCCGCGCTCGCCGCTCCGGCGCAGGCGAGCGTCGTGTACCAGCCCATCGAATTGCCCGTCACCGCTACGACTTCAATGGACTCGCGGTCGATGCTCAGAAAATCACCCAGCGAGGAGGCAAAGATCAGCGCCGAGGCATTGTCCCCGCGCGTGTGCTTGGCGAGTGAGAATTTCTCCGCCTGATCCAGCGCAACGAGGCTCTCCTGCCCCATCTCAGCGCGCTGCGCATCGAAGGCCCCCAGCAAATCCGCATCCGGGAAATGCCGCGCGAGATAGCCAAGCTCGCTCTTGTTGTACGTCCCGCGTCCGGGGCAAATGACCACCGCGCGCTTCATCGGCTCTTCTCCACCAGCGCCTTGGCGGCTTCGATGATGCTCTCCCGGCTCGGCATGGTCGCGCCATAGGCGGGGCCGGTCGCGATAAAGCTGTCGGTCGCGGTCACGCGCGCCATGGATCGCACGCCGTTTTCCGCGAACAGCGCCATCATCGCCTCAGCCACCCCGCCCGACCGGCGCGTTTCGTCCACGATCAGCACGTTGCGCGCGCCTTCAATTGCCTCGATTAAAGCGGCTTCGGGCAGCGGAGACAGCCAGCGCGTGTCGATCACGCGGGTCGCGATCCCGCTCTTCTCCAGCACTTTCTTCGCCTGATGCGAGAGATATGTTCCGTTGCCAAAGGTCACGATGGCGAGATCATCGCCGTCTCCATCAACGCCAACCTCGCCAAAGCCAATCCGGGCGTCGGGATCAGGATAGCCGCGCATCCACAGCCCATCGCCGGCTTCGTGCAGGTCGCGCATCGGATAGAGCGCGATGGGCTCCAGAAAGACGACCAGTCGCTGTTTCTCGCGCGCCAACCGCACGCATTCGCGCAGCATCATCGCCGCATCCGCGCCATTGGACGGCACCGCCAGGATAAGCCCCGGAATATCGCGCAGCACGGCCAGCGAATTGTCGTTGTGAAAATGCCCGCCAAAGCCCTTTTGATAACCCAGCCCGGCGATGCGCACGACCATCGGGTTCGTAAACTGCCCCTTGGAGAAGAACGGCAAGGTCGCCGCTTCGCCGCGCAGTTGATCCTCGGCGTTGTGGAGATAGGCCAGAAACTGGATCTCGGGCATTGGCAGAAAGCCGTTATGCGCAAGGCCAATGCCCAGCCCCAAGATCGACTGTTCATCCAGCAGCGTATCGATCACCCGCGCCCGGCCAAAGCGTTTGGAGAGCTTTTGCGTGACGCCATAGACGCCGCCCTTGCGCCCCACGTCCTCACCCATCAGCACGATCTCTTCGTGCTCCAGCATCAGATCGGCCAGCGTCCAGTTGATCAGGCGCGACATGATCTGCGGCGATTGCATCGCCTTCATCTCATCGCCCAGCACCGCCGTGCGCGCGTTGGCGTCCGGACGCACGCTCAGCGTGTTGGAGCGCGGCGGTGGGATAAGGTGTTCCATCACCCCGGCGGCGTCATGCAGACGCGGGCGCGTCTCGGCTTGCGCTGCGATGGCTTCAACCCGGCGTTCGGTGTCTTGATAGATCGACAGGGCGGCCTCGGGCGGCAGCGCTCCGGCCTCTCCCAGCAACCGCACGCTGTGCAGCAGAGGATCGTTGGCCTCCTCGGCCTCAACCTCGCCCTTTGGCAGGTAACTGGTCGCAAGGTCAGCGCCCGCGTGGCCGTAGAGGCGCACGAGGTTCAGATGGAGGAAAGCGGGCTTGCGATGCCGGCGCACATAATCCGCCGCCTCGCTCGCCGCGCGGAACGTGTCGTAAATGTCGAGCCCGTTGGCGGAGAAGTACTTAAGCCCCGGCCGATCCGAATAGGTCGCCGCGATCCAGCCCTTAGGCGTCTTGGTCGATATGCCGATCCCGTTGTCTTCGCACACGAACAACAGCGGCAGCGGAGAGGATTGGTATGAGGTCCACCCGGCGGTGTTGAGCGCGCCTTGCGCGGTGGAATGATTGGCCGAGGCATCGCCAAACGAACACATCACAATCGCGTCCTTGGACAACGCCTGATGCTCAGGAGCGTATCGGCGCGCGAGGCCAATCGAATAGGCGGCGCCGACCGCCTTGGGCAGATGACTGGCGATGGTGGAGGTTTGCGGCGGGATATTAAGAGTCTTACTTCCTAATACTTTATGGCGACCACCTGAGATAGGTTCTTCACTCGAACAGGCAAAGGACAACAGCATGTCCCAGGTGATCGTTTGGCCCGGCACCTGCCGCGCGCGCTCAATCTGGAAGGCGGCGTCGCGGTAATGGAGGAAGGCCATATCGTCAGGGCGCAGCGCCGCGGCAACGGCGGCCATACCTTCGTGCCCCGAGGAACCGATCGTGTAATATCCTGTGCCGCGGGCCTGCATCGCGCGGCTGACCCGATCGAGCGCGCGAGAGAGACAGCCGGAGCGGAAGATTCCGACCGCCTGCCCTTTGGTCAGAGGGCCTTGGGGCGCGAGTCCTTGCGGAAGGTCGCCCTGCGCTACCCGGCGAAGGAAATTCTCATGAACAAGCTTCACGCGGTCCATAGATGGTCCATTAATTCTGTTTTAAATTCGTGATTTAGAGGAGACTTCTCAAAAAACACCTCAGGCGAGTGAACGCAAGAGACACCCGCCATCGCGCGATGGATCATGTGACGCATGACCATTCAACCCTCCCTTTCCGGCTTTCGCTTTGCTCCTCCAAGCGCCAGCGCGCAAGTTTATTGAAGCGCCGCGCAAGATTTGGGCCCTGACCCTAGATGAGCAATTCTGCCATCGCGTCGATGATCGCCTCGGCGTCGAGGCGGTATTGCGCGTAAAGATCGGGCAAATCGCCGGTTTGGCCAAAATCCATAGTGCCCAAGGGGCTGACCCGATCGCCGCGCAGACTGCCGATCCAGGAAAGCGCCGAGGGCGATCCGTCGAGGACGGTGACAATGTTCGCCTGCGGCCCCAGCGAACCCAGCAGATTGGATAAGTGGCAAGATTGCGGAGCCTTCCCCTTCCAGCGCGCGGAGGTCTGTTCCATCCATCCGCGATGCAATCGATCCGTCGAGGTGATCGCGAGCAACCCCATGCCGGGGAAATCCTCCTGCATCGCCTCCCACGCCTCAATCGCCTCGGGCGCAACCGCGCCAGTGTAGGCGATGGCTGCGCGGCTGCCTTGCGCAGGCGGCTTAAGCCAGTAAGCGCCTTGCAGCGCATCCGCCTCCCAGCCCTGCGGCTTGTCGGAGACCTGATCGATGTTGCGGGTGGACAGGCGCAGATACCAGGACGATCCCTCGGGGTCCTGCATCGATTCAAACGCGGCGTGCATCATCAAGGCGACTTCATCGGCGAATGCGGGCTCGAAGCTTTCGAGATTGGCCTGCCCCATCCCGATCAAAGGCGTGTTGATCGACTGGTGCGCACCCCCTTCCGCGGCGAGCGTGATGCCCGACGGCGTGCCGACCAGCAGGAAGCGCGCGTCCATATAACAGGCGTAATTGAGCGCATCGAGACCGCGCGCGATGAACGGATCGTAGACGGTGCCGACCGGGAACAGACGCGTTCCAAAATGCGGCGCGGTGAGCCCAAAGGACGCAAGCGCGAGGAAGAAGTTGTTCTCGGCAATGCCCAGCTCGATATGCTGGCCACTGCCCGACCCCGTCCACTTTTGGGCTGAGGGGATTTTGGCGTTTTTGAAGACGTCCTCCATCTGCTGCCGGAAGAACAAGCCGCGCTGATTGACGAACGCGCCTAAGTTTGTGGTCTGCGTAACGTCCGGTGCGGTAGTGACGATACGATCGGCCAGCAACTCGTCTGATTTTGCCAATCCATGCAATATTTTACCAAATGCACTTTGTGTAGACTGTGAGCTCTCTTGAGGTGTATCTAACCGCTTCGGTAGAGCAACCATAGGAGCTTTAGGCTCCGCCGATTTCGAAGCCAAAACACTCCCATCAACAAACGCCTGCAGCCGCGCGGCGGCGTTATTGCCCATACCGCCCCACCTGTCCCATTCCTCGCCTTCCGCGATGCCTAAGCGGGTGCGAAACTGCTCAATCTGGCCGGTGTTCATCATGCCGGAGTGGTTGTCTTTATGCCCCGCCAACGGCAGCCCGTAACCCTTAACCGTGTAAGCGATCAGCAAGGTCGGGCGCTCGTCGTCCATGGCATCAAACGTCTCGGCCAGGCTAGCGACGCAATGCCCACCCAAATTGGTCATAAGGCTCGCGAGATCATCATCGCTGTACGAGCCGATGAGATCACGGGCGCTGCCGCGATCTCCGATGTCAGCCAGCAACCGTTCGCGCCACGCCGCCCCACCCTGAAATGTCAGCGCCGAAAAGTCAGCGTTGGGACATTTGTCGATCCAGTCCTGAAGCGCCTTGCCGCCGGGCCGGCCAAACGCTTCCAATTGCGCCTTGCCATATTTGAGTGTGATCACCCGCCAACCACAGGTCTCGAAGATATCGTCAAACCGGTCGAACATCCGGTCCGCTGTCGTTGCGTCGAGCGATTGGCGGTTGTAGTCGACGATCCACCAGCAATTGCGCAGATTGTGTTTGTAGCCTTCGATTAGGCATTCATAAATGTTGCCTTCGTCCAGTTCCGCATCGCCCAGCAGAGCGATCATGCGCCCCATCCGCTCAGGCGCGAGATGGCGGTGGGAGAGCAAGTAATCCTGCGCGAGCGAGGAGAACGCGGTGGCCGCCACACCGAGCCCAACCGAACCGGTAGAGAAGTCCACCGGGATGCTATCCTTGGTGCGGCTGGGATAGCTTTGCACGCCACCCAGCCCGCGGAACCGCTCCAGATTATCCTGACTCTGTTGCCCCAGCAGATAGTGGATCGCGTGCAATACGGGCCCAGCATGGGGCTTGACCGCAACCTTATCCTGCGGGCGAAGCGCGTGAAAATACAGCGCCGCCATGATCGCCGTCATCGACGCGCAACTTGCCTGGTGACCGCCAACTTTCAATCCATCGCGCTTGGGCCGGAGATTGTTGGCGTGGTGCACCGTCCATGAGGAAAGCCAGCGCAACCGCGTCTCGATCTCTTCGAGATTTTGCAGATAGTCAGTTGAGAATGATGCTTTTCTTTGACCAGGTGAATTGGTGTTGTCGGTCGGCTTCATGGGTCAGCTACTCGCTCGCGGCGCCTCGGTTCTGCGGAGTCTAATAGAGGAGCTCAACTCGAAAGACACCCCTTGAGCCCAGTGTCTTTATGCACTCGCACTGGGCGTAAAATGGCGCAGGCGTTCGCGGGTTACCGCTCGACAATCGTGAGAGGTTGAACCAGTGTTGGCGCTATGAACAACCCGCCAAATGCGCAGTCGAAGGCTCCGCCAGCTTACACATGGTTGATCGTCGCGATCGCTGGACTGGTGGCACCGATCATCGCTCTGTTGGTGTTTGGCGAGGTTACGGGCTCAGTGCCTTTCGTCTCCATAGGCCTGATGAGCGCAGGCATTATCGGCGCAGCGGTGGCTGGTCGTTTCTGGATTGGTGTGCTCTTGGCAGTAATAGCTGCCCTCGCGCTGATCGGTTTCACGCAAGCCATTGGCGCCTCCACCCTCGCCCCTGCGCGCATTGTCGCCTTGGGTCTGGCCGTTTTAGTCGCAAGCGTGAGTTTTGCTATACGGGGCGCTCTGTTCGCTCAAAGCACTCGGGATAAGGGCTGGTTGATAGCGCTCTTCGTCGTCACGGGCGAAGCGGCCATCTTGATAACCGCCGTAGCGCGGTCAGGCGAGCTGCCCTTTTGGCTTCTGGCGCTTTTGCCGGCGCAGTGGACCAATCTAGCCATCCAGGCGGCGCTGACGCTTGGCGATCTGGAGACCGCCTCGGCTCCCTTGATCGCTTTGGCCGGGACCGCAGCGGCGACGGCGCTTGTGGTGCGGCTATGGCCGCGCAAGTGGACCTATCTCATCATGTTTTCGACCTGGATCGGTTTCTCTGCGTTGGTCTATTCCACTCAACCATCACTACCCGTCGTAACCAGCGACGCGTCCTCGTTGTTAACCGGTATCGCGCGGTAGGCCCGAATGACTCTCGCCGGTCCGTTTGGACGGCGCTTTGACGTCACTCTTTCGCCGATTCGTTTTGAGTAGCCAGTTAGGCGGAACCGTTTAACTCGCGATCCTTGGTAAGAATTGCAAAGATCCTCGCCTCAGATCGCGTTTACCTCGACTTAACGATCGTGACCCGCGCTCCCCGGATATCTCCGCAAATCTGGCCGTTTTTCGCGAGCGTTCGAGCCATCGCGAACTTCTTAAAATCTTAACCACCTGCATGAACCGAATGGCCAGCGGCGTCTTCTAGAACAGAGCCACGGCCAGATGGGAATATCCGTCGCCATGGGGAACTGGACAGGTCTTATGAAAACGCAATTTGCACGCAGCACAGCAGGCTTTGCTCTCGCTATATCGATGATGAGCGCCGCGCATGCGAACGATACAGCAGCGGATGTCTCCGTTGATGCGGAAGTCTATGGGCCCAAGATCAGCGTCGAAGAGCTCCTCGTGATCACGGACAAAGACACGCACTACGTTGCCGAAGGCGAGACCGATGAAAACGGCTCCGTTGGTGGAGCGCCTGCGCGTGACAGCGAGCTGGGCCTTTCCGAAAGCCTTCTTAACGCGTTTGACGCGATTGAAGGTCAAACCGCGAACGATATCGAACTCAACTTCGCGCCGCTGCAAGCGCCGCTCGCTGACCTGGACCAGGCTAAGTTTCACACGGGCGAGGAAACAGGCGTTGTAACTTTGCGCGGCCTTTCGCCCTTTTACGGCGACATCAATCCGTTCTACGGCGACATAGATGCGTTCTGGGGCGATATTGATGCGTTCTGGGGCGACATCAATCCGTTCTATGGCGACATCGATGCGTTCTGGGGCGATATTAACCCGTTCTGGGGCGACATTGATGCCTTCTGGGGCGACATCGACGCCTTCTATGGCGACATTGCCGCTTTCGACGCCAACCATCTCAGCGCTCTGGGCACCTTCTGGGAACAGCACAGCGCGCAGATTGCCGTGGTGGAATCGAAGTTCGCTGCCATCCAGTTCAACGCGACCGGTTCGATCATTCGTGACGGCGCGCCGTCGATCATGATGACCGCGATGAACGATCTGATCGCACAGGGTCGTACGCAGTTCGGCACCGAATATACGCTTCGCACCGGCAACGACTTTGACGTTTTGGTCGACGAGATTTTCGCGCGTCACGGCGCAAACGCCAATGACCGCGCATCCCTCGAGTACTTGACCGAAGCCCAGCGCGGCGCGCTGTTCCTGGATTGGCACGATAGCATCAACCAGTATTCGGGCATTGACGCGGTCGACCATTGGATGGCCTCGATCAACTGGACGCCGGAGCTTACGCAGATCCAGGGCAACGGCCGTGATACAATCATCGGTATCATCGATGGCAGCTTCGCGACCGACGCCGATCTTGGCAACAACATCGTTTGGGCCGGCGGTTACGATAACTATGTCGGCGGACACGGCGCGGGCGTGGCCAGTCTGATCGCTGGCGCTCACGATGGCGAAGGTGTTATGGGCATCGCTCCGGACGTCAACATCGCCACCTACAACCCGTTCAACCCCAATGGTGGTTCGGGTTGGCATGAGGTCAAAGCTGGCATCCTCGCGATGCAGCCAAGTGGCCTGGAAGGCGCCAACCAGTACGGTCGGACCAGCATCATCAACATGTCGCTGGGTGAAAAGGGTTGGATGGTCACACAGGGCCTCGCGGACATCTTTACTGATAAAGATATCATGAAGGTCAACCGTGACACCGTCTATGTCATTGCTTCCGGCAATGAAGGTGTCACGCAGAACACCGACGTCAACTGGTATTATGGCAAGGATGCGCCGGTTACGATTTTCGTTGGATCGGTTAATCCGAACGGCGACATCTCGTCCTTCTCAAACCGTCCGGGCCAGACCTGCCTGCTCGACAACGGCGTGTGCAACGCCGGCAACGAGCTTTACATGCGCACGGTTGTGGCACCGGGTGAGATGATCCTGATGTCGGATGGCCTTGGCGGTGTGACCCGTCACTCGGGCACTTCTTTCTCGGCTCCGCTGGTTTCGGGTGCCATCGCTTTGCTGCATGATCGTTGGCCATGGCTTTCGGTTGAGCCGGAAGCCTCAGCGGAAATCATCTTCCGTTCGGCCCGCGATCTGGGCGCACCGGGGCCGGATGAAATTTATGGCTGGGGTCTTCTTGACGTTCAGGCGTCGCAATCGCCGCTCGACTTCAACGCGATGTCGTTCAACATCTATAAGCGCCAAGGCACAGGCGACCACACGCGCAGCGCGATTTCAGGGGCAGAACTCCTGGCAGCGGGCATCCCGAGCAATTGGGAAACCGAGGGGGTCTTCTTCACCGGCTTCGAACAAGTGGGTGAAACCTATCGCGACTTCTCCATTCCGGTGTCTACCTTTGCGTATGGCCAGAGCACGGACGCTTTGGGTCGCGGTCAGGAGCGCTTTCAGGATTACGTCACGCAGCGTTTCTCCAACTGGATCAACAGCGGCGGCGCTGACGCCAATGGCAATGGTCGCGATGGCTTCACCGAGCTTCGCTCCAACGGAAGCGAGCTGGGTGACGAGTGGTCTTTGCGCTATGACGGCATGGCTCCGCGCTTCGACCAGCAGGGCCGCCTGCAAATGACGCACGGCGCCGCGACGCTGATCGCTCCCAAGGGCAAAGCGTCGTTCACCTTCGGCCACGGCCAAGGCGCAATGGCGCTGACGGGCTACCAATTCGGTATCCAAAGCGACCACGATCCGCTGACCGGCGGTGTGAACCCGGTCCTGGGTCTCGCCTCGGGCCAGACGTTCGCTCAGGCCGGCTACAAGGTTGCGCCGAACACGACGGTCAAGGTTGGTTTCTCCGAAAACCGCCTCGATTGGGATGAGGTCGCGATCGACAACCCGCAGCAGGCTCTTTTGCAGCGTGAATTCGGCGATCGCCCGGCCCGCGCCATGACGCTCGACGTTGAGCAAAAGGTCAGCGAGCGCATCACGGTCGGCGTCCAGTACACGATGCTCGACGAAGCCAACGCGGTTCTCGGCGCGCAAACCACCTCGGAACAGTTCCTTGGCAATGGTTCGCAAACCGAAGCGATGACCGTGTCGGCCTCAATCGACATGGGCTCGGGCTTCAGCCTTGACGTGTCAGCCACTGGCGGACGCACTCAAACTTCTGAAGACCAGCTCTTCACAAACGCCGGCGATGTCATGAGCACCGCGGGTCAGATCTCGGCGACCAAGAAAGGCCTGCTGTCGCGCAAGGACACTCTGCGTCTGACGGTTGCCCAACCGCTCCAGATTGAACAGGGCGAGCTCCAGTTCACTAGCGAGCAGGTAGTTAACCGTGACACAGGTGAGCGCGGCTTGGTGACGCAGACTTTCGGCATCACTACGCAACGCCGCATCACCACCGAAGCGGTCTACGCGATGCCGGTCAGCAATCGCTCCGACTTCGCGGTCTTTGGTCGACATGTGACCGGCGGAGACTTCGCTAACGATGCGGGCTTTGTGCTCGGCGGAAACTTCAACTTCAGGTTCTAAATCTCAGATCACCATCCACGATAGTGAATTGATTTAGAAACGCTCTTCAAAGGGGACTGAAGATGTTTTCCGCACGACGCACAAAATTTGTCCAGATCGCAGCCGCCGCGCTGCTGGTCACCACCAGCCCGGCCCTCGCCCTTTCAAGCGCCGAAGCCGAAGCGTTCGAAGCCGAGATCAGCCTGGCCAAGTCGAACATGATGGGCCAATCGGCAACCGCTCTGAAACACGCCCGCAAGGCCCGCTCGCTGGTCGCAAGCGAAAGCGTAAAAGCCGAGAAGGCGCGCCTGACGGCGAAATGGCTCGAAGCCGAAGCGCTGATGCGGATGAACCGCGCGGGCGATGCGGCCCCGATCCTTGGCGAAGCGGTCGCAGAAACCGCCAAGCGCTTTAAAGGGACGAAGCTGCACGCCGATCTGTTGCGCTCGCAAGGTAGTCTTCACGCGCGTAGTGGCGAGTTCGCCGCCGCCTTGCCCGCCTTTAAGATGGCGCAAAGCTATTATGCGGAACTTGGGGAGGCGCGCAGCCAAGCCATTGTCCTGCTCAACATTGGCTCGCTTTATTCGGGCGCTCGCGATTTTGAGGCCGCGCTTGGCTATTTCCAGAAAGGACACGAAGCCTTTCCCGACGACCCCTCGCTTGGGCTTTCAGCTCACAACAATATCGGCAACGCACTCAAGGGGCTGGGCCGTTATGACGAGGCAGAAATTGCGTTCGCAAAGGCCCTGAGCATTGCCAAGCAGAAGCCGAGCGCGATGCTTGAGGCGCGTATTCTGACCAACATCGCCTCGGCGCAAACGCTGGGCGGAAAGGTCCAAGAAGCAGAGGAAACCGCGAAGGAAGCCATGGCGATCGCCAAAGAGCATGCTCCGGATTGGGCGCGCTTCATCGATGGTGTTCTGGCCCAGATTGAGCTGTCCAAAGGCAATATGGACGAAGCTGAAACGCTTCTTGATCGCGCCTTCAAAGACGAGGACCTGTCCAAGACAGCGGCGCATTTCCGCGAGTTTCATGAAACCGCCGTGCAATTGTATTCAGCCCTTGGACAAGAAGCGCAACTTCAAAAGCACAGCGCGGCGCTTGAACGTCTAAACGCGCAAGTGGCGAGCCTTACATCGGCTTAAACCCTTGGAATCTATCCGCTTCCAAGTGGTCACTCGCCAGCGTTAACTCGATCTTGCAGTTTTGCGTTCATAGCCCAAGCCTTGAGTTAAGACCGGGCGGCTAACGGGGCGAATTGTTGGACACACGGATTGTCCACTTACGGGTTCCAGACGGCAGTCACTTAGCGTGTTTGGGTTGCACAACCCACTAGAGCACGAGTTTGGGGATATTGGGATGAAAACGGAGCGCTTGAAAGGTTGGGGAATCCTTGCCGCGCCAGCTTTAGCCCTATTGAGCGCGCCCGCGATCGGCGCGCCTCTGGCTCAACAGGCTGAGTTTGACGCGGCCATTGGCGACGCCAAATCCTCGATGATGGCGGATTCGGCGGCCGCCCTCGAAAGCGCCCGCAAGGCGGAAAGCTTGGTTTCAGGCGAAAGTAAAGAGGCGCAGGAAGCTCGCCTCACCGCCCAATGGCTTAAAGGCGAGGCTTTGATGCGGTTGAACCGCGCCGATGAAGCCGCCGAGACAATCAACGCTGCGATCAAAGAAATCGCGATCAACTCGAACGGGTCGAAACTGCACGCCGACCTATTGCGCTCGCAGGCCAATCTGCAGGTTAGCCAAGGCGATTATGGCGAAGCGCTCTCGTCCTTCCTTGGGGCGCATGAGCTTTATGAGGCGCTCGGCGAAGATCGAAGCCGCGCGATTGTCCTTCAAAATATTGGTTCACTTTATTCCGATGCCCGCGATTACGAGCGCGTGCTGGGCTATTACAAGCAAGCCAACGAAGCGTTTCCCGAAGACAAGGCGCTTTCGCTATCTTCGCACAATAACACTGGCAACGCCCTGAAAGAACTGGGTCGGTACGCCGCTGCCGTGGACGAGTTCAAAACCGCCCTTACCGTGGCCGCCAGTATGGACAGCCCGCTTCTTGAAGCGCGTATCCTAACCAATATTGCTTCGGCCCAATATCTCGCTGGTGACCTAGAAGCGGCGGACGCCACAATCCAGCGCGGGTTTAACATAGCCTATCGAAGCGCGCCGGAATGGCTTCCGTTCCTGTTTGGCGTACGTGCGCAAATCGTCTTTGCGCGCGGCAATGCGGTCATGGCAGGTTCGTATCTCGAGCGCACCTTTGAGGATCAGGATCTTAGCTCCACTGCATCCTATTATCGCGATTTTCACGAAACCGCCTTCAAGGCCTATTCGAAGACGGGTAACTACAAGACCGCCGTCAAACACCTCGAAGCCTTCCACCGTATTGATGGGCAGGCGAGCGAAGTGTCCTCCACCGCCAACAACGCCCTGCTTGCCGCGAGTTTTGACGCCGCTAATCGCGAGCTTCGGATCGAAAAGCTTAGTCTGGAAAAGGCCGCGAACGAAGCCGAGCTCAACAGCACGCAGCAGCAGGTTATCCTGCTCACTGTCGGCATCTTCCTAGTTGTGGCGGCCTTTCTCGCCGCGTTGTTCTCGCTGCGCGCGGTGAACCGGAGCCGCAAGCACATTAAGGTGGCGAATGAGAAACTGACCCACGTAATCCAGCATGACAGCCTTACTGAGCTTTTTGCGCGCGATCACTTCCGTCACCTTCTGGATCAGCGGATCGAAGCGAGCAAGGGCACTTCCGGTGGACCGATTCTCGCATTCATTGATTTGGATCGTTTCAAGCAGGTCAACGACGTTTTTGGACACGCGGCCGGTGACCAATTGCTTGAGCAAGTGGCGCAACGGTTCCGTGCAGCCGCCGGCGAAGGCACCGTAATCGGGCGATTGGGTGGAGATGAATTCGCGATGCTCGTGCCCGAAGGCACCGAAATGGATGACGCCATCGAACTGGCCAGGCGGATCATCGATGAGGTTTGCGAGCCCTTCTCAATCGATGGCTTCGAAATCGGGGTGGGTGCCTCGATTGGCCTGGCTGAAAACATCGAAGGCGCAAACTCAAGTGTCCACATGACCAACGCCGACCTGGCGCTTTACGCCGCCAAAGATAATGGGCGCGGCCGTTGCGTTGTTTACGAACCCGCTATGCGTGAACGGCTGGAGGATCGATCCAGTCTCGAAAAGGATCTCGAGGGCGCTCTTGAGAACGGTCAGCTTTCGATTTGTTATCAACCGATTGTGCGGAATGTTGACCGGTCGATCATGGGTTATGAAGCGCTTATGCGGTGGAAACACCCAGAGCGCGGTATCGTCCCGCCCAATGTATTCATTCCAGTCGCCGAAGACTGCCGACTGATCGAGCACTTGGGCGCGTGGATGTTGCGCGAAGCTTGCGAAGCGGCGGCAAACTGGTCCAACGATGCCAAGTTGACCGTTAATATCTCGACGCTCCAAATGGGCGAAGCAGGCTTTCTCAACACAGTCGCGCAAGCGCTTGCTGTGAGCGGTCTCGAACCATCCCGGCTTATCCTCGAGCTCACAGAGAATCTGGTTCTTGAAATGGATCAGCAGCTTGAGCAATTGCTGGCGAGCTTGCGCAGTCTGGGTGTTTCATTCGCTCTCGACGATTTTGGGCGCGGCTATTCCTCGCTGAATTACATCGACAAGATGGAATTCTCTATGATCAAGATTGATCGTGAGTTCGTTCAATCCGCCGCAGCCGGATCGCAGCGCAGCCAAGCGGTTGTGTCGGCGATCGTTGCGCTTGCGCAATCGCTTGAGATCGACGTGACCGCAGAGGGTATCGAGCGCGAAGATCAGGCGGAAGCGATGGCCGAACTGGGTTGTTCTTGTTTCCAGGGCTACCATTTTGGCCGCCCAAGCGAGGGCGTGGTGGGCGACAAAAACGAAACCACTGGCAAGATTTCGTCAAAAGCCGCCGCCTAAAACCGGCTAGACGACCGAAGAACCATATGGCGAACCAGCTTTGCACCTACCGAGCCTGTGCGACATCGGATTAGGCCGCTTTGCTCGCGTTGATACGGTCCAAAATCTCAGGCACGCTGATGCTTCGCTCCCCGCCAAATTCTTCGCGCACCACGATCAATCCCGCGCGTTCCAGATGATCGAGCAAGCGACGCACACGGCTGGGAGATGAACTACCGTACAGCAGCGCCAGATCCTCTTCGTCCGGCATTGCTTCGCCCAGGACTGACGCGACGATCATGGCGAGATAGGGGGCGAGCACATCTTCATCCACTGTCTCGACGATCTGTTCCACGACGGCCTTCTCGTCTTCATTCAATCGGTTCAACCCGGCCACTTCAAAGGCGAACATGCGGCGGAAACGATTGATGTCGATATGCGCGCTCGGCACGCCGTTTCGACGGCAAAAGATCGCAAAATCACGGTACAAGGACGAAGACTGCCGAAAAGTCACTCCGTCACTTTTTGCAAGCTCGCGCACCGCGTCCGCCACCGTGAGAGCGGTCGAAGGATCCTCATGGGCCTCGCTTATCGTCGAGTGACTTTCATGAGCGGGGCTATCCACTTCAGAGTTCGCAACCACCTGGTTTTCAGGTCGAAGTTCATTCGGCAGTCCCTGATCTGGCGTTGACGCCTCTGCGTCTGGCGAGGCGCCGACTGCGCGTGTGGCTGGTGCGGTTGACAAGGCATGCTCAATCTCCGCCGCTGGGCGAGCCACCGTGCCAGAACGGCGCAAGCTCTGCTCCGGCACGGACTCCATCAGCTTATCGGTCAGCAGTTCCTCCATTTCTTCGCCAGGCGTATCCGGCAGGGGGATCAGCGCTTGCGCCGCGTTCTTTCCGCCCGTGCGCACTGACCCGACATTCACGGCGACTGGTCGGCGGCTGACCGCTGGACCAAGACCCAGGAATTGCCCGCGTTGAAGGTCGCGGATCCGATCAGCCTGACGGCGATCCATGCCCAGAAGATCGGCTGCGCGCTGCATATCGATATCGAGAAAAGTGCGCCCCATCAGGAAGTTCGACGCCTCAGCCGCAACATTCTTGGCAAGCTTGGCCAGGCGCTGCGTCGCGACGATGCCAGCCAAACCGCGTTTGCGCCCACGGCACATAAGGTTGGTCATCGCCGATAAGGTCATGCGACGCGTATCATCGCTCATCTCCCCCGCCGCCGCGGGCGCAAACATCTGCGCTTCGTCCACGACCACAAGCGCCGGAAACCAGTGTTCGCGCGGGGCGTCGAACAAGGCGGTCAGAAACAGCGCCGCGCATCGAATCTGCTGTTCAACCTCAAGTTCATCCAGCGCCAAGACGACAGACGCACGATGCTGACGAACCCTGCCTGCCAAGGCTTCAATTTCGGGGGCCGAATAAGACGCACCGTCAATCACTACGTGGCCGAAATGGTCCGCCAAAGAAGCAAAATCGCCTTCGGGATCGATCACCACTTGTTGCACCAGACCGGCGCATTCTTCGAGGATCCGTCGCAACAGATGCGATTTGCCCGACCCGGAATTTCCCTGCACCAACAAGCGCGTGGCTAAGAGCTCTTCAAGATCAATCGCGATCTTCTGCCCGCTCGTGTCCTGGCCAATGGTAATCTTTGCACTCACCGAAACAGACTAGGCACCCGCGCGATCCCCGCAAAGGCAACAAGCCGAGTTTTCCAGCGTTTCCGTCGGGAACAACCGCGCGCCTCTTGCATCCCCCGCCCGACGGGGCTTTCAAAACAACGGCGTTGCCATTAACAAGGTTGTGGGGCGGAGGGATTCAAACCCCCGACACATGGATTGTTAATCCAAGGGGACTTATCGGTAGGCTTTGCTCAGTTGACGTCACTCACAACCGCAACCATCCGCTTTTTCGAGCGGCAACAGAAGCAATACGCCCCCCAAGCGCATCAGAAGAACAACATCCTAGCTGCGCAAAGTTTGAGCGCAACCGCGGAACCAAAGGCTAGGCTGGCTCAGCGCTTCTACCGGTTAGCTGCTTCGAATAAATCCAACCAATCCCAATCAGGCTGAAGCCCAGCGCCATAAAGCTAGCGATGCGAAGCAAACCGTCGAGCCCGGCTGCGTCGATCAGGAACACTTTGACCACCGCAGCGAGGATCAAGACAAGCGAGCCTATCCGCCAACTGCGGGTGCTCTTCCATGACCCCCAGGCAAGGAAGAGAAGCGCCAAAACGATGCCCAAGAGCGAAATTAGCAAGCTTTCTGTCTCGCCAATCGGGCTCGCGATCAGCACCGACCCGGCAAAGATCTGACGCAAAAGCGAATAGGCCAGAAGCGTGATGAGCGCCATCGAAGCGGCATCGCATGCCAACCTCGCAAGCCGCACTCGTCGCGGCGGTGCTTGATCAACCGCCTCTCTCCATTGACCGAAGGCCAGCCACATCCCCGCAATTGCCACGCCATAGGACAGCGTTAGCCAATTGGCGATCGGCGTTGGGCCGACACGCTGCTCGGCGAAGAGTGGGTTGTGCCAGACCAGCGTGAACCACACGAAATGCGTCAGACATGCCGCGGTCAGGCCTAATACAACCCGAGGGCGCCATACCCCTCGCAGGAACTGCGTTACGCCATAAGCGGACAGCGCCAGGGCCACTTGCCAGATAGTCCTCTCCGCCATGCCGCTTTGAGTGAAAGCGAGCATCGAATTGATGCCGAATACCTGCTTGTAAAGGCTGTGCACGATGACAAGCGCGATCAAACCAAACGCCACGCATAGCCCGGCCATAGCCTCCCTGGGCAGACCACGGCCGTTCCAGACAATCGCAGCGATTGCAGCGGCAACGGGCGCGACGCGCACAGTCAGATCGGTCAGGGAGACCGCCGAACCCGCTTGGAAAGGCTCTCCCACCAAAGCGAGGACGCCGGCCAACGCCCATTCACCAAGCGGGACAAAAGACCACAAAGCCGCGATCGCAAGCGCGGTGCCCAAAGCGCAAAAGCGTTCGGGCTTCCAGAAGTGGAGGCCGACCGCCGCCAGCGCCGCAATCCAGGCCAAAGGCGTGCTGGGCACGATCTGGGCGATAACCCCGTAGAGCAGCGCGACACCTGCCGCCTCGCCTAGAGAGCGCGAAAGGCCGCTGCGCCCAATTACCGCCATCACAACGAAGACGGCCGCGACACTCACCCAGCGCAGCGCCGCGCGTGGGGTATCGACGGATTTGGCGATCTCGCCCAACTGGCTCAGTTCGACGACGAATTCCGGCGTCAACGACAAAGCAAAAATTGCCACAACCGCGCTGGCCCACGCCATAACGCTCATCGCGACGCCCTCGCGTTGCCAATAGATCGCGATCAAAGGAAGGCTTGCAAACAACGCCATAACTGGCCCCAGCCAGGCGGGCGTTAAGATGATTAGGCTCGCAAAGAGCAAACCATAAGCGGGCGCCAGAAGGATGAGAGAAGTGCGCGTCTCGTCTTCCTGGCCGCGCCTCCACACAAGCGCGAAAGCGGCGGTGGGAAGCATCGCAAGAGCTCCCACGACTGTGGCCAGCAAGGGCTCGCTCGCGATATCGCCCCAACTGCCAAACCGCGCATAGGTCACGAAAGCCATGATCACTGAGACCGCGCTCAACTGCCCTAGGTCCAGCCTTTTGGCGCGTCCCACCGCTTGATAGGCAAGCGGAACGCCAGCAAAGATTGCGATCTGTGCAACCGCAATCGCGGCGTAGAAGGTCGGCTGCGCATCGGGCCAAACAACCAGCAGCCACAGCCCCAGGCCCGCAGCCACCGCCGTTCCCAAACGCAGCTGTTCGTAACGCCAGCCCAAACTGGCCAGGGCCGCGCTGATCAGGATATAGAGCCCCCATGTCAACGGGTCGAAGCCCGCCTCGCTGACCAGCACCGCCATCTGCAAGGTGGCCACACCGCCCGCAATCAGATGCGGAACGCTCGGTCCACTCTTCGCGTGAAGGAAGGCGGGCAAAGCGGTGCCCAGCACGATCAGATAAATGCCCAAGGCTGCGAAGTCCGACGCGCTTTCAACGCCGGCGAACATCATCAACCCGCCCCAGATCAAGCCGGTCGCGAGCGCGACATAGCTCATCCAGCGATGCCCCTGCGTCTGTCCCGTCCAAGCGAGACCGCCTGTCACCAGCGCAAGATAGAACGACAAGAGCGGCACATTGGCGCTGTCGGAACTGACCAGCAACGGAGCCGCGAAACCGCCGACGAGGCCGATCACCGCGCTAGGCAAGCCAAAGCGGAAGGACAGCGCGATCGCCGATGCTGTGACCACCGCCAGCCCGACGAAAGCTGCGCCAGCGCCGATTAGGCCATAAGCGGTGCCGGCCAGGTAGAACGCCCCATAGAGCGTCGCTAGACCCGCACCTGCCAGCGATTGGCGCACGCGTGGATCGCGCACACGCTCTTCGAACCGGAAGGCTGCTTCCGCACCGCCCCATAAAACAAGGCCGAACACAAAGCTAAGCGCAACGCGCACAATCGGCGTGAGCAGACCCGCTTCGATTGAGAATCGCACGAGGAATATGCCCGCGATTGCCAAGGCGAACCCGCCACCCCAGATCGGCAATTGTCGACCAAAGATATCCTCGAAATCGAATGAGAAGCCGCGCGAGGGCTCTTCGTAAGCTTCGGTTCGGCTGGTCGTGGGCTCCGGTTCTTGACCCTCGGCGGCTCCAGCGGCGCGCTCTCGTGTTAGAACCTCAACTTCAGCGTCTTTTGCGGCCTTGGCTTCAGTTGCCACCCATCTATCGTCAGCCTCTTCGGCGACCTCGGCGGCCTCAGGCTCTTCAGGAGGCGCGTAGCGCTCTTCCTTAATCGTCGGACCAGTAGCCGTCTCCGACACAACCGAACCATCAGAAAAGAGCCTCTGATTGGCGCGCGCGAGCGCGTCCATCCGATCGTCCAATGCAGCGAGTTGGCGTTCCAGCCGATCAGCGCGGTTCCACAGAAAAGCGACCGCACCGCCGAGAACGAGAATTATAAAGAATGTCATACCCCGCCCCTAACATCGTGGAGTTTGAGCGAGTTGGCAATGTTTCTCGTTCACTAAACAGCCTCTCATTGTCGTTCAGTTAGAGGCACATCGATTTCACGAATGGTCCCGAAAAACCAAAGGCCGAACCCTGTAGGAATCTCTGCTTGAATTTCGTCCAACATTGGGTCGCAAGCGCCTATTCCGCCTAGATCGGAAACACGCACCATCAGAGATCGTGTGGGTGTCCATTCCCGATCTTTTTCTCTTTTCGAATACACGCTCTGCATGCGTTTGGCAGAAAAGGTGGGACTATTGTCTTAACGGTCGAAGGGGGACCACGTTTCGCAGCGGCGCCTGCTCTCGTTGCTGGCTTTCCCATGATGGCGCGATCCATACATCGACCTCCATCGGAGGCAAGCTGGCCTTGCCCAGGATTTTGTCGGCCATTTTCTCGGCGACCATAATCGTTGGCGCGTTGATGTTCCCATAGGGAACGGTCGGGAACACTGACGCGTCGACCACGCGCAGTCCATCGAACCCTTTGACCCGGCATTCGGCGTCGAGCACCGCTTCGGGATCCTCTTGGTTGCCCATCCGGCACGTTCCGCACGGATGATAGGCGCTCTCGACATTGTCGCGCACCCACCCATCAATCTCTTCATCCGACGATACATCAAGGCTCGGCTGGATTTCCGTTCCGCGAAACGCGTCCATCGCCCGTTGCCCGATGATTTCTCGTGTCAATCGGATGCAGTCGCGCCACGCGGCCACATCGTCTTCATGCTCAAGGTAGTTGAAAAGGACGCTCGGATCGGCGCCCGGATCATTCGACGTAATCGCCACACGTCCACGGCTCTTGGGTTTATTGGGGCCGACATGCACCTGAAAGCCGTGCCCTTTGATCGAAGCCGTACCGTCATACCGAATGGCAGCGGGCAGGAAGTGGTATTGAATGTCGGGGGATTTGCGCCCCGCCTTGGAACGGATGAAGGCACAGGACTCAAAGTGATTGGTCGCGCCAAGGCCGGACTTGAAGAAGAACCAGCGCGCACCAATCAGAAATTTGCTGAGCAAACCAAGTTTCGAATTCAGCGTGACCGGCTGCTTGCATTCAAATTGAAAATAGACCTCCAGATGGTCCTGCAAGTTCGCTCCAACCCCTGGCGAAACCAAGCGCGGTTCAACGCCCGCTTCTTCGAGCACATCGGCCGGACCAATTCCTGATCGCTGCAGAAGCATGGGCGATGAAATGGCCCCGGCTGACAGGATCACTTCCTTAGTGGCGGACAAGGTTAATGGCTGGCCATTGCGAGTGGCGAGGAGCCCGGTCGCCCGCATGCCTTCAAAGACAATCTTATCAACGAGGACGTCTTTCATAACAGTTAGATTGGGGCGCTTAAGCACAGGCCTCAAATACGCCCGCGAAGTCGACGATCGAACGCCCCCTTGCACGGTCATGTGCATTTGCCCGAAACCCTCCTGACGATAGCCGTTATAGTCGTCCGTATGGGGATAGCCGGCTTCGACCCCGGCATCGATAAAGGCTTCGTAAAGCGGGTTGAGCTTCATGTTGTTCCCGCCCGAAACGCCTAATGGGCCGTCACCGCCACGATAGGTGTCTTCACCGCCTTGCCAGGTTTCAGCGCGTTTGAAGTAGGGCAAACAATCGGCGTAGCTCCAACCGGTGGCGCCCGCTTTGACCCACTCATCGAAATCGCAGGAATGCCCGCGCACGTAGACCATGCCGTTGATTGAGGATGTACCACCCAGCCCTTTGCCGCGTGGACAAGTGATGCGGCGGTTGTTCACATAGGGTTCTGGATCCGACAGATAGCCCCAATTGTATGTCTCCGAGGCCATCGGATAAGACAGCGCCGTGGGCATTTGGATCAGAATGTTCTGATCGCTGCCACCCGCCTCAAGCAGCAGGACCGAATGGTCGCCTCCGTCCGACAAACGGTTAGCGAGAACGCAGCCCGCCGATCCGGCCCCCACGATGATGTAGTCGAATTGCGTGTTCATTCTCCAAGTGCCTCTTGCGCTGGATGAACGAACAGATCCGCTCTCCGAAGGTAAATCAAGCCGTAGATACAGCCGTACAAGCCGATCACAACCAACCCGATCCATTCAATCTTCAACGGCGTAAATTGGTAGAGGAGGATCAGGCCAAAAAGCAGCGTCCAGTGCAGCGCGATATAGGCCGCATACCCAAACCGCTCGACAGTCAGCTTCAGATTTTCGGAGTAGAGCCGCGTCAGGGAATCAAGCGAATTTACGACGAAAATCACCCCAACGATCACCATGCAAGCGCGCAAGACGGGCGCCATTTCGATATTCTGAGAGTGAAACAGGTAAAGCACAGAAAACCAGAGGGCGATCGGGATCGACGGGATGACCAACAGGGCTATCACTAACTGACGCACGCTGAGCCCCCCGACAAACCGGGCGACAAACTGTCCGATCATAATGCTCCAGGCAAACCACCAGAAAAGATAGAAAGCGTGGTAATCGGAAACGGGCAGGATGAATCGCGGCAGATTGGCGAAATAGCCTGTGATATGGCTTAGGCTGGATGCCAGACCGCTGACCCCTTGCTCACTTGCAACCCAAAGCAAGGCTATCAATCCGAAGAACATCACGGACGAGGCAAGGCTGAGCCACTTGAGATATCGCATCTGCGTGCTTGATAAGACAGCGAACAGAACGACAAGGGCGACAAGCCCATATCGGTAAGTTTCGCTGATGCCGACGATGTAAGATGGCAAATAGCTGAGAAAGAGAAATCCGGTGAACGCGCATGTGGCGACGATAACGCCGTTGTTGATCGCGCTGACCCACGTGATCTCAAACAGTTTCAACTTCGGTTCGACGATGCAGAAGTAGACCGTCGTGAGGAAGTAGAACGACCAAATGAAAAATCCCCAGAACCCGAACTCAATCGCGAGCGGGTTTGTGAACGCATAGGCGGCTTCGCGTTCGTAGGTAGGAAATTCCGTCAACGGGAACATGATGAGCCCGACATCAAGCCCGGAGGTGAAGAGAATCGCCATGAAAGCGATCAAGGGCTGAGGGTCTTCACCCGCCAATCGTGTTTTTCCGAAGCGAAAGAGCACAACAATCGATGTCAAAAGGGACACAAGGATAGCGACGGATAAAACTGTATTCACGTCGCTCGACCCCCGCGCGGACTGCGCCAACTCATCAAGCTTGGATCCCGATTGATCTCACATCCAGCTGGCTGGCAATCGTGTGCCCTGTTTCTTGCCTTATCGTCAAACTGATCGACCGACGGATTTAGCTTGGAATGATCTAGCCTCAGTTTGGCTAAGAAAGGGCAGGAACCGGACGTGCCCGCCTGCCCTTTTAACTTTCCGTAGGACTCGTAAGTCTAGGGACCGGCACGGTTGGATAGCCACCACGGCACCAACCGTCCGCACACGGACAATCCCTCGCCATCTCCCAGCGCCACAACACATATCAAAATTAAGACTATTTGGTAGCGGAGGAGGGACTCGAACCCCCGACACGCGGATTATGATTCACAGTTTGAACGTTGATTTTAAACGATTTTTTTGTAAAACACTGCCCTTAATGGCGCTTAAACCCCCCTTTATGGCTCTTAACTCTGTAAAACATTTCCGAGCATCTCGCCTTCAAAGCGGATTCCTCTGCTCTAGGCAGGTTAGTGAATTTCAACACTTGTAGCGTTGCAAGCAGCAAGCTCTGTCAGGGGTTCGTTAAGCATCAATTTGCGCGACCCAATCGAGGCTGAAGTTCCCTCCTCTCAATCTTCTGGTCCCCACCCTGTCCGATAGTGGGTCGGTATCGGATCGTCCGGTTTTAGAAAATTCAAAGCGCATTTTATGGCAAACTTGGTTTGTCGGTTCGCTGAAATTCGTAGTCAGCAGATAGATGTGGTTGCCAATTCTGGTGATAGCGGCGCAATTCTTCGCGGACAGGTTCACCGCTTGCTCCAGGTACTCCAAAGTCGATGCCCCTCAATTCGTCTTCGTCTGCCCAGCCCCAGGCGGCCATACGTTTGACGTAAACACTAGAGTCTAGCTTCACGGCGGCCTTCTCGAGCACCTCAAGCAAGCATATTCCAGAAACCACCAACGGCCGACGCTGGTTGGCGAATGCTTCTGAAACCTCGCTTATTCGAATTGCCGAGACGTACGCTTTTCGATCATGCGTCAAAGCACAATCTAGATCAAAGAAGGTTCCCCCCAGTTCCTTGGCCAGTCTTTCTCCAAGCGTGGTTTTTCCTACACCCGTCCAGCCATCAATCCCAACAACACCCAATTCGCCGAGCTCGGGACGAAGTGTATTTGCAAGCACATCTGGGTCAGTAAACGCTTTAGCCACAACTCTAGTCTGACCAAGGGAGCAGGTGTTGGCAAATTTTAGGCTGGAAGCAGTCGACCCGATTTTTAGGAAGGCGTTACATCCAAGACCGAAAGTGTAACCGACCCCTTAAGCTTCGATCGAGCTATCTCTTGCTAGCTTAAGTGAGCCGGCGGTGTTGTAGCCTTTTGGCCAGTTCCGATCTGTCCAATAACTCCCTTCGAGCCAGATCGCGTCACCCTCCCGAATAACGATAAGCTTGGCAGCTCCGTGGAAGGCCGCAACGTCGCTTTCCTTCGGTTGTCCAACAAATGCGTCATACACATAATGCAGGATTTCGCGCCCGGTCTGAGGACAACGAAATATACTGAACGCAGTCGTGTGTGAGCGCATGTAGTCAGGGCGAGGCGACAGGCTTACAGATCGAATGCGTACTGTTAGCAATCTGACCTCAATCGTAAATTTCGCGACGACCGGCTCCGCAGCATTTGGTACGTCCAACTTAAAGGCCTTCGCAATCTCGGGAAAATTCGTGCTGAAGGTCCCGGTCCACTGCCCATCAATTGGCGGAAACACCGTTCGCAATAGAGGCAATCCGCACAACCAAGGGAACACTGAGGTTTGCCCTACGATAAGCACAATGAGACCGGTCATAGTGACCATTCCAGTCGCTCTTCTCAAAGCATCTGTTATTCCCTCAACGGGCAGTAAGAAATGAGAAAGTAACGCCAGCGCAGCAGCGAATGTGGCAAACACCGTCACCAGTTTCCACACTCCAACGACTTGGTACATTCGTTCGCCCCTTGTTCTTCCCAGCCGCCATTCCTACATCGTTAGCCTGCGTCATGAAAGGATGAGATAAGTGACTGTAAACGCTCACGCCGCTTTCGAAAACTCGACTGACAACAGTTATCGTAAGAATCTCACGCCGTTAGATGCGGAGATCAACGAGCTACGTGACGCCAGAGACAAGGTACGTGCTACCCTCAAATCAGCCTTCTCTGATTGGGAAAACCGAATGGACGCAGGTGTATTATTCGAAGATTCCGTCGCAATCTCATTTTCCGCAGGTGTCCAAAAGCCTTCGCTTTCTCCCAAATTCCGCGGCCAAGGCAGCTACCAGTACAGAACCCTCAATCAACCCACCCAAAATCCACCACAAGAAATGGATTTCGATGACGGCATGTTTCTCCCGACATCATTCATATCTCAGAATGGTCGAGTACATCCATCTGTCGCAAGCGATGGATATTTCAGGCTTGTTGAGGAAGCACTAGCGCCGCTGTGTGCGAAAGAGGGATGGTCGCTTCCAGACGACAACGACAAAAAGGACTCATGTGTAAGAGTCATCTTGAATAATGGCCGTTCGCATCTCGATGTCGCGCTGTATGCAATTCCTGATGATCAATATGAGATACTCGCCGAGAAGGCACTCAAGTCTACCAACAACGTCTTCACGGCAGACCAGTCGGGCAATCTGCAATTCATGGATCAGATATACGAGACCATTGATCCTGATCAGATTATGCTCGCGCATCGGAAAGAGGGTTGGAAAATCTCCGACCCGCGCCTCCTTGAGCGATGGTTCTTGAGTGCGATCAACGAGCACGGAGAACAGTTGCGTCGTGTGTGCCGATTTTTGAAAGGCTGGCGCGACCATAGCTGGGAGAAATGCAGGCTAAGTTCAATCGCCTTGATGGCTTGCGTGGTGAAATTCTACAATGAAAGCATCGAGGACTTTGTCGGTCGGGACGATTTGGCATTGCTTGCAGTCTCGAAGAAGCTCCCTGGCTATCTGTCCCAAAAAATCGTAAATCCAGTTGTTAACGGACGATTAGACGAGGGTTGGGATGACGGTGATAAGCCGTGTCGGGCTGAGTTTGTTGCGCAATCTGAGCAGTTTCAATCAAAGCTCTCTTCGGCGTTGGCGACTACAGGCAAGGCTGAAACACTCACTCAGCTAGCCGACCTGTTTGGTATTCATTTCCCCAAGGATGAGGGCTTGATTGTCGTCGATGGCGAAACTCCGGAAAGCACCTCCACCTCAGCTGCAATCCTCGGATCGCTGGGTTCGGCAGAGGATACCAGCTCAGCGGTGAAGATCGGTGGTAACGAAAGGTACGGCTGAGGAATCGCCTCTTACCCCGGAAAAGTTCAAAACGGCCGCGGACGCCGTCGAGCAGTTTCTTCATGCCAATCTGCATGAAGTAAGTCCTGTTCCTGCAGAAGCACTTTCGTCTTATCGAGAGCAGGGCCACGTCTTTGTCCAAGGTTGGGAGTTCACCGCCGATTTTGACGGTGCGCAGATGCGTCTCCGCGTCCTCGCCGATCAAGATTTTCCCTTCAGCCCTGTGCGGATCGGCATCGTGCCTCCCCACGAATATGCATTTGCACACCTTGAAGCCGGCTCGCTTCTATGCCTCGATCCGGAGCAAAGTGTTTGCTGGGATAAACCCGCCGAAGTGGTCGGTGAGCTACTTTCCCAAGCGGCTGACGTAATAGACACTGGGCTTGCTTCGATTGGAAGCGAAGACGAGACTCGCAGAGAAATTCTCGCCTACTGGGACAAGAGCCAAGGCCGCAAATTGGCGAAGGGCATTCTTGCCCCTGATGCGCCGGCTCGAATGGTGCACATGATCCGGCACAACGGCCAGATCATTTTGTCCGACAACCGAGATGAAGCAAAATCATTTTTTGCCGCCAGCGGAGGCAAGCTGAAGCCAACCCAGTTTGGTGAGAAGGTTCCGCTGCTTTGGCTCCGAAGACCTCCTGCCAACTCACAACTTCCTGTGACGGTCGCAAACCTTGTTCGACTGTTACTCGATGAAACGGCTTCGGGTTTAGGTTTACTGGAACAATACCTAGTCTCGAGCAAAGGTCGAAACACGGTTGTCTTGGCATTCAGAGACGACAATGGCGTGGGGTTTATTGGCGTAGAATTTGCCAAGGTAAGATTTCAGAAAAGTGCACCAACAAGCCTCGCTTTTATCCGTCAAGCTGACAGATCGAATAAAGTCGAGAGGATCAGCATAAGGCGTGAGGATGCGGAGTGGGTCTTTGGCCGCGACCAAAACGTGGAGCTCGACAAGCTAAGGACTGCAAATATCGCGATGGTAGGGGTAGGCTCGCTTGGCTCCTATGTCGCACTCAGTCTAGCCTCAGCGGGAGTTGGCCGGATCGAGTTGATAGACCCTCAGGTTATCATGGCGGAAAATACTTCTAGGCACGTCTTGGGGGCCAATTATATTGGCATGAGCAAATCCGAAGCACTTGCTCTAAGGCTGCGCTCGCAGTTCAAAGTATCGGAATTCACAAGTTTCGCGGGCACGTGGCAATCTTGGGTCGCGTCAGACAAGACGGATTTGGCCAGCTACGACCTTGTCATCTCAACAATCGGCGACTGGCCTAGCGAGGCGCATCTGGCGAATCATCTGAATGGGTACGAGGCTGATATTCCCTCATTGTTCGCGTGGCTGGAACCTCGTGCAATCGGCAGCCAAGCGGTGTTTCTGCCAGCTAAATCCCCGTGCTTTTTCTGCGGTTTTACAACTGGCGGGTTGCCCACGAAAGCGATCACGACCTGGGCCAATCCCACGCGTACGCGGACACCTCTTTGCGGAGGCCACTTTCAGTCGTACGGAGCGACTGCATTAATGGCCCACAGCTCCCAGGTCGCCGATCAAGCAATCAAAGCACTTCTCGGAGAACTTGAAGAGCCAACCTGTAGCTTTCAGGCTTTCGGCAATCCAAATATCGAAGGCGGCGAATGGTCCGAATGGTGGGCGAATTTGCATAGCGGGAACGTGCCGGAGGCTTGTAGAATAGAATTGCCTTGGGAGGTAAACCCATCTTGCGGCAACTGCGGAGGTGCGGCTTGATTAGCCTTCCACTTCCAGGATCGCAGCAATGTCTCATTATCTCGGATGCTGTCCTAGGGCATTTCCACCGTCATAGGCAGGCTAGGTTTTGGCATCGGGAGGCCGGCGGACATCTCTTTGCCGCAGTTGATGGCAATTTTATAGAAATCGTGGCTGCGTCCGGTCCTCAAAGAGGAGATCTTAGAGGAAGATTCAGTTTCGCATTTCGTCGAAAGAGCGCTCAAGAGCTAATAGATGAGCAGTTCGCGCAAAAGCGGCACTACATCGGTGATTGGCACACCCACCCGCAAGATCGACCCACGCCCTCTGGGATTGATTTATCCACCATGCAAAGCAGATTTCGCAATTCAGATCATGGCCTACGGGGCATGATTTTTTGCATAGTAGGTAGACTAGATTTTCCAGAAGGGCTGTGCGTTATGGTCCAAACAGAAGATTCGCTCATCACACTCTGATTTGCGCATCCCACCTGACGCATGTCCGCTATCGCGGCCCGTCAAAGCAAAGCTCGAACGTCCAACATCGGGGCGCAATGCGTTCTTAGCCTGAAGCCGATGAGTCGGTTTCGATCGAACCGAATTATAGATCGGGCGATACAATCTTCGTAGCTGCTTTACTTAGGCCCTATGACCTTATTCGGTAATCGAAGAATTTGGTAGAAACGCAACATTCTGTCCAGCCTCAATCAATTCGTCGCGCGCGGCTTTACGAAGCCTATCGCGAATCCAAGCCGACTTTGTCATCCCTGCCAGCTTCGCGGACGATGCAATCGCGTCCTTTTCTTGCTCATCGATCCTGACCTGAAGGTTGAAAGTCTTCAATAGAACGCTCCGCTTTGCCGTACGGTGGCACTAGCGCGGACAGTCCTTTGATGTATGTCATGCATTTTGCATTACATTTTGAGAAGGTAGGCTTGATATGCCGAGTGCAGCCAAATTTCCCTCATCACCTGAACTCAAACGTGTTCTTAAAGCCGTGCAGGACGCTGGAATGGTGGTCGGCAAAATCGAGATACAAGCGCGCAAAATCGTAGTTTACCCCGAGCTGTCCGAGCTGGACACGATGACCGAGGAAGAGTGGAAAAAGCTCCAAAGAGATTTGTTTTTCGGAGATTGAGCACAGGACTGAAATTCCGCGGCTCCAAATCCGCAACCCTCTGAAATAGAATGATTTTCTAGATTTTGGCCAACGATGTTTTACAAGGATGTGTAAAACAGGCGAATTCGTTGTAAAACCGAGTGCCACACCAAATTCCATTAAGTCACTGTTTTTTATAGGTTTTTTGGTAGCGGAGGAGGGACTCGAACCCCCGACACGCGGATTATGATTCCGCTGCTCTAACCACCTGAGCTACTCCGCCCCATCGGCCTTGCAAAAGGGCATCTCGCGAGGCTGAACGCCTCAAGCGAGCGGCGCGTTTAGGGCGCTCATGGCCTGGGGTCAACCACCTGCGGTACAGCGCATGCGCTTTTTCGCGCTAGGGGCGTGCCTGGCCTCGAAAGGCGCTGCGTTTGGTGAGTTCCCAGGGACCACCTTGATAGTGGTGCAATTCAAGCGCCGGGAAGGCAAAAGGCCCACTGTCGGTCTTAATCTCCACTTCTAGCTTTAGGGCGTCTTGCAGCGCCCTTGCCTCGCGCTTTGTCACCTTGTTCTGGATAGTGATATGGGGACGAGGTTCGTAGAGGTCCTGATCGGTCAAGGCGCCGTGAAAGTGCTCTGCGATCATCGCTCGCAAGGTCAGGAGCTCCTCCGACGCCAGCGCGATCGCGGTTCCCGTACCCAGATCCATAACGCCGGAAACACGCGCCATTGGTGCCGCAAATTCAGCTGTTACTCGTGGCAGAATGTCCTTGAGCTCCTCCAACAAGGAAGGCGCAAAGGAGTGAAACAGCGTTACGTGCGCGTGCAGGTGGTTGCGCTCGGGCGGGTAATGCGCGCGGCGCAGACCCTCGGTCCAGCTTTGAATATCCGGCGGTAGAGCGGCGGTCAGGATGAAGGGTCGAGCCATCGGCTCCTACATCTCGCCGCGCTCACGGCGCAGCTTGTACCATTCCTCGACGTTCGCGTTGTGCTCTTCGTTCGTCTCAGCAAACTTGTGTCCGCCAGTGCCATCGGCGACCATGAACAAAGCGCTCGTTTGGGCCGGATTGAGGACCGCGGCGATGCTCTCGCGCCCCGGATTGGTGATCGGACCATCAGGCAGCCCCACCTTGGTGTAGGTATTGTACCCATTGACCGAGGCGATTTCGGACTGACGTATGCGGCGCCCTAAAGGTTTGCCTTTGGTGATGGGGTATATGATTGTCGGGTCGGCCTGAAGCAGCATTCCCGTGCGCACACGGTTGGAATACAGCCCGGCGACCATACGACGTTCCTCGGGCTTGCCGGTTTCCTTCTCGACGATCGAGGCGAGGATCACAGCGTCCCTGATGGTGTCGACCACCGTGTTAGGTCCGCGATTGGCCCACTCCTCTGCCAGCGCTTTATCCATCGCGTTTTGCATTTGTTCGACTATCGAAGCGCGGCTTTGCCCCCGCTCATAAGCGTAAGTGTTTGGAAGGATTGATCCTTCGGGTGGGACCTCGATGTCCCCACTCAGCAGTTCGGTCGCCAACAGGCGCTCATAGACAAGGATCGACGGCATGCCTTCGGGGATCGTCACAAAGCGGCGGATCACATCGCCCGATTGAAAGGCACGCAGGATCGCGGCCTGGTCCATGCCCGGGGTCAGCTTGAACTCTCCCGCTTGAATAGGATCGGAAGAGCCGAACAGCCGCGCACGCATCAGGAATCCGTCTGCGGACACAATGTGCCCCTCGTCTTCAAGCTTTTTCGCGACCGAAGTCAGTGACGCGCCCGCCGGGATTACGAAGGCCGATTCCTGCTTGATCGTTGCCCCGCCCAACAGCGTGCCGCCGAAATACAAGCCCGCCGCGCCCAACAGCAGCGCGATCAGCCCGACGATAAGGCCGAGCTTCTTCATGGCTTAATCCTCAAGCTTTTGCATGATGATCGAGGCGTTGGTGCCACCAAAGCCAAAGCTGTTATTGAGCACCGCGCGCACTTCGCGTTTCTTCGCTTTGAGCGGCACAAGATCGATGCCTTCGGTGCCATCATCGGGATCGTGCAGGTTGAGCGTGGGTGGAACCACGCCATCGCGCATCGCAAGAACACAGAAAACGGCCTCAACCGCGCCTGCGCCGCCCAGAAGGTGGCCAATAGCGCTCTTGGTCGAGCTCATCGAAGCGCCGCCCAGATCTTCGCCCAGCACGCGTTTGACCGCAGCCAGTTCGATCGTGTCGGCCATGGTGCTGGTGCCGTGGGCGTTAACGTAATCGATGTCGCCCGGTTCCAGACCGGCCTTGCGCATAGCCATACGCATCGAAAGCTCGGCGCCCTTGCCTTCGGGGTGCGGCGCGGTGACGTGGTAAGCGTCGCCCGAGAGGCCGTATCCGGTCACTTCGGCGTAGATCTTAGCGCCGCGCGCCTTGGCGTGCTCGTATTCTTCTAGAACGAGGATGCCCGCTCCCTCGCCCATGACGAATCCTTCGCGCGCTTTGTCATAGGGACGGCTCGCCTCAGTTGGGCGGTCGTTAAAGCTGGTGTTGAGCGCGCGCGCTTGCGCAAATCCAGCGATGCCAAGCGGGTTGACAGTGCTTTCCGCTCCGCCTGCCAGCATGATGTCCGCATCGTCCATCGCGATCATACGCGCCGCGTCGCCGATCGAGTGAGCGCCTGTTGAACACGCCGTCACTACCGCGTGGTTGGGGCCCATGAAGCCGTATTTGATCTGAACCTGCCCGGTAACAAGGTTGATCAGGCGGCCGTGCACAAAGTGTGGGCTAACACGGCCAGGGCCGCGCTCGTGCAAGTTGACTGATTCTTTCTCGATCCCGGGCAGCCCGCCGATCCCTGCGCCGATGGAGCAGCCGGTTCGCTCTTTCATGGCATCGGTCATTTCGGTGAGGCCGGCGTCTTCGATAGCCTGGCCAGCCGCGTCGATGCCGTAGACGATGAATGGATCGACTTGGCGCTGAACCTTCCCGTCAACACGCTTATTCGCGTCAAAGCCCCAAGGGTGATCAGCGGATTTTACCTCGCACGCGATCTTGCACTTCTGCGCTTCGGGATCGAATTTCGTGATCGGCCCAGCGCCGCTTTCGCCAGCGATCAGGTTCGTCCACGAGGTTTCCACATCGCCGCCCAAGGGGGTGACGAGGCCAAGGCCAGTTACGACAACACGCCGCATGTCTCTCTCCAACACATTACAGGCCCGAAGACCCTTGCGGGTTCGGGCCTGTGAAATGATCGCCCTTAAAGCGGGCGCTCGACAAAGAAGCTGGCTTAGCCGGCGTTCTCGTCAATGAATTTGGTCGCGTCGCCGACGGTCGAGATTTTCTCAGCCGCATCGTCGGGGATTTCAACGCCGAACTCTTCTTCAAACGCCATCACCAACTCAACGATATCGAGGCTGTCAGCGCCCAGATCATCGATAAAGCTGGCTTCTTGCGTCACCTTGTCGGCTTCGACGCCCAGGTGTTCGACAACAATTTTCTGCACGCGGTCGGCAGTCTCGCTCATGTGTATCCCTCGTCCGTATTTTGGGGTGTTGAATTTCGGTAACGCCCTAGAGATCGGTTCACTTCAGCGCAAGTCAAGATAGCAAACGGGACCAAAACGCGCTGTGGATGCCTCTACGTAAACAAGGCCTGAGAGTTCTCAATAGTGACATCATGACGCGCCATCAGATTCTCGATGATCTTGTATTTGTGCGCGGTGCCAAACGTGACAAGCACGCTAAGCCCCTGACTGGACAGCGAATTGAGTGCCCCATCGATCAACGCGTTATGCGCCGCGTTGATCTGCGTCCAGCCGCCCGCGCCCAGATCCGCGTCAAAGAAACGCGCATAGGGTTCGCGCGATTTGGCCACCAATCGATCAAATTCACGCGTGTGAATAAAAAGGGGATCATCAGATTTTCCGCGCACTTTTCGCGTGAATTCTCGAATAGCCGCGCGATGTTCAGCCCATTGCGTGGCAAGCGAAGGGTCGTTTTGGATGGCCTTCAACGCCTCGCTGCGCTGGCGTGCGATGGCCGGAGTCCAAGCTGCCGTTCCGAGCACGCGCCAGTTTTGCGTGCCCGCCAGCGGGATGATCACATCCGTGTATTCCGGAAAAACATTGGTGCGCGGTTCGTCCACGACGCCCGCGGCTTTGAAGCTCTCAAAGGCTTTGGCCACACGCAATGGGGGGATTTCAGTAAGAATGACGTCCGGTCTTGCACGACGGATCGCGGATTCAAGCACATTCAGCGAATATCGTTCGCTCGTTCGATGGCGTGAATGAATCGTCCCCAACACATGCAAGCGGGTAAGCGACGGCGGTGTTCCCGGCCCCTTGGCCGATGGTTCTCCACACGCCGCCAGCGCTGGCGCGGCGGCCATGGCGACGATTCCACCTTTTAGAACATGGCGACGGGCGACTTGGTGCATATTTCCCCTTTCGCGCAAAGCGACCGAGCGGTTACGGCGCGTATCGAACCCTAAGATGTGATCGGGAATACCATGCTTACTATCTACAGCGAAAACCAAACCGGCCACGCCCCCTTGCGCGAGCTCAACAACGGCGAGTGGATGGATTTTGCCGAAAGCCCGGAGCGATTGGATTCAATTTTGGCGAAGACGCCTTCGGTTACAGCACCCAAGGATCACGGCATGGAACCCATTTTTGCGGTGCACGAGGCGGGCTATGTCGACTTCCTGCAAGTCGCGCATATGGAGTGGCTGGATCAGGGCCGCGAGGGCGATGCAATCGGCTACGCCTTCCCCGTGCGCGGCCGCCGTCCGCTCAACCATGATCGGATTGACGCGCGACTGGGGCAATACGGGTTTGACGCGGCGTCTCCGATCGCGGCGGGGACGTACCATTCCGCCTATTGGGCGGTTCAATCCGCGCTCAGCGCTCTGGACGCGCTTATCAGCGGTTCAACGCAGCACGCCTTCGCGCTGTGTCGCCCTCCGGGGCACCACAGCGGTCGCGATTATTTCGGCGGTTATTGCTATCTCAACAACGCCGCCATAGCCGCTCGCGCCGCAGAAGCGGCGGGTTTGGGGCCTGTCGCCATCCTTGATGTGGATTACCACCACGGTAACGGCACGCAGGACATTTTCTACACGGATGGCGGCGTCCTCTTTGCATCGATCCACGCCGATCCGAAAAGCGACTACCCGTATTTCTGGGGGCACGCCGATGAAACCGGCGAAGGCCCCGGCGAAGGTGCGACCTTTAACCAGCCACTGCCGCGCGGCACCACGTGGGAGACATACGCCCCCGCCCTCGACAAAGCCCTAGAGCGCATCGCCGCGTTCGGCGCGAAAACGCTGATCGTCAGCTACGGCGCGGACACGTTTGAGCAGGATCCTATTTCCGAGTTCAAGCTCACCACCGAAGATATGCGTCGCATCGGCGCGCGTGTTGCGACGCTAAACCTGCCGACGCTGACGGTGATGGAAGGCGGCTATCGAATTGACGCACTGGGCCGCAATGTCGAGGCCTATCTGGCTGGGCTGGAGGGTGGTTGAGCTAGGCTCCGTCGCCTAACCCGCGTTTCACCTGCTCGCGCGCCCGCTGATGACCAGCAATCCGGGCCAAGCCTTGCTCCGCGTAATCACGCCCCGGATCAACGCGCAACGTTTCGAGATACAGCGTGCGCGCCGCTTCAAGATCGCCTCCACGCTCCTGACAAAGGCCGTGATTGTAGATCACGGAACTCTGATCGGAGTGTTGTTGGTAGAGTGCCGCAAAGGCCTCACACGAAGCGGCTTGATCGGAATTGCTGAGCTTGACCGCAGCCTTGAACGCATCACGCGCGTCGCCCTTAAGACCCTTACGCCGTTCCATGATGCGCAATGAAAGAACCTGATCGACTGGCGCTAAGTCAAATCGAACCGCGTGCGCTACATCGTCAATCAGCGCCGCCGTCATGGCGTTTGCCGAAGGCCAATCGTCACCCTGGCAATAACGCCGCGAGGCCGCGAAGCTGTCCGAGCGGGAATAGAGCTGTCGACCATCCAGAGTGAACAAGAGGATACGCGGGGTTAGCCGCACGCGCATCTCGCGGCAGGGGATCTCCACTCGATCTCTCTCGACGCATTTGTCGTTTTCATCGCGCTCGACACACACGCTTTCCGTGCGCGGATTGACTTGCGGCCGAGTGACCTCGCGCGAAAGCGAGCCGCGCATCACCGCATCTGGCCCGTCACCCGCCAGAGGCGATCCGGTCGGAACAACTCGAAACCAGCTCTGACCCTCAATCTGAACCGAGCCCAGCGCATCGGAAAGCGCAAGTTCCAGATCAGGCCCCTCACGCCCCGTGAACCGTTCGGTCGCTATCGTCTCGACGCTACCAGGCAAGTCCACTTGCGCCGGCGACAGCGCTCGGAAGCTCAGAGATTCGGCGTGGGCCGAGCCTGTGTCAAAGACTACGAGCCCCAACGCGAGCAGAACGGCTCCGATCGCGCATTTCCCTCGCTGGAAACTCATACCCATATCGGCTCACCCCCTTGGTCGTTTCGAAAGACGACGCTTGAGGAAGTGCCACTTTATTCCCTCTGAATAAAGCGGTTGCCGGCCATTCAGGTTATCAAGCTGTTCTGTGAACGCTTAAGGTTGCCCTTCTTTCTTCGGAGGTTCAACCACACGCAGGTGAAGTTCACGCAGTTGGGCGGGTTCCGGCTTGGACGGAGCGCCCATCAGGAGGTCTTCGGCCTTCTGGTTCATCGGGAACAACGTCACTTCACGCAGATTCTTAGCGCCGCAGAGCAGCATCACGATACGATCCACGCCAGCGGCCATCCCGCCATGCGGCGGAGCGCCGTATTGGAACGCGCGGTACATGCCGCCGAACTCGCGCTCGACGTCTTCTTGGCTGAGACCGACGATTTCGAAAGCCTTCACCATCGTTTCCGGTTTGTGGTTACGGATCGAGCCTGAGGCCAGTTCGTAGCCGTTGCACACTAGGTCATACTGATACGCCGTGATTTCGAGAGGATCGGTGTTTTCGAGCGCCTCCAGCTCGCCTTGCGGCATCGAGAACGGGTTGTGGCTGAAATCGACCTTCTTCGCGTCTTCGTCATACTCGTAAAACGGGAAGTCGATAATCCAGCAGAAATCGAAGCGGTCTTCGTCGATCAGCTCCAGCTGCTCGCCAATCTCGATGCGCGCCGCGCCGGCCAGCTTGGCCGCGTCCGAAGCCTTGCCCGCCGCGAAGAACAGACCGTCATTGTCACCCAGCCCTAGTTCGGCGTAGAGCTCAGCCATGCGATCCGGGCCGTGGTTCTTGGCGATTGGACCGCCAAACTCGCCGCCCTTACGGGTGACATAACCAAGGCCTGCGTAGCCTTCCTTGCGCGCCCAGTTGTTCATGTCATCGAAGAACTTACGGCTCTTCTCATGCGTGTTCGGGGCCGGGATCACGCGGACGACACCGCCACCGCCGACGATCTTTTCGAACAGGCCAAAACCTGATTTCTCGAAGTGGCTAGTGACATCGCTGATAATCAGCGGGTTCCGAAGATCGGGCTTGTCCGTGCCGTACTTCATCATCGCTTCGGCGTAGGGAATGCGCGGAAAAGTGCCCGCTTTCGTCACTGGCTTGCCTTCGGCGAAGGCTTCGAACACCCCCGCCATCACTGGCTCCATCGTGTCCCAAACTTCCTCTTGCGTAACAAAGCTCATTTCGAGGTCTAGCTGGTAGAACTCGCCCGGCAGACGGTCGGCGCGCGGATCTTCATCGCGGAAGCAGGGCGCGATCTGGAAATAGCGGTCAAAACCGGCAACCATCAGCAGCTGTTTGTATTGCTGCGGCGCTTGCGGAAGAGCGTAGAATTGGCCCGCGTGCAGGCGGCTAGGCACGAGGAAATCGCGCGCGCCTTCAGGGCTGGATGCGGTCAGGATCGGGGTCGAAAACTCGTTGAACCCAACACTGTTCATCCGCTCACGAATATCCGCGACAATTTTGGTGCGCGTCATCAGGTTTTTGTGCAGCGTCTCACGGCGGAGATCGAGGAAGCGGTATTTAAGCCGCGTATCCTCGGGATAGGGCTGCTCGTCGGCGACCGGCAGCGGCAGTTCTTCGGCGGCGCTTTGTACCGTGATCGCGCGGGCAAAGACCTCAATCTCGCCGGTTTCAAGCTTGGGGTTCACCGTGTCGGCCGAGCGGGCTTTCACTTCGCCTTCGATGGTCACGACGCTTTCCGCGCGCAGACGATCCAAAACCGGCAGCGCGGGCGAGTCGACATCGGCCACCACTTGCGTGATGCCGTAGTGATCGCGCAAATCGATAAACAACACGCCGCCAAAATCGCGCTTGCGGTGCAACCAGCCCGACAAACGGACGGTTTCGCCGACATTAGCCGCGGAAAGCTGGGCACAAGTGTGACTACGATAAAGGTGCATCTAAACTCTTGTCCTGTTCGAGGGTATGACGCTAAGGGCGCGCCAGCCACTAAGAGGCCACTTAAAGGCCTTAGAAAGATGCGCGCGCTAACAGGGCAAGGCTACCCTTTTGTCAAGGGCGCGTTGCCAAGGGAAGAGGCGGCGCTTCGAATCCATCGAGGCACTGGGAAACACCCCGAGAGCGGCACTCCGCTCGCATACACGAATACGAGTACAATGAAGATACACGATCTTATCACCACCACCGACGCGCTCGCTGATCTGTGCGAGCGCCTGGCGAAATCCGAATTCGTCACGGTCGACACCGAGTTCATGCGCGAGAACACTTATTGGCCCGAATTGTGCCTGGTGCAGATCGCCAACACCGAAGAAGCCGCAGCGATCGATCCACTGGCCGATGGTCTGGATATGACCCCGCTTCTGGACCTGCTCACTGAAAACGAAGACGTGCTGAAGGTCTTCCACGCGGGCGGGCAGGACGTTGAAATCATCGTCAACATGACGGGCAAGACGCCCAGTCCCGTTTTCGACACGCAGATTGCGATGATGGCGATCAGCCAATCCGAACAGATCGGCTACGCCAATCTGGTCGAAACCTGGTTGAACCTGACCATCGATAAAGGCGCGCGCTTCACCGATTGGAGCCGCCGCCCGCTGACCGACCGGCAGATCGAATACGCAATCGGCGATGTGACGCACCTTTCCAAGATCTTCCCCAAAATCTTGAAAAAGCTCATCAAAACGGAGCGCGGGGCTTGGCTAGATGCGGAAATGGAGAAGCTTGCGGACGCGTCGAAATACATCATCGATCCCGACACCTCTTGGAAGCGCATCCGTTCGCCGGGCCGTAATCCTCAAGTGCTAGGCCGCTTGAAGGCGCTTGCCGGTTGGCGCGAAGGCGAGGCGCAGCACAAGAACATCCCGCGCGGACGTATCATGCGCGACGAAACGCTCGCTGATATCGCCAGCCACCCGCCCAAAAAGCAGGCCGATCTTGCCAAGGTGCGCGGGCTTTCCAGCGCCTGGAGAGACAACGATATCGGCAAGCGCATGATGAAAATCATCGCCGACGCCGAACCGCTGCCCAAATCGGAAATGCCCGAGAAGATGAAGCGCGGCGCGCCATTGGGCAAGGAAGGCGCGCTGGTCGCGGACTTGCTCAAGCTACTGCTAAAAATCCGCGCTCGCGAAATCGACGTCGCGGCGCGCCTTTTAACCCGCGCCGATGAAATGGAAGCGCTTGCCGCCGGTGTGCGCGATTTGAAGGTTCTTCAAGGCTGGCGCTACGACGTGTTTGGCAAGGACGCTCTCGAACTTGTCGAAGGCAAAGTCGCCTTCGCGGTCCAGAATGGCAAGCTCGCCATGGCGCATATCGATGATATGCAATCAGGGATGGAAGACGCACTGGCTGCGGAATAGTTTCCGCCTCAGCCCGCCTGCAATGCGACGCGCCCATTCCCAGGAGATCGCGGATGAAATCTCTGTTTAAACGATGGCGCGGTCCCGGCCGGTCGAACGGTAGCAAAACCGGTGAACTTGAGCGCGCAAGCGAATTGTACAACGACCTCGGGCTCGCAGTCACGCGACAGATAAGCACCACAGACACGCAGGTTCTGATCCTGATCGAACGGGTCGAGGGAGGCGTGGACTACGCGATCCACGCGTTGGAGGCTAACGAAGTCCGATCGATACGGGCTGGGAACGAGGTGGCTACCGCGATCTTCAAGCTGGACACCCTGGTTTCAAGCCTTCCCCGCGAGAAGCGTTGGACGGCGATGGAATATTGGCTGGATCACGGAAAACTGGAAATCGACTTTCACTATGAAGCGATCAATGAAGATACTCCGCCTTGGGATCGCGCTTGGCGCAAACGCGCAATAGAACGCTACTTTCCCGGTTCTCTTCGGACAGCAGATTAAGGGCGAACCTATGTCCACCTACCTCCCCACAATTAAGCAGTTGCAGTATCTCGTGGCTCTGCACGAGAGTAAGCACTTTGGCCGAGCTGCCGATGCCAGTTTCGTTTCGCAATCGACGCTCTCCGCCGGCATTCGTGAGCTTGAGTCTCTGCTGGGCGTGACACTGGTAGAGCGTTCGCGTCGCGTTGTGCGCTTTACGTCGTTGGGCGAACAAGTGGTGGCCAAGGCGAACCGTCTCTTGCGCGAGGCCGAGGAGCTCTCTGATCTGGTTCAAGCGGCGGGCAAACCGCTTTCGGGTCAACTCCGGATGAGCGTGATTCCGACCATCGCGCCCTTCGTACTGCCGCGCCTGCTGCCACGCCTGAAGAAGGAGCGCCCTGACCTGCAATTGATGCTGCGCGAGGAAACGAGCCAGGACGCTATTGAAAGCCTCCAACATGGGCGCAGCGATTGCGTGCTGCTTGCCCTGCCCTTCGACACAGGCGATGTGGAGTTTGAACACATCTCCGACGATCGCCTGTTTGTCGCCTTTCCCAAGGACGACCCGCGCGACCCACCCGCGTCCATCGCGCCGGATACGATCGACCAAGGGCGCCTGTTGCTGCTTGAAGATGGCCACTGCCTGCGTGACCACGCGCTCGCCGCGTGCAACCGCTCCGAACTGCGCGCCAGCGCCGCCATGATCGGCACCTCACTCCATACGCTGGTGCAGATGGTCGACAACGACCTTGGCCTGACTATGCTGCCCGAAATGGCAATCGAGGCGGGTATCTTAACGGGAACCGACGTCGTTGCACGCCCCGTTCAAAGCGACACCGCCAAGCGTGAAATCGCGCTGGTATGGCGCAAGAATTCGCCGCGCGAGGCGGATTTCCGGCTGCTCGCCGAAGAGCTTAGGGCGGGATAGCCATTCGCAAAACGAAAAGGGCGGACCATCGCTGGCCCGCCCTCCTCAATCGGTTTCGTGTGAGTCCAAGACCCCTACTGCGCGTCCACGCTTTTGCTGACGAGCACGTTCACCGCCACGCGGCGGTTTTGCGCGCGGCCTTCGCGCGTCGAGTTGTCCGCCGTGGGATCCGAATCGGCAAAGCCTGAAGGCGCGAGCATACGCCAGGGTTTCCAACCGCATTGCTGCTGCAAATAGTTGACCACGCGGCCCGCGCGCTTCTCACTCAGGGTTTGGTTCACTTCATAACTGCCAGTCGAATCGGTGTACCCGACGACGAGCAAAAGCGCGTTTTCGTTTTCATCTGCCGTTTGCGCCGCGTCGCACAATTCACGGCGAGCGACCGGTGAAAGGCTGTGTTTCCCGGTGTCAAAATACACGTTGGTCGTGCCACGCACGTTGTATTTGTCGATATCTCCGAAACGACCACGCAGAGCTTCAGCTGCAGCCGCGTTGCGCACTGTAGCTTCGGTGTTTTCAGTAATCTTCGCACCCTGCTGCGCGAATTTCTGCTGCGTACCGCTCTGAATCATTTGCGCGGTTTTGAGGTCACGCGCTTTCAGACGAACCTTGCTGGCGACAAGGCTGCCGCCCCATTCGACGGTTTCAACTTTGACGGGGATGCCGTTCAAAAGCTGCGCCGTGCCGAGTTGGTCGCGCGCAAGGCCCAGAAAGCCGCCGCTCGCTTTGATCTCGGTGCCTTCGCCGATGGTCACCATAGTTGCAAGACCATCGGGTTGCGTCACTTCAACGCGGTTGCCCGCGCGGGCGGAAACGAAACCTTCCAATTCTGGTCCAGCCGGATAAGCCGAAAGATCGGCCGGCGGTGTTCCTGTGACCAGCACGCCGTCTTCGTTGTAGCTTTCGACGGCCTCAACCGGGATCGGCTGAGCCTGCGCGGCTACCATCGAAGCGGTGCCTAAGGCCACCATCGCACCAAGGGCGATTGAGCCTGTAAAAAGCGGGCGGATTGAAATCGCGCGCATACGAATCTCCTTAAATCTCATTTATGTTTCCGCGCCTCAAATGTCGTCCCAGACGCGGGTGGACCCTGTTGTTTTCGTAAGTAAGGTGACGCTCTTTCGCTCACAAACCTGTCAATCGAGTGAACGGTCAAGCTTTCCCTCATTGGGAACCGGATTAGCGGAGACGTAGTGGCGACAAGACGTTCTGGAGCGAACTCAACTCATCGCATTCGCGATGGCTCAATCCATATGTTTAAGGCCTACGCGCAGGTAATCCCACCCGGTTATGCAGGTGAGAATCGCCGCCGTCCAAAGGGTCGTGAGGCCGATCACATGGGCCCAGCTTTCCGCAACGGTTTTGCACTGGTTCCCCAGTTCCTGACACGGCTGTCCGTGCAGCGCCCCTCCCCCGATCAGTGCTCCGAGGGCGATCAGCTGAAACGTTGTTTTCCATTTGGCGAGCTTGGACACAGGCACTGAGACTTGGATCCCACCCAGAAATTCGCGCAGGCCCGAAACCGCGATTTCGCGCATCAGGATGATGAGCCCCGCGATGACGTGGAAGTCGCCCACATAAGGCCCACGCAAATAACCCTGCGCGGTCAGCACCAGAATGACCGTCGCCACCATAATCTTATCCGCAATGGGATCTAGGAAGATGCCCAGCTTAGACACGGTCCCCTGCGCGCGGGCCAAGTAGCCGTCGAAAAAGTCAGTGATGCCGATCAGGCAGTAGAGAACAAAGCCAATCGCGTATCCGGTCGCCCAATGGGGCCACCAAAGGAAAAAACCCAGCAGCGGAAGCGCCACAATACGGCTCAGTGTCAGGATGTTTGGTAACGTTAACATCGTGAGAAAACCCCTTAGCGCCCTTGGCCCTCTGTCAAAAGAGGGCAGGTCCTTGTCGCGCAATTAGCCGTGTACAACCGGGACACCGGGCGCCTTTGGCACCCAAAGCGTTAACGTCAAGGCTTGTTCGCGCGCTCAGGCGCGCTATTTGAGCGGCTGGGGCTGTGGAGGCTCCGTGACAAAACGATCATGACGACCTCAACGCACCTTATGCGCCAAAAGCGCTTTCTGCCTCTGATGGTCACGCAGTTCTTCAACGCCTTTAACGACAATCTGTTTAAGACCGCGCTGGTCCTGTTTGTCGTCTATTCCGTCTATTCCGACGAGGCGAAGGAAAGCGTGTTCAGCGCGCTGGCCACTGGCATCTTCATTCTGCCCTTCGTGGTTCTTTCCGCGCTGGCCGGACAGTTGGCCGACACCAACGACAAGGCAATGATCATCCGCCGCGTCAAATTATTTGAGATTTTCTGGGCTTCTCTGGGCGCGGTCGGTCTCTTTATGGCTTGGCAGGGCATCATGGTGCACACTGTGGCGATCCCTCTGCTTCTGTTTGTCGTTTTCCTGGCTGCGGCGCAGTCGACCTTCCTGGCGCCGATCAAATATTCGATTTTGCCCCAGCATTTGGAAAAGGACGAAGTGTTGCCGGGCACAGGCCTCGTCGAAGCAGGGACCTATATCGCGATCCTTGCGGGCACTATTCTGGCCGGCTTTATCAACGTGGAGCACGCGATTATCGGGATCGTTGTGACTTCGATTGTGGGGTATTTTGTGAGCCGCTGGGTGCCCGATGCGCCGTCACAGGGCAATCACGAGATGCACTACCCGCTCCTCGAGCCTTTTGCGCAAAAAACCAAGAACAAAGCGCTGCGATGGCTCGGTTACGCTCCAGTCGCCATCGCGGATCAAGTTGTGATGAGCTGGCGGCTGGTGTTCGACACCAAATCAAACCGCGAAATCTGGTACGCGATCCTTGCGATCAGCTTCTTCTGGACGATTGGCGCGGTGCTTTTCATTCAGTTCCCGCCGCTCGCCAAGAACCAGCTTCAAGCATCGAAAGAGGTCGCGAGCTTCTTCCTTGTCATCTTCTCGATCGGCATCGCGATTGGATCAGTGGGCATCAACGCGCTGCTGAAAGGCGAAGTGTCCGCTCGTTACTCGCCGGTATCGGTGGTGGTGATGGCCGGCTTCGTTATCGGCTTCTACCTAGTTTGCCGCGCTTGGCCCGCGCATGACACAGCGGATTTGTTGGTGATTCAGGAGTGGCTACTCGAACCGCTCGCCATTCCGTTGTCATTGATGCTGCTAGGCATTGCGACCGCCGGTGGGTTCTTTGTGGTGCCGCTCTACGCGTTTCTGACCACGCGCTGCGAACATGACGCAGCCAGTCGGACCATCGCGGCCAACAACATTGTGAATTCTCTGGCGATGGTCGTTGGATCCGTCATTGCAGTAGGCCTGACGCTGGTGGGTGTGCCAACCGCCGAACAGCTTCTCCTCGCAGCTGTTATGTGCGTGGGATCTGCGTGGCTAGGTTGGAAACTCTATTCCGCCGAGAAAGAAGCCCGTCAAAACGTCGCTCTCGCAGCCGTGACCAACACAAATGATCACGCCGGCGCCGAAGCGGCGGAGTAGCCGCTTTCGTTTCTCCGTTTGGACAGGCCTAATGGACCGTCCGCTCTATCAAATAATAAAGGCGAGGATGGCTGCGGTCGCGGCGACATAGACGCTTGCGAAACCGCGCGCGTCGTCCATCGTCAGCCGCCAAAGGCTCTCAGCCGGAATGTCATGGATGTCCCGCTTCACATGCGGAGGCAAGCTTGCTCGGAAAGGGTGGCGGGCACTTTCATCAGTCAGGACGAGGGTGCGACGGTTCATTATTATGTTCTCCCCAACGGTGTTGAGGCGGCGTTAACACTTTCTTAACCTATAGCGAGCGTGCGAATACCTCGTGTTGCAAGGCGGGACAGTTAGGTTGGAGATAGCCATTTTCGCTAACGGCTCATTCACCTAACGCACACCAACCAAGCGCGCTCACTCGGGGCAGAGTGCCTACCCTGACCTTGATCCAAGCCGTCACTTCACGCTTGTGAATAGTGGTTACGCGTCAGCCATGGCGCAAATAATCTCCCATTCTTCTGGAGAAATCCTCGCCACCGAAAGCCGCGAGAAACGCACCAATTCGCAATCCGCCAAGTCAGGCGTTGCCTTAATCTGCTTAAGCGTCACGGAATTGTCGAATTTACGCTTAGGCTTGATCTTAACGGCAGCCCACTTCCCCGTCTCATCGGTCGGGTCGAGAATGCCATCGACACTGATCGTCACGATCCCGACAATTTCCAGCCCCTCGCGCGAATGGTAAAAGAACGCCTCGTCGCCGACCTTCATGGCTTTCAGGTTGTTCTTCGCGGTATGATTGCGCACCCCGTCCCAAGTGCCCTCTTTCTCCGCGATCAAATCATCCCAACCGTATTTGAACGGCTCGGACTTCATAAGCCAATAGCTTTTCGACGCATCGGACATCGTGGGGGCTCCTCGAAATGTGAGTGGGCCTGCGTTTTGTAGCCGGAGATGGGTAACGCGACCAGATTTTCTTAACCACGGTCCCGATAGGCTTCGCCGCTTTGCCCCCCGGCAATTAACGGGATTTTCACGCGAAATTGCGAATAGAACCTAAGGGCAACTACGAAGATCTGGAAGAGGCGCTTGCAGCCGCCATGCAGAACCACGAACTGACACAACTCGAAACGATGAATAACCTTGCGCCCCATGAAGGTACCGAGCGCAAGGCTGAGCGCGATTTGGTTGCGCTTGGGATCGCGTTTGGCGCTATTTGTCTGTTTGTCGCGACCGGCGGATCAGTTCTGCCCGGCGTGTTCCGCTCGATTATCTATGGCGACGCGTCGCCTAGCAACCTTTTGGCCAGCGCCTTGCTGCTCAACATCGCTTTGGTCGTATTCAGTTGGCGGCGATACCGGCAATTGCGCGAAGAGATCGCTCAAAGAGAAGCAGCGGAACAGCACTTACGAGTCCTGTCACGCGTGGACCCGTTGACCGGCTGCCTCAACCGACGCGCCATGGCCGAACAGTCCGAAGCGATGCGCCGCAGCGCCAAAGCCGAAGGCCTTGCGATTGCTTACGTGATGATCGACGCCGACAACTTCAAACAAATCAATGACATGTACGGGCATGCGGCGGGTGATGCAGTGTTGGTGGAATTCACCAAGAGGCTGCGAAAGGTTTTGCCCAAAGATGCGTGTCTGGCGCGATTGGGCGGTGACGAGTTTGCCTTCACCACCCTTTACGATCCCGCGCATCCCGAACGCATCGATGACATCGTGATCCGTCTTTATGAACGGATGTCAAAGTCTATTGATTCCGGGGGAACGCTCGTCGAGGTCGCCGTCTCGATCGGTATTGCCACCGATTACAGCAAACATGGCTCAAGCCCGCTGATCACAGACGCCAATGCGTTGATGCAGTACGCTGACATCGCGATGTATCACGCGAAAAAGCAAGGCAAGAACCGCTTCTTCTGGTTTGAAAACAGTATGGAAAGCGAGCTGCGTTTTCGCAACGAATTGGAAGCAGGCGTTCGTCGCGGCATCGCAAACCGCGAGTTTGTTCCGTTTTACGAACAGCAGATCGACATCGAAACCGGTGACATCGTTGGTTTCGAAATGCTGGCGCGTTGGCGCTCGCCCCAACTGGGGCTGGTGAGCCCGGATATCTTCATTCCAATCGCCGAAGACATCGGCGTGATCGCCGAGATGAGCGATCAACTCATGGATCAGGCCTTCCTCGACGCGCGCGAATGGTCGGACGCGATCAGCCTATCGATCAATATTTCACCTGTGCAAATGCGCGATCCTTGGTTTGCGCAAAAGCTGCTTAAACGGCTTGTGGCCGCGAATTTCCCACCTCAACGTTTGGAAATTGAGGTCACGGAAAGCTGCCTACACGAAAACCTCGACCTTGTTCGAACCATGATTATCTCACTGCGAAATCAGGGTGTTCGGGTGAGCCTCGACGATTTCGGAACGGGCTATTCCAGCCTTGCGCAGCTTAAATCACTGCCGTTTGATCGGCTCAAGATTGATCGCAGCTTCATCAGAGACCTGAGCGATGAAGACGGAGAATCACGGATTGTAGATGCGATCGTTCTGCTTGGCCGTGGTCTGGATTTACCGATCACCGCCGAAGGCATCGAAGACGAGCAGATCCTGATCGCGCTCAAGAAAATTGGAGATCTTAAAGGCCAGGGCTACCTCTACGGTCGGCCCGAACCGGCTGAGGATGTGCGCCAGCGTCTCGAAATGCACGGCCTGCTGAACGTATCAAGTGGCGTCACAGAGGATGCCCCGCAAGCCGCAAAGCGCGAGCGGATTCGCCTCGATGAACGCGACGAAGGCGAGCGTATGCAGCAATTGGGTGGTTCGCGGGTCTAACCCCCGTGTGAGATCAAAAGCTCCCTTGATCCGGCGATACCTTTACGCGAAGCCCGCGGGTGCATAGATGCGCCCTCACTATGCGCGTCCCCTTCATCAAAATGCACGGCCTCGGAAACGATTTTATCGTCCTTGATGGGCGATCCGGTGCCCTTCCCGTTATGACGGCGCACGCTGCGAGGCGGTTGGCGGACAGACGCGAAGGGATTGGGTGCGACCAGTTAATTATCCTGGAACCCAGCGATCATCACGATTTTCGAATGCGGATTTTCAACAGCGACGGCGGCGAGGTCGAAGCGTGCGGCAACGCCAGCCGCGCGGTGGCCCTTTTGCACGGCGCGCCCGCCAAAGTGGACACCGATGGCGGCGTTATTCGTATATCACCCCGACAACGCGGCGCAGTAGTCGATATGGGCGCACCCCGCTTTGATTGGGACGCGATACCCCTCGCCTATCCTATGGACACCGCCGCGATGCCGGTCGCGTGGGAAGGTCTGGAAAGCCCGATGGCAGTCAATGTCGGCAACCCGCACGCGATCTTCTTTGTTGACGATGCCGACGCCATAGAGCTGGAGCGGCTCGGTCCGGTGATCGAGACTGATCCAGTGTTTCCCGAAGCCGTCAACGTCAACGTTGCCAGCGTCGTAGGCGACAATCATCTGGCCCTCAGAGTCTGGGAACGCGGCGCGGGTTTGACGCGCGCCTGCGGCACTGGCGCTTGTGCCACAGCTGTCGCCGCGATCCGGAAAGGTCATGTATCGAGCCCGGTTAAGGTAAGTCTGCCAGGTGGAGAGCTTGAGATCGCTTGGGAAAAAGGCAAGCCGCTTTTCATGTTTGGCCCTGCCACAGAAAGCTTTCGCGGCGAGTTTGAGTGGGACGATTACGCATGAGCGCCCCTTCCCCCGAAGTCATCAGCCTTGGTTGCCGCCTAAACATCGCCGAAAGCGAGCGGATGAAGGGCATGCTGGTCGACGCGGGCGATGTCGTGGTGGTCAATTCCTGCGCCGTCACTTCCGAAGCGGTGCGCCAAACCCGTCAGGCGATCCGCCGCGCGCGCCGCGACCGGCCCGAGGCGCGTCTGATTGTCACAGGCTGCGCGGCCGATATTGAGCGCGACGCCATCGCCGATATGCCCGAGGTGGACGGGATCGTCGCAAACACCGCCAAACTCGATCCGCGCGCGTGGAACGCACCGGTGCCCGAAGCGCCTTTGCCCCCTACGCGCACCCGCGCCTTTGTCGGCGTGCAGAACGGCTGCGACCATGCCTGCACCTTTTGCGTCATCCCTCAGGGGCGCGGTGTGAGCCGGTCTTTGAGCGTTCCAGAGGCGCTCAAACAGGTGGAAACGCATTTGGTCGAAGGCGCACGAGAGGTTGTTTTGACCGGTGTTGACCTGACCAGCTGGGGTCAGGACTTTGAGACGAGGACCGGCCTCGGCACACTGGTCGCAGCCATTCTTGATGAGTTTCCAAGCCTTGAACGCCTGCGTCTTTCCTCGGTCGACGGGATCGAGATTGACGAGGCGCTGTTCGATCTGATCGCGCATGAGGAGCGCCTGATGCCGCATCTGCATCTCTCGCTGCAACACGGGCACGACCTGATCCTCAAGCGCATGAAACGCCGCCACAGCCGCGCCGATGCGGTCGAGCTGGTCGCGCGCCTCAAAGCCGCCCGGCCCGAGATCGCGATTGGCGCGGATCTGATCGCGGGTTTCCCGACCGAGAGCGAAGAGCACCACGCCTCAAACCTCTCCATCATCAAAGAGCTCGACATCGTTCATGGCCACATCTTCCCCTATTCGCCGCGCCCCGGCACGCCCGCCGCACGTATGCCGCAACTGGATCGCGGTGTGATCAAGGCCCGCGCCTCAGACCTACGCGCCGCCGTCGCCGCGCGCCGCGCGGATTGGCTGGCCGGATTTGTGGGTGAAACGCATCGCGTCCTCGCCGAACGCGATGGCACCGGCTATGCGCCCTCTTACGCTCGCGTTGCCCTGCCCAAAAAGACGGAGCCCGGCGCTATCGTAGATGTCACGGTGCGCGAAGTGGATGGAGGCCTTTTGCGTTGAGTGATTCTGGTAACGAGACACAATCGAGCTGGAGCGACCGCCTGCTGGGCGGCTTTCGCAAGACCTCTGAGCGCCTTTCGGACAACCTCGCCGGACTGGCGGGCGGCGGCAAACTGTCCGACGCGACGCTCGACGATATCGAAGACGCGCTGATTGTCTCGGACCTTGGACCAAAGGCGGCCGGTCGTATCCGGGATAAGCTCGCCGAAAAGCGCTTTGGCGACACAATCACGCAGGACGACTTGAAGCTCGCCGTTGCTGAAGAGATCGCCGAAATTCTTCGGCCCGTTGCCAAACCGCTTGAGGTCACCGCCTTCCCGCGCCCGCAAGTCATCCTTGTGATCGGCGTCAACGGATCGGGCAAAACCACCACCATCGCCAAGCTCGCGCATCTGTTTACCGAGGACGATTACGGCGTGCTGCTCGCCGCCGGGGATACCTTCCGCGCCGCCGCCATCGGGCAACTCGCCACATGGGCCGGGCGCGCCGGGGTCGACATTGTGCGCGGACCCGAAGGCGGCGACCCCGCCTCCATCGTGTTCGACGCGGTCAAGCAAGCGACCGACACTGGGATTGACGCTCTGGTCGTCGACACCGCCGGACGCCTGCAAAACAAGCGCGAATTGATGGACGAACTTTCCAAAATCCGCCGCGTGCTGGGTCGCCTGAACGAAGCCGCGCCGCACGATGTGGTGCTGGTTCTGGACGCGACCAACGGCCAGAACGCTTTGTCGCAAATTGATGTTTTCCAGGAAGTCGCCGGGGTCACAGGCCTCATCATGACAAAGCTCGACGGCACCGCGCGCGGCGGTGTGCTGGTCGCGGCGGCGGAGCAATACGGCCTGCCGATCCACGCCATCGGTGTGGGTGAGAAAATGGAAGACCTGCGCCCGTTCGACCCCGACCTGGTCGCGCGCGTCATCGCGGGGGTCGCGTAATGAGCGAAGGCGCGGACACCGAAACGAAGAAAGCCGGGTCAAGCTGGCTCAGCGTCTTGATCGATTACGGCCCCTTGGCGGTTTTCCTCATCGTCTACCGCACCATGGCGCCCGAGGAGAGCAGCGCGGGCGGCGAATTGCTGGCGATCATCTATGGCACCGGCGCCTTTATGGCAGCGGCTGTGGTCGCCCTCATCGCCAGCCGCATGTTGCTGGGCAAGATTTCACCGATGCTGTGGTTTTCAACCGCTCTAATCGTCGGATTCGGCGCGCTGACGATATTCTTCGGCGACCCCACCTTTGTGCAGCTTAAGCCCACTATCATCTATTCGGTCATGGGCACCGCTTTGCTGATCGGGTGGCTGCGAGGCGCGCCGCTGCTCAAAATCCTGCTCGAAGCCGCGTTTGAAGGGCTGTCCAAGGAAGGCTGGCTCAAACTCTCACGCAATTGGGCGGTGTTCTTCTTCTTCCTCGCCGGGCTCAACGAGGTTCTGCGCGCTATGTACAATGAGCCCAACGGGCAGTTTGAAACGTGGCTGTGGGCGAAATTCTGGGTATTCCTGCCACTGACCTTCCTCTTCACCTTTGCCAACATCCCGATGCTGTTGAAGCATGGCCTCGATGTTGGGCTGGAGGATGAGAGCGAAGACAAGGCTTGAAGCTTTGCCCGATTGACAGCGCCTTGGTGCTGCCAGCATAGTTTGCCTCGCCGAGCGAAAGGGGAGAGACGCGTGGGCCTTAAGCATGCCATTTTGGGCACCATCGGGGGTGCCGTCCTGCTCTTTGGTAGTGGCGTTGCCACCGCACAGGACGCGGCCAGCCATCCTCTGCCGCTTCGCGAACGCGCGGCGGTGATTGACCGGAACCTGGCGCACCGGCTCGACACGCTCATCCCGCAGATCATGCGCGAAGAGGGCGTCGATATGTGGCTTTTGATGAGCCGCGAGTACTTCGAGGATCCCGTCACCGCATCCATGCTGGACGCCAAAAGCATGAGCGCGCGGCGGCGCACCATTCTGATCTACTTTGATCCGGGCGATGGCAAACCAATCGAGCGGCTCACCGTGAGCCGCTATGGCCTCGCTGGGCTGTTCGAACCCTCATGGGATCCCTCTCAGCAGCCGGACCAATGGCAGGCAGTCGCCGATATCATCGCCGCCCGCAATCCGGCCAAGATCGCCATCAACGTTTCGGACGCGACGCGTTTTGCCGATGGCATGACCAAGAGCCAGCACGACGCGATGATGGCAAAACTGGCACCAACACACCGCGACCGGATCGTATCGGGCGAGACGCTCAGCACACGCTGGCTTGAAACGCGCACCGAGATGGAGATGCGCATGTACCCGCGCATCGTGGCTCTCGCGCATGAGATTATTGGCCAGGCGCTGTCCTCCAAGGTTATCACGCCCGGCGTCACGACCTGCGCGGATGTGCAGTGGTGGTATCGTGAGCGTTTGAAGGAGCTTGGCCTCAAACCGTGGTTCCATCCCAGCCTCGCCGTCCAGCGCAAGGGTGCAAAGGGCATGCTCAGCGGTGATACCGTAATTGAACAAGGCGATCTGGTCTGGACCGATTTTGGCATCACCTATCTCAGGCTCAACACCGACACACAGCATCTCGCCTATGCGCTGCGCCCCGGAGAAACCGAGGCGCCCAAGGGCCTGCGCGACGGCTTTGCCAATTCGAACCGGGTGCAGGACATTTTGACCGCGAATTTCAAGGTCGGCCTGTCGGGCAACGAAGTCCTCGCCCGCGCGCGCAGCCAAGCGGTCACCGAAGGATTCGACCCATCGATCTACACGCACCCTATCGGCCTTCACGGCCACGGCGCGGGGCCTTCGATTGGTTTCTGGGACAATCAGGAACCCGATCCGCGCGGCTCCGATAAAGTGCGCGCCAACACCGCTTGGGCGATTGAGCTGACCAGCTTCGCCAATGTGCCCGAATGGGACGGACAACGCGTCGATTTCCGCACCGAAGAAGACGCCTTTTTTGATGGCGAGACGGTAACGTATCTTGATGGGCGTCAGACCGAGATAACCCTGATTGGCGACAAGTAATGGCGGAAATGTCTCGCCTATCGGACGGCAGCGCGGGCGATGTCGATTACGGAGAAATTGGCTCCAGCTACAGCCGCTATCGCCAGCCCGACCCGGTGATCGAAGCGCAAATTCGCCGGGCGCTCGGCGATGCAAAAACGGTGTTGAACGTGGGAGCAGGCGCGGGATCGTACGAACCCGCCGACTGCTCGGTCACCGCTGTCGAGCCCTCTGCATCGATGCGCGCGCAACGTCCCGCGCATTTGTCCAAAGCCATCGACGCGGTGGCTGAGGATCTGCCGTTTGAGGACAACGCGTTCGACGCCTCTATGGCGAGCGTGACGGTCCACCAGTGGTCGGACCTCAAAAAAGGTCTATCCGAAATGCGCCGCGTCACGCGTGGCCCGGTTGTGCTACTGGTCTGCGATCCGGCGCGCATGCACGAATATTGGCTCAACGATTACATCCCCGAAGTGCGCGAGAACGAGGCACGGCGTTTTCCGGCGATAGATCGCCTGACCGATGCCTTGGGACCCGAAACCCGCATTGAACCGGTGCCGATCCCGCTCGACTGCCGCGACGGCTTTAACGAGGCCTATTACGGCCGACCCGAGATGTTCCTCAACGAAAACGCGCGCCTTGCGTGTTCCAGCTGGAGCCTTGTGCCCAACGCCGCCGTCGAACGTTTCGTAACCACTTTATCCGCAGACCTCGAAACCGGTGTCTGGGACGAAAAGTGCGGCCACTGGCGAACCGAGCCCTTCTTTGATGGCCCCCTACGGTTGGTGATTGGTTCAGGTCGGGGCTGATACCAATCACCGAATGATCTACATTTTGCAGAACATCGTTGCGATCTGTGCGGCAACCGGCGTCGGCCTGTTGCTGGGTCTTGTCGCGCTGCGTCTATCAAGTGGGTTACTGCCACGCGTCTCGGCGCTTTTCGTAATCGCTCTGGCCGAGTTCTGGATAGCCTGCATCCTAACCGGCGCGCTGATCCTTGCACCGCCCGAAGCGACCGCGTGGGTCATGGCTCTCGCCACGCCCGTCATTATCTGGATCGGTTTTGTGGTGCCGGTGATCGCGGTGTCCGGTGCCGTGGGCGAGTTGCCCGCGCGATCTGCGGCGCGAACGGCGGGGCACTGGCTGGTGGTGATGTTGGCAATGGCCGCAACGCTGCAAGCGATAGGCCTGACACCGCCGCCAGCTTAGCTCTCGCCCGGTGTATCGTAGCCGAGCCTGAGATAGGCCGACATCGCAGCCTTGAGAAACGCCTCAGCATCCTCATGGCTGAACAGAATACCGACGTCGTTGAAGTTCAGGAACAGCTGGTCGCCGTCGCCCGCAAAGCCGGTGGTGCCGATACTGATCGTCGCCTCGCCCTCAAGCTTGGCGAAGTCTTTGACGAGGCGTTTGAAATCGACGGTGGTGGGCATGGGCTTGGACGCTCCTGAGACCAAAAAGGCACAAAGCGTTTTCCTACTCGACCAAGGCGCGTCAGGATAGCGGCGGCTCTTTCAAAATTGCATCCCAAACCGACAAGCGAGTTGGATAAGTGTCAAGCGACGCCTCCAAGCGCATATCTTTGTTTACGCTTATAAAAGACCCCGCTTTTTGCGCTTCGCTCAGCTTGACACTGTCAAGCAGGTGAGAAACGTAAATGCGCGCAGAAGTAATAAAATGACCGGAACGCAGCCATGAGAAAGCGAGTCCTGTCGCTAAATCTCGACCTGGCTGCCCAGTTCCACCACCCGGTTGGTCGGCGGTTGATCTAGATTGGCAAAGCAAGGCCGAGCTTCACAATCGCTTTTCGAGCAGGACGAGAGACGATTGGGATTTGGCCTCATCCGGCGCGTTCTTGCAGATCGTAAAGCCAAGCTTGTCAAGCACGCGTGCGGACGCTGCGTTGTCTGGTTTATGTTCGGCGAGGACGCTTTCCCAGCCTTCAGCGCGAAGGTGATCCAAGAAAGCGCCAACCGCTTCGGTTGCAATCCCTAGGCCCCACGCTCGACGAGCCACCCAGTACCCGATCTTGATTGCATCGCCGCCGCGCGTCACGCCGACACCGCCGACAAGAGCCTCCTTTTCATCACGGCGTTCAAAGATCAAGAAACGAGGCAAGTAATCGCGGGTCATGCCCGCAATAAAGCGCTCAGCATCGTTGCGAGTGTACGGCCAAGGAACCCGCGACAATTGTTCGGCGACCTTCTGATCACCCAAAGCGGTAGCCAAAGCGGCCGCATCGTCCAGCTTACCGACCCTGAGCATGAGACGCGCTGTGCAAATGGAATTTTGCGACATCTCAACGCCCCTTAGCACTCACGGATCGAATCTAAATCTCGACCTGACTGCCCAGTTCCACCACCCGGTTGGTCGGCAATTTGAAGAAATCCATCGCGCTCGCCGAATTGCGCAGCATCCAGGCGAAGATCTTCTCGCGCCAGATCGGCATTCCGGGCTTCTCGCTCGGTAGCAAAGTCTGCCGGCTGAGGAAGAAGCTGGTGTGCATCATCTCAAACTCGCCGCCGCAATACAGGCCCATATTCTTCAGGCCCGTTGGCACGTCGGTCTCTTCCATAAAGCCGTAATGCAGCACCGCGCGGAAGAAGCCGTCGCCCATATCCTTGTATTCGCACCTCTTCGCCGGATCGACATAGGGTACGTCTTGAATATCGACGGTCAGGATGACGACGCGTTCGTGCAGCACCTTGTTGTGCTTGATATTGTGCAGCAGCGCGGAGGGCACGCCGGACGACTGGCTCGCCATGAAGATTGCGGTGCCCGGCACGCGGGTGGCGGAATTCTTGGCGCTCTTGGCGAAGATTTCCATAGGCAGCGCGTGCTCGCTCATCCGAGCGCGCATCAGGTTGCGACCGCGCGCCCAGGTGGTGAGCAGCAGGAAGGCGATGAAGCCGACCATGAGCGGGAACCAGCCACCCTGCGGAACCTTGGTGAGGTTAGCCGCGAAGTACGCGCCATCGATGATCAGGAAGAAGATCACGACGGGCGCGGCGTACCACCATTTCCATTTCCACACGCCCACAAACAAAACGCCCATCAGCAACGTATCGATGGTCACAGCACCCGTAACAGCGATGCCATAGGCGCTCGCGAGGTTGGACGAGTTCTGGAAGGTGAGGACCAGGATGATGACCGCGACCATCAGGGCCCAATTGACCACCGGGATATAGATCTGGCCGCCTTCGGTCTCGCTGGTGTGGCGGATCGAGAGGCGCGGGATGTAGCCCATCTGGATCGCCTGATGGGTGATCGAGAACGCGCCCGAAATCACCGCCTGGCTGGCGATAAAGGTCGCCACTGTGGCGAGCAGAACGAGCGGCAGGCGGTATTCCTCGTTGGCAAGGAAGAAGAAGGGCGACTGAATAGCGGCAGCGGCCTGTTCGGGCGGCAGGCTGATGATCATCGCGCCTTGGCCAAAGTAGTTTAAAAGCAGGCACGGCATGACAAAGCCGAACCACGACAAACGCATTGGACCACGGCCAAAATGGCCCATGTCCGAATAAAGCGCCTCAGACCCCGTCACCGCCAGAACGACGCTGCCCATCGCGAGGAAGGCGAGCCATCCGTCGAGTATAAAGAAGTTGACCGCGTGATAGGGGTTCAGCGCCCACAGGATCTCGGGCATCTGGACGATTTGCCATAGCCCCAGACCTGCGATGACGGTGAAATAGACGATCATGACCGGCGCAAACAGCGCACCGACCTTGGCTGTACCGCGCTTTTGCAGGACGAACAGGAATACGAGCAGGATCAGCGCGATCGGAATAACGAAGCGCTGCAAACCTTGATCAACGACCGTTAGCCCCTCAACCGCGGATAACACCGAGATCGCCGGCGTAATCATCGAATCGCCGTAAAACAGACTGGTCGCAAACACCCCGAGCAGGACAGCGACCCAACCATATTTCGACTTTGAGATGGAACGCGAGATCAGCGCGACGAGCGCGAGGCTTCCGCCCTGCCCCTTGTTATCTGCGCGCATCAGGATGGTGACATACTGGATCGCCACGACCAACGTCATCGACCAGAAGATCAGACTGATGACGCCCAGCACATGCGGCGTATCGAGCGCCAGCGGATGCGGTCCGACAAAGGTCTCGCGGAAGGCGTAAAGTGGGCTAGTCCCGATATCGCCAAACACGATCCCGATCGCGCCCACCGCCAGCGCCGTTTTCGACGCAGCGTGCCCATGCCCCGACTTATCGGGATGCGATACCGGTGTGTGTTGAGAGGTCGTTTCGCTCATGCCAGTTGGATTTCCCGTATCCAAGGCCCGTTAACAGGCCCTTTTGGTACTGCCCTTTTACGCGGTTTCACTCGCGAAGGCGGCGCGTCTAGCACCGTGCGTTCGCGCCTGCAACATAACCGTCATTGTCCCGCCCCCTTCGCGCCTATTGCAGCATTGGCGCGTTGGCGATCATCTCATCCAGACGAGCCACACGCGATTGCAAGTCTTCACGCCACGGCGCGTCTTCAGGAGACCGATCCAGCAAGCTGCCCCATACACTGCGCGCGGCCCGGATTTGACCCGATTGAGCGTAAGAAAAGCCCAGAAACAGATCCGGCGCCGGGTTCTGTGGATTGAGTTGGCGCGCTTGCGAATAGGCGTAACTTGCAGCGGGCGTGACGTTGCCATCCGAATGCGCCGTCAAGGCCATGGCCAGCGCCAGCCAGCCTTCGAAGTTGCGCGGGCTTTTGTTGAGCCCTCCGCGCAGCGCCTTAGCCGCCTCGTCAAAGCGTCCCCGCCGCGCATAACCATCGGACAGCATCAACCAATCGGGCTTCGCTTGAACATCGTTAAAAAAGGCACGTCGTGCCTGGACCATTTCCTCGCCGGACTCCGGCGCTTCGAGATTGGCGGCCTTGGGGCTGCTCGCCTGCGTAGGAGAGCCCTGCCAGCCATAGCCCGCCATTCCGAACAGCAGGATAGCGCCAAAGACGGCCCAGCCCTCCTTGGGCAGGCGCAGTGCAAAGGCCGCTAGCGCAAACGCAGCCAGTGCGACCAAAAGAACCCCGATCCACCCCATTATGCTGGTGTCTCTGAGCGCTTACGGCCAAGCCTGCGCAGCAATACCAAGGCGGCGATGGCGAAAAGCAGCGCGGGAATCGCGAAGAGTGGCCACGTCGTCGCGCTGACCTTGGGTTCGTAACTGACATAGTCGCCGTAGCGTTCGACGAGCCACGCGCGGATCTGGTCAGGGCTCTCACCCCGTTCGATCCGCACGCGCACTTGGTGACGCATATCGCCCGCCATCGGCGCGTCGCTGTCGGCGATGCTTTGCGACTGACACTTAAGGCAGCGCAACGTTAGCATGAGAGCGGTCGCCTCGGCCTCCTGCGCGGGATCGGCCAGTTGCGTGTATGCGTAGGGCGCGGGCGGCACAGCGCTTTGTGCGAGCAGCGGCGCCGAAATCAGCGCCGCGATGATAAGGACAAGGCGGATCATTGAGCCTCTCGCAACTTCTCGAGCAGCATCGGCACATGCTCGGATCGGATATCTCCGATATGCTGGTGTCGGATAATACCTTTTCCGTCGATCACGAAAGTTTCGGGTACGCCGGAAGAGCCGATCTCCAATTGCACCTCCGACAAATCATCAGCGCCGATCCGCGAGTAAGGATTGCCATATTTTCCCAGAAAGTTCGCGACATCAGCCGGACGATCGCGGATGGCGATGCCGATAATTTCGACCCCGCTTTGCTGGAGTTCCTCCAATTGCGGCGCTTCGGCAATGCATGGAAGACACCAACTGGCCCACACGTTGAGCAGTTTCGGCTTGCCATCCTGAAAATCCGTCAGATTGACGCCGGGGCGATCCTGCGCGGCGGGACGCAGGTCCATCGCGGGCAGCGGTTTGCCGACCATTTGGCTCTGGACGAATTCATCCTTGGGCTGGGTCAACATGTATCCGGCGAGACCGGCGATCCCGATAAACAGGATCAGCGGGACCCAAACGAACCACTTGCCCGGTCCAAACTGGAACCCATCGTCTTCGGTTGCCGCAGAGCTCATTCCGCGGGCTCCGGTGCGGTGGCAGGCCCAGCTCCGCGGGATTTGCCGGCGCGGTTTTCGGCAAGTTCAGCTTCTTCTTGGGCGCGTTCAGTGCGGACGCGCGAGGCTTTGCGCTGCCGCAGGTCGACCTGAAGACGCCCGATGATGGACAAAACGCCGCCAAAGGCAATCAGAAGACCACCATACCAGATGAAGGTCACAAACGGCTTCCACCAGACGCGCAGTTGCCAACGTTGCTGGCCATCGGAACCAATCCCGGCGGCGTCACCGATCACCGCGTAGAGTTGTCCATCCCAGCGCGTTAGCAACGCGCTTTCGCTGGTCGCCTGCGCCGGGGCCCAGAAATTGCGCGCTTGCGGAGTAAGGATCGTCGGCTCTCCTCCATCGCGGCTCACCGCAATGCGCGCTTCGATAGCAGTCCAGTTGGGACCGGAAACGGGATCAACGCTTTGCAATTGGACCGTCCAGCCACCCAGTTGCTCTACCCCGCCTGGCGCGACAGCGGCCAAACGCTCTTCGGAAAAAGCGCTCTCGCTCGCCATGCCGAACAGAGCGACCGCGACGCCAAAATGCGCGGCGATCATGCCCCATGTGGCGATGGGCACGCGGCTGATCTTGCGGTCCTTAAGCGGGAGCAGCGCCGCCAGTCCCAAAGCCGCCGCCAGCGCCAGCCCCAGGATCGGCAAAAGAGGGTAATCACCAATGAAGACCACAAAGGCGATCACCACCAAGGCTATCGATGCGAGAATTGAAATCTGTGGCTGAATGCGGCCGGGATTATCATCCTTCCAGCGCAGCAGCGGCCCCACCGCCATGATCAGGAACATCGGGATCGCAAAAATCGCGCCCGCCGGATTGAAGTATGGCGGGCCGACAGAGACGCGCACATCGAACGCCTCGGTCAACACCGGGTAGAGCGTACCCAGCAACACGATGGCGAGGATCGCGGACAGCATCACATTGTTGAACACCAACGCGCCTTCGCGGCTCGTCGCGGTGAAGCGCTTGCCCTCGGCGATGGAACTCGCGCGCAAGGCGAAAATCGTAAGGCTACCGCCAACGTAAAGACCGAGCAGCACGAGCAGGAGCGTGCCCCGCTCCGGGTCCACCGCAAAGGCGTGGACGCTGGTAATAACGCCCGAACGCACGAGGAAGGTGCCCAGCATACTCATCGAGAACGCGACCACACCCAGCATGACCGTCCATGTGCGCAGCGCATCGCGCGCCGCCAAAACGCTGACCGAGTGCAGCAAGGCTGTCGCTGCCAGCCAAGGCATAAGCGAAGCGTTCTCCACCGGGTCCCAGAACCACCAACCGCCCCAGCCGAGCTCATAATAGGCCCAGTACGAACCGGCGGTAATCCCAAAGGTCAGGAACACCCACGCGCCCAGAACCCAGGGTCGCATGACCTTCGCAAAGTTCGGATTGACCTGCCGCGTGATCAGCGCGCCCATGGCGAGGCTGAACGCAACCGACAGGCCGACATAGCCGACGTAAAGCGTAGGCGGATGGATCGCGAGGCCGATATCCTGAAGCAGCGGGTTGAGACCGATCCCCTCAATCGCGGGCACCGGCAGACGCTCAAACGGGTTCGAGCTGAACAGAAGGAACACATAAAAGCCCAGCGCCACAAAGCCCTGCACACTCAGCGTGGCGGACATAGTACGTTCGGGCAAACGCCGTTCTGCAAAGGCCAGAAGTCCGCCTGAAAGCGCCAGAACTGACACCCACAGTAGCATAGAGCCTTCGTGGTTTCCCCACGTGCCCGTCAGTTTGTACAGCATCGGCTTCATCGAGTGCGAGTTGGTCGCGACAAGCTTTACCGACAGATCGGTCACCGCAAAGGCGTGCAGCAAGGTCAGAAAGGCGAGCACCGCAAGGAACGCCTGAACAACAGCTGCAGGACGCGCATAGAGCGCGTAAGGCGACGCCTCGCCTTCCGGCGTTCTCAATGCCAGCGCGCCCGACACCATCTGCAAAACCGCCAATGCGGCGGCCAGCCAAAGCGCGGCGTGTCCTATCTCAGCAAACATCCCAGCGTCTTTCGTTTATCAAGACCTAGAGGCCAACCGTGGTCTCGGCGACCGTCTCAGCCGCGTTGTGCCCTTCGAGCCCTTCGAGCTCTTTGGGCACGTAATTCTCGTCATGTTTGGCCAGCAGATTGGTAGCGAGGAACGTGCCGTCCGATTGGAGGCTGCCTTCCGCAACCACGCCGGACCCTTCAACAAAGAGATCGGGCAAAATACCGCTGTAGCGCACGGGGACGGTGCTGGCCTCGTTGCCAGTGACAACGAAGCTGACCGTCACTCCATCGGCCTCGGTCAAGAGCGATCCGGTTTGCACCATACCACCCAAACGCACTGGCTGCCCCACTTGCGGCGGGGTCTCCGCCATGTCTTCGGGGAGGTAGAAATAGTTCGCCTGATTGCGCAGCGCCCAGACGGCGATCAGGCCGGCAGCGACGATCGCTACCAGCGCGAAGATCACCAGCGTCATACGCTGATGCTTAGCCTTCATTGGGGCTTTCATCTGAGTCATCGGCGTTTCAACTCCTCACGGCGCTTTTCCGCGCGGCGCATTGAATACCAGCTCCAACCGATAAGAGCGACCATCGCCACGATCAAAACCGCGTAGGCAGCCAGCACATAGTCCCATTGCGGCAGGCTTTCCCGGTTCATTCCGCCGGCTCCATCGCCCCAGTTGCCACCGGCGTTGGCTCGTCCTGCATCGCGCGGCGGCGCAGGCGCGCTTCGACCTGTTGTTCAGCGATTAGAGCGCGCATCCGCATCAGCACGATTGCACCAAACAAAAGCGAAAAGCCCAGAACTGCGATCAGCAATGGCACCAGGAACGCGCCATCAATAGCGCTCTTGCCCGCCGTCAGGCTGGGCGGCTGATGGAGCGAGTTCCACCAGACAACGCTGCGGTTGATGATAGGAATATTGATCGCACCCACCAATCCGAAGATGGCAGCGATCTTGGGCGATGCGCCCTCGCGCGCCGTCGCCTGCGCCAAAGCAAGGTAACCCATGTAGAGAAACGCGAGCACCAGCATACTGGTCAATCGTCCATCCCACACCCACCATGTGCCCCAAGTCGGGCGCCCCCATATGGAACCCGTGGCCAGGCAAACGATGGTAAAGACCAACCCCGGCACCGCGATCGCGCGCGCAGAAAGCCCTGCAAGCGGATGTTTCCAGATCAAGAGTGCGGCAGACGAAATCGCGATTCCCGTCCAACCGCCCATACCCAACCAGGCGGCGGGCACGTGGATGAAGAGAATTCGCACGGTTTCGCCCATCAACCGATCTTCAGGGACCGGCTCGATCCCCATAGCCTTCACAAATCCGGGCAAGTCCGGCGCAAGGCCATACGCGATCACGGCCATAACCAGCGCCAGACCGCTTATGAACAGCGTCGGCGTCAGCCAGCTGGCGAGCGCAAGGAAGCGCTTTGGATTGGCGTAAATGTGCACGTGATCTAAAATCCCTCGGACCGTTTTAGTGCCTTAGGATTCCCCCGCAAGAGCGCAAATTTCTCAAGTGCGCTCGGTCAGCGTGCGAGAGGACGCAAGTGAGGCGATCTTATCCTCGCCCGATCAGCTTTTGCGCCATGCGATCCGCCACGATGTCAGGCGACGTGCTGGTGCTCGCGCTTTCCTGCCATATTTCTTCAAGGCGGCCCGGAATAAGCTCGATCCGTTCGCGCACTTCTTCAACCGAGCCCGTCCGCCCATCGCGGCGGGCAAGATACTCCGAAGCGACCGAAACGATGCCGCCCGCGTTGATGACATAGTCTGGCGCATAGAGGATATCGCGTTTGAACAACGGCTCTCCATGGTGTGCGCGCGCCAACTGGTTGTTCGCGCCACCCGCAACAATAGCCGTATCCAGCGCGGCGATGCTTTCTTCGTCAAGGATCGCGCCCAGCGCGTTGGGGCTCAAAACATCGCAAGGGGTCGTCATGATCGCGTCCGCCGCAACCGCTATACCACCCAATTCGTCCGCGAGGTCGGCTGCACCCTTGGCGTTGATGTCCGCCAGGGTCAGTTTGGCTCCATCCTTGGCAAGCAAGCGCGCGACGCCCCCGCCGACGCTACCGACACCCTGGATCGCGACATGTACGCCCTTAGCGCTGTCTTTGCCCAGTTTGTGGCGAATGGCGGCCAGAATGCCGAGATAGATGCCGTAAGAGGTGAAGGGACCCGGATCGCCGCCCGCGGCGTTTTCTCCGCTTACGGGAAGGCCCGAAACATGCGCCGTGCGTTTGGACAAGGCTACCATATCTGCCTCGCTCATCCCGACATCTTCTGCAGTGACGTAGCGCCCGACCAGCCCTTCGACCGCGTCGCCAAAGGCGGCGAGCAATTCGGGCGTCTTAGTGCGCGCCTCGTCAGCGAGAATCACCGCCTTGCCTCCGCCCATCGGAAGGCCAGCCATGGCGTTCTTATAACTCATCCCACGAGATAGGCGCAGAGCGTCACGCAGACCATCTTTGGGATCGGCGTAATGCCAAAAGCGTGTGCCACCAGCGCCGGGGCCAAGGTGGCTTGAATGAACCGCGATAATCGCTGTCAGGCCCGACTTTCGCTCGCGCACAAAATGCACCAGTTCATGATCGTCAAAATCGGGTTCGGTCCAGAAAGCGGTCATCGGCGTATCGCACCCCTCAAAATCCCTGCGCCGCATCGGGAGCAAGGGCCTGAAAAGGCAAAGATCAAGCGGGGAGAAAATGGGGCGATCGAGGGGTCTCGAACCCCCGACCTCCGGTACCACAAACCGGCGCTCTAACCAACTGAGCTACGATCGCCACATGCCCGCTCAAACTCGCCAGCCAGATGCCACCGGGTCCGCGCTAAGCTTGGCGCTTTTGCGCAAGGTCCAGGGTGCGTCAAGGCCGCCATGAACGGGCGCGAGCCTGTTGCACAAAGCGCGTGCCAAGGGAAGCGAAAACTGCGAGCCAGAAACACAAACGTAATTTTATTTCGCGGACCCGTCTAAGCACCACAGGCTCTTGGTCTGATTGCGGCGCTCTCCTAAGGTCCGGATTATGGAATTCGCGAGTGATTCTTCGATGGGCCGACTAATGCATCGCGACGGCGTTCAGCGCCTGCCCACGCCCAAGGCTGAGATCTTTCAGGTGCGCGAGTTTCTCTCGGTGGCGCAGTGCGAAGCGCTCATAACCTTGATCGATCGCGATCGCCGACCGAGCACAATTGCCGATGATAATGGCGACCAATATTTTCGCACTTCCGAAACCTGCGACTTACCTGCTCACGAACCGGAGGTGCAGGAATTAGAGGGGCTGCTGACAGCTCTGTCAGGCATCAATCCCGCTCTCGGAGAGCCCTTGCAGGGTCAGCGCTACGCGGTTGGACAGGAATTCAAGGCGCACACTGACTATTTCACCCCAGGTGGTCCTGACTGGGAGCAATATTGCGCAGTCTCAGGCCAACGCACCTGGACGTTTATGATCTATCTGAATCAAGTTGAGTCCGGCGGCGCCACGCGGTTCAAAGCGATCGGCAAGACGTTTCAACCTGAGCTGGGCAAGCTGCTGTGCTGGAACAATCGCCGCCCAGACGGGCGCGAAAACCCGAACACGCTTCACCACGGGATGAAAGTTCGCAAAGGCACGAAGTATGTGATCACCAAATGGTATCGCGAAAAGGCTTGGGGCTAAGCTCTTTAGCCATGCGCGCTGCTCGCGGTCAGTTGCAAACCGACCGCACCGATCAGGATCATGGCGATAAACCCGAATTGCAGCGCGCCCAGACGCTCATCAAAAGCGAACAGTCCAATCAGGCTCGCCGCAACGATGCCAACACCGGACCAGATTGCGTAGACAATACCGACAGGCAACGCTTTCATCGCTGGCGCCAACACCCAAAAGCACGCGCTGTAACACGCGATTGAAAGCGCGCCCCAAATCGGCTTATCAAATCCGTCCGATAGTTTGAGCAAGAACGTACCGAGCACTTCTAAAGCGATAGCGAATAAGAGAAAAAGCCATGGGGACATGGCTTGGCCCTACCGCGCGCCTCTCAAAAGAAGAAGGGCGCTCCCGCAGGAACGCCCTCTTTGTAAGATCGCGAGCCAGAAATGCTCGAAAGTGATCACTTCTTGAGGCTGAGACCACCAAAGCGCTTGTTGAACGCTGCGACACGGCCGCCTTCTTGAACCTGACGGTTGCCGCCAGTCCAAGCCGGGTGGCTCGTGGGGTCAATATCGAGCGCGAGCGTGTCGCCCTCTTTACCCCAGGTTGAGCGGGTTTGAAATTCAGTGCCATCGGTCATCTTGACCGTGATCATGTGATAATCGGGGTGCCCTTCGGCCTTCATGGTCTTAATCCTTCATAGCGTTGGCCCGGTTCCGACCGGTCCTGCTGTTAAACTGGAAGCGCGCCACATAGACCGGTGCGCGCAAAAAGCAAGCATTGTGTGCCCTCAACCGATGGTCAACATCAATCCTCAGGCGCGTCCGCTACCATGGCGGTGAAATCCGCCTGGCAAGTCACTTTGCCATCAACGCTCGCCTTTCCAGAGAATTTGTGGATCTGGCGGCGCGATTGGGTCAGCTCCACCTCAAGGTCCAGCAAGCAGCCCGGCGTTACGGGAGCGCGGAACTTGGCGTTCTCGATTCCCATGAACAGAACCAGTTTGCCCGTACCCGCAAGCCCCAGCGTTTCCATACCAAGGATGCCAGCGGCCTGAGCCATCGCTTCGATCTGAAGCACACCCGGCATGATAGGAGAGCCAGGGAAATGCCCCTGGAAGAACTCTTCGTTCATGCTCACAGCCTTCACGGCGTGGATGCGCTCACCCAGATCGATCCGCTTGACGCGGTCAACCAACAGCAGCGGATAGCGGTGCGGCAGAGCCTTGAGCACCTTCTGGATATCGTAATCCAGGATTGGTTCGGACGAGGTTGTTTCTTCGCTCATCGTATTCTCAAAGCCCTGCTGCGCGCGCCCAGACTGGCCTTAACGGCCGGCCGGCGCCTGCGTGTTGCCTTGCTGCTGTTGCTGCTGACGCTGCTGGAGGATCTGCGCGGTCAGAAGACGCTGCTGGATTTCCTGGAACAAACCAGCGCCCTGCTGCGAGGGACGGTAGTTCTGCGGCGGCACCACGCCGACGGTGGGAAGCGCGGTGTTGAGAGCGGCGGTGACCTTGGCGGTCACATCGGCTTCGTTCTTGGCGTAAAGGACCGAGTTGATCGGCAGGATCATCTGGATCTGGTCGGCATTCGCAACGGTCTCAATCGCAGCGCCATATTGCTGGAAGATTTGCTCAACCGCGAAGATACGCGCGTTGTTCACCTGGTTGGTGAGCGAGGTCACTTCCGCTTCAAGCGTCTGAAACTGTTGAAAGTTCGGTGCGGCTTGCAACGCGGGCAGTTCGCCTTCTTCGATGCGGCCATTGGAGTTAGTGTCGAACGGCTTGAGCAGTTCGGTCAGTTCGCTTTGCTTGGCGGTGCGCTGATCAATCTGCGCCTTATATGTGGTGGTGACCAGCTCATACGCGGTGCGCAGGGCGTCGGTGCCGATGATGGCGCGCGTGGTGTCGACCGTGGCGACCTTGCCATCGACTTGAGCCGAAGCGGGAGCCGTGGCGAGCGCCGCAGCGGCAAGGCCAGCGGCGCCAAGGAGTTTGGTAATCGTCTTCATTAGAACTGTGTTCCTACGTTAAATTGCAAAATCTTGTCGTCGTCGCCGTCCACCTGGCGGACGATTTGAGCGAGATCGATCCGGAATGGCCCAAAGGGTGAGTTCCAGTTCACACCGATACCAACCGCGATACGCGGACTTGGCGTGTTGCCAAGAAAGGTTTCGCGGATGTTCGAATTTGGGAGAATTTCACGGCGGTTGTCGTTGCCGTTGGCGTCCACCGCTGTGGTGGTCAGAACACGCACACCGTTGCCATTCGCATCGACAATCGGGTTGCCATTGTCATCAATCGTGGTCGAGAACAGCGGGAGGCCCGTATCCGCATCTATGCGCTGGATACCGTTCGGGTTATCTTGAAGCACCGGTGTCGTAACCGACCACAGCGAACCGACATCGACAAAGATCGAGGGGCGAAGACCCAGTTCGCGCGCGCCGGTGCCCAGCGGAATTTCAAGTTCTGCGCGGCCCAGATAATAATTGCGCCCACCGATAGCGTCATCGCGCGTCTGGTTGATATCGGTGATGAGGACCGGCAGGCCATCTTCGCCAATCTGCGCGTTGTTCGTAACCGGATCGAGCACGTAGAACTGGGTCAAGACACGTGGACCAACGCCGCGAATGTCGAAGCCGCGGATCTGCGGTTCACCCAGGAAGAAGCGGTCGGTCAGCAGAACATCGTCCACGCCTGCACCGGGTCGGTCCTGAAGCGGGATAATGGTGCCGCCTTCGGCTGCGAGCGAGAAGATGAAGCCAGAATTGCCCAAACCCCAAAACTTACGCGCACGGCCGCGGAAACGCGTGTAACGCACATCGCCGCCAAGACCCGCAAACTCCGCGCTGAGCGAAATCTGTTCACCGCGCGTCGGGCGGAAAGCCGAGTTCAACGAGTTATAGTTAAGGCTCAGCCCCAGGATGGAGCTGAGACGATTACCCAGCGCATCGCATAAGAAACGACCGGCCAACAGAGGGTTACATTCCGTGGTACCGTCGCCATCCAGATCTGAGAAGAACTGGTTTTCATCGAGGCTGATCTCATCATAGTTCAGCGTGTAGCTGCCCACGAGGCTCATAAACTCGGTTAGCGGGACGCCAAGACGCGCGCCAAAACCGGTGGTCGCCTGTTCAAAGGTCGTATTTCGGTCGCCACCTTGGAAGTTGAAGCTGTTAAAGTCGCGGCGGTAAATGTCGATGCCCGCCGAAATGTTGCGATCGAACACATAAGGTTCGGTAAAGCTGATCTGCGCCTGGCGCGAAAACTGTGAGTAGTTGACGCTGAGACCAACCGTCTGACCACGCCCACGGAAGTTACGCTGGCGGATCGATGCAGCGAGGATGAACTGCTCGATCGATGAAAAACCAGCCGAGAATTGCAATTCCCCCGTGGGCTGTTCCTGAATGTTCGCTTCGAGGATGATGCGATCGGGCGCGGATCCTTCGACCTGATTAACTTCGAAGTTCTCCTGGAAATAGCCCAGCGAGTTGATCCGTGCGGTCGTACGCGCGACGCCGATCGAGTTAAACGCATCGCCTTCCGCGAGACGAAATTCGCGGCGAATAACCTTGTCCTGCGTCAGCGTGTTGCCGTTCACATCGACTCGTTCGACATAGACACGCGGCGCCTGGCGGAGAACGAACGTGATGTTCATCTCCAGATCGTCTTTGTTACGGTCAAAGCGCGGCTGAACGTCAGCAAAGGCATAGCCGAAGCGACCGGCGAGTTCAGACAACTGCTCGACCGTGTCCTCCACCGCTTTCGCGTCGTACCAATCGCCCGATTGCATCGCGAGACCAGCAGCCAGACGGTCGCTATCAAAATCGCGCAGCTGGCTGTCGACCTCGACATCGCCGAATTTATACCGCTCGCCCTCCTCCACCACGTATGTGATGATGAAGTCTTTCTGATCGGGCGTAAGTTCGGCCACAGCCGAGACCACGCGGAAGTCCGCGTAACCTTCGGTCAGATAGAATTGACGCAGCTTTTGCTGGTCGAACGCCAGACGATCCGGATCGTAGCTGGTGTTCGAGCTGAAGAAGCGCGTGAAGCGCGCCTGTTTCGTCACCATTTCGCCGCGCAGATCGCCATCGGAGAACACTTCGTTACCGATAATGTTGATCTGGCGAACCTTGGACTTGGGCCCTTCGCTGATCTCGAAGACCACGTCGACGCGGTTTTGCGGCAGCTGCACCATCTTGGGCTCAACCGTGGCGGCAAAGCGGCCTTGACGTTTGTAAAGCTCGATGATGCGCGCCACGTCGGCGCGAACCTTGGAACGGGTAAAAATCTGGCGCGGCGAAAGCTTGATCTCGGGCAGGATCTTGTCCGCGTCGAGCCGGTCGTTGCCCTCTAGAACGATACGGTTGATCACCGGGTTCTCAGTGACCGAAATAACAACATTGCCGTTTTCATTACGGACCGAGGAATTGCTGAACAATTCGGTCGCACCCAAATCCTTCAGCGCCTGGTCAGCTGCGGCGGAGGTGTATTCGTCGCCGACACGCAGGCGAATGTAGGAAAGGATCGTCGTCGGCTCGAGGCGTTCGGCGCCCGATACGCTGATCGTGCGGATAATGTTGCTGGCCGCAGGGGCCGGAGCGGGCGTCGGGGTCGGCGCGGGTGCGGGCGTCGACGGGGGCTGCGTCGCGGCCTGCCCCTCGTCTGCGGCAACGTCCTGAGCCAGCGCCATGGTCGGCACACCGGCGAGCATCGTCCCGCAGGTCAGTGCAATCGCGAGGCGAGCGACAGACGCGTTAGGTCCGGAAGTGGCGGGCCCTGCATTCACAGGTAGGGCGTCCGCGGCCTTGGATCCATTCATGTTCGTAAAACTTCCCGTTCAACCCGTCATTTGTGTTGCCGAAGAAACTCTTCGACGTGTGCCGGGAAACGAAGCTTTGCAAACCGGCTGTCTGTTGCCCAGACAGGCCCGGCTCTCCCCTCGCCATTCCCCGAAAATATCCGCTTGTGCCTCTGCCCGATGCGAGAGGCGCAATCAAGCGGCCAAACCGCCAGCCTACGGCCAGTTTGCGACGTTTCCCCGGCTAACTGCCGAACAGGCCGCCGATGAGTGGCAGGGAAGTCACATCGTTGAACGTGACCACCACCATAAACGTCAGCACAAGCGCGATGCCGGTGCGGTACGCCCACTCGGTTGCCTGCGGCCCAACCGGCTTGCGCCGAACCGCTTCGACGGCGTAGAACGCAAGGTGCCCGCCATCGAGCGCGGGGATTGGCAGGAAGTTAATGAACGCCAAGTTAAGCGAAATCAGCGCTAGCAGTTCGATGAACGGGATCGTGCCGAGGCTCAGCCTTTCACCGGCAACTTTGCCGATCTTCACAGGCCCGCCTAACTCCTTGATAGAGCGCTGACCTATCACGACTTGCTTAATTCCCGTGATCATCATCTGTGTGATCTTTATGCACCGGTCGACCGCCATCGGGATGGACGCCAGAACCGACACCTCTTCCCACCTGACATCAAGCGAAGTGGGGTCCGGACCGACCCCAATCATTCCCCGGTCGCCTTTGTTACCAAAACCATCGTCATCAGTGACACGCAGCGTCTTTACGTCATAGGTGAAGCGCTCACCCCCTCGGTCGACTTCGATCGAAAGCACCTGTTCGGGATAGAGCGCAACGTTTTCGACCACCTGATCGAAAGTTGCGGTGGGCGTTCCATCGATGGCGACGATCTTGTCGCCGATCTCAATTCCGGCCGTCTGCGCAGGCGATTCCTCACCGAACACCGCAATGGTTGTGGAGGCGTCGGAATAGGTCGGCTTGCCCAAAATGGCGAAGAACCCAGCAAGGATGGCGATCGCCACCACGAGGTTAGTCACCGGCCCCGCTGCGACGATCAGCGCGCGCTTCCATAGGGCCGCGCTTTGGAAAGACCCTCGTTCAACAGGAGCGTTAGGATTGGGCACACTGGCCGGGTTCATATCGCCCTTGAATTGCACATAACCGCCCAATGGAAGCGCGGAAATTTTCCAGCGCGTACCGGCCTTATCGGTCCAACCAAACAGCTCTTTACCAAATCCGACCGAGAACGCCTCGGCGTGCACTCCGAACCAGCGGCCAACCAGATAGTGGCCAAGCTCGTGCACCGTTACCAGCGGCCCCAACAGCAAGGGGAAACCGATGATGTACATCCAGAAAGGGGGCGTTTCAAACATGCATGGACTCTACGAGCGCGGGCTTAACATGTCCTGAGCCTTTGCGCGCGCCTCGGCGTCGATGGCCAGAACCTCTTCCAATGATCCCGGTGCGGGGGCGGTCATTCCCTTCAGGGTTTCTTCCACCACCTGCGTGATCTGGAGGAAACCAATCGCACCGTCAAGAAACGCTGCCACCGCCACTTCATTCGCCGCGTTGAGAATGGCCGGTGTCGCCCCACCCGCCTGAATAGCCTCGCGGCATATACGCGTGGCGGGGAAGAGTTCCTCGTTAGGCGCTTCAAAGGTGAGCGTGCCGACCTTCGTGAGGTCAAGCGGCTCAAGCGGCGTCTTCATGCGCTTAGGATGAGCGAGGCATGACGCTATTGGTACACGCATGTCCGATGGGCCGAGTTGCGCCAGAACCGAACGATCGCGGTATTCAACCATGGAATGCACGATACTTTGCGGGTGGACCACGATTTCGATATTCTCAAGCCCCACCGGAAACAAATGATGCGCCTCGATGTATTCAAGGCCCTTATTCATTAGCGTCGCGCTGTCGATGGTGATTTTCGCGCCCATTGACCAATTGGGATGTTTGAGCGCCTGTTCGCGTGTCACAGATTTTAGGGCTTTAGCGTCCAGCGTGCGGAACGGACCACCGCTGGCCGTAAGCAAGATGCGGCGCACTTCGCTGATCTGGTTGCCTTCGAGGCACTGGAAAATCGCGTTGTGTTCGGAATCAGTTGGCAGCAGCGTTGCCCCCGCTCGCGTGACTGCCGATTTGAGGATTTCGCCGGCCGAAACCAAAGCTTCCTTGTTCGCAAGGGCGACCGTGCCGCCCGCTTCGACCGCCGCCATTGTCGGAGCCAATCCAGCGCACCCCACGATCGCGGCCACCGTCATATCGACCGGACGCGCTGCCGCTTCGCACAGAGCCTCGTCCCCGCCCGCAGCTTCGATATCGGTGCCCGCCAAAGCCTCGCGCAGTTCAGGCAGGCAACTTTCATCGCCCACCACGGCGATCTTTGCGCCAAATTCGCGCGCCAGCCTGGCCAATTCCCTGGCGCTGCAATTGGCGGTCAGCGCCTCCACAGTCCAATCTTCGGCATTATGCCGGATCAGATCGAGAGTTGATTGCCCAATAGAGCCCGTTGCTCCCAGCAGGGTTAGCGAACGCGCCATCAGATCGCTCCCGACACAAGTCCAGGTAGGACGTTCACGCAAAACACCACAAAGAACACCGCCAGAAACCCATCGACCCGGTCAAATACGCCGCCATGACCGGGAATTAGGTTGCTTGAATCCTTTACTCCCGCGCGCCGTTTGAGCCAGCTTTCGAAAAAGTCGCCAGCCTGCGCCAACGCCGCAATCAATGTGCCCGCAACAATTGCCATGGCGATGGCGAGCAGACTGCCTGTTCCAAGCGCCTCTGGCAGCAAACCGCTTATCACCGCCGAAACTGTGATCACGCTCGCGCAAACGGCGCCGCCAATGAACCCTGCCCAAGTCTTAGAGGGGCTAAGCTTTGGGGCGATCTTGGGACCTCCCACCGCGCGCCCGACAAAATAGGCGCCGACGTCGACCGCAATGATCGGCAATATGTAGATAAACACGACGCCCAAAAAACTGTAGTTGTCACGCACCTGGACCAAAGCCAGCGCGGCGCCCGAGACATAAATCGCGCCAAAAAACATCCACAGCACCTCGCCCAAAGGCGAAGCGTCCGACCCGCGAACAAGCCGGTTGAATTCCCATAGCGTAAGCCCGGCCACCAACAGGACAAAGGCAATCCAGAAGAAGCCACCCAGCCACAGCGCTCCGGCGGCCACCGCCACCATCACCAACGCCGACGCCAAACGAGCGGGGAGGTCGGCATGTTTGGATGGCGTTTCACCGTCCGCCATAGCGTCTCTCTCGAGCGGAGAAGTTCTTTAACGCTTCGGCCAAGTGGTCCGGCTTAAAATCGGGCCACAAAGTGTCGACAAACAGCATTTCAGCATAGGCCGCCTGCCACAACAGGAAATTCGACAAGCGGACCTCGCCGCTCGTGCGGATCAACAGATCAAGCGGCGGCAGATCGCTCGTATCAAGCTCCGCGTCGATCGCTTCGGCGGTAATGTCACCTTTTTGAGCCGCCTTCGCCGCCGCTCGCGCAATCTCGTGCTGCCCGCCATAGTTGAGCGCCACAGCTAATGTCTGGTGCCCGCCTGATGTCCGCTCAAGAGCGTCCTCCAGCATTCCGACGATATCCGGCGCGAGCGATTGCCAGTCGCCAATGATCTTCAGCTTCACACCATTCTCGATGAATTCGGGCAAATCGGACTTAATGAAGCGGCGCATCAGATTCATGAGGTCGTCGACCTCTTCATCCGGGCGCTTCCAGTTCTCTGACGAGAACGCATAAAGTGTAAGGCAATCAAGCCCCAGCGGCTCAATACCACGCACCAGCTTGCGCACAGCTTCCACGCCGCGTTGATGCCCGACCGCGCGCGGCAATCCGCGCCGCTTGGCCCAACGTCCGTTGCCGTCCATGATGATGGCGACATGTCTGGCGCGATCTTGCTGCAAATGCCTCCCCTGACACAATTCAGTCGTTGGCCAATCACCGGGTCCGCGACCCGGCATAGCTTATTGCGTCAGGATTTCCTGCTCTTTCTTCGCCGCGGCTTCGTCGGTCTGCTTGACGTGCGCGTCGGTCAGCTTTTGCACTTCGTCTTCGAGGCGCTTGCGCTCATCCTCTGAGATTTCCTTCTTCTTCTCGTCCGCCTTTAGGCTCTCCATCGCGTCACGGCGCACATTACGGATCGCGATCTTGGCTTTTTCAGCGTATTGGCCGGCAAGCTTTGCAAGATCCTTGCGGCGTTCTTCGGTGAGGTCCGGCATCGGCAGACGCAGAGTCTGGCCGTCGATCATCGGGTTAAGGCCTAGGTTGGCATGGGCAATGCCCTTCTCCACCGCGGTCAGGTTTGACTTGTCCCACACCTGTACGCTGAGCATACGCGGCTCAGGCGCAGAGACAGTCGCCACCTGGTTCAACGGCATCATCGCACCATAGACCTCAACCTGCACCGGATCGAGCAGGCTGGTGTTGGCTCGCCCCGTGCGAAGCCCACCAAGATCGCTTTTGAGCGCTTCAACGGCCCCGGTCATGCGGCGTTCGATATCAGCCTTGTCGTATTGCGGCATGGATACTCTCTCTTCTTAGTCTTTTTGAACAATGGTCTGCACGCCTTCGCCCGACAGGACGCGTGCGACATTGCCTTTTTCGCGGATCGAGAAGACCACTATCGGAATGTTGTTCTCGCGGCAAAGCGCGACGGCGGTCGCGTCCATAACCTTGAGGTTTTGCGAGAGGACGTGGTCATAGGAGATGGAGTCAAAGCGCGTGGCTTCCGGATTGCCCTTCGGATCGCTGTCATAGACGCCATCGACGCTGGTGCCTTTGAGCAACGCGTCACAGTTCATCTCAGCAGCTCTCAGAGCCGCACCGGTATCAGTAGTGAAGAACGGGTTGCCCGTTCCAGCCGCGAAGATGACGATTCGCCCTTTTTCAAGGTGCCGCTCCGCGCGGCGGCGGATGTACGCTTCGCACACCGAATCCATCGGGATGGCCGATTGAACCCGCGTCTGTACGCCCAGCTGCTCCAGAGCGTTTTGCATCGCCAGTGCGTTCATGACCGTCGCGAGCATGCCCATGTAGTCGCCCGTTGTACGATCAAGCCCCCGCGCTGCGCCCGCAATGCCGCGGAAGATGTTGCCGCCGCCAATGACGAGGCACACTTCCAAGCCACTGTCCTTGGCCGCTTTCACCTCTTCGGCAAGCCGCGCGACATAGGCCGGATCGATGCCGTATTCCTGCTCGCCCATCAGCACCTCGCCTGAGAGCTTCAGGAGAACGCGTTTGATCTTGGGCATCGCAGTATCTTGGGACATAGATGGTGTGCTCTTATTGGCAGTTTGGCAGCGGTGAGCCGCCCTTATCGGGGCCGCGCGGGGATGCCAAGAGCTATGGTGCGCGTGATGCACAAAGCGTGGACCACGCAAGCGGGGGTTTTGGCAAAGTTCACCCTGCCCATTTTTCACGATGGATCAGGAGTTTGGACGCAATTCCGACCAAAGAAGTGTCACCTTTCAGATGACCCACCGCTTCATATGTGAAGAACCCGAACGGGAGCACGCGATCAACCGACGATAGGAAAGAGCCGTCCCAACGTTAGGCCACGGCAGGCGAGTTGGAAAATCGGTCTGCCTGATCCTTGGTCAATCTGTCGGCTCAAGGTTCAAAACGATAGAGTATGTTCTCGGGCGGTATCGCGTCGCGAATGCGCCAGTGCGTCCCCCTGCACATAAGAAAGACAGGGACGTCGCGTTCGACCCAGATATCCGTCACGTCAACGCGCGCGCCGATACGGCGATCGTAGGACAGTTGCTTTGCACGGAAGAAACCGGGACTATCGTCCGTTAAAAAGGTGGGGAGCGCGCGGACCTGTGATCGGAACCAGCCGCGATCCAGGATCTTGTCGACCACCAGAACAATTCCGCGTTCGCCATTTGGCCCCGTGAACTGATCAGAAGTGTCTTGCGCCATCTGCCTGCATTTAAGGAAAAGGACGGCGTGATGACAAGCTGCCTCTGCCATATTCCTGTCGGTGAACGGCGATTACCAACGCCTCCATTGATGGCTTAACGCCGCAATAGAGCGACAAAGGATAATTTTCTCTCGACGAATTGATGAAGCAATTGACTTGCCATTTCCAATACTCGAACCTCTACGGGCAATAGTGGGGGAATCGGAAGTGCAGAAACGTTTCGTATTATTCTTTGCGGCCCTTTTATCCGGCGCCGTCGTGCACGCTGAATCCGGCTTGGGATCAAGCGATCTGAACGTCAGCGGCCTCAGTTACGAAAGCGAGGCGACCGCGCTGTATTTAGGCGATTTCGCCAACGCGCGGCTGGAGCCAGAGGGCAACAAATACACGTTCCTGCTCAACGATTTTATCGACGCCTATTCAAAGAAGTGCGACGCCTACCTGCCCGCCGACAAGGTGGCGCTAACCCGCGAACGCTGCGTGCAAGAGACCGTGACCCGCAACGGTTTTGGCGTGGAAACCAATCGCTATTGCTCGCAATACGTGACCGAAAAGACTGGCTTTTTCGCCGATCCCGATTTGCATCGGATCTCGAAAGCGCTCGAGAAGAAAGTGTCACAAGAGATCATCGGCAGCATCATCCCGCAACAGGGCACCGATGCCGGAGCCACCGCTCGGCGTCTGACCGATATCGCTTTGGCTGGTAATGGCGATATGGCTAAGCTGCTGTCTCAGAACAGTTGCACCAGCCCCGCGCTCAAACGCTTTCAGGCCAACCTCGAACGCTTTGGCGCCAATCAAACCCCGCTGCGGCTGTCGAACAAGGCGACACTCGCATCCGTAAGGGGCAGCGATGACCCCTATGTCCCGTCTGACTATGGCAAACTAATCGACGCGCTGATCGCAAAGAACGCGCAAGGCTGGGCCTTTAACCGCTATATCCGGGGCAGCGTTTCGGGTGTTTCGGTTGGGGCCACGCCCGATGGCCGCCCCAACGCGATCAACGCGCGCTATCGCTTCAGTCAGCTGGGCCAGCCGAACAACGGTTCGGTGCGGCTCACTTTCAAGGATGGCCGACCCGCCTGCTTGTTCTTCTTTGACGCGCCGCGAACGTGCCGCATTCCCAGTCCTGGCATTGTGACCGCCTATGAGAAGGGCGAGTTTCGGTAAGATCTATCCGCGGGGCAGATGGAGCGATCCTAAAAATAAGGCGTCGATTCACCGAATGCTCAAAGTAGCCCGAACAAAAGATCGACGTTGAAGCTGCGTTTCTAGGGGGAGAAAAATGCGTAGGATATTATGTTTGTTAGCTGCTTGTGTATTATCAGTGAGCACGGGAGCTGCTGCTCAATATTCGACCCGTTTGGGTCCCGAGGGTGAATTCAGCACGTTGTTTTACAAGCTTGAGTACGACCCATCCAGTGCATGTTCGAAGCCACTACGTCCGTTTTCTGATGATCGGTACGCCTGGGAACTCTACCAAAAAGAGGCCCTTCGATACATCGACTGCCTGAAGAGGGCATCCGAAGCCGATATAAAGTACTCCCAAGCGGTGATTCAAAAGGGTTATGAGTCCGCAATTGACGACTTTACGACCGAAGTAGAATTGGGCTTATAGAAAAAGGCCGCCGCAGGTTTTCCCACGACGGCCCTTTTATGCTGTCAGTCTCTAAAAGAGCTTAGTCGCCCTTCACCGCTGCGGCGACTTCCGCTGCGAAGTCGCCTTCTTCCTTCTCGATGCCTTCGCCGAGCTGGAAACGGACATAGTCGGTCAGGGTGATCGACGCGCCAGCCGATTTCGCAACCGCGGCAACGTGCTGCTCGATGCTAACCTTGTTGTCCTTGACGAACATCTGGCTGAGAAGCGCGTTTTCCTTAGCGTATTTCTTGATCGCGCCTTCGACCATCTTTTCCTGCACGTTTTCAGGCTTACCGCTTTCGGCAGCCTTTTCCTGAGCGATCGCGCGCTCGCGCTCAATCACGGCCGGGTCGAGACCTTCAGCGTTGAGCGCCTGCGGGAACATGGCGGCGGCGTGCTGGGCAATGTCCTTGCCAAGCTCGGCCAAGACGTCAGCCGACGCGTCGCTTTCAAGCGCGACGAGAACAGCGATCTTGCCAAGGCCTTCTGCCGCAGCCGTGTGCACGTACGGCACGACCGCGCCTTGCGAGACCGAAACGGTCTTCATGCGGCGCACGGTCTGATTCTCGCCGATGGTGGCGATGTTGTCGGTAAGCTTGTCAGCGATGGTGCCGCCATCGGGGTAAGCCGCGCCCTTGAGAGCTTCAACGTCATCGCTGTCCATCGTGAGAGCGACTGCCGTCGTCTTGCTCACGAAATCCTGGAACTTGTCATTCTTGGCAACGAAGTCAGTTTCGGAGTTGACCTCGACCGCGACGCCTTTGGTGCTTTCAATCGCTACGCCGACGAGACCTTCGGCCGCAGTACGGCTCGATTTCTTCTGGGCGGTGGCGAGGCCCTTGGCGCGCAGCGCGTCAACCGCCGCTTCGATGTCGCCATCGGCTTCGGTCAGCGCTTTCTTGGCGTCCATCATGCCGGCGCCGGTTTTTTCGCGGAGCTTCTTCACGTCCGCAACGGAGAAATTGGCCATTGGGGTTTCCTTCATTCTTTCACATGCGCCGGTAAGGGGCGGCCCATATTCGGACTTCCCCTCCGGTTACGCCGGCGCGCTAATTGGGTTTTGTGACGGGCGATTGACGCCGCCCGTCAGAATCAAGTGGATCGCTTACGCGCCCTCAGCGGGAGCTTCTTCGGCGGTCGGTTCTGCCGGCGGTTCCGCCATCGCGCCGACATCGGCGCCCGAATCTGCAACCGCCCCGCCGCGACCAGCAGCCGCTGCGTCAGCAATTGCCTGACAGTACAAACGCACAGCGCGGCTTGCGTCATCGTTGCCGGGAACCGGGAAAGCGATGCCAGTCGGATCAACGTTCGTATCAAGAACCCCAATAACGGGGATGCCGAGCACGGCGGCTTCCTTGATCGCAAGGTCTTCCTTGTTCGCATCGATCACAAACATGACGTCCGGAACACCGCCCATATCGCGGATGCCGCCCAGCGAAAGCTCAAGCTTATCGCGCTCTCGCGTAAGCTGGAGGACTTCCTTCTTGGTGAAACCGCTAGTGTCGCCCGAAAGCTGTTCTTCCAGCGTCTTGAGACGACGGATCGAACCGCTGATGGTTTTCCAGTTGGTGAGCATGCCGCCCAGCCAACGGTGGTTCACAAAGTGCTGACCCGACTGACGCGCGGCTTCGGCGATCGGCTCTTGCGCCTGACGCTTGGTGCCGACGAACAGAACTTTGCCGCCTGCGCGGACGGTCTGCTCAACAAAATCGAGCGCGCGCGCGAACAGCGGTACGGTCTGCGATAGGTCGATGATGTGAACGCCGTTGCGCGCGCCGAAGATGTAAGGCTTCATGCGCGGATTCCAACGGTGAGTCTGGTGGCCGAAGTGTGCGCCGGCCTCGATCAATTGCTGCATTGTGACGGTGGTGGCCGCCATAAGTAAATTCCTTTCCGGTTCGTCCTCTGAAAGGCATTGGAAACCAGCTGTGCGGAGATCCCGCGTGCCGGCACCGGTGTGAAGCGCCTTCCATGTGAATTTCGCACGCACCGCGTGTGATTCGCGCCGCGCATTTATGCGAGGCAGCGCCATTAGCCGCGCTCACCCACAAAATCTAGTGCAATCTGCCGTTCTGGAACACAAGTAGAACAAAACCGCTTGACCCGCAGGAACACTTAGGGAACAAGATGGTGGAACAAAGAACGAACTAAAGGAACCAACCCATGATCACTCTTGCGCTTTCCGCTCTGCTCGCTGCCGTGATGATCGCTACGGTTCTGACTTTGATCGATAATTTCGTGCGTGGGCGCTACGTGTTCGAAGCCCTGTATGAAGAGCGCGCTTTGTTGGATGCTGGCTTTGTTCCGATGGCGACTGCGAGCGAAACTCGTGTTCGTCAGCCGGTGCGGTTTGATGCGTTGGCTACGCCTTCTCGGCTTCCGTCGCAGCGCCTGGCTGCGAATCGGGCTCGTCCCCGTCATGCTGCGCCCGGCGCCGCTTGATCTTACCGTATTTGAACAACGCGTAAGGGATAAGCGCCAGATAGCCGGCTGAGATTACAGTCAGTGTCCACCATGGCTCCAGCAAAAGCGCGGCGAAACCGATCGTCACCAACGCGATCAACCACAGGCGAATCCCCCGTCTAGGACGAATAGCCCCCCAGCTTAGCGTCGCCATGTTAGAAATGAGCAAGACGGCGATCCCAGCCACCCAGAATGTGAGCAGCACCGGATCGCGGAAAAGCGGATCCTGCGTCTCTTGCCACACATAGAACGGCGCAAAGGCCAGGCCGGCGCCCACAGGCGCGGGAACACCGGTCAGGAAGCCTGCTGATTTGTGCGGCTGGTCTTCAACATCGATCAGCGCGTTGAAGCGCGCGAGGCGCAAGGCCATGCAGATCGCAAAACCCAAAGCGGCGAACCAGCCAAAGCTTGTGAAGTTTTGAAGCGACCACATGAACAAAATCAGCGCGGGCGCCACGCCAAACGAAATGCAGTCCGCAAGGCTATCAAGCTCAGCGCCAAAACGTGACTGAGCGTTGAGCAAACGAGCAATGCGCCCGTCCATCCCATCTAGAATGCCCGCCAATATGATGGCCAGCACCGCGTAGGCCCAGTTTTCGTCTATGGCGAAGCGAACGGCGGTTAATCCAGAGGCCAGCGCCGCGGCGGTGACCGCGTTGGGCAGCATGGCACGCAGGCTTAAACCGCGCCCATCGGCGGGAACCTGGGCGTCTTCGTCCTCGGCAGCCTTGGGGCCGACACGCGCACCAAAACGGCCACGCGGTTTTGAAGAACGAAGCGCATTCATACCAATGGGGCGTCCTGGGAAACTATTGCAATATCCCTTCCAGTAGGCGTTGCTGACCTAACTCCGCCAACACCGTTTCGCCCGCGATCACTTTTTGTCCCATAAGCACCTTTGGATCGGTTCCAGCGGGCAGGTAGACATCGACCCGGCTGCCAAACCGGATCAGTCCGATACGTTGGCCGGTCGCGACTGTATCACCCGGCTTTACAAAGCTGATAATCCGGCGCGCGACCAAGCCTGCAATCTGAGTAAATCCGATCAGCGTCCCATCTGCTCGCTCGATCAGAAAGTGCTGACGCTCGTTGTCCTCGCTCGCTTTATCAAGGTCAGCGTTAAGGTACTTGCCAGGCATGTAGACGATCCGTCGCACCACACCGCCAATCGGCGTGCGGTTGATGTGCACATCGAACACGCTCATGAATATCGAGATGCGCGTGACTGGGCCCGGCGGCAATCCGCGCGTCCCCGAACCATCCTCTACTTGAAGTTCCAACGGCGGTTCGACCTGACTGATCAGCGAAATAATGCCATCAGCGGGCGAGACAATCATAGTGTCTTCCTGGGGCACAACACGCTCAGGATCGCGGAAAAAGGCCAGCACGCCTGCCGAAAGCGCCAAGAGCGGCCAACCGACCCAGCCCCAACCAATCGGGAGCAGAAAAAACAGGCCAACCAACGCCACGATTATGGCGTATTTACGTCCTTCGGGATGAGTGGACGGCCACGTCCACACAGCGTCCCCACGCCCCTGATTGTCGAGAATTTCGCCTGCCATATCACTCCATCTAAGGCGCACCTCTCAACCCCGCAAGCAAGCGTGCATCTTTCGCGCGGACAATTCTTGCTGAGCCGCCAAGAGGACCGATTGCGTCGCGGCTAAGTCCGCGCTTTGCGTGTTCACATTTTAGTGAGACGTTTACCTTAAACGCGCTCTTCAAGATGACGGTTTCCACAACACCTATTCCGCCCGCTCAAGGCGCGTTGGAGCAAAGCGCGCCCGCTACAGCGATTCACCGCTGGGCAAGCGAGGTTCCAATACTCATAATTGCCATCACACTTTTTAGTGTTTGTACGGCGATCCTCGCGCTTAATGGCGTCTATCCAACGATCGATGGCGTGCTCGTTAACGCGCAGATCTTTGGGTTGTTCGTGATGCTAATCGCGGCATTCGACGCAGGGCATCAGCTTTACAAGCAGCGGCCGGAAAGCCCGTCCACCTTTCTGATTGCCCGCTACTCCTCGGTACCTGCGCGCGCGACAATAACTGCCGGTGCTCCAATGCTGGCGGTTGCGATCCTGCTTCTGCCGTTCTTCTCAAAAATGAAGGCGGCAATCCCGCTCTTCACGGATTACACCTGGGACGACACCTTCGTGGCTTGGGACCGGGCGATCTTTTTTGGCTATGACGCCTGGGAAGTGTTGCAGCCGGTGATCGGCTTTCCCGTCGTCACCGCGTTTCTCGCTCTGTTGTACCAATTGTGGTTCCTGCTGCTTTACCCTGGCGTCATGTTTTTCGCCTTTGCGCGCGTAGACCACGATGTGCGCCGACAGTTTTTTCTGACCTACTTTCTAAGCTGGACGTTGATTGGCGGAGCAATGGCCACGTGGCTAGCCTCGGTAGGTCCGTGCTTTGTCGGCCCGATGTTAGGAGATACACGCTTTGACGATCAGATGGCCTATCTCAACGCGGCCAATGAACAGATCCCGATCATGACCCTGCCCGTGCAAGAAATGCTGCTGGAATGGTTCGCTGCCGCCGAGAATGGCCTGGGAAGCGGGATCACCGCCATGCCAAGCATGCACTGCGCGATCGCCTTTCTCTATTGGATCGCGATGCGTCGAATCTCGGCACGCTGGGGCGCATTCTTTGGCATATTCTTCTTCATAACCTGGGTGTCCAGCGTGCACCTCGCCTATCACTATGCAGTGGACGGGCTTGTTTCGATGATCGCCGTAGGAGCGTTATGGAAGGCGTCAGGCTGGACGATCGCCGCGTGGGACCTCTGGCTAGAACGTCGCCGCGGCGGAGCGGTCGGTTAAGCCGCCTTGCGCACAAACACCGCGCCCGCTGAATAGCCGGCGCCAAAGCTGCAAATCAGTCCAGTGTCCCCTGCGCTCAGATCATCGCTGTTCAAGTGGAACGCGATGATCGATCCCGCGCTGGAGGTGTTGCCATACGTGTCGAGCACCGTGGGGCTTTCGTCCTCGTTCGCCTCGTGGCCGAGCACCTTTTGCGCAATCAACCGGTTCATCCCCGCGTTCGCCTGATGCAACCACATGCGACGCAAAGCGGCGGGATCGATGTCGAGGCGTTCCGCCTCTTCAAGGATCATGGTCGCGACCATCGGAACGACCTCTTTAAAAACCTTTCGCCCTTCTTGAACGAACAGTTTGTCTGCCTCGCCCACGCTTTCCGGAGCGGCGCGATTCAAGAAGCCGAAATTGTTCCGAATATTGTTCGAGAACACAGTCTTGAGCTTTGTGCCCACAATGTCCCAATGCTCTTGCGGGGCGATGGCGGCGTCTTCGACCAGGATCGCCGTCGCCACGTCGCCAAAGATGAAGTGGCTGTCACGGTCGCGCCAATTGAGGTGACCAGAGGTAATTTCAGGGCTGACGACGAGCACCGATTTCGCGTTGCCTGCTCGGATGTAGTCGGCGGCGGTTTGCAGACCGAAGGTCGCGGACGAACACGCGACATTCATGTCAAAGCCGAACCCTTCGATCCCCAGCGCCTGTTGGATCTCAATGGCCATCGCCGGATAGGCACGCTGCATATTCGAAGCCGCGCAAAGCACCGCGTCGACATCCTCTGGCTTGCGGCCTGCGCGCTCGAGCGCTTGCTTGCACGCCGTCACGCCTATCTCCGCCATCACGGAGAGTTCTTCGTTCGGGCGGTCTTCGAGCCGCGGCTCCATCGTCGCCGGATTCAGGATCGGCGCCTTGCTCATGACGTGGCGCGCTTTGATACCGCTTGCTTTCTCGATGAATTCGACCGACGAATGCGACAAGGCCTCAACCTCGCCCGCTTCGATCGCCTCGGCGTTGGCCGCGTTGTGGCGATCTACGAACGCGTTAAAGCTTTCCACCAGTTCTTCGTTGGTGATGCTCTCCTCGGGCGTGAACAAGCCAGTGGAAGAGATAACGGGGCGCCCGGTAAGTTGGACATCTTCTATCGTGGTGTGTGCCATGGGACGCGGGGCATAATGCCCTGCCCTGCCCGCTTCAAGAGAAAGACGGGTTCTAGCTGAGGATTGGCAGAAGAATTAGCCAAGCTGCGGTTAGCGAAGCCGAAGCTGACCTTGCGAGATGGAGCATAAAAACGGGGCGAAAGATTGCTCTTTCGCCCCGCTTGATTTCGGTGGCGGAGCCGGCCGAAACCGGCTCCACAGGCCAATCCGTCTAACCCGATTAGAACGCGCCGCGAACGCCCAGGTAGAAGTAACGGCCACGCACACCAATCGGACGCACCAGGCTGCCAAGGAAGGGATCCTTGTCAAAGGCGTTATTAACACCGCCATAGAAGTTGAACTCGTCCGACATGTCGTAGGTGAAGAAGAAATCGCTGACGAGCGCATCTCCGGTGTCACGCTGCGGGAGCGCGACGAAGGAGTTATCCTCGTTCACAACCACTGCACCGCCCTCGATATCGACACTGACAACTTCGATATTATCGATGCCGGGTGAGAGCTGGCTGCTTTCAAAGCGGCCCTGCCAACCGAACGACCAATTGTCGGCGTTATAGGTGACGCCAAAGTTAGCGATCCATTTCGGATTGCCAAATTCGCCCAACAGATCGTTGGTGATGTCATCAGCAACCTGTGCCTGTTCCTGCTCCAACGGATCTTCGATCGAAGCGATCAGCGTAGCAGCCGTCGCGTCAAAGATCTGCTCGTTCTGCAGGAAGCGAGTGCCAGTGGCCGAGAGGTTAAACGTACCTCCATCACCGCCGAACAGACCGTCCATGTCGAAGCCATAAGTCGCCGAGAAGTCGATCCCACGCGCGGCTAGTGAACCAAGGTTCACGTTGCCCGAACGGAAAAAGTCGATCACGCCGGTTTGGGCGTTACGATCAACGGCATCACAAAAGATGTTGTCGAGCGTTGGCAAGTCAACGCAAGCTGCCGCAACCTGCGCACCGGTAAGCGAGCCGATCGCACCGTCGATCTGGATGTCATAGTAATCCACGATCACCGTCAATCCATCGAGCGGCCCGCCCGCCGGCTGCCACACCGCACCGACGGTGAAGGTTTCAGCCTCTTCTTCCTGCAGGTTCGGGTTGCCTCCCGTAACGCCGGGACGGAACGCTGAGGCGAAGTCGGTTGGATCGAAGTCGGCTCCGACCAGTGTGTTGCAGTTCGCTTCACGGAACGAGCTACCCGCGCCGATATTGTTGGCATCACACGGGTCAGAACGCAGCCCCAGAGTGGCCGGCGATTGCGGACCGAAAAGTTCCGCAAGGTTCGGCGCACGAACCGCGATGGAGTACGTACCACGGAAGGTCAGGCTCTCGGTCGGCTTGTAACGGCCACCGAACGAATAGGCGGTCGTTTGGCCGATCGTATTATAATCCGACAGGCGCACGGCGCCCTGCAATTCAAGCAGATTGATGTACTGCATATCGGCAAGGATCGGAGCGCGCGCTTCGAAGAATCCTTCGTAAACGGTCAAATCCGCGTCCTCGAACGTGGGATCGGGCGACGTGAAGGTGGGGCCACCGCTAATCGCGCCAGCGGTAATTGCGGGCGAGTTGCGGAGCGTCGAAGGTACGAAGAGGCTCGTATCCTTGCGGTACTCAAAGCCGCCCGCGAAACCGACGGGACCACCCGGCAGCTCAAAGAACTCAGCCGTATCGCCCGAAAGCGTTGCGAGGAATTGCTGCTGCGTGATGACCGTGGAATCGATGATGTCGACAAAGGCAAAGTCCGCGCCCGCACCCTGGATTGAATTGAATCCGAAGATGTTGAGCGGCGCGCACTGGCCCGTTTGAGGAGCAAACGACAGGGCCTGACCCAATCCATCCGCGTTAGTGGGCGGAGCCGGGAACGGCGATACGCCCGGTGCGGTGCCATCGAGTTCCGAACGGCAAACAACATCACCAATTGCGGCCGAGCCCGGGTTGATTTCGATATCTTCCCCAGCGCGCACAGCCTTCAAGGTACCGTCAACGAGGCCGATATTATCCGGCGTCAGTTCAACCGCATCGATCGCATAATAATAGCGATCTTCAAGACGGGTGTTGGTGAAAGTCGACTCAACTTCGGTGCGACCGTAATTGTAAGAAACTTCCCAGTCCCAGCCGAGGCCTTCGAATTCGCCTCTCAAGCCGCCAACTAGGCGGAACGTGGTACGATCCGTGTTCTCGAACGGTTGGACGCCGACATCGAGCACGTCGCGCGACACCGCAATGGATGGGCTTTCACCCAAGGCTTGAAGTGTGTTGAACTGCGTGCGCAGAGCCGGCGGGATGAACGGGTTGTCGATCGGAATTGGAATGTCATCGCTAAACGGGATACCCGCTTGGTCCGTGCCGTCCGTGAAGGCAAAGGTGCCTTCGAAGAACGCCTCAACGCCTGATGTGATTTCGTAATCCGCGCCCGCGCTAACGACCACTTGGTCGAGATCGGGCAGGATGAGACCGAGCGGATTCTGGCCGATGCCGTCACCACCTGAGGAATCAAAGCCACCCACAGCCACACCTGGATCAAACGGGCGCAGCATGCTGCCAGCAAACACCTGCGCCACCGGGATGTCGGTGCCAGCGATTGTCGGCGGCGGACCTCCAGCTGCGGCTGCTGCGTCCAGACCCGCGCTAAAGCCCGAACCCTGAAGCGAGATCAAGCCAAACGGGCTGGTGATCGGCAGCGTGTTGTTGATCACGAAGGCGTTAGCAGGTAGTTCGCCATTGGGCAGGCCCAGCTCGCTGTTCTGAATTCCCAGCAGATCAAGCGTGGCCTGACTGGCAGCGCTCAACTGAGAAAACCCTCGGCCTGCAAAACTGCGATCTTGAGCCTGAAGAGAGGTGGTCTTGCGGTATTCCGCCGAAAACACGGCCGAACCCCTACCGTCAGCGAATTCACCGCCCAGCGCGATCGACGCGCTGTAGCTTTCTGCGTCGCCTTGATCCGAGATGCCGCCTTGGAAGTTGTATTCCAGACCATCAAAATCGCGACCAGTGCGCAGCTGGAAGTTAACGACGCCGGTCACAGCGTCCGCACCGTAGATCGACGAAGCGCCGCCGGTCAGAACTTCAACCGTTTTGATCCGTGAAGATGGGATGTGGTTGATGTCCACAGCCGCCGAGCCGCCCGTACCGGGAACGTGCCGACGCCCGTCAACGAGCGTAAGCGTCCGGACCGTGCCGAGTTGGCGCAAGTTTAGAAGGCTCAGACCCAGATCCGAGCTGTCGCCGTTCGCCACTTGGTTGACCGAGTCAATGCCTGGCAGGGTCCCTTGCAAAGCTGGAATGTCACGCAGCAGGGTCGCGAGATCGGCTTCACCGTTGGTCTGGATCTGCTCCTCGCCAACGACTGTAATCGGGCTGGCGGCTTCGGTCGGCGATTCAATCGCGATACGCGAACCAGTGACGAAGATGACCTGCTCTTCCTCTTCTTCAGCCTCTTGCGCCATCGCGGGCGTTGCTATCAGGGCAATCCCTGAAGCGGACAGCAGCGCGGCCGACAGCAACCTTCTGCGCGGATTGGTATTGTTATTGTAGTTCATAGCTACCCCCTGTTTTTCTCTTTGGGTTTTCATAGTTTCGGAGTTCCTCTGGTATTCAGTCCCGGCTTATCCCAGGCATGTTTTTTAAGATCACTTAGCCATTTATGTCCTCGTTATCAGTGGCTTGCGCAAGGCTCAGAGCGTTGCGAAAGGTCTTCTTCAACAGATATGGTTCCAGAACACGACCCACGATGTAGATCGCGGCAAAAATCCCCGCGAAAGCGTAGGCGGTTTCGGGCGAATGGTTGCCCTCGGGCTCGTCTTCTGTCCTTGCGCGCGCATCGCCACGGCGCTCGTTCTTCGCTTCGTTCTCCTCGCCCGGTTGTTTTGGCTGCGGCGCGCCGAGCATTTTATCAACCCAATGCAATTCAATCGCGTTCTCGGCTTGGTTCGCTTTTTCAGCTTCTTTTTCAGCCATTTCCGCGATCAAGGCGGGCTTTTCGACATCGTTGAGAAAGACGGAAAGCTGACCAAAGGCGAGAAAGGCAAGCGGCGCCAGAAAGCACAGGAACAGAGCCGTGCTGCCCACGTCATACGAAAGACGCGCCGGTTGCTCTTCTTCGGCCACAGTCAGTGTGCCCGATGTGAAGGTGGCCAACTTGTCCTGCGCGGCAGGATTGGTTTTTGCGTAAGTCAAAGTGTTGCCGTCCACCGCAACGCTCGTGCCTTGCTCACGAAACAGTGGGTCAAGCCGATCGAAGACCTCACCAGCCGAGATCGACGCTGGCAGCTCGATCGAGCTTCCCGCGCGCCAGATTCGGTCAATGTAAGGCAGTCTGGCTTGCATAAATCTCCGTCGTTTCATCGGGAGGCCCTGCCCCCCCCACTGTTCCCAAGCAATTGGGCCTGAAATTCTCTATCTTTTCTGAACCAAGTCCGCCTGCTTTTGCCCGGCGGATTGACCCGGTGAACGGCTCTATTCCGCTGGCTCCTTGCCCTCGTGATAGTCCGGCGTTCCCGCTGATTTCATGCGGTCAGCCGCGCCCCGGTACGATTTGGCGGCCTCTGCGAAGGGGAACAGCATGGTTTCCTTGATGTCCATTCGCCGCCCGCCATCCATGCCGAGTTTTTCTGCCTCGCCATCGACGCAGGTTCCAAAGATGCGATCAAAGATGATCAATACGGTGCCGTAATTGCTCCGGGTCGCTTCGTAGTCCTGCGAATGGTGCACGCTGTGATGTTCAGTCGTGTTGAATACATACCGCCACCAGGCGGGTGTGTTGAAGCGCACGTTGATGTGCTGATAAATGCCCACTGTCATCCGAACCGCGCCGGCCAGCAGAAACGCTTTGGGAAGGAAATCAAAGAAGCCGCCCACACCCAACCCAATCAGAAACAACTCAACCGGGTGCCCCACGGCGCCTTTGTTGATGTTGAGTTGGGTGATGTAGTGATGCGGCGCGTGGGTAAGCCAGAGCGGGTACCAGTTGTGCATCCCGCGATGCATCCAATATTGGCCGAACTCAAATATGAGCAGAATGAGGGCCGCCTGTACCAATAGAGGCAGACCGGTGAACCACGCGAATTTATCCCAATCAAAAGCGCCCTGCACCGCTTCGATCATCACGCCAGTGCCGATATAGACATCGACCATACGCAGCACGGTGTATCCCATCGATACATAGAAAACGTCCGTCGCGAATTCTTTCCAGGTCAGTTTCCAACTGTCGTAGCGTGGATTGACCCACTCCAGACCCAGCAACAAAACTCTGAATCCGATGCCGATCATGAACAGCGTCGACGCTTTAACGATGTCGTTCGGGCCCCAGTAAACGAAGCCTAACATCGCAAACAGGCAGAAAGCTTGGAAATGCGTGAAAACGAATTGCCGGATCGGCCCGCCTTCGACGCGCCCAATATTGTCCCAGCCGACTGTAACGGGGCTATCAGCCCCAATTATTCGATTGCCTACTTGCACACCAGCCATGCAAAACCCCGTTAGCGGGCTCATCAGCCCGAGAAACATTCAACACACCCTGCGCCGCGAAGCGTGAGCAACTGTGCTTTATCCCTCTCGTGTGCGCAATTTTGTATTGAGCTACAATGCGTAGGGGTATCGATGTTAACGTTTGGGTCAAGAGTAACACGGCAGGTTTTTGACGAACGACAGCCACTTTGTTGCAAAATCGCCGCACTAGCGTAATTTTATGACTCTATTGAGATTTTTCAACAAAGGCTCGCCATCCACCAAGTTCGGTTATGTCTTGCGCGCCGATCGTTGCTCGCGGTTCGGAGACGAAGCCCTTAACGCTTGATCCATCGTCAAGAATCACATTGCCGATAGCTAGAGGCGCGGGCACTTCGGCGGTGAAGCTGCCGAATTCAGCCATACCCAATTCGTAGACTTCCACCTTGATTGCTGCTCCGTCCTCGTTGTGGACCAAGGCGGGTTTAGGCGGGGTCGAATTGGCAATCGCAAACAGACGATAGGTTGGCGCGGTTTCGAATGCGCCGACAAACTTCGCATCGCGCGAGGTGAGCTGCCAGTGGAGCGGCATGCCTTCGAGATGCGCTCCGACAACGGCCAATTTCACAGTGTCCATTCTTCCCTCCAGATCAAGCGGCGGTGGCGCGGGCAGTTTCGCCGCCTCCAAATAGCTTTGCGCCGCATCCATCAGCGCGCGATCGCTATGCGCCGGCCCGATCAGCGTGATTCCAAAGCCGGTCGCATCGTCGCGCGTGCCCGCCGGCACGGCGACAGCCGCCATATCGAGCAGGTTCACGAAATTGGTGTATTTGCCAAAGTGGCTGTTGAGAGAGACCGGGGCCTGAGCAAGCTCGCGGATACGATAGGTGGTCCCGGTGGTCGGAAAGGCGAGCGCATCGATCTCCTCCCACATCTGGTCCGCCTGACGCTTCAGCGCGGCCATCCGGTAGGCGCCCTTAAAGGCCTCAACCGCCCCGATAGAAAGGCCCGGTTCTACCACTTCGCGCACGGTCGGATCGATGGCGTCGGGATTGCTGAGTAGCAGATCGTGGATTGCGGCGGTGCGTTCTGCCACCCAAGGACCTTCATAAAGCAGCTTCGCCGCCTCATCGAGGAAGTCCGTATCGATCTCGATCAGCTCGGCGGACCTAGCCAACTGCTCCAACGCGCGATCGTAGAAATACTCGGACGCGGTATCGCCGAAGAAGACGCGTTGGTCAGGCTTTGGCACTCCGATGCGTTTGGGCGTCAGGGGGCGGTCTTCGAGCGGACGCGAATAGGGATCGGTTTCATCAAAGCCCGCCACCACGTGATCGACCAACCGCGCGTCTTCGATCCGGTCGGTGAAGACGGTGATGCAGTCGATGGTGCGACAGGCGGGCACCAGGCCCGACGTGCTCCAGCGGCCTTTAGTCGGCTTCATTCCAATCAAGTGGTTGAAAGCCGCCGGAACGCGGCCCGACCCCGCCGTGTCGGTGCCCAAAGCAAAGCCCACCAGCCCAGCGGCGACGGCAATGGCCGATCCCGAACTGGATCCACCGCTTACAAAGGCCCGGTTATAGGCGTTGGCGGGGATGCCATATGGGCTGCGCGTCCCGACAAGACCGGTGGCGAATTGGTCGAGATTGGTCTTCCCGATGCATACCGCGCCCGCGTCCAAAAGGCGCTGGATCACCGGTGCGTTTTCAGTCGGTGCGTAAGCGAAAACGGGGCAACCGGCGGTCGTGTCCAGCCCCGTAACATCGATATTGTCTTTTACCGCAAAGGGCACACCCGCCAGTGGCAGTGTCTCTCCCTTGGTGATCCGCGCATCAACGTTGCGCGCCGCTGACAGGAGTGCGTCCGAATCAAACCGGCTGATCCATATCTGCGGCTGCACCGCGTCATAAGCGGCAAGACGAGCAAGCGTGTCCTTTGTGATCGTGAGCGCCGTGGTCTCACCGCTTTGCACTTGGGACGCGATGGCAGAGGGGCTAAGGCGGGATAGATCAATCATTAGTCCGCCCTCAACGCGATCATAGGAGCGCCCGGCTCCACCGCCCGACGTTCGGCTGTGTAGAGCGCGGCCACAGTGCCGGTGGCGGGACTTTCAAGCGGGCTATCCATCTTCATCGCCTCAATCACGGCGATGGTTTCGCCCGCTTCGACATGGTCCCCTTCTTTGACGAGCATTTTCCAAACGCTTCCGCCAAAGGGCGCTTCGACCAATTGCGCGCCTTCCGGGACGGTGACGGCCTCCGGCTCGCTGGCGCCCTCGGCTTCCTCAGTGAGTTGGGAAACGCGGTCGAATTCTCCGCTCGCCTCCCATGCGGCGCGTTCAGCATCGAAGGCCGCCTGGCGCGCGGCCTGAAAGGCATCGATAGAGGTGGCGTTTTCGGCAAGGAAGGCGCGGTGTTCGGCGAGACTGAAGGTGGTTTCCTCAATCTCAATCGCGCGCCGACCATTGGCGAAATCGCGCCGCCATTCGGCAAGCTCATCCGCAGTGACTTCGAAAAAGCGGATCTGATCGAAAAAGCGCAAAAGCCAGGGTTTATCATCATGAAAGGAGGCAGTCGTGCCATGCGTCTTCCAAACCTGCGTTGTGCGCCCGAACAGTTGATAGCCGCCCGGCCCCTCCATCCCGTAGATGCACATATAAGCGCCGCCGATGCCGACGACATTGGGCGGCGTCCAGGTGCGCGCGGGATTGTATTTGGTGGTAACGAGGCGGTGGCGCGGATCGACCGGAGTGGCGACCGGCGCACCCAGATAGACATCGCCAAGCCCCATGACGAGGTAGCTCGCGTCGAAGATCACATCCTCCACCGCCTTCTGGTCTACCAGCCCGTTGATACGGCGAATGAATTCGATGTTGTCCGGGCACCACGGCGCATCGTCGCGCACCGCCTGCATATACTTCTCAACCGTCTGCGTCGTCGCCGGATCACGCCAGCTGAGAGGCAGGTGTACGATGCGCGAAGGCGCGGTGAAATCGCCCAGATCGCCCAGCTTCTCTTCCGCCGCGATCAGCGCGTCAAGCGCAGCGGCCTGATCCATCGCCTCGCCGTCAAAGTGCAATTGCAACGAGCGTATGCCGGGGACGATGTCAACCACACCGGGCAGGTCCCGCGCCCGCAACTCGTTCATCAGCGCGTGGATTCGAATGCGCAATTCAAGGTCGAGCACGATAGGGCCGTATTCGACCAGAATGTTGCGATCGCCCTGCTGGCGATAGACAGTGCGCGGGCGCTCGCCTTGCTCAGACGTTTCGTGAAGGATTGGAGATAGAGCGGTGATGTCGCTGGCTTGCGCTCCATCCAATGTGACCGGTGCAAAGCTTATGCGATCGCCCGGAGCCAGTTGCCCAATCTTCCAAAGATCCTCTGCAACGACCACAAAGGGGCACACAAAGCCGCCCAAAGACGGCCCATCGGGACCCAATATGATCGGCATATCGCCGGTGAAGTCGACGGCCCCGATTGCATAAGGATTGTCGTGAATGTTGCTGGGGTGAAGGCCCGCCTCCCCCCCGTCCTTGCGCGCCCATTCGGGTTTCGGACCGACCAGACGAACGCCGGTGCGGTTGGAATTGTAGTGGACCTTCCACTCAGCTTCTAGGATGGAAGCAACATCGTCCGCAGTGAAAAAATCGGGCGCACCGTGCGGGCCGTATAGGACGCGAATGGTCCAGTTGGTGGAGAAGGTCTGCGGCTCGCTCAGAGCCTCTTCGGAACCAGTCTTTGCGCGCGCCAGATGCAGCGTATCGCCCGCCACCAGACAGCGCCCGCCATGCCCGCCAAACTGGCCGAGCGCGAAGGTCGATTGGCTGCCGAGATAGCTTGGGATGTCGAGCCCACCGGCAAAGCCGATATAGCCTCGCGAGCCTCCGCCCGACACGCGCCCCATGGTAAGCGTTTGCCCCGCCGCCACATCGAAGGGAGCACCGCGCAGCACCACTTTGCCGTCCAAAGTCGCGCCGAAATCCGCGCCCGTCAGGCACAACCGCACAGGCGCGTTGAATACGAGCGTTGGCCCGGTGAAGGTGACCTCAAGCCCCGCCGTCCCTTCCGGGTTACCCAACAAGCGGTTGGCCAGACGCAGCGAGGCATTGTCCATTGGTCCACACGGCGGCACACCCACATGCCAGAGCCCTTGGCGGCCCGGAAAATCCTGCACCGAAGTCGCGGTCCCGCCCGAGATGACGCGGAAACTATCGGGCGCGTATTCGACGCCCCCGAGCAGCTTGGTGTGCACATCGCCCGCGCCAAAGCCTTCATCGGCCAGAACATCGCGCAACCAGCGCAGATTGGTTTCAATCCCGTCGATACGGCTCTCCGCCAAAGCACCTTGCATCGCAGCAATCGTCGTCGGGCGATCCTCGGCGTGGGTGATCAGTTTGGCGATCATCGGGTCGTACCACGCGCTCACTTCGCTGCCCGCTTCACACCACGTGTCAGCGCGAATGTTCTCAGGAAACTCCAAGTTTGTAATAGTGCCGGTCGTAGGACGGTAATCCTGCGCAGGGTCTTCGGCGTAAAGGCGCACCTGCACCGCGTGCCCCCTTGGCGTGGGAGGATCGCCCTCCACCATAGAAAAATCGCCGCACGCGCCCCGGATCATCCATTCAACGATATCGAGGCCCATCACCTCTTCGGTGACACCGTGTTCGACCTGAAGCCGGGTGTTCATTTCGAGGAAGAAGTATTCCTGCGTCTTTGCGTCGAAGAGGAATTCGACCGTCCCGGCGGACTGGTACTTCGCCCCTTCGGCCAACCGCACCGCCGCTGCGATCAGCCCTTCGCGGACCTCTTGTGAGATCGCAGGCGCGGGCGCTTCTTCGACAACCTTCTGATTGCGGCGCTGGAGCGAACAATCGCGTTCGCCCAAAGGCATGACCCGCCCCTGCCCGTCGCCGAACACCTGCACCTCGATATGGCGCGCCTCGGCAATAAAGCGTTCAAGAAACACGCCCGCATCGCCGAAATTGCCCTTGCCCAGCCGCGCGACGCTTTCAAAGCTGTCGCGCACGTCGGCTTCGTTTTCGCACACGCGCATGCCGATGCCTCCGCCGCCAGCTGTCGCTTTTAGCATAATGGGATAGCCGATTTCGGCGGCCGCCTTCGCCGCCTCATCCGCATCGGTCAGCAGACCGGTGCCGGGCGCGAGCGGCACACCGTTTGACTCCGCCAATGCGCGCGCGGAGTGTTTCAAGCCAAAGGTGCGGATGTTGTCCGGCGTCGGCCCGATAAAGCCGATGCCATTGGCGGCGCAGGCTTCGGCAAACTCGGCGTTCTCCGCCAGAAAGCCGTAGCCGGGGTGGATCAGGGTCGCTCCGGTGGCCTTCGCCGCCTCGATAATCGCCGGAATGTTGAGGTAGCTCTCCGCCGCCGGGGCCGGCCCGACGCACACGACCTCATCGGCCTGCGCGACATGGAGCGAACCAGCGTCAGCCTCGGAATAGATCGCGACCGATTTGAGGCCCATCGCCTTCAAGGTGCGAATGATACGCGTGGCAATGGCCCCGCGATTGGCGATCAGGACGGTGCTGTGCGCGCCAAGACCGCTCATTTAGCGATGATCATGCGCACAGGCGTGGGATTGAAACCGTTGCACGGATTGTTGATCTGCGGGCAGTTCGACACCAACACGACCGTGTCCATCTCAGCGCGGACATCGACCGTTAGACCAGCTGCAGAAATGCCATCGACAATGCCGAGGGAGCCATCTTCCATCACCGGCACATTCATAAAGAAGTTGATGTTGGAGACGAGGTCCCGCTTGGTCCGCCCCTCGGGCAGGCTGGCCTTCAGGTAATTCTCGACACAGGCGTGCTGGGACTTGGTGAAGTGGCCATAGCGCAGCGCGTTCGATTCCACCGAGCACGCGCCGCCGATTGTGTCGTGATAGGCGACCGAGGTGCCGGTGATCGTCATCATCGGGCGGCCTTCATTCGAACGCAGCACCGCGCCTTCGCGCAAGAACAGATTGCCTTGCGCGGCGACCGTGTCTTGCGCGCTGTAGCGTTCGGTGTCGTCTTGCTCGGAATAGATCAGCAAATCGACCGCTTGGTTGCCTTCAAGGTCGACGATGCGGAGTGTCTGACCCTTCTTGACCGCGTGCACCCAGAAATGGCGGGCGGCGACTTGTTCGTCGTAGATGACCTCGCCGGGGAGGCCTTCGAGCGCTTTGTCTGCGGTGATTGTTTCGGTGGTCATGGGGCGAGGTCCCTTTTCAAACCAGTGGGGTCAGCGGCGATAGTAGTCGTCGACATTGAGGAAGGCGCGGTAGGCCTCGGGCGTGCTCTTGCGCACGGGATCGTCTTGCGGAGCGGCCGGTCCACGCCAGGCGGTCGCGCGCAGTGGAGTCGAGGTCCATTCGGGGCGCGGGTCCATCACATGCGGGCAATTCGCGATCACCAGCATCAGGTCCATCTCAGCGCGCAAGATCACTTCGCGGCCCGGCTCAAACGGGCCGATTTGGGGGGTGATCGCGCCGTCTTCCTCGATCACCACGCCTTTGAACAGGTTGACGCAAGGGTGCACGTCTTTGCGGCTGAGGCCATGCTTGCCGACGCCCAGAAGGAAGCGGTCGCGCGTGTTGAGGAAGTAGCGTCCCTTTTTCTCGCCCACGCCGTATTTCTTGCCGCTCAGTTCCTCGTTCGAAGCGCCGCAAAAGCCATCATGCGTGCCCGCCGTGTCCTCAAGGATGCTCATCAGCACGCGGCCCATATCGGAGAGGAACAGGCGCGCCTTGCCCTCGCCCACGCCGAAATAGCCGTTCCACTGCACCTTTTGCGTGTCAGCGATGTTGAAGCGTTCGGTCGGCATTTCCGCGTTGAAGATCTGAAAGCTCGCGCAAGCGTCGCCTTGTAGATCGATCAAGCGCAAGCGCCCGCCGCGATTGATCCGGCGAATGGCGTAGCCGCCCGCCGCAATCGTTTCTTCCCAGATCAGATCGTCCTGGCTCACGCCGTCGGGCAGATCGTCTGCGCGCGGCGGCAGGATCGGCATGCTCTCGACCACCGTGCTACCCAGCGAGCGAGCGTGCTCTTTGGCGAGCAACGGATCGGACAAAACGGGCGTCGGGGCGTCGGCCATCAGGCGGCGACTCCTTCTTGGCTTGGCGCACTTTCCTCACCCTGTTCGTGCAGCGGCGGCAGGAGCGCGGTGGTGGTGACCAATTGCAGCTGGCGAACGCCGCGCACGGAGCGCAGGCTGTCGCACAGATCGTCGAGACGTTTGGCCGGGCCCTGGACCAGCAACACTTCGAGCGACTGATCGTCTTCAAGGAAGACGTGCTGCGAAGAGATGACCTCTTTCAGATATTCGCGCTGTTTGCTGGCGAGTTGCTGGCGCGCCCCGCCCTGATCGCCGCGATAGACCAGGGTGATGGTGCCCGCGAGCATCTCGTCCGGATGGCGCTCGGCCTGGTGATCGGCCACCGCGCGGCGGATCAGCTGGGCGATCATTTGCGAGCGCGAGGGCATGTCGCGTTCATCAACCATGGTGTCGAGGTGGTGCAGCAAATCGGACGGCAAGCTCATCGATAACCGTGCGAGGGAGGCGGGATTGGCGGGGTCTGTGGCCATGTGGGTCAGTCCTCTCATTTATTACTTATTGTGTCAATCGTAATACTACTTGCGGAGTACGCGTCGGCTGGCGCATTCGGTGAAGCCCCCGCTCCCGCAGGTGTTTCATCAACTAACTCCGCCGCCAGCGCCGCTTCCTTGGCGATCCGGCGGTCCAGCGACAGGTCGTACACGACGGTCGCGCCGTATCGATTGGGCGCGTGCGGATCGCTGCGCGACTTGTCGAGCGTGAGCACGCGCGTGCCGAGCGAAAAGGCCTCCTGAATATCGTGCGTGACCATCAGGATGGTGAGCGAGTGTTCGCGCCACAGCTTGGTGATGAGCGCGTGCATATCGGCGCGAATGCCCGGGTCGAGAGCGCCAAACGGCTCGTCCAGCAAAAGGATGCGGGGCCGCTTGATAAGCGCCTGCGCGATGGCAAGCCGTTGCTGCATCCCGCCCGACATTTGCGCGGGGTACAGTTTGAGCGCATCGCCCAGCCCCACCGCCTCGAGCATCTCGGTCGCGGTCTCCACCGCCGCCCTGCGCTTGGCTCCGAATAGCCGCCCCGTGATCGGCGCTTTCTCGCATTCGAGGCCGAAGATCGTGTTGCCCAGAACCGTCAGATGCGAGAACACCGAATAGCGTTGAAACACCACGCCGCGATCCGGTGTCGGCTCGGCCTTGAGCGGTTCGCCATCCAGCGTGATCGACCCTCGCGACGGCGCCGCCTGGCCCAGCACCAGTTTGAGAAGGCTGCTCTTGCCCGCGCCCGAAGGACCGACAACCGAGACGAAGGCGCCGTCATCAATGTCTAGGTTGATCCGTTCGAGCACGATCTTATCGCCGTACTCGACCCAAACGTTTTTCATGGACAGCGCGCTCAATGGCTCTCTCCATGCGCCCAAGGATACAGTCGACGACTGGTCGCTTTAAGGGCCCAGTCGATAAGCGCAGCGAGGATCGCAATCCAAATCACATAAGGCAGGATCACATCCATCGCGAGATAGCGCCGGACAAGAAAGATGCGATAGCCAAGACCGATATCCGACGCGATCGCTTCGGCCGAAATCAGGAAAACCCAAGCCGGCCCCAGAGAAAGGCGCAAGGCCTGGATCAGGCGCGGCATAGCCTGCGGCAGGGCAAAACGCAGCATCAACTGCCACGTGCTCGCCCCAAGAGTCTGAGCCTTCACAATCTGCTCTCGTGGCAAGTCGCTTATATACTGCGCCAGATCGCGCACCATAAACGGGGCAATGCCCACCACGATCAGCGCGACCTTTGCCGTCTCCCCCAACCCGAAGACGATAAACAGGATCGGCAGAAGCGCAATCGGCGGGACCACTGCGATACTGGTGACCGTCATCCCGAAGGTTGCGCGAAAGGTCGGCAGGACGCCCAGCAGCAGACCCACGACCAGCGCGGTCAGTGTGGAGATACCAAGCCCAAGGCCAAGCCTTTGAAGGCTCGCCAAAGTGTCTGACCAAAACAGATAGCGCCCCGACAGCTGGTCTTTCTCAAACACCAGCGCCCACATGGCCTCAACCATGGCCGATGGCATGGGAGTGATCTTTTCGGCCGGGTTGATGGCGTTACGATCCGCGGCAACGATCAGGTACACGATGATGAGCACGAGGATCGGAACGAGACCCAACAGGGCCTTGTTGCCTCTCCAATCTCGGCTCGTCAGCCAGTTCATCTTTCGCCTTCGGGTGCCTCCGAAATACCGACCTTACAGTGCGCCTTCGGCCGCCATCTGCATAAAGCTCGCATCGAAGCGCAGCGTGATGTTGTTCGCATCGCCCAGCGTCTTGCCGCCCGGGAACTCCATTCCGACCGCCTCTGCGGAACTGGCGCCTTGCCCAAACAGGCCTTGCGAGAAACTGAAATCGCGCACTTTCGTCATCGTCTCAATCAGCGCAGGATCCGAAGTTGCGGCGACAGCGGCGGCGGGGTCGGAATACAGGAATGTCGTCGCCAATTGACCTTCGAACGTCTCGGTGTCCGTGCCTGCGAGCTTGGCCATCGCCGCACGCGCCGCCTGACCCTCTTGGCTGTCCTGTGTCATCAACGCCATGGTTTCGTACCAGATACCCGCCAGCGCCTGACCCAGTTTCGGGTTGGCTTTGAGCAGCGCGGTGTCGACCACCATTAGATCAACAATTTCGCCCGGAATGTCCGCCGAACTGAAGATCAGGTTGGCGCCATCGGTCGCCTTCATGGTCGCAAGCTGTGGGTTCCACGCGACCGCCGCCGTCACATCTTCCGAGGTAAAGGCGCCAGCGATATCTGCATCCGACGTGTTGACCGTGTTCACGTCGGTCATCTTCAGATCAGCTCCTTCCAGAGCACGCGCCAGTAAGTAGTGCGACACCGACAACTCAACGAGGTTGATCTGCTGACCCTTCAACGCCGCTACATTGTCCGATCCTTTCAGGAGGATACCGTCGTTACCATTCGAATAATCGCCGACGATGATCGCGCTGGTGTCTTTTCCGCCCGCCGCTGGAATGGTCAAAGCGTCCATATTCGCGACGGTCACACCATCCAGCTGGCCCGCCGTGTACTGGTTCACCGATTCCACATAATCGTTCACCTGAACGAAGTTGATCGTGATCCCGTATTTCTCTTCCCATTTGTCGACGATGCCCGCTTGATCCGCATAAGGCCACGGCATCCAACCCGCGTAAATTGACCAGCCGATATTGAAGGTGTCGCGTTCCGCCGAGGCTTCGTCGGGTGCCTCCGAACATGAGGCCAGGGCAAAAACGAAGCCAATCGCCGCAAGAGAGAGGAGGCGGCGCAGAGCGTTGATCATGAATCGTATTCCTTTCGCATCCGCAACATCGCGGGGTTTAGTGCGCGTGTCCATCGCAAATTATTACCATTGTGAATGCGGGTAATATCCATATGTTGCTCTGGAAGCCCTGCTACTGAGACGGGGCCGCACTGGAACAAGCGTCTGGGAGGGCGTGCCGCAACACTCGATGCGTGACGACATGTCGCGGGGGAGCCTACCTGATGAAACGCCTGTTTGCCTTACCCTTGTTCGCTGCTCTAGCGGCCTGCGCCTCCGAACCGCCGCCGCCCGATCCCGGCAAGCTCATCTTTGACGAAAAGGTGATCGCGGTGCCCGGCTTTGTCGATTTCCTGCTGGTGGATGGCGAAAATGTCTGGGCGACCAACGCGACGTCGCGCACGGAAGGGATGCTCGAGAAATGGTCTACCGAAGGCAAAGTCGCCTCAGTCGAAATGCCGCGCCCATGCGGGACGATGGCGATGGCGGAAGGGCATGTATGGCAGGCAAGCTGCCCCGAGTTAAAGGTTTACAAGATCAACGCCCAAACCGCTGAGATTGCGTCGATCCTCGATACCGGTCTGGCGGAACCGAGCGGCGAAACCAATGTAGTGTCTGGCGCGGACTCAGTGTGGGTTCCCAGCAACGCCGATGGCGAAATCACGCGCATTAATCCAAAGACCGACGAAACCGTGGCCAAGGTCAAAGTGGTCGCTGGAACCGCTTTCCTTGCCTTTGGTGAAGGCGCTTTGTGGGCGGTGGCCAGTGGGGAAAGCCTGCTCCAGCGCGTTGATCCTGAAACCAACGAAGTGACCGGCACGGTCAACTTGGGCGATACGCCAGGCTTTCTGACCGCTGGCGGCGGCGCGGTCTGGGTGCAGGAGCAAGGCGATGGGACAGTGGCCAAAGTCGACCCGGAAACCTTGGAAGTCACGGCCCGCGTCAAAGTGGGCGACAATCTCAAATATGGCGACATTGACGTGGCGGAAGGCAAGGTCTGGCTGCGCACCACCGATGATCAGACTTTTGTGGTGATCGACGCCGAGACCAATGAAATCCTCGCCCGCGTGGGCCGCCCCGAAGGCAGCGGCGCGATCCGCTACACGCCAAAAGGCGTTTGGACTTCGGCCCATGATGTTGAATCGATCAATTGGTGGACGGCGGCTGGACCTAAGGGCGATTGATGGGGCATAAAGGCCAGCGCTGAACGAAAGGGAGAAGGCGGCATGTTTCTTCGTGATATCGGAATTGTTCCGGGAGCCGCCGCTGGCGCGCCCAGCGAGAATGAGAAGGCCGCGCTAACAAACTTAAGCCGGCGCGGTGTTCTGGGTGTCTCGGGCGTGTTCGTCCTCGGCCTTACACTGGCCGGCTGCAACACCTACGTCGAACCTGAAGTGGACGCTGACGCTTTCAAGCTCGGCGATCCTGGCCCCAGCCCGCTGACCGAAGTCGCTGGCGGCGACGCGACGCCGGGCATGTGGATCGCGATCGAGGAAGACGGCACCGTCAAGATCACCTGCCACCGCTCGGAAATGGGTCAGCAAGTCTGGACCTCGATGGCGCAGATCGTCGCGGATGAGCTTGAGGCCGATTGGGACAAGGTCGCTATCGAGCAAGCTGAAGGGCATGAGCGGTTCGGCGATCAGAACACCGATGGATCACGCTCGGTCCGCTACAACTTCCACCGCCTGCGAACGGCAGGCGCCGCGATGCGGCACATGCTGACGGATGCAGCGGCGATGTTCTGGGAAGTGGATGCGTCGGAATGCACGGCCGACGCTGGCGTCATCCGCAACAACAAAAGCGGTGAGACGCTATCTTACGGCAACCTGGCTGAACTGGCGGCAAAACTGCCCGTCCCCGCCGAAGACGCGATCACCCTCAAAGACCCCGATGACTGGCGCTTTATCGGGCAGGAAGTGCCCTCGCTCACGATCCCGATGATCACGAAAGGCGAAGGGCAATTCGGCATCGATGTCGATGTGCCCGACATGGTCTACGCCACCATCGCGCGTCCGCCGCAGGTTTTTGGCCGAACCGGCACCTTTGACGATACAAAGGCTCTGGCGGTGCCCGGCGTGCTGCAAACGGTGCGCATGCCCGATGCCAAGCCCCCGGCCCTGTTCCAGCCGATGGGCGGGGTCGCTGTGATCGCCAAAGACACCTGGGCCGCGATCCAAGGCCGCCGCGCGCTGGAAGTCAGTTGGCGCGATGGGCCGAACGCTGGATACAATTCGGACAGCTATGGCGAGGCACTCAAAGAAACGTCTCGCCGTAAAGGCGCTGTGCAACGATCCCTTGGGGATGTGGACGCCGGAATGAAATCGGCGGCGCAGACGATTTCGGCTGAATACTACGCCCCTCACCTCACTCAGTCGCCGATGGAGCCGCCATCGGGCACCGCACGCTGGACCGGCGAAACGCTGGAATGCTGGGGTTGCGTCCAAGACCCGCAGGAGACACGCAACGTGCTCTCGCAGGTGCTGGGCGTCGACAAGGAAAAGATCACGGTCAAACCGACCTGGCTCGGGGGCGCGTTTGGACGCAAATCGAAGCCCGACTTTATGATCGAAGCCGCGATGTTGGCGAAAGAGGTCGGTAAGCCGGTCAAAGTGACCTGGACGCGCGAAGACGATGTGCGCCACGGTTTCTATCACGCGGTCAGCGCGCAACGTATGGAAGCCGGACTCGATGCGGATGGAAAGTGCACCAGCTATCTGCACCGCACGACTTTTCCGTCGATCTCATCAACCTTTGCGAATGGTGTGGTGGACCCCAGCGCAGGCGAGTTGGGCTTGGGGGCGACCGATGTTCCCTTCGCAATGCCCAATCTGCGCGTCGAAGCGGGTAAGGCAAAAGGCCATGTACGCACCGGTTGGTTGCGTTCGGTTTGCAACGTCTTTCACGCTTTTGCCGTGCAGAGCTTTGCCGGTGAAATGGCCGCCGCTGCTGGCCGCGATCAGAAGGACTATCTGCTCGAACTGATCGGCGAAGATCGGATCATCGATCCCACGTCCGAAGGCGCTGAATACGGCAATTACGGCGGATCGCCTGAGGAATACCCGATTGAAACTGCGCGCCTGAAAGCCGTGGTCGAGAAAGCCGCCGAGATGGCGAATTGGGGCCGCGATCTGCCGGAAGGCTCCGGCCTTGGCATCGCCGTGCACCGTTCCTTCCTCGCTTATGTGGCGACGGTCGTGGAGGTGAAAGTCTCACCAGAAGGCGACCTATCAATTCCGGGCATTTGGCTTGCGGTGGACGCTGGTACCGTCATCAACCCACGCCATGTTCGCGCACAGATGGAAGGGGGGACGATCTACGGTCTCTCCAACGCGCTGTACGGATCCATCACCGCCAAGAACGGGGCTATTGTCCAAGACAACTTCCCATCCTGGCGACTGATGAAAATGGCCGAGAGCCCGCGCGCTTTCGAAGTCGAAATCATCCGTTCAAACAAGCCGCCCGCCGGCGTTGGTGAACCCGGTACGCCGCCCGCTGCGCCGGCGCTCGCCAACGCGATATTCGCCGCGACGGGGCACCGCATGCGCAACCTTCCGATGATCGGCCCTGACGGCACACGCCTGCCGCTGCCGACCGAAGACACAACCGACATCGCCTGAACCCGAGGAGACAAACCATGGCTATGAAGCTGAAAATCAACGGGCAGGAACAGGAAGTCGACGCAGCGCCGGGCACGCCGTTGCTATGGGTTCTGCGCGATCATTTGAAGATGACCGGAACCAAGTTCGGCTGCGGCGTCGCGCAATGCGGCGCGTGCACCGTTCATATTGATGGTGTGCCGACCCGGTCCTGTGTCCTGCCGCATGACGGACTGACGGACACAGAGATCACGACAATCGAAGGCCTCGAAGGAGGAGCCGCCGATGCTGTGCGCGAGGCGTGGATTGAGGACAATGTGCCGCAGTGCGGATATTGCCAATCGGGTCAGATCATGGCGGCGACCGCGCTGCTCAACGAAAACGGCAACCCTTCAGACGAAGATATCGATACCGCGATGACCAATTTGTGCCGTTGCGGCACATACGTAAGCATCCGAAGAGCCATCAAAAAGGCAGCCTCAAACGCTTGAGATACACCGTAACATCAACACCCTAAGTCTATTCACCTTCGGTCGTGTTAAGAACTTTTTGCGGTTGACTTCATAGCTCCATTAACCTTGAACGAGCGCGCAAGCCGGTGCGCTTGCCATATGGTAAAAGGGGCGGTGTCCGGGGGGCTTGTTGGACACGCCGCGTTTGGGGGGGCGAAGACCATCGATACGATCCGCTTTGCGGGGGCTCTGGCTACGGCTTTGGGCTCCGGTTCGTTTTTAGCGTCCACACCGGCTGCGGCCCAGATTATCACACGCGAGGAACTGAGCGGGGTGTCGCGCCCCGACGAGGTGCAAGTCCCCCGCCTTACGGTATCCGGTGGTATCGAGCGCTCGCCTTGCGCTCTCGCCGATCCACAATACGCCGACGTCATGGTTACAGTGCGCGAGGTTGAGTTCAACGGCCTGAAGGGTGCAACGAAGCAGGAACTTGAATCGGCTTGGAAGCCGTTCGAAGGGAAAGAGCAGCCAGTCGCGATCCTATGCGAGATACGGGATGCCGCCGCCACTATTTTGCGCAACAAAGGCTATCTGGCTGCCGCCCAAGTCCCCACCCAGCGTATCTCAGATGGCAAAGTCACGCTGGAAGTTCTCTACGGAAAAGTCAGCGCGGTGCGCGCGCGCGGCGAAACCGGTGGAGCAGAGAAGAAGCTCGAGCAATATCTTGGCCGTTTGTCTGAGAAAGATATCTTCGATCGCAACGAGGCCGAGCGTTACCTGCTGCTTGCGCGCGACCTTCCAGGCTATGACGTCAACCTGCGCCTAGTTCCGGCCAGCGACCAACCGGGTTACCTGATTGGTGAAGTCACTGTCCGCCGCGAACGGGCTGCATTTGATCTGGCAATTCAGAACTTTGGTGCGCAGGCGACGGGTCCCGTTGGCGCACAAGCCCGCGCTCAATTCTACGGTCTAACCGGCTTAGGCGATGCGACAACCCTGTCCTATTTCACCAGCTCGGACTTCGACGAACAGCAAGTCTTTCAGATCGCTCACGAATTCCGCCCTGGCAGCGATGGACTGATAGTCAGCGGGCAACTCACCTACGCCGAAACCGCGCCCGACATCGGCACCGCCGCTGCTTTTGGCAACTTACCGGCCGACCTGACCGCCAAAACACTGTTTGGCACTTTATCTGCGAGCTATCCGGTCAAGCGTACTCAAGGAGAAAACATCTCGATCACAGCGGGCTTCGACTACGTCGATCAGGACGTCGACTTTATCGCTCCGCTTTCGCGTGACCGTATTCGCGTTGGATGGCTTCGCTTCGACTACGACTCGATTGATCTGGCTCGCCGCGCGCCGCGATACCGCACGGCTGCCTCGGTTGAGTTCCGTCAAGGGTTTGATGTTTTCGGCGCATCCAGCGTCTGCCTTGGCCCCACTTGTCCAGCGGGCCAGATCAATCCGGGTAGGTTGGACGGTTCGCCCACCAGTTCGGTAGTTCGCGCCAATGGGCTGGCCGAGTTGTCGCTTTCTCGAATGCTGGCCCTGACCCTGAAACCGCGCGCGCAGCTTTCACTGGGCGGTGGCCTGTTCGGCTTTGAGGAATTCGCAGCGGGCAACTTTACGGTTGGGCGTGGTTACGATCCGGGCACGATTATCGGCGATAGCGGTGTCGGGCTAACAACAGAAGTCCGGACCTCGACACTGTCTCTCAGCAAGAACACAGCGATCCAGCCCTACGCTTTCTTTGACCTGGCGCAGGTGTGGAACAAAGCTCCTGACTTTGACGATGATCTGGCCTCGGTCGGAGCGGGCGCGCGAGTTTCGTTCGACCGTTTCAGTCTCGACAGCATGGTCGCGGTGCCTCTGAAACGCGCTGGACTTCAAACCGAACGCGGCGATGTCCGCGTTCTCTTCACGCTTACCGCTCGCATCTGATCCATCGGGGAACCTGAGAAATGACAAAGCCGATCAACCCGATGCTCACGCGCTGCTCCGCCCTCGCCTTGTCAACCAGCCTCGCTTTGATGAGCGGCGTCGCGCACGCGCAGTCCTTTAATGGTCAAGGCCTCGTGGTCGAAGGCGACGCCATCATCACCGAAGGCTCCGACACCACCACGATTACGGTCGAAACGCAAAGTGCGGTGATCGACTGGACGCCCGACGATAACGCGATCGCCAATTTCGCGGAAATCGCATTTCAAGATGCCGGTACCACCGCTACCTTTACAAATGGAACGGGCGTCTCGGACTTCGCCGTACTGAACCGCATTCTGCCTTCTGACGTAACCCGCGCCATTCGGCTCGACGGAAACATCGTCTCGCAAATCCAGGATGGGATGGGCACGGTTACCGGCGGAACTGTGTTCTTCTACACGCCCGGTGGGATCATTATTGGTCCAAACGCCACTATCGATGTTGGTTCGTTGGGGCTAACTACAGCCGCTCCGGTGACCGACGGAGCGGGCAATTTCATCGTCGGCGATCAAGTTCAGTTTCAGCAATCGCGCAACGATGTGGCCATTCAGATCGAAGGGGGCGCGCAAATCAACGCGCTCAACGAAGGCAGTTACGTGGCGCTGTTCTCGCCGCGCATTGGTCAGTTTGGTGACATCAACGTTAACGGAACGGCGGCTCTGGTCGCAGGTGAAGCTGGCACCATGACATTCAGCCCCGATGGGCTGTTCGATATCGAAGTCACCATCGGTACCGAGCAGTTTAATGCGATCGATCATCGCGGCTCGACCGGCGGCCCCGCGTCGTCCGGGGCGGGCGACAACCATCGGGCCTATCTGGTCGCCGTGGCTAAAAACGACGCCATTTCTATGGCGATCAATGGTGGCAGCGAACTGGGCTTCGATGTGGCCGGAGCTGCCAGCATGGACGGCAACACGGTCGTCTTGTCTTCCGGGTATAACATCGTCGACGGGCAAATCGATGGCCTGCAGGCGGGTGGCAATATTGGCAGCATCTCTATCAACACAGACCAATTCAGCCCTACACCCAATGTGCTCTTTACGTCCGCCTTGGACGCCAGAGCGAGCGCGCAAATTTCAGGTTTTATCACCAATGATCTAGTATTCGAAGGCGACACACAGTTCGCCGCTGAGTTTGTCACACTGACGGTTCAAAACGATCCGTTTGGCCCGAACCCCGCCATTTCCGGCAATGTTGTCGCTCGCGGTGACCTGGCGTTCCTTGCCGACACAAACAACGAATTCGGAGATGTCGGAAGCGCCCTCCTCGACTTTCGAGGTGGATCATCACTGCAAGTGGATGGCAGTCTCGTCATCGCTTCCAACGCTTTCTTCGATACGAACGGCGATAGCACCGTCCGGTCCGAGACCGCTCGCCTGCTTGTCGATGAAACGTCAACAGCTACGATCGGCGGCAACCTGATTGTTGACGCCAGTGTTGACCTTGAAGGCGGCCGAACACCGGTCACTGCGCAGGCAGGTTTTGCCCAGATCCTGGTGGAAACCGGCGGTTCAATCACGGTCGGCGGCGCAACGCGCATCCGAAGCGATGCTTTTGGTCCAGATGGGTTCGCTGGAAACGGAAACATCGCAGAGCTCAGCGTCAACCAAGGCGGCAACTTCACCACCGGCGAACTCAACATCTCAGCGGATGCGTTTGGCGGTATCGATATCGGAGCAGGCGGTGGGGACGCAAACGCCGGACAAGCAACGATCTCGTTGTTCAGTACGGGAACACAGCTGACCGTCTCCAGCCCCAACGTCACCGGCCAGCAATCCGAAGGTGACTTGAATTTCCTTTCGTCACAAGCGGTCGCGGGTGACGGTGTGACGGAAAATGGTGGCAACGCCAGTTCCGGGACTATCTCGCTGAATGTACAAGACGGGGCCACGCTGAGCCTGCCCAACGTTGTGGGCGCGCCGCTTTTGGTCCTCAACTCGGCCCGGGGCGGCAACACTCCCGTCAATGGTCGCTTTGCCGGGTCTGCCAATGTCGGCCAGACTATATTGCAGGCGTTCAATTCCAGCGGCGATTTTGGCAACCTTTTTGTCAGTTCCATCGGACGAGGCGGCTTCGCCATGTCCGGCGCGACCGGGACACGCGGCGGCGATGCATTTGGCGGCGCAGTCAGCATCGATTTTTTTGATTCGGCCGTTGATATTGCCTTTGACCGGTTGGAAGTGAACCTAACCGGCGGCGATGGCGGGTTGGGCGACGGTGGCAATGGTGGCGGGGTTTTCTCAGGCCTGTTTGGCATCAATGTTTTCAATTCGGTCGTCAACGTCGGATCAGACCTGAACTTCTCCGTATTCGCCGAAGGCGGTTTGGGAAATCAGGGCGGTTCCACCAACGTCACCGGCGCCAACGTTACATTCCAAGACTCCGATGTTACGGTAGCTGGCAACTTTATCTCCAGCGCCCGATCCACTGGCGGCGTGGCCCTGACGCCCGACGCTCTTGATCCTATCAACGGTGCCGAACCGTCCGAAGTTGGTGGGAACGCCTCAATTTCGGCAACAATTCTGCGCGCGACCGACACAAATCTCGACGTTTCGGGCTTGTTCTCACTCTTCGCCATTGCAACTGGCGGAAACGCGCAGGACACCAAAGGCGGCAACGCCGTGGCGGATTTTGTCGACGCCACCATAACAGGCGCATCAACACTCACCGCCCAGAGCTTTAGTGTGCAAAGCGTCGCGGCGGGCGGATCAATCGAACCCGGCGGCGTTGGCCGCGGAGGATCAGCGCAATCTGGCTTTGCGCGCCTGGGGCTGGAAATCGACTTCAATACGAGCATCGGTGATAACGATGTGACGCTCACAGGCGGTTTCACCGCCATCAGCTCGGCAACGGCTGGAAGTGGGGGGGACACCGCTCCTTCGGGGACATTTTTCCGCAACACTGATGGCGGTTTCGCATCGGCGGGTGAATCGCTGATTTTCGCTCAAGGCGAAGGCACCTTGACGATTGGTGGAACCGCAAACTTGCGAAGCGAGGCCACGGGTGGAAACGCAGTGTTTGGCCGTGGTGGGAACGCCACGGCGGGCGTGGCGGATATCAACAGCACCGGTGTAGATCTTCAGTTCGAGGGCAACGCTTCGCTGCAAAGCTTGGCGTCCGCCGGCGCAGGCTTTGCCGGAGGATCGGCTGAGACCTTTGGTGTTGGCTTCAACCTTGATAGCTCAACGGCCAACCTTTTGGAGAACACCACGTTTTTCGCGCAGGCTGTCGGCGGCGACGCGGTTGATGGACCTATTCCTGGCGGAAGCGGTGGCGACGCGACAACTGGTACGCTCAACCTCAACTTTATCGACTCCGTTGTCGACATATCGACCTCAATTGTCTCAATCGTGGCGCAAGGCGGGGCCGGATCATCCAGCGCCCTGACACAGGGCGGAAACGCTTTTGGCGGCGGCCTCAACCTTTTCTCCCGCGGCTCTGATCTCAATTTTCGTTCAGGCCTTTCCTTGTTGGCCACGGCGTTCGGTGGAGACGGCTTTTCGGGAGGCTTCGCTGAAAGCAACTTCAGCAACTTTACCGTTGAAAGTTCGAACGTCTCGATCGATGGCCGAATCGATCTCCAATTGGATGCGTTCGGCGGCGACGCTCTTGGCGTACGATCGAACGACCCGAGTGATCCGTTTGACGGCGGCACAGGCGGCAGCGCCAACTCGCAAACTCTGTTCTTTACCAGTGACGGCTCCACGCTCACCACAACTGGCCCGATAGGACTGATCGCAAGCGCACGCGGTGGCGATGCGGTGGATGGTGACGCCGGATCGGCGGATTCAGGCCAAGCCTTTACAAACTTTCGAGATGGCTCGATTACAACAGCACCCACGATCAACCTGACGTCAAACGCAAGAGGCGGCTCGGTTGGAACTGGGGGCGCTGGCAATGGCGGCAACGCGACGGCGTTGCGGGCCGGGCACGAGATCAGCGCGTTCGATCCCCAAACGGGCGAGCTGCGAGCGAACACCGATGTTGTCATCAACGCTGATCTCAACGCGCGGAGCCAAGCGACCGGCGGTGCCGCTGGCACCTTTGGCGGAGACGGAGGTGCAGCCAACTCGGACTTCTCGAGCCTCATAGCGAGCGCGGAAGGCACCTTCTTGCTCAACGGTGCTCTAAGCGTCGTAACGACGGCAAATGGCGGCGCGGCTTCTTTCGGGACTGGAGGTGTAGCGACGGCAGCGGGCGCTGAAGTATTTGCGGTTGGTCAAATTGATCCCATCACCGGAATTCCAGCCCCTTCGAGCGATGTAACAATCAACGGAAGCGTCGACATCACCGGCACCGCAATCGGTGGAGATGGGGCAAACGGTGGCGCGGCTAACGGTCCGTTTTTGCGCATTTTCAACCAGAATGGTTCGATCGTAACGTCAGGCGATGCAACGGTGACGGGTCTTGTAACCGGAGGCAACGCATTCGCCAGCATAACACCCGGCAATGGCGGATTAGCCACGGGTGGATCAGTGCGAATCATCTCTGAAAGCCGCCCCGGCGAGGACCCGACGCTAATCTCGGTTGAGAACCTGATCGTGAATACAACCGTTCAGGGTGGCGACGGCGGGGATAATCTGACGATCTCTGATGGTGGTCAGGGCGGCGAAGCGGTTGGCTTTGAGGCCTTCATTCTTGGACGCGCGTTTGACGGTACGCTGGAAGCGCGCGGGAACGGCGTTTTCAATTTCAACGCCATAGGCGGCGCTGGCGGCGATGGCGTCAATGGCGGCGATGGCGGCCTTGGTTCTGCACGCACTGTGCTGGTCGGTACATCAAGCGGGGGATCTGTCCCTGATCAAGTCAACGGCGCGGCGCGTTACACCGCCCTGACAATCGTAAACGACGGAACCGGGGGCGCGGGCGGCAACGCATCAACCGGTACTGGCGGGACAGGCGGCGCGGGCGAAGGCAATCAAACCTCGATAAATGTCCGCGGCGCTCCTCTGATCGCAGAGAGCGTCAATTTCAGTACAACCGGTCGCGGTGGCGATGGCGGGTCAGGCGCAACCCAAGGCGATGGTGGCTATGGCATTGGCGGGTTCCTATCTTCTGTCATCACGCAGGCGTTCGAGAATCCCGGCCGGGGAAGCACGCAAATCGGCGCGCTCACGATGATCTCGGAGGGGATCGGCGGAAACGGCACCTCACCGGGCGCAAGTTTCTATCCTACCGGTGGATCCTTCGAGATCACGCAGTCTGATGTCGATATTGGTTCGTTTGATGTGCAGCTCGTCGGCACAGTCCTTCCTGTCGTGTCCTTTACGGACCCTGTCACTGGCGACCAAGTTCCGATCGACGTTGTTCCGTATGACTTCACGCTGACCGATGCGACCTTTGTGGCCGATTCCGTCAACATCGTCACGCCTGGTGAGACACAAACCGACTTTTCAAGCTCGCTGCTTACAGCCAACACATTTAGCATAACCGCGAGCGAACTTGTGCTTCCGGAACTGGATCCGATGGGACCGCCTCAGGATCCCAATCGCGGAAATCTTAACATCGCAGATCAAATTGCGCTCACCGCGATTGAAGGCGATTTGGCGTTTGATGCGGAACTGATCGCGGGCAATGAAATCATCCTCAACGCGCCTGGCAACATCACCGCCGGTGACCTCACCGCGCCTTCGGTCTTCCTTGAATCGCAAATGGGAACGATTTCGACGGGCAATGTGACCACGAATGGTGGCGCGGTATCGATCCAATCGCTCGACACACTCGATCTTGAAGCCGCCTTTGCGTCAGTCGACGCCAATTCGATTACCGCGCGCTCGATCAACGGCGATGTGATTAGCACTGTCGACCTATCGCTGAGCGGCGATCTGGTGATCGAAGCGAGTCAAGCCATCGCGGTCGAAGGCCTTACCGCAAGTTCCATCACCGCAACATCCATGGCTGGCAACATCACGACGGGGCGCTTGCTCGGGACCGGCGGCGCGGTCAGCCTAGACTCTGCAGGCGCCATCACGGCGACCGAAATCGAAGCGGCCAGTGCGCTGCTCCTCGCAGTCGGTGAATTGACAATCAGCGACCTCGCCTTGGTCGCAGGCGATTTCGAAGCCACAGCGGGGGCGGCACTCACTCTGGCTGACGTGACCTCGGCCACCGGGTCCATCATGGCCACCACTCAAGGTGAGCTTCTCGTTGGCGCGCTTTCGGCGGTCGACGGAGTCATCACGCTTGATGGAATTCTCGGTGTTCGCTTTGCATTCGCCGCGGCCCAAAGCTTGACCGCGACCAGTGGATCGGGCGCGGTCGAGACCTCTGACCTTATTTCACTGTCGGACGCGTTGGTCGTTACGGGACAGTCCATAACGCTGTCAGATGCGAACGCTGGATCTATCGACGCCAACACCAACGGTTCGTTTGTGGCGGGTGCTCTGGACACCGGTTCCGGTGCAATCGATGTTCTGGCATCAACCGGTGCGTCGCTATCGGATGTAAGCGCAGGCTCCTTGACCGTGTTAGTGTCTTCCGGCGCGCTGGACGCCAGCGGCGGCATAATTGTTGGCGAAACGGTCAACTTGCAGGCGCGGGAAACGGCGACGCTAAGCGCCGTTTCCGGCAGCGAAATCGTGATCAACACAACTGACGGTGGTGCTATTGTCGGCGTGTTAAACGGTGACACAATTGCCCTGACAACCGGCGGCGACACCGCATTCGAGGCCATCACGGGCGGCGCGTTTGAAGCCGTTGTACAGAACGGAGACCTGACTTCCATAGGCTCGGTCAATCTGACCGGCGCATTTGAAGCCGTCGCGACGAATGGGATCGCGCTGGCTGATGTGACCGCCGAAGTGATCGCGATTGATGCTCAAAACGGCTCGGCGTTGCTGGGCGCGCTGACCGGGACCACGATCGGCGTTCAAGCGGAAACGGCGGTCTTGCTTAGCGATGTTGCCGGTGGTTCGGCCAACGCAGTCTCAAGAGCTGGGGACTTGATGACGACAGGTTCGATTGATCTAGCCGACACCTTCGTTGCGCAGGCGCTCGGATCGGTTGACCTGAACGTGGTCACCGCCGGTGAGATCGATATTCTTGCAACCAACGGCAATCTGGAGTTTACATCGCTTGCCGCGACCTTGGGTGCCGCAGTGTTGCAATCGCAAGATACCCTTGAGCTTGGAAGCATCACTGGCATCGGAATCCAGGCCACGTCAACACAAGGCGACATTGTTAGCGCTGGCCTGATCGATACCCAGGGCACGGTGCAGCTTGAGGCCGCCGGTTCCATTGCTCTTGCGGCTCTGACTGCGGATACGTTGCTTGCCAACGCGACGGGCGGTGACATCACTGCATCGGGCGCATTGACCACTATTGGTGGGGATATCACGCTGCGCGCGGCAGGGTCCATCGACGTTGTCGACGTTAACGCGGCCTCGCTGGCGCTGAGGACGGCGATGGGTAACGTGACCAGCAACGGTGCCATAACGCTGACCGGCCAATTCGATGCGCAATCAGGCACAGGCATCATTCTTGATGCCGTCACAGCAAACCAGATCACCGCCAACGCTGCCGATGGATCGGTGATTGCTGGATCGCTCGATGCGCAAAGCGGCCTTGTTCGTCTGCAAGCGGCCACCTCGGTCGCGCTCGAGACGCTTAGCGGAGGATCGTTGATCGGGATTGCACAACAAGGCGATTTCAACGCGAACGATTTTATCGCTGTTACGGGCGCACTCGATGTCGACGCAACGGGTGACATCAACCTTGCCACAGTGACTTCAGGCGCATTCGACGCGCAAGCGGGACAAACGCTTTCGCTCGGTACGGTTACGGCCAATTCGATTGTCGGCCGCGCCGCGACTGGCGAGATCACGTCCGGCACGCTTGTCGCAGACGCTGGCGCAATCGATCTCGAGGCGGCGCTTGGCGTTGCTCTAACCAGCGTGGACGCAGGATCGCTGCAGGTCAGCGCTCTCGGCGGAGATATTGCTGTCAGCGACCTGATCACTCTCACCAGCGTTTTTGACGCTGTTGCAAGCGGAGCGATCACACTCGGCGATGTGAGCGCCTCGACGATTACGGCCAACGCCGCCGGCGGCGATTTCGTTGCGGGATCACTGATCGCGCAAGAAGCAATCAATCTCGACGCGCTTGGCTCCATCCTGTTTGCCAGCATCTCTGGCCTCTCGTTCATTGCGGATACAGAGGACGGAGATGTTGAAAGCACGGGGGCGATTGACCTGGTCGGCGACCTACAGATCGACGCGACCGGCATCGTCAATCTTGGCGCTATCACGTCCAGTTCAGTAAACATCGCGGCCGCTTCCGCTTCGGTGGGTGAGACGACAGCCAACTCGATCACAGCGGTTACGCAATCAGGCGATTTCATCTCAACCGGCACTTTGACGGTGGACAATGGTGCCATCGATTTGCAGTCTGCCGGAGCGATTTCTCTGGCGAGCATTATTGCCGACAGTCTGACCGCGCGCGCCCAGAATGGCGGGGTCTCGTCAAACGGTTTGCTGAACCTTTCGGGGCTCCTTGATATCGAAGCCGCGCAATCACTTGAGGTGGCTGAGATCGACGCCGGATCGATCAATTCGCGCAGCATTGACGGCAATATTACTGGGACCGGGACCATCACCGCGCAAGGAGACGCTAGTTTTGCGACAAATGGCGCCCTGCAATTGGCCGATGTGACGGCAGGCCGCATCGCGGCCGATGGCCTTGGCAACGTGGATATCACTGGACAGTGGACCGCTTCGCAAATCGAAGTCACGACGCCGCTGTTGCGGTTCCTCGACGACGGGGCTCTGGCCGCCGGAGCGAGCGGGTCGATCGTCCTAACCTTCACCAATGGGAGCGGCCTGGTTATTGGCGACGTCGGTGAGAATGGTGGTGAGATGGGCGAACCGCCTCTGGAACTGACCGATGCCATGCTCGCCGCGATTGAAGGCGGCGAATTGACGGTTTCCGCATCAGCCAACGCAGAGGGATCGGACATACTCGTCGGCGCGTTCGATACGGCCAGCGCCTCTGGCGTCGGGGCGTTGCGCTTTGCCACCACCGATCCCAACGGCACGATCCGCGTGATCGGCGCGGTTACCAGTGGATCGACCGAAGCTCCGCAGGAATTGGGCTTCAGAAGCGGACGGTTTGAGCTCGACACCGACACGGGGAGCGTTGACCTCACCACAGTTGGCGGCGACCTTTCGATTTCAGCGAATGTCATTTTGGTGGGTGGCGGTGAGTTGATCGCTGCGACAAGCGGCGATGAAGCACCGGACGCCTTAATCGAAAGCTTCAACGCCATATCGGTTGAGCCGGGCGCTGCCCCGGCCCTCAGTGTCAACTCGCTGATTCTGGAAGGTGGACGGGCTATTCTGATCCAGAACTCGGGCACGGTTGATGAACCAGCCGGCTTTGTTGTCGGGAGCGCGGAAGGGCTACAAGTTCGCAGTCGGGTGTTTGACCCCAGCGATGATCAACGACCCTTGGTTGTGATCAATGGTCAGATCAACGCCAACGGTACGACCACAAGCGGCATCGAAGCGGGCACCGCCTTCCTCCAAGCGCAGAGCGATACCAGTGATTTGGCGCCTGCCAGCGTTATCAACGGTTGCGAACTGGGGGGCTGTATCACCACTGATCAGGGTGAAGTCACCTCTGATGTTTCGGCGCAGGTCAACGGAGTGATCGACAGCGGAAGCTCCAATTCGGGCGCGGGAACGGGTTCGAATAACTCCGGATCCTCTGGCTCTGGCGAAAGCGGAGCCGGCGACACGGGCGCAGGAGACACCGGATCCGGCGACAGTTCGGGCAGCGATAGCGGTTCGAGCGAGGACAGTGGCTCGGACGAAAGCGGTGATGACGCTTCTGAAGAAAACGCTGACAATTCTGGCGGCACGAACGCTGGTAGCACCGACACAGGTTCCAACTCAGGCGGAGACGTCAACCCAGACAACGTCGATGACGGCGGAGGCGGTAATGACGACTTCGTGATCGAAGACAATTCGGGCGATGGCTCCGACGGTTCGGACACTTCGGGTGGTGACGATGGTGCCGGGTCGGATGACGGCGGCGTTGACGATAGTGGCTCCGACGATGGAGGGTCCGACGATTCTGGCTCCGATGACGCGGGATCGGACGACAGCGGTGACGAAACCGAAGGCGGCGACGAGAACGACGGCGGGGAAGATACTGACGGCGGCGAAGAATCCGAAGGCGGAGACGACGAATCCGACGCCGAGGAATCGGACGAAAGCGAAGACTCCGAGGAAGCCGAGGAAGAATCCGACGAAGAGGAATCCGAAGAGGAAGAAGACGAAGAGGAGGCCTCTGAAGAAGAGGACGAGGATAGTGAAGGACCGGCAACCGGCCCGATCCCTGCACCTCCCGCGCTTATCGACACCAACAACCTTGAGCGCAACACGGTCATAAGCGACCCGATCAGCGGCACCGGCAATCCGGCTCTGCTCGATCCGGAAATCAACGTGCCCGAACCACCCGCTCCCCCCGCCAACGAAAGTGGAGGTTCCCAATGACCCTTACTTGCTCAACGAACCTCTCTCGCCCATCGACCCTTTTCCGCAAGGGAAGACTTGCTGTGCTAGCTGCGGTTGGCGCCGCTGGTGTGTTGATCGTCGGTCCCGCCTCGTCACAGGACGACTCGCTGTCTTTCCGCAGCAACTTTCGCGTCGGTGACGCCGGCGTGCGCTGCACAGCGCAAAACACGCCCTCAGAAAAACGGCTCAAAGGCATGTTTGACCGCGCCTATCGCCTAACCTGCCGCGACGCAGCGAGCGCTGTCGGCACAATGATAGTAGTCCGCGATGGCGACGCGCTCAGCCCGTTGCCCAATGGCATCAGCACAGCCTCGCAATGCCAGGCGGCTGAGTCCGCGAAAATCGATGAAGTCGGCAGCGTGACGAAGCGTACCTGCACATCCAGCGAAAACGGTGTCAGCTACCGCTCGTACATTGTCGAAGCCAATGGTCGCACATACTTCGCCGAAGGGTTGGCGGGCTATGATCCGGTCCTGCGACTAGCGTTTGCTTCTGTGTATAACGATCGGGCGATCTCCGGCACTATTGAAGTAGCGCAAACGGAAGTCAGCGACGCCGCCGCTTTCGCGCGCGTCCAGGCCGGTTCGCTCACTCAGTTTGATGTTCTCAACGAAGCCTATCTGCGCAACAATTCTGGACGCTTTGCCGAGTCTGGACAGTTCTTCGAAAGCTTGCTGGCTCGAGCGGACGGTCAATACGCGGGTCGGCCCGAAGTGCTTGCAAATCAGGGCCTGCAGCAAAGCAATCTAGGCAACTTCAACGCCGCAACACGCCTGTTTGACGAGGCCGATGCGTCTCTCACGCGTAAAGATGGCGTGGCGCAGCGACTGATCCGCAACTATCGAGCGATCAACTTGCTGAACCAGCGATTCCCCGATGAAGCCTTGTCTGCTTTGTCTCAACCCATGCGCGAAGTGGAAACCGAAACCGACGATCTTTCGATCCGCGACGGCTTCATTGACAATCCGCTCTCAGCGCAAATCAACCGTGAAAATGTCGCGTTGCGACGGCTGGGCGGGGTTGAACTGGGCCTGACACCGATTGAGCGCGCTGAATTGCTTGACGCGCAAGCCGATGCGATCCGTGGGTCGATCGCACGTCAGCGCAGCGAATTCTCGAAAGCTGAACGTCTGCTAATTCGCGCCGACAAACGCATCGCCGATGTGCGCGAAGGCAGGGTTTCTTCGGCGCGTTGGTTGCGCTCCGAGATCGCGATTGAGCGCGCTCTGGTTGCTGAAGGCCAAGGCCGTTTGGACTTCGCGGCGCGCGCCTATGATGTTGCGGCCTCCGCCATTTCGCGCGATTACCCGCAATCCCCGGTGCTGCTCGCGGCTTTCGCCCGCAAAGCCGGATTCTTGCTGCGAACCAACCAAACCGACGCCGCGCGCGATTTGTATCGGAACGTGGTCGACCGCGCGCAGAACACCACCGACAGCGGTGCGAGCCTGCGCAATTTGCTGAAGCCGTATTTCGCGCTTCTGGCACTGGATGGCAGCGCAGAGGCGACAGCGGAGTTCTTTGGCGCTTCCCAGATGCTTCAAAGGCCCGGCGTTGCGCAAACTCAGGCGATCTTGGCCAGGCAAATGTCAGAAGGAAATGACGAAGCCTCAGCGCTTTTCCGTCTTTCACTCAATCGCAGCCGCGAGATCGCACGGACACAAGCGCGCGCCGATCGACTGGCCGCTTTGGCCAAGCCCACGCAGTTGCAAGTCGAAGGCCTTGCTGCCGCTCGCGAGACACTCCAGTACCTTCAATCCGAACAGGCGGGTCTGCTGTCGCGTCTGGCTGAATATCCGCGCTTCCGCGCTCTTGCCCCCACCCGCCTCGAGATCTCCGACTTGCAAGCTCAACTTCGCGCCGGGGAGGCGTACTACAAGATGGCGATCGTGGGCGAAGAGGTTTACGCGCTATGGATCACACCCAATGGCGCGCGCAGCTTCCCAATCGAGGGCGGGTTGTTCGGGGTCGACGACGCGGTCACGTTCCTGCGCGAGTCTATCGTGTCCTACGATGGCGGCCAGATCACAACTTTCCCCTACGAAGTTGAGCAAGCCAGAGAGCTGTTTCTGACCCTGTTCGGCCCCGTTGAGGAGGAGCTGAAGAGCGTTCAGCATCTCATCTTCGAACCCGATGGCCCGATGCTGCAACTTCCGCCTCAGGTCCTCATCGCCTCTCAGAAGGGCGTAGACGCCTATCTCGAGCGCACGATGGATGAAGAGGCAAACCTGTTCGACTATCGCGAAATCGAATGGCTCGGCCGCTCACGCGATGTCTCAATCGCGGTGAGCCCCCGCGGCTTTTTGGACATTCGCAATATCGCCCCCTCGCGCGCGAAACAGGCCTATCTAGGCGTAGGCTCAAATGCACTGCCAACTGGCCGTGAGGATCCCACCGATCCGTGCGCCTGGGGTCTCAACACATGGCGCGATCCGATTGTCCCAGATGAACTGTTTTTCGCTGCTCAACGTTTTGGCGAAGACGTGAGCGACGTCAGAACCGGAGAGGCGTTCTCGGATACAGCGCTGCTCACGAATAAGGACATTTCGAACTACCGTGTCGTACATTTCGCGACGCACGGGCTTGTAACCGCGCCGAACCCCGATTGCCCTGCGCGTCCGGCGCTGGTGACCTCGTTCGGTGCGCCCGGTTCGGATGGGCTGCTGACATTCCGCGAAATCTTCGACCTTAGCCTGGATGCTGACGTTGTGATCCTGTCGGCCTGCGACACCGCTGGCAAGGCGACCGCCGCCGCGTCGCGTGAGGCGGGTATCGTTGGGGGCGGCAATTACGCTCTCGATGGTCTTGTTCGCGCCTTCGTTGGTGCCGGCGCAAGGGCGGTCGTGGCAAGCCACTGGCCGGTGCCGGATGACTTCAACGCCACGCAAAGGCTGATCGAAGGCTTGATATCGGGCCAGGATGGGCAAGGCCTCGCGACGAATCTGCGTACAGCGCAGCGCGGCCTGATGGCAGACGAAGACACCTCGCATCCATTTTACTGGGCCGCGTTTATCGTCCTGGGCGACGGGACGCGCGGCATCAGTGGCGCAGCGCCTGTCGACACCATGGCGAGCGCATCATCCGACGCCATGCGGGCTTCCCTCTGAAAGTCCCAATTCAGTTCTGCGCGATACGGACGAGCGTGTCTTTATTGCGGATCTGAATGGTGCCGTAGCCTCGCTCAACCGCTCCGGCATTTTCAAGCATGCGTAACGCCGCGTTCGCGGTGACGCGTGTAACGCCAAGCAGTTCTGCGAGTTCTTGCTGCGTGATCCGCGAAGCGTCCCCTGCCCCAGCCAAGTTCAGAAGCAATCCGGCGAGGCGAGCAGGGTTGCTGCCGCGTCGAAGGCCTGCCAACTGATCAAGGGTATTTTGAAGCTGCGTCGACAACGCTCCTAAAAGCGCGCGGGAAGACGCGGGGTAGTCTTCAAGGGCCGCGAGAAATCGATGCCTTGCGATAAAGCGCAGGCGCGCCTCGCCTCTCGCCACCGCGTCCACCACACGCGGCGTGCCGGCAAAGACCGCCAGTTCTCCAAATGAGTCTCCCAGCCCCAACACGGCAACCGCGCGAAATTCGCCATTTACAAGGTATTGGCCAACACTAGCGCTGCCTTGCTCAATCAACCAGAACCCGTCTGCTTGTGTGCCGCGCTGCTGAATAAGCTGTCCGTCGTCAAAACGGCGGAGCGGACTTGATGTGACCAGCATCGTTTTCAGTTCGGCTTCAAGGGCTGCGAACAGCATGGGCGCTGTCAAAGAACGCCGTGGATCCTCTGAATGTATAAGATTTGACATTCTTTGATCGAGTTAGGCGGTATTGAGCGGGGACACAAGGGAAGAGGATCACCAAAATGCCGTCATCAACCATCGCCGTTGTCGCCATCTATCTAGGCTTTGCCCTCCTGGAACTGTGGCGTTCGAACCTGTTTGGAAAAGCCGAACAGACTCGCGATGATGGCGTTGTCGAGATCGTCAGCATGACGATGTTGCTCGCGGTGACGCAGCCAGCAGTGTTATTCACTGCGGGCTGGTTAGCCAATACGCTGGCGCCTCAATACGCCGACGCGTTGTCAGGGACTCCATTGCTTGCCGCGATCGCGCTTTTTCTCGTGCTCGATGATATGACCCAATATTGGTGGCACCGCGCCAGTCACACCTTCCCCTGGCTCTACAATCTGCACCGCGCCCATCACAACGCGCGCTATATGAGCGTGCGCCTCGTCTATCGAAACAACATCATCTATTACGCTATAATGCCCAGCCTGTGGCTGTCGGGCGTGCTGGTCTGGTTAGGGCTTGGCTGGGTCTATGCTGGGTACATCGTGGTCAAGCTGCTGGTGATCACCGGCGCGCATTCCGATGTCGCCTGGGACAAGCCGCTCTATGCGCGCAATTGGCTTTCACCCATTATGTGGGTGGTCGAGCGCACAATCTCGACGCCAGCCACCCACCACGCTCATCACGGCCGCCATGCCCATGATCCAGCGGTGAATTACAAAGGCAACTACGGCAACCTGCTCTTCTTCTGGGACGTGCTTTTCGGGACGGCGAAGATCACACAAACCTATCCACAAAGCTACGGTGTCGAAAACCTGGCGCCCGCAACGCTTGGTCAGCAATTGCTGTGGCCGATCTTTTCAGAAGGGAAGGCCAATGAAGAGGCCCTCAGTGACGCGGCCGTTGAACCTGCGCCGTAAGGATCAAGCTCACCCGATCAGGCGCTCAATCAGCCAAAAGCTACCGATAGTTCCAATGACGTAGGTTGTAAGCCTGAGCGCTTGTCCTTGCGTTTGGACGGGCATACGCGAGAGACCGGCCAACACAGCGAGCGTGATGCCAACGACCAGCAACTGGCCCGCCTCCACACCGACGTTGAAAGCAAAGAGCGCTGTCGCAAGCTGAGTTTGCGGGAGGCCAATATCGGCCAGCGCCCCGGCAAAGCCAAAGCCGTGTACAAGGCCAAAGACGAAGGCCACCGCCCAAGGGTATTGGCGGGTCAAGGTTCGCTTTTCCGGATCGCGCAATACCATGGCAACTTCGACCGCAAGAAAGACGATGGAAAGCGCAATGAGCATTTCGACAGGCCGACCGGGCAATCCAGAGTAGCCCAGGATCGTCGCGACCAGAGTTATCGAATGGGCCACCGTGAAAGCGGTCGCCGCCTTCACCACCGGCCATGGATTGCGCACCAACAGAACCAGTGCGATCACGAAAAGAAGATGATCCCAGCCAAAGACGATATGCTCAGCCCCGATGATGAAATAGTCGAACAGCACGCTCGCCATATCGGGTTCGGCCAGGATCATCGCCGAAGGCTTATCCGCGGTCAGTCGGAAACTCTGCGTGGGCTCTTCAAGCGGCACGAAGCGGGCAATAGCGTCAGACTTACCCAACAACTCGCTGAGGCCAAATTGGCCACCGGCGGGCTCGCCTTCGCAAGTGACATTGGCCCTACCCATAAGTGCAGCCGCTTGGATGCGCTTAACCGGCTCCCCTGCAAACGAGCAGTTCTCCGGTATCACGGGCTCTAATCGACTGGCCAACGCGGCGCCGCTTCCCACAGCCAGCGTGACCTTCCAGTCCATAGTGTAGGCGCCGGGCTCAACCTCGCGCAATTCCACGACCGATGGGCGCAATTCATGCGCAGATAAGGGCAGAGCGATCAGCGAAGCCAGAAGAACGAAAAACCAACGGATCATGGGCCTCACTCGTCGATATCGATCCGATAAGCGCTAGCGAAAACCTGATAGGCGCGCTCTTTTCGAGCGTCGATCTGCTCGCTGCGCCAATCGTTGGCGAGGACGCCCTTTATGCTCTCAAACTCAGCCGGCTGATCGTCGCGCTGGGTCAAGCGCACAAGATGCCAGCCAAAGCCGGACTGGATCGGCCCCTGCCACTTCTCGCTGGGAGTGAGGCTGCGCAAACCCATTGCGAATTGCTGGCCAAACCGTGCTTCGACGTCGCGCATTGGTGACGCGTCGACTGACGGCGGCAGGCTGGTCGCCTCTCCCGCGTCGTCGCCACGTTCTATGGCTGCGCGCGCCTGTGCCTCATTGGAGTAAAACGCTTGAATAAAGCTGACCTTGGCATTGACCTGCGCAAGATCGGCGTAGTGTTCTTTGTTCGCCTCAAAATAGGCGCGCAGGGCCTCGTCGGTGGGCTCCACTGTCTCAGCGGCCAGACTGGCAGAGAGATCCATCTTGGAGACCAGGCGCCGTCGAACGATGGCGTCCTCCTCGTCGAGCCCCAGCCGCAGCGCTTCGCGGTATAGAACCTCTTCGCGTACAAACGCATCGACAGCGGCATCCAACTCCGCATCAGTAGGCGAGCGCCCCATCGTAAGCGTCCAGCTCTCCGCAATCTTCTCACGCTCGGCAAGGCCCACGCTGATCACACGCGACGCGGGATCTGGCGGGTTTCCGCCCCAGGTCAGCGCCAGATAAAGCACCGATCCGAGAACAACAAAATGGACCAGTGGCTCGCGCGTCCAATTGGGAAGATTCACGAGAAAGAGACCTTCCTATGAGGTGGGTTTCAGCCAGATCGGCGAAGTGTAAGCGCGTTCTTGCGCTACGGCGTCCGCCATCGCGTCTTCGGACAAAGTCACGCCGAAACGCACCGCATCGTACAACGTCCAACGTGGCGTCGGGATCTCGAGCACCCGCACATAATAGAACGCCCACTGCCCTTCACGATAATCGGGATCAGTCCAGGTTGTGCGCAATTCTGCCGCGCCAATATCATTCGTGTAGGTCGCGTCTTCGCGGTTTACACTGTCGCCAACCGGCGCCAGTTTATCGCCGATCTTGCGTCGCTTATCCGCATCGCCCCAGACCACGTCATAGATCCGCTCTTGCATCTCGCCCGACGCATCAAGCCAGCCCTTGATCACCTGAACGCGGTCGAGATTGGCCCCGTCCGGATCTTTCATCGCGCTGATCAGGAAGCTGGGCGCTTGGCCATTGTCATCCAATTCACCGCCCATCGGTACGCCATCAGCGTATCCTTTCCCGACCCAATCGCCTTCCCAATCCGCGATGGTAAAGCCATGGCCGCCAAACACGCGTACAGTCATGCGCGGGCCGGTAGTAGCGTAGACCTCACGCCGGGCAAAAGCATCAAAGATTTCGGCGCGGGTGTTACCGCGCGCCCAGGCCGCCGCATAGCCGCCCGCCAGATAGTGCCAGCCAAAACGCCCTTCCCGCGTACCCAGGTTTTGCGCCTTCATCGCGCGGTCGGTGTAGGATTGTTCGTTCCCCGTATGCTTGCCCCAGAAGTTGTCTTCGTCACCCGTGGCCAGCGAGGTGTGGCTATCGGTCGAGCCGATCATTCCAAAAGCGTAGGGGTTCACACCAAGCTGCTGTTCCAACGTAAGCCCACGAAGCAAAGCCGACCGAGTGTAAGACCCGGCGTACATCGAAGGCTCGGTCTTCTCGCTCAAAGAGAGGTTACCAAAGTCCCAACCCTGAATCCCGAAACCAGCCATTTCATCGTTGGGGGAAAGGTACGGGTGCGTTTCACTGTCGCCCTTAATCTGGGTGGCCTCAACCACCGGCTCCGCCCATGCGCGCAAGGCGGCGTATTCAGGCGTCATCGGTGATCCGTCTTCCATCGTCATCTGAAACATCAGACCGTTGGAGAGGTTGGGGTTGTGCGGAATGGCCAGGACCCGCCCGCCAGTATCCTTCTCGTAGCCGCGCATATATTCCCACAACTGGGGTGCCGTGGTCGTTAGGCCGGGAAACGGCATGGTCTGCCGGGTTCGCTCGCTGCCGTCGCGGAACATCACAACACGGTGAAGGTTATTGCCGTTCGGCATCGCGGTCCACTCATAACCAGCAATGGCTGAGAACACGCCTGGTTCATTGTAGCGATCGAGCGTGCTGAGCTGCGTGTTCCAGATATCCTTCGTCGCGTCGGCGGACGCTTCGGGATCGGCCGCCATCGCCTCGGGCACGCGATCCTCGGCCGCCGCCGCAATTAGCTCGCTTATGGCTCGGGTCGATTGCTCGGGGCTTTCATGCATCATATCGTACCAGCGCAGCACGGTTTCATCGCCCATCACCCATTCGACATACCAACGCGGGGCGTCGAAAAGGCGACGCGTAGCTCCCAAAGCATCGGAGTGGTCGGCAATGACGAGGAAATCGAGCGGCCTGGAAAGCTGTGTCTTCGCGCCTGTTGTCGCGGTCACTTCCTCGCCCCGGGCAAAGCGCAACGCCGCTTCGGGCCCCAAGCGCGTTCCAAAACCGAACGCGTCAACCGAGTTATCGGTGTGAAGGTGCGTGTCGCCCCAATAGGGTCGATCGGGAAACTCCGCGAGCTCGATGGTATCGGTACCATCGCCCGACTTGTCTTCGCTAAGGGGCGGCTCGCTCTCTGAACATCCCACCAAACCTACAGCAAGCGCGCTCACACACGCCAACGCCGTCCATGTCTTGCGCATGGCACTCCCCTCTCGTTTCGTCTCCGGCAAAGACAGTGCCTGCACTGCTTGCCAAGCGTCAAGGGCATGTTGTCGAGAGCGAGAGGAGGTGGTGGACAGGGCTGGATTCGAACCAGCGTACGCTTGCGCGGGCAGATTTACAGTCTGCTGCCTTTAACCACTCGGCCACCTGTCCACACGATTTCTCGCGAAAGTGCGATTGAAGAGGCCTAAAACTCACCTCAACCGAGCATCGGAAAGGCCACAAAAGAGGCGGTTCCATTTGCCGAGACGCGCCCAATGGCGAAGCGGCGCTTGCCTGTCAATGGGGGGGCTGGCAGGGGGCTCGAATAATTCAGACATGAAAGCGGGCAAAGATGGCCAAAGGCGAGAAAAAGCGAGCGTTGCGCGGGCGAGCGGGACGGATGAAAGGCGGACGCGGTTCGGGCCGTGGAACAGCGGGCTATGTGCGCCTGTGGGGTCGTCATCCGGTTGAGGCTGCGCTTAAGAACCCAAATCGCCAGCATCGCAAGCTGTGGGCCACCAGAGAAGGCATCGAAACACTCGATGGTGAGCTGCCGGCCGATTTCCCTGTCGAATACGCCGAAGTGCTCGATCTGGCGCGGCTGGTCGCCAAAGACGCCCCTCACCAAGGCCTGGTGCTCGAATGCGAGCCGTTGGATGGGATCTTCCTTGATGAAGTGGCCACCGGAGATCCGGCCCGACCGATCGTTGTGCTGGATCAAGTCACCGACCCGCACAATGTCGGTGCAATCCTTCGTTCGGCAGCGGCTTTCGGAGCCGCGGCGATCGTGACGCAGGACCGCCACGCCCCGCCCGAGGGCGGCGTTCTGGCAAAATCGGCGTCCGGCGCGTTGGAGACCGTGCCCTGGATACGCGTCGTCAATCTCGCCAGGGCCCTCGATGACCTAGCCGAAGCCGGCTATTGGCGCATTGGGTTGGCGGGCGAAGCGGAGCCGACATTGGCCGAAGCGATGACCACTGGACCGATCGCTCTGGTTCTCGGAGCGGAAGGCGAAGGCATGCGTCACAACATCGCTCAACACTGCGATACACTTGCCAGACTGCCGATCACTTCGGATATTGAGAGCCTCAATGTCTCAAACGCAGCCGCGATTTCGCTTTACGCTGTGGCAACCCGAGGAGAGTAAGTGTGTGCAACACCCGGCAAGGAGGATAAGCCGATGAACGCAGAACTTACACACCAACGCCGCCCTAGCCGCGGGCTTGGCCTCGCCATTATCGCCAGCCTTTCTCTTTTGCTTACCGGCTGTTTTATCACGCCAGGCACGTTCACATCCGAGCTGGTTCTGGGCCCCGACGATGACTTCACCTTTACCTATGAAGGGGAGATCTTCTTCCTTGGGCTCTCGCAGCTTGCCGAAATGGGCGAAAGCGCGAAGGAGTTCGAAGCCGAACCTTGTTATGTCGATGGCACTTTTGACGAACGCGATTGCACCGCCAACGAACTCGAAGGTCAACGCGCCGCGTGGGAAGCTGGCGAGGAGGCGCGCGCTGCCGAAGCCGCTCAGAAAGCGGAGCAAATGTCGGCCCTTCTGGGCGGGATTGACGCGACCGATCCAGAAGCCACAGCCAAGTTCACCCAGATTTTGCTGCGTCAGCGCGGTTGGGAGCGGGTCGAAGACAAAGGCAACGGCGTTTTCGATGTCAGCTACACGCTCACCGGTAAGCTGACCCATGAATTCGCCTTTCCGGTGATCGAAGGCGTCCCCTCCACCAATCCTTTCTTGCAGATATTCCTACGCGACGGTGATCTGGTGCGGATCAACGCGCCCGGTTTCTCAGCTCAGAATGAGGACAACCCCATGAGCGCCATGATGGGCGGTTTTGCAGGGATGGCCGGCATGGCTGCTTCAATGGGCGAAAGCGGCCCAAGCGGTGACGAGCCAATGCCCGAATTTCCGACGCCCGAGGGTACGTTCACGATTGTGACGTCGGGTGGAATGAACATCCGCGCCAACAACACCGATGAAGGCCCCAGCGCCACTAACAATGGCGAAAAGCTGGTATGGGAAATCGATGCCCGCACGAACGCAGCCCCCACAGCGCTTATTGCGACGGGAGGTTAGCTCGCTTAGCCTGCAAACCACCCAATGTAAAAACAAGGCCCCGCCAACCCAAACAGTTGGCGGGGCCCTTTTTTATGGAAGGGCGCACAAACTCGCCCTTAGATCTTGCAAAAACCTTCGTTAGTTGACCGCGTCCTTCAGACCCTTACCGGCCTTGAACTTCGGCTGGGTCGAAGCCGGAATGTTCATCGGTGCGCCCGTACGCGGGTTACGGCCGGTCGAAGCCTTACGATTCGCAACGGAAAACGTACCAAATCCAACCAGTCGCACTTCATCGCCGCCAGACAGCGCTTTCGTGATCGCGTCAAAAACACCTTCCACGGCGTTCGACGCGTCATTCTTCGAAAGGCCACTGCTTTCCGCTACTGCACTGATCAGATCATTCTTGTTCATTCGAGATACCCCTCAGTTAAACTCATTTAACGGCGCGTGTGAATCGCCAGCCCGGAAGCTTTGAGATTGAACGCTTTTGCGGTTCACTGTCAAAGGCAAATCAGGGCGAAAAGGGCCGTTTTTGGCCAATCTCGCAAATTTGCGACGAAACGTGGGCCCCGCACCGCAAACAAGAGGGTGCGACACCGCGTCTGGTTACTGACCTTGAACGGCTCTAGTGCGCAGTTGGGCCGCTTGGAGCGGGCGTGCCACCAGACGCCGAGCCTGGCTGGCTCGCCAAATCGTCGGCCTCACTCCACTCAATAGGGGCAGGCATATCCGTCAAAGCGCGTTCCAGCACTTCATCGACATGGCTGACCGCGATGATTTCAAGCCTCTCCTTCACATTGTCCGGAATCTCAGCGAGGTCTTTGACGTTCTCTTCGGGGATGAGGACCGTCTTGATCCCGCCGCGAAGCGCTGCGAGCAGCTTTTCCTTGAGGCCGCCAATGGCCAAAACGCGACCCCGCAGTGTCACTTCGCCCGTCATCGCCACGTCCGGGCGTACCGCAACGCCAGACAGCGTTGAAACGATCGAAGTGACCATACCAATCCCCGCGCTTGGTCCATCCTTGGGCACCGCGCCTTCGGGCAGGTGGATGTGCACATTCTTGCGCTGGAATAGGCTCGGCTTGATGCCATAGGCTGGCGCGCGCGATTTGACGAAACTGAAGGCCGCCGCGATGCTTTCCGTCATCACCTCGCCCAATTTACCAGTGGTTCGGATCTCGCCCTTACCCGGTGTTGTCACGCTTTCGATGGTGAGCAATTCGCCACCCACGCTGGTCCAGGCGAGGCCCGTGACCGCGCCAATCTGAGCATCTTCTTCCGATGTCCCATGCTTAAACTTGCGAACGCCGGCAAAGTCGCCGAGGTTTTCAGGAGTGATCGTTACCGAGGTCGTTTCTTTCTCCAATATCTTACGCAGGCTCTTGCGCGCCAGCCGGGCGATCTCGCGCTCCAGCGTACGCACACCGGCTTCGCGCGTGTAATAGCGGATCAGATCGCGCAGGCCGTCTTCGGTGAGTTCAAACTCGCCATCTTTCAGGCCATGGTCGCTGACCTGTTTCGCGATCAGGTGACGCGTCGCAATCTCGACCTTCTCGTCCTCGGTATAACCCTCTAGGCGAATGATCTCCATCCGATCGAGCAGCGGCTGCGGCAAGTCTAAGCTGTTGGCCGTCGTCACAAACATGATGTCCGACAGGTTCAGATCCAGCTCCAGATAGTGATCCTGGAACTTGTCGTTCTGCTCAGGGTCCAGCACTTCGAGCAGCGCCGATGCGGGGTCGCCGCGGAAATCCTGACCGAGCTTGTCAATCTCATCGAGCAGGAAGAGCGGATTGCTTGTTCCGGCTTTCTTCAGATTGTTGACGATCTTGCCCGGCATGGAACCGATATAGGTCCGCCGGTGTCCACGGATTTCCGCTTCGTCGCGCACGCCGCCCAGCGATTGGCGCACAAACTCACGACCCGTCGCCTTGGCGATAGACTTGCCCAGCGAGGTTTTACCGACACCTGGGGGACCAACAAGGCACAGGATAGGCCCCTTCAGCTTGTTGGTGCGCGCCTGCACGGCGAGATACTCAATGATCCGGTCCTTGACTTTCTCAAGCCCGTAATGATCGGCGTCGAGGATTTCCTGCGCCTTGCCGATGTCTTTCTTAACCCGGCTCTTCTTGCCCCATGGGAGACCCAGCAGCACGTCGAGATAGTTTCGCACCACGGTCGCCTCAGCGCTCATCGGCTGCATGCCCTTGAGCTTTTTCAGCTCTTGATTGGCTTTTTCCTTGGCGTCATTGGAAAGCTTGGTCTTTTCGATCTTCTCGGTCAGTTCGGCGATCTCGTCGACATCGCCGTCATCGCCGCCGCCCAGCTCGCTCTGGATCGCTTTCAACTGCTCGTTAAGGTAATACTCGCGCTGGGTCTTCTCCATCTGGCGCTTCACGCGGCCGCGGATCTTGCGCTCAACCTGTAGCACCGACAGCTCGCCTTCCATAAAGGCCATGACGAGCTCGAGACGCTTCAACGGATTGGCCTCGGTAAGCAGCGATTGCTTGTCCGAAACCTTTGCGCTGATGGCCGCTGCGATCGTGTCGGCCAATTGGCCCGCGTCGTCAACATCGGACAGATCGGTGGTGCCCTTGTCATTCTCGTCGTTCATCTTCTTGTTGAGCTTTGAATACTCCCCGAATTGATCGACCACCTGCCGCATCAGCGCGGTGACTTCGCTGCCGGCGACGGTTTCGGGTTCCAGAAGATCGACGTCCGCCAGAACGTAGCCGCCTTCCGCTTTCAACCCTTCAAGCTTCGCGCGGTGGGTGCCTTCCACCAAAACGCGCACGGTGCCATCGGGCAGCTTCAAAAGCTGAAGCACCTGCGCGACCACGCCGGTGTCATACAGATCATCGCCTTCAGGATCGTCTGTCGCCGGGTCCAATTGCGCGAGGAGGAATATGTCCTTCGACGCATCCATCGCCGCTTCAAGCGCGGCCACCGATTTCTCGCGCCCCACGAACAGGGGCACAACCATGCCGGGAAAGACGACGATATCGCGCAGCGGAAGGAGAGGGAAAGATTCAGTCATCAGATTGTTTCCGTGGCCGCCATTGGGGCGAGCCTTTGTAGGGAATATGGGAAGCCGCCTGTTAGGTCGCAACGGTCTTCGCCACGAAGCTGTGGAAGGGGGACTGCGATTACGCCCATTCCTTGAAATCGACCATGCCAAAATCCTTCCCGATATCCGAATGATATTTGGCTAGATACTTTGTCGCTTTGCGGTGGGAGGGCCTAAGATAATCCTTCAGATTTGAACTGACCTCTGACGAGCTTGAGAAACGCGCTTCAAAGATTGCAAGCGCTGTAACGAGAGCGTTTTCGGACAAGTAACCGGACGTAGAAGAGCTCCAGCCCTGATATCCACCATCACTAAACTGGCTGAAATGCCGTGCGCTGTTGGCGAGAAACACCCCGAATCCCAGATACACCGCCGTGCAATCCGTTGCGTGTTCTTCCAACGCTTCCCCTCCCGGAGGCACACCCAGCGTGTGGATCACCAAGTGCGCTAGCTCATGCGCAAAGGTCGCCGCCAGTCCGACAGGGTTCTGCAGTAAATCAGGCGTGTATCGAATGACAGGCGTATTGCCCTCGACGCTAAAAGTGCCAAGTGTCGATTTCTGTGAAAACTCTCCGACCCCACCGATGAGCGCGGGTGCGGCCGCTCCTTGTTCAAGACGGCATTCCCAGTCCTGCAACCCAGATCGACTCTTGACGAAATCGAGCATCTGCGCGGCGGTTCGAGCGTTCAAGAACTCAGGGTCACTCGGCAACGAGAGACACGGTTCGAAAGAGGCGCGGAGCTCCCTTTCACCTAGCTGGCGATCAAGCCAGGCAAAACAGGCAAAAAGCCATTCAAATTCGTCTCGATTGATAGGTAGCGAAGGTCCGAAAAGACCCATTTGCTTTTATCACCCCATTCCGGGAAGGTTGAACCCCGGGGGCAGGCCCATCGAGCCCTGCATTTCCTTCATCTGCTCAGCCGAAACTCGATCCGCCTTGTCACGTGCGTCATTGAACGCGGCGGTGACGAGGTCTTCAACGATGCCCTTTTCCTCAGGCTTCATCAGGCTGTCATCGATGCTCACGCTCAAAATGCGTCCCTTGGCGGTCGCCTTCACGGTGACCAGCCCGCCGCCAGCGGTCCCCTGAACCTCGATATTGTCGAGCTTCACCTGCATGTCGTTCATCTGGTTCTGGATGGTTTCCGCCGCTTGCTGCGCGGCTTGCATCATTTCTTCCATGCTCTTCATGGCGGGTTTCCTTTGTTTAGTTCCAGTTTCCACTCGAGGCCGAACGTGGCGAGGATGCGTCTTCGGTCCCTTGCGGGGTTTCAATCAATTCCGCGTCGGGAAAGGCTTCAAACACCGCTTTCACCAACGGATCGGATAGGGTCGCGTCACGGGTCGCTTTGGCTTCCGCCTCGGCCTGTTCGCGCAGAGTCGGATGCCCTTGAGCTCCGCTCTGCTCGACCGCCCAGCGCTTACCGGTTAGCTTGAACAAGGCCTCTTTTACGTCGGGTCCCGGATCGTCCGGGAAGCTGTCCGCCTTTTGATAGGTAAGGCGTTCCGGCCCCAGTTCCACTATGCGAATACGCGAACGCATCATTTCGGCCACGTGCATATGGCCGGCGCGGTCCACGTCTTCGACAAGTTCGGCCCAATCGGGCAGAGCCGCAGAGGTCTGAGCCGTGGGCGCAGGAGCCGGGTCGCCAGACGGAGCGCTCGCAGGCGCGGCGGGTTGGCTGGCGATCTGTTCGATGCGCCGCGCCAATTTCCCCGGGTCGGGCATATCGGCGGCGTGAAGCACACGCAGCAGCGCCATCTGGAGCGACACCAGCGGGTCGGGCGCGGAACGGACCTCTTCATGTCCTTTGAGCAGCAATTGCCACAGGCGATGCAGCTGCCCAGCCGAAAGCCTCTCGACAAAATCAGCAAGCGCGGCGCGTTCTTCCTCACCCGGCGCGTCCGGCTCAGCGCCTGAGACCTGCGACACAGTGACCTTGTGCACCAAATCCATCAGCGCCCGCATCAAGGCGAGCGGCTCAACACCGAGAGCGTATTGCTCCTCAATTCCAGCGAGCAGAGCTTTGGCGTCGGCGTTGAGGATATGACCAAGCACCGCGCGCTGCGCGCTTTTGTCGGCCAAGCCAAGCATATCCCGGACCCGCTCAGCGCTGACCTTTCCGTCGGTTTCGAGGTCCGCGTGGGCGATCGCCTGGTCGAGGATCGAAAGACCGTCACGCGCGGACCCTTCGGCCGCGTTGGCGATAATGCGCAGCGCCTCTTCGTCGGCGTCGACGCCCTCTTTGCGGCATACGTTGGCGTAATGCTCAGCCAAAAGGCTGGCGGGGATCCGGCGCAAATCAAAACGCTGCGTCCGACTTAAAACCGTGACGGGCAATTTGTCGACTTCAGTCGTTGCAAAAAGGAACTTAACATGCGCCGGCGGTTCTTCGAGCGTTTTGAGCAACGCGTTGAAGGCGTTGCGCGAAAGCATGTGCACCTCATCGATGATGTAGATCTTGAAGCGAGCCGAAACCGCCGCGTAGCGAACCGCTTCGATGATCTCGCGCACATCGTCGACGCCGGTGTTGGAGGCCGCGTCCATTTCGATCACGTCGATATGACGTCCCTCGGCGATGGCCGTGCAATTCTCGCACACACCGCACGGATCAATCGTCGGACCGCCCTGCCCGTCTGGACCAATGCAATTGAGGGCCTTGGCTATCAGGCGCGCAGTCGACGTTTTCCCGACCCCGCGAACCCCGGTCATGAGGAAGGCGTGCGCCAGCCGATCGCGTTCAATCGCGTTGGCGAGCGTGCGCACCATGGGCTCTTGCCCGATCAGTTCGGAAAAGGTCTGCGGACGGTATTTCCGCGCCAGCACACGGTAAGGTTGCGCGCTCGGCTCTTCGTGAGTTTGCGCCGGAGACGGTTGAGCGGGCGCCGGCGTAGAAGCGGCTGGCTCAGCCGGAGCGTCACCGAACATGGAGTTCTGCCCAGCCGCTTCGAGTTCGGCGGCTGTCGGCACCGTGTCCTCTTCGTTCTCGGGAACGTTGCCAGAGGCGGTAACGGGATCAAGAGGATCGGAATCAGTCACGATGCCAAGCTAGGCCTTTGCCCTGCGTTTGTCATGACGATGTTAAGAAATAAAAGGAGCCGAGCGACCCGCCGCAATTCACCTGGGCTGCTTCCTTCCGGACCTGACCCGGTGAGCGAACGCAAACGTCCACCCGACTCCCGGAGGTGCATATGGCGACCCGCTCGCTAAAAATCAATTACCGAAAATTATCGGCATAAGCTTGCAGCTTGAGCGCTTTGGTCGGAGTGGTGTGAACACGCGCGGGAATACCGTATTTTTCGGCGTACGCCTTCGCTGCTTCCTTGGTTGGGAAGCTCAGCTTGACCTGACTTTGCGTATCGCCACTGCCCGTCCATCCCATAAGAGGATCAGGCTTGCGCGCTTCGGATTGTTCGAATTCGAGCACCCAGGTGTCGGTATTGGCCTTGCCCGATTGCATCGCGCTTTTCGGTGTCTGATAAATTCTAGCTGGCATTTATTCTCTTCCTCGCTTGTTGCGATCCAAAGATCGCATCGCTGCGGGCGCGCTTGCGGTCCGCCTTGGCGGCCCGTCTGATCCCTTTAAGAGTCCGCCAATAATCCAAAATCACTGCCGATTGAAGGCGTTTTTGGTCTTCAGGCTCGGCTTTTCCAGCCATGGCTGCTCGGGCCAGCGGTGTTTGGGATAGCGGCCCTTCATATCCTTTGCGACGTCAGCCCAGCTGCCGCGCCAAAAGCCCGGCAAATCACGCGTTGACTGGATCGGGCGTCCTGCCGGGCTGGTAAGCTTCAGAATAAGAGGTGTGCGACCAATCATCGGTTGCGTATCGAGCCCAAACAGAGCCTGGACGCGCACCTCCGCACTGGGCGCATCATCTCCGTCATAATCAATCGAATGGTGCGTTCCGGCGGGAGATGTGAACTCCTTCGGCGCCGCGGAGGACAGCTGTTGCTGTAGGTTCCAGTCGATCTGCGCCAAGGCTGCTTCGGCCACACGGTGTGGAGGGAGATCAAGGTCGCGCCGATTTTCGAGTAGTGCTGACAGCCACACATCCGCCGTTTTTGCCAAAGCTTCCGACGACAGCGCGTCAATTTCGGCGAAACGCGCCCGCGCCAAAAAGGCTGGTGGCAGGATGTCAGGCAGAGCCTCCTTCGCCTTCGCCAATAGCATCTCCAACACCACCTGAGGATCGGGATCCGGATCAGGTCCGCTGCTCAAAGCGATCGCGCCCAGCCGGCGCTCTCGCCGCATTTCCACCCGGTTTTTTGACTTATTCCAATGAGCTACAGACCGTTTCTGCAGCGCTTTGGCAAAAAGCCGCTCAACCTGCGTCGCACTGAGTTCGAGCCCGCCCGTAATGCGCGCGGATCGCGCCGCGCCTTGGGCGTCAGCAATGACGATCCATTCCGCCCTGGCTAAGGGAGAAGCTGGATCGAGCGTGAAACCCCTCCCGCCCGCGCTAATCCAGCTCTCTCCGCTTTGGTCGCGCCGACGAGCCACGAAATCCGGGCGCGCAAGTGCGAGCGCTTCGGCGGGTTCTTCAACGGATGCATCGATCTCAAGCGAAGTCTTATCCGCCGCCTTTGCCCACCCCTGCGCAATCCGCCGTGCGGTGTCCGCACGCTTGGACCGATCACCACGCCATCGGGACTGACGCTGCGAAAGATCTTCGCTTCGCCCACCCAAACCGCGTTCCTGCGTGAGCATAATAAGCTCGGCCGACTCCTGCCCGACACCAGCTTTGGCCGCGAACAAAAGGGCGGCGGCTTCGTGCGGCGCCATAGGCATCTTTGCAACCGCCTCGCCAAAGGATGTAATCCGCCCACCCACGTCAAGCGCGCCCATCGCTTCGAGGCCGGCGCGCGCTGCTTTGATCGACGCCTCAGGCGGCGTGTCCAGCCACGCGAGGCTCGCCGGATCGCTCGTCCCCCAGAGGGCAAGACGCAAGGTCAGATCAGTCAGATCCGCCGTCTCGATCTCTGGCGGTGCAAATTCGGGCCTTCCGGCGTGCCCGGCCTCCTCCCAAAGGCGATAGGCTACACCGGGTGCTTGTCGTGCCGCTCGCCCGGCGCGTTGGGCTGAGGCCGCCTGACTTGCCAGCCGTGTAACCAACCGTGTGGTGCCCGCACCGCGATCATATTCAGCAAGGCGCGCCAAACCGCTATCGACCACGCAGGACACACCATCGAGCGTCAGCGATGTTTCAGCAATTGCGCTGGCCAAAACAATACGGCGGCGACCTTCCTGATCGCGGCGGATAGCGGCGCGTTGTCCCGCCGGATCAATCTGCCCATGAAGGGGCAGGATCGGCGTATCGTGCAGCCGCGCTTCGAGACGCTCGCGCACCCGTTCGATCTCACGCACTCCGGGTAGAAAGGCGAGGATATCGCCTTGTTCATCGCGCCAGGCCTGCATGACACCGCTCGCCACTTGATCTTCAAGGCTTTGCGTGGAGTCCGCGCCCAGCCATTTGATATCGAGTGGATGGCTGCGCCCCTCGCTTTCGATAACGGGCGCGTTTTTACCCAAAAGCCGCGAGAAACGCGCGCCATCAATCGTCGCTGACATGACCAGTACGCGTAGGTCCTCGCGCAGAACTCCTCGGGTTTCTAGCGCCAGAGCCAAGCCCAGATCGCTGTCGAGGTGGCGCTCATGCGCTTCGTCAAACAGGATGGCGGAGACGCCGGGTAACTCCGGATCGGCCACCAACCGATTGACCAGGATCGCTTCGGTCACGATGCGGATGCGTGTCCGTCTCGAAACCTTGCTGTCCATGCGCGTTTGATAGCCCACCGTTTCGCCCGGTCTTTCGCCCAGCATTTCCGCGATCCGCTCCGCCGCCGCTCGCGCGGCGACGCGGCGCGGGGAAGTCACGATGATTTCACCATCGCACCAGTCCTCGCCAAGCGATGCGGGAGCCACTGCGGTGGTCTTCCCCGCGCCAGGAGGGGCGATCAGGACAGCCGCGCCCGCATCACGCAGGGCAGCGCGCAAGTCCGGTAGAACCTCTTGAATGGGAAGATCGGCGCTCATGGTTGAGCGATGTATGGCGAAAACCCTGTGGGTTTAATAGCCGCGAGCAACCGCGAACTGCGCCGCTTCGGCCATAGCTTGGCGCGCTTTGCCATCGGGGAAGATCGAAATCGCATCAATGGCGCGCTGAGCATAGTGACGCGCGCGTTGGCGCGTGTCTTCCACGGCGTTGTGCTTTTTGATCAAAGCGATGGCGTGGGCGAGATCTTCGTCCGACGTGCGGTGCCCGATGATCGCGTCTTTCCAGAATTTGCGCTCTTCTTCGTCGCCGCGCGCATTCGCGAGGATAACCGGCAAAGTCATTTTGCCTTCGCGGAAATCGTCGCCCTGATCTTTACCCATTTCGGCGGCATCGGAATCGTAATCGATCGCGTCATCAACGAGTTGGAATGCCACGCCCAAATTGCGGCCAAAGTCCTCCAGCGCGCGCTCTTGCTCTTCGCTGCATTCGGCGACGACCGCGCTGATCTGGCTCGCGGCGGCGAACAGGGCCGCTGTTTTGGCGCCAATTATGTGGAGATAGCGTTCTTCGCTGGTTTCGATCTGGCGCTGCGCGGTGAGCTGCGAGACCTCGCCTTCGGCGATCACGGCGCTGGCGTGGCTCAGGATGGAAAGTACACGCAGCGATCCATCTTCGGTCATCAGCTCAAACGCACGGCTGAACAGGAAATCGCCGACCAGAACCGTCGCTGGGTTGCCGAACACGATGTTCGCCGCCGCTTTACCCCGGCGCAGTTCGCTGCCATCGACGACATCATCGTGGAGAAGCGTGGCGGTGTGGATAAACTCCACCGCCGCCGCGAGCTTGTGATGGCGGGTACCCTTGTACCCGACCAACTCAGCGCCGGCGAGCGTCAGCATCGGCCGCAGCCGCTTGCCTCCGCCAGATATCAGATGCCCAGCGAGCCTTGGGATCAGTGGGATTTCGCTTTCCATGCGATCCAGAATGACCGCGTTGACCGAATTCATTCCATTGGCGGTCAGCGACAGCATCGGCTCAAGCGAAGGCCGTTTGCGCGGCATAGGTATTACTTCGGCGCTCATCGCGGTCGGCCTTAGGGGCGAGGTCAAGCGCTTGGCAAGCTTTCAATTGCTGCGTAGGGCCATAGGTATGTCGCAAGATATGCAACCCACGCCGAGCAAGCCCGCCGCCAACGCCCCCACCGACGAGACTGGGGCCGATCCGGTTTTGGCTGTCTATCGCAAGAGTATCGACAACATCGATGCAGCGATCATCCACATGCTGGCCGAACGGTTTCGGATTACGCAGGCGGTTGGCGAATACAAGGCTAAGGTCACTCTACCCCCAGCTGACCCGGGACGTGAGAAACGTCAGATAGAGCGATTACGCGCTTTATCGGAGGCCGCCGATCTGGATCCGGAATTCAGCGAGAAGTTTCTGCGCTTCATAATCGAAGAAGTGATCCGACACCACGAACAGGCGCGCGACAAATAGGCGGGCAGAGTTAAAGGTCTCCGCATTCATGCGCGGGGCAAGCTTAACTCCACCAAAAGCCCTCCCAAATCCTCGCTTTCGTCCAGCCGCGCCGTGCCGCCGTATATCTCGGCCACATCACGAACGATCGCAAGGCCGAGGCCTGTCCCGGGCTTGCCTGTATCAAGTCGCGCGCCGCGGTCGAAGATGCGCGTTCGCTCGGCCTCGGGTATACCCGTTCCGTCGTCTTCGACCCAGATCAGACACTGTTCGGAATCGGGCTCCGCATCGACCGTTACGAACACGCTTCCGCCGCCATATTTCGCGGCGTTTTCGATCAGATTACCTAGGATTTCGTCGAGATCCTGACGCTCGATTGCGACCTGCGCTTCACGATTGCCAGCAATATCCAGACGGCCATCAGGATAGAGACGCTCAACCGCCCGCTGGACAGCCTCGGCGCTGGCGCGGACATTTGTACGGGCATGGCCCACGGCTCGCCGCCCTAACGCCCTTGCACGCGCCAGGTGGTGGTCCACATGACGCTGCATCGTGCGCGTTTCACGGAACACCGCTTGCGCAATATCCGGGTCTCTCGCCGTCGCCGCGTTGGTGAGAACCGTCAGCGGCGTCTTCAAAGCGTGCGCCAAATTGCCCGCGTGCATGCGCGCCTCTTCGGCCTGCCTTTCGGTGTGTTCGAGCAGCGCGTTGACTTCTTCCACCAGCGGTTCAACCTCGGTCGGCAGCGGTTCGGTGATGCGGTTATCGCCCGTGGTGCGAAGCTTCGAAATGGCCGCCCTCACCCGCCGCAGCGGAGAAAGGCCATAGCGGATCTGAAGCAAGGCCATCGCGATCAAGCCCAAGCCGAGCACGGCAAAACTCCACACCAGGATCAAGCGTATATTGCGCAGCTGTTCGGTCTTTTCATCCGGTCGGCTAGCGACCGCGAAAGTCCAGCGCGTCTCGCTGCCCGGCAGGATGATGGTCCGCTGCACAATACGCAGCGATTCATCGGCCCATTGATCGGAATCGTAGAAGATAGGCTCGTCCGGGAATGCCCCATCGCGGCCAATCACATCGCGCACTTCAAGTTCGCGATCCCACAGGCTGCGCGAAGGATAGGGGATGGAGTTGCCCCCGCTCACTTGCCAATAGATGCCGCTGCCAGGCTCCAGAAACCGCTGGTCCCCAAGGCGAAGTTCGAAATAGACATCGCCCAATGGGTCGATCTCAGCCGACGAGATCATCGCGTTGAGGATATATTCGAGCTGCTCGTCGAAGTTGTCCTGAACCTGAGCGGCCAGTGTGCGGTCGAGCGCGATACCTCCGCCCACCAATAGAACCGTGATCCAAGCGGCCGCGATGAGCCCCATACGCCGTGCGAGACTGCCGCGGGGGCGATTGGTGGAAGCTGGTGACGATTCGACCGGGTGTTCTGACGTGGCCTTCGCGTCCACGCCTGCTGCACCATCCGCGCCGGTCAAAGGCGCAGCGGTGGCGGGGGCATGCCCTTTGGCTTCTTCAAGAAGCGCGCGGGGGCTCTGCCGGGTCGTCGAGGCTGTAACCGAGGCCACGTATCGTCGTTATCACTTCTGCGCCAAGTTTTTTGCGGATGCGGGTGACAAAGACTTCAATCGTGTTGGAATCGCGATCAAAGTCCTGGTCGTAGATATGCTCGATCAGCTCAGTTCTGCTGACGACCTTGCCCTTGTGGTGCATCAGGTAGCTGAGCAATTTGTATTCCTGCGCGGTTAGCTTGACCGGCTCGCCGTCCAAAGTGACGCGGCCCGAGCGCGTGTCGAGGCGCACATTACCCGCCGTCAGTTCCGAAGACGTGTTGCCCGAAGCGCGGCGGATAAGCGCGCGCAGTCGAGCGATCAGCTCTTCGGTCTGAAACGGTTTGGCGAGGTAATCGTCCGCGCCCGCGTCGAGACCGGCGACCTTGTCCGACCAGCTGTCGCGCGCGGTCAGGACCAGCACCGGAAAGTCGCGGCCTTCCTTGCGCCACATGCCCAAGACGCTCAGTCCGTCAATTTCGGGGAGCCCCAAATCAAGGATGCAGGCGTCGTAATCCTCGGTGCTGCCGAGAAAGTGGCCATCCTCACCATCGGTGGACAAATCAACCGCGTACCCGGTTTGCTCCAGCGTTGACTTCAACTGCTGGCCAAGAGTGGGTTCGTCTTCAACGATCAGGATGCGCATGTTACCCCGTTAGGTCTTGATTGCATGATGCTAAAACTGGTGGGCTTTCCCGCTGACAAGGTCAAGCAAGGAGCCGCCTTCCATCACCGAGAGCGATTGACGATTTTGCCACTCCGCGCATCGACATCGACATACATCACGCGGCCATCCTTGATGAATTTAAGCCGGTAAGCGTGCGAGGCCGCGTCGTAAGTCGGCCCGAGATACTCCGCCCCGCGCATTTTTGGCAGCACGCGTTTCTCGATCTCACGCAGCGACAGTTGGTTGCCCGCCTTCATCTCCCGGCGCGCTTCGCCTTGGTCGTCGCGGGTCTTCTTCTGAGAATAGGACGCGGTCCAATCAAAATTGGGAATGGGTGACGCCTGTACTTTTGAAACAATCTCAGCCGACGCCGGCGCAGCCGCAACGGACAGCGCAAGCGCCAGCGAAAAGGCAAAAGTCGAGGACGAGACGTGTTTCATAATTGTGTCATGCCTAGCCACACGGCGTTGAACAAGCTGTGAATGATGACTTTGCAGAGGGTTCAGGCGATTGGCGCGCTTAGCCTACTCGTCCGCTTCGGCCTCGTCCTTTGCGTTCGCACCGCGCACCTCGAATTTCATGGTCAGAGAAACACCGGTGCTGACCCGGCCCGGCTGCACAGGGCTTGCCGACACCGAGATAGCCTCCGGCGCTGCGGTCCGCTGGACCATGCCGTCAAATCGCGACTGCGCCCGGATGCTTTCGTTAATTTCGAGGACGCGCACGTCGTCGCCTCCCATCATCGCAGCGTAGGCGCGCGCGCGGGCCATCCCGCGCTCAACCGCACGCATCCGCGCCTGATCTTTCGCGGCTTCGTCATCTTCGATCGCAAAGCTGGGGCCACTCAGGTCTGTCGCCCCTGCCGACACGAGCGCATCCAACACGCCGCCCACTTCATCGATCTCGCGAAGCTTCACGCTCACGCGGTTCGACACGGAGTAGCCAAGAAAGTCCTGTTTGCGGGTCTGACGGTTGTAGTCGTACCGTGCATTGAGGTTGATGCCGGTGGTTTGAATGTCCTCCTCGGCGACGCCCAGTGATTTGATCCGCTCAATAACCGCGTTCATCTCGCGCGCATTCAAACGCATCGCCTCAACCGCGGTCGGAGCTTCGCTGGTGACACCCGCTCCAATCGTCGCGATATCGGGTTCGGCGGTCACGCTTTCGAAGATGTTGAGTTCGATCACAGGCCCTTCGGCGTCGATCTCAATCTGGGCGGCGAAGGCGGGGGCGTTGGAAACGCTCGCCAGTGTCAATGCGCCGGCAGCAAGAAGTGTGCGGATCATGGTGTATTCCCTCCAATTAAACGCGATTTGACCACCTGCGCCTTGATGATCACTGAACCGACTTGTTTGCCATCGCGCAAGCCCCTACTTGGCGCAGCCTATGGCGCAACCACCCATCCTCAGTCTCGAAGGTCTTGGCCTGCAACAAGGCGGCCGCTGGCTGTTTGGCGGGCCCAAGCGGGGTGAAGGCGCGGAGCCGATTGATCTGCATGTTTTGCCTGGGGACCGGTTGGCTTTGATCGGTCGTAACGGCGCGGGGAAGACCACGCTGCTGCGGATGATCGATGACCGGATCGAGATGGACCGTGGCACGCGCCGGGTGAAGCCAAACACGCGGATCGTGTTTCTCGAGCAAGAGCCGGACTTCTCTGAACACGCGACCCTGATGGACTTCGCGCTGTCCGGCGATCACTCGCCTGCTGAACACGAAGTCGAAGCGATCGCAGGGCAGCTGGGTATCGACATGGCGCGCGACGCGGCAACGGCGAGCGGGGGCGAGAAACGCCGCGCGGCAATTGCCCGGGCTTTGGCGCAGGACCCCGATTTGCTCCTTTTGGACGAGCCGACCAACCACCTGGATCTTGGCGCGATTGACTGGCTCGAAGACTGGCTGACGCGCTACAAAGGCGCCTTCATCACGATCAGCCACGACCGGACATTCCTCAAACGACTGACACGCGCGACCCTGTGGCTTGATCGCGGGTCTATGCGGCGCAAGGAGGTCGGCTTTGGCGGGTATGAGGCCTGGGAAGAGCAGGTCTACGCAGAGGAAGCGCGCGCGGCGGAAAAGCTGGATGCGAAACTCAAGCTCGAAGCGCATTGGCTTGAACGCGGGGTCACTGCGCGGCGCAAGCGCAACCAAGGGCGCCTTGAGAAGCTGTATCAGATGCGCGCGACGCGGGCGGCGATGATCTCGGACAGCGGCGCTGCGAAGCTCAAGCTGGCAAATGACGAAGAGTTCAAATCGAAGTCCGTCATCGTCGCGGAGGGCATTTCCAAAAGCTATGATGGCCGCGCGATCGTCAAACCCTTCACTTTGCGCATCCAGAACGGTGACCGGATTGGAATCGTGGGCGCAAACGGCGCGGGCAAAACCACTTTGCTCAAAATGCTCACCGGTGAATTGGAGCCAGACGAAGGCACCATCACCCACGCGCGCACCTTGTCCGGTGTGATGATCGACCAACAGCGTAAGCTGCTGGAGCCCGGTGCCAGCGTGCGCGACATCTTGGCGGAAGGCGGCGACTGGATCGACGTTCGTGGCGCGCGAAAGCATGTGCAGGCCTATCTCAAAGAATTCCTGTTCGATCCCAAGATCGTCGACACCAAAGTCGGCATCCTGTCGGGCGGCGAGCGTTCGCGGCTTCTGCTGGCCCGCGAGTTTGCGCGCACCGCTAACCTCCTGGTGCTCGATGAACCGACCAACGACCTCGACCTCGAAACCCTCGATCTGCTCCAAGAGGTCATCGCCGATTTCGACGGCACCGTCCTCATCGTTAGCCACGACCGCGACTTCCTCGACAAGACTGTCACGGTCACGCTCGGCCTCGACGGCACTGGCAAGGTCGACATCGTCGCGGGCGGATACGAGGATTGGGAAGCCAAGAGGCGCCAACCTTTTGCTGGCAAACCCAAGGCGGCTGCCAAACCTTCCGCGCCTTCTCCCACGCCCTCCGCTGCGCCGAAGTCGGACAAGCTCTCCTACAAAGACCAGCGCGATTATGAGCTCCTTCCTGCGCGCATCGAGGAGCTCGAAGCGGCCATCGCCAAGGGCGAGGCCATTCTCGCCGACCCCGATCTGTTCACGCAAGACCCCCAACGTTTCGCCACCATCTCCAAGGGTCTCGAAAACGCCCGTGCCGAGAAGGACGAGGCCGAGGAGCGCTGGCTCGACCTTGCCGAACGGGTCGAGGGGTGAGCGCCAACGCAGCCACCGCGCTGCACGCCGAGATCACCGCCTGCACCCATTGCGCTGAGCACTTGCCACTTGGCCCCCGACCCGTCGTCCAGTTCGCGCCGACCTCCAGGGTCCTGATCATCGGCCAGGCTCCTGGCACCAAGGTCCACGCCAGCGGCGTTCCGTGGGACGACGACAGCGGCGACCGGCTGCGCGATTGGCTTGGTGTCGACAAAGCAACCTTCTACGATCCCAGCGCCATCGCGCTTATGCCCATGGGCTTCTGCTACCCCGGCAAAGCGGGCGGAGGGGATGCCCCTCCCCGCCCTGAATGCGCACCGCTGTGGCACGATCGCATCCTCGCTCTTCTGCCCAAGGACCGGCTGACCCTCTTGGTCGGATCCTACGCGCAAACCCAGTACCTGCCCCACACCAGTCGCTGGTCGATGACGCAGCGGGTTCAGCGGCCCGAGGAGTGCGCGCCCTTCGTTGCCCTTCCCCATCCATCGTGGCGGGTGCGGATGTGGATGGCGACAAACCCCTGGTACGAAGCCGAGACCATTCCCACTTTGCGCCGCCGCGTGGCTGCCACGCTCTCCGCCTGACGCCGTTCGGGCCGTAGCCGCAGGGGAGACATGGACCACGTGTTACACGGCCCAAAGCCATATTCCCCGGCCGCCCCAATCCCATGGTCACACCGCCGCACGCACTGGCAACACTTTAGGGTTCTTGAGTATCAGGGCGGAAACAAGCGCTACGATCAGTCCGACCGGGAAGATCTCGACAAAGGTGATCGGCAGTCGGAACATCGGGTTGCGATACATGTCCATCCCAGAGCGAATCTCCGCAATCTTCGCGGCCTCTTCTGATGGGCTGAGCCCTTGCGCTTTGATGCTGTCGATCATGGTTTGAGAGTAAGTTTCAATGAACGCGAAATCGGTGGCGAACAAAACCGCTTCCCAACCGATTGTGTAGACGATGCCCGCGATCGCCGCCATTGTAACGCCTACGCTGGCTCCAGTCTTGAAACTGATCACCCCGCCTTGTTCGACGTCCCGGTAGCGCTTCACGCCGATAAAGACGAGACTGAGTGCCACGATCATGATCGCATAGCCGGACATTTGCGAACTGGCCGCCGATTCCGGCCCCATCGTCATCAGGGTGATCGAAATTACCGCGATCACAATCGCGCCGGAAAGCCCACCATAGATTAGTGCATAACGCAGCATTGTTGTTCTCCATCCAATGGCCCCGAAGGACGCTCGCTTGCCTTGTGCAAGCGCCCCTGGATCGAGCCCAATTGCCCCCTTTGATCCATCACCCAGATGGGTGAATTCGACCCATTCACCCGCAAATCACCCTGAAAAACCGCCGTTCTTCACAAAATGAGCCCGTTCTAAGGGATCAACGACAAGGACCGCGCCGCTTCCACCGCTTTGCCGCGTCCGTTCACTTCAAGCTTCACATAAAGGCTCGCGATCTGCGTCTTGATCGTGTTGGGCGACACGCCGAGCGAGCGCGCGATTTCCTTGTTGCTTTCCCCCTTGGCCAGATGATCGAGAATTTCGCGTTCTCGCCGGGTGAGGCCCAGCGCTCTGGCCGCTTTTTCATTGGGCTCAAACACGGTGGGTGCGGGGCGCGCGGTCAAGCGCATTCCGACCCAAACGCCCAAAGTCACAAAGACCGTTGCCAAAAAAGCGATGTAGATCTCACCCGGCATACGCAGCGCGAAATAGCGGTACTCCGCCCACTGCAGCGCCACCGCAAGCGCGGCCAGCGGCAGCCCGTAGAGCAGCGCGTATCGAAGCGTTGTCCTCCCCATGGCCGAAAGGTGCCAGATCGGACGTTCCGGGTCCATATCCGCGAAAAACAGCGCCAATGGCCGCCATCGCGTTGCTTGACACTGTCAAGCGCCTCGTTGTGTGGTAAAGCACTGAAAACTTTACTTTACCGGCCCGCCTCTTGCTTGACACTTTTCCAACTCGCTTTCACCGGATGCGGTAGAAATCGGCCACCCGATCCAGCGCGAGTTTGAGCACCAGTTTGCCGCTGCGTGCGGGCCAGCCCAGCGACTTTTCCGCTTCTGGCAGGCCTTCACCAGCGCACACGACCCGCCATAGAATATCATCGAGCCCCTTTCCCGCCATTGCGATGGCGTCATCAAACCTTTGTTTGGCCGCGACTTGTTTTTCCGTGGGCGACAGGCCGTGATCGCGACCCGCGCCATTGGTCTTCACGCGCACCGGATCCCAGCGCATCGTAACGCTTCCAGAAAGCTGCGCGCGTTCGTAGTCCCCGCGCAGCGCCTCTCCAGCGGCAAACAGGCGTTCATCGATATGCCCCCGCGAATGCAGCCAGGCGATCGGAGATTCGCCCAGATTGACGGTGACCGTGCGGCGTTTTCCGCGCGCGCCGCCGACGCATTTGGGACCTTCCGACGTGAGTTCGCGCTCGACCAGGTGACGTTTCATAGGGCTATTCTCCTTTGGACGCATCGAACTGATCCGCCGTCGCGCCAGGACTTGCCAAAGGCGATGATCTGTAGGAAAGAGAAAACCGATTTGGTACTTTTTGAGCCAATAAGGTGATTTATGATCAATCGCATCCGCGAAATTCGCCGCGCAAAGGGGCTCACGCTCGCGCAATTGGCCGACGCCTGCGATCCGCCCACCACGGCGCAAACGGTCGGGCGGCTCGAAACGGGTATGCGCACTCTTTCGACCAAATGGATGGACCGACTAGCGCAAGCCCTCGGCGTCGACCCTGAAACACTCGTACGGTCCGAAGCGCAGGAACGGCCCAGCGTCATCGCCGAATTGGCCTTGAACGAAGCCGTCGCGTTGCCCTCGCCCCGCGAGGCGGTCTTGCCGCACGAATTGGCGCAGGGTCCTGATGATGCGGCGATGCTGGTGATGGAAGTCACCGCTCCGGTGAGTGAATACCGCCCCGGCGACCTGATTTGGCTGCGTCGGGTCGATTTGGCCGACGCCGCCACTATCCTCAACCGCGATTGCCTGGTCCCGCGCTCGGGCGGGCGCTTCGCCTTCGGTCGTGTGATCGATACAAGCGGCGATAGGGTCGGAATACTTCCGGTGCAAAGCGGGCAGAAGCAGCAGGTGATTGACAATCCCGAATGGATCGCGGTCACCGAAATGCTTGTGCGCAAACTCTAGGCCATACGCGGGTGGTCATCATTCTCTTACTACCGCGTGTTAGTCTGGTGAGGTGATGAAACACGCTTTGGTCCTCGCAACGCTTTACCCCAACGCGACCAATCCGCGCTTTGGGACTTTTGTTGCGCGTTCCATGCAAAGCTTGGCGGCTAGAGGCGACTGGAAGGTGAGCGTCATCAACCCGATCGGCCTGCCGCCGATGGGTCTGGGCGCTCTGTCGGAACGATACCGCGCGCTGCAAGACCTGCCCGAACGCGACCGGGAAAGTGGCGTGACCGTTTTCCGCCCTCGCTTCACGCTGATCCCGAAGGTCGGCGCACGGCGAAACGCGGGCGCCATCGCTAAAGCGGCCCTGCCTGTCGCGCGGGCCATCCATGCGAACACGCCGGTTGATCTGGTGGACGCGCAGTTCTTTTTCCCCGATGGACCCGCCGCCTCACGGCTGGCCAAGACGCTTCAACGGCCTCTGACGATCAAGGCGCGCGGGAGCGACATCACTTATTGGGGCGGCTTTGATTTTGCGCGCGAGCAGATGCGCCAAGCCGCGTTGCAAGCGCGCGGTTTGCTGGCTGTTTGCGGGGCTTTGGGAGATGAGGCGGCGGGGACGCTTTCCATACCGCGCGAAAAGATTGGGGTTCACTACACAGGTCTCGACCGCGACCGGTTTCGCCCGCTCGGCCACACACAATTGCGCGCGCAGTTGGGAAAACAGCTCGGCTTTGCCCTGCCCTCTAGTGCCCCGGTGCTAGCCTGCGTCGGCGCGTTGGTGCCGCGTAAGGGGCACGATATCGCCATTGAAGCGCTATCGTTGTTGACGCAAGACCACGCCGAAGCACGCTTGCTCTTGGTAGGCAAAGGTGAGGAGCAGCCCGCCTTGCATCGCTTGGTCCAGGAGCGTGGCCTGTCTGACCGCGTGCTCCTGACCGGAGCGATCGATCACGATCTGTTGCCGGTTATTCTATCCGCCGCTGATGTGATGGTGTTGCCGACCGCGAATGAAGGGCTCGCCAACGCTTGGGTTGAAGCGCTGGCCTGTGGAACGCCGGTGGTGACATGCGATGTCGGAGGCGCGCGCGAGCTTATCTTCAGCGAGACGGCCGGACGTTTGGTGGAGCGTACCCCAGACGCCGTCGCGCAAGGTGTGCGAGAAGTGCTAGCGAACGCGGCTGACCCGCAAAGGATCGCGGCTCTTGTCGACCATTTCGACTGGACCACTCACGCAGCAAAACTCTCCGAGTATTACGAAGGATTGCTCGCCTAGGATCCGCTCAAACCACGCCGCGAGAGCGGTCGCGCGCGGCTTTTTCCTGTTTCTCAACCGCGCTTTCCTCAGGCACGAAGCTGTTCGAGGTGACGCCCAGCCAGATCAGGATCGGGCTGGCGAGATAGACGCTGGAATAGGTCCCGACAAACAGACCCACCGTGATCGCGGCAACCAGACCAAACAGGCTGGCCGGGCCAAACAGCAACAGCGGCAGCAACGCTACCAGCAACGTCAGTGACGTCATCACTGTGCGCGCCAAAGTTTCATTGATCGACAGGTCAAGCAGCTCTGGGAGCGGCATTCTACGGAACTTCTTAAGGTTCTCACGAATGCGGTCAAAGACGACGATGGTGTCGTTCAGGGAGTAGCCGATGATCGACAGGATCGCCGCGATGATCTGGAGCGAAAATTCAAGCTGAAACAGCGCGAATAGCCCCAGCGTCAGCGACACGTCATGGAACAGGGCGAACAAAGCGCCCACGCCAAACTGCCACTCAAACCGGATCCAGATATAGAGCGCCACCGCGACCATCGCCGCGATCAAGGCGATCAGCGCCGCCTCGCGAAATTCGCCCGCAACCTTGCCCGAGACGGTGTCGTTCCCGTCGGTGCGCGCGTCGGGATATTCCGCTGCGATGGTCGCAATCACCTGATTGCCGATCTCGGTCGCCGCACCGGGGGTGGACTCGACCTCTTCCGGCAAGCGAACGCGGATCGACACCTGATTGGGCGCACCGAATTCCTGCACCACGGGCGAACCATAACCAAGGCCACCGACAAGCTCGCGCAGAGCCGGGATCGGCGCCTGCTCTTGCTCTTCAAAGGTCAGACGCACTTCCTGGCCGCCGGCGAAATCGACACCGTAATTGAGGCCTTGCACGGCCACCAACGCCCAGCTCGCCGCGATCAGCAGCAGGCTGAGGATGAAGAATGGCGTGCGCAGCTTAAGGAACTTGATGTTCGTGTCAGCGGGGACGAGCTTGAGAAGTTTCATGGGTCGTGTGCTCGCTTGGGATCAAATGTTGATTTCGGCCGGGCGACTCTTCAGCCAGCCTGCGGCCCACATCCGGGTGAGATTCAACGCGGTGAAAACGGTGGTCGCCAGACCGATGACCAGCACGATCGCGAAACCACGGATCGGGCCAGAGCCGAAGAAGAACAGCAACGCGCCCGCGATCAGGTTGGTGATGTTCGCATCGTAAATCGCGCGGCTGGCTTCTTTATAGCCGGTCTCCACGGCGGCGAGCACTTTGCGCCCGCGCTTGCGTTCTTCGCGAATACGTTCGTTGATCAGCACGTTGGCGTCGACCGCCGCGCCGACGGTCAGCACGAACCCGGCAATGCCCGGCAAAGTCAGCGTCGCGTTGAGCCCCGCCATCACGCCCAGCAGGATCAACACGTTAAACGCCAGCGCGACCGTCGCGTACACGCCGAAACGGCCATAGGTCGCGATCATCAACGTGATCACCGCGATCGAGCCGATCAGCATCGCAATCAGGCCTTTACGGATCGAATCCGCGCCAAGGTCCGGTCCAACGGTGCGTTCTTCCACCACGGTTAGTTCAACCGGCAGCGCGCCCGAGTTCAACTGGATCGCCAACTGGTTGGCGCTTTCAGCGGTGAAACTGCCAGAAATTTGGGCCGATCCGCCTGTGATGGGCTCGTTGAAAACGGGAGCCGAAAGGATTTTACCGTCGAGAATGATAGCAAAACGCTCGTTTGTGTTCTCGATTGAGAGCTTGGCAAACTTTGTTGCGCCCTGATTATCGAAACGTATGTTGACCACGTCTTCATTGGTCTGGGGGTCTTTCCCCGGACGTGCCTCAGTCAAGTTATCGCCGCGTATGCCTCCCAGCCGCTCTACCGCGAGAGATTGTCCGGCAAAATCGCTGTCTTCAACAAAAGGGAAAATCTCGCTACCTGGAGGAGCAATCCCCGCCTGCACGTTGGTCGGCAGGGCATCGCGATCAACCAGCTTGAATTCGAGCACAGCCGTCTTGCCCAACAGCTCTTTCAACGCTTCGGGATCTTCGAGGCCCGGCACCTGCACTACAATGCGGTTTTCGCCCTGACGAATGATCGTTGGCTCACGTGTGCCGAGTTCATCGATACGGTTGCGCACCACTTCGACCGCGCCGTTCATCGCGGTGTCGAGAGCGGTGTCGAGCCCGGCCTGTGTCGGCGTCAGAACCATGCGCTGCGAATCGACGACTTGCAGGTCCCATTCCGCCGTGATGCCTTCGCCCGCGATCAGCGGTTCGAGAATTGAGCGCGCGCGATCAATTTCCGACGGATTATCGAGGATGAACGAAAGCGATCCATTCGCGGTGGAGATATCCCCGATACGGATGCGCGGTTCGGCGTTGCGCATTGCCACGCGCATATTCTCTTCAAGGTTTTCGAGCCGGTTGGCCGCGACGAAATCCTCATCCCCTTCCAACAGGAGGTGCGAACCACCAGCCAAGTCCAAACCCAGATTGACCTGCGGCATTTCTTCCCAGGTCGAGGCCGGACCAACCCCGCCCGCGCCCAACAGCGACGGGATCGCCATAGCCGCGAGCGCGAGGGTCATCACCCAGAGCGAAATCTTCTTCCAGAGGGGAAAGTCGAGCATTGCGCGTTTCGTATCTTTTCGTTGCGGTCCGGTCCTGCCTTTTTGAGCGGAACCAACCGGTTGGAGTTAAGGGTGCTCTTAGTCGTTGGCCGGTGTGCCGCCGGGCGGGATGATGTCGCCAATGGTCTGCTTTACCGCTTTGACGCGCACGTCCTTGGCAATGTCAATCTCGACGTAATTGTCATCAACCTTCGCCACTTTGCCGACCAAGCCGCCAGCGGTGACGACCTGATCGCCCTTTTTGACCGAGGCGATTTTTTCGCGGTGCTCTTTCTGCTGCTTCATTTGCGGGCGCAGAAGCAGGAAATAGAAGATCACGACCATACCAATGATCGGCATGAAGGTGAGCCATGCGGGCGGTTCAGCCGGTGCGCCAGCCGCCGCAAGGGTGGCAATGATTACGTCGAACATGAGTTTTGATGTACCTGCTAACTGTCACTTATCGAAAATTGAGCGTGGCAGGTCCCATACGATAATCGATGAACCCGAGGATTAGCCCGTGTTCGCCGCTTCGCTTCCCACCCCGTCGGTATCAAGTGGGCGCGCGTAGCAGCGTTTCAACCACCCGGCAATCGCATGTCGGTCTGCATGCATTCACCGAGATGCGCCATACAGCGGTACAACGGGTGACTGAGCGCAAACTGAACAACGCAGAGACGCACGCGAAAGGGATCGCAACATTCGCGGGTTGCCAGACCAAAAGAGCCCACGTATAGGCCGCGCCTCCACTGGTCTCGGGAAGTAGCGCAGCCTGGTAGCGCATCACACTGGGGGTGTGGGGGTCGCAGGTTCGAATCCTGTCTTCCCGACCAGTGGGTTCGT
>JBCCBZ010000001.1:0-372398 GCA_039033755.1 Pseudomonadota bacterium | reverse complement strand
TCGACGTGGATCGTGATGGGATCTTCCTTACCGCCGTAAATAACAGCGGGGATCCGACCTTCGCGGCGAAGTGCTCGGGAGGCTCCCTTGCCAGCCCGTTCGCGGCGTTCGGCCGGCAGAATAAGCGTATCGCTCATGAGTGTTGCCTTTCGAATGCGTGTTGAAATTATGTGTTCAGCGCGCCGCCTCCAGGGATGACCAGAGCGCCGAAGTGCCGCCCGTTAGAGGGCAATGGTGCGCAAAGCAAGAAAATTGCGCGGGCGACAAGTCAGTCACCCGCGCCGTATTTCTGCCAGTTAGCTCTACTGGAGCCGCTCGACCTCAATATCGCGCTCGGCCAGAAGGTCTTGAACGCTCTTCTTGCCAGCAAGATGCCCCGCGCCAACAGCGATGAACACGGTACCCGGCGTGCTGTCGAGCCGTGCATCGATCCATTCGGCCCAATTGGCGTTGCGATCATAAAGAAGCGCTTCGGCAATGGCGGGGTCTTCCAATCCTTCGTTCATCAGTGCGGCCAGGCCATCGGCGTCGCCTTCGACCCATTCGGCCACCATTTTGTCGAGCGTTTCCTTGGCCTTATCCATACCCTCGACCGCTTCCATCAAGAAGGCGATCTGTTTATCCTGCGGCAGGCTGTCGAAGATGTTGAGCTGAAATTCGGCGGTTTCGAGCGCATCCTGCGGTTTGTCCCCGGCTTTCGTCAGGAGCACTTTCTCCACTCCGGAATCCGGCGAATAGCCCTGTTGAAGCAGCGGAAGCATAGTCAGGGTTAGACCCGCCATCCACGGTTCGAAACGGTCAAAGGCGGGCGCAGGCAGGCCTAGACCCCCGAGCGCGGCTTCGTAAGTGGCGGTCTGTTCTTCATCAAGAAGCGAACGCAATGTGGTGCCCTCTGGCAGCATCGATTTCTGCATCGCCACTTGCTGCATTTCGAGCTCGCTTGCCGAGTCCATCCGGATCTCGGTGACGAGCGTGTCGGACGAAGTCAGTGCGTTGGCGATATCCTCGTCGTACCAGTCGATGTCAGCTGGCAGGGCGTGGACGGTGCCGAACAGGTAGATGGTCGTGTCTTCGTCAGCGACCTTCCAAAGAGCGGGGCCTTTGGGCTCCATCTCGGCTTTCGGCGCATCAGTGTGGCCATCGGCGAGGGCGGGTGCTGAGGCAAACAGCGCCAAAGATGCAGCGCCGACCGTGAAGAGTGATTTGAGCGTCATAGGAATGTCCTTTCGGAGATTGGGGCTAGAGAACAAAGTCTTTCGAGAAGGTGACTGACGTGCCACGCGAACGATTTTCTTGTGTGAGAACTCTGGGCGCATCACGTTGATCGCCTCCAGATGATGGCTGCGCACGCGATAATCAGAACGGTCACGAAAAGGAGCATCACATCGGGTTGTGGCAGTAAGCCTCCTCGCCATCCGATCCACCAGACGGGCGCGATGACTGAGAAGCTCTGAAACCCGACCATAAAACCAAAGTCATTTGCCTCGCGCGCCACTTCATCCGCGTTGCGTCGATGAATGATAATGAAAACCGGCAGGATGGCGGCCCACATCGCCATCGCAAACATGGCCTGCGTGGATGGCACGGAGCCATTGCTGAACAACAGGGTTCCGCCATTCTCGAAATCAATCAGCGGTATTGTCGTCAGCCCGCCGAGGAAGCCTGCGCCAAGGGTTGTCCATTTGATGCGACGCCCCCGCACGGTGTCGGGCTCCCCCATGGTGAAATCAGGCATGGTTCGCCACAAGACATAGCCGCTGATCAACACAATCGGGATGCCGATAAGCATGATCCAGAGGTCGGTGGGGCTTTGCGTCGCTGAGTAGTAGCCAGCGGCATAAGCGATGACAGCCAAACCGCCGAGCGGGATGGTCAAGCACAGCGACCAGATGATCAATTGGATCCAATAACGCTTTGGCGAAAACTCGTCCTCGGACTGGAAGGTATTAGGATTCGTCATGGAAGATCTCTTCAATGGGCATTTCAAAAAGGCGGGCAATGCGAAAGGCGAGGGGGAGCGAGGGGTCGTGTTTGCCCGTCTCGATCGCGTTCACCGCCTGACGCGACACGTCGAGCCGCCCGGCAAGCTCCGCCTGGCTCCAATCGCGCTCCGCGCGCAGGACTTTGAGGCGGTTCTTCATCTGGAAGCCCGCCAGCGCAGGAATTGGAAGATGAAGACGAACAGCCACATGTAGTCCTTCCAAGCAACCGAAACGATCACATCGCCGCGCTGTCCTGGAGTGATGAATGGCTCGTAGAATTTGCGCCAGATAGAGTACGCCGCGCTATCGTGGGGCAGGCCGAGTTCGCATCCCCACGCGATGAGCACGAATACCATCGGTGAAATCGCAACCGCGTAGGCGAGGACCACGACGGTGCGCTTCCAGAGTCCTTCCATATAATCGTCGCGCATGAACTTCGCGACCATCAGAAAAAAGGGGAGGAAATAGCCGAAAATGTTGACAATGATCTGGGCTATTAGGTTCGCGGACCCCTCGAGACCAAATCCACTCTTGTCTATTATAAATGACGTGATGTGTTCGGCGAGACCGATCAGCGCGAACACAAAGGATAGGTTCAAAAGCCAGTAATAGGCGCGATAGCGCAGCGGGTCTTTTGGCTCAGTGTTGTCGGCCATTTGGTCCTCCGGCATGCTTTGCTCGTTGGATTTGATTCAAGAGGTTCTTTTTGGCGAGGTACGTCGTGGAGGGCATCAAGCGTCTCCCCGCAGGCGCTTCCAGTAGAAGCCAACATAGAAACCGGTTGCCGCGATAAAGAATGTGACGCGCGGTTCGGCTTTTGCGTTGAGAAACGCTTCACTGTGAAAGCCAAGCCAATCGGTCATTATCGGCAGAAAGGCCGTCCAACCGGTAACGGTCAGCATGCCGCCAATAGCTCCGGCATAAGCGCAGGAGCGATGAAATTCGTCATAGGTTTTGTCGGACATAATCAGGCTGAGCGAAATGATCGTCACCGTCGTCGGGATCAGCAAGGTGTCATAGTCGGCGCCAAAAAGGATTATGCCCCAGGCAATTAGGACCACGAACGCGCCAACACCCGCGCTCCACGCCACGATCTTGGCTTTGTCCTCATGAGACATTGGCTTTTGGAAATACATCACACGTCTCCCCGCAGGCGCTTCATGAACACGCCGATGTAAAAGCAGTGAACGGCCAGGAGTGGCACCACCTCTGTTGGGATATCGGGCCCGCCCTTGGTATCGGTAAAGCCATCATAGAGCCCCTCAAGAAAGGGCAGCGCAAGGAAGGTTAGAACCATCGCGCCGAAGGCAACAGATGCTCCGGCCGTCCAAAGGGCCTGCGTGTACTCATCCGCCCTTCTGGCCCACAGCATCACAATCGCGGCGAGGCAGGCGAAAATCGCTCCGCCGATGCCGACGCCGGAGAGGGTTGAGCTCCCAAGACCCACGAGCGACAACAACAGCCCGGAAAGGCCAAGCCAGCTGGCGGATATGAAAATGTTGGCCTTGTTCACTGTGTCTGACTTTCGTGGGATGGGGTGGGACGGCTGGATAGAAACAGGGGAGGGCCGCTCTTGTTTGGGGCGCTCAAACCGGAAGGGGTCGATCCAAACGGCGTGAGAGCGGCCCATTGCGTCATACGCGAAGGGGACGCGCAGAGGACGCAGGGGCTGCGGTGTTGAGAGCCAGACGCGCCTGCCTGGCGACGGCGTTGGCCTTGGCGTTCGCTATGGCCACGTTCACACCGGGCTGCGCGGATGCCAACGCGCTTTTGCGGCACTGACGCTCAAGCCGGATCGAGTCGCTATCACGCCCGCCATTGCGGCACATTTTGCGGATGTTGGTGCGAACGCGCTCATCCAGACGCGAAGCGTCCGTGTCGGTGCTGAGATCGAGGTCGGAGTGATCGATGCTCGTCGCGAAATCGGTGGCGTTGGGGGCGGTTTCCGATGCCGCTGCGGGGACAGCGATGGCGGCGGCGAGGCTGGCGAGGGTCACGATGAAAGTGCGCATGAGTGTTCTCCTGGGGAGGAAGATTTCAGACTGAGTTGTCGTAACAACCTTCCGGAATGTCAGGTTGCCTTTACTTTATGTCGTGATTCGCTGACCATGTCAACAAGACCTGACTTTTGGTAATGCTCACCTTACGAAAAGCGCAGATTTGCGCGGGTTTGGGAGTTGCAAAACCGTCCGATGGTGCGGTGCGGCATTGACCCTTTGAGGGGCATCAGCCATGGGCACGCCATGGATTCCGACACCAAAATTGCGGCCAACGAATCGGGCGCGCTTACCGACCCTTCGGGCCGCAATCCGGCTCGTTCGTTTCAGGACATGATCCTGACGCTCCATGATTTCTGGAGCGCGCAAGGCTGCGTCATTTTGCAGCCCTATGACATGCGTATGGGGGCGGGCACGTTTCACACCGCGACGACGCTGCGCGCTTTGGGGCCTGAGCCCTGGAACGCCGCCTTCGTTCAGCCGTGTCGCCGCCCGACCGATGGCCGTTACGGCGAGAATCCCAACCGCCTGCAGCACTATTACCAGTATCAGGTCATTCTGAAGCCGAGCCCGGCTGATGTTCAGGACCTCTACCTTGCCAGCCTCAAGGCGATTGGCATCGACCCGCTCAAGCATGACATCCGTTTTGTCGAAGACGACTGGGAATCTCCGACCTTGGGCGCCTGGGGCCTCGGTTGGGAAGTGTGGTGCGATGGGATGGAAGTCACCCAGTTCACATATTTTCAGCAGATGGGCGGGTTTGACTGCAAACCGGTCGCGGGAGAACTGACCTACGGCCTCGAACGGCTCGCGATGTACATTCAGGGCGTCGACAACGTCTACGACCTCGCCTTCAACACCCAGGGGGTGTCGTATGGCGATGTGTTTCTCGAAAACGAGAAACAGATGTCGAAGTGGAACTTCGAAGTCGCCGACACCGATGGCCTGTTCGACTTGTTCAACAAAGCCGAAGCCGAATGCCGCAACGCGCTCGAAAACGCGGTGCCTATTGCGGCCTATGAACAAGCGATTGAGGCGAGCCACATATTCAACCTCTTGCAAGCGCGCGGCGTGATCAGCGTGCAGGAACGCGCGTCCTATATGGGCCGCGTCCGCGATTTGGCGCGCTCTTCGTGTGAGGAATACGCCAAGGCGATGGCGCCCGAATGGGAAGCGAAGTTTCCGGGATGGAGTCTCGTCTGATGGCTGATTTCCTCCTCGAACTGCTCTGCGAAGAGATCCCGGCGCGCATGCAGAAAGGCGCGCGCGGTGAGCTTGAGAAGCTCTTCAAACGCGAACTCGACGCGGCCGGTGTGTCGTCGAACACGATCATTGTGTGGTCGACGCCGCGCCGTTTGGCTTTGATAGCGCGCGGCCTTCCGCTTGAAACGCAAGCCGTGCGCGAAGAGGCCAAGGGTCCACCGGTCGGCGCGCCCGATCAGGCGGTCGATGGCTTCTGCCGCAAGAACGGCGTGACGCGCGATCAATTGGAAGAACGCGACATCAAAGGCCGCGCGACTTGGTTTACGGTGAAAGACGTTCCGGGCCAAGCGGTTAGCGATCTGCTTGCCGCGGCGATCCCGGCGATCATCCGCGATTTTTCATGGCCCAAGAGCATGCGCTGGGGCGAGGCTTCGTTGAGCTCCGAAAGCCTTAAATGGGTGCGCCCGCTCACGGGCATTGTGGCGCTGCTGGATGGCGAAGTCGTGCCGGTGGTGATGGAAGGCCTCGCCAGCGGCCGCGAGACAGTCGGGCATCGCTTCCATTCCAGCGGGCCGATCACGATCAAAGGCGCGGACGATTACGCCGACGCTTTGGCCGCTGCGCATGTCATCGTAGACCATGAGAAACGCGAAGCCTTGGTGCGCGATGGCGCGCGCCGGGCTGCGGAGAACGCTGGCCTGACGCTGGTCGAGGACGAGGGGCTGGTCGTTGAGAACGCTGGCCTAACCGAATGGCCGGTGCCTCTGCTGGGCCGTTTCGACGAAGAGTTTCTGGAAGTCCCGCCCGAGGTCATTCAGCTCACCGCGCGGGTGAACCAGAAATATTTCGTGTGCGAGGATGCGCAGGGCAAGCTCGCCAACGCTTTCGTGTGCACCGCCAATCTGGTCTCGAGCGCGCCAGACGTGGTGGTCGACGGCAACCGGAAGGTCATCGCCGCGCGGCTATCCGATGCGCGGTTCTTCTGGGAGCTGGATCAGAAGACGTCGCTTGCGGAGCATGCGACCAAGCTAGAGCGGATCACGTTCCATGAAAAACTGGGCACGGTCGCGGATAAGGTAGAGCGCGTAGCCAAACTGGCGCGGTGGTTGTGTGAGGAAGGGATCGTAAGGGCTGACCCGCAGATGGCCGCTGATGCTGCCAAGCTTTGCAAGGCCGACCTCGTCACCGAAATGGTCGGCGAGTTTCCCGAGCTTCAGGGCCTGATGGGCGGGTACTACGCGGAGAAAGAGGGCCTGCCGCAGGAAGTCGCGCAAGCGATCCGCGACCACTACAAGCCTGTGGGGCAGGGCGACGAAGTACCGACCGCGCCGGTGACGGTAGCGGTATCGTTGGCGGATAAGCTGGATACGCTTTTTGGCTTTTTTTCGATTGATGAGAAGCCAACGGGGTCGAAAGACCCGTTTGCCCTTAGGCGGGCTGGCTTAGGTATTTTGGCTCTAATCCAGAGGAACACGCTCCGACTAGACGCTAGGGACGTCTTTACTGAAATCAGCGCCTCGTTTGTCGCCCGTGCGGCATTTGCAAAGGGGTGGAGAGCGGATGTCAACGTTGGTGATGCGCGTGAGCGACTTGGCGAGGAAAACTTTCAGGAAGCTCGTCGCCTCGCTGCCGAGGTGACACTCTTTTTGCAGGATCGCCTAATACAGCAGCAGCGGGACTTTGGTGTCCGAGGTGACTTAATTCGAGCAGGGTTCGAGGGGCTAGGACGCGTAAACGACTTCATCTCTTTGCTCGCCCGCGTGAAAGCGCTTCAAAGCTTTATCGAAACCGAGAACGGCGCGAACTTGCTCGCCGGGTACAAGCGTGCGGCCAATATTCTTAAGAAAGAGGGCTTTGACGCCACCCCCGTCATCCCCGCGAAGGCGGGGATCCAGGATGGCTCGGACGACCAGGACGCTCTGGATTCCCGCCTTCGCGGGAATGACGATGGGGCGGATGGTAAATCCCTTTCCTACACGCCGGAAGTGGACGAAAAGGCTCTGAACGATGCGCTCGACGCAGCCCAGCCTAAAGCGGCGGCGGCGATTGAGGCGGAAGACTTCGAAAGCGCGATGGCGGCCCTCGCGAGCCTACGTAGTGCGGTCGATGCGTTCTTTGACAACGTGGTGGTAAATGCTCCCGAGGCGGAGAAACGCGAAAGCCGCCTTGCGCTGCTCGCCCGTTTCCGCGACGCGGTGCATCAGGTGGCCGATTTTAGTCGGATCGAAGGATAAACTCAAAGGTGACACATTGCGTGCCGCCCAAGCGTAAAAAGACGCGTAAAAACAAAACTATACCGGGAAGCGGAACTTTTGCAAAACCGCGGTGTCTGCGGTCCATGAAGGTAAACTGAGAAATGACAACAACCGTCTACCCCTTCGGCGGAAGCGCCGCTCACGAGGATCCGCGCCAACGCGACAAGACGATCACGGGCGGCAAGGGCTCGAACCTCGCAGAGATGGCCAGCATCGGTTTGCCCGTGCCTCCGGGCTTTACGATCACGACTGAGGAATGCGTGCGCTACCTTCAGGAAGGCGCGGACTTCTCCGATGCGTTGCGGGCCGACGTGGCAAATGCGCTGGCGCATATCGAAGCGGCGGTGGGCAAGAGCTTTGGCAACGCGGCCGATCCGCTGCTCGTCTCGGTGCGCTCGGGTGCGCGCGTCTCGATGCCAGGGATGATGGACACCGTGTTGAACCTGGGCCTCAACGACGAAACGGTTGAGGGGCTTGCGGCGACCAGCGGCGATGAACGCTTCGCCTGGGACAGCTATCGCCGGTTTGTGCAGATGTACTCCGACGTGGTGCTTGGCATCGATCACGGCCTGTTCGAGGAAGCGCTGGAGATCACGAAGGAAGACAACGGCTACTACGCCGACACCGAGCTGTCTGCGGACGAATGGCGCACGCTGGTCGCCGAGTTCAAAGGCATCGTCCAGGACGAGCGCGGCGAGCCGTTCCCGCAGGATGTGCATGAGCAGCTCTGGGGCGCGATTGCGGCGGTGTTCGACAGTTGGGACAGCGACCGGGCGAAGGTCTATCGCCGCCTGAACGACATCCCCGCTGATTGGGGCACCGCTGTGAACGTGCAAGCGATGGTCTTTGGGAACATGGGAGAGACAAGCGCCACAGGCGTAGCGTTTACGCGCGATCCGGCGACCGGCAAACGCGCCTATTTCGGCGAATACCTGATCAACGCGCAAGGCGAGGACGTGGTCGCCGGCATCCGCACGCCGCAATACCTGACCAAAGCGGCGCGCGAAGAGGCGGGGGCCAAGCCGCTCTCGATGGAAGAGACGCTGCCGGACGCCTACATCGAACTGGCGCGCGTGTTTGACCTGCTTGAGGCGCATTACCGCGACATGCAGGACATCGAGTTCACGGTAGAGCGCGGCAAGCTGTGGATGCTGCAAACTCGATCGGGAAAGCGGACGGCCAAGGCGGCGCTCAAGATGGCGGTTGAGATGGTGGAAGAGGGCTTGATCACCAAGCCGGAGGCGGTGAAGCGGATTGATCCGATGGCTCTGGACCAGTTGCTGCACCCGACGCTGGATCCGGATGCGGAGCGCAACGTGATGACGGCGGGTCTACCGGCCTCTCCGGGCGCTGCGGCGGGTAAGATCGTGCTGGATGCGGACACGGCTGAGCAATGGGCCAATCGTGGTGAGAAAGTGATCCTGGTGCGGGTCGAAACCTCACCAGAAGACATTCATGGCATGCACGCGGCGCAAGGCATCCTGACCGCGCGCGGCGGAATGACGAGCCACGCGGCGGTTGTGGCGCGCGGTATGGGGCGTCCTTGTGTATCGGGTGCGAGCGCGGTGTCGATCGATCGCGACAGCCGCACCCTGCGGATCGGCGCGCAGGAGCTGAAAGAGGGCGATGAGATCACGCTCGACGGCGCGAACGGCCAGGTGATGCTCGGCATCGTGCCAACGGTGGATCCTGAATTGGCGGGCGACTTTGGAATTCTGATGGAGTGGGCCGACGAGAACCGTCGGATGCGGGTGCGCACAAATGCGGAGACACCGGCGGACTGCAAGATGGCGCGCCAGTTCGGCGCCGAGGGCATTGGCCTGTGCCGTACGGAGCACATGTTCTTCGACGCCTCGCGTATCAGCGCGGTACGCCAGATGATCCTGGCCGAAGACGAAGCTGGGCGGCGCAAAGCGCTCGATCAATTGCTGCCCGAACAGCGCAGCGACTTCACCGCGATCTTCGAAGTGATGGCCGGCCTTCCGTGCACGATCCGTCTGCTTGATCCGCCGCTCCACGAGTTCCTGCCGCACGGTGCCGCGGAGTTTGAGGAGCTGGCGGACGCGACCGGTCTTGGAGTGGATCACCTGAAACGCCGTGCGGGCGAACTGCACGAGTTCAACCCAATGCTGGGCCACCGTGGCTGCCGTCTCGGGATCACCTTCCCGGAGATCTACGAGATGCAAGCGCGCGCGATCTTCGAGGCGGTGTGCGCCGTCAAACAGGCGAGCGGCGAAGCGCCTCTGCCTGAAATCATGATCCCACTGGTGGCGACGCAGAAAGAGCTTTCGATCCTGCGCGAGCTTGTCGACCGAGTGGCCAAAGAGGTGTTCGCTGAAAAGGGCGTCGAAGTCGCCTATCTTGTGGGCACTATGATCGAGCTGCCGCGCGCGGCATTGATGGCGGGCGAGATCGCCGAGGAAGGTGAATTCTTCAGCTTTGGCACCAACGATCTGACGCAAACGACGCTTGGCGTGAGCCGCGACGATTCCGCGAAGTTCCTTGCGCCTTATGTCGATCAAGGCATCTTCCCGCGCGACCCATTTGTCAGCATCGATATCGACGGCGTCGGTCAATTGGTTGAAATGGCGGCCGAAAGCGGTCGGACAACGCGCCCAGGCATCAAGCTGGGTATTTGCGGAGAGCATGGCGGTGATCCCGCCAGCATCGCTTTCTGCGAAGGCGTTGGGCTCGATTACGTCAGCGCCTCGCCCTACCGCGTGCCGATCGCCCGGCTCGCCGCGGCGCAAGCGGCTTTGGGGTAAAGGTCAGGTCCCGCTGAGTGATCGGCGGCCAGTTAAGGTGACGATTTCGAACGTCTCCGTGACCTTGCCGTCGCCGTCAGCGTCTTGCAGAAACGCCGCACGGGCTCTCTCCAGCGCGGCTTTGTTCAAAGGCGGTCCCGGATCCGCTAACGCGCGGCCAAGCCCCTGATCGCGCAGATCGTGGACCAAGCGGTCGAGTGAGGAGTAACGAACCCGAAGCGTGTGCGTGTCGACTACCGGATCCTTCCACCCTGCGCGCTGAAGCAAACCGGGCGCGGCGCGCGGATCAACCATTGGGTGGATTCGGGCCGCTGGACGATCAGGCTCCGCCGCAAGCATAGCGGAACGTAGGCGACCAAGGCTTTGCCCACCGATAAAGCTGACGATGGCCAAACCGCCAGGCGCCAAGGCGTTGCGGATATGGATGAGTGCACCGGGCAGGTCGTTCACCGCGTCAAACTGACCAAGCGCGCCTACGAAGTCGTAAGCTGTTGCAGGGTAGGGGGCTTCAAGGTCAAAGGCCTCAGGCGAGCATCCCAATCGTTCGGCAAGCCAAGAGGGCACGGAGCCGACGAGCAAGGGGCGTTCCGGATCGTGCCGCACAAAGGCCAGTCGTTCGATCACGTCCTCTGCCATTTCGTCCCACACGAAGCGAGCGGAGTTGGGTCCATCGGCGCGCGCGAGCGCTCGCTTCGAACGACGCTTGCGCTGGACGGGGTCAAAGATACGGGGGACACTAAAGTCGGTCATCGCGCGCGCCCTGCCGCGCTTGCGTCTGATGCGCAAGCCATGCGACACTCCGCGCATGACTATAGTCAGCGAGTTCCGGGCCGGACTGAGCCCCTTACTCAACCTGGTATACCCTCCGCGTTGCCCGGTGTGCGGTGTGTCTGTTGCGGAACACGGGGGCCTTTGCCTGGACTGCTGGAACCAACTGGAATGGTCGCCCACATCAGGCGCGGCCGCTGATCTTTCTATTCAGCAAGACCCTATTATCGCTGCGTGTCTATACAACGATATCTCCCGCGATCTGATTTTGCAGTTCAAGCACGGTGGCAAGATCGGTCACGCCCAATTGATGGCGCGCATGATGGCCGCGAGTTTGGGCGAAGGGGTGTCAGAGGCCCCGCGTGCGATTGTGCCCGTGCCGCTCCACCGGCTGCGACTTTGGCAAAGAGGGTACAATCAGTCCGCGTTGCTAGCGCGCGAGCTTGCTAAGTATGGAGAGGGAGAGCCGGTTATTGACGGCTTGATCCGAACTAAACGAACGCCAAGCCTTGGTGGTTTGAGCCAAGAGGAACGCAAGCGCGCGCTGTCCGGAGCCATTGCAGTCTCAAAGTCGCGCGCCAAGGCTTTCGCGGGAAAGGATATCCTGTTGGTTGATGATGTCTACACGAGCGGCGCGACCACAAGTGCGTGCGTTGAAGCGCTGTCCAAAGCGGGCGCAAAGAGCGTTTTAATCGTATGCTTCGCCAGAGTTGCGCCCTAGCGTGATGCAATCAAAAAGCCGGGAACGGAAACGCCCGAGGCCATAAAGACCCCGGGCGCCACGTGACGAAACGATTTTGATCCGCTCAAAAGAGCTCAGATAGCGACCCCCTAACTTCGCTATCAGGACCTAATCCCTCATCGTTCGATCAACCGCTCCAACACCCCGCTGTTGGCTATCGGTTAATCACCCCCTGAACCAAACGCTGCTAAGCAATGCTGGATATCAGGCTGAGCCTACGAGAAGCTCATGAGCGCCTTGTTTCATTTTGATTACCAATCGGGAAGTTGAAAGATCAACCTAGGCGGATTTTCGGATCGATCTGTTGTGAACTTGCAACAAATCGGTTGCGGTGCCGTATAATGGCGTTCCCAAAGCCTCGGCTATCGTTCAGAGGCGGGGCGAGCCCAACGGCCCAATCAAATCTTTGGAGTTAACCCATGACGGTCGGCCATCTTTCGCAAAAAGAACACGAGCATGGGAGCATCTTCGCACCAAAGTTCGGGGCGGATGGCCTAATCGCATCCGTTGTTCTCGACTCGAATACGAAAGAAGTCCTTGTCGTCGCCTTCATGAACGCGGACGCGATTGCTGCCACTCGTACGAGTGGGAACGTCACCTTCTGGTCGCGATCGCGCAAAAAGCTTTGGATGAAAGGCGAAACCAGTGGCCATGTGCTCAAGGTCGACAGAATCCTTGTCGACTGTGATCAGGATGCGCTTGTTATATACGCGCAGCCAGCAGGGCCCACGTGTCACACAGGCGCTCGCTCCTGTTTCTATCGACAGCTTGACCCGAGAGCGGATGACGAGACGGCCCTTTCGCCGATCGATGAAGAAGGCTGCGGGTGTGATTGAAGCTTTGCGTTCGCGTAAAGGTCAATACTTGACGCTCACGTAAAGGTAAGGTAGCTAGCTTTTCATGGCTACCGCAACCGCTGAAACAAAGGCCGACACGGCCACAACAGACCAACGCCTCACAGGCGCCCACATCGAAACGCCTGATGAGCTGGAGCGCGAGCAATTCTCGATCTCTGACCTGACGTCCGAGTTTGGTTGCACCGCGCGAGCCTTGCGATTTTATGAGGACGAGGGGCTGATTGCTCCGGCCCGCGTGGGCCTGACGCGCGTCTATTCAAAGCGTGACCGGGCGCGTCTGGCGTGGATTATGCGCGCCAAGAATGTTGGGTTTAGCCTGACCGAGATTCGTGAGATGATTGATCTTTACGATCTGGACGACGGACGGGTCGAACAGCGCCGCGTAACGGTTGAACGCTGCAGAGCCCACATTGCGAAGCTTAAAACGCAGCGCGACGATATCGACAGCTCGATCAAGGAGTTGACTGAGTTTGTCGCCGATATTGAGAAACTCTCGCTAGGCTGACCAATAGGATTAGCCTCACACCGATACTTCAAACACCGCTCACAAAAGGGATCCAGTGATGCCGACTTACACCGCACCCACCCGCGATACGCGCTTTGTCATCAACGAAATGCTTGATCTTGCCAGCTATGGAAATCTGCCTGGCTTTGAGAACGCCACGACCGATATGATTGAAACCGTGGTGAACGAGTCGGGCAAGTTTTGCTCAGAAGTCCTCGCGCCGCTCAACCAGATAGGTGATGAACAAGGCTGTACCCGCCACGAAGATGGCTCGGTTACGACGCCCGACGGCTTCAAAGAGGCTTACGCCCAGCTGGTTGAATCGGGTTGGACCACGCTCGGCGGTCCCGAAGAGTTCGGCGGGCAGGGTATGCCGCACGTTATCAGTTTCGCCTTTGAGGAGTACATCGGCACGGCGAACCAGGCGTTTGCGATGTATCCCGGCCTCACAAGCGGTGCCGCGGCTGCGCTTCAAGCAGCGGGCAGCGACGAGCAGAAGGCGACGTATCTCCCCAAAATGATCTCGGGCGAATGGTCGGGCACGATGAACCTGACCGAGCCGCATTGCGGCACGGATTTGGGCATGATCCGCACCAAGGCCGAACCCAAGGGCGACGGGTCTTACGCTATCACCGGCACCAAGATCTTCATCTCGGCCGGCGAGCATGACCTCACCAGCAACATCATCCACCTCGTCCTGGCCAAGACTCCAGGCGCGCCGGACAGCTCGAAGGGCATTTCGCTGTTCGTGGTGCCCAAGTTTATCCTCGACGAAAACGGCGAGCCGGGTGAGCGCAATGGCGTGTCATGCGGGTCGATCGAAAAGAAGATGGGCATCCACGGAAACGCCACCTGCGTGCTCAACTATGATGGGGCCACCGGTTGGCTTGTCGGCGAAGAGAACAAGGGTCTTGCCGCCATGTTCGTCATGATGAACGCGGCGCGTTTGGGTGTCGGGCTTCAGGGCCTCGCGCAGGCCGAAGTCGCCTATCAAAACGCAGTGACCTACGCGCTGGACCGCCGTCAGGGCCGCGCGCTTAGCGGGCCGGCAGAGCCGGAGCAGAAGGCTGATCCGATCTTCGTGCACCCCGATGTGCGCCGCATGTTGATGGACGCCAAGGTCTTCAACGAAGGCATGCGCGCTCTGTGCCTGTGGGGCGCCTTGCAGGTAGACCTCAGCCACAAGGCCCAGACCGAGGAAGAGCGCCAGCTGGCTGATGATCTCATCGGTCTTATGACGCCGGTCATCAAAGGCTACGGCACCGACAAAGGCTACGACATCGCGAATAATATGCAGCAGGTGTATGGCGGCCACGGCTACGTCAAGGAATGGGGCATGGAGCAGTTCGTGCGCGATAGCCGCATCGCGATGATATACGAAGGCACCAACGGCGTGCAGGCGATGGATCTGTGCGGTCGTAAGCTGGCCAGCAAGGGTGGCCGCGCCATCCAAGCCTACTTCGCCGCTGTTGATGAAGAGATCGCCAAAGCCAAGGCCACCGAAGGTCTCGAAGACATGGCTGCCAAGCTGGAAAAGGCGCTGGGCGAGCAGAAGGCCGCCACGATGTGGTTCATGCAAAACGCTATGGCGAACCCGAACCATCTTGGCGCGGGCGCGCACCACTACATGCACATCATGGGCGTCGTGACCCTGGGCTTCATGTGGCTTAAGCAGGCGCAGGTCGCCAAGGCCGCGCTCACGGGTAACCCCGAAGACGCCGCGTTCTACGAAGCGAAGCTGACTTCGGCTGCCTACTACGCTGAGCGTTACCTGCCCGATGCTGGCGCACTGCGTCGTAAGCTGGAAGCGGGCAGCGACAACATGATGGCTCTGCCGGAAGAGGCGTTCGCCACCGCGGCGTAATCGCCCAAGAGGGCAATCCAATCCGAAAGACCCGGTGAGACAGGCGCTCACCGGGTTTTTTCTTTTGTCGATCCCTTGCTTGTCATCGTTCAAGCGCTCTCCTAGCCTCGCGGCCAACTAGAAAGTTGGGAGAGATCACCATGCGCCCTTGGGCCCTTAGCCTCGCCGCGCTCGCTGTTGCGACCACCGGAGGCGTTGCCGTTCCTGCGGCCGCCAATGCCAAATTTGACGCGACCATCACGCGCACAACCTATGGCATTCCGCATATTCAATCGGATACCTGGCAAGGCGTCGCCTATGGCGTGGCCTACGCTTACGCGCAGGATAACATCTGCATGTTGGCCGAGGAGTTCGCGACCGTTGCAGGCGAACGTTCGCTCCACTTCGGCCCTGAAAACAGCAGCGTGCTGGGCTTCAGCGAAGTCGACAACATCACCTCCGATTTCTTCTATCGCAGCCAATTGGACATCGGCCGGCTTCGCGCTGATGCGGTTGATCAGCAGCATCTGGAAACGATTCAACTGACGGAAGGCTATGTCGCAGGCTACAACCGGTTCCTGAAAGACAATGGAGACAGCCTGCCTGAGGCCTGCGCGGGTAAGGTATGGGTGCGAGAAATCACAACAGACGACATGCTGCGCTTGAACGGCAAACAGATGTTGCTCGCCAGTTCTCTTGCCTTGGCGCCTGGAATGGCCACTGCCGCGCCGCCAGAAGCGCCCAAGGCGGCTTATAACGTGCGCGTACCCTCAGGATTTCCGAGCGAAGACGAACCCACCTTTGGCAGCAATGGCTGGGCCTTTGGCTCGGATGCGACCGTGGATGGAAAAGGCCTGTTGATCGGCAATCCGCACTTCCCATGGGAAGGCCCGGCGCGCTTTTGGCAGATGCATGTTCGTGGGCCTGATGGCTACGATGTTATGGGAACAGGATTGGCCGGAACACCGATCCCGACGCTTGGCTTTAACAAGGATGTCGCCTGGACCCATACGGTTACGAAAGCGCGGCACTTTGCGGTCTATCTGCTCAAGCTCGATAGCGCTGACCCGACCCGCTATATGGTCGATGGTGAAAGCGTCGCGATGACCAGTAAGGAAGTCAACGTCCCTATGCCTGATGGGGCGGAGCCGCTGACACGCGAATTCTACGCGACTCAGTTCGGCCCGATTGTGACCGTGCCAGGCACACCGCTTGGTTGGACTAAGTCGATGGCCTTTGCCCTACGAGACGCGAACTCGAACAACGCGCGGGCGATGGAGGCGTGGCTGGGTATCGGCAAGGCCACGAATGTTGCCGAAATTGAGACCGCGATCAGCCAGACTTTGGGGATTCCGTGGGTGAACACTATTGCGGCGGATCGTGACGGCAACGCGTTGCATTCGGACATCACGGCTGTGCCCAACGCGACCCAAGAGTTAATCACCAGCTGCGCAACCCCCTTTTCCAGCTTTGTGGCCGACCGCTTGACGCTGCTCGATGGAACGCGTGCGGAATGCGACACGCTGGCCGCACCGACACGCGCTGCGCAAGCCGGTCTTCTTCCCGCGGATGAGCAAGCGTCGCGCACTCGCAAGGACTATGTCACGAACTCCAACGACAGCTATTGGATCAGCAACGCATCGAGCCGCTACAAGGAGTTGTCGCCGATCTTGGGCGCGCATTCAAACCAGCTTTCCCTTCGGACACGGTCTAACTTTCAAGAGACCGAAGCTATGCTGGCAGCGGGCAAGATGGATCATGCGCGGGCGAAGGAACTGACCTTCGGCAATAAGAGCCTTGCTGCGGAGTTGATGGTTGATCCGTTTGTAGCGGCCTGCAATTCAGGCGGACGGTTTGTGGGCAATTGCGCCGTGCTGGGCGAATGGGACCGGCGCTTTGATGTTGGCAGCAAGGGCGCGTATTTGTTTGAACGGTTCTGGGATTCCATTCGCAATCGCAAGGACTTGTGGACAGTCCCATTCGACGCGGAGAACCCGCTCACAACGCCGCGCGGTTTCACGGAAGATTCTCACGTGATCGAAGAGCTAATCGAAGCTTTGGACAAAGCCGCTGCGCTTCACGACGAAGATGCGATTGAGCTGGATCGCCCTTGGGGCGAAATTCAATTTCGCATTGCAGGCAACGAACGCATCGCTATTCACGGCGGTCCCGGCACCGCGGGCGTGTTGAACATGCAGCGCAGCCGCAAAGTGCCCGGCGGTGTCACGCCACAGCACGGGTCAAGCTATATCCAGATCGTCGGTTTTGACGAGAAAGGACCGGTTGCGGATGCCATCTTGAGCTATTCCCAATCAGCCGATCCAACCTCGCCGCATTACGCTGACCAGACGCGCAATTACGCGACCAAAACATGGTATCGCCTGCCGTTCACCGATGAGGAGATCGAAGCGGCCAGGATCGGTGAGACGCTGAAATTGACCGAGTGAACGAGTGACGCAGGCTCGGTCCCGCAACGCAGGGCCGAGCCATCACATTCGTCTCATAAAGTTTTGCAAAGCAAAACCGAAGGGACCGGCTCAACCAGTCCAACTTTAGCGTAAGCTTGGCGGGCGGGGGCGTGACTTGGATCACCTCCGGTGCTGACCTGAGCGGCTAGCATCCCTTCCTGCTTCATTATCTCTATCGCCTTTTCGTAAAGGGCCGAGCCAATTCCGCATGAGGCGTGGGCCGGATCGACCGCGTTAAGGTCGATGGTGCCAACTTTCCTTTTGCGATCGAAAGCATATGCGCAGAAGCCGACAAGATCGTCCTCAATCAACGCGACCAGGACACCCCTGTTGGGGCTTGGTGCCATGACTTTGTCGAGATAGGAGCCCTGATCTTCCTCCGCGTGCGCGAACACGCAAGCAGCGGTTGACGGCTCCAAAAGGCTCCTGAACGAGGCGTAGATCGGTGCGAAAGCGGCCATGCGCACGCGGTGCATTGCGGGTAGATCCCATTCGTTGGCCGGGCGAAGCGTATAATGTAGTTTGTCCATGTTTCGTCTCCACGAGAATGTGGGCTGCTCAAAGCGAGTTTGGCAGCCTTTGCCTTGCGAGCTGTCACACGGTTCAAACCAACATCAGGCGCTCCTCTTTTCGTAGCATTCGGTTCTTGTAACGCCGCTATCCAAGAGCTTCGTCGAACATGTCCATCATCGAACGCCAGCTTTGGCGGTCGGCGCTCGAATCGTAGGCGGCGTTGGGAACCCCGTCAAAACCAATCGCCTGAGTGAAGCCGTGATCCACACCGGCGTAAGAGTGGAAGTGCCAGTCGGCCTTGGCCGCGTCCATCTCCTCCCAGAATCCCATAACGTGCGCACGCGGCACCATCGGGTCCGCATCGCCGTGACACACAAGGATCCGCGTCTTGATCGGAGACGTCGCGGGCGTGGCGGTTTCAAGCAGGCCATGAAAGCTTGCGACCGCGACAAGAGCTTGTCCATCGCGCGCCATCTCAAGCACTGCCTTGCCGCCCAAGCAAAATCCGATAGCGAGCTGCGGAACACCGGGCGCGAGACCTTTGGTGGTTTCCAATGAGGCGCGGAACCGTTGGCGCATCGCAACCGGATCGCTGGTCAGCGCACCCAACGCTTCAAATGCTTCGTCAACCGTCCCGGGCGCGGCGGAGCCGAAGAAATCGGCAATCATCACCGCATAGCCAGCATCGACCAACTGTCTCGCTTTCGCCTCGACCCCGGGGGTCGAATTCATGAAAGTGGGATAGACCGTAATGGCCGCGCGCGGCGTCCCGGCGGGCAGGGCATAGAGCCCTTTGAGAGAGGAATCACCGTCGGCGTATTCGATGGTTTTCAGATCGCTCATTTCAGATCACTCGCCGGGAAGGAACTCGGGGACCGAAAGATACCGCTCACCGGTGTCGTAGTTGAACCCAAGCACGCGTGTGCCGGCGTCCAGTTCCGGTAGCTTCTTCGCAATGGCGGCCAGAGTGGCGCCAGAGGAGATGCCGACAAGCATACCTTCCTCGCGCGCGGCGCGGCGGGCCATTTCCTTCGCGTCATCGGCCTCAACTGTGATCGCGCCATCAATCGCATCGGTGTGCAGGTTACCGGGAATAAAGCCGGCGCCAATGCCTTGGATCGGGTGTGGCCCGGGCGCGCCGCCGTTGATGACGGGCGAGGCTGCCGGTTCCACCGCGTAGGCTTTCATCGAAGGCCAGTGACGCTTCAGTTCTTCCGCGCTGCCGGTGAGGTGGCCGCCTGTCCCAACGCCCGTGATCATTACATCAATCGGTGTATCGGCGAAATCAGCGAGTATTTCCGGCGCGGTTGTCGCTACGTGCACGGCGACGTTGGCGGGATTTTCAAACTGAGAGGGCATCCACGCGCCGTCGGTGGTTTCGACGATCGCGGTCGCGCGCTCAATCGCGCCTTTCATGCCCTTTTCCTTGGGTGTCAGATCAAAGGTCGCGCCATAGGCGAGCATCAAGCGGCGGCGCTCGATCGACATGCTCTCGGGCATGACGAGCACCAGGGTGTATCCTTTCACCGCGGCGACCATGGCGAGGCCGATGCCGGTGTTTCCGCTGGTGGGTTCAACAATCGTGCCGCCGGGCTTGAGCGCGCCAGACGCTTCCGCGTCTTCAACCATGGCCAGCGCGATGCGATCCTTGATCGAACCACCGGGATTGGCGCGCTCGGATTTGAGCCACACCTCGTGATCGGGAAACAGCCGCGAAAGGCGAATATGCGGGGTGTTGCCGATAGTCTCGAGGATATTTCCAGCTTTCATGTGCCTCTCCCGTTAGGCTCTTGTTTGAGTCTCTTTGGCCCCTTCTAGCAAATCTTCGGGCGGATCGAAGGTCTTAGTGGTGCGAAGGACCGGAAAGATGGTCGCCCATAGCCCAACCGTCATCACGGCGCCCACGCCGCCCGCGATAAGCGCGGCGATTGGACCAATGGCATAGGCGAGCGCGCCCGAAAACGCATCGCCTCCTTCGTTTGACGCGCTGATTGCGAGCATGCTGACCGAAGACACCCGCCCGCGCTTATCGTCGGGTGTGTGCAATTGGATAAGCGACTGGCGCACATAGACGCTGAACATATCGGCCGACCCGATGATAAAGAGCATGGCTAGGCTCAACGCCATCGAGCGCGATAGGGCGAAGACGATGGTGGCAACTCCAAAGACTAAAACCGCCCCCAGCAACTTTGGACCGACATTGCTCTTCAATGGGCGAAACGAGAACCACGCCGCTGTCAACAGCGCTCCAACTCCGGGCGCCATCGCGAGTTGGGCGAGTCCCTGTTCTCCCACTTGCAGAATGTCACGCGCGAAGACAGGCAGCAACGCGCCCGCTCCGGCCAGAAAAACGGCAAACAGGTCGAGCGTGATGGACCCCAGCACCATCTTGTTGCGCACCACGTAACGCAAGCCATCGACAATCGCGCCTATGGGCCGCGTATCTTTGCGCATGGGAGGTTGGGGCACCTTACCGATAGTCGACAGAGCGACGATGGCCAGCGCGAACAATCCAATAGACACCGCATAGGGCAGCGCAGGCGCAACCGCGTAAAGGTTTCCACCCAGCGCAAAGCCCAGAATCGATCCCGTTTGCCAGGCGATCGTCGATATCGCGATGGCTGTTGGCAACAGCGCCTTGGGTACCAGATTGGGGGCGAGGGCGGAGAACGCGGGGCCTGCAAAGCCACGCGCCACACCCAGCGCCACCGCGACCCCAAACAGGATGGGGATTGTCATGGCTTCTGCATAGGTGAACCACGCTAACACGCCCGCGCACGCCAACTGCAACAACAAAGTGAAGAGCGCGATGCTGCGTCGATCAAATCGATCCGCTGCAAGCCCTGTAAACGGCGCAAGAGCGAAAAGTGGCATAAACTGCAAAAGCCCAATCAGCGCCAGCTGCCCTGACGCTTCGGGGATGCTTAACCCCGCGTCGCGGGCAAGATTGTAGGCTTGCCAGCCAATGACGAGGATCATCGCGTATTGGGCGAGCGTCATGGTCAGACGGCTCAACCAATAAGCGCGGAAATTGTGGATCTGAACCGGGTGTGTGTGGGCTAGCCGCTTAGGGGAAGTAAAGGTCACATACGGGCCCATGGCAGGCTCGGCCTATTGTGCCAAGTAGCCAGAAACCGCAGCGTGTTCAGGTCTTCAGATGTCGGTCCGAAAAGCGACCCAAATATAGCTTATCGATTTCGACGCAGACGCGGATTGGGTTGAAGCGTGTCGATCACCGCAACAAAATCATCAAGGCGAATAATCCGCTCAAATTGGAAGCCGGCGCGTTTATCGCGGGTCCAGATCACATAGGCTTCGATCCGGCCGACAACGGGCAGACGAATGATCACACGGTCGCCGCGTGACAGATTCTCAGCATCGTCAACCATAAAACCGTGGGCCGAGAGGTTACAGACATGCAGATTCATATCGCCGTGCGAATGATGTTCGACGATCACGGGAAAATCGACCGGATGGCGCGCCGCCTGGCGCATGTCCGTTACACTAAGATTTGCTCCACCTGCCACTATACCGGCCCTCTTCGGTTACAACCCTGAACAAGTCCTAATGAGCCATAAAGGCTGACATTTGGTAAATCGCTAAGGTTGACACGCTGTTAGGTACGCTAAACCGCGCTAACAGAGGGGTGAGGTTTCCGCGTCGATAAACAGCTGCTCCTGGGCGTTAGCGCGTGAGGATGGCGTGCTTTTTCTTGCCAAGACTCAGCTTTAACGAAGCGCCTTCTTCCGCCGCGATGACGAAACCGGGGTCCTGAATTGCCATGCCATCCAGTTTGACCGCGCCTTCCGCAATTTTGCGCTTGGCCTCTCCGCCCGATGCGGTGAAGCCCAGTTGCGTCAACACTGCGCCCACACGAAGGCCGTCAATTCCGAGTGAAAGAGTAGGCAAGTCTTCGCCGGCGCCGCCGCCCGCAAAGGTCTCGCTCGCGGTTGCCTCTGCGGCCTTGGCCGCTTCGGCGCCGCGCACCAAGGCGGTGACTTCGTTGGCGAGAACCACCTTGGCTGCGTTGATCTCAGCGCCTTCGAGCGCTTCGAGACGAGCGATCTCCTCCAAGGGCAGGTCCGTAAACAGGCGCAAGAACTTGCCCACATCGCGGTCATCCGTGTTGCGCCAATATTGCCAGAAATCGTAGGCGGGCAGCTGATCTTCATTCAGCCAGATCGCGCCATCAACGGACTTACCCATCTTCGCGCCATCCGCGCGCGTGATCAGGGGCGCGGTAAACCCGTAAACTTCGCGCCCATCGATCCGGCGATTGAGCTCGATCCCGTTGACGATATTGCCCCACTGATCGCTTCCGCCCAGTTGCAGGCGGCAATTGTAATCGCGCGCCAGCACCAGGAAGTCATAGGCCTGCATGATCATGTAGTTGAATTCGAGGAAGCTAAGCGGCTGTTCGCGATCAAGCCTAAGCTTGACGGAATCGAAAGTGAGCATGCGGTTTAAAGTGAAATGCGGGCCAACACTTCGCAGCAGCTCAATATATCCGAGCTCACTCAACCAATCGTCGTTATCAATCAGGATCGCGCTGGTTGCGCTGTCGTCGAAGCGCAGGATCCTCTCGAACGATCCTTTGATGCCTGCGATATTGCTGGCGAGACGCTCTTCGGTGAGCATCTGGCGCGTTTCGTCCTTACCCGAAGGATCCCCCACCTTAGCCGTGCCGCCGCCCATGATCACGATGGGGCGATGGCCCGCTTGCTGGAGCCGGCGCAGCAGCATGATCGAAGCGAGGTTGCCAATATGAAGGCTGGGCGCGGTGGGGTCGAAACCGACATAACCAGTCACCACCTCCTTCTGGGCCAGCGCATCAAGCGCGCTCGGATCGGTGATCTGGTGCAGATGGCCGCGCTCTGAAAGCAGGCGCAGGAGGTCGGAATCAAAAGAGGTTTCAGTCATCGCGAGGGGGCGCTTACCAGCGTGGAACACGCAAGCCTAGAGGCTTGCTCGGATCGCAGCGCTAAGCGATAGCGGCTTTATGCAACCTCTTATGCTTCATCGCACGTGCGACCTCGGACCGATCCGCGCCGTCACAGCTTCGATTGTTCCGACCGATGCCGGTTGTGAGGCCGAGTTTCGCCTTGATGGCGACGTCTCGAAAATAGTCATTCCTGAAACTGCTGCGCCTGAACGCATGGACAATCTATGGAAGACGACGTGCTTTGAGGTATTTTGGCAGCCGATCGGGCAGCCGGGCTACGTCGAATACAACCTGTCCCCCTCAGGTCGCTGGGCATCCTACGATTTTGACAGCTTTCGAGAAGGCATGCGCAATGCGCCAGTGGACGCGATTTCGATCTCTTGCTCGCATTCCTCAAGTGGCAGCGCAGGGGAGCTAATCCTTAAGGCCAGCATCGCGGCCAACTTGCCCGCGCCTGCGCAGGTGGCTCTGAACGCTATCGTCGATCATCCTGAAGGGGGAGGCATCCAGTTCTGGGCGTTGGCTTTCCCGCCCGGGCCGCCGGAGTTTCACTCCGAAGCCTGCCGACAGTGGTTCGTGGAACGCTGAGGGTTACGCGGCCTCGCTGCCCTTGGAGCCGAACGGTCCGTTCAGCTTCACAACTTCCCAATTGATTGCCTGCGCAAAACACGTCCACACGATGTAGGGCAGGATCAACCAGGCCGCGAAGCTTGAGACATCGCGCAGAACCAACGCCAGCGCGATACACGAAGCGATCAAGAACCAGTTCTCGATCAACGACCAATCCGGGCGCTTGACCGTGAAAAAGAGCGGTGACCACAGGAAATGAAGCACCGCGTTCACACCAAACGCAGTCGCGACCATTTTGTATTGCTCAGCCGACACCGCTTCGGTCAGACCGATGTAAAGCGCCCAACCCGCCAGTCCCAATATGAGCGTCCAAGCGGGCGCAAAGGCCCATCCAGGAGGCTGAAACCAGGGTTTCTTGAGGTTCTTGTACCAATCACCGACGTCGGTCAGCAATCCGCCGGCCAGATTGAGGCCAAGACCATAAAGCAGCGCGATGGTGAGGGCAGTGTAATCCATACCCTATCAAGTAGTGACCCGGGGGAAGGGTTCCAAGCTCACGCTTGCGTTTCAGGCGGCGCTGTTTCAACTCAAAGCCATGACCAAAGTGAAATTCGGTATCGATCGCCTTCTCGCTGACCCGGCTTTGCTGGACGAACTCAAAGGGAAACGCGTTGCTCTCGTCGCTCATCCGGCCAGCGTGACAGCGGATCTGACGCACAGCCTTGATGCGCTGATGGATGCGGGCGTGAACGTCACCAGCGCCTTTGGCCCGCAACATGGGCTGAAGGGCGACAAGCAAGACAATATGGTCGAAACGGACGATGAGACCGACGCGCAATACGGCATTCCGGTGTTCTCGCTTTACGGCGAGGTGCGCCGCCCAACCGGGCAGATGATGTCGAGCGCGGACGTCTTTCTATTTGACCTTCAAGATCTTGGATGCCGGATCTACACCTTTGTCACAACGTTGCTCTATTTGCTGGAGGAGGCGGCGAAGGGGGGCAAATCGGTCTGGGTGCTGGATCGCCCGAACCCAGCCGGTCGCCCGATCGAAGGCACCATGCTTATTCCCGGTCACGAAAGTTTCGTAGGCGCCGCGCCTATGCCGATGCGCCACGGCCTGACGCTGGGCGAGATGGGGCATTGGTTCGTCGCGCACTTCGGGCTCGATGTGGATTATCGCGTGATCGCGATGGAAGGCTGGCAGCCGAATGAACCGTCAAGGGCCATTTCCAGCGGTTATGGATGGCCGGCTGAGCGGATATGGATCAACCCGTCGCCCAACGCCGCTAGCGTCAATATGGCGCGCTGCTACGCGGGTACGGTCATGATCGAAGGAGCGACGCTCAGCGAAGGGCGAGGGACGACCAGGCCGCTGGAGGTGCTTTTCGGCGCTCCCGATGTAAACGCAAAGGGCGTTTGGAAGCTGATGAAACAAATAGCGCCCGAATGGTGCGGTGGCGTTTTGGTGCGCGATTGCTGGTTCGAGCCGACCTTTCACAAGCATGCCGGCAAACTGTGCAACGGGTTGATGATGCACGCCGAAGGACCTGAGTACGCTCACGAACTCTTCCGACCGTGGCGTCTGCAAGCGCTCGCTTTTAGAGCGATCCGCACCCTTTACCCCGATTACGAGCTGTGGCGTGATTTCCCCTACGAGTACGAGCTTGATCGCCTTGCTATCGACGTTATCAACGGTGGACCGGCAATACGCGAATGGGTCGATGATCCGGGTTCAGCCCCCGGCGACCTCGACACCGCCGCTGCGCAGGACGAGGCGCTTTGGGCGCAAACGGTGCGCGGGCATTTATTGTATTGAACCTACGACGGAGGGACTATGTTTGATATCATTCTTGGACTAGCCGCCGCCAGCGCATCTTGCGTTCCGGCCGAGAGCAGGCCCGAAGATCTGGCTCAGATCAACGCCACTAGTTCCGCGATACGATCCGCGTTCGCGGAACGTGATGTGGAAGGTATTGCAAGATATCATCATGATAACGTTATTAAATCGCTTGGACCGGGTCAGTATTACGAAGGTAAGAAGGCCCTAAAGGCCCAGCTCTCTGAAACGTTTGGCTCAGTGGCTTTGAAGTTCGGCGAAGGCGGGCAAAGAAATCGCGAGGCATTAATGATCTGCGGAGAATCAGCGATCTCAATAACACTCTTTGAGATCGCTTTTATTCCAGATGATGGGTCAGAAGGAGGGGTTTTTGCCGGACGAACCATGGTGGTAATGGTCCGGTCTAAAGACGCTCCTCATGGGTGGGTCGTTTTTAGCGAGTTGATACAGCCTCAATAAAAGCCCTTCAGATACCATTTGGAGGTGGATGATCGCCAACGCTCCGGAACAACGGTTTGACGTACCGCTTCGCATTTATGAAGGGTGCACATCGGCGCTTCGGTATCCTCCAGCGGACTATCAGAGGTAGGGAGCTTTTCCACCGGCCGCGCGCCGTTTCAAGCGCCAATCCATCGAGCGGTTCAGCGACAAGATAACGCCAACCAGCGACGGTTTCCTCTTTCCGTCTCCGGATTATTACGAGGTGGAAGCAGGAGAGATGCTCGAACTGCGTTTTGATATTGGGCAGGTTTTCGACGTGCGCCATCCACTCGACAATGACTTTCATGCGAATGGCACAACGGGCTCGATCGGACTTGCCCCTGGTGAGCGTATGGTCACTTCGATCATGGTGCCATCGATCAACACGGCTGAAATCTCCGCAAGTCTTGGGGATGATAACTTCATCACAATCGTCCCGGCGAGTGGTTTCACCGGTCTTACCTATGTCGATTACACGGTCGAGCATTTCGAAGGTGAGACGCGCACAGCGCGGATATTTGTGCGGGTGATTTGATGGTCTGGATTGCAGCTCTAACGGCTAGTGCGGTTGCCGCTTGCGTGCCAGGTCAACAATCGCCTGAGTTGGCGCGCATCAATGCGACGAACGCCGCCGTGCGCGAGGCGTTTGCCAAGGGTGATGTTGAGACAATTGCCCTTTACCACCACAAAAACGTAACCAAGTCGCTGGGACCGGGGCAGTATTACGAGGGTCGTGAGGCGCTTAAACAACAATTGACTGACGCGTTTGCCAGCGTGTCGCTCGATTTTGGAGACAAGGGCGAAGAGTTGCGCGAGAGCCTGACTGTGTGCGGCAACACCGCTGTATCGATCGCCCGATTTGAAATTGCTTGGACGCCCAAGGATGGATCGCCTGGTGGAGTGGCACGCGGTCGCACGATGATCGTGCAGGTGCGCTCGAACGAAGCGCCCCATGGCTGGGTAACTCTAACCGAAGTGATACAGCCCGAGGGCTAATGAGCCCTAATTTTCTGGTGTTTCAGCCGGCATCAAACGGTAATCGTCCTGATTGGTAAGCGGCACTGGACGCACGTCGTCCGGATTGCCCATCATCACCATGACACCGCACCCATCCTCGCGCCGGTCCACTGCGTAGATGGCTTGCGGCTTCTGCGGAGTGGCGGGCTGGCGTTGGAGCAGCGGCAAGCTCGCTGCCGGTCCTGGAGGCGATTGAACCGCCTCAGCCTTCGTTTGCACGATCCGGTCGCGACATGTTTCGCGCAGATAACTCTGCCGGGCCTTTATCTCATCGCCCGAAATAACGGATGTACCGTTCGCCGCTAGGAGCCGGTCAAACGCAGAAATCCCGTAACCAACGGCCAGACGTGGTTCAGGCTTTAGCGTTTCGAGGCTTGCCTCTTCACTCGCGCCCATGCAGCCGAAGGCGAGGATTGGGATCAAAAAAGCGCGCATAAAGGCCTCCTATTGGCGCAAGACATATCAAGTTAACGCCCTGAAATCGAGCGCGGTCAATGACCGTGCTTGCGGCTCAATTCGCGCATCGCCTCATCCAGGCCATCGAGCGTAAGGCCATACATCCGATCATCGACAAGCTGCTTCATCATTTTGGTCGATTGCGAATATCCCCATTGCTTTTCGGGCACAGGGTTTAGCCACACTGTTGCCGGATAGGTGTTGGTCACACGCTGCATCCATGTCGCGCCGGCTTCTTCATTCATGTGCTCGACGCTGCCACCCGCATGGGTGATTTCATAGGGACTCATCGCGGCATCGCCAACGAAGACGACCTTATAGTCATGGCCGTATTTGTGGAGCACATCCCAGGTTTTGGTGCGTTCCTGCCAGCGGCGTTTGTTGTCCTTCCACACACCTTCATAGAGGCAGTTGTGGAAGTAGAAAAATTCAAGGTTCTTGAACTCGGCAGTCGCCGCGCTGAACAGCTCTTCGACGAGCTTGATGAACGGGTCCATTGACCCGCCCACATCTAGGAAGAGCAGCAGTTTGACCGCATTCTTGCGCTCGGCTCGCATGTGGATGTCAAGCCAACCCTGTTTGGCGGTGCCTTCGATGGTCTTGTCGAGATCAAGCTGATCAGGGTTGCCTTCACGCGCAAAGCGACGCAGTCGGCGCAGCGCCATCTTGATGTTGCGCGTGCCCAATTCCTTGGTGTTATCGAGGTTCTTGAACTCGCGCTTTTCCCAGACTTTGACGGCTTTTTTGTGCTTGCTCTCGCCCCCGATGCGCACGCCTTCGGGGTTGTAGCCGGAATTGCCAAAGGGGCTGGTGCCCCCGGTGCCAATCCACTTATTTCCGCCTTCGTGCTTTTCTTCCTGTTCGGCGAGGCGTTCCTTGAGCTTCTCCATAAGCTCGTCCCAGTCGCCGATTTTTTCGATTTCGGCCATTTCCTCTTCGGTGAGGAATTTCTCAGCGACGGCTTTAAGCCAGTCCTCGGGCACCTCTACAGGGTTTTGCCCATAATCGGACATGATGCCTTTGAAGACCTTGTGAAACACTTGATCGAACCGATCGAGCAGCCCTTCGTCCTTCACAAAGGTCGCACGCGACAGATAGTAAAACGCTTCAGGCGTCTGTTCGATCACGTCCTTATCCAGCGCTTCGAGAAGCGTAAGGTGCTCTTTGAAGCTCGCGCCGATACCGGCAGCGCGCAGCTCATCTGTAAAACTGAAGAACATGGCGCGCGGTGTAGCTCGACCCGAGGCACCGCGCTAGCCCCGAAAAACGGTTCCGCCCCGCGCGCTTTAAAGGTTCGCTAACCAAGTTTGCTTACGCCTGCGCCCCACACGCGCTGACGCTCTTGTGTTGGTGCGACAGGGGCGAAGAAAAATTATGAAACCGATTTCAATTGAGACCGCAGACGCCAAGGCTTTGGAGGCTATTCCCGAAAGTTGCGGGGCGGTAACAGTTGGGTGCAGTGAAGTGGCGGGCGTGGTCGAGGCGGTCATCGCCTCCTCCGCCGCATTGCGGGCCGAGCATGATGCTTTGCAAGAAACGGTTGCGGAACTCGAAGCCGACCAGACCAAGGTCGCCGAAGCCAGCGATGAAGCCCGCCTTTTGTCCGAACGCGCAATTGAGCGGTTGAACGAAGGGACCGCGCTGATCCATTCCTCGTTGGGTCAGATCAACAGCCTGCTCGACATGGTTGATACGCTGGGTCAGCACGTCACCACTTTTGCTGCCGCGATGGAGCAGGTTCGCCGCAGCGCGCAAGATATCGACGATATTGCCGAGACGACCAACATTCTGGCTTTGAACGCGACCATCGAGGCGATGCGCGCGGGCGATGCGGGACGGACCTTTGCCGTAGTGGCCAGCGAGGTGAAGAGCCTCGCTAATGACACGCGCAAAGCGACCGAGGAAATCGCTCAAACAATCGAGAGCTTGGGCGATGAGGCGTCGAGCGTCATCACGAAGATTGAGGAAGGCAGCCAGGCTAGTGGGCAGGCAAAAGCCTCAGTCGCGCAGATTGAAGACACCCTAGCCGGGGTTAGTGGATTGGTCGAAGAGGTCGACAAGCAGAACGACGTGATCGCGCGCTCAACCGGGACGATAAGCAATCATGTGCATTCGGTGCAGGATGTTCTCCAGCGCTACGACCGCGTCACGCGGGAAAACGAAAAGGAACTTGCCGACGCTCAAGAAGAAGCGGTCAGCCTAGAAGGCATCGCGAATGATATGTTCGATGGGCTGGTTCAGGCGGGGCTGTCCCCGCGCGATGAGGCGATGGCCGCGCATGCCATGGAAATCGGGACCGAGATCATGAGCGTGACCGAGGCGGCGATCAAACGCGGCGATCTGACGCGCGCGGCGGTATTCGACCGGGACTACCAAAAGATCGCGGGCTCCGTGCCCGAGCGTTTCACATCGCGGATCACCGACTTCGCAGCGCGGGTTTGGAAACCGATCTTTGACCGATCAACCGACGGTATCGAGGAATCGCTCGCCACCGTGTGCGCTGATGTGAACGGCTTTATGCCTACGCATATCGAGCGGTTTGCTCAAAAACCGACGGGTGACTTGGAGCACGACACACGGTTTTGTCGCAACGGTCGCATCCTGATGGACGACGCCGATCGCGCGGCCCTGAAAAGCGAGGCCCCCTATCGCCTCTCAGTCTTTCGGCAACCGACTCAAGCGGGCGGTTACGCCGTGGTGCGCAGCGTCTACGTCCCAATCCGCATCGATGGTGAGCGTTGGGGTGACCTGAAATTCGCGTATTCGCTGGATGGATCGCGGATCTAATCAGACCCGCGACCTATAGGATCAGCTCGGATTGCGGCGCGCCATAAAGGCAAGGCGTTCGAACATCATCACGTCCTGCTCGTTCTTGAGCAGCGCGCCGTGCAGCGGCGGGATGGCGTTGTTGGGGTTCGCGTCCTGAAGCACTTCTAATGGCATATCTTCGTGCATAAGCAGCTTAAGCCAATCGAGCAGCTCGCTTGTCGACGGCTTCTTTTTGAGCCCCGGCACTTCGCGCAGTTCGTAGAATATGTCCATCGCCTTCTTCACCAGCACCTTTTGAATGTCGGGGAAGTGGACGTCGATGATCGCCTGCATCGTGTCGCGGTCGGGGAACTTGATATAGTGGAAGAAGCAACGGCGCAGAAACGCGTCGGGCAGCTCTTTCTCGTTGTTCGAGGTGATGACAACGATCGGGCGTTCCTTGGCCTCAACGCGCTCCTGCGTTTCGTAAACATCGAAGCTCATGCGATCGAGCTCTTGCAGAAGGTCGTTGGGGAATTCGATGTCGGCTTTGTCGATTTCGTCGATCAGGAGCACGGGAAGCTCGGGCGAGGTAAACGCTTCCCACAGCTTGCCCTTCTTGATGTAGTTCGAAATGTCGTGGACGCGCTCATCGCCGAGCTGACCGTCACGAAGACGCGCCACGGCGTCGTATTCGTAAAGGCCCTGTTGCGCTTTGGTCGACGATTTGATGTTCCATTCGATCAGCGGCGCATTGATAGCTTTCGAGATTTCGTGCGCAAGGACCGTTTTACCTGTGCCCGGCTCCCCTTTAACCAACAACGGGCGGCGAAGCGTTACAGCGGCGTTCACAGCAACTTTCAGATCCTCGGTCGCCACATAATTGCTGGTGCCTTCAAAACGCGTCGTGTCTGCCATGAGTTTTCCTCTGAAACCGAATTCAATTTGGCAACGCGATAGTGGCGGCTTTGATCCGGCGCAAGGGGCGAGATTGCCACCAATCTATTGGGGAAGGGAGGCGATACGCTGAGCCATAAGCAGCAGCGTTTGGGTCTCAACCGCCGCTTTCGGGTTGGCCCAGCTCAGCGTCAATAGATGGTCACGACCCTGCGCATCCGTTAGCAGCCAAGTCATGTTGAGCACGCCCGTTTCCGAACCGCCCTTGAAGCCGACATAGTCCCATTTCTTGATTGGGCTCGCCGGCAGAGCGGGGTTTATTGCCATGATGCGGAACGCTTCTTCATCGCTGGCGGCGCGCATCGTTTGAAACAGGTGGGCCAGATCACTTGTGTTGGCGAACCATTCGACCGTTTCGATAGCGACCGGACCCTGGGCGAGTTTGGCGTTGATTTCGTCTTTAGTGGCGGGGGCATGCTCGAGCGTGCGTATGATCGCAGCCCGTTGTTCCGTTGACCCATCCGCGTAGGCCGCGACACTCTCTTGCGAACCGCCCTTGATCAGAAAGAGCTCGCGTGTCGTCAGCCAAGGCGTGTTGAGCGCCGCCTCGCTGTGACCGGTGCTGCGCATGTAATCTTCGATCCGCTGGCGGCCGAGAAGGCGGATCAGTTGATCGGTCGCGGTGTTGTCGCTGATTGAGATCATCAGGCTCGCGAAGCTGTGCAGCGTCACCGGCGACCCCATAGGCCAGTCCTGCATCTGACCGCTGGGAAAGCTCTTGGTGTTAAGTGCAATCACATCGTCCCAAGCCCGCTTTCCCTCAGCGACTTCCTCACCGAGCGCGCCAAGCACATAGAGCTTCATCGCTGAGCCCAAAGGCATCTGCATTTCCGGATTCAATGCGAGAACTGGTCGCGCGCCATCGAGTGGGCCGAAATACGCGCTTACCGTGCCATCGAGCGCCAGGAGATCGGCGGTGATCGTCTCGGCCGTGTCTCCGGTTGGTGTGAATTCTAGCAATTGCAGCCCATTGATCCGGTGCGCGCCGCCGCCCTCCACCGACAGATTGAGCTGTCCGACCGCGCGTTCCATCCGCACCGCAATGATCCCGGCGGTGTCGCCTTTAGCTTCAATATCCAGCACTTCGATCGCTTGTCCGAATTGCTGGGTAAATTGCCGAGCGATCTCATCGACTTGGGCCATAGGCACCGCATCGAGAAACACAGGCGCAAAGACTTCTTCTCCGTTGGCCTCGCCGTTGAGGATCATCAGCACATCTTGCGCGCGTTGTTCCAGCGGTGTCATCGGAGCGGCCTCTTGGTCTGGCGCAGTTTCAGGCGCTTGCGCCTTAGCGTCGTCCATCAACAGAGTGAATGTGAGAATAAGGGCGAGGATACGCAACATGGTCGAGTCTCCATAAACGTGAGTGGCATGACAGGGCAGTAAGGCTCAGCGCAGGGCGTCGATTTGATCAATTTGCTTTTTGAGCTTCTCAGCCGCGAACCAGTTGAGCCACCAGATAAACCCGAAAAGCAGGGCGGTGCCGGCGATAGGTTGCCACGTGCCTTCCAACGCCTTGGCCAAGCCACCCATCTGGGCAAATCTGAGGATCATCGCCGCGTAGACGGCGGACAAACCAAGGGCGATGGGTCCCAGATACCAAACCGGCACGGATCGCAGCGCGTGGTACTGCCGCACGTACTGGCCGCGGAGGTGTTGAAGGCAGGTTTCTTCGGGTGGTGCAAGAAGGTAGCTGCCTCTCGCGTTTAGCTGCCACAAAACGAGCAGGATACAGCCGATACAAAAGGCAAGGGCGAAAGCCATCAGATATTCCGCCTCAAGCGCTGCGAAGACACCGCCATAGGCAAAACCGGCAATGCAAAGCGCACCAGCGGCGTATTCAATGACATTGCGCCGCCTAATTGTACGCTCAAATTTGGCGGCGCGCGCCTTGACCTTTGCCGGATCAGTGAACTGAGCGTCATCAACGGTGGCGGCCCATTCAGGGATAGGAAGTTGGCTCATGATGAGATGCTTTCATTTGACGGGTTCTTGAAATGCGCGGCCAGCAGCTTTTTCAGGCGGTGGACACGTACGCCGACAGCGCTCGGGCTCAGCCCGACGACTTCGGAGACGGCTTTGGTGTTTTCGCCTTCCAGCCAAAGCAGCATGACCTGGCTGTCGGGGAAGGGTAGCTGACGGATGAGTTCCTGGACCTGTTGCAGGACCAGAGACTGACCGGCTTGCGCTTCGGGGTTGGTGGGTGAGGGGAGCTCACCGATCTCCTCAAGGGGAACGCGACTGGGGCCGCGCGCGGCCTTATTCACATGATCGGCGGCGACGTTGTGAGCCACGCGGTAAACCCATGTTTTAAGCTCGCATTGCCCTTCAAACCGGGCAAAGCTGCTCCAGAGCGCCGCGTGGATGTCCTGCTCCAGATCGCGAGCCTTGTCAGCATCGCGTTCCACCGCACGAGCGAGACGCGCCAATGTGGCGGCGAATTGCTCGCCCGCTTGGTGGTAAAGGTTCGTTTGCCTGCTCATGCCCCTTTAGTCTGGCGGCGCACGGATTTCTTACACGCGGGCGCAGTTTTTTTGACGTCAGGAAGAAGCGGAGAGGGCAAAGATCAGATTAAACAGCAGGATAGTGACGGTCGCGATTTTCCATCCCGTCCCGGCTGAACGCATTCCGCGCTCCCAGGTCCAGGCCCCTATTACCCCTGCGGCAAGGGCTGCCGCTGGCACCGTCACCCACGCGCCAAGGCTGCCAAGAAGCAATAAAATCACGAAGACGGCAAGCAAATGGATCAGAAACGCGCCGGTAAACCAGACGATGGGTATTGGGCGATAGGACGTGTCTGGCACTTCCCAATCGGGCACGGAAGCGTCGGGCCGCGAAAGACGACGGTCACCTGCCATGATGTCTTCCTCATGGGGATTGGGGTACTTTTCCTCGGTCATGAACCCGGTGTGTTTGTGCGGACGAAGTTACCGCCATACCAATTGCCCGTAGCCTCACCATCAGCCGCGTACTGCGTGGATATCATCCGGTATTCGTCCGGTGACACCCATTCATAGGTGTAGTGTCGGTATGTGCCTTTGGGTTCATCCGAAAAGCGGATCGTCAGGGACAGATTGCCTTTGTCATCCAGGGAGCCGGCTCCATCGCCTAAGCGGGCTCCGCCGAAGTGCGAAAGGTGTGAAACGCTGGATCCGTCGGATTGTATCGCCCACAAAATGTGACCCTGAAAGTCGACCGCATCCACGACGCACAGAATCGAATGATCAGTATTGACGCGCGAGCATTGGGTTCGGTGACCGGGGATCGAGAGGGTCTCAACTGTCATGCCGTCCCAGACTTGTTGGAACCGATCGTCCTTGAGCTTCCATTCGCCAACAAACCGATCAAACGCGTAGGGCACTTGCGGCTCTTGAGCGGAGCCGGCGTTAGCGCTGGCGAGCAGAGCGCTTCCCACCCAAAGGCGCGTGCGCCTCATGCGTCGATCATATCGCGGTCCATTTCACCCGCGCGGTTTTGAATGAAGTTGAAGCGGTGTTCCGGGTTCTTGCCCATCAATTGATCGACCAATTCCTTGACGCTGGCGCGTTCCTGAAACTCTTGTGGCAGCGTGATGCGAATGAGTTGGCGAGTGTCTGGATCCATCGTGGTTTCGCGCAACTGGGCGGGGTTCATTTCACCAAGACCTTTAAAACGGCCGACTTCAACCTTCTTGCCTTTGAAGACTGTCGCTTCCAATTCGGCGCGGTGCGCGTCGTCGTTGGCGTAGCGGCTCTCTTTGCCAGCGGTCAGGCGGTAGAGCGGCGGTTTGGCGAGGAACAGATGCCCCTTGCGCACCACATCGGGCATTTCCTGGAAGAAGAACGTCATCAGCAAGGTCGCGATATGCGCGCCGTCGACGTCGGCGTCGGTCATGATGATGATGCGGTCGTACCGCAGGTTCTCCGCGTCGCAATCCTTGCGAGTTCCACAGCCCAAAGCGAGACCGAGATCAGCGATCTCACTATTGGCGCGGATCTTGTCTGCGGTGGCGCTGGCGACGTTCAGGATCTTGCCTCGGATCGGCAGGATCGCTTGCGTCTTGCGGTCGCGCGCCTGCTTGGCGCTGCCGCCAGCGCTGTCGCCTTCGACGATGAAAAGCTCAGTTTCGCGGTCGCCTTCGCCCGAACAATCGGTGAGCTTACCCGGTAAGCGCAGCTTCTTGGCGTTGGTCGCGGTCTTGCGCTTGATCTCGCGCTCTTGCTTGCGCTTGAGCCGCTCTTCCATGCGCTCCATCACTTCGCCGAGCAGAGCCTTGCCCCGCTCCATATCGTCGGTGAGGAAGTGGTCGAAGTGATCGCGCACCGCGTTCTCGACCAGGCGCACGGCCTCGGGTGAGGTCAGGCGGTCTTTCGTCTGCGATTGGAATTGCGGATCGCGGATAAAGACGCTGAGCATCACCTCGCAGCCGGTCATCACATCGTCGGCGGTGATGTCTTTGGCCTTTTTGGCGCCCGTCAATTCGCCGAAAGCGCGCAGGCCTGTCGTCAGCGCCTTGCGCACGCCTTGTTCGTGTGTGCCACCATCGGGTGTTGGCACCGTGTTGCAGTACCAGCTCGTCGATCCGTCGGAGTAAAGCGGCCAGGCCATTGCCCATTCGACACGGCCTTGGCCCACACCGGCGTCGTCTTCCGGGAACTCTTGCGACCCTGTGAAGGGCAGGGCGGTCACGCATTCACGCGCGCCGATTTCCTCTTTGAGGTGATCAGCCAGACCGCCCGGAAACTTGAAGACCGCTTCGGCAGGGACATCGTCGCTGGTCAGGCTTTCGGCGCATTTCCAGCGGATCTCGACGCCCGCAAACAGATAGGCTTTCGACCGAGCCAGCTTGAACAATCGAGCAGGTTTAAAATTGCGCTCACCAAAAATCTCAGTGTCGGGTGTGAACGTGACCTGCGTACCCCGGCGATTGGGCGCCGCGCCAACCACCTCGATTGGGCCGAGCGTTTGACCCTTGGAAAACTCCTGCGCGTAAAGCTGCTTGTCACGCGCCACTTCGACCCGCGTGTTGGACGAAAGCGCATTGACGACGCTGACGCCAACCCCGTGCAGACCGCCTGAGGTTGCGTAGGCTTTGCCCGAGAATTTGCCGCCCGAGTGCAGGGTTGAAAGGATCACCTCCAACGTCGATTTGCCCGGATATTTCGGATGCTCATCCACCGGAATACCGCGCCCGTTGTCCGAGATGCTGAGGCGGTTGCCCTCTTCTAGGCGCACTTCGATCCGGCTTGCATGGCCCGCGACCGCTTCGTCCATTGAGTTGTCGAGAACTTCCGCCGCGAGGTGGTGCAGCGCTCGATCATCGGTTCCGCCAATATACATGCCGGGTCGGCGCCGAACCGGCTCCAGACCTTCGAGCACCTCGATAGAGGAGCTATCGTAGTCGCCGCTGGATGTGGGGGTGTTCTCGAACAGATCGTCTGACATGCCTTGAATATGGCGCGCAGCAGCGCACCTCACAAGGCGTTGAGAGAGCGATTTATGCGGTTATCCCCTTGGGGAAGGCCTCTATTGGCCAAACGATGCCGGCGCAGGATCGGCCGTGAGGACCTTACCGTCCTGCACCTGACGCACTTCGAGCGCGCGCTGGGCAATGCCCGAACGGTCAAACCTGAACGGACCATCAATGCCCAGAAAGCCGCCGGTGTTGTACATTTCCTGCGTCGGGAATTGGGAACCCACGGTCCAATTGCGTGTCATGCGAATGGCGAGCAGCACCGCGTCATAGCCCAGCGTCGCCAAGCGATCGGGTGTGGTACCAAAGCGTTGCTCGTAACTGTTCACAAACTGCATCAGCCGTTTTTCCGAGACATTGGCGTAGAGTGCGCCGTTCAACGCGGCGGAGCGAGCCACCGCAGCCTCGCCGCTCCAGCGTTCCGTGCCAAGAACGCGCGTACCTTCCGCGCCTTCGCGCTTCAATTCGCGGGCCGGTGCCGCCGCGCGCCGACCGCGGTCAGCGATCAAGACGGTGTCGTATCCACCCTTTGTGCGCAGGCGCTGCGAGGCGCTGATGATTGACGTGTTGCCAGACTGATAGGTCTCGCGAGCGACGAAGTTGCCACCCGATTGTGTCAAAGCTTCGCGAAACGCGGTATAGGCGCGGTTACCATAGGTGTTATCAGGCGAGAGGATCGCGAACTGGTTTGACCCTTTGGACCGCGCGTACTCCACCACACGTTTGACCGCTTGTTCGGGCATGTAACCCATCAGAAAGACATCGGCGCTGGCGACGGAGATATCGTTGGAAAACGACACGACGGGCACGCCCGCTGTGCGCGCCTTGGCCTGAACGGCGGGCACGTTACGACCGATCAATGGGCCAAGGATTAGCTTGTTGCCATCAACAATCGCCTGTTCTGCCGCGCCGGCTGCGCCGCGTCCTGTGTCATAGGTGGTGATGCGAAGGCTGTCGGCGTTTGTATCGAGCAGCGCCATGGTCACCGCGTTGGCGAGCGATTGGCCCGCTTCGCTAGTGCGCTCATCGCTGGCAGATAAGGGAACCAACAGGGCAACCCGGTGGCGCGAGGCGTCCGTCGGCAGAGCGGTGGGTGTCGGTTCCGGCGTCGGAGTTGCCACGGGAGCTGTCGTAGTCGGCTCAACTTTCGGGATAACCGAACACGCGCCCAACAACGCTGCGCTGCCCACGATTGTGAGGGTTCTGCGGGTGAACACCGCCCTCACGCCTGAGCTAATTGTCTTGAAAAACCCGTTCATTCTTGCCGACCCCTCCTGCCTGGTTCAAACGGGTCCCGTGACCACACTGCCTGAATCAAACACGCCTGAAATTCTTCAACCGGGCCTCTACATCGTCGCAACGCCGATTGGCAATCTTGGCGATATGACGTTCCGCGCTGTCGATACTCTGAGGTCGGCCTCGGTTATTGCATGCGAGGATACGCGCGTGACGGGGCGACTGCTGGCCCGCTATGATATAAAGACGCGCATGCAGCGATACGATGATCACGCATCGGACGTGGTGCGGACGCGGTTGATAGAGCAAGCGGGAAGCGAGCCGATCGCCTTGGTCAGCGACGCGGGCACGCCGCTGGTGTCAGATCCGGGCTATCGACTGGTGCGCGATGCGCGCGATGTTGGGGTAATGATCACCTCTATCCCTGGCGCATGCGCAGCGATTGCTGGGCTGACCCTATCCGGACTGCCCAACGACCGTTTCCTGTTTGCCGGATTTCTGCCAGTGAAAGACAAAGCCCGGCGCGCGGCGTTTGAGACGGTCGCCGAGGTTCCGGCCACACTGATCTTCTACGAAACCGGACCGCGCCTTGTGCGCAGCCTGGAAACCTTGGCGGAGATATGGCCAAACCGCGAGGTCAGCGTCGCGCGCGAACTTACAAAGCTGCACGAGGACTGCCGAACCGGGGCTGCACAGACGCTAGCCGAACACTACAGAGCGCAACCCCCGAAAGGTGAAATCGTGCTTTTGGTGGCGCCTCCGGGTGAAGAGTCTTCCGATCTCGATCCCGACGAGCTGTTGCGCGAGGCGCTCAAAGACCTGCCGGTCAGCAAAGCCGCAGGACGCGTAGCGAAGGCCACGGGACTCGATCGGCAAACCCTCTACGCCCGCGCCATGGAGCTTAAGGGACAATGAGCCAAAAGCGGGTAATCGCCGACCAAAAAGGGCGTGAGGGCGAGGACGAAGCCGCCGCATGGCTTGAACAGCAAGGTTGGGAAATCCTCGCCAAACGGGTGAAAACTAAGCTTGGCGAGATTGATCTAATCGCGCGCCAAGAAGGGCTTGTCGCCTTCATAGAAGTTAAATGGCGACGCCGGGCCGCTGATCTGGCTACGGCAATTGACGAACGGCGGTTGGCGCGGGTCGCCGCAGCGGTGGAAGTGGTTTGTCACGAATACACTGAGCCGGGCGAGGATATGCGGATCGACGTAATCCTGCTTGCGCCCGGCAGTTTCCCTCGCCACATCGCCAACGCCTGGATGCCCTGAGTATCCTCGATTGGTCCGCTCACCCTGAGCTTGTCGAAGGGTGTCGCGCCAACATGCTTCGACAGGCTCAGCATGAGCGGGAGAGAGAATTTGAAACTGAAGATCGCCGTCCAGATGGATCCCATCGAAAGCGTCAATATCAAGGGTGACAGTTCGTTTGCGCTGATGCTCGCCGCGCAGGAGCGGGGGCATGAGGTGTTCGAGTACCATGTCGAAAGTCTGACGCTGGACGCGGATGATCGGCTTTACGCGCAGGGTTTCCCGGTGAAAGTGCGCAAAGTTCAAGGCGATCATTTTGAGAAGGGTGAGGCGGTCCGGCTCGATCTTGGCAAGGATATTGACGTTGTTCTGATGCGTCAGGATCCCCCGTTCGATATGGGCTACATCACCGCGACCCACCTGCTTGAACGTATTGCGAGTGAGACGCTGGTGGTCAACGATCCGGTCAGCGTGCGCAACGCCCCGGAAAAGGTGATGGTGCTCGATTACCGTCGCTTTATGCCGCCCACGCTGATCACGCGTTCGGTGGACGAGGTGCGCACGTTTATGGCCGAGCACGGCGCGGTGGTGGTCAAACCGATCCACGGCAATGGCGGCAAAGCGATCTTCCGCGTGCCCGCCGATGGCGACAACCTCACCGCTCTGTTTGAAGTCTTCAATCAGACCTGGCCCGAACCGCATATGGTCCAACCCTTTCTCCCCGAAGTGGCGGAGGGCGACAAGCGCATCGTCCTAATCGACGGCGAGGTGGCGGGCGCGATCAACCGCATTCCGGGCGAGGGCGAGTTCCGCTCCAATCTAGCGATGGGTGGCAGCGCGGAGCCCACTGGCTTGACCGAGCGCGAACAGGAAATCTGCGCGGCCATGGGCCCGGACCTAAAGCGTCTTGGGCTGACCTTTGTCGGCATCGACGTCATCGGCGGGAAATGGCTGACCGAGATTAACGTGACGTCGCCCACCGGGATTGTGGCGATCTCGGAGTTCGATGGGACGGACCTGGCCGGAATGATCTGGGACGCGATTGAGGGGCGAGTAAGGTAGTCTCTGGTCAATGACGGATTCGAAGTTGGGGCCAAGAGAGACGCCGAGCTGCCAGCTTTTGCAGGGCAAGTTTGTCACGCTGGAGCGGCTTAATCCTGCTAAGCACGGCGCAGGGTTTGAGCGTCATCTGTGCGGAAAAGCGAACGAGCCTTTGTGGGAGTTCATTCCTTTTGGGGCTCCATCTGACTGCACCCATTTGTTTGAAATACTCGCTAAAGCCGAGAAGCGACTTGGCTGGATCGGCTTTGCCTTGCGCGATTTATCCAACAATGACGCCACAGGCACCGTCAGTCTGATGCGCGTGAGGCCTGAGCACGGAAGCGCGGAGATTGGCTGCGTCGTATTTGGCCAAGCTCTCCAAAGAACGCCGGCGGCGACCGAGGCGGTATTTCTTCTAGGCAAATACCTGTTCGAGGAGCTCGGCTACCGCCGATACGAATGGAAGTGTGACAATCGCAACGAAGCTTCACGCCGCGCGGCCGCTCGTTTCGGTTTCACTTTCGAAGGAGTGTTCCGCAACGACATGATCGTTAACGGGCGAAGTCGCGATACGGCCTGGTTTGCGATGACCGATGATGACTGGAAGAAACTACGCCCAGCTTACGACGCATGGCTGTCTGACACCAATTTTGACGGGCGAGGTCAGCAGAAAACGTCGCTCAAAGATCTCGTTTCAAAAGCGCTCGTCTAGGATTTCGAGCTACTCCGGCACAGCAACGATATGCGCCACCATCCGCGTGCCTTCGAACACCGCCCTATCTTCAACGTTGATTCCGTCTTCCACGAAGACGAAGTCCAGAACCCGATCGTTGTCGATATCATTGTGCAGCATCACCAGAAATTGGCGCCCTGCATCGGCCGGTGTGTTGAGACGCACGGTCACGTCTTCACTCGTGCCTGCATCAACATAGGCGAAACCAGAGACGACATCACCATTAGGCCGACCATCCATCACGGGATGAAGCACCAGAAAGCTCGGCTTTTCAACCGTTACTTTGGGGAAGGTCAGCGCGACGGAATCGCCGCGAAATGAGAAGACCGCTTCGCCATCAACGCGCACTTCGGAGAAATGCGAAACCCCTTCGGCCTTTGACAGACCTTCGACTTCGATCGCATTTCGTTCGCCATTGCCCAAGGTGATTTGCGCGCGCGCTGGAGCCTCTTGCACCTTGGCGCTAGCTTCTTGAGCGTGTGCATGGGCCGCAAAAGTAGCGGTTGCGCTGAATAGCGCGATGGCGGTTGTGATCTTCATTTGTGGGGTCCCTCTTCCCAATTGCCTTTGCGTTCAGAGTTCTAGGCAAAGGAGAGGTAAATGCAAACGCGCTACCGTTTGCGCGCCCTCGGATGCGCAGCGCGGTAGTCTTCGAGCATCTGGGCCGCGTCCACCTTGGTGTATATCTGCGTTGAGCCGAGCGACGCATGGCCGAGCAGTTCTTGAAGGCTTCGCAAGTCAGCGCCCGCGCTCAGCAGATGGGTCGCAAAGGAGTGACGCAGAGCGTGTGGAGTTGCCGTGTCTGGCAAACCCAACGCTTTGCGCGCGTTCGCCATCGCCTTTTGCACCATGCCGGGCGAAAGCGGCCCGCCTTTGACACCCCGGAACAGCGGTGTGTCACGCTCCAGCGGATAGGGACACGCCGCCGCGTATTCCGCGACCGCTTGGCGCGTAATCGGCAGGATCGGCACAATCCGCTGCTTGTCACCTTTGCCGGTGACGCTCAGCGTCTCGCCCAGGGCCACGTCTCCGCCGGTAAGCGAAAGCGCTTCGGCGATGCGCAAGCCTGACCCGTACATAAGGAGCAACACCGCTCGGTCGCGCGCGCCGACCCAGTCGTCAGCGGCAAGGCCATCGACCAAATCGGCGATATTAACCGCTTCATCGGGCGTCACAGGGCGGGGCAGACCTTTCTTGAGACGAGGCCCACGAAGACGCGGCGCGCTGGGGTCGGGGTCACCCGCTTGGGCGCGCGAGAAGGCGATGAAGGCTTTGAGAGCCGACAATTCACGCGCGGCGCTGGCGTTGCCAAGACCTTCGGCTCGGCGCGCGGCCAAGTGGCGGCGAAGATCGTGGGCCTCAATTCCGGCGGCCTCTTCCCAAGAGGATAGGGTATGGCCAGCCACAATACGCTGAGCCGCTGAAGTGTAAGCGCGAACTGTATGCGGCGACCGACGTTTGGAGTGCGTCAGGTGGTCGCGCCAAGCTTTGAGAAGATCCGCTCCCGTCACGATGGGACCAACGAGTCCTCAACCAGGATTTCGATCAAGGTGTTGAGCACACCCATACCCTTAGGCTCCACGCCAATACGATCGTTGCGTTGCCAAACGAATCCAAGCTGTGTGTAGCGATCAAGCGCCTCGCGATTTACCATCGACCAACGCGGCATTCCAAACCGGCTTTCCAGCTGAGCCAGATCGATCCCCTCGACCAAGCGCAGCCCCATCAGCAGCGCCTCGGACGCTTGTTCTTCGGTCGAAAGCGATGTTTGCTCCGAAATGCCGTGCCGTTTCTCACCCACGGCCTTGAGGAAATTCTCCGGCTTCTTGTGGCGCACCGTGGCAAAGCCGCCGCGTCTGCCATGCGCGCCGGGGCCGATGCCGCAATAGTCCTGATACCGCCAATAGGTCAGGTTGTGCCGACTTTCGTCACCCGGTCGAGCGTGGTTGCTCGTCTCGTATGCGGGCAGGCCAGCGTTGCGCGTCATCTCATGTGTAAGCTCATACAATTCCGCCGCTTCATCGTCGTCAAGCGGCGAAAACACGCCTCGGCGCACATCGGTGGCAAAACGGGTGCCGGGTTCAATCGTGAGTTGGTACAGTGAGAGATGCGAGGTCCCAAAGCTCAAAGCGCGCGCCAGTTGATCGCGCCATTGCGTCGCCGTTTGATCGGGCAGGGCGTAGATCAGATCGAAACTCACACGGTCAAATCGCTTCTGTGCCATCTCAAGCGCGTTCAGCGCCTCTTGGGCTCCGTGCAACCGACCCAGCCATTGCAACGTTTCATCGCATAGCGACTGCACGCCCAGAGACACCCGGTTCACTCCGACTGCCGCTAAATCCGCAAAGTTTGCCGCTTCTACCGATGATGGATTGGCCTCCAAAGTTATCTCGATTTCAGGGGTAAAACCCCAAAGTTTCTCGGCTTCTTCCAGTAAATCACCCGCCAATTGTGGCGGCATCAGCGAAGGCGTGCCACCGCCAAAGAATATGGAAGTCAATGGCTTATCCGCTGCAACAGCGGCCTCGGCACGCATATCGGTCAGCAACGCTGTGCGCCACGCGTCGACCTCCACGGTCTCACGCACGTGCGAGTTAAAGTCGCAATAAGGACACTTCTTCGCGCAGAACGGCCAGTGGATGTACATTGCTCGCGCCATACGAATCTTTCAGCCAGTGTTAACGTGTCGAAGTCAAGCTCAAGGCCATGTTTACACGTAAGACCCTTGTCGGATTAGCGGGCCTGACTGCCCTGTGTGTGGCTTCTTCTGGGACAGCGTCCACGGATCGGCCAGACAGCAACGATGAACGCGCCTGGCTGGCGGAACACAACGCGGCGCGCGCCCAATTTGGCAGCGCCCCGGTGCGCTGGAACTCGGATTTGGAGAACGAGGCGCGGCAATGGGCCAGCCGGCTCGCACGCTCAGGCCAGTTTCAACACTCCGATTATCGCAATCGCAACGGAACGGGTGAGAATCTTTGGATGGGCACGCGGGGTTACTACAAGGCCTCGCAAATGATCGCGAGTTTCGTGGATGAGCGCCGCCATTTTGTACCCGGGCGCTTCCCGCAGGTGTCGCGCACCGGCAATTGGGCCGATGTGGGCCACTACACGCAGATCGTATGGCCAGAGACGCGCGAAGTTGGCTGCGCAAAAGCCTCTGGCCGACAAAGCGACGTGCTGGTGTGCCGCTATTGGCCATCGGGCAACGTCATGGGCGAAGCGGTTGCTCCCAGTCGGAAACTCGCGCGTCGGCGTTAGCAGCCTAACCCCCGAACTGGTCGGCAACGAGTTTGGCAAAGGCATCGGCGCGGTGGCTGATCGCGTGTTTATCTGCCGGATCTATCTCAGCGAACGTCTCTGATCCTTCGCGCGATGAAGGAACGAAGACCGGATCGTATCCAAAGCCCATTTCGCCGCGCGGAGGCCAGGTGAGCGCGCCTGGGCACTGACCTTCGTACACCGCGTATTCGCCGTCGGGCCACGCCACGGCAAGGACGCAGTGGAAGGCGGCGCTTCGGTCGGTGTCGGAGCCCAGTTGCTGAAGCATTCCTTCGACCTTGCCCATCGCCATATACCAATCGCGGCCGGGATCGCCTTCGAACCATTGGCGTTCGGCCCAATCGGCGGTGTAAACGCCAGGGCGCCCGCCCAAAGCGTCTACGCTTAGCCCGCTGTCATCGGCCAAAGCCGGCATCTGCGAAGCCTCCGCCGCCGCACGCGCCTTGATCAGAGCGTTTTCGACAAACGTGGTGCCGGTCTCTGCCGGTTCGGGCAGGCCAAGCGACCCAGCAGACAGGCATTTGAGCCCATACGGGTCCAGCAAAGCCGATATTTCCTTAAGCTTGCCCGCGTTATGCGTGGCAATGACAAGCGATCCGCCCGACAGTTTACGAGTCATTTGCGGCGTGCTCCTCGTTTGGTCAGTCCGCTCTCGATCAATTGCGCGCGAACGAAGTCAATGAAATCGCCCTCAATCTGCGGTTTGGGCAATATGTAGGCCTGTTGACGCGTCACGTAGATTGCGAAGACCTTGGCGTCTTCATCCCACGCGATCATGTTGGACCATGTCGCCTCGACATGCGCCGAAGGCTGATGGATCGCAAATCCATCTGCATGCGCGGAAAACTCGATCGGTTCACGGATCAGCGCGAAATCGCGCCACGCCTTTCGCGCAAACCGGGGCACAATAAGATAACGCACCAAAGCGAGCATCAAAACCATGCCGATAACACCGCCAATGCCAACGGACGTGACCGCTTCCACTCCATCAAACGCAAACGCGATAAGCATGATGGCGCAAACCAAGCCGGCCGCGATTAAAAGAAACCGGCCAATCGATGCACGAAAGTGCAGCAGGTTGAACGCGATTTGGTCCGCTTCCATGATCGCGTAGCGGGCCGATTCCATGCGCGTTACTTCGCCGCGTCCAATTGCGCCTTGAAGATTTCGTCGCATCCCATCTTGGCCAGACGCAAGAGGCGCAGAAGCGCTTCTTCGTCATAGGTCGCGCCTTCCGCCGTGGCCTGAACCTCGGCAATTTGGCCGCCATCGATCAGGACGAAGTTCGCATCGGCGTCGGCGGAGCTGTCTTCGTCGTAATCGAGGTCGAGTACGGGAGTGCCGTTGTAGATCCCGCACGAGATCGCGGCGACTTGGCCTGTGATCGGGTCTTCTTTGAGATCGCCCGAAGCGATCAGCCCATTGACCGCCAGACGCAGCGCCACCCAGGCGCCCGAGATCGACGCAGTGCGGGTGCCGCCATCGGCCTGGATCACATCGCAATCGAGTGTGATCTGGCGTTCACCCAGTTTTTTGAGATCCACGACCGCGCGAAGCGAGCGACCGATCAGACGCTGGATTTCCTGCGTGCGGCCCGATTGTTTCCCACGCGCCGCTTCGCGGCTGCCGCGGGTGTGCGTGGCGCGCGGTAGCATCGAATACTCGCCCGTCACCCAGCCTTCGCCTTTTCCGCGCAGCCACGGTGGAATGCGTTCTTCGATGCTGGCGGTGCACAGCACGCGCGTATCGCCAAAACTGATCAGGCAGGACCCTTCGGCGTGTTTGGTGAAGCCGGTTTCAATCATGATAGCGCGCATTTCATCAGGGGCGCGGTTGGATGGACGCATAGCTTTGAGACTGCCTTTTCGAATCGTTTTGTTCTCGCGCGCGGGTTTGGCGGTGAAAACCTTCCCCGGCAAGGCTTAGCCTTCAAGACTTGGCGGGAGCGATTAGGGCGCTATTTTGGCGCTATGTCATCGCTCCCTATCTCTGAAATGACGGACCGAGCGCGCGATATTTTTCAGCGTGTTGTGGAAGGCTTTATCGAATCCGGCCAGCCGGTCGGGTCAAAAACGCTGGCCTCGGATGGTACGCTGAACCTGTCACCCGCCTCTATCCGGTCGGTGCTGGCGGATCTGGAGGGGCTGGGTCTGCTCGCCGCGCCGCACACCAGCGCGGGGCGTATGCCGACCGATGCGGGTCTTCGTATCTTCGTTGACGGGATGATGCGAATGGCGGAACCGACCGCCGAAGAACGCGTGCGGATTGAAGCGGGCCTCGCGGAGACGAGCGCAGTCGAACAGGCTCTGACCAAAGCAAGCGGGTTGCTATCCGAATTGTCGGGCGCGGCGGGCATGGTGATGGTGCCGACTCGCGAAGTTCGCCTGTCGCAATTCAACCTTGTCAATCTGGGGCAGGGAAGGGCCTTGGCTGTGCTTGTGGACGAACAAGGTGGGGTGGAAAACCGAGTGCTTGAGCTTGGCGGCGTGGTTTCGGCCAGCGCGCTGGAGCAAGCCAGTAATTATATCACCGCCCGGCTTACGGGGCGCACTCTCGCCGAAGCCGCGCAGGCTATGCGCGCCGAGATCGCGGAAGAGCGCTCACAATTGGACGCGGCGAGCGCGGATCTCGTGGAACGTGGTCTTGCCGTATGGAGCGAAGACACCGCCGAGCGCCCGGTGTTGATCGTGCGCGGCGCGGCTAACCTGCTTGATGACGTGGCCTTGGGCGATATCGAGCGTGTGCGTTCATTGCTTGATGATCTGGAGGATAAACAATCGGTCGCTGAACTGCTCGACAGCGCACGCGACGCGGATGCGGCGCGGATCTTTATCGGCAGCGAAAACCGGTTGTTCGGCCTTTCCGGATCATCGGTAATTGCGTCCCCTTATCGCGATCGTGAAGGCCGCGTGGTGGGAGTTTTGGGCGTGATTGGTCCCACCCGGTTGAATTACGCGCGCGTGGTCCCCATGGTGGATTTAACAGCGCGGTCGCTGGGCAAGTTGATCGCGTGATTCCCTTTTAAATTCTATCCAATTGGGTTCAGACAGATGAATGATAAAGACAAGCCGCAAGACGATGCGGTGGCCGAAGAGCTGAAGGGCGTGCCCGAGCATATGCTCGACAATGGCGAAGACGAACGCGACGAAGAAAGCGGCGCTCAAAACCTCGTTGGGGAGGCTCTGGTCAGTCTGAAAGAGGACCTCCAAAAGGCCGAACAGGAAACACTATACGCCAAGGCGGAAACGCAGAATTTGCGCCGCCGGATGGAAAAAGAAGTGTCCGATGCTCGCGCCTACGCAGCGACCGGCTTCGCACGAGACGTCTTAGCGGTTTGGGACAACCTGGCTCGCGCGGTCGAAGCCATTCCCGCTGAACTGCGCGAAGACGAAAAGATGAAAGGCCTCGCAGTCGGCATCGACGCCACGCAACGCGAACTGGAGAAGGTGTTTAAGCAACACGGCATCGAACGCATCGCGGCGGTGGGTCTCCCGCTCGACCCCAACCAGCATCAGGCGATGATCGAAATCCCTTCGGCTGATCAAGAGCCCGGAACGATTGTGCAAGAGATGCAGTCAGGCTGGATGATCAAAGACCGCCTGCTGCGCCCAGCCATGGTGGGTGTGGCGAAGAAGCCGGATTGATCAGTCTGCAGCTTTCCTAGGCGTCATATCTTGCCTGAGAGAATACGCTCGATTGTGGGAGTATCATAGAAAGTCCAAAGCCCTTCGGAGCCAGCGTTGATCATCACGCCAGTCCCCGCAATGGATTGGAGGGCTGCTCTACCATTCAGTGCGACAAACGGGGCCTCGGGACCAAACGCTTCTCTAAGCCGGATTTCAGAAGTGAACATTGCGGCGGATGATCCGCCCCGTGTGTTGGCGACACAGACCACCTCGAAGTCTTCATCGCTTTCCAGCGTTCTTGGGCCTTGCGATGTCGCGGGTTTAGCCGTCGCTAGAAGCACATCGCTCTCAAGCAAGAGGCGCGCGAATCCAAACTGCGCTTCCACCGATCGGGGAATTTGTGCCATTTGTTCTTCCAGCGCGTTCACTGGGGTCCATTCCGGTATGGATTGATCAGAAGACGGCGCGCCTTTCTTGGGCGTGTATTCAATAACGGAGTCGCCGTGCCTTTCGGACACTGTGTCTTTTTTGCCGAACAGCCGCTTCCAGATCATGCTTCCACCCCTTTTATGCTACAATGATAGCACAAAGATGGCTGATCGTCCTTCTGGATGAATTCTACGGGTCGTTCGTTCCTTCAAACCGCACCAACCAATCATAAGCTGCTTTGTCGGCCACGCCGGCGACCTTCATGCCATTCCGCAGCCAAAAGGCGTGCTGCACGATCATCGCCTGTTGCTCTATCCCATAGGAGGTGAGCGGTTGGCCGGGTTTCAGCGTGTAGTCGTATCGACAAAATGGGTGGCGGTGCAGCACCAGATACCAACGCCCGCGTGTTTGCGTTTGCCACACATGGGTCAGTTCATGGATCAGAAGGCCTTGCCGGACCAATCCTTGCGCGGAAAAGTCATCGCAATAGGCCGCGCCGTTTGGGTGGAAGTGGATGTGTCCTTGCGGCGCCATCGTCACTTTGCGCGGTTGAAAGGGGAACCACTTTCGCCGTCGGATGCGCACAGGCTCGTAATCGATCGCGTCACCAAAAACAGTGCGCGCCATGACGATCTCGCCTGAGGTCATCGCCCTTTCACCGCCGACCGGGCAGGTCGATGGCGAAAGGGTGAAGATGTCCTCAACAGGCTGGTTCAGCGCTCTTCCCCGGCAGCGCGCACTTCGGCGTCAAACTTGTGGGTCTTACCGCCGACGATTTTCAGCGTGACTTCGACCGTGTCGCCAGCCTTGATACTTTCATCAAGTTCCATAGCCATGACGTGAAAGCCGCCGGGTTCAAAGGTTTGTGTTTCGCCGCCTTTGATCGGAATGGGGCCAGCTTCAGCCATGGTCATTTCGAAGTTGTATTCCATCATCGCGTGCACGGTCGCACTGGCTGCGCCGGCGACTTCGGCGCCAGTGATTGAGATCCCGCGCTCTCCGTTAAACGCCGCGTCGAAATAGACCGCTGCCGGGTTGCCCGAAACGGGAGCGAGGACAAGGCGCGCGTTGGTGATTTCGATACCGGGATAAACGCCCTCAACTTCAATCGGGGCGGGCGCTTCTTCGGCGCAAGCGGCCAGGCTCAAAATGAGTGCAGCGGTGGCCGCCAAACCAGCGCGCTTCCAGTATATACGTGACATATATCGATCCCTCTCGTCGTTTTATCGTTCTGTGGCCCCCCGGCTCAACCCTTGGTCGAGCCCCAGACCGTGTCTCGTCATGAGAATGGCTAAAAACTAGGGACTGCCATGCCTTGTGCCAAGCGAAAGCGCACCTATATCCGCGTCATATTCGAGCCGCCATGGCGCTTTGCCCACACATTTGACCTATTGGGTCATCACCGGGGAAGCGCGAAGGCGTGTGTCCAACTCAAGGCCTTATGAATCGGCCAACAATTGATGGGGTAATGATGGGTAAAGTAATCGGTATTGACCTTGGCACCACGAACTCGTGCGTCGCCGTGATGGATGGCGCCAAGCCCAAGGTTATCGAAAACTCTGAAGGCGCGCGCACGACGCCGTCTATTGTCGCCTTCACCAAGGATGGTGAGCGACTGATCGGTCAGCCGGCCAAGCGCCAGGCGGTGACCAATCCGGACAACACTCTGTTTGCGATCAAGCGTCTTATCGGCCGTCGTTTCGATGATCCGACGACCAAGAAAGACATGGATATCGTCCCTTATAATATCGTGAAGGGCAAGAACGGCGACGCGTGGGTCAACGCGGGCGATACCGACTACAGCCCTTCGCAAATCAGCGCCTTCATCCTGCAAAAGATGAAAGAGACCGCCGAGAGTTTCCTCGGCGAAACCGTAACTCAGGCGGTTGTAACCGTCCCGGCCTATTTCAACGACGCGCAGCGTCAGGCGACCAAAGACGCCGGTGAAATCGCTGGTCTTGAAGTCCTGCGTATCATCAACGAGCCGACTGCGGCGGCGCTTGCCTATGGTATGGACAAGGAAGACGGCAAAACCATCGCCGTTTATGACCTTGGCGGCGGCACGTTCGACGTTTCGATCCTCGAAATCGGCGACGGCGTCTTTGAAGTGAAGTCGACCAATGGCGACACGTTCCTTGGCGGTGAAGACTTTGACAACGCGATTGTCGAGCATCTTGCCGATGCCTTCCAGAAGAAGGAAAACATGGACCTGAAGGCGGACAAGCTCGCGCTTCAGCGTCTGAAGGAAGCGGCTGAAAAGGCCAAGATCGAACTGTCGAGCTCGGCCACGACCGAAGTCAACCTGCCGTTCATCACCGCACGTATGGAAGGCGGCGCTTCGACCCCGCTGCACCTTGTGGAAACGATCACTCGCGCCGATCTTGAAAAGCTTGTCGGCGGCCTGATCGAACGCACGCTGGCTCCTTGTAAGAAGGCGCTTGATGATGCGGGCGTTTCCAAGGACGAAATCGACGAAGTGATCCTGGTCGGCGGTATGACCCGCATGCCGAAGGTACGCGAAGTCGTTGAGAAGTTCTTCGAAGCCAAGCCGCATACCGGCGTGAACCCGGACGAAGTCGTGGCCATGGGCGCCGCCATTCAGGCTGGCGTTTTGCAGGGCGACGTTAAAGACGTTCTGCTGCTCGACGTGACGCCGCTGTCGCTCGGTATTGAGACGCTGGGCGGTGTCTTCACCCGCATGATCGATCGCAACACGACGATCCCGACGAAGAAGACCCAGACCTATTCGACCGCTGAAGACAATCAGAACGCGGTGACGATTAAGGTCTTCCAGGGCGAACGTGAGATGGCGAGCGACAACAAGCTGCTTGGCAACTTTGACCTTGTCGGCATTCCGCCGGCACCGCGCGGTGTGCCGCAGATCGAAGTCACCTTTGACATCGACGCCAACGGCATCGTGTCTGTGTCCGCCAAGGACAAGGGTACGGGCAAGGAACAGACGATCAAGATTCAGGCGTCGGGCGGTCTGTCCGATTCCGACATCGATCAGATGGTTCAGGACGCGGAGAAGTTCGCGGAAGAAGACAAGAAGCGCCGCGAAGGCGCTGAGGCCCGCAACCAGGCCGACAGTCTTGTCCACGCTACCGAGAAGCAGCTTGAAGAGCACGGCGATAAGATCGACGCCGACACCAAGTCAGCCGTTGAGAGCGCCCTTTCGGACGCGAAAACCGCGCTCGAAGGCGATGACGCCGACGACATCAACGCCAAGGCGCAGGCTCTGACCGAAGCGGCCATGAAGATGGGTCAGCAGATCTACGAGCAAGAGCAAGCGGCCGGTCCGGCAGCCGAAGACGCTCCGGCTAGCGAAGACAGCTCGGACAGCGACGAAGACGTCGTGGACGCCGAGTTCTCGGAAGTCGACGAAGACAAGAAGGACTGAGGTCCCGATGAATAAGGCTTTCCCCGTTGGCGCTACACAGCGTCGGCGGGGTTGCCTCTTGGGACAATGACCTATGGCTAGTCAGACCTATTACGACGTTCTAGGCGTCTCGCGCGATATCGACGAGAAGTCGCTCAAGAGCGCCTATCGCAAGCTCGCGATGAAGTACCATCCGGATCGCAATCCGGGCGACGCCGAAGCGGAGGGTAAGTTCAAAGCCTGCGCCGAAGCGTATGAGGTGCTCAAAGACCCGCAAAAGCGCGCGGCCTATGATCGCTACGGCCACGAAGCCTTCACTCAGGGCATGAATGGCGGCGGAGGCGGCCCGGGTGGCGGCTTTGGCCAAGGCGACTTTGGCGATATCGGCGATATCTTCGAAACCATTTTCGGCAGCGCCTTTGGTGGCGGAGGCGGCGGTCGTGGTGGCCAACGCCAACAGAACCGGCGCGGCGCCGATTTGCGTTATGACATGGAAATCAGCCTTGAAGAGGCGTTCCATGGCAAAAAGACCGAAATTGAAATCGAGGTCAGCCAGCCGTGCGATACCTGTGATGGCTCCGGTGCAACGCCGGGCACGGGTGAGCGGACCTGCACGACCTGCGGTGGACGTGGGGCCGTGCGGGCCAAGCAAGGCCTGTTCGTCGTTGAAAGACCATGCCCCACCTGCGGCGGTCGCGGCGTCGTCATCGAAGACCCGTGTTCGGCGTGCCGCGGCGAAGGCCGGATGGATAAGGCGCAGACATTGGAAGTCGATATCCCCCCGGGTGTCGACACCGGCACACGCATACGTCTCGCAGGCAAGGGCGAGGCAGGCATGCGCGGGGCGCCTCCCGGTGATCTGTACATCTTCATCCATGTGAAGCGTCACGCTCTGTTCGAACGCGAGGGCACGACGCTTGCAACACGCGTTCCGATCACCTTCACGACGGCGGCTTTGGGTGGATCGGTCGATATCCCCGACCTCGATGGGTCGACCAACACGGTTGAAATTCCGGTCGGCATCCAATCGGGCAAGCAGTTGCGTGTGCGCGGGGCCGGTATGCCGGTTCTGCAAGGGCGCGGGCGCGGCGATCTGGTGGTGGAAATCATGGTCGAAACGCCGACCAAGCTCAGCCGCAAGCAGAAGGAAATTCTCCAGGAGTTTCGTGATACCGAAACCGGCGAGGAATGCCCCGAAAGCCGCAGCTTTTTCAGCAAACTGAAAGACGCCTTCGGAGCGTAAGCCTAACTTGTATCACCCAAGCGTTCGTCGATTTCGGCGCGTAGTGTGCCAAGCAACCCTTTGTTGCACCGCCCAGCCTCGGCTTCCTCCTCAATAATCGAGACGGAGACCTTGCGCTTGGCGTCGCGGAGGGTCGTTTCGGACAGCGGATCCTCCAGCGTCGAAGCGACAATGTCGATCATACGCTCGGCCCCGTGAAGGCGTCCCCAAAGATAGTCGTTTTCGCGATAGGCGCGGCTGAAGAAGGCTCCGAAATTGTAAAACTCGATCCCCCGTAAAGTCGCGCGTGTGCCGCCATCGCGGATGGATCGCGCGTCATCGGGCGAAATGCGGTCAATGCGCGCGGGGTTGAATTCGTCGAGCCCCTCGCGCTGCATCAGCGGAAGAGTGGCGATATCGTAATAAGGAAAGCCCAAATAGGTGAGCAGCATGCGCTGCCGCAGGTTTTTGGGCATTTGCGCCATCGCGATCGATAGCAATTCTTCGACTTGCAAATCGGTTTCGGGTAACAGTCGCGTCGAGGCAAGGTGTTCGAGCACCGCTCCGGGGTCTTCCAGGACGTTGACCGCAAGCTTGCGAAAGGCACTTGTCTGGACTGCGTTGTCGGCGGCTTCGTAATAGAGCGCTAGGGCCTCGAAAATCCGCTCACGCGCAATGTCGAGCGCTTCGTCGGGGATTTCCGGGTCGACCTCCCATTCGCGCGAAGCTCGGCGGGCGAGCAGTTGCAAGCGTCGCACGCGAAAACCCACATCATGCGCTTGAAAGAAGGCGACGGCTTCCGCGCTCGCGCCGCCCTTTTGCGAGGCCAGTGTAACGAGCCCCTCTTCGAAGACTCGCGCGCGCAAGCGCTCAGAGATCAGGCTGCAATCGGCCAGCCCCAATTCGGGCGCTGCGGAATGCGTGACACTCGCCAAGCGATCGATAATCGCAGCGAACTTTGTCTGAGCGTAAGCATGAAAGGCAAACCCGGCTTGCTCAGCGGCCGCTTGCTGCGCCTTCGCGCGCCACGTGCGCAATCGTTTGGGCGTCGGATTATCGAGGAAGAAGGTGTATCCAAATAGCTTTTCGACCGCCGCGTCGATCTCCGGCCTCAAAGCGATCATGATCCGGCGAAGGCGCTGCGCGTCACGCGATTGCTGTTCGATTTGCTCAAGATCATCACGGATCGGCTGTTCGCGCGGGATCGTCGAGAGCGAGCCAAAGATTGCCCCGAAAAAGCTTATCGGCGCCCCTTCGTCGTCGCCATAAGCGCCGATCCTATCAGGCCGAGGATCGATATAGACAAAGCGCCTGTCCACTTCGCGTTGCGATTGCCGTCCGCCCAATGCCTTGATCGCTTCGCCAAAGGGCGCGTTGACCAGAACCGACCCGTCGATCAGCGACACGCTGTCCAACCGTTTGTCGCGAAAGTGAATCGGCATTGTGCGTTCCAGAAACGCCTCGCGGCTGTTCCAAGTGTGGCCATTTTCCAGGGCTAACCGGTCAATCTCATCCAGGCGAAGCGGCGGAAACGCTCCCGGGAAACTCGCCGTCGCGCGCGCGGCCATGACCAATTCCAGCGGATCGCCAAGGTTCGTCCCGCCACCCGGGGCAACCGCGGCGTGGAAGTTGATGGGAAGGCGATGTTCGGTTTCGAAAACAATGGTCGGTGAGTTGAGCCGCAGCATTTGCAGATGCCCGCGAAAATCGGTCGTCGTGACCAGCAAGTCGATCGGGTAGTTGGGCGGTAAAAGCGGCTTGTTCGAAGGCTTTGCAGCCATGCTTTCAAACGCTTCGAACAGCATCGCCGAAAAACGGTCGCCCGAAAATGGCGGATTGAACCAGCGGCCCCGAACAAGGCCCGATACTTTCTCGCGCACCTCTTTGCGGGTTTCGGGCGAAACGCTCTCGCTCACGACATTACCGGGCCGATTAAGATACCAGTCAACGACAGGCTGCGTCCAGATCTTGGCGTAGCGCCACACTGGTTTCGCTTCGGGGTCGGTCAGGCGGCTTACATCGGCGTTTTCGAGCCACAAATCGGTTAACGGTTCGAGCGATTGTCCGGTCGCAATGGCCTGAGCAAGAAAGACCGCGTTGATCCCGCCCGCGCTCGCTCCTGTAAGAATATCAGGCAGAATTTTTAAATGGAGGCCGCGTTCGCGTTCGATCGTCTCCAGAAAGCCCCGATACGCTGCTGCTGAACCGCGAAGCTGTTCGGACTCGTCGGTGTTGAATGATCGGCTTGCGCGGGCAAGGTGCCAGATCTCTTTGGTGACCCCATGCATGTAAACGGCGAGACTGACCCCGCCATAGCAAACGAGCGCAAGTCTGAGTTCTTTTTGGCGCATGCGGTGTTCCTAATGTGCAATGTCCTTTGAGTGCAATTGCGTTCTGATTTTGTTCTGGTTACAAGTCGCACTATGGCGAAGGCGAAAAAACGATATGTTTGCTCCAGTTGCGGCGCGGTAACCCCGCGCTGGGAGGGCAAGTGCCCTGAATGCGGTGAATGGGACACATTGACCGAGGATCTGCCGGCCACTGTTTTCTCTCAAAAGCATGACCTATCGCGCGGCGGACGCGGGATCGAGTTTGTGCCCTTGAATAAGCCCACCGAACTGCCAGTGCGCAAATCGACTGGTCTAGCGGAATTTGACCGGGCGTTGGGGGGGGGGCTTGTTCCGGGCTCTGCCGTTTTGATGGGCGGCGATCCGGGGATCGGCAAATCGACATTGCTCCTACAGACCGCCGCGACGATCGCGCGCGGCGGGGACGATGTGGTGTACGTCAGCGGCGAAGAAGCGGCGGGCCAAGTGCGTCTGCGCGCCACGCGACTTGGCGTCGCCGACGCGCCGATCCGGCTTGCCTCGGAGACTTCGGTGCGCGACATTCTGACGACTTTGGGGCAGGGCGAACCGCCGGCCCTGCTGGTCATCGATTCCATCCAGACCATGCACTCGGACACGATCGAAGGTGCGCCGGGTACGGTAAGCCAGGTGCGCGGCTGCGCGCTGGAGCTTATTCGCTTTGCCAAGGAACGCGGTACGGCGTTGGTGTTGGTCGGTCATGTGACCAAGGACGGCAACATCGCCGGGCCACGCGTGCTCGAACATATGGTCGACGTGGTGATGAGCTTTGAAGGCGAGCGCAGCCACCAATATCGCATCCTTCGCGCGCTCAAAAACCGTTTTGGCGCGGTGGACGAAATCGGTGTTTTCTCGATGGAAACCGAAGGGCTGAACGAAGTCGCCAACCCATCGATGCTGTTCCTATCGGGCCGTGATCAACCGCTTGCCGGCAGCGCGGTGTTCCCAGCGCTGGAGGGCACGCGGCCGGTTCTGGTCGAAATTCAGGCGCTGATTGTGCGCCTGCAATCGGGTGCCACGCCAAGGCGAGCGGTCGTAGGATGGGACAGCGGACGGTTGGCGATGTTGCTCGCTGTGCTGGAATCGCGCTGCGGGCTCAATTTTTCTTCGGCGGAAGTCTATCTCAACATCGCGGGCGGGTATCGCCTCTCCGATCCTGCGGCGGATCTGGCGGTGGGCGCGGCGCTGGTATCGGCGCTGGCGGACAAACCTTTGCCGGAAAAATCGGTGTGGTTTGGAGAGGTCTCCCTCGCGGGGGAAATTCGCTCCGTCGCTCATACAGACCTGCGTATCCGCGAAGCGGCGAAGCTTGGCTTTGCGCGTGGCTACGGTCCGTCTGATGCAAAGACCGGTTCATCGGGGATGAATTACCGAGGTTTGGGACAACTGGCGAACCTCGTTGACCAGGTGATCGGGACGACATAATTCGCAAAACATCATGACCGGCTTTGATATTATCGTTCTAATCATTGTGGGGATCGCGGCCATCGGGGGCCTGATGCGCGGCCTTGTGCAAGAGGTCCTCTCGCTTGCAGCGTGGATCCTGGCTGCCTTTTCGGTCTATTACCTGCACACGCCTCTGACCGAGGGGTTAAGCGATTACATGACGACGGAGCCTGCGAACGCGATCCTCGCCTTTGTGCTCTTGCTCCTTATCCCCTACGCCGCGATGAAAGTGATCGCGAACAATGTTGGCGAGGCGTCGCGCAATTCCATCCTTGGCCCGATTGACCGTCTTCTTGGATTCGGCTTTGGCGCGGTAAAAGGCGCTTTGATCGCAGTGTTTGCCTTTTCCATTCTGGTCCTCGGTTTTGACACGGTATGGGGTCCGCAAGGACGCCCCGACTGGATCTCGCAAGCGCGCACCTACACGGCCGCTGACGCTTTCTCGCGCGAGCTAGTGCAGGAATTGGCGGAAAGGCGCGCTCGGTTCCTAGGGCAGCAGGCGGAGGCCGAGGCGGACGCGTCAGAATAGTGAGCGCGCTCTACACTCCTCAAATGCTCGCGCTTTCAACGGAGCTCGCGCGATATCCCTGGTCCGATAGTTTTGAGCGTCAGGCCGAAGCGCGCTCTACCGTGTGTGGAAGCACGATCGCTCTTGGTCTTGATCTTAACGCCGATGGCCAAATCTCGCGTCTGGGTGTGAAGGTATCAGCCTGTGCGATCGGCCAAAGTTCCGCGGCCATCCTTGCCAAAGGGGCAGAGGGAGCAACCGAGGCGAGGCTTCGTGAGACAACAGAGGCGATCAGGCGATGGCTTTTGGGCGAGGGCGACCTGCCCGATTGGCCCGGTCTTCACACTATCGCTGGAGCCTTGCCCCATCCCGGACGTCACGGCGCCCTCCTGTTGCCATGGGACGCGGCGATAAAGGCGATATCCGCACCGCAATAAGCGGGTGATCTTTCATCCCGCCACGTGTCTCGCTAGGACATAGGGTCAAGCGCGCCGCGCATCATGCAATCGAAGACAAGGGTATCGGGGTAACATGGCAGACATAGCCGCCGAAGGCGAAGCGCAGGCGTTGGCCGCGCGCGAGCCAAGCGATAAGGAAATCAGGCTCGTCATCGGTGCTTCCAGCGCGGGGACCATCTTCGAATGGTATGATTTCTTTATCTACGGGACGCTCGCCTACATCCTGAAAGACGCGTTTTACGACGTAGATAACGACACGCTGGGTCTTTTGCTGGTGTGGTCGACCTTTGCCGTTGGCTTTGCGTTTCGCCCGATTGGCGCGATCCTGTTTGGGTTTTTGGGCGATAAGCTGGGGCGCAAATACACGTTCCTTGTGACCGTTACACTCATGGGGATTGCGACGGCGGGTGTGGGCTTTATCCCCACGGTTGATACGATTGGCGTTGCGGCGCCGATCATCGTTATCCTTTTGCGCGTGATCCAGGGGCTTGCGCTGGGCGGTGAGTATGGCGGCGCGGCGATCTACGTCGCCGAACACGCGCCACCAGAAAAGCGAGGTTTCTACACCAGCTTTATCCAGGCAAGTGTGGCGGGCGGTTTTGTGCTGTCGATCATCGTCGTGCTGGCGTGCCGCGCGCTGTTGCCGACTGAGGATTTCGAAGCCTGGGGATGGCGCATTCCGTTCCTTCTCTCGATCCTGCTGCTGGCGATTTCGCTGTGGATGCGTCTGATGCTGTCCGAAAGCCCGGTGTTCCAGGCGATGAAGGAAGCGGGCGAGACGGCGGGCAATCCCTTCGTCGAAAGCTTCACCTATCCGGGCAACCCAAAGCGCATCTTTGTTGCGTTGTTTGGTGTGACCGGTGTGCTGACCACGATCTGGTACACCGCGTTCTTCTCCGCGCTCAGTTTCCTGCGTGGGCCGATGCATCTGGACGCGCAGGTTGTGGAGATCATCCTCCTGGTCGCGGGCGCTATTTCGATGAGCTTCTACCTGATCGTGGGCAAATGGTCGGATCGGGTCGGTCGCAAGAAGCCGATTATCGTGGGCGCGCTGGGCACTTTGGCGTTGCTGTTCCCGGCCTTCTGGGCGCTGGGCAGTCTGGCCAACCCCCAGCTGGCCGAAGCGGCGGAACGCGCGCCAATTGTGGTCTCTGGCCCCGAATGCGTTACCGATCCGTTTGCCGAACTGGCGGACCGTGAACAAACCGACTGCGGCAAGATCCTCGAAACACTGACCGCTTCGGGCGTGCCTTACACGCTGGAGCCGGGCGGCGAGTTGCGCCTGACGGTTGACGGCAGCGAAATCGATCAAGAGCCCCAATGGTTTGAAAGCGGCGCGGCGCGCACCGAAGGCATACGGGCGGCGCTGGGCGAGTATGGTTTTGACTTCACAAAGCAGCGGCCTGCATTGCCCAATGTGCTCGGCATTATTGGTATCCTGCTTGGCTTGGGGATGCTGTCGGCGTTGACCTACGGATCGGTCGCGGCGCTCTTGTCCGAGATGTTCCCACCCAAGATCCGCTATTCCTCCATGTCGATCCCTTACCACATCGGTGCGGGCTATCTGGGCGGTTTCCTGCCGCTTATTGCGGGTGTCATCGTGGCGAGCACGGGCAATATCTATTCCGGTCTTTGGTACACCTGGGTGGTGGTCGCGTTTGGCGTGATCGTAGCGTGGTGGGGCCTCCCCAACGGCCCGCCAACGGACTTCGCGGATGATGTCGCTTAGACCACCGCCGCCGTCTCTAAGGCTGAGCGTCGATCAAGAGGCACTCGCGGACAATTGGCGGGCGCTGGACGCACTTTCCGGTCAAGCCAAGGCGGGCGCTGCTGTTAAAGCGAACGCCTATGGCCTTGGCGTAGACCGATGCGTTCCCGTCTTGCGTGACGCCGGGTGCGAGGCTTTCTTCGTCGCCCATTGGAGCGAAGTCGAAGCGGTAGCGCGGCACGTTGCGGCAAGCACTATAGCGGTCCTGCACGGTGTGATTTCGAGCGATGAGATCGCATACGCCAAGGCCACCGGGGCTGTCCCTGTCATTAACTCTGTTGAGCAAGCGCGGGCGTGGCGTGACGCGGGCGGTGGACGTTGCCACTTGATGGTCGACACAGGGATCAATCGATTGGGCATTTCGCCCGATGAGATTGCAGCCGCTGACGTTCAAGCGCTGGAGATCGACACGCTTATATCGCACCTGTCCAGCGCCGACGAAGACAGCGTGACGAACGCACAGCAATTGCAGGCCTTTCGTGCAACCACCGGGTGCATCGCGCACCAACGCGCTAGTCTCGCCAACAGCGCGGGGATAGCGTTGGGAGCGGACTACGCCTTCGACGCAACGCGGCCCGGCCTCTCGCTTTATGGCGGCGTTCCGCGTGCGGAGCTGGTTAGTGCGATCAAACCTGTCGCGCGGATCGAAGCGACGGTGCTGCAAACACGCATTCTGAAACCAGGCGACCGGGTCGGTTACAACGGCGAATTCACCGCGGGCCGACCGATGCGGGTCGGCACCGTATCGATCGGATACGCCGATGGCTTTCTGCGGGTTCGGGGACCGGGCACGGCTCTGATGGCGGATGACGCCCCGTGTCCGATCCTCGGTAAAGTCTCGATGGATATGGTCGTTGTCGATCTGACCGATGCGCCTGATGTTGCGGCGGGCGACTATCTTCAAGTGCCGTTTTTCCTTCCTGATATTGCGCAGCAAAGCTCTGTTTCACAATACGAATTGCTTACGACTATTGGCCGCCGCCTAAACGGTTAATCGACAGATGTTGCGCTGCACATTGTGCAGGTGCTAAGCAAATGCGAAGTCGCATTGGGATACGCACATGGCCAAGAAGAACACCGCATCTATGGACGGCGCTGAAGAGGGCGTCACCATCATCAAGAAGTACGCCAACCGGCGGCTCTACAACACCAGTTCGTCGAGCTACATCACGCTGGACGATCTCGCTAAAATGGTGCGTGAAAATGTTGAATTCCAGGTCGTAGACGCGAAATCCGGCGAAGATATCACGCATTCCATCCTGACACAGATCATCATGGATGAAGAAGCCAATGGCGAGCAGATGCTCCCGGTCAGCTTCCTGCGCCAGCTGATAGGCATGTATGGTAACTCCATGCAGAATTTGATGCCGTCTTATCTCGAAGCGAGCATGGACAATTTTCGCCAGAACCAGGCAAACATTCGCGACGCTTTTGAAAAAGGCATGAGCAGCGGGCCGCTTGCCGCCATTCACGAAACCAATATGGCGATGATGCGCGCAGCCGCTGACACGCTGTTGCCCGGAAACAAGAAGCGAGTGCCAAGCGCGCCGGCCGAGCCAAGCGGCTCGCAGACCGAAATCGATACGCTCAAAGAGCAGATGGCGGCGATGCAAAAGAAGCTGGACGAACTCAGCAAATAACGTCACGGCGCGGCGGACTGAAATGTTCGCAAGAGAAAGCTAATTCCCGTGTCCAACATACGCCACGCGCTCAACAGCAGGCGCGAAGACGACTTTGCCAAATGGTATCAAGAGGTCATCAGCGCGGCTGATCTCGCCGAGGAATCGGGCGTACGCGGCTGTATGGTGATCAAGCCGTGGGGCTATGGCATTTGGGAACGTGTGCAGCGCCTGATGGACGACCGCATCAAGGCCGCTGGCATTCAGAACGCCTATTTCCCTTTGTTCATTCCGCTCGCCAATTTTGAACGCGAAGCGGATCATGTCGATGGCTTTGCCAAAGAAATGGCGGTCGTCACGCATCACCGCCTTATCGCGGATGAAGATGGTGGTCTGATCCCCGATCCTGAAGCCAAGTTGGAAGAGCCGCTGGTCGTGCGTCCCACATCGGAAACGATCATTGGCGATGCGATGGCGCGCTGGGTGCAGAGCTGGCGCGATCTGCCGTTGAAGCTCAACCAATGGGCCAACGTCGTGCGCTGGGAAATGCGCACGCGAATGTTCCTGCGCACCAGCGAGTTTCTTTGGCAGGAAGGCCACACCGCGCACGCAACGCGCGAGGAGGCGCTGGAGGAAACCCACCGCGCGCTCGAAATGTATCGCGCCTGTGTCGAGGAAGACCTCGCCATGCCCGTTATTGCGGGTGAAAAGCCTGAGAACGAACGCTTCCCCGGTGCCGATGAGACCTGGTCGATCGAAGCAATGATGCAGGACGGGAAGGCGCTGCAAGCGGGCACCTCGCACTATCTGGGCACCAGTTTCGCCAGCGCGGCTGGTATTCAGTATCAGGATAAGGAAGGCACGCAGACGCTGTGCCACACGACCAGCTGGGGTACGTCTACGCGCATGGTTGGCGGCGTCATCATGACGCATGGTGATGATGACGGCATGCGCGTGCCACCACGCATCGCGCCCTATCAGATCGTGATCCTGCCGATGCTGCGCGATAAGCCTGAAGATGAAGCGCTGCTGGCCTATTGCGAGGAAATCCGCGCGGGATTGGCGAGCCAATCAACCATGGGTGAACCGCTTCGCGTGCTGCTCGATACGTCGCCTGGCAAGGCCTCGGCCAAGCGCTGGGACTGGGTGCGCAAGGGCGCGCCGGTGATCGTTGAAGTCGGTCCGCGTGATATGGATAACGGCAAGCTGGCGATGCTGCGCCGCGACGCGTTGTGGAACGCCGAAACCGGCAAACTGGCGACAGCTTTCCCAGAGAAAGACACGTTTCTGGGTGAGGCGACCGGGCTGCTTGAAGCGATCCAGAACGGCCTGTTCGCCGAAGCCGCGCAAAGGCGCGATGCCAACATCACACGCGGCGTAACGAGCTGGGATGAGGTCACCGCGCATTTCAAGAACGGCGGCAAATATCCAGGCTGGATCGAGGTCGAGTGGTCAAAGCCGACCGGCCAAACGCTCACTAAAGTGGTCGAGCAGTTGAAATCGCTTCAGCTGACGATTCGTAATGTGCCGCGGGCATCTGAGCCCGCTACTGGCGCCTGTATCTTCACCGGCGCGCCGGCGACGGAACGTATCCTGGTGGCGCGGGCTTACTAGACGCACGCGTCACGCGGGGAATCGATGGCTAACCGAAAAACCAACCGCCCTGAGGGCATGCCCACGCGCCAGCAGGTGCTGGAGTTTATCCAAAGCTCGGATACGCCCGCCGGCAAGCGCGAGATTGCCAAAGCGTTTGGCCTTAAGGGTCAGGAGAAGATCGCGCTTAAACGCCTGCTGCGCGATATGGCCGAGGAAGGCCTGATCGACGGCAAGAAGACCGCTTATCACCGCATGGGCGGCGTACCCAAGGTCACCGTTTTGCGCGTGGTTGAGATCGAAGATGGCGAACCTATCGCGATCCCCGACAATTGGGACCCCGAGGCTCCCGGTCAACCCCCGCGCTTAACGGTGAAAGAGTTCAAGGGGAAGGGCGGCCAAAGATCAGGTGGGCGCGCGCCCGCGCTCAAACGCGGGGACCGAGTGCTCTCACGCACGGAAGAGCGTGACAGCGGTTGGGTGGCGCATCCGATGAAAAAACTGCCCGCGCGCACCGAAGGTTTGCTGGGCGTTGTTGAGGTGGACCACGGCGGAAACGCGTGGCTCGCCCCGGTCGACAAACGCATCCGCAGCTCGGCCAAGATCAGCGATCTGGGCAGCGCCGAGGAAGGCCAGTTGGTTCTCGCCGAACGCATCGGCCGGTCTGAGCGCAGCGGGGTGAAGGTCACCGAGATTTATGGCGATCCGTTGGCTCCCGGCGCGTTCAGCCTGATCGCGATTGCCAAGCACGGCATTCCCAACGTCTTCCCCGAAGAGGTGATCGCCGAAGCCCCACGCGCGGCCAAACTGCACCTTTCGCACGATAAGCGCGAAGACCTCCGCCATCTGCCCATCTTTGCTATCGACCCCGCCGACGCGCGCGATCACGACGACGCGATTTGGGCGGAGCCAGACGAGCAAGGCGGCTACCGCGCGTTGGTGGCGATTGCGGATGTGTCGTTCTACGTCCGCCCCGGATCGGCGCTCGATCGGGAGGCGAGGAAGCGCGGCAATTCGGTCTATTTCCCTGATCGTGTCGTGCCGATGCTGCCGGAAATCCTGAGCGCCGATGTCTGCTCCTTGAAAGAGGGCGAAGACCGCGCGGCGATGGCGTGCCATCTTGTCATCAACGCTGCTGGCAAGGTTACGAGCCACCGCTTCACCCGCGCGCTGGTCCGTATCCATCACAACATCGCTTACGAAGACGCGCAGGCGCAGATTGATGCGGGCGAAGCGCCTGAGCATTTGCAGCACTTGTGGGCCGCGTGGAAACTGCTGGCCGACGCGCGTGCGAAACGCGACCCGCTTGAGCTCGAATTGCCGGAACGCCGCGTGGTGTTGGGCGAGGACGGCCAGATCGCCGAGATTGCTGTGCGCGAGCGGCTCGACGCGCACCGGGTAGTGGAAGATTTCATGATCGCCGCCAACGTCGCCGCGGCGCAGGCGCTGGAAGCCAAGACCGCCCCGGTTGTTTACCGCGTTCACGAACCGCCTAGCCGCGAGAAGCTGATCGCCCTTCGCGATTACCTCGCGACGATGGATCGCAAGCTGGCTTTGGGCCAGGTGATCAAGCCGGGCCTCTTCAACGCCATACTTAGTGATCTCGACGATGAGGCGGAAAAGGCGCAAGTGATGGAGGCTGTGCTGCGCTCGCAAATGCAGGCCTATTACGGGCCGGCGAACGCTGGGCACTTTGGCCTCGCGCTCGGCTCCTACGCGCATTTTACCAGCCCCATTCGTCGTTATTCGGACCTGCTGGTCCACCGCGCGCTTGTCGATGCGTATAAGCTTGAGCAGCCCGAACCACCTGGCTCTATCCCGGCCACCAGCGGTCTCTCCGACCGGGACCGCGACAACCTGCAACAGATTTGCGACACGATCAGCGGCACCGAACGCCGCGCGATGGAGGCGGAGCGCGATACGATCGACCGCTATGTCGCCGCATGGCTATCGGGCCGAGTGGGCGAGACCTTCGACACCCGCATCACTGGCGTTCAGGGTTTTGGCTTCTTCGCGACCATCGTCGGCCTGGGCGGCGATGGCCTCGTACCAATCTCGACACTCGGTTCCGAATACTTCCGCCACGACGAGGCCGCTCAGGCGCTCATCGGCGAGGACAGCGGTACGCGCTACGCGGCAGGTGATCGGCTGAAACTGCAACTGGCTGAAGCGAACGCGCTGACCGGGGCGCTCAAATTTGTTCCCGTGGACGCCGATGGTCAACCTATCGAGACGCGCGGAGATCGCCCGCAAAGCGGACGCGGATCGCGCGGTTTCAAAGGGTCGAAGGGCCCGCGTGGCAAGGGTAAGCCGATGATCGGTCGCCGCGGTCGCCCCGGCAACATCCGCCATCAAGGCCGGCGAAAGAAGTAAGCGTCATCGCTCAAACCTCGTGGTCGGCGTCGCGTTCGTCGTAATCGTGTGGAATGACATAGAGCGGGCAGCTCAAAGATCCCGCGTTGGCCGAAAAGTGCAGCACCAAAGGCCCCGGATTGCTGCCCTTCGCCGCGCCGAGAACCAGCGCCGCGACCTCTTTGTGCTCCGCCAGAAAGTCGGTCACAATCTTGGTACCATTCCCCACAGCGACCGAAATGGTGGGCATCATGCCGCTTTCCGCGAACAAATTGCCCGCGACCCCGTGCGCGAGCACTTCGGCGCGGTCGCGCGCTTCCTCTTCGATGGTCGCCTGAACCGCACCAAACGCGCTGAAGCTTTGTTGCGGCACCAACGCCAGAATGTGCACCGCGCCTTCAACTGAGGCGGCTCGGCGTGCGGCAAAGCGCAAGGCGGCGCGCGCCTCTTCGCTTTCGTCCGTTATAACCAGAAAGGTTCGCATTCTGACGTGTTTTGAACAATTCGCGCGCGCTGTCAAAAATTGTCCGCGTTCTCAGCCCATCTGACTTGCTACGCTCGCCCAAATTCGCCAAACGCGACGCTACGGGATTCAGGCTCTTACGGCTTGGAAGGGATCATTACACAATGTCGATCGAACTACGCATGCCTGCGCTTTCTCCGACCATGGAGGAGGGCACTCTCGCCAAATGGCTGGTCAAAGTGGGCGATACGATTTCGTCGGGCGACATTATGGCCGAGATTGAAACCGACAAGGCGACGATGGAGTTCGAAGCGGTTGATGAGGGCACGCTGGCGCAAGTCCTGATCGAGGAAGGCACCGAGAACGTCGCCGTTGGCACAGTCATCGCAATGCTCGCCGAAGAGGGCGAAGATGCAAGCGCGGTGAGCGCTCCGGCGGAAACGCCCAGTACGGCACCGGCGGCCGACAGTGCACCGGCCTCGGCTCCCGCCCCAACACCGCCGCCCGCCGCCACGCAATCCTCGGACGTCAAGGCGACGCCCGTCGCGCGGCGTCTGGCTCAGGCAAAAGGTATTGATCTCAGTACCGTCGAGGGCACCGGCCCGCGTGGCAAGGTTGTGAAGGCCGATATCGAAGCGACAGCGGGCGGCGGAACAGCCACGCCCGCACCGGCACCAGCGCGCAGCGGCGACCGCGTTATCGCTTCGCCCTTGGCCAAACGGATCGCCGGTGAGAAAGGCATCGACCTCGGCGACGTTACTGGCACCGGTCCGGGCGGGCGCATCATCGAGCGCGATGTGACTGACTTCACCCCCGCGCCCAAGGTGGCTGAAAGCGCCGCGCCCACGCCCTCCGCGTCCAAGACTGTGCCCGAATTCGGCGCGCCGTTTGACGAGGAAAAGGTCTCCAGTGTGCGCAAGGTCATCGCCAAGCGCCTGACCGAGAGCAAGCAGACCGTTCCGCATTACTATTTGACGATGGACATCCGGCTCGACCCGCTGCTCGCTTTGCGCAGCGAGTTGAACAAGGCGCTCGAACCCGATGGCGTCAAACTGTCGGTCAACGATCTGCTGATCAAGGCGCTGGCCAAGGCGCTGGTGCGCGTGCCGCATTGCAATGTCAGCTTCCACGGCGACACGATGCGCCGCTATTCACGCGCCGATATCTCGGTCGCGGTCGCCGCGCCTTCGGGCCTGATCACGCCGGTCATCACCGAAGCCGACACCAAGAGCCTCGCGGTCATTTCGAAAGAGATGAAAGAGCTGGCGGGCAAAGCGCGCGATGGCAAGCTGATGCCGCACGAATACCAAGGCGGAACGGCGAGCCTCTCCAACCTCGGCATGTTCGGCATCAAGCAGTTCGACGCGGTCATCAATCCGCCGCAAGGCATGATTCTCGCGGTCGGGGCAGGGCAGAAAGCGCCCTACGTTGTCGACGGCGAACTGGACGTGGCCACCGTGATGCACGCCTCCGGAAGCTTCGACCACCGCGCGATTGATGGGGCCGAAGGCGCTGAGCTGATGCAGGCGCTTAAAGAGCTGATCGAGACGCCAATGGGGCTGGTGGTTTGATCGTTGAGTAGGCTGCGAATAGCGAGCGCAATTGGTTGCGGTGTTTGGTTGGCGATCGCCATATGGTTCTACAGCATCGCTGAACTAAGCACGATGACAGGGGAGCAGGTCGGTTGGCTTGTGCTTTTAGCGCCTCTCGCTTTAATCAAGGTTTTGATTTTCGCCGGGATGCCTCCCATATTTGTGCTGATCTCAGTGCCTGTTCGCTCTGCGATACTCTCCGCTGCCTTCGTCCTTATCGCAATTGTTGTCCAAGTCGTGACTTGGCCTGATGAACCCAAGTGCTCTCGTTTTGCGGAAGTTTGCACTGATCCCTATTCGACCTATCGATTGGTCATAGCGGCGTGCTGGTTGGTTTTTGGCATTACGCCCGTAGTATTGGCAGCAAACTCGGTTCGCAGGAAAGTCTCAGATTCTTTTGAAAATGACCCTTATGTGAAGGCAGTACGCCACCATAATGAGCAGCGTAGGACAAAAGACTGATGAACAGTCACGCGCTGCAATCTCCGAGGAATGGCGAGCTTATGGGCAGTGCTCGTCGCATCCTACTTGAGTGGTTTCGTGAAGAAACCAAGGAAGAGTCGCGGTGAGTCTAGCCATCTTCTTGAAGGCCATTGCAATCGCCATTTGCGCCGGGCTCGCCGCTTGGGGGTATTTCGTTGCGGGTTCGCTCGGTGGCGGCGGTCTGGCGGACGACCTTCCAAGATCTATCGAAGTCGGTATTTGGCTTCTTTGGCCGACTCTCTTTGCATCCTTCACCATTGGATTTCCTGTGGCGCTTTTGACATTTGTTCTAGCGCGGCGACACCTCGTCCAATCACCCACCACCTTGGCAATGGTGACGGTCCTCGCCGGGATTATGATGGTGCTCACAAGCTATTGGATCGCTGAGGAAGACGGCGTTCTTGCCCTAGGCATCCCCGCTTTTATCGCGGCCCTGACGTACGGAATCCTTGGCTGGTTCTGGATCATCAAGCCAATGCAGCGGGCGGAGGTCTGACAAATGGCTGTCCTACAATCCGCTCCATATGGCAGGAGTAAAGGCGTCATGATCCGCGCCGCTCTCACCTCACTTAAACATTTGTTTCCAAACCTTTTCGGTGCCTTCAGACTGGCGCCAAAAAGGACCGATTTTTTTTCCCCAGGACCGTGTAACACGTGGTCCATGTCTCAGGCTTCGAACGGGATATCGACATGACTGACACCACCTACGACGTAATCGTGCTTGGATCGGGACCCGGTGGCTACGTCGCCGCCATCCGCTGCGCGCAGCTGGGCTTGAAGACGGCCATTGTGGAGCGCGAGGACCTGGGCGGTATCTGCCTCAATTGGGGCTGCATCCCGACCAAGGCGATGCTGCGGTCGGCGGAGGTCTATCACCAGATGCACCGCGCGAGCGAGTATGGCCTCAAGGTGGCGGGCGAGATCGAGGCGGACCTCGAAGCCATCGTCAAGCGCAGCCGGGGCGTGGCGAAACAGCTCAATCAGGGCGTCGGGCACCTGATGAAGAAGAACAAGATCACCGTTCATATGGGTGAGGGCACGCTGACCGGACCGACCTCGCTGACGGTGAAGGGCGATAAGGGCGAAGAACAGCTCAGTGCCAAGCACGTCATCGTCGCGACAGGCGCGCGGGCGCGCGATCTGCCGTTTGCGCCCGCCGATGGAGAGCGCGTGTGGACCTATCGCACCGCGATGACGCCGCCGGAGAAGCCGACCAAGCTGCTGGTGATCGGTTCAGGCGCCATCGGTATCGAGTTTGCGAGCTTCTACAACGACATCGGTGTAGATGTGACCGTGGTGGAGATGCTCGACCGCATTGTGCCGGTTGAAGACGCCGACGTGTCGAGCTTCCTTGAAAAGAGCCTGACCAAGCAGGGCATGACCATCATGACCAGCGCAGGCGTTGAGGACCTCAAGGTCAGCGACAAGGGCGTGACCGCGACGATCAAGGACAAGGCAGGCAAGGTCGAAACCACCGAGTTCAGCCACTGCATCACCGCCATCGGCATCGTACCCAACACCGAGAACATCGGGATCGACGCTATGGTCGAAATGGACCGAGGCTTCATTCAGATCGATGACTATGGCCGCACCAAGACGGCAGGGCTGTGGGCCATCGGCGACTGCACGCCCGGCCCATGGCTCGCGCACAAGGCCAGCCACGAAGGCGTCACCTGCGCTGAAGCGATCGCGCAGGAACTGGGCAATACCGACGTGCACCCGCACGCGATGGACCGCAACTCGATACCAGGCTGCACCTATTGCCATCCGCAAGTCGCCAGTGTCGGCTTGACTGAGGCCAAGGCGAAAGAGGCGGGTTACGCCGTCAAGGTTGGCAACTTCCCCTTCATCGGCAACGGTAAGGCGATCGCGCTGGGTGAAGCGGAAGGCTTCATCAAAACCGTGTTTGACGAGGCGACCGGCGAGCTGCTCGGCGCGCACATGGTGGGGGCTGAGGTCACCGAGCTGATCCAGGGCTACACCGTGGGCAAGACGCTGGAGACGACTGAGGTGGAGTTGATGCAGACGGTCTTCCCGCATCCCACGCTGTCAGAGATGATGCACGAGAGTGTTCTGGACGCCTTTGGGCGCGCCGTGCACTTCTAGCGTTCGACGGAACGCTGAGCCGGATCGACCTGTTGCGGTTCACGTGGGTTTTACGAGTGGTTTCGAGTGTGCTATCAATCAAACCAAGAGCTATAAGGAATGATGTCCGCCATGGTTTTTCGCAAAACCCTCCTCGCTTGTGCTGTCGCTTCCCTTGGCGTTGCTATGCCAGCGGTCGCATGTGATCAGCACGGTCCGGGACAGATGGGCGGGTTTCATCGTTACAACCCGTTTGCGCACGCTCTGAACAACTTGGATTCCAGTCCTCTTGCAAAGAAGCAGCCCGTGATCATTCGCAAGGCAGACTCGGAGAAAAGCGAGAAAGCCAAGAAAGAAGCGAAGCGTCGGCAAGAAGCTCTGGATGCAAAGGCTAAGGCCGACGACGAGAACGCGCGCAGCGCAGACCTGCGTGAGCGCCGCCAAACGGCAGGTCGTTCCTCGCTCAAGTAACAATGCAGCTATCGGTCGCGCAGGTTGGACTGTCCTATGGCGGCCAACCGGTCCTCACAGACGTCACCTTTACGCTTGAAGCGCAGCGAAGCGCGCTCCTGCTCGGTCCTTCGGGTTCGGGCAAGTCGAGCTTGCTCAACATCGTGTGTGGCTTGCGCACGTCGGATAGCGGTACGGTGACGCTTGGCGGTGAAGCGATCAGCGATGAGGTTCGGCGTCGGTCCATGGGGATCATCTTCCAAACTTTGCGATTGGTTTCGGCTCTGACGCTGCGCGGCAATCTGCTGCTGGCGCAGAAACTACAATCGGGGGCGCAAGACCAAGGCTTGGTCGATGCCACATTGGACCGGCTGGATATCGCTCACCGCGCCAACGCGCGCCCGTTTGAGTTAAGCCAGGGCGAGGCGCAGCGCGCAGCCATCGCTCGCGCACTGGTGGTGAAACCGGCTCTGTTGATTGCGGACGAACCGACATCAGCGCTTGATACGGCGAACGCCGAAAAGGTGGCTGAGCTGCTGCTGGAGCTTGCGAAAGACGCGGGCGCCTCCCTGCTCGTGGCCACCCATGATGATCGGCTTAAGAGCCATTTCGGCGCAACCATGACGCTGGAAAACGGACAGATCGCCGCATGATTTCGCTCGCTCTGGCCTATCTGCGTGACCGACCGTTGACGACGGCGCTGAATGTCCTGCTGTTGACGATCTCCGTCGCAATGCTCGTCCTGCTCTTACAATTGGGCAATCAGGCCGGTGAGCGGTTTGAGCGCGATGCGCGGGGAGTTGATCTGGTGGTTGGTGCCAAGGGATCGCCGTTGCAGCTGATCCTATCCAGCGTGTTTCACGTCGATCAACCCACGGGCAACGTTCCATATTCAAGCTTGGGTCTGCTGCGCCGCGATCCCGCTGTAGCGCGCGCGGTTCCTCTGGCATTGGGCGACAACTTTCGTGGGTACCGCATCGTCGGCACGGATGAGAGTTTCGCTGATCTCTACAACACGCAGATTGCGCAAGGTCGAACCTTTGACGCTCCGCTTGATGCTGTTCTTGGATCGTCCGTTGCCGCTCAGACGGGGGCGAAACTCGGCCAACGGTTCGTTGGTAGTCACGGTCTTCAAGAAGATGACGGTGGAGAGCAAGGGCACGATCACGCCCCATTTAAGGTCGTCGGGACACTCGAGCCGACCGGAACAGTGGCAGATCGCCTGATCCTGACATCTTACGAAACTGTCTGGGACGTGCACGGCATCGGTCACGATCACGACCATGAAGGTCATGACCACAGCGACGACGCGCACGATCATCAGGACGAGGAGCATGACCACGATAGTGCGTCCGACGAAACAGAGGCAACGCCGCAGATCCTTCAGGCTGAGGGTAATGGTTTGGAGCAAGAACTCACGGCACTGCTCGTCTCGTATCGCAACGCTTCCGGCGCGATCCGCATCCCGTCGTTGATCAACCGACAAACCGAGATGCAATCTGCGGTTCCGGCGACAGAGACGGCACGTTTGCTTGAATTGCTGGGGGCAAGCCTTGATGGCGTGCGATTGTTTGCATGGCTCCTCGCGATGACGGGCGGGCTCGCGATCTTTGTGGCGTTGTTGAACATGGCGCGGACGAGGGAAGGGGACTTGGCGCTCCTGCGTGTGATGGGGGCGACCCGCGTTCAGGTTTTCGCAACCGTGATTATGGAAGGACTGCTCACAGCGGCGCTTGGAGCGATCCTAGGCGTGTTCGCGGCGCACGGTCTGATCATGGTCGCGCAATCAAACTTTGCCACGTTGAGCGATCTCGGGCTATCCGCATGGCAAATCGGATCTGGCGAGGCGATCTTGGTCCTGGCTGTTCTTGTGATTGGCTTTTTGGCCGCTCTTATTCCAGCGTGGCGGGTGTACAATGTCGACCCGGCGCAAACTCTGGCGAGGTCTTAGAAAGATGACGTTTTCGATAGCAACGCGCACGGCTGTGGGAGCGGTTGCGCTTTTGGCGGCCGCCTTCAGCGTAGCGACGCCAACCGACCGAGCCAGTGCGCAAGCACCAGATCCAAAGGCCGGTCCTCCGGTGGAGGACATCTGGAAACCGGCTGCGACGCCAAAAGGTGGCACTTCGTGGGCGACGCTTGAGGCGACCGGCGAGGAAACACGGCGCGATGAACAGGGTTATATTCTGTCCAAGCCTCTCTTCACGCCCGCTGTAAAGAAGTTGAATGGTAAGCGGATCAAAGTTGCGGGCTGGATGATGCCGCTGGAAAACAGCAGCACTCAGACCCGCTTTGTGCTCCTCGGTTACCCGCCGGGCTGCCCTTTCCACTTCCATGCGGCCCCCAACCAATTCATCGAAGTGATTGCGGATACGCCGTTTAAAACTGACGAAGTCAACGCGCACGTGGTCAGCGGCGTTCTCGAACTCACCGGCTACGATGAAAGCGGTATTTTCTATCGCCTTAAGGCGGCAAAGCCCGTCTAAAATTTGTCGTTGCTGTTTGGCTGGTCTTTTCGTGGGCTATTGCTGGATTAACGCTTGACCCAGTTGTTGGGCTACGCTCTTTGCCGTGTAACACCGTCTCCTAGTTCCGCCGACTGCGTGTGCTGGCGCTTGTATAGGTTTCTTCTATGTCGAAATTCCGTTTGGCTTCACTCAGCCTGCTTCTTGGAGCCGCGCTCAGTGCGCCGCTCGCCGCCAAGGAGGGCATGTACACTCCCGATCAATTGCAAGAGATCGGGGATAAACTGAAAGAAGCCGGCCTTGAGCTTGAGCCGGATACGCTTACCGACCTGACCGCCTTTCCTATGGGCGCGATCGTTTCACTTGGTGGGTGTTCGGCGAGCTTTGTTTCGCCCCAAGGCCTCGTAGTGACCAATCACCATTGCGCGCGCGGATCGGTTCAGTTCAACTCGACCGCTGAAAACAATTACCTCGAGAACGGCTTCCTTGCGAAGGTGAAAGGCGACGAACTGCCCGCTGCGCCGGGTTCTCGGGTGTATGTGACCACTGACGTAACCGATGTGACCGCGCAGATGCGCGATGGCACTGAAGGCATGGAGCCATTGGCGCGCTACGAATTGATACAGCAGCGTCGCAAAGACATCATCGCTGGGTGCGAAGAGGCTGCAGGTTATCGTTGCCAAGTCTCCGGCTTTTTCGGCGGCGCACAGTACAAACTGATCAAACGCCTCGAAGTGCGTGATGTTCGACTTGTTTACGCCCCGGCTGACAGCATTGGTAAGTATGGCGGCGACATTGATAACTGGCAGTGGCCCCGTCACACTGGCGATTTCGCTTTCTACCGCGCCTATGTGGCGCCCGATGGGTCGGCGGCGGACTTCGATGAAGCCAATGTGCCGTACGCGCCAGAGCATCACCTAAAAGTCAGCGCGACGGGTGTTGCAGACGGTGATTTCCTAATGGTCGCCGGCTATCCCGGATCGACGAGCCGCTACAAACTGTTGGCAGAAGTGGAGAACACCTTTGACTGGAACTACCCCACTTTCCAGAAGCTGATCGAGCAATGGATTGCAACGATCGAAGACGCCACTCCCGAAGGATCGGACGCTCGGGTGAAGTATGAAAGCCTCCTTGCTGGTCTCAACAACTATGAGAAAAACCTGCGCGGACAAATGGAAGGCGCGCAGCGTGTAGGATTGGTCGATCGTCGTCGGGTACGCGAAGCGGCGTTGGCCGATTGGATCGAGGCCGATGCCTCACGCGCCGAGTTGGGCACCGCCATCGAGGCCTTGGCAGAGCTTTCGGAAGAGAGCGCTAGCGCCGCGCGCACGAACTTTTGGTACAGCAACGCCTCACGCGCTTCGCTTTTTGGGGCGGCACGGCGCTTGTATCGTCTGTCGAAAGAGCGACAAAAGCCCAACGCCGAACGCGAAGGCGGCTACCAAGATCGTGACATGACCTTCTTTAGGCAGGGCATGCAGGCGATTGATCGACGCTACGATCCGGCGGTTGATAAAGCGGTGTGGACGTTGTTCCTGAAGGGCTATCTGGCTCAGCCGATCGACGAGCGTGTGCCCGAACTCGATGCGGCGATGGGCTTTACGGCGCAGACGACAGCCGAGGATCTGCCCGGTCTGCTCGAGCCCTTCTACGCTGACACCACGCTGGGGGATGTCGAAACGCGGCTTGCTCTTATGGAGGCCTCGCCTGCGGTCTTTGAAGCGAGCGAAGACCCGTTCATCAAGCTCGCTGTGGCGATGTATGACTACGGCTTCCAGCTGGAAACAGAGCGGAAAACGCGATCCGGACGCAGTCTCGCGCTGCGCCCCCCTTACATGGAGGCGATTACGGCGTGGCAGAAGGAAAAGGGCGTGCTCGCTTATCCCGACGCCAACAGCACCTTGCGCATAACCTTTGGCAACGTCATGGGCGGATCGCCGGCTGATGGCCTGATCTACACGCCGTTCACCACGCTCGAAGGCATAACCGCAAAAGACACCGGCAAAGACCCGTTTAACGCGCCCAAGCGGCAACTCGATCTGATCGATGCGACGGATTACGGCGATTACAAACTCGACAGTATCGGTTCGGTGCCCGTCAACTATCTCTCTGACCTTGATGTGACCGGCGGCAACAGCGGTTCCGCCACGCTCAATGCAAAGGGAGAGCTGGTCGGTTTGCTGTTCGATGGAACCTATGAGAGCATCAATTCCGACTGGGATTTCGACCCGCGCACGACTCGTTCGATCCACGTGGATTCGCGTTACATGCTGTGGGTTATGGAAAAAGTCGACGGAGCTTCGGCTCTAATCGAAGAGATGGACGTTGTGACTGAATAAGGCGCCGCGTCGCGCCTGATTGCTGACTACCAAACGAAGGAATCCCCTTTGAGACTGATTGCATTTCTCCTCGCTTTTGTTCTTGCGGTCCCGGCCTACGCGCAGGGGATTCAGCAGACCAAGGGCAACTTTGAAGACAAGTTCCGCCAGCTCGACGAAGTGCTTGCCGATCCTAACGTCTATCGCAACGCATCTGGCGCGCCTGGGCATCAGTACTGGCAGCAGCAAGCCGATTATAAGATCACAGCCGACCTTGATGAGGACAATCGCCGTCTGACGGCCAAGGCCACGATCACCTACAAGAACAACTCGCCCGATACGCTTCCGTGGATATGGATGCAGCTCGATCAGAATATCTTCAAAAAGGATTCGATGAACGAGCTCACCAACACCTTTGGTGGGCCGGGTCGTCGTGGTCCGGCGGTGAGCGCAGGCAACGGTAGCGAACCCGCCAAGCTTAGCCTGGCTGAGCTGCGCCGTCAGCAGCGTATGGAAGATGTCTCACATGGCTATGACATCACTCGCGTTTCACTCACGAATGGCCGGGCGCTGTCGCACACCATCGTCGGCACGTTGATGCGCATTGATCTGACCACGCCTCTGCGTCCGGGTCAGAGCGTCAGCTTCAATGTCGATTGGGCGTACAACATTGTCGAAGAAAACGTGGTGTTCGCGCGTTCAGGTTATGAACACTTCCCAGATGACGCGCGCGAGGGCGGCAACGATATCTTCCTGTTCGCGCAGTGGTTCCCGCGTTTGGTCGCCTATTCGGACTACGAAGGCTGGCACAACAAAGAGTTCCTTGGCCGCGGCGAATTCACGTTGGAGTTCGGCAATTACGACGTCACGATGAACGTGCCGAACGATCATATCGTTTCGTCGACGGGCGTGCTGAGCAATCCCACTTCGGTCCTAACCGCAACGCAGCGTCAGCGATTGGCTCGCGCTCGCAACGCGGATGCGCCGGTCTTTATCGTGACCCCGGAAGAGGCGCTCGCCAACGAAAGCAGCAATCCGAACGGCACCAAAACCTGGCGCTACACCGCGCAGAACGTGCGTGATTTTGCATGGGCCACGAGCCGCAAATTCGCGTGGGATGCGCAAGGGCATAAGCAGCCGGGCGCCAAGAATGAAACCGTCATGGCGATGTCCTTCTATCCGAAGGAAGGCGGCGAGCTGTGGAGCAAGTACTCGACCGCGGCTGTCGTCCACACGATGAAGGTCTATTCGCGCTTCAGCTTTGATTATCCCTATCCCACGGCGCAGTCGGTCAACGGACCCGTCGGAGGTATGGAATACCCGATGATCACCTTCAACGGTCCGCGAACCACGCTCAATGATGACGGTTCGCGCACCTATTCGCTCAGCGAGAAGGTGTTCTTGGTTGGCGTGGTCATCCACGAAATTGGCCACATCTACTTCCCGATGACCGTCAACTCGGATGAGCGTCAGTGGACGTGGATGGACGAGGGTATCAACTCCTTCCTCGACAGTGTCGCCGGTTATGAGTGGGATCCGAACATGCCGTGGACCCGAAGTTTGCCACGCGATCTGATCCCGTACATGACCTCGACCAATCAGGTTCCGATCATGACGCAATCGGACAGCGTGCTGAACCTTGGTCCTAACGCCTATGGTAAGCCATCGGCCGCGTATCACATCCTGCGTGATACGGTGATCGGGCGTGAACGCTTTGACTTTGCGCTGCGCGAATACGCGCGCCGCTGGAAATTCAAACGCCCGACCCCGACCGATTTCTTCCGCACCATGGAGGAAGCCTCGGGCACCGATCTGGACTGGTTCTGGCGCGGATGGTTTTACACCACCGATCATGTCGACATCTCGCTCGACACGATCCATCGCCTGCGTCTCGATACAAAGAACCCAGACATTGATCTGGCCCGTCGCCGTCAAACGCTTGCGGATGAACCGGAAAAGGTTGGCGTTCGTTTGAATCGTGAACAGGGCCTGCCGATTTGGGTCCTGGAGAACCCGGGCGTAACCGACTTTTACGATGACAACGATCAATTCGTCACCACACCCAAGGACACCGAAAGCTATGAGGACTTTCTTGAAGGTCTCGAGGATTGGGAGCGCAAAGTCTTCGATCGCGCCGTTGCCGAGGACAAGAACTATTATGTTCTAAACTTCTCCAACAAGGGCGGTCTGGTTATGCCGATTATCCTTGGCTTGACCTTTGTCGACGGCACGACCGATCGGATGTATATTCCAGCCGAAATCTGGCGCCGCAATTCGCGCAATGTCAGCAAACTGCTCGTGTTCGAAAAGGGCAAAGAACTCGCTTCAGTAGAGGTCGACCCCAATTGGGAAACCGCCGACGCCGACATTTCGAACAACCACTATCCGCGCAAGATTATTGACAGCCGTGTCGAAGCCTTCAAGCGAGGGCCGGCGACTTCGCGTACCGGTCGCGATCTCATGGCTGAGGTGACCGTGGTCGAAGAAGAGGACGACGACGAGGGTTCCGAGTGATCCAACGCATCATCCTTATGATTACGCTGATCCTGGCGCTGCCCATGGCGGCGCCAGTCGCGGCGCATCAGCAGAAGATTACGCTTTCTTCGGTGTCGCACAATGCGCGCACCGGGCTTTTGGAAGTTGTCCACCGGGTGCCGCTTCACGACGCGGAGCACGCGCTTGAAGCTCAGGGCGTTCGTGCGCCCGACATTGTGAACGACCTGAAGAGCCGCCGCGCCGTGGCGAAATACGTCGCGGACAGGTTTTCGCTAACTCACAATGGGCAGCCCGTTCCTCTGACATTACTCGGTACAGAAATCGAAGGCGGGCGTCTGATCGTTTACCAAGAGGCTGCATCGCCTGGATCTGGTGCGCAGTTGTCTATCAACTCGCAAATCCTGACCGATGTATTCGAGCGACAGGAAAATCGGGTAAATCTTGGCGCGGGAACGAAGGTCGCTACTCTGGTTTTTAGCAGCGGCGATCGCGCGCGCATTGCGCGATTGCCCTGAGAATTTGGCGCCTTACTTAACCGTTAGACTTAGCTGATTGCGACCATCTTTGCGGTCGTAGCGCATGTTCTCGCCCCATGCTTGGACAATCGCCAATCCAACGCTGCCGCCGTTTTCCGGATCTGGACCGTCGAAATCGAGCTTGCGACTTAGGTCGAACGCAACGCTGTCATCATCGAGTTCCACCATGATGGCGTCGTTGGCGGCATCTAACGAAAGAGTCAGATTCACATCCTGAGCCGGATCGCTGTGGCGCAGAACATTCGAGACCAGCTCTTCGACAACGATCAGTGTCTTGACCTTGGCTTTCGAAGACAGGCTCGCCGCGGTCATAAACTCCCGGGCAAACTCAACCGCGTCCACGATTGCGCTTCGGGGGTTTTCCCCACTTGCCACAAAGGCGGAAAAGCGGCTCTTGCGTTCCATGATTTTCTGCTAACATACGCGTAACAGAGGGGACACCTATGAGAAAGCTTGCCATCCTCATTTCCGCGCTCGCTTCCATGGCCGCGACGCCGGCTATGGCTGAAATAGGGCGCATCAAAAACGCCACGCAGGGCACGGTTGTTGTTATTCGCGATGGAAAGTCGCTAACGGCAAAACCTGGTTTCAAATTGCTTGAAGGCGACGTGATTTCGACGCGCGCAGGGCAACGTGTCGGGATAACTTTTATCGATGACACCCGCATGGCGGTGGGGCCAAGCAGCCGCATCACGCTTGATGAATACAAGTATGACCGCGCCCGCCAGACTGGGCGTTCGCTCACGAGCGTCAACCGGGGATCACTTGGTGTGGATTCAGGCAACATCACGCGGACCGGGAAAGACAAGATGCGGGTGCGCACGCCGACTTCCACTCTCGGTGTTCGTGGAACAACCTTCGTGGTGGAAGTGAAATGAGGGTGAGGGCGCTCGCGCTGGCTGGCGCGTTCGTTCTTGCAGGTTGCGCTGGTGGGGAGCGTGTGACGCTTTTGCCGGCGGCCCAAGATCGCGGTGTGGGCGCTGTGGCGGTACTCAGCACCGACGGCGGCGAGACGGTTCTCGATCAAGCCAATGCGCAGGCGTCGTTAGGCAGTCGCTTCCCGCGTGTGCGTCAATTGACGAGCGTTGATCCGGCCTACGCTGAATTGATAAACAGCTTTCCTCGATTGATCGAACCTCAGGCTATCCGGTTTCAAACCGCAGGCACTCGGATTTCGACCGAGCAGATAGGTAGTCTTAAGGCGTTGCTTGAAAGCCTTGGACCGGATCTCTCAATCTATCAGATTGAGGTCGCGGGCTACACCGACTCGGTGGGTAAGGAACAAGACAACCTACGCCTATCGCAAAGCCGCGCGCGGCAGGTTGCTGAGCTCCTTCGATCGGAAGGTTTCAAAATCGACGATAACGACATTATCGGCCGGGGCGAATACGCAGCGGTTCGGGAGTTGGGCGACGAGAAAGAGAGCGCGCAATATCGCGCGGTAACGATCAAAATCCGATAGGCTCAGGCGTACGCTTCGCCAACATAGCGGAGCGCGAAGATCGTCAGATCGTCGCTCGGATCGGTTGAACCTTCGAACAGCCTAACTTCTTTGGCTAGGTGGCTAACTCTGTGCGCCGCGCTGGATCCACGCACGTTTTGAAGCGCCGCGATGACACCGTCGATCCCGAACAATTCGTCGGATGCGTTGGCGGCTTCGGTCGCGCCATCTGTGAGTACAATCAGCGTGTCTCCGCGCGAAAGCTGGAGCGTTTCCACTTGGTACGGAAAATCGATGACACACAGCGGAGGCCCACCGCGAAGCTCGACGTTCTCGATCGCTCCCCCTTGGCGAACACGAAGAGGGTTCTCATGGCCGGCGTTGACGAGAGCAATTCGGCCGGTCGTGCAATCGAGAACACCGACCATAAGCGTGAGCCCCATCTCCTCATCCGCTTCGTCCATCAGGTCTCGATTGAGTTCGGCAACGGCGGTTCCCAGGTCATCGGTAGGCCGGGCCAGGTTGCTCTTCGCCAAAGACTTGGAAAGCGCCATAAAGAGCGCGGCGGGAACGCCTTTGCCGGTCACATCGCCCACCACGAAGATGACGCTGTCTTCGCCAATTCGAGCCGCGTCATAGAAATCTCCGCCAACCGACTTGGCGGGCTCAAGCACCGCGCCAATCTCGGTGCGCGGATCGAGTTTAGCGAGCACCTGTTCACTGGGCACCATGCTCATCTGGATACGGCGGGCTGCCTTTAGTTCGCCCTCCTGCTCGCTTGCCAAAACGCGCTGTTCGACCAATTCCGCAGCAAGTCGTGCGCGTTCCGCGCGGGCCAGTGAGTAGCGAGTCACCACGAGCGCGACCGCCGCTGACGCCCCGACTAAAAAGGGTCGCACCGGATCGAACAGCAAGTTTACCTGATCAAACGCAATCCATGAAGCGAGGGGCAGGGTGAGGGCCAACGCGAGTGCGATCGAAACAAGCCACGGTCGAAGCGAAAGGCCTGCAGAAAAGACCAGACAAACCAGAATCAGCGACGCGCCAATTTCGAGCGCGGTCAAATAGCCCGGACGGCTTAACCACTCGCCTTCCAGCAACGCATCGACCGCCGTCGCTTGGACAAGAACCCCGTAAATCTCGTTTCTCAGTGGGGTAGCCACGATATCAAACGTGCCTGTCGCACCGACACCCACCAAAACAACCTTACCTTCGAACGCGTCGGCGGGAATTTGCCCACGGGCGACCGCTGCGGCTGAATAGAGCGCGGGAGCTGGATAGTAGCCCATTTTGAAGCGTAGGTTACCACTTGCGTCTGTGGGTATCGGATTTCCGTCCGCCAGGATCCGGCCGCTGTCCCATTCCAACCGCTGGGTTCCACTTGCGACCCGTGCAAGTTCCAAGGCAAAGCCGGGCAAGCTGTTTTCACCGACCATCACGGCCGCCGGGACCCGCCGCACGACGCCGTCACCATCAGGCGGCCCGTTGACCATCGCATGGCTTAGTGCGTTTGCGTCGATCGTGGATATACTCGCAACGAGTTGATCACGCTTCAGAATACCGACCGGAGCTTCGCCTTCCACAACCGAGTTGTAGAAGACTTCGTCTGGTGACAGACCACCATTCTCGGTCGCGAACCGCGCCAAGACAACTGGACCTCTTCCCACGATCTCGCCCAATAATTTGTCAATATTAGGCAATGCAGCGATTTTCGCACGTGTATCAGCGTCTAACTCCTCGTCTCCGTAGAGCGACGCAAAAGCTTCGGGTCGAAGAGGGTCGGGTTCGGTGAAATAGATATCGACGCCAATTGCCGCTGGTCCGGCTGCGTTAATTTCGGCGATGAGCCGCGCCATCGTGTACCTTGACCAGGGCCATGCTCCAAGATCCTCAACGCTGGCATCGTCCACCAATACAACGGCGACGTTGTCCATGCTGATTTCGCGTGGAGACACCCGTTGCCATGTGTCGAAGACCGCCCGCTGGGCGTAGGCACCGAACAGAACACTTAGGATCGCTCCAATCAGCCCGCCGACTATGACGGATCGCAGGATCGCAGACGGCAGAGATGCGCCCGATTTTGTCGACGAAGACTGAGACGGATCAGAGCTCGACACAAAGCCCGTCGTAAGAGCACAAAACCTCGATCTGTTTTTCGCCCCGCGTTAGCTCTTCGTAGCGGACGGTCTCTGCGTGCATCCGCTCGATATCGGCGTCGCTGTAAGTGGGTTCGTGATGGAAAAGCGCAAGTCGCTTGGCCCCGCCGACACGGCACAGATCAACCGCTACGATATTCGAGGAGTGGCCCCAATCTTCCTTCATAGAGACGCTGTCGGCCAGCGAGTACATGGTATCCGCAATGAACAAATCCGCCCCGGTGATGAATTCGGCCATGGCGTACTCTTCGTCCATCTTCTCGATCTTGTACTCCGCATCTGTGGAGTAGACCGCAACGCGCCCTTGCGCGTCTTCAAAGCGGAAACCGTAGCTATCGTGGCTATGGTCTTGTTTGACCATCGAAACCTTCAGTTCGCCGATCTTATAAGAGGTGTCGGTTTCTAACGTGCGAAACTCGATATTTGCCTTGAGGCAATCGAACGGAACCGGGAAGCTGATCTCTTCCTGCTGACGACGGAGCGCTTCTTCGGCGTCCGTATGGCCGGCATGAATGATGATCTTCGCCCCTTCAACAAAGGCCGGGACGAAGAATGGAAAGCCCATAATGTGGTCCCAGTGGAGGTGGGACATGAAAAAATGCCATTCCTTATCGCGAATGCCTTCTCCAAGGCGGCGCAAGGTGTCGAGGCCATATTCGCGTAGGCCCGAACCCATATCGCACACGACGAATGCGCCTTTACTAACATCGACTTCGACGCAACTGGTGGCGCCGCCATAGGTGTGGCCTGCCGAAAAGCTTAGTTCGTTCTCAACGAAAGAAAGTGCGGCGGCTTTGTCTGAGAAAGAATGCCCGTTCGCCTGCACAAGCGCTTCAGAGATCTTCTCGGCAATTGTGGATGCGTGCGGCGCTACCGGCAGCGACCCGCGCGTTCCCCAAAAACGGATTTGCATAGTCCCCCCTTAGCGAAAGCCTAATTCCCGATCGCTTCCTCAACCGTATCAGCAACGCGAAAGACCATATCATACCGACTGATGGCCAGGATTTCGCGCATCGTCTCATTCGGACGAGCGAGGACAAGAGTGGTGTCAGATCCCTGTGAGGCGCGCTGAGCGAGAGTTAGCGCGCGTAGGCCTCGCGATGACATGTAAGCCACGCCTTCAAGATCGACTACGACCGTCGCCGGTGCCTGCTCAACCGCTTCGATAAGGTGATCCTTGAAGGAATTGGCGGTCGATTCGTCGATCCGACCTTTTGGCCCGAGAATAGCAACGCTACCGCGCTGTTCGTCCTGCCAGTCCAGAGCTTTGTCCGTCATTCGCTTTGCATAGCGCGAGCTTACTGGGATTCCAAATCCTGACTTTACCCGGTCATATGCGCCCAGAACGGGTGCGATGGCTATCAAGTCTTGCACGGTCGTGTCCTGCCTCTCGAAGGGGGACACCGATTCAGCATCGAAAGGTTAATATCCAACCCTGTACCATTCCCAGGTGATACGGGGATTCCCTTAGCGCGTGGCAACAAGGGTTGCAGACGGCAACGTCAGGCTAGCTTGAAAGGCATGAACTATATATGTCTTCGGGGCATAATCCTTAGCTCGCATTGGAGAGTTCTAGTGCTTCGGATCGCAAAGATTATTCTGCTATTCCTGACGCTGAATTTCGTTCAATTGGCGGCGGCGCAGAACGCTGATTCTAGTCCTCTGACGCACGCCTCGCTTAGCGATCGTATTATGGAGCTCCAGAAGCAGCGCCCGGATGTGGAAGGGTTTGCAATCGCTGTGATCGATGGCGATCGGTCGTTGTCGGCTGCGTCGGGAGTTTCGGCGCCCGATGGCACACCGATGACCGCTGAGACGCCCTTTCGCATTGCTTCGGTTACAAAGCCATTCGTCGCCGCCGCGCTTCTTCGACTGGTGGAGCAGGGTAAACTCAATCTCGATGCGTCCTTGGCAGAGCTGATTTCCGAAGAGCACTCCCAACTGTTGCGTTCCGATGGCTATGATCTGGATGGGATGACCTTGCGACAGGTCATGATGCATTCGGCCGGGCTTGCGGATCATTTTGCGTCTGAGGCCGGCATAGCTGCTGTGTTTGCCAACCCTTTTCGGGTGTGGACCAGGACCGAGCAATTGGCGCTGATGGTGGAATTGACCGATCCTCTCGGCAAGCCCGGAGAGAAACACGTCTACTCCGACACCGGCTATATTCTTTTGGGTGAAATTCTGGAGAGGATCACGGGAATGTCCCTCAGTGATGCGGTTCGCGATCTCAATTCGTTCGACGCGATCGGGATCGAAGGGATGCGCTGGGAGACATTGCGGGGCCAAGAGCCCGAGCCTGCACGAGCGCACCAGTGGATTGATGGCTTCGATATTCACGCCATGAACGGCAGTGTCGACGCGTTTGGCGGCGGAGGGCTGGTTGGAAATGTAATAGACACAGCTCGATACTTTGACGCGCTGTTCTCCGGTGAGGTTTTTGATTCTGCGCAGACGCTTAGCCTGATGACAGCCGCTCCGGGTCACCCTGAGCGGAGCACCTACCGATTGGGGCTGGACTCGGCGAGCATCGCAAACGCGAAGGTTTACATGCATAGCGGCTTTTGGGGTGTGTTCGCGATGCACGTCCCGTCACACGACTATTCCGTCGCGATCGTGTCGCTTTCGGAAGCGGGCTGGAAAGATGCGCACGCTCTTGCGATTGATCTCGCGAAGGAGCGGATTGCCCGTTCAGTGGGTGGTTCGAACCCCGACCCTTTATCAGAGCAGCACATTTCTTGATCGACTTGACCGTGACGTTACCAGCCTGAAAGCTAGCTTTTCAGGAGTCCAGAAAAAGGGAGAGACGCGATGCGGGTTTGCATGGGTCTAACACTGGGATTGGCACTGTGCGCGAGCACCGCTTGCGCTGAGGATCGCGTGGCAAAAGAACCAACCGCTATCCTTTTCACCAACGTCACAGCGACACATCTTCCCGAAGCGCCACCTCAAGGCTTGGCGAGTATGGACGCCGAGGCAGTGGATATTGATGACGATGGCGATCTCGATCTGGTCGTGCCGCAGGAATGGCGCGCGAACCGCATCTTGATCAACAACGGGGCAGGTGTTTTTATTGCGCGTGAAAACCCATTTCCCCTCGCCAAACCCAACGAACTGGTTCGACCCGAGACCGCGCCCAACTGGCTACTGAAAGACACCGAGGACGTCTCCATTCTCGATCTCAACGCGGATGGCGTACTTGATATCGTGATGGTGGTCGAAGACGATCTGAAATTCGGCCGGGTTAACGTGCACCAATATTTTCGCGGCAATTCCGATGGCTCTTATACGCGCATCTACGGTGAGCTGACTGACACGATTGCCAACGCTATCGCGCATGATGATATCGACGGCGATGGCGATGTCGATCTGTTTATCAGCGGAGCGGGGCAGGACGTGCTGCTTCTCAACGATGGCAAGGGCTCCTTTACCGATGTGACGAGCAGTCACGTGCCACAGGAAGACATGATCGCGCAGGATGCCGAATTCGTCGACGTAGACGGCGATGGAGACCGCGACCTTGTGCTCGGGCTTGAGGGTGGTCACGCCTTGTGGATCAACAACGGAGAAGGCGCTTTCATCGACGAAAGCTCCACCCGCCTGCCGGTGATCAAGAATGTGGAAGCCCGCAAGGTTACGCCGGTTGATATCGACGCCGATGGCGATCTTGACCTCTACTTCGCGCATGTCAGCTGGCGTGGCCGCGATGGTCAGGACCGGGTGTTCATCAATAACGGCTCCGGATCTTTCAGCGATGAGACCAAAGAGCGCCTCGGTGAAGAAGCTGGTATGACGCTCGATACAAAGTTTGGCGATCTCGACCGAGATGGCGACGTCGATCTCGTGCTTGGCAATGGCGGTTCGATTGAGATCTATGAGAACGATGGAACCGGGCGGTTTGCAAATGTCACGGATGCGGTGCTGGGCGACGGCGGCAATCTCAACGGGCTCAACATCACCCTCGAACTCGCCGACTTCAACGGCGATGGAAAGCTGGACCTGTTTGTGGGGCAATTGTCATTTGGCGACGCGCCCGAGGCGTTAGATCGCCTATTTTTAGGGCAATGAAGCTGTTGAACAGGGTCTGGAAGCGCCGCATTGCCTCGTCTAAGTCCTAACCGATTGCCATCGTTTGAGGAGCTTCCATGCTGCGCCGCGTTCTCTCCGCTTTTGCTGTCCTTTCTCTTTCGTCCCTTGCGATTCCGGCTTTGGCGAAGCCCGTTGACTTCTTTCAGGTCGACGGCGTCACCTATGACGAAAGCGTTCAGGCGTTTGAGGACTACGCTGGCTATGAAATGGGCGACCGGCCTGTGCGCCACTCCGATTTGGTTGGCTATTTACGAGGGCTCGCAGCCACCTCGGATCGGATCAGTGTGGAAGTTGCGGGCTATTCGCACGAACGACGCCCCATTCTGACCTTCACGGTTACGAGTCCCGATAACCAAGCGAACATCGAAGCGATCCGTCAAACGCACCTCGCTCGTATCAAAGGTGACGCCGCTCCCGATGCTGCGCCCATGGTTTTGTGGTTGAATTGGGGTGTCCACGGCGCGGAAACGGCCGGCATGGATGGCTCCATCCCATTCCTGTACCACATGGCTGCCGCTCAAGGACCCGAGATTGAAGCCCAATTGGATAACGCGGTGATGATTGTCACGGTGATCTTCAACCCGGATGGCCATTCGCGCCGAATTAATCACGTCGAACGGTTCTGGTCCTATTCGGAAAACACCGATCCCAACGACGCTGCGCACAACCTTTGGACGACCGCTCGGGTCAATCACTATTGGTTCGACCTCAACCGCCAATGGCTGCTTTTGACGCAGCCCGAACCGCAGGCTTGGATCCGACAGTGGCACAAGTGGAAGCCGATGCTTTCGGTGGACTATCACGAGATGGGGTCGAACTCGCCCTATTACTTCCACCCCGGTGAAGAGAAGCGTCGCAATCCCTTGATCCCAGAGCGTTCACGTGAACTCGCCAAAGCCATAGCAACGCGCCACGCGGCCTGGCTCGACAGCGAAGCGCGGCTCTATTCGAGCGAGGAGGGCTTCGATAATTTCTACATTGGCAAAGGTTCAACCTATCCCCAGGTGAATGGCTCTCTCGGCATCTTGTTCGAAGGCGGCGCGGCGCGAGGCGGATCGATCATGACCGAACGCGGTCTTGTCGAAAACGCTGATAACGCCCGAACCCACTTCCGCACGGCGTTGACCTCTATTGAGGGCGCTCTCGATCTGCGCAGCGAAATCACAGACTACCAGCGTGACTTTTACGCGCAAAGCGTCGCCGGCAAGGGGCGTTCGGGCTGGGTCTTCATGGCTGATGGTGACCCTGAGCGCGCAGCCCGCTTCGTCCGACTTTTGCGGATGCATGATATCACTGTGAACCGGTTGGCATCGGATGTAAGCGCCGATGGTCGAACCTATAAGGCGAGCGAAGCGTACTTTGTCCCAAATGCGCAGGGCGGTAACCGCTTGATCCAGGGGGTTTTTGGTCGGATCACCGAGTTTGAAGAGAACATCTTCTACGATGTATCCGGTTGGACGCTGCCGTTGGCTTACGATCTGGAATATTCCCAAGTTAGTTCAGCCAACTCCGGTGCAGTGGCGGATGGAGCGTTCCAAAGCGCGCCCGAGCCTGATCGCGCTTCCTATGGATATGTTTTCAAATGGTCGCACACTTACGCCCCGCGAGCGCTCAATCGCATTCTTTCTGCCGATGTGATGGCGAGGGCTGCGATGGAGGAAACGATGGTTCGCACCACATCGGGCGATATCGCGCTTGGTCGCGGATCCATCTTTGTACCACTCGCACGACAGGAGGCGTCGCAGGAGGATATCTACGCCATCATGCAAGAGATCGCGGCCCAAGATGGCATACCTGTCTATGCCGCGACATCGGGTCTTACGCCTGTCACGGGCCGCGATCTGGGCGCCACCGGTATCAATCGCATCGTGAAGGAACCCAAGGTCGTCCTCGCCTACGATAATGGCCTGGCCTATTACGATGCGGGAGAGATTTGGTGGACCTTGGATTATCGCCACCGAATGCCCGTTACGCTCATCAAAAAGAGCGATCTCAATACGATTGACTGGGCTCAATACACGCATCTCGTATTGGTTGGAGGCGACTCCCGTTTGAACGAGGCGACGGCAGGAGAGATCAACGGCTGGATCGGCGCAGGCGGCACTCTTATTGCGACCCGCGATGCCGCTTTGTGGGCGCAAGAAACTCTGCTTGGCCGCAAGGAAGACGAAGGGGATGAAGGCGACGACGGTGAAGAGGGGCAACGTCGCGATTTTGCGCAAATGGGCGTCGCAGATGCAGAGCATGTAATCGGCGGCGCGGTTTTTGCCGCGGATCTTGATACGACCCACCCTCTTGGCTTTGGCTTCGCGGATCGCAGCATTGCGGTGCATCGCAACAAAACCTTCACGCTGATGCGACCCGAAGGAAACCCCTACGCGGTCCCCGTTGAATACACAACGGACCCGCTACTAACAGGGTACGCCTCTGAACGGCGGCAGCGTGAAATCGCGGGAACGCCATCGGTGATCGCGGAGCGAAAGGGGCGGGGCACGGTGATTCTCATGGCGGACAATCCGGTTTTCCGCGGGACCTATCCGGGGACTGAGAAGCTGTTGATGAACGCCCTCTTCTTCTCAGGCCTGATCGACCGCCCGCGTGGGGATTACACAAGCTCTCAAGAATCCGATTAAGCGCACTCCCAGTTTGAGATTTTTGGGGTCCATGATGCATCGTAGGTGCACCTTCTTCCCCCGCGCCCATAGCCTCGCTGGCTAATAATCGGTCCGGTTGGACGATGGGCGCGCAATCAAGTGTGTGCCGTTCCCGGACCGCTGTCCGTTTTGTACTATCGGACCTTAGCGAGTATACGTAGAACGTTCAGGCTTTAATCGCGGTTGGACCGCACCCACAGAGAAGTTCCAACTTCCGGGAAATGCAGGTCCTAACGCGGCAACAGGGGGGTGTCAGTGGGACGTATTTCCACCAGAGTTTCAGCCATTTTGGCTGTCTCCGCAGCTGTAATCACAACAGCGTCTGCGCAATCCAATTCGGTTTTGACGCGGGACAGTTTTCCTATCGGCGATAGCGATGGCATTTTATGTCAGGTGCAGGATCGCAGCGTTGGAAACAGCGCCAAGCAATCGATTTTCGATCGCCGTTGGGCGGTGGTGTGTCGCGATAATCCTCGTCCTGTGGCGCAGGTGTACGCCTTTCAGGACTTCAGCGGTCCCGCGAGAGACGCGGTTCGCGCCTCCCGTCGATTTAAAGTGGACTGCCCGTCGAACGCAGCGTCGAATTCAGGGCCTGTCGCTGGATCAACCAAGCAGGAGTGTAAGCTCGAAGGCACCGAATTGGGGTGGAGCCAAATCACGAAGCAAAGCGGAGGCCTGACCTTCTACGCTGAAGGATTCAGCGCCTATGATGGGGCCACCACGCTCGCACTTCGTTCGTTGCTGGACAACAGCGTTGCGCAGGGCACGATCGATGTTGCCTCGACCAGCGTTTCCGACCCCTTGTCCTTTGCCCGTGTTCAAGCCGAAGCTTTGAAACCGGAGCAAGCGCTGGCTGAGGGTTATCGCCGCAATCTCGCAGGCGAATACGCGGAGGCGGCGGCCTATTTTGAAACGCTGCAACAGCGGCTTGAGAGCGATAAGGATGCATCGATCAATCCGGGTGAATTCTATGTTAATCGCGCCTTGCAAAAGAGCAATCTCGGCGAATTTGCGGTGGCCAACCGCTTGTTTGAAGAGGCGCGGAAGTTCGGGGGCGATGATCCAATCACTGCGCGGCTGCTTCGAAACTTTGAGGCGATCCACCTTCTCAATCAGGGTTTTGACCAGAACGCGGTCGAACGTTTGTCGCAGGAGCTTCCAAACAGCGCCACCGGTATGGCGGAGGTTGCAGGCGATCTTGCGATAACCGTGCCTATTTCGGAACGTCTGAATCGCGAACAGGCAACCGGTTACCTGTTTGGGATTGTCGATGAGCTCAGCCTTACGCTCGAGGAGCGTGCGCAGATAATTGACGCGCAAGCCTTGCAAATCCGCGGAACCGCCAAGCGTTTGAGCGGCGATAGCAATGGAGCACGCCGCGACCTGATTGACGCTTATGTGCAGGCGCTCGCTGTTCGCGATGGTCGCGTAACGTCGATCACACGGCTTCGGTCGCAGGTTTTGTCGGACTTGGCGTTGATCGCTGAGCGCCAAGGTAACGCTGATGACGCGGAGGCCTATCTTCGCAACGGTCTGGCGCTGGTGCGGGCGCAGTATCCTGAACGACGTGCGGTCAGCGCGTTGGAAGCGCGGCTCGCGTCATTCCTCTTGCGCCAGGATCGGGAGAGCGAGGCGCTGGATCTTTATGCGGCAGTTGTCGATCGCGCGATCGGAAAGCGCAACGCGACAGTCGGCTTCGCGAACCAGTTGAGCCCGTATTACAGCCTGCTTGCCAGTCGCGTTAACGAAAGCGCAGAGGCCGCTGAGGCCTTCTTCAAGGCCTCTCAGGTTCTTATTCGCCCCGGTGTGGCGGAAACGCAAAGCGTCCTGGCCCGGCGATTAAGCGCGAATTCGGATGAAGCTTCGCGCCTCTTTCGTCAGTCGATTGACCTGGGCCGCGAGATTGAGCGAGCGCGTATTCGCTTCGAGTCACTGGGCGCGCAAGCTCAAACAGCGGGCGTGCGCCAACAATCCGAAGAGTTGTTGACGCAGATCACAGCCCTCGAAAACGCGCAGCTCAAGACACAGGTTCAACTAAACGATTATCCTCAATATCGGGTCGTCGCTCCTTCATCCTTACAGCTCTCCGATTTCCGTGACGTTCTGAAGGCTGGAGAAATCTACACCCGTGTCGCCTTGGTCGGAGAGGCCGTCTACGTCTTCTATGCTGACGGGACCAAAGCCAATGCTTACAAAGCGGATTTGACCGCTTCTGAGCTTGAAGAGCAGGTCGAAATCATCCGTGAATCAATCGCGGTGTTCGATGGAGAGGGTTATCAAACCTTCCCGTTCGATATTGTCTCCGCTCGTGAGCTTTATACAAAAGTGTTCGCGCCCATCGCGAGTCAGATGGAGAGTGCTGAGCACATTATTTTCGAGCCTGACGGTGCGATGTTGCGCTTGCCGCTCAACCTGTTGGTGACGGATGACGCGTCGGTCGAACTCTATCAGAACCGTCTCGAAGGTCCGGATCCCGACGACTACGACTTCACTGGCGTCAATTGGTTGGGAAGGGGGCGTATGATCAGCACGGCCGTTTCGGCCGCCGCCTTTGTCCAATCACGTCGCGCCGAAAACTCACGTGCGACGCGGCAATACGCTGGTTTTGGTGAGAATTCGCCTGTGGGGGAAAGCTTGCCGGCCAGCTTTACCGCCACCCAGTCCGAAATTTCGAGCGAGTGCTTCTGGCCAGCGATCCAGTGGAACGATCCGATCAGCGCTTCTGAATTGCGATACGCTTCCGGGATTATTGGTTCGGGCACCTCAGAGGTCTACACGCAGGCAAGCTTCACTGACGACGGGATCAAGTCGCGCGGTGACCTCGACCAATATCGGGTCCTGCATTTCGCAACGCATGGGCTTGTAACGGCGCCAAACCCGGATTGCCCCGCCAAACCGGCTCTTGTGACCTCCTTCGGCGGCGCAGGCTCGGATGGTTTGCTGAGCTTCGAGGAAATCTTTGAGCTTAACCTTGATGCCGATCTCGTGATCCTTTCGGCTTGCGATACCGCCGGTGGGGCGAGCGTCGAAGCAACCCGTGCGGCCGGTGTCGCCAGCGGTGGTGGAACAGAGCTTGAAGGGTTGGTCCGCGCGTTCGTGGGTGCAGGAGGGCGAACCGTCATGGCGAGCCATTGGCCAGTGCCCGACAGTTTCGATGCAACCGAAAGGTTGATGACCGAAATGTTTCGGCGCGGACAGGGGCAGGATATCGGAAGAGCGATTGTGCAGTCCCAGCAATTGTTGATGGACGACAAGCGCACGTCGCATCCATTCTATTGGTCGGCCTTCGCGCTGATCGGTGACGCGGCGCGCCCGCTTTTGTCGACCGGTTCGGCGGACGGCGTCGGTGACATGGCGCACGTTTCGAACTCCGTGGCACCGGCGGGAGCGGAATAATGGGAACGAGACTAATTGAGAGAGACTCGTTGATGGGCTGGAAAGTGGCCGGCGCATTGACGGTCGCGGCGGTGTCAGTTTCGCCGGTTTCGGTGTCAGCGCAAGGGCAGATCGCTCCGACACGCGAAGAGATCAATCGCACCGGTATCGAGGCAGAATTGCGGGGCAACGCCAACCCCGTTTCTGTGGCCGATGAGATCGAACGCGCACCATGTCCGCTCGCCGCGCCGCAATTTGCGGAATTGAAGTTCGTTTTCACCGGCGCGGAGTTTTCCGGATTACAGGGAGTTGACGCCGGTCAGCTGACGCAAAGCTATTCCTCCTATGTCGGGCAAGAAATCCCGGTTGCGACAATCTGCGATGTTCGAGACCGTGCGGCGACCATCCTTCGTTCGCAGGGCTATCTGGCTGCGGTTCAGGTCCCTGTTCAGACCATCGGTGAAGGGACCGTCAAATTCGACGTGCTTCTGGCCCGCATGAAGCAAGTGCAGGTGCGCGGCGATGCCGGTGGCTCAACGGCGGGTCTGCGCCAGTATTTGGAAAAGCTGGCTTCGCAAGAAGTGTTCAATGCCAACGAGGCCGAGCGCTATTTGCTGCTCGCACGCGATATTCCAGGATTTGATGTGCGTTTGACTCTGCAGCCCTTACCGGCCGAGCAAGGCGGCAATCCGGGCGATGTTGTGGGGGTTTTCGACGTCATCCGCACTCCGGTGATCGTGGACGTGAATGTCCAAAACTTTGGTTCGAAAGAGATCGGCCGGTTCGGCGGGCTGGCACGGGTAAGGGTCAACGGCCTAACCGGCCTCGGCGATGAGACAATGCTGAGCGCCTATACCTCACAAGATTTCAGCGAGCAGCTTGTCCTTTCGGGCTATCATGAGTTTCGCGTCGGCTCTGAAGGACTGACGCTCGGAGTTTCGGGCACCAAGGCCTGGTCACAGCCTGATATTGCTGGGCCCAACGTGTTTGAGACCGACACGACCGTGGCTTCGATCTACGGGCGTTATCCGGTGATCCGCTCTCAAGCGAAGAACCTCATTTTTTCCGCTGGTGGTGATTTCATCGAACAGCAGGTTGAGTTTGCTGACCTGCCTTTTAGCGAGGACGATCTTCGGGTCGCCTTTGCCCGGTTCGATTTTTTCGGAACCGATAGAAACAGTATAAATGGGCGTGATGGCTATTCCGCTGCCGAGCCCCGTATTTCCTATCAGGCGACGCTTGAAGTGCGGCAGGGTCTCGAAATTCTTGGCGCGTCTCCTTCGCCTTTTTGCGGAGCGAGCTTTGTAGCCTGTCCAGCGCCCGGAGTAGTCCCACCAAGTCGATTGGATGCGGATTCAAGCGGATTGCTGGTGCGCGGTGGCGCAGGAGTGACCTGGCGCCCAACGCCGACTTTCGGTTTTAGCGGCTCAACGCGGTTCCAGTATTCGGATGATGCGTTGCTTGGCTACGAACAATTCTCTGGCGGCAACTTTACAGTGGGGCGGGGTTATGATCCCGGCGCCATTATCGGCGACAAGGGGATTGGCTTTCAAATCGAGGCTTTCACTGGATCGCTGATCCCTGAAACGCCGGATGGTATCGCCGTCCAACCTTTCGCGTTCTTTGATCTGGCAACGATTTCCGTAAACAACGTGCCCAACAGTGGCGATCGGCTGACATCAACGGGCGGCGGGGTCCGCATGGCAATTGGCCGCCAGGCCATTCTCGATGCCTTTGTCGCAATTCCTCTCGAGCGAACCGACTTCCAGACAACTCGAAGTGATGTGAGAGCGCTGGTGTCGTTGACTGTGCAATTGGTGCCCTGGTTCAATTGAGCCGGTGGGGGAAAATACAATGAAAAATAACACTCCTAACCCGCTCGCCTCAAACCGCCGCCGCTGGCTACGCAGCGCCTCAATAATGGCCGCAGCAACGGCGATGATCGCGGGCAACCACGCAGCCTCAGCCCAGTCGCGACCGAGCGGTGTGCCTTCGCCAGTGTCAATTCAAAGCCGCGCGCCAGTGCAAATCCTCAACGCGCGTGCGCCGGGCGTTGAGGGCGTTGATCCTGCGGCCACGGTCAACACGCGCCCGCTCCCGACACGCGATGTGATGGCGCGGGTCCGGGGCAATCCGGTGGCGCCTTCGGTGCAAGAGTTGGTCTCGATTAATCCGGCTCCTGCGGTACCGGTAATCCGCGTTCCGGCGACCGTCCGCACGCGAAGCGTGGCGAGCGCGGGCACGGTGAGTGTACCGCGGGCCGCCGCCACAGCCGATGGTATCTCTGTCAACGCTAGCGCGTCGTTCGATGACACGGCGGTTGCGTTCAGGCCTTCAGTATCAGGTGACACCGTTGAGCTTTTAGGCACGTCCGCGATCATAGATTGGACGACATTCGATAGCGGTTCTCAAGGAACACAGGTTACGTTTCTTGGCAGCGGGCAGGCCCTGAACTTCACAGGGGACACTGATTTTACGGTCCTGAACCGGATTACAACGCCCTTATTTGACAGCGCGATCCGAATTGATGGCGCGGTGAATTCCACCGTTGATGGGGGCGCGTTAGTTGGCGGTAACGTCTGGTTTTCGAGCGCAGGCGGCATCGTTATCGGCTCGACGTCGACTTTTAACGTCGGCAGTCTGTTGCTTTCGACAAGCACCATCGATCCTAATGATGTCGCGCTCGGCGACCTGGATGTCAACTTCCTGGGTGTGAGCGATTCCGCATCCTCGATTATTGTCGAGTCAGGCGCTTCCATCACCGCGAGTAACAACAATTCCTATGTTGCGTTTGTCGCTCCGCGCATCGAGCAACGCGGCAACGTTAGCGTCAACGGTTCGGTCGCCTATGTCGCGGCTGAAGAAGCGACGCTGACGATTCAAAACAGTTTGTTCGACATCTCTGTTTCAGTCGGCAGCGAAGACGAAAACGGAATTCTCCACGCCGGAAGCACGGGTGGCGCAGCCTCAACGAGCGCGGCTGATGAGCAGGCGATCTATTTCGTCGCCGTGCCCAAGAACGATGCCCTTACGATGCTGTTGTCGGGATCGATCGGCTACGAACCGGCCGCTTCGGCGAATGTTGAGAACGGCAAGATCATTCTCACCAATAGCAGGCGAGTGCAACGCACTGAGAGTTTTGAGTCCGTTAACGGCCAAACCCAGGAAATCTCGAGCAATACGGTCGATACTTCCGAATTGGGCAGCACAGGCGGCAATATTGACCTGCGTGATCTCAATCTCGGCAGTTCGGTTCAAGCTGTCGCCACTGACACGATTACCGTGGCCGCCCAAGGTGGCGGAGACCAAGAGTTCGACGTCAACGCAAATGGCGGTCTGAACGACCAGATCAACTTGGAATTGGTCGGCGGCAACGCGGTTGATCTTTCGATTATTGGGACCGGAAACGTTGACGTATCGGGCAATTTGACCGTCACAAGTGGCGATGGTCGCGGTACGGGCGGTTCGGTCGGTGTGGGCGTAGGCGCCACAGCGGGGGGTAAAGGTGGCACAGGCGGCGGCCAGATCCCTCCTGGCGGGAACCCCGGTGGGCTAACCGTGGGCGGCGACATCGTCATTGATGCACGTGGCCGGGGTCTGGATGACGCCGAAGGCGTGCTCAACAATGGCGGCCAGGGCATTGGCGGCGATGGAGTCGCCGGTGACATTTCGATTACGATTGCATCAGGCGCGACGCTGTCGGCAGGCGGAGATCTGATTCTTGACGCATCGGCCAACGGCGGGCGCGGGAGCGTGCAAGAGGGCGCTGCGACGGGCGGTTCGGCTGTGCTTGCGCTTTCCGATGGGTCTTTGTCTGTCGGGGGCGATCTCGTCCTTGACGCGCAAGCGGACCGAGCGGGAACGCTCGTGAGTTCTTCCTTAGGCATTTCAGGTAATCTCGGCAGCTCTTCTACTGGCGGCTCTGTTTCGCTCATCTTGGACCAAGGTAGCGCTGATATTCAACGAGTTAGCCTCAATGCAAGTGCGCTCGCCTCATCCGGACTTAACGACGGCGTTGCCCAATCGAACGAAGGAAACGCGGGAAGCGTCGACATCTCAGTTTCGGGTGGTTTCTACACTGTGGACTCCATCGATGTCGATGTCACAGCCAGAGCACAGGGCAGGATTGACGACAACGGTGTTCGTTTCATTGGCGACGCAACCCGAGGGAGCGTTTCGCTTGAGGTCTTCGAAGCCGACAGCGGACTGATCGTCAACAACGGCGTCTTCATCGACGCCAGTGTTATCTCAGGTGTGGTCTCCGATCCCGTCGGTGACACCGTGAGTGTTGTCGTTGCGGACACCGGATCGGGAACAGGTTCCGGCCTGAACATCGGAGGCGATCTGGACATCCTCGCCGGCGTAAGCGGCGGCCAAATCGGTTCAACCATGGTCGGCGGTGCTGTCCGCGTTGAAGCGGATAACGGCAACCTGTTCACAGACGGAATCTTCATAAGTTCGGAAGCGGGTAACGATCCATTCTCCGCGCGTCGCCCCACAGAGGCGACCGATTTCCGAGGCGGCGATATTTCGATCCTTGCTACGAACGGCGGTACGATCAGTTCAACCGGCTTCAGCTCAATCTCCTCGACCGGTCTGGGACAAGGCGAGGCGACTGATCCGGGGCTTGGCATCGGCCAGGGCGGAACTGTTACCCTGCTTGCCGACAACGCAACACTACAATTCACCGAGACGCTTTCAGTCAACGCCAGTGGTTTCTCGCTTGGCGGCGCGAACAGCAATGGCGAAGCGGGCCAGGGGCTGGGCGGTACGTTGCGGATCACCGTTCAGGGCGACAACGGCATCCTTGCCTTCGCTGATCTCAGGGGAGGTACTAACGGAACTTTTTCTGACGGCGGCGACGGGGGTGTTATACCGTTTGCGGGTGCTGGAAGCACAGGGCAAGGCGGCCTCACTGAATTCAACGTATTAGGCGGCACACTTACCGCGGTGGATGTTGAGGTTTCTTCTGACGGGATTGGTGGCACTGGTGGCGAATTGCCCACTGGACCGGCAGATCCCATTACCGGACTGGCTCCCCTCGGAAACAGCGGAGACGGTCTTGGGGGGCAAGTTGTTTTCAACCTGAATGGAGGAACCGCGACCGTCGCAAATCTCGACGTGACCGCCAACGGTCGAGGCGGCAGTGGCTTCTTCGGCGGCACCTTCAACGGCACTACGCCGGGCGATGGCGGCGACGCAGCAGGCGGCGAGGCTACATTCAACGCTCTGGCTGGCTCTTTGACGGTGACGGGCACGTTGTCGGTAGCAGCCACCGGCAACCAGCAGTTTTCTTCGGGCAACGTGTTTGGTGGTCGCGGTGGAGGTGGCAGTGGCGCTCCAGGCGGCGATGGCGGCGATGCTCAAGGGGGCACGGCGACCTTCAATCTGAACGGGAACTCGGTCATCGACGCCAACGCCGTAGTCATCTCGACTCAAGCCTTCGGTGGCGAAGGTGGCACGTCAGATGATGACTTTAACGGCACGCCCGATCAAGGCGGTGGCCTAGGTGGAAGCGCGACGGGCGGCAACGCCTTCTTTGTAGACACTGCGGGTGACATCACCTTTGGTTCACTGACCGTCAACGCCAGCGGCGTCGGTGGCATCGGCGGAGGAAGCTTTGGCCAGTCCTCAATCGATGCAGTTGATAACGGCGGTGCGGGCGGCGATGGCGTGGGAGGCTTGGCGCAGATCACGCTCAATCAGGACGACGTTGATCCCAAGTCTTATTCGGTTATCTCGCAAGGGGTCGGCGGCGAAGGTGGTGTCGGCGCGCGCGGCGGCGATGGCGGCCTGGGACAAGGCGGTACGGCAGACCTGATCGTCAACGCTGATGTTATCTTCGATGCGCTGAGCATCGATGCCAGCGCGATCGGCGGGCAGGCGGGGTTCTCTGAAGGCGCTGTGATAAACAACGGTGCGGATGGCGGCGACGCGGTTGGCGGCACTGCGCAGCTGCGTGTCTCCGGCCCTGACGCCAGCTTCGCGGCAAACAGCACGATCGGCCTGTTGGCCAGCGCGACCGGTGGTCAGGGAGGCGACGGCGCATTTGCGCAGTTTGGCATTCCAGGCCCGGCGGGTGACGGCGGCACAGGCGGCACCGCAACGGGCGGTTCGGCCTTTGTGGTTGCAGAAGATGGCGCAAGCATCTCGATCAATCCATTTCAGTTCTCGTTCGGTGCGAACGCAACCGGCGGCGGCGGCGGCCAGGGCGGTGGGAACTTCTTCGATGATGATGGCGGCGACGGCGGCGCTGGTGGCGACGCCACTGGTGGCTCGCTTGGCTTTGTGGCCAACACCGGGGCAAATCTGGTCATTGATCCCAACGCCGATGTCTTCGCGCTTTCTGCTGAAGGACTCGGCGGCGCTGGCGGGAGTGGTGGCGACGCCAGTGGCTCCACAGCTAACGCAGGTATTGGTGGCGATGGCGGCACCGGTACTGGGGGCGCGCCGCTGATCAGTGCAACGGGAGCCTCGATCCTCGCAGGCGATATAGACTTCTTCGCCGACGGTACGGGCGGCAACGGTGGCCTCGGAGGCCAGAACGCCAATATCTTTGCTCAATCGGGCCTCGGAGGAGCGGGCACGGGTGGCACGCCAACTATTGAAGCGATCGAGGGAAGTCCGGGTATCGTGACCCTTGGCGGCGTTTCAATCAACGCCAGCGGCACCGGAGGCACGGGATCCGTTCTTGGTCTTGGCAGCGGCGGACAAGTAACCATTTCGGACAGTTCGACCGATCCTATGGGCCTGATTTCGTTCGGTGATCTGACAGTCTCGGTTTTGGGAGAGGTTGGAACCGACACAGGTTTACTCTCAATCACGTCAAACAGCGGGCCAATCACCGTTACGAACGGTCTGGATGTCAATGTGACCGGCGCGATCAACATCGCGATGGAAAACGATGGCCAATTGGTGATCAATCCCAATGCAAATATCTTTAGCCCAACGACGTTAAACGCCACGGGCGACATCACGATCAGCCATGTTAGTCCGTCAGCGGGTATCGTCACGCTTGATGCAGGAAACAGCTTCACTGCCGTTTCAAGTGGCGGGGCGTTCAACTCCGAGAATCTCGGAGACATAGTCGCGAGTACGAGTGTCTCGATCACCGCTGAGGATATCTTCTACAATTCGATTACTTCGGCTCGAGATACACAACTGACCGCGACGACTGGATCGATCACCGGCACAAGCGATGGGATCATCCGAGCGACCGGCGTGATCGATGCGATCCTTCTGGATGCGGCGCAGGATGTCACCTTTGGTACGCTAATCAGCGAGAATGACGGTTTTGTCACGGTGCAGGCGGGCGCCGATATCACTGGTGGCTCGGTGGATGCTATCGAAGCGGTGGACCTCGATGCAGGCGGGACGATCGCTGTTGACTTGATCGATGCGACCCGTGCGATTGACGGCGTTGGACAAGTTCTGGTGGATGGCGGTGCCCTCGATCTTGGCACGATTAACGCTCAAGGCCTGGTCAACCTCACGTCGACACTTGGTGACGTCGCAATCGACAGTTTTAACGGGCCTTCCACCGGCACGATAAACTCGGCGGCGGCGATCGTCGTCGGCACAGTGGTCCTTGGCGGTTTTCAGGGTAACGCGACGACGGACTTTACGGCGAACAGCGTCACAACGACCGGCGGTTTTGGCGATCTGAATATCCAGGCCGGCGGTACGGCCGCTTTCAACATACTCAATTCCAACCGAGGCACCCAGATCAGAGCGACTGATATCGCTGGTGGTGACATTACTTCGCTGGCGTCCGTTGATTTGGCGGTACCCGGTTCGATCAGTATCGGTGATCTTGCTACGACCGCTTCCGCAAATGTCGTGATAACGACCGATGCGGGCGACATCACTACGGGTCAGATTGATGTGGTCCAAGGGCTCGCCACCATCAACTCCGGCCGCAGCGGCGAAATTGGCGGGATTGATGCTTCGGCCACAGTTCGAGTGGAAACGGCTAATAATCTCACTATTGGGAACGTAAGCGCAGGCTCGAATGGCTCACTGATCGTGGGTGGAGATCTTTCCGCTGGAGACCTGTTTGCGGCCACAACCAGCCCCGGCTTAAGTCTCAACATTCTGGGCGATGCTGATGTGGCCAGCGCGGGCACCAATGGTGTGCTTAATGTGGATGTCACAGGTGCGCTTACAGGCGGAGAATTCTCCGGGTCTATCACTGATATAGATGCCGGTTCTATCGATCTCGCCGGCGCCGCAGCGACCGGCTTTGGACTTAATGTCGATTCGCCCGGTTCCATCTCGCTCGGTGACGCTTCGGCGGAGCTTAACGCCGTCATCAATGGTGCATCAGTCAATATTGATAACGGCACCTTGTCGCGTAGCCTGACGGTCACCTCCGACACCGGCGACATCACCGGGCTCGGCTCGATCACGGTGGCGAACACCGCAACGTTCACCTCAGCGGCCAACATCGCGATCGGCTCTCTCGAAGCAACCACTATCGCGCTTACGGCGAATGGCGGCGATTTGCAGTTCAATGATCTGATCTCGCCCAACACTATTTCGATCCAAGCAACCGGACTGATCGGTGCGACGACGCCGGGTCAAGGCAACATCAACAGCGGCGGGGCGGTAGATATAGACGCCAGCGCAATCGACCTTGGTAACGTGATCAGCGACACGTCGATCACCGCCAACGCGTCCGTCGGCGACGCGAGCTTTGGCGATCTGAACGCCGGCAGCTTCATCAACATCGTTGCCATCGGAAGTCCCAGCGCACGAAGCGTAACCAGCGTTGATGACACCTCACTCACCGGGGCGAGCGTAGCGCTCAATGGCGGCGATGTGGGTGGTAGCCTGCTTGTCGAAGCGACGGTTGGCGATATCACGTTGGCCTTCGATGGCGCTCAACAATTGCTGGTTGGTGGAGCTGCGACATTCAATTCAGTCAGCGGCATGATCGTCACGCACACCAACAACACCGCCGACACGCTATCGGTCGATGTTGGTGGAGGAGTCTCCGTAAATCTCGGTGGCTCGTTCAATTCAGGCGCAGGCTCCATCCTGAACGCGCTGGGCGAAATCAGCCTGTTCGCAAGTGGCGACATCACCGCGAACGATCTGCGGACCGGACCGGGAATGACACTGACCGCAGGCGGTAATGTAACGCTAAACAATGCGACCGCGACAGGGCCACAGGGCAGCAGCAACTTCCGCGGTATCTTGATCGACGCGGGGCTAAACAACGCAACCGGTTTACCGGCTTATGACACGCTTTTCGACGCGACCATCACCGGCGTTGTGACGTCCTATGCCGATATCACGATCAACGCCGGCGGCAGCGCCATTTTCGACGCTGCCTCAAGCACGACAGCCGATAACGCTTTGTTCGTTACGACGGGCGACGACATTATCGTGCGCCAAGGCGCCAGCGTCGCGAGCGCGAACAACCCAACCGATCCGATTGATCCGACGCTGCCTTTCGATGGCGGACCCAATCTGGTGTTTGAGGCGGGCAGCCTCGCCAGCCTGCTTACAACGCCGCAAACTCCGATCGCTTCGATTGTGCTTGATGGCACGCTCAACGCGAACGAGGCGTCGATTATCCTTGATGCCAACGCGATTGAGGGACTCGACAGCTCGCTGATCGCGGGATCGATCAAGGCCGATGTGCGCGACGCTCCGGCAACGGGTTCTATCTTCAGCGACGATAACGGTCTGCTGATCGCGCCGTGCCTCGAAGGCTCGGTGTGCCTTGGCAATATGGATGCTCAAAACGTCATCGAGATCGGCCTCGACAGCAATTCGGACGTTATCTCGCTGTTTATCGAACAGGCCGAGGTGTCTGCGACCGATATATCGATTCAAACCCGCAACGACATCGTGATGGGCACTAACGGGATCAACACGACGCTTGATGCCACCGGGACGTTCTCGGCCACCAGTGTGACGGGCGATGTGAACTTGCAAGACGCCGAAATCAGCGCCGACCAGATCCTAATCGACGCGGCCGGCAGTCTGCTGGGCACTGGTGTTCTGACCAGCGCCAACGATATCGGTGTGACCGTCGGTGACTCGATCATTGCCGGCGGCATCGTAACCGATGGCGAACTGACCACGGTTGCGCAGGTCGGCGGAGCTCTCGAAGGGTTCTACACCGTTTCAGGTGACTTTATTCTCGGCGAATACAGCCAAGGTTCGAGCAGTATCGACGTTTCGGCCGATGGGAACATCGATATCGGCAGCGCCTCTTCGCCGGGCGACGTGTTCCTTTCCGCAGCTGGAAGCGCATTCCTCGGCTTTGCCAACGTGCCAGGCGATATCGTTATTGATGGTGCTGGCGTGGGATACACTTCGTTAGATGCCAGTAATGTTTTGATCTCGGGCGGTTCGGTTTCGGGTGGAGATGTCTTCAGCGGCGGCGACGTCGACATAAGCGGCGATGATATTGATGTTGGAAATATTGATGCCGTCAACACGGTTTCGGTCCTCGGTTCACGCGTGGCCGTCGGAGAGGTCAGCGCCAACGATATCGGCCTGACCAGCGACAGTGATATCTTGTTCAACCGGCTCGATTCCGCCAACGCAATCGCGCTGGATGCCGCCAGCGGAACCATCGCCAGCAATGGCGGCGCAGGCGATATCATCAGCGATGGTGACGTGACGCTCGATGCCTTGAATATCGCTATAGGCGGTGTCAGCTCACAAGGTTCGGTTGTAGCCAATGCGACCGACGGCGATGCAAGCTTTGGCGTGGTCGACGCGGTCAATGACATCACCATCACCGCGAGCGGATCGCCGAGCGTCCTCAACGCGATCAGCGGAGGCAGCACCACCATTACCGGCAGCTCGGTTTCGCTGGACAACGGTATGATCGGTGCCGACCTAACGCTGCTCGCCACGGCCGGCGACATTGACGGCAACGGCTCAGTGACCGTCGGCGGGGCGATCGATTTCTCAGCGCCCGGCAATATCGGCTTCGGCGATCTGACCGCGCAGGGCGGCAGCTTCGAAGTGGACGCGGGCGGGGACATCGTCTTCACTGGCGCGACCAGCACCGACTTTATCAATCTCACCGCCATCGGCTCGGTGGCGGGAGGTGATCTCAACGCTACCAACGATGTGAATGTCGATGCGGGCGATATTGCGGTGGGCGCTGTTATCGCGGATCAGATTTCACTGACAAGCGCGACGAACATCCTGTTCAACCTCGTCCAATCGCCCAATGCCGTCACGCTGACGGCCAATGGCGGCGCGATCGGGGCCAATACAGGACCTGGCGACATCATCACCGATGGGGCAGTGAACCTGCTGGGCCTTTCCATCGATGTCGGTCAGATCGACGCGGGGAGCAACGTTACAGCCGAGGCGACCGACGGCGACCTTGGTACAGGAGCGATAGCCGCGAATGGTGCGGTCACTCTCGACGCGCTCAGCGGCGCGATCACCACAGGCGATATCGAAGCGGCGAGCAACATCTCTGCCGAGGGCGCATCGATCAACATGGGCGATATTCGCGCGCGCGGATCGAGCAATGGCGGCTTTGACGGAGGGGTTATCAACCTCGACGCGACCGGCGACATTGCCCTGGGCGATGCGACCAGCAGCGGCAACTTCACCATCAACGCTGGCGGCAATCTCGACTTTGCCAATATTGTTGTGCGGGATCGCTCGTTCACATCGACAGTGGGCGGGGCGGTCACTGGCGGGGGCATCCGAACTCTAGCTCGCGATGGGACACGCTTCAGTCAGTCCGTCAGTGTGAACGCGGATGGCGACATTACGCTAAGCGGGGCAATCGACACAGATGACGGCGTCAGCCTGATCTCTAGCGGCGCGATTTCGGCTCAGGATCTAACCGGTGCCGTAGGCGACGGTCTCATAACGGTCCGAGCGACCGATGCGGCGAGTGTTGGCAATATCACTTCTGGTGGTCAGCGAAGCATCGGAGTGAGCGGCTCGACCGTGGCAACCGGCGCGATCATGGGCGGTGGCACACAGCTCACCGCCAGCGCCGGTGGAGTCTCGGTCAACGGCGATGTCAGCAGCGATGAAAGCGTAGCGTTCACAGCCACGCAGGACATCATCGTTCGGGACGTGACGGGCGCTGGTGTCACAATCAACGCAGGTGGCGATGTTGAATTTAGTGATCTGGTCGCCTCGAATTCTGATCTGATCATCAACGCAGGCGGTTCCGTGACGGGCAGCGCAGCGTCACGTAGCAGCGCGAACACAGGCGGAGTTAGCCTGTTCATCGACAGCGAAGGCGATGTCGACGTTGATGCGCTGTCGTCAGGCAACAACACCACGGTGAACGGCGATACGGTTGCATTCACCACACTCCAAGCGGGTGGAAACACTTTCGTCGAAGCGAATACCGGCGACATCACCGCGCAGTCGCTTTCTGCGGGAGGTACCGCTGAAATCGATGCCAATGATGGCGCGATCGCCTTTGGTGTGCTGACAGCGGCCGATGCCAATTTAACGGCCAATGGTGTAGTGAGCGTCGAAGAAGCAAACGTATCGGGTCTTGTGGTTGCGGATGGCACGTCCATCGACATCGAGAGTTCAATCACGTTTACTCTGGATGCAAACGCCACCGATGGCGACGTGAATGCGTCCTCCGATCGTGGCTTGTTTGTCGATAGCGCGACAGCCACAGGTGATGTCAATTTGGATGCGAGCAATTCGCTGGAAGTCACGGAAGCTCGCGGAACAAGTGTCGACCTAGTATCGTCAGGCGGCACCGTTGAACTGCTTGGAACGGTGGACGCCGTAGACACGCTATCGATCAGAGGGTCGGCCTTGTCTGCGCTCGATGGGTCGGCTGTAGGTGAGACCATTGAGATCATCACGCAGTCGATTGATATCGGTCCGGGCGGCTTCATAGGAGACGCCACGCGAACGCAGTCAATCACATTTGACTTCCGCGGAGACGGACGTGTCGGTGGCGGGTCAACGGACCTTGGCGGGTTTGAGCTCGACAACACCGAATTGGCGCGCGTTTTCTCTGGCGGCGACATAAACTTCAACGCGCTCAATGTTCTGAACGTTGCGAATGCTGGAGCCCGTACGCTGCAATCCACCAATCAATCGAGCGGCGGAAGCGACATCACAATCGGCGATCTGAACGTGATCGCCGGGAACGGATCAAGCGCTACCGGACAGAACATTGGTCAGAACGGAGTGTTTTCGTTCTCGGCCACTGGCAACCTTTCCTTTGCGGGCAACGTGACGATCAGCAACGCAAGCGCTGATACTGTGCTGGCCATCGATGCGGCCAACCTTGTCCACGTCAACGCGGCGACCGGCGGCCTGTTTGTGCTCGACACCAATGAAGGTCTTGCGGGACAGATTGAGATTCGTGCGACAGACTTTATTGCCGCTACCGACCAGGCCTTCACTGATATCGATGGCCTAAGCGTCACAGAGATTGATGAGCGTTTGGCCGACAATGACGGAGTGGACCGCCCCGACGGAATCATCCGTGCCAACAGTCTCGACATCGCAACAACGGCCAGCCAAGTGTTCATCCAGAACACCGCATCAGGCACCGACTTTGATGATCGTCGTGGGTTTGAAGTGAACTCGCTTTCGATATCGAGCGGGGGTGGGACCGGCTCGCTACAACCGATCGTCATCAACGGAACAGTGGACGGAGTGACCGGGATCGATGCTATTGCGCTTACAGGCGTCGCAAGCCCGGCGGACCCGGCATCTACGATCAACGGTTGCGTGATCGCGGACCCGGCTTCGTGCGTCGTCACGGTGACGCCGCCACCGACGTCTCCGCCGCCTACCTCACCTCCTCCGACAAGTCCTCCGCCCAGTCCGGAGCCACAATCGGACAACACCGGCGTGCAAACCCGCGATTTGATCGAGGATGGACTAGAGCCAGAGACGGTTCTTCCCGAGGGCTTCCTGCAGGACGGCTTGATCGACTTGAATCCTGACACGGCGTTCGACGACGACCCTCTGATTGACGATCCCGTTACAGGGGCCGGCAACGAGGATCTGTGGGTGAATGACGAGGAGTGCGAAGAAGGGGCCGAGTGCGCGGCTTAACCGGCTGCGTCGGGTCCTATTTCTCAAGGGGGAACGCTTGGCGGACAGGGTGGGATTCGAACCCACGAAGGGCTTGCACCCTTGCCGGTTTTCAAGACCGGTGCATTCAACCGCTCTGCCACCTGTCCGCGCGAGCGAGCGACCCCGTTAGCGGGGCAATTGAGCGCACTCAACCCCATCTGTAATGGTTTGTCCTCTTGGCCGAGCGTGGGAAATGTGACAGCACGCGGGAATGACACGTTTTTCTGCGATTATTTTTTCCGCTCTCATCCTGTTCTCGAGCCTGTCCTCCCAGCCCATCGCCGCCCAGTCGAAGGCCCGCGATGGCATTGCGTTTGACGCCTATATCGAATTGTTGAAGGCGCGAGCGCGTGCGGAGGGCGTCGAAGAGGGCACGCTCACCCGTATGACCGCTGGTCTTACTCCCAATGAGAGGGTCATCCGTCTTGATCGCGGTCAACCGGGTCGGCCGACGCGGCGCGGTTACCCCGATCTTGCGCCGTATATCGCCAAGCATGTGAATCCGACCCGCATTGCCGGTGGGCGCACCGTCTACAACAATAACCGCGCTATTCTTGGTCGAGTTGAGCGAGAATTGGGCGTACCCGCGTCGATCATCGTAGCTATTTTTGGCCATGAGACGAGCTATGGCCGGATCAAAGGCGGTTTCGATTTGTCGCGATCGCTTGCAACACTCGCTTGGGAAGGGCGTCGCCGCGAGCTTTTTGCAGGGGAATGGGTTGCTTTGATGAAAGTCGCTGAGCGCGGCTTTTCCCGCGATCAATTGGTGGGCAGCTATGCGGGAGCGTTCGGCAATCCGCAGTTTTTGCCGTCGGTGTATTTGCGCCTAGCAACGGACGGTGATGGCGATGGCCGTGCGAATATTTTCACAAACCGCGCTGATACTTTCGCTTCGATTGCAACGTATTTCAAAGACGCAGGCTGGCGCACCGGGCAGCCTTGGGGTGTGCGGGCCACTGTGCCTTCTGGTTTTAATGTCGACGCTTACAAGACCAAACTGAAGGCGGCGGTGTGTCCAAGGGTGCACGAGCGTCACAGCCAATGGAAAACCGTGCGCGAATGGCGCGAATTGGGCGTCACACCGCGAGGGGGACTCGGCGACGATGACTTGGTGTCGCTGTTCCAACCCGATGGGCCGGGAAAGCCTGCATGGCTTTTGACGGGCAATTACCGAGTAATCCTCGAGTACAACTGCTCAAATTATTACGCGATGAGTGTGGGGCTCTTGGCCGACGAAATCGTGAACTAACGTGGCTTGTGGCTCGCATTGAAGCGGGCGCAATCCTATAGAGCGAGCCATGCTGCTCGCGGATTCTCATCGATATAGAAGTGCGCTTGCGTCACTTGCTGCACTCCTAGTGTGTGCGCCGGTGTCTGCGCAAAGCGTGCCTTTGCCAGCTGAGCTTGCGGATCTCGATGTTCCGGTCGCCTTGCTTGTCGACGCCAGCAACGGCCAGGTCTTGTTCGAACGCGGTGCGCAGCGTCGGTTTGTCCCCGCATCCGTGACCAAGGTCATGACGCTCTACACCGCTTTTGAGATGATCGACGCGGGTAAGCTGAGCCCGGACCATTATCTAACCGTCAGTCCTGAGACGTGGATGGAGTGGCGCGGCAAGGGCTCAACCATGTACCTCAACGCAGATGACCGCGTTTTGGTGAGTGATCTGTTGACCGGTATCGCGAATGTGTCGGCCAATGACGCTTCCTGTGTGTTGGCGGAAGAAGTGTCGGGTTCCCTACAGGGCTGGACCGCACAGATGAATTCAAAGGCGCGTTCGCTGGGTATGACGCAAAGCCATTTTGCTACGCCAAACGGATGGCCGGATGAGGGACGCACGTTCACCAACGCCCGCGATCTGGCGGTGCTTGGCCGAGCACTGATGGGCAGGCATCCTGAGAAGGTCGCGCGTTTTATGGGTCGTAAAGAATTCGCTTATGGAGGCATCACGCAGACCAACCATGATCCAATGTTGGGACGAGTGCAGGGCGCGGATGGCCTCAAAACTGGCTACACCAACGAGGCCGGATTCACCTATCTCGGCACCGCTCAAAGGTACGATCAGCGTCTGATCCTCGTGGTAGCGGGAGCCACCCGCAAATGGGAACGCGCCCGATTTGCGCGTGGGCTCGCTGAGTGGGGATTCACCGCTTTTGACCGGCAAACCGTGTTCGAGAAGGGGGTCTATGTGGGAGCCGCCAAGGTGCAAAATGGCGATGTCAGAAGTGTGGAGCTGATCACAGACCGCGCGGTTTCCATCAATGTGCCAAAGGGTTCAGCTGACACTATGCGCGTCTCGATCCGCTACGACGGACCGCTTCGCGCGCCTATTGTGGAAGGCGACAAGGTGGCGACACTCGTGATCGAAACGCCGGATATAGAACCGGCCCAAGTGCCGCTTCTAGCCAAGCAATCGGTTGGCGAGGCTGGCCCGCTTGACCGGATTGTCAACGCGCTGGCGGGGTGGCTTTCATGACTAAACCCACCGCGAAGGGCCGTTTCATCGCCCTTGAAGGGGGCGAGGGTGCGGGCAAATCCACCCAGGCTCAGCTGCTCGCCGAAGCCCTTCGCGCGCGGGGGCTCAATGTGGATGTGACGCGCGAACCGGGCGGCACTCCCGGCGCCGAGGCCATACGCGCGCTGCTTCTTAACCCACCCGCGAACTCCTTCTGGGGACCGCAAGCCGAAGCGCTGCTCTTTGCCGCGTCGCGCTCTGATCATGTCGCCAAACGTATCCGCCCGGCTGTGGCTGATGGAACATGGGTCGTGTGCGACCGCTTCGTCGATTCAAGCCGCGCTTACCAAGGCGGGGCGGGAGCCCTGGGGGACGACGCCATTACCAGCCTTCATCGCATTGGCAGCGCCGGCCTTCGCCCCGATCTCACCATTCTGATCGAAGTGTCGCCCGATCACACCGCCCAACGTCTGTTTGAGCGCGACGGTGGAGAGACCGACGCTATTGCAGGTCGCGGGGAGGAGTACCACGGACAAGTGGCAGCCTCTTTCCGCGCCCTGGCGGAGGCCGATCCAGGTGGTTTTGCGATCATTAACGGTGACGGTAGCGCGCAAGAGGTTCACGAGGCCATCCTTGCGGCCATCGACGACCGCCTTGGATTACCGGGCGCGTGACCGCTTGGCCCAATCACGAAGAGCCTTGGCGGCAATGGCGCAGCGCACTCGGCAGCGCGCGCATGCATCACGGTTGGATTCTCGCGGGCAAAAGCGGGCTGGGCAAACTCGAATTCGCGCAAGCGGCGGCGCGTGAACTGGTTGAGGAACCCGGCGTCCCGCAGCCTGATGATCACCCCGATATCCTTGAAATCACCTACGGCCCAAAGGACGACAAGGAAGAACGCAAACGCCAAAATGGCAAACCGTTCGAGGTCTCAAAAGTGATCCGCGTGCGCGAAATCCGCGCGATGCAGCAACGGCTCACCACGCGGCCCACTTTGGGTAAAAGGCGCGCGATCATCATTCATCCCGCCGATGATATGAATGTCGAAGCCGCCAACGCGCTTCTCAAAAGCCTGGAGGAACCGCCGCAAGGGACATTCTTCATCCTCGTGACGCATCGGCCCTCGCGATTGCTGCCCACGATCCGGTCCCGCTGCCGCGTCCTGCGCTTTGCAACGATGAGCGAAGGGCAATTGTCCGAAATGCTCGCGGCGCAAGGTCTGGCGCATGATCCGGCGGCGCTTCACTCCGCGGCGGGCTCCTATGGGGCGGCTGTGCGCTTTATGGAGGAAGACCTTGGCCCGGTGGCGCGTATGATTGATGGCCTGCTAACCGCTGGCGACCCAGGCTTCACGGCCCGCTCCGAACTCAGCCGACTTATCGGCGCCCGCGCGACCAAGGAACGCGTGCAAGCCATCTTCGATCTCGCTCAGAACATCACCGCCGGGCGCGCCAAATCGGCCCAAACAAACGCCGCGCGCGCTGCTATGATCGACGCGCACAGCGAACTGATCCGCCTCGCCACCCAAGCGCCCAGCCATAATTTCGATCCCGGTTTGCTGACGCTGGAAATCGGCACCTTGCTTGTAAGAGCCCACGCCGCTAGCGAGCCTGCCCATGGATCCCGCTAACGCCTCTCCCTTCTATATCACCACCGCGATCAGTTACCCCAACGGTCGCCCGCATATCGGCCACGCTTACGAAGCGATCGCGGCCGATGTGATCGCACGTTTTCAGCGCCTTCGCGGGCGCGAGGTGCGGTTTCAGACCGGTACGGACGAACACGGGCTCAAGATGGCCCGCAAGGCTGAGGAACAAGGTCGCACCGCGCGCGATCTCGCCGACGAAATGGCGGGCTATTTTCAAGAGATGTGCGCTACGCTCAACATCTCGCACGACCGCTTTATCCGAACCGTTGAAGAAGATCATCACCGCGCCAGCCAGGCGATCTGGCAGCGCATGGAAGCGGCCGACGATCTGTATCTCGATCGCTATGAGGGCTGGTACTCGGTCCGCGACGAAGCCTATTACGACGAGAGCGAGTTGGAAGAAGGCGAGGGCGGCGAAAAGCTTTCTCCGCAAGGCACGCCGGTGGAATGGACCGTCGAGGAAAGCTGGTTTTTCCGCCTGTCCAAATATCAGGATCGCTTGCTCGAATGGCTCAAAGCCCCCGGCAACGTCGAACCCGCCAGTCGTCGCAACGAAATGATCGCCTTTGTCGAGGGCGGCCTGCGCGATCTTTCGGTCAGCCGCACCAGCTTTGATTGGGGTGTGAAGGTGCCCGGTTCAGACAATCACGTGATGTATGTGTGGGTTGACGCGCTCACCAACTATCTGACGGGACTTGGCTTTCCGGACGACTCCGAAAACATGCAAAAATTCTGGCCGGCGGACCTGCATTTGATCGGCAAGGACATTGTGCGTTTCCATACGATCTATTGGCCCGCTTTCCTGATGAGCGCCAACCTGCCGCTGCCCAAGGCGGTGTTTGGCCACGGCTTCCTCCTTGCGCGCGGCGGTGAAAAGATGAGCAAGAGCCTGGGCAATGTGGTCGACCCGCTGGAGCTGGCGGAGACTTTTGGCGTGGACACGCTGCGCTATTTCCTGATGCGCGAAGTCGCGTTCGGGAAGGACGGCACCTACTCGCCCGAAGCAATTGTCGAGCGCTCCAACGGTGAGCTTGGCAACGCGTTTGGCAATCTGGCGCAGCGTACGCTCGGCTTTATCGCGAAGAATCTGGACGGGAACCTGCCTGAGATTTTCGGCCATACCGACGCCGATAACGAGCTGTTCCAAACGCTCGATAAGGCGATCACCACCGACATTCCGGACCGCTTTGAGGAGTTGGCGCTGCAACAAGGTGTCGAGGCGTGGCTGCAAGCGGTCTTTGCCTGCAACGCCTATATCGACGCCGAAGCGCCGTGGGCTTTGCGCAAAACCGATCCCGAACGGATGCAGACCGTGCTCGCCACGCTCTATATCGGCATCGCGCAGCTGGCTGTGGCCATCCAACCGGTGATCCCAGAAAGCGCGGGTAAGCTTCTCGATACGATGGGCGTTGATCCGGCCTTGCGCACCTATGAAGGTATCCGCTCGCATTGGTATTCGCCTTTGGCCGAAAGCGGTTTCACGCTTGAGAAACCCACACCCTTGTTCCCGCGTCTGGAACTGCCTGAGGTTGCCGAGGGTTGAACCTTTATGCTGATCGATAGCCACTGCCACCTGGAGTACAAAGGTCTGGTCGAGGATCAGGCCCGCGTCCTCTCGCGCGCTCGTGAGGCGGGGGTGGGGGCCTTCCTCAACATCTCGACCAAGCAGGCCGAATGGGACCAGGTGGTCGGAACGGCGGAGCGTGAAAGCGACGTTTTTGCCAGCGTGGGTATCCACCCGCACGAGGCCGACCAGCATGCCGATTTGGGTCGCGAGGCACTGTTGGCCGCAAGCGAGAACCCGCGCGTGATCGGCATCGGCGAAAGCGGGCTCGACTATTATTACGACCACTCCGACCGCGAGACGCAGCGGCGGTTGTTCCGCATGCATATCGATGTGGCGCGCGAGACGAGCTTGCCGCTGATCATCCACACGCGCGATGCGGAGGACGACACGTTTCAGATCCTCGCAGAGGAGATGGAGAAGGGCGCATTTCCCGCGCTGATCCATTGCTTTACCGCTTCCGATGAGTTTGGCGCGAAGGTGCTGGACCTTGGCCTGACCATCTCGATCTCGGGCATCGTGACGTTCAAAAACGCCAAGAGCTTGCAAGCGACCGCCGCCAAGGTTCCTGAAGACCGGTTGATGGTCGAAACGGACAGCCCGTTTCTCGCTCCTGTTCCGCATCGCGGCAAGAAGTGTGAGCCCGCTTTTGTCGCGGACACGGCGCGCTTTGTGGCCGAGTTGCGCGGGGTCGAGCCCGAGCGTTTGGCCGAGCAAACCTCCGCCAATTTCACCAAGCTGTTCGCCAAAGCGGCGCTTTAGAGCGATCTCATGAAAGTCATCCTGCTCGGATCGGGCACATCGACTGGCGTGCCACGGGTAGGGGGCGAAGACGGGACCGGCGACTGGGGCGATTGCGATCCGAACGAACCGCGCAACCGGCGAACGCGGGTCTCGGTTCTGATCGAGAGTAATGACGGCTCGCGGCTCCTTATCGACACATCGTCCGATTGCCGAGCGCAATTGCTCGCCAACAAGATCAACCGCATCGATGGCGTGTTCTGGACCCACGATCACGCGGATCATTGCCACGGTATCGATGATCTGCGGGTGATGCGATACGGGCGCGGCGGACCGATACCCGGCTATGCGCACACCGAAACCGTTCGTCGCTTAAGACAGCGTTTTGGCTATGTGTTTGCGGGCCAAGATGGCTATCCCACGATTGTCTCGCTCGACACACTGGATCGTTTGCGCATCGTGGCAGGTTTCGGCGTCGAATGGTGCCAGATGCCTCACGGGACTGGCGAGACAACCGGATACCGCTTTGAGGCCGATGGCAAATCGATCGCCTACACAACTGACTTCAGCGCGATAACCGAAGACATGATCGATCTGTGCGATGGCGTTGATGTGCTGGTCAGCGATTGTTTGCGCCGCGAACCGCACCCGACACATGCGCATTTGGGCCTGGCCATCGAGTTCGCAGAGCGCTGCGGCGCCAAGCGACTTATCCTCAGCCATCTCGACAAGAGCATGGATTATCGCACATTGTGCAACGAAGTGCCGGATCATGTGACGGTCGGCTACGATGGCTTGGAGGTGTTTGCGTGAGTGATCTGAGCATGATCTCGTTGATTGCGATGCTTGGTTGGCTTGTGCTCGTGGTCGCTGGGTTTGCGTCGTTCCGGCTAAGCTGGGGCAAAACCGCGCAATTGGCTTTGGTATGGCTAGCCATTTTTGTGAGTCTGTTTCTTCTCGTGCGATTGTTGGGGCTAAGCTTCTGAGGGGTTTGGTTGATATAACCCATACGGGAGCGGGGGTATTCAACCAACGCTACCCGTGATTTAATTTAACATAATATATATTATCCATCTATCATCACAGGCGGATGAGCATGTCAGAAACTCCTCCCCATCGGGACCATTCTCTCTCACAAATCGACCGATTGCTCGCGATCATGGCGCAGCTTCGCAATCCGGACGGCGGATGCGAATGGGACTTAGCGCAAAGCTTTGAAACTATCGCGCCGTATACGATTGAAGAAGCCTACGAAGTCGCTGACGCCATCGAGCGAGCCGACATGGATGATCTACGCGGCGAACTCGGCGATCTCCTCCTCCAGGTCGTCTTTCACGCTCGCATGGCCGAAGAAGCCGGTCATTTTGCCTTTGAAGATGTCGTCCGATCGATCTCAGACAAAATGGAAAGCCGCCACCCGCATATCTTTGGCAACGAAGACGGCGTGATGAGCGGCACACGCTGGGAAGACATCAAAGCGGCCGAACGCCAGACCGAAGGCGCCACCAGCGCCATGGACGGAGTCGCGACGGCGCTTCCGGCTCTTATGCGGTCTGAAAAGCTCCAAAAACGCGCGGCGCGCGCTGGCTTTGAATGGGACGATCTCAAAGGGCCCATAGACAAGCTTAAGGAAGAACTTGAGGAGCTGGACACCGCTAAGACTGAGGCTGAACGCCTTGTCGAAGCGGGCGACGTTCTGTTTGTCGTGGTCAATATCATCCGCCGATATGGCGTTGATGCGGAGCAAGCGCTTAAAGCCTCAAATGCCAAATTCGAAGACCGGTTTCGAGCTATGGAGCGCTTGGCCGCGGCTGATGGCCACTGTTTTGATACTCTACCGCTGGACCAGCAAGAGGCTTACTGGAAACGAGTCAAAGAGGGCGAAAAAAGCCTATAAAACAGACCTAAAGCGACGCGTATTGACCCAATTCCTTAGGGTTCAGGCGCACGGTAAAGGCCCTCTGCGGCCCGTCTTCACCCTCGCCTGCGTCTTCTTCGGCAAGAATATCGCCATGCGCGTGTAGCCACGCGATGCGGCGACCATCGCTCAACGGCAGAGTCACCGTGACTTCGCGCGCCTTCTCGGTCAGCATGGCCGCAATCCGCTGAGCAAAGGCGTCAACGCCTGAACCACTGGCCGCTGACATCACGACCGCATCGTGTCCCGGCGCCGCCTCGGAGAGTTCCGCCAGGACACCTTCCCCCAGTAAATCGGCCTTGTTCCACACTTCAAGGATGGGAATGTCCGCCAACCCGGTTTCGCGATCAACAACGTCGAGATCTGCGAGCACCTCCATTACCTGCTTCTTCTGCGCCGCGTGGCTCGGATTGGCCATATCGCGCACGTGGCAGATAATGTCTGCACCCGTCACCTCTTCAAGCGTCGCACGGAACGCTGCAACGAGTTGGGTCGGAAGGTCGGAAATGAAACCGACCGTGTCAGACAGGATTGCTTTTTCCACGCCCGGCAGGCTGATAGCACGCATAGTTGGATCGAGCGTGGCGAAGAGCAAATCCTCGGCCATCACATCCGCACCGGTCAGGCGGTTGAAAAGCGTCGATTTCCCAGCGTTGGTGTATCCGACGAGAGCGATAACCGGCCAAGGCGCCCTTCCCCGGCGCTCCCGATGCAGAGCGCGGGTCTTTCGAACCTGCTCCAATTCACGCCGCAAGCGCCCCATGCGCTGGCGGATCATCCGACGGTCGGCCTCAATCTGGGTTTCACCTGGTCCGCCCAGGAAGCCAAAGCCGCCGCGTTGGCGTTCCAAGTGAGTCCAGCTGCGGACGAGGCGGCTCTGTTGATAGTCAAGATGCGCCAACTCAACTTGCAGCCGCCCTTCCGCCGTGGCCGCTCTCTCGCCAAAGATCTCAAGAATTAACCCTGTGCGATCAATGACTTTACGTTTGAACTTCTCTTCCAGGTTTCGCTGTTGGATGGGCGTGAGCGCGCCATCAACTATGACCAGCTCGGCCTCGTACTGCTCACAGGCGATCTTGATGTTTTCCACCTGACCCGACCCGAACAAGGTGTTCGGTTGCATCTGGCGGATGGAGAGTATCTCCGTGTGCGCGATCACCACGCCAATGGCGAGCGCAAGACCCTTTGCCTCTTCAAGCCGCTCGGCGGCGTCCAGATCATAGGTAAGCGGGCGAACATCCGGACAAAGGACAAGGGCCCGCGCACCGCGGGTGACTTCGTCCATCAAATCGTCGTCGAAACTCAGTCGTTGTCTTCTTCGTAGTAATCGCCGTCATCGCCACCGTCATCGTCATCGTCATCGTCTTGCAGATCGACGGGGCTCGCGGGTTGAATGGTCGAGACTGCGTGCTTGTAGGCCAGTTGAACCGCGCCATCGCGCTCCAGCAGCATACAGAATAGATCAAAGGCCGCAATCCGTCCTTGCAACATCACACCGTTCACCAAGAACATCGTCACCTGCACACCAGCGTCGCTGACTTTGGTGAGGAAGATGTCTTGGAGCTGCTTCTTGCCCTTGCCCGGTGCGCGCCCTTCGAACTGACGCGCATCTACGCTGGCGCCAGGCATGATAGTCGAAATCGCGTGTTTGTAGACGAGCTGGGATTGACCATCGCGACGCAGCAGGATCGAGAAATTATCGAACCATGTGACAATGCCTTGCAACTTAACGCCTTTTACCAAGAACATCGTCACCGGTGTCTTGTTGCGGCGAAGCAAATTGAGAAAGGCGTCCTGAAGATTGCCCGAAAGGGGCGCAGCGGGCGCAAGCGGCGCCGGCTTTGGGACAGAGCGCGGAGTGAGAGTACCTCCACTGGACATGGCATTTGCTCCTGTTTTTGGCGGCCGCCATTACGGTCCGCGAGACGGGCATGGATCGCACCCTGCTCCCAACAGGTCCACCGGCGATCCCAGCCAAGTGTTTGGTGCCTGAAAGCACTCAAGTTAACTTGTATCATGCCTCTTGCTAGCAAATCGGGCAATGATTGAATTTATGTCAATATTCGAATTGCCCGCGCTGGCACCTTATAGTTGCGACACCTATTCTTTGCGCACCGCTTCGCGCCTTTCTGCCATGCCAAGCAGCTTCAATTTGCGGTGCAAGGCCGAGCGCTCCATGCCGATGAATGTTGCAGTTTTCGAAATGTTGCCAGAGAATCGCCGAATCTGAATCGTTAGGTATTCGCGCTCAAAGCTTTCGCGCGCTTCGCGCAGCGGGACTCCCATCATTGATGAAAGCCCGGGTCCTGAGGTTGCAATTCGCCCACCGGTAATCTCACTAGGCAGCATATCGGTTTCAACCGTAGTCAGGCGGTCGCGCGGCGTCATGATGATCGTTCGCTCCACGACGTTGCGCAATTGGCGCACATTGCCCGGCCAGTCATACGCCTGGAGAGCGGCCATCGCCTCCTCCGAAATATTTGGCGCGGCGATACCCTGATCACTCGAATAACGAGTGAAGAAATGCTCGGCGAGCGCCGGGATATCATCGCGCCGATCCTCAAGACTGGGGATCGTCACTGGAACGACGTTGAGACGATAGAACAGATCCTCGCGGAATCGCCCTTCCTCCATCTCATTCGAAAGATCACGCGAGGTAGAGGACACAACCCGCACATCGACACCAATTTGCCGGGTCCCACCCACGCGAACAAAACTCTGTTCGGTGAGAACCCGCAAGATCCGCGCTTGCGTAGACAGCGGCATATCCGCGACTTCATCGAGGTAAAGCGTGCCTCCATCGGCCATTTCGAGAAGACCAGGGCGTACCTGTTTTCCATCGGCCTCTTCGCCGAAAAGCTCGTGTTCAAAGCGATCGGGTGTGATCCGCGCGGAATTCACGATCACAAAAGCTCCGTCCGGCCGCGAACTCCAAGCGTGCAACAGACGCGCTGCAACTTCTTTGCCTGCACCCGCAGGCCCCGAAATCAGCACACGGCTACCCGTACTAGCCACCCGTTTGAGCGTGGCGCGCACGGTGTTGATGACGCTCGAGTTACCGGTGAATTCACCCGCCTCGTCTTCACCTTGGCGCAGACGCGTGTTCTCACGGCGCAAACGTTCAGTTTCCGTCGCCCGTTCGACCAGCAGAAGGAGGCGCTCGGCTTCGAAAGGCTTCTCGATAAAGTCCATGGCTCCGCGGCCGACAGCGCTAACCGCGGTGTCTATATTGCCGTGGCCAGAGAAGATGATGACGGGCAAATCAGGCTCCCGAATCTTGATTTCGTCAAGCAGTTCAAGCCCGTCCATCTCGCTACCATGCAACCACACGTCCAGAAGAACGAGGCTTGGCCGGCGCTCGTCGATCGCGGCCAGCGCGGCGGTCGAGTTGGCGGCGGTGCGACAGGCGTAACCTTCGTCGCCCAAGACACCGGCCACTAGCTCGCGAATGTCGCGTTCGTCATCAACAATCAGGATTTCAAGCGCCATGCGCGCGGCTCCTTTGTTCGGATTGTGCTGTGAATTGAGTTGAGCGTTGCGTCATGCTGCGTCGCTTTCGTTGATCTGCGGGTCGCGGGCGAACCGCAGGGTCACGCGAGTGCCCCCGCTTTCGCTCGCGGCAAAGCCCATGTCGCCGCCATGTTCGTCGACGATCTTCTTGACGATGGCGAGGCCCAGGCCCGTTCCTTTTTCGCGCGTGGTCACATAGGGTTCGACCAAACGCTCTCCATCGGCAGGGAGGCCGACTCCGTTGTCCTCAATGGTGACAGTCAGATAGCTCTCATCACTCCTAAGGCGCACAGAAATTCCACCAGCATAGGCGCCGCGCGCCTCAGCGGCCCGCGCTTCGATCGCTTCGACCGCGTTCTTAAGGACGTTGGTCATAGCCTGACCCAGTTGATGCCGATCGCAGCGAATCTCGCGTGTCTCGACCGCTTCGGTGTCGATGCTGAATTCGATCCCGTTATGCGCCACCTCCTGGAGAAAGACCGCCTGACGAACCAGATCGACCGCGTCCTCAGTCCGGAACACCGGCTTGGGCAAGCGGGCGAAGGAGGAGAATTCGTCGACCATTTTGCGAAGGTCGCCCACTTGGCGCACGATGGTGCTGGTAAGCTCGTCGAAAAGCTCCGCATCCTCGCCTTCATCCACCTGCTTGCGATAGCGGCGTTTCAGTCGCTCGGTTGCGAGTTGGATCGGCGTTAGCGGGTTCTTGATCTCATGCGCGATACGCCGCGCAACGTCGGACCACGCCGCCTGCCGCTGATCAAGCAATTGGCGTGTGATGTCTTCGAAGGTGATGACGTGGCCGCTCTTTCCCGGAGCAACCTTGACCGCGAGCGTAAGCAGTTCGGAGCCTTTGGTGTGCGTCACAATCGCGCGCTGGGTCCCTTCACGTACCATCTGGTCAATTTCCGGAGAGAAATTGGCGATGGCTACCCCTTCGAAATCCGCACCCGGCTCGCACGCGTCGGCGCTCTCAAGTAAGCTCTGCGCAGACGAGTTCATCAGGAGAACTCGGCCGGCATCATCGACAGAAATGACACCCGCACTTACCGACTCGAGAACAGCTGCCATGAACGCTCGGCGATCCTCAATCTGGCGGTTGGCGCTGACCAAAGCATCGGTCTGCTTCTCCAGTTGAGCGGTCATGCGGTTAAACGCACGATTGAGCAGGCCAATTTCGTCCGCCCCGGTGCGTCCTTCAACGCGAAGAGCAAAATTGCCCTGCCCCACTTTGTGCGCCGCGCCGATGAGATCCGTCAGCGGTTCGACTTGGCGATCCGCAAATCGAAGAGCGAACCAGATCGCGAGGCCGACCAGCAGCAAGCTCACGCCGACCAGCGCGATGTTAAAGCGCAGTTGTAGAGTGCGGGCCTCGTTGGTGAGCGTGTCATAGGCCGTCGAAATGGCCTGTGCGCTCGCCCAGGAGTTAAACAGTGTCTCTTCGGTGTTGCGAGCCGTGTAGAGGTAAATCCCGGCGCCTTTGTCGATTGGTGCAAGCGCCGCGATGCGATCCGGGCTGCCTTCGACCACGACGAAATCACCGGAATCGAGCCGGGTTAGAGCGCGTTCACTGAAAGGCATCGGTTCGTTGCCTTCCATCAAGTTCATCACCGCAGCGGTACGCAGTGTGTCATCGTCGAGACGCTGAAAAATCACGCTTTCCGAAATCTTGCGACCTTGAGCTTGATACGCGTACCGATCGGGAAATTCTTCATCAAAAATCGTCCCGCCGCGCTCAAAATAGAACCGCAGGTCGCTGGCCATGGTGATCGTTTGGTCCTGCACGTCGCGTTGGTTTGCGTCGTAGTAGCTCTGCGCCAGGACGTTTGCGTTTTCCATCAGCCCGCGTGAGTTGTCAGAGAACCAAAAGTCCACCCCAGTCTGGAACAGAAACGCTGCAAATCCGGCGACGAGCAGGGTCGGCACGGCCGCGACCATCGAGAAGAAGAACACAAGCCGGACGTGCAACCGCGCCGTGCTTCCCGCCGCGCGATAGAGCGCTAGGCGGCGGCCGACGAGAACAAGGATCGCCATCGCGGGCACAAGGATGGACATCAAAAGGAGTGACACCTGCATCGCGGGCAGCGCGCCGGACGTTTCGGGATTTTGCGTGTAGGCAAAATAAGTTGCGGTCACCGCCATAAGAAGAGCGATGACTGAGAGGATTTCCAACCATACAAACAGGTTTGCCCGGCGTGACGCGACCTGAAGGCGGCGCCACCAAACCGGACTGTGACGCGAAGAGCGCGCTCGCGCTTCTCCGATCGTCTCTGAACCGTCCAGAGACGCTACACCGCCTGAGCTGTGCGCGGCGTGAGGCAAGACTGACCCGTCGGATCCGTTCATCGTGGCGTCGTTACAACCATGGTGTTGCCAATTTGCAAGCCATTCTTTCCCGGGGTGTGCGTTTTATGCGTCAGCCCGTTCTAGCGAAGCGATCAGGCTCCACGCCAAGTTCGCCGATCCTTTTGCGTAATGTGTTACGATTGATGCCAAGAAGCTTCGCCGCACGCAGCTGGTTCCCGCGTGTTTCGGCCAAAGCGTGCTCTATCAAAGGCTTTTCAAACGCTGCCAGAGCACGGTGGTAAACCGTTCCGTGCGCCGGATCTTCTTCATGCAACCAATGTGTCACTGCCGCTTCAAAATCCGGCGGGCCGAGATGAATCGGTGAGACAGACGATGTCAGCTCGGACAGGATCAGATCGTCCAACTGCGCGGCTTCAACAACGTCATCGCGCGCCAAGACAGCCAATCGGAACATGACGTTTCGCAGCTCGCGCACATTGCCGCGCCAGGTGTGCTTTTCGAGCGCCTCCACAGCGTCAGCAGTCAGGGACCGGCGCGGCAACCCTTCATCGGCCGCTTGCGCGAGGAAATGGCTTGCCAACACCTCGATATCCTCGGGGCGTTCTCGCAACGGTGGCAGGGCTATGGGCACGACATTAAGGCGATAAAACAGGTCTTCTCGAAAGGTCCCTTTCGCGATCAACGGTTGCAAATCGCGGTTCGTCGCTGCGATAATGCGGACGTTGACGTCGATCTCCTGACGCCCGCCAACTCGCCGGATACGGCCTGATTGGAGGGCGCGCAGTAAGCGTGTTTGCGCTTCGGCGGACATATCGCCGATTTCGTCCAAGAACAGCGTTCCACCGTTGGCCTGCTCAAACTTGCCGATGGCCTGCGTGATGGCTCCGGTGAAGGCTCCCTTCTCGTGTCCGAAGAGTTCGCTTTCTATCAGATTTGAAGGGATCGCGGCGGTGTTAACGGCCACAAACGGCCCAGTGCGACGACTACCAAGCTGATGGATGGCTTCGGCGACAAGCTCTTTGCCCGTCCCGCTTTCGCCCGTCACGAGCACCGTCAGATCGTTGCGAAGAACACGCGTGATCATGCGATAGACGCTCTGCATGGCCGGGCTTCGACCAACAAGCGGAAGCCCTTCAACGGGCGCCTCGCTAGGTGTGTCCGCAGCTTGATCCTGCTTACCCGAAGCTCGACACACTGCATGTACCAATTCGTCGAGATCAAACGGCTTGGGGAAGTATTCGAAGGCCTCGCTGTCGCTGGCGCGGACTGCGGTATCGAGCGTGTTTTGCGCGGACAGCACGATAATCGGCATGATCGGCGCTTCACGTCGGACCGTCGCGAGCGTCGCCAGCCCGTCGCCATCGTCCAAAATGACATCCGTGAGCATGACGTCGAAGGGCGCCTTCGCAAGGGCGGCATCACGGCCCGCCAGGCTGGTGACATGGGTGATCGCGAAGCCTTCGTCCTCCAGCGCTGCCTGAATCACGATTGCAATCGCGCTGTCATCTTCGACGAGAAGAATGTGGGCGTTCGGGCTCACGCTTTGCCTCGCTTGCTCGAACCGGAAGGTGCAACCGCAAGGTGAAGGCGAAAGTGGGTCAGCCCCCTGCCGGTCTCGCGTTCGTGGCTGATTGATCCATTCATGTCGCGCATAAGCTTTCGTACAAGCGCGAGGCCAAGACCCTGCCCTTGCGACTTAGAAGACACGAAAGGCTCGAATAAACGGTCGCGCAGCGATGGATCGACACCAGTGCCATTGTCTGTAACCGTGATCTCAATCGGCAAACGGACCGTGCTGCCGATCCGCAGCGCGTTGACCACAAGGCCGCTGACATAACGTGTACGGATCGTGATCCGGGCGATGCGCGCGCTCTCGACACCCTCAATTGCTCCCGCAGGCGCGCAGGCGTCCCTAGCGTTTGAGATGAGGTTTATGAGAACTTGCTCAAGCGCATCTCTGTGGGCGAGCACTTGGGGAAGCGAGGGGTCGAACTCCTCCACGATTTCAACACCCTCCATGCCCGCCGCACGAACGGTTGCGATGGCCGAGCGGATCGCCTCGTGCGGATTGCACGGCACGCCGGGTTCCGCCGTTTGGCTTCCCAACTGTTGCATCCGGTCGATAAGACGCGCGATGCGGTCCACCTCATCCGTGATCATCCGCGCAAGCGATTTGTCGCCATGCGGAAGTTTACGGGCAATCAATTGCGCGGCGCCCTTGATCGCGGCCAGCGGGTTCTTGATTTCGTGCGCAAGGATCGAAGGCGCGCCAACGGCTTGCGATGTGCGTTCGTCGCCCGAGGCGCTTTTATGTGCGCGCTCTGATATGGCGATCACGCGCCAGCCCGGATGCGTTGTCATGGTTGACATGGAGATGTTCACAGGCTTTTCTACGCCAGCGATCCGCACGCGGATGTCATGTGCAATGACGCCGCCCTCGCCTTCGGCCAAGAGGTGCGCGACACGATCATCAAGTGTTGTGACGACTTCGGCAAATTTCTCGCCAACCAATCGTTTCGCGCTTGTGCCCAACAACGCCTCGGTTGCATGATTGACCTGAGCGATGCGTCCATCGGGATCGACCAACATCAAGGCGAAGATCAACGCAGAGATTTGCGTGGCGGCGCTCGGCGCATCGCCAGAAGTCTGCAAGGGCGCGGGATCGCTCGCCATGGTGGGCGCTGACCTCAGGCGGCCGCGGCGCGGCGGTTGAGGAAGGGCGTGTAGAACCGCTCAATTTCTCCCAGCACTTGCTTGGGATCGTTGATCGTGTTGGCAAAGTGACGAAATTCCGCCGATCCGTGCATCCCTTTGGTGTACCAGCCCAAATGTTTGCGCGCGATCTTCACCCCGACATTCTCGCCGTAATGGTCCATCATCCGCTCATAATGCTCCACCAGAGTGGCGTATTGCTCGTCAAAGCTGGGCGTGGGGATACGTTCGCCCGTGCGTAGCCACTGCATGACCTGGCCCAGCAGCCACGGCTTTCCATACGCGCCGCGCCCAATCATCAAGCCATCCGCGCCGGATTGCTCGAGAGCCTTTCCAGCGTCTTCGACGGTGCAGATATCGCCGTTGACGATCACCGGAATGTTCACCGCGTCCTTTACCCTGCGCACGAATGACCAGTCCGCGCTGCCTTTGTACATCTGATTACGGGTACGGCCATGGACCGTGATCATCTTGACGCCCAGATCCTCGGCGATGCGGGCAAGCTCCGGCGCGTTGAGGCTCTGGTGATCCCAACCCATGCGCATTTTGACCGTAACCGGGACGTCGACCGCTTTGACCGTCGCTTCCATCAGTTTTGTGGCCAGCGGCACTTCGCGCATCAAGGCGCTTCCAGCCAGTTGGCCCACAACCTTGCGCACCGGGCAGCCGAAATTGATGTCAATAATCGCGGCCCCGTTGCCTTCCTGCAGCTTGGCCGCCTCACCCATAGAACCCGGGTCGCATCCGACGAGCTGCATCGAGACGGGGTTCTCGGTCTCGTCCCATTCGGCTTTCTGGATTGATTGACGCGTCTCGCGGATTGCGGCTTCGCTCGCGATCATTTCGGTCACGTTAAGGCCCGAGCCATAGCGCCGCACCAAGACGCGGAACGGTTTATCGGTAACCCCCGTCATCGGTGCGAGAAGGACCGGTTCATCAATCGTGACCGGGCCGATATGGATCGGCTTGATCGTAGGCCGGTTCGCTCCGGCCCCCTCTACGGTGGGGTGAGAGATGGTGGGGGTCATCGTGATCTCGGATAATGCCTAAAATTTGAGCAACCGCATAGTGGATTGCGAAAAATCCGTCCAGTCCCTAAGCGCGATCCCGCAATGGTCGCCACCACACCCCTTCCCGCTTTTGCTGCCATTGTTGTGGCCGCTGGAAAGGGCCTGCGATGCGGGGGCGATACGCCTAAGCAGTTCAGGCAATTCCGGGGAAAGCCGGTGCTGGAACATTCCGTCACGGCTCTGATCGATGCCGGGTGCGATCCGCTTGTGATCGTTGCGCCTGCGGGTTTGCACGAAGAAGCGCTGCAAGCGGCAGGCAGCCCTCCTAACGTGATCACGGTCAGCGGCGGGGCAACACGTCAGGAATCGGTGTGCGCGGGTCTTGAAGCGTTGAGCCAGAAAGCCCCGCAACGCGTGCTGATCCACGACGCGGCGCGTCCAGACCTCCCTGTCGCGGTGATCGCGCATCTTCTGCAGGCGTTGGACAGCCATCCCGGCGCTATCCCCACTCTGCCCGTTGTCGACAGCCTCGCCATCGCAAGCGACGCTGGCACCATGGCCGGCGCGGCGGAGCGCGAAACCTTGCGCAGGGTACAAACCCCACAAGCCTTCCGCTTCGCCGATATCCTTACCGCGCACCGCGATTGGCAGGGAGAGCCAAGCGCTGGAGACGATGCGCAGGTTCTTTCAGCCAGCAAAGGTTCAGTTGCGCTGGTGGATGGAGACGAACGGCTCAAGAAAATCACCTTTGTGGAAGATTTTAGCGACATGACCTCCCTACCCCTGATCCGCGTTGGACAAGGCTACGACGTTCATCGCCTCGTCGAAGGCGAGGAATTGTGGCTGTGCGGGGTTGAGTTTGAACATACGCACGGTCTTTCGGGCCATTCCGACGCCGATGTCGCGCTGCATGCGATCACCGACGCGGTGCTAGGCGCGATTGGCAATGGCGACATCGGCACGCATTTCCCACCCAGCGACCCCCAATGGAAAGGCGCGCGTTCAGCGCAATTCCTTCAGCACGCGGTCAAGCTCGCCAAAAATGCGGGATACGCGCTCGGCAATATCGACCTGACGATTATCTGTGAGGCCCCCAAAATTGGCCCCCACCGCCCCGTCATGCGCACCGAACTAGCTCGCATAACCGGGCTTGATGAAGGCGCGATCAGCGTCAAAGCGACGACCACCGAACGTCTTGGGTTTACTGGACGTGAGGAAGGCATCGCGGCGCAGGCCACCATTTCCGTTTTCAAACATTCCTGAATCTTCAAGGAGACCCCTTATGAAACGCACTCTTCTCGCTTCGGCCTTGGCTTTCACCGCCATCAGCACTGCCCAAGCCGCGCAGGCGCAGCAGGCCTGCATCACGCTCGAAGACGCGTCCGACACCGTCGTTTATCTAACGCCCATCGCTTATGATGGCGCGCTGCGCAGCTGCAAAACTGAACTGCCCGATGACAGCTTCCTCTCCAGCGACGATGGAAAAGCGTTCGCCGAGAAATTCCGCGCCCAACAAGACGCCGCGTGGCCTGGTACGTTCCGGGCGGTGCAAGTCATGCTGGCCGGTAGCGGTGAAGAGAACGAAGGGATGGCGCAAATGATCGGATCAATGGAGCCCGAACAGCTTCGTCCGTTCGCCGACGCTCTTATCGGTCAGATGATTGCGGAAGAGATCAAGCCGGACACATGCGAACAAATAGATCGAGGCGTTGAATTGCTCAGCCCGCTTCCCGCCGAAAATGTTGGCGGTCTGGTTTCATTTGTGCTCGATATGGTCGGCGGCGGCAGCAACGATCTGCCCATTTGCAACGCCGACGGCACCGTTCGCGTAATCCCCGAAGGTCCGCTTGAACCCGAAGATGAAGCGGCGCGGACTGGCAACTGATGAGCGCTGGTCTGCTCTCTGATGAATTGAACGCTCTCGCCGCGCGGGTCGTGGCGGAAAACCGCGAGGCGGGCCGTATGATCGCGACCGCCGAAAGCTGCACCGGCGGCCTTGTCGCGGGCGCAATCACCGAGATAGCCGGTTCTTCGGCGGTGCTTGATCGTGGCTTCGTGACCTATTCCAACGAGGCTAAGATGGAGGCGCTGGGTGTCGCTTCAGACATCATCGAGACATTTGGCGCGGTCTCCATCGCGTGTGTTTGGGCGATGGCGCAGGGCGCGCTGAAGCGTTCGAATGCCGATGTAGCTGTGGCGATCAGTGGTGTGGCGGGTCCGGGCGGAGGCACGGATCTAAAGCCCGTCGGAACCGTGGTCTTTGCACGCGCCTATCGCGGCCAGAGCTGTGAGGAAGAGGGCGAGCTCAAATTCTTCGAACACGGTGACGACCCCATCGAAGCGCGCGCCGATATTCGGCGGCAGGCTACCATCTGCGCGTTAGAGTTGTTGCTGCCCCAAGCCGGCTAACCAACAGCGTTTTCGGCCCCGTAAAGCTCCTCAGCGCGCTTCTCAAAAGCGTCGACCATCTTGCGGAAAGCACGGTCAAAATACTGGCCGGCAATGCGTTCAAACACCTTGTTGCGAAACGTGAAATCGACGAAAAATTCGATCTCGCAACTGGTCTTTCCGTAGGGCTTGAAGACCCAGATATTGTCGAGATCCGAAAGCGGCCCATCGACATAATGGACGCGGATTTCGTGCGGGCGATCCTTGGTCACTCGGCTCGTAAAGCTCTCGCGGATCGATTTGAAGCCGACGACCATATCCGCCAACATCTCTCTCTCGTTGTTCGAGCGCACGCGCGTGGCGACGACCCACGGCAGAAATTTGCGATAGTTTCCCACATCGGCCACCAGATCAAACATCTGTTCCGGCGTGTAGGGAAGCCGATGGATTTCGCGAACAGAAGGCATAAACGCGGCGCTTAGATCGCGATCCGGTCCTGTTTGCGCGCGGCCTTTGCGAGCTTTTCCTCACGCGCTGCGCGCATCACAGCAAAGTCATCGCCTGCGTGGTAGGAAGACCGCGTCAGCGGACTGGAGGCCACCTGTAGAAAACCTTTGGCTCGCGCGATGGAACCATACGCATCGAACGCCTTGGGCGTGACGAATTCTTCGACTTTGGCGTGTTTCGGCGTGGGCTGAAGGTATTGGCCCATGGTGATGAAGTCGACTTCCGCGCTGCGCATGTCGTCCATAACCTGGTGCACTTCAAGCCGTTCTTCACCCAGCCCCAGCATGATGCCTGACTTAGTGAAGATCAGCGGATTGTGCGCTTTCACTTCCTCAAGCAGGCGCAGCGAAGCGTAGTAACGCGCGCCGGGACGGATCGTCGGATAAAGGCGCGGCACGGTTTCCAGATTGTGGTTGTAGACGTCAGGTCCAGCCTCACAGATTGCCTCCACCGCGGGGCGCATCTTGCCGCGAAAATCAGGCGTCAGGATCTCAATCGTGGTGTTGGGCGTATTGCGCCGCAATGCCTCAATAACCTTGACGAATTGACCTGCGCCGCCATCGGGCAAATCGTCGCGGTCGACGCTGGTGACAACAATGTGTTCAAGGCCCATTTTGGCCGCTGCGACGGCTGTGTTCTCGGGCTCCATCGGGTCAACCGCGCGCGGCATGCCCGTTTTTACGTTGCAGAAAGCACAAGCACGCGTGCAGACATCGCCGAGGATCATCACCGTCGCGTGCTTTTTCGACCAGCATTCACCGATATTGGGGCACGCGGCCTCCTCGCAAACGGTGTTGAGGTTAAGCTCGCGCATCAGTTTGCGCGTCTCGTTGTATTCCTTGCTCACCGGCGCGCGCACCCGGATCCAGTCGGGTTTGCGCTGACGCGGCGGGCGGCCGTCCTCGGACGCAGGGCTAGGGGTGTTCGCAAGGTCGTTCATGTGTGTCCATTTAGGCCTGCGAAGCGCGACCCGCAAGCGCGCGTGATGAGACATGGGTTGCAGATTGGCGAAGAGGCGCTTCGCCCCCGTGCGGCACTAATCGCTTGCCCTGCCCGCCATCGATCCTCATCTACGCGGCCATGTCAGAGACAACACTTAAGAACATCGCCCTGCTGATTGATGCAGATAACACCACGCCTGAAGGCATCGACCCGGTGCTCACTGTCATGGCGGAGCTGGGCCAGGTCAACATTCGCCGCGCTTATGGCAACTTTGCCAAGGATAACCTCGCTCGCTGGGACAAGATCACCAACAAGTTTGGTATCCGCCCGCAACAGCAATTCGACGTCACGCGCGGGAAAAACGCGACCGATATGGCTATGACCATCGATGCGATCGACTTGCTTTACCAAGGCAAGGTTGATGGCTTTGGAATTATGACTTCGGACAGCGACTTCACTCCGCTGGTCACGCGCCTCCGTCAGGACGGAATCGTGGTTTACGGATTTGGCGAGGCGAAGACCCCCCTCGCCTTTCAGTCGGTGTGCACGCGATTTATCGACATCAAGAAATTGGTCGCGACAAACGCCAAGGATCGCAAGAAGGACAGCGAACCAAAGACCGATACGGTGGACGAAGATCTGTTGGAATTGATCACCGCCGCCTATTCCGAGGCCAAGAGTGTCAAAGGCTTCGCGCGTCTATCGCAAGTGGGGCAGATCGCTGGCAATCGCTCTAGCTTCGACGTGCGCAACTATGGCTTCAAAAGCCTGAAAGACATGTTCGAGAGCTTCGATAATTTTCTGGTTGAGCAACGCGACGACAACCAGGTCTATGTCAAGCGCCTACGCTAACGGCGGCGCATACCCACAAGAGCTGCAAAAAGAGCGCCGGAATCGCTTCCGGCGCTCTTCTCGTATGCTGTGTCGCGGCTTTTTAGGAAGACGCGGTCATCAAGTCTCCAAGTGAAGGACCCTCGTCTGCCGAAGCGGCACTCGTGGTTCCCGCGCCGCCTTTGTAGCCAGCGTAACCAGCCCACACGCGGGCGATCGGGCTGCGCGCTCCGTTGATTTTGGCGAAGGTTTCTTGCGCGGCGGCGTAGTCTTCCAGACCCACCTGCGCCATGCCCAGACGGGTCAGCGCTTCATCGCTATCAACGCCGGGCATCGACAACGCCTTGGTGTAGAACTCCACCGCCTTGGCGTAGTCGCCGTAGCTCAGGAAGGCGCTACCGGCCGCGCGAACTGTGGCGAGGCTCGCGCTCGCCGCGCGAGCGTCGGCTTCGAGAGCGGGAAGATCGGCACGGTCGGATGCGATCCGGCCCGACGCAATGCGCAGCTGATCGGAGATGTATGTGTCGTCACGGTCGATTGCGCCGATCGCGTAACCTTGGTCGATCACGTCTTTGACTTCCTGCGGCAGACGACGCGCGTCGGCCGTTTCGACATAGATGATAAAATCCTGCTTCTCTGTCATCACGTCGGCCGTGCGGCTGAGGCGCAGAATATCGAGTGTCGCCTGATCATCGTATTCATTGAGGACGCGCACGACATTGATCGCGTTGGTCCAGTTTGAATCGGTCGGGTACATCTGCGCGCGCTTAATCGCGTAATCGTAAACCTGCGGCTGAATGTCTTCGCGATAGGCGACCGAGAAAGCGATTTCAAAGAGCCGCTCTTCCACGGGCTCGCCAGCCGCTTCGGCCGTGGCAAACGCGTCATCCAGAACCGCGAGGCCTTCGCGGTATTCATTGGTGTTGAAATAGGTCTGAGCCATCGCAACCAGCAGCTCCGACTTGGTCTGACCGCCGGTGTACCCCATGTCCATCGCGGTTTTCAGGTAACCACGCGCCTTTTCGGGCTGACCAGCGACCGAGGCGAGTTGGAAGACGATAAAGTTGTACTGGCCGATGGCATCGAGCGGCACCTTGCCGCTGCCCAGCATCATTTCCATACCGCGCAGGCGCGTTTGAATCCCGGTCGTTTTCTCAGCGTCGGTCGTTGCCGCGTTCCCAAGACGAATGCCATGGTTGTAAATGAGCTGACCGGTTTGCAGGCGCTCGTCCCCCGTATTGGCGAGGCCAACAACCTGTTCGATCTGAGCGTCAAAGCTGCGCGGATCGGCTCCTTCGACCTTGATCTGCTCGTCCAAAGGAACAAACGCTTCGCGCCATTCCTTGGAATACTCAGCGGCGGGCGCTTCTTCCTTCTTCTCTTTCTTCTTCTTTTTGCGTTGCGCGTGCGCCGGATCCGGCACGACGTGGCCAGCAACCATAGCGGTGCCGGTTGCAAGCGCGATCGCGAGCACAAGCTTAGAGGCCTGCTTACGCAGAGTGAGGGTTTTCATTGAGTGGGTCTCCCTTGAGATGATGGCCGACAGCGCGTTTTCTGCGGTGCGCGTGGCCGGATAACTCGTTGCGGGCTCCTTTGACGGTTTTGGCCGCAATTTGCAATTCTTCCTAGGCGATCCGGGCTGAATGGGCTTTGAACGGAATGCAAAGCGGTGCGATTGATTAGTTCAAGACCCACAGCCGGGCCTTCCGATCAACGCCTTTCGGCGGGTGCAAACGAACGCAAACAGACTGACCCAACGTTTCCGCAGCAAGGCCAGCTGCAAGTGTGGAAAAAAGCCCGAATATTCCACCTTTGTTCCCGCCCATCGGTGGCGCGTCGAGGCGCTGATCCCTACATAGAAGGGGCACGGGCTTTAGTCCCGAAATAACAAACAGAACTGGCGCATCCTCTTGAGCGACGACAACACTCCTCAGAACCCCGATAACCCCTCATCGCCGATGGAATACGAACGGATCGACATCGTCGATGAGATGAAGACAAGCTATCTCGATTACGCGATGAGCGTTATCGTAGCGCGCGCCCTGCCTGATGTGCGCGATGGCTTGAAACCTGTGCACCGCCGGATTTTGTACGCGAGCAAGTTGGGCAATTTCGTCGCCGGTCGCCCTTATGTGAAGAGCGCCAAGATCGTTGGCGACGTGATGGGCGACTATCACCCTCACGGCGACAGCGCGATTTACGACGCTTTGGCGCGCATGACGCAGGATTGGTCGATGCGTGTGCCGTTGATCGATGGCCAGGGCAACTTTGGTTCGATGGACCCCGATCCGCCCGCTTCCATGCGCTATACCGAAGCGCGTTTGGCGCGCGTGTCGGAAACACTGCTCGACGATCTTGATAAAGACACGATTGATTTCGTCGACAACTACGATGGCCGTAAGCAAGAGCCATCGGTTCTGCCCGCCCGATTCCCAAATTTGTTGGTCAACGGCGCCGGCGGGATTGCGGTTGGCATGGCGACCAACGTGCCGCCGCACAATCTGGGCGAAGTGATCGATGGATGCTTTGCTTTCATGGACAACCCTGCCGTCACCAATGAAGAGTTGATCGAGATCATTCCCGGTCCCGATTTTCCGACAGCGCCGCTGATCCTTGGTTCTTCGGGGGCGCGGTCCGCCTACACGACCGGGCGCGGATCGATTATGATGCGCGCGCGGCACGAGATTGAGACCAAACGCGGCGATCGCCAGTCGATTGTCCTCACGTCGATCCCCTACCAAGTCGGCAAATCCGGCCTTGTCGAGAAGATCGCCGAGGCCGCGAAGGACAAGCGCATTGAGGGTATCTCCGACATTCGCGACGAAAGCTCGCGCGAAGGCGTGCGCGTCGTTATCGATCTTAAGCGCGACGCGTCGAGCGATGTCGTACTGAACCAACTGTGGCGGTACACGCCCGCGCAATCCTCTTTCCCGGCCAATATGCTCGCGATCCGTGGTGGTCGTCCCGAAACGCTGACCCTGCGCGAGATTATCAAGAGCTTCATCGGCTTCCGCGAAGAGGTCATCACCCGCCGCACCAAGTTTGAGCTCAACAAAGCCCGCGAAAGCGCGCACCGATTGCTCGGTCTGGTTATTGCTGTCTCCAACCTCGATGAAGTCGTTGCGATGATCCGCGGCGCGGCCAACCCGGCCGAAGCGCGCGCGCGATTGCTGGCCAAGGAATGGCCGATTGGCGATATCGCGCAATACATCCGTCTGGTGGAAGCGATTGAACCTTCAGCGGATGAAACCGGCGGCACCTACAAGCTGTCCGAGCGACAGGTCCGAGCGATCCTTGAGCTGCGTCTGCACCGTCTGACCGCTTTGGGCCGCGATGAGATCGGCGATGAGCTGAAACAGCTGGCTATGCAGATTGAAGAGCTGCTTTCGATACTCGCGGATCGGGTCAAGCTTTACGCGGTGATGCGCGAAGAGCTCGAAGAAGTCCGCGCAACCTACGCCACACCGCGCGTCTCTGAAATCGCGCCCGCTTGGGATGGTCTTGAAGACGAAGACCTGATCGAGCGTGAGGATATGGTCGTGACCGTCACCCATGGTGGCTACATCAAGCGCACCCCGCTTGCGACCTTCCGCGCGCAGGCTCGCGGTGGCAAAGGCCGTTCGGGCATGGCGACCAAGGATGAGGACGCCGTCACCGAACTGTTCGTCACCTCGACGCACAATCCGGTGCTGTTCTTCACCAACACGGGCCGCGTCTATCGCTTAAAAGTCTGGAAACTGCCCGAGGGCGGCCCGCAAACGCGCGGGCGTCCAATGGTGAACTTGCTGCCACTGGGCGAGGACGAAAAAGTAACCAACGTGCTGCCTCTGCCCGAGGATGAAGCGGAGTGGGAGAAGCTCGGCATTGTCTTTGCGACCCAGCACGGCATGGTCCGCCGCAACTCGATGGATTCCTTTGCTAATGTGCCTTCGAATGGCAAATACGCGATGGGTTTTGTCGAAGGATCGGGCGACCGCTTGATCGGTGTGGCCTTGGTCGATGAAAGCCAGGAGATCTTCCTCGCCAGCACCAATTCCAAAGCCATTCGTTTCGAAGCCACCGCCGCGCGCGAGACCAAGAGCCGCACGGGTATCGGTGTTCAGGGGATGGGACCCAAGGGCGATATCGAAGTTGTCAGCCTCGCCGTGCTCAACCAGACGGGCACCACCGCCGAAGAGCGCGAGGCGTATCTGCGCGCCGCTCCATGGAAGAACAACGAGACGGTTTCCGAGCTTAGCGAAGAGCGCATGGCCGAAATGGCCGAAAAAGAGCAGTTCATCCTTACGATCTGCGCGCGTGGCTACGGCAAGATCAGCTCCAGCTTTGAATACCGTGTCACCGGACGCGGCGGCAAAGGCGTCACCAATATAGGCGAGCCTTCCGATAAGGGCCGAAACGGTCCGGTCGTCGCCAGCTTCCCCGTCACCCATGGCGATCAAATCATGCTGGTCACCGATCAAGGCAAGCTGATCCGTCTGGGTATCGAATTCCGTCATATGGTAGAAAACGGGTTCGAAGAGCTCAAAGGCTGGGCGATCTATGGCCGGAGTTCTTCGGGCAACCGCCTGTTCAACGTCGCCAAGAACGAGCAGATCGTCAGCGTCGCACGGATCGAGGATCCGGAAGACGAAGACGAAGCCTCGCTCGATGGCGAAGCCGCCGGAGGTGAAGCTGGTGCCGATGGTGGGGAAACACCCGAAGCTCCGGAAACGCCAACAGAAGACTAATCCCATTGTCACCTTCCCGCGCTGAGGTTAGCCTCCGGCGCGGGAGAGGACATCATGAACATCACACCTTCGGGCGCGTCTTGCGGCGCGCGCGTCAGTGGCATCGATCTCGCGGGCGATCTTTCGCCAGATACGGTTGCCAGCATTCGCAACGCATGGCTGAAGCACAAAGTGCTCGCCTTTGCAGACCAATCGACCTTCGATGACGTGGCGCTCGAACGCTTCACGCTCGCCATGGGCGGCTTTGGATCAGACCCGTTCTTCGATCCTATTCCCGGTCACAACAACATCGCCGCGATCCAGCGCGAGGCCGATGAGACCAGCACGATCTTTGCCGAAAACTGGCATTCGGACTGGAGCTTTCAGGAAAGGCCGCCAGCGGGCACGTGTCTGCGCGCGGTTGAGATCCCGCCAGTGGGAGGCGATACGCTGTTCTGCGATCAAGTGGCGGCGTTTGCGGCTCTACCGAACGAGCGCAAGGAGTACCTGCGCACCCTCACAGCAATCCACTCCGCTGCGCGCGGCTACGCGCCCGATGGCCTCTATGGTGATAACGACAGCTCCGATCGCTCCATGACGATCACCCCAGGTAAAGCCGCCCTCGCCCTCCAACCGCACCCGCTGATTCAACGCCATCCGGAGACCGGCGAAGAAGCGATCTATTGCAGCGTCTCCTACGTCGTCGGGATCGAAGGGCTGAACGATGTGGAAGCGCTCCAGATCGTCATGGAGCTTCACCAATGGTGCGAGCAGGAGCAGTTCGTCTACCACCACAAGTGGGAGCCCGACATGCTGGTCATGTGGGACAACCGCAGCGTCAATCACAAGGCAACCGGTGGCTATGAAGGCCACCGGCGAGAGCTGCACCGCACCACAATCGCCGCTTACACTTAGGTTGTGGTCACGTAGGCGTCGGGCGCTTCACGATCCGCGCGCAGGGTCTGCACTACGCCGGTCGCGATCATGACCTGTGCGGCGAAATAGGTCGGCCAGATCAGGATATCGGGCAGCGGAACGAGGTCCAACGGGCCGAACCGGCTAAAGATCAGCCAGTCGCTGATAATGAACAAAACCGCTCCCAGACCTACCCGATAGCGCGGGAAACGGCTCATCCAGGCGCAGGCGGCCATCGCGCCTAGAGCGGTCGAATAAAGCGCTATATCGAGTCGCTGACTGATCAGAAAGGCGATCACCGGGGTGCCGATCGCCAGCGCCGCTGCGCAAGCCATCTGGCTGACAACAGGATTGGGGCGTGCGTTGCGCACATACAGAACCAACGCGACCACGTGAGAGGCGAAGAAGAAGCCCCCGCCCACTTCAAAACTGATCTCCAGCACCATGTCCGCAACCGCGCTTAAGACAAGGGCGATGGTCAGAATGGCTCCGTCGAGCCCAGAAGCGCGGCGCATGGCGTACACAGCAAGAAGCCCTACACCGGCTCCTTTGAGCGCGATCAGCCACACACCCGCAATTGGGTTGTTCCATAGGAAGTAATAGGCGATTCCCGCCACCAAACTCGCCAGCAACCAGGGTCGATGTTCTATCAACGCGCGGTGTGATGTCTTGTCAGACACAATGTGATCCCTCTTGCCCAGCCTTAGATGCTGTCATCCCTCGCATGCCCTTGCGCCCGCGCTAACACGCAATTACTTCACACGCCATCATGACACATCAAGTCCACATAATTGGCGGCGGGCTCGCCGGCAGCGAGGCGGCCTGGCAGCTGGCCCAACGCGGCGTAAAAGTGCGCCTTTCGGAAATGCGTGGGAGCGCCAAGAGCGGGGACAATATGACGCCCGCCCACCAGACCGATGGGCTGGCTGAGCTGGTCTGTTCCAACTCCTTCCGTTCGGACGATGACACCAAGAATGCGGTGGGCCTGCTCCACCACGAAATGCGCGAACTCGATTCGATTGTGATGCGAGCAGGCGAAGTCGCGCGTGTGCCGGCGGGCAGCGCCATGGCGGTGGACCGGGATGTCTTTTCCGATGAAGTCGAGAAGGCTCTTCAAAGCCATCTGAATATCGAAGTGGTGCGCGAACGCGTGGACGCTTTGCCCGAAAGCGGCCTCACCATCGTCGCCACTGGACCGCTGACTGCGGCCAGCCTCGCTCAAAGCATCGTGAAGGCCACCGGCGAAGAACGCCTCGCCTTCTTTGACGCCATCGCGCCGATCGTCCACCGCGACAGCATCGACATGTCGAAATGCTGGATCCAATCGCGCTGGAACAAGACGACCGAGGCCTCCAACGAAGACGGCGATTACATCAATTGCCCGATGACCAAGGAGCAGTACCTTGCCTTCCACAAAGGCCTGATCGAAGGCGAAAAAGGCGAGTTCAAGGAGTGGGAGAAGGACACGCCCTATTTCGATGGCTGCATGCCAATCGAAGTGATGGCCGAACGGGGCGTTGAAACGCTTCGCTATGGCCCGATGAAGGGCGTTGGCCTCGATAATCCTTACGACACCAGCGAAGAGCATCCGCAGGGCAAATGGCCCTACGCAGTGGTGCAGCTTCGCCAGGACAATAAGCTGGGCACGCTGTGGAATATGGTGGGTTTCCAGACGAAGCTTAAATATGGTGCGCAGGTTGAGCTGTTCCGCACCATTCCGGGGCTTGAGAACGCTGAGTTTGCACGTCTGGGCGGGCTCCACCGCAACACGTTCTTGAACTCACCCGAGGTCTTGGATCGTCAGCTGCGCCTAAAGGCCGCCCCGCACGTGCGTTTTGCGGGGCAAGTCACTGGCTGCGAAGGTTACGTCGAAAGCGCCGCCATTGGCCTCGTGGCCGGCATGATGGCCGCGAACGAATTGGCCGGCGGCGAATGGCAGCCCCTTCCCGCTTCGACCGCGATGGGCGCGCTTCTCAGCCATATTACCGGGGATGCCGACGCCGCCACCTTTCAGCCCATGAACGTGAATTTCGGTCTCTTCCCGCCTCTGCATGAGGTGAAGAAGAAGCAGCGCAAAGAAGCCTACACGAACCGCGCCAAAGCCGAGATGGCCGAATGGATCAAATCCCAGCGCGAACCGGTGTTGGCGTAACGCTTAACAATTGCATGTTGGTTTGGCCGATGCGCGCCGCTTTGGGGCCGTCGTTCGAAACTCCGATGGCGTAAGCTTGTCGTCGCCATTGGCGTCTGCGCCTTCGAAACGATTGACGGTGGTTACCGCCCATTCCTCAAAAGTCAGCAGATTGTTGCCGTCCTTATCGAGCTTTCGAAACGCGTCCGAGCGTGTGGACAGCATTTCGTTACGCGTGATGAGCCGGTCGCGATCGCGGTCATAGCGAAAGAAGCGTTTTTCCTCGCGCGACAATTCACTGGCCTCAGGCGGCGCTGGTCCTTCAAGATCCGCGGGATCGGCAATCGGCAGATCTTCGGGTGCGGGCGCGGGTTCTTCGGGTTCTGGCGGTGGCGGCGCGAGCTCTTCCACTTGAGCCTGCCCGGCCCACCAAGTGATGCCCACTCCGGCGACAATCAGCCCCACGATCATTCCCAGAATTGCCTGCCGCATCGCGTTTGGCTCCCTTGCCCAGCGTGTAAGCGCGAATGTGTACCGGTTTTCAGCGCCCTAGCAAGCCAGCGCGCAATGCCACCACAGCGGCTCCCCTTCCCGCCATCAAGGGCGCACCACCGGATGCGATCGAACGAGCGCCAAGCGCGCCCAGCACTGCAACCCCGCGATAGGGCGACGGCAAGGCTTTGAGGGGCGACACTCCTTGCGCAACCTCCATCAGCGTCGCGCGCTCCGACTCTTCCGCTATGTGACTGGCCGCGTCAGCAAGCGCCCAGATCATTGCGGCGTTGTGAAGGTCGGCCTCAATTTTCTCGTCATCTCCCGAGAAAGCGGTCAGCGCGGCAAGCCCTTGCACGCGCCCTTGGGCAAAGCCTTCCGCTGCCTCTTTCGACAAAGGCGGTTCGCTCAACATATGTTCCCAGCCATCAACAAGCGCGACTAACCCGCTCTCCTGCCCGGCCCAATGCGCGCCTAACGCATCCAGCACCACGTCGCCCTCTGGACGCTCGTTTACCGGCAGCCCTAATGTGTCACGCCACCACGCGAGCCGCATCTGACCCAGCATCGGTTCATTGGTGCCTGAGACGATCCGGGCAATGCGACTATCGAACTCAAAGAATATCCTTAACGCGTCGCGAAGGATTGGCCCTGTGTAAGCCAAGGCGAGACGCGCTTCATCGGTTAGTTTTTCAGTCAATTGGTCGGCCATGAAACGCGCCGATACCCTAGGCTGGCGGGTCTGTGTCAAGCGCCTGTGTGACCTTTCGAGGCAACAGTCTGAGCTGGCGCGCCCTATCCGAGTGTTAGCACCTTTTTAACCACAAGCCTTCGGACTTTTCTTACTGACGCACGGCTATGCGGTCCCATCGAAAGTTTTGCGTCCGGGCGAATCTGTACGCTCGGAAAAACTAAGGGACACTGATCGCATGAGCCAGTCAGAGCATCCAAACCGCCAATCGCCGTCCACAAGAACACCTCAACATCGAGGCGGTTTCTTCAAGGCGCTGCTTTCCGATGCGTCCGCCAACACTTTGGCGATCGGCGCGGCGGCGATGGTTCCGCTGGTGGCGATGGTCGGCGGTGGCATTGATGCCAGCCGTTTCTACATGGCGCAGTCACGCTTGCAGGCTGCGTGCGACGCTGGTGCCCTCGCCGCTCGTCGTGCGATGGACGACAAAACATTTACTGATGTGCATCAGGGTATCGGTAACGGGTTCTTTGATGAAAACTATCCTGATGGCACTTTTGGCCTGACCGGGCTCCAACGTGCCTACAACGGCACGTCAGACGGCGAGGTCAAAGGCACAGCCAGTGGCAAAATGCCAACCAGCCTTATGGGCATGTTTGGCTACGATGAATTTGATCTAACGGTCAATTGCCAAGCGGATATCAACATATCGAACACCGATATCATGTTCGTGTTGGACGTAACCGGCTCAATGAACTGTCCGGATGATGGCTCTTCGTGTCCCGGCGGGAACAACGGAAATACAGAGGCGAGCAACGCGCGCCTGAAGGGCCTGCGCACCGCCGTGATGAGCTTCTACGACACGGTTGAGCTTGCCACGTCGGCGAACGCCCGGGTGCGCTACGGCATCGTACCCTACGCCTCGAACGTTAATGTCGGAGCGGAGCTTGTCGCGGCGAACTCAGCATGGATGGCGAGCGATGCCGTGTTCCAATCGCGCTGGGCCAAATACGACGGCACCGGTGAGTATGAAGAAGTCGGCGAAGAAATCACCGAGATCCGAAACCGGCGCAATGAATCTTTTGTCGAACGTATTGAAGATGTCGTCAAAGACGTCGGTAAGAATAAATGCAAGAATAAGTACCGGCCTGATGATTACGAAGAGATGGTGACCGCACTGGGCACCCACCAAGGTGTAAACAGTCAAAGAGTTGAAGGGGACTTCCGCTATACCAATTACACCGACAATAACGAAACGCTCGAACGAGGCGAAGCCTTTTGGAGTTGGAGTAAAAACGGCGGCGGAGCAAATCGCACCTGCACTTATGGCTGGGACGTTTACCGTTTCACAGCCGACGTCGATTTTGACATAGTCGAAGAAGGCGATCCAATTGAATTTGACGAATGGGTCTACACAAGCCTCGACACCGCTTCGCCTCCGGGTGGATCCAATCCAGCAGGGTCTCCTGCAGGATGGGAATCGGTCAACGTCCGCGACTTTTACGGCAGCAGTCGTCAGGCCCAGGTTCCTGTTGGCTCCAATGGTGCCATGACGACGCTGCGCTGGGATGGATGCATCGAAGAAGCGGAAACCGTCGCAACGACCACATGGGATCCGGTTCCTGTCGGCGCGCTGGATATGAACATCAATCTGGTCCCATCGAACCGCGACGAACGCTGGAAGCCGGTCGTCAACAACATCGCCTGGGAGCGGCGCAACAGCGATAACAACGCCGTAACACGCGACGTTGCCTCGTCCGAACGGTCAAGCCAGTCACGTCCAAGCTATTCCTGCCCCCGCGCCGCCTTCCGACTTGCCGAACTGGAGAATACGACCACGGCATCGACCGACGGCGTTATGCGCACCCGGAAAGACCTGAGCAACTACGTCAACGGTCTTCAAGGACGCAGCAACACCTATCACGATATCGGTATGCTGTGGGGCGCACGGTTTATCTCGCCGCGTGGTATTTTCCAGTCTTCGAACGAGTCTGCGCCCAACGGCGATGCGATCTCGCGCCACATTGTCTTCATGACGGACGGTAACTTGGAACCCAACCGCGAGGTCTACGGGACGTACGGCATCGAACGGTGGAGCCGCCGCGTGAGTGGAGATGGCGAAACCGCCACAACGAGAACCGCGCACCGTGAGCGTTTGCAGGCGGCCTGCCGTGCGGCGCGCAATGAAAACATCTCGGTTTGGGTGGTAGCCTTTGGGAACTTCAGGGACCCTGTTACCAACCTTCCCGCCGTGCCGCAGAACTTGACGGACTGCGCCACACCCGGACGCGCCTATGTGGCGACCGACTCGGCCGCTCTGGATAAGGCGTTTAAAGAGATCGCCCAGAAGATCGCAGCGCTGAGGTTGACGGCATGATGCGCGTGCCTCTCCTCAACCGCCTCGCCCGTGATCAAAACGCGGCCACGCTGACCGAGTTCGGATTTGTCGGGCCGGTGCTGATCATGATGCTCGTTGGCCTTTTCGATGTGGCGCACACGCAATACACATCGGCGATGGTCAACGGCGCCATGCAAAAAGCGGGGCGTGACATCAGTCTGGAAAGCGCGGGCAGCACGGAAGCGCAGATTGACGCGCGGGTTGAAGCCCAAGTTGGCACGGTTATTCCCAGCAACGCTACGATCGCGCTCGAAAAGCTGTCGCACTTTGACTTCAGCGATATCGGCGAAGCAGAGCCGTACACCGACACGAACGGCGACAATATCTGCAACAATGATGAGCCATTCGAAGACACCAACGATAACGGTCAATGGGACGCCAACCGGGGTAAAGCCGGCTTTGGCGGCGCGCGCGACGCGGTCCTTTACACAGCGACGGTGACCTACCCTCGGCTTTTCCCGATCGATAAGTTCGTACCCGGCATGAACGCCAACGTCCGAGTGCGCGCGTCAACGGTGCTTAGAAACCAACCTTATGATGAGCAAAGCACGCAAGTGTCGGTAGGGAACTGCACATGACCCCCTCGAATAAATTCGAACAGGTTCGCGCAACTCTCAAGCGGCCGCTGCGTTCGCTCGCCCATCTGCGCAAGGAAAACTCCGGCGTCGCGTTTATCGAATTCGCCTTTGCCGCGCCGATCTTCCTTTCACTTGGGCTAATGGGCACCGAAACGGCGTATTACGTCATCACGCACATGCAGGTCAGTCAGGTCGCGATGCAGGTCGCGGACAACGCGTCGCGGGTGGGCGAAGCTGACGTGCTTGAGGAAAAACGAGTCTTTGAAGACGATATCACCGAAGTGTTTGTCGGCGCGGAAAAGCTTGGCGCGGGGATAGGGGTTTTTGAGCAGGGAAGGATCATCCTTTCCAGCCTCCAACAAAACTCGGAGGGAGGCCAATGGATTGCCTGGCAACGTTGCCGCGGCAAAAAGAACCACACCTCATCCTACGGCCTTGAAGATGAGGGGAAAACCGGAACAGCGTTCGAAGGCATGGGCGCCAACACGACCAAGATCAAATCGTCGGCGGGCACAGCGGTCATGTTTGTCGAAATCTCGTACACCTATGAATCGCTCACCCCGTTTAATTTCCTGGAAGGGCGAGTGATTGATTATACGGCCGCGTTCAACATTCGCGACTCCCGCGATTTGACGCGGCTCTATGGTGCCAGCGACGGACAGGCGGTGGCGTCTTGTACGCAATTCACAGCCTGACCCTTAAGCTCTCTATCTAAACGTAGCAGACCTTTTTGACCGCCTCGACGATCCGAGGCGCGTCAATCAGCGCAAGGTTTTCAAGGTTCGCTGCGTAAGGCAGCGGCACGTCTTCGTTGCACACGCGGATAACGGGCGCATCGAGATCGTCGAAACCGTCTTCCATGCAGATCGCGATCACTTCGCTCGCGATTGAACAGGTGGGCCACCCTTCTTCAGCGATGACCAGACGGTTTGTCTTGGCAAGACTGGTGAGGACCGCCTCCCGGTCGAGTGGCCGCAGCGTGCGAAGGTCGATGACTTCCGCATCAATGCCCTCGTCCGCCAGCGTTTCGGCCGCTTCGAGAGCCAGACCCACTCCGATTGAGTAAGACACGATTGTAACGTCGGAACCTTCGCGCATGATACGTGCCTTGCCGATGGGCAAGACGTGATCATCAAGGTCGGGAACGTCAAAGCTGCGGCCGTAGACCAGCTCGTTCTCGAGGAATACCACGGGGTCTTCGCAGCGGATCGCTGCCTTCATCAGACCTTTCGCATCGGATGCATCATAGGGTGCGATAACGATCAGGCCCGGGACACTCGCGTACCACGGACCGTAATTCTGCGAATGCTGCGCACCCACGCGCGAAGCCGCGCCGTTGGGGCCGCGGAAGACGACGGGGCAGCGCATCTGCCCGCCCGACATGTAGTTCGTCTTGGCGGCTGAGTTGATGATGTGGTCAATCGCCTGCATAGCGAAGTTGAAAGTCATGAACTCGACGATCGGACGCAAACCGCCCATCGCCGCGCCCGTGCCGATCCCGGCAAAGCCATATTCCGTGATCGGTGTGTCGATAACGCGCTTGGGTCCGAATTCATCGAGTAGCCCCTGCGTGACTTTGTAGGCGCCTTGGTATTCGGCTACTTCTTCGCCCATGACGAAGACGCGACGATCCGCGCGCATCTCTTCGGCCATGCCGTCGCGCAAGGCTTCGCGCACGGACGTTGAGGTGAAGGTGGTACCAGCGGGGATTTCTGGATCATTCACCACTTTTGCCGCAACCGGTTTGGACGGTGCTGCTGCTGGCGCGGGAATCGGCGCTGGCGCTGCGGCAGGGGGCGGCGCTGGTGCCGGAGCGCTTTCTTCGCCCTCGCCTTCCAGCGTCGCGATCACCGTACCAACGGCGACATTCTCAGTGCCTTCGGCGATAAGGATCTTGCCAAGCACGCCGTCATCAATCGATTCGAATTCCATCGTCGCCTTGTCGGTCTCGATCTCGGCGATGATATCGCCAGGCTCAATCGTGTCCCCTTCGGCCTTAAGCCATTTGGCGAGGGTGCCTTCCTCCATGGTCGGCGACAGCGCGGGCATTTTGAGTTCAATAGCCATCGATCAATACTCCCCCACCAGAACTTCGGTGTAGAGTTCCTCTGGAGCGGGTTCAGGCGAATTCTCGGCAAAGTCCGCCGCTTCGGCGACGCGCGCTCGGATCGCTTTGTCGATCGCTTTCAAGTCTTCCTCGGTCTTGCCGCCTTCGATCAGAGTCTTTTTCAAACCTTCAATAGGATCGTGATGATCGCGCTGCTCCTGTACCTCATCGCGGGTCCGGTATTTGGCCGGATCGGACATGGAGTGGCCACGATAGCGGTAGGTGTTGCACTCCATCAGGACCGGGCCCTTGCCTTCGCGTACATGCTTGAAAGCGACTTCAGCGGCCGCGCGCACTTCGAGAACGTCCATGCCGTTCACTTCCATGCCTGGAATGCGGAAGGCGGTGCCGCGGCGGTGGAAACGGGTTTCCGCCGAAGAACGCGAACTCGACGTGCCCATGGCGTATTGGTTGTCTTCGACCACGAAGACGATCGGCAGGTTCCAGAGAGCGGCCATGTTGAAAGTCTCATAAACCTGGCCCTGGTTGGCCGCGCCGTCACCGAAATAGGCCAGGCAAAGCCCGCCATCTTCGTTGTACTGGTGCGCGAGCGCGAGACCGCCACCCAGCGCAACCTGAGCGCCGACGATGCCGTGGCCGCCGTAAAACTTATGTTCGGTCGAAAACATGTGCATCGACCCGCCCTTGCCCTTCGAAATGCCAGCTTCGCGGCCCGTCAGTTCGGCCATGATGACGTTGGGATCGATGCCATAGGCAAGCATGTGTCCGTGATCGCGGTAGCCGGTGATGACGCTGTCTTTATCTCCATCCAGCGCGGATTGCAGACCAATCGCGACCGCCTCCTGACCAATGTAGAGGTGGCAGAAGCCACCGATCAGGCCCAAGCCATAAAGCTGGCCGGCTTTTTCTTCGAAGCGACGTATAAGAAGCATCTGCTCATAGAATTTGAGCATCTCTTCATCGCTCGCCGCGTAGCGTTTGGCCGCTTCGAATTCCTCTTGCAGCGAATGCAGGATGAAATCGGGGTCGTCGGACGGCGCAGTTGCGTTCGCCGGTGTTTTGGCGGCTGCCTTACCGGCAGCAGGCTTTGATGGCTTAGCCATGAATATGATCCCTAATTGTCTGAACGCTCAGCTGGGGGACCGCCGCGTCCAGAGTTCCCTCTTGCGGTGAAGCTTTGGACCAAGACGAACCAAGACGCAACGCAAAGACGCTACGAAATCCTCGCAAAACCGAAAGTAGTCTGGTTAGGAACCGCTGTGGTTATTTTCGGGCAAAGTGATTACCACTTCGTCGGCGTGAAGCACACCAAGGTTCCGACGGGCCAGTTCACCCACAAGGTCAGAATCGACATTTTCAGGATCAAGAAGATCAACCCGGTTCTGCAGCGCGGCGATCTCTTCATTGAGCAACGCGATCTGATGCTGACGATCATCCAGCGCGGCGGAATTTTCATACCAGGCGAGCACGCCCCAAGGACCGGCAATCGCCAGCCCCGCCAAAGCGAGGAGCAGCAACAGGCCACCCCAGATCTTCGCCGGATTGCTGGGCAAGGCCACCTGAGGCCTTACGCCATGCGCAAATGTGAAATCCCGTCCCTCCATGCAATCCACAGAATCACAGTTAACGCATCGGTTCAACCCTTAATGGCCAAACCGAGGGATTTACCGGGCTGTGAGCGCCCAAACCGACTCAGTATGAGCGCGGCAGGCCCAGAACGTGCTCGGCCAGATAGGACAGGATCAGATTGGTTGAGATCGGCGCCACGGTGTAAAGCCGCGCTTCGCGGAACTTGCGCTCAACATCGTATTCTTCGGCAAAGCCAAATCCGCCATGGGTTTGGACGCACATGTCAGCCGCCGTCCAACTGGCTTCGGAGGCGAGCAGCTTGGCCATGTTCGCCTCTTCGCCCGGATTTCCTCCTTCGTCGTACACACGCGCCGCATGGTGCACCATAAGCTCTGCCGCCCGCATTTGCGCGTAGCAGCGCGCTATGGGGAACTGGATACCCTGGTTCTGTCCAATGGGTCGCGCAAAGACGTTGCGTTCGCTGGCATAAGCGCTCGCGCGTTCGATAAACCATTTGGCGTCACCAATGCACTCCGATGCGATCAGGATACGCTCTGCGTTCATGCCAGACAGGATGTAGCGAAAGCCCTTCCCTTCCTCGCCGACCAAGGCACTGGCCGGAATGCGCAGGTCGTCAAAGAACACCTCGCATGATGAGTGATTCATCATGGTTCGGATCGGCTTTATCTCCATGCCGTTGCCGCGCGCCTCCTGCATGTCGACGAGGAACATCGAGAGCCCTTCTGTCTTCTTCTCGACCTCCTCGCGCGGCGTCGTGCGGGCCAGCAGCAGCATCAGGTCAGAATGTTCAGCGCGGCTTGTCCAGATCTTCTGACCGTTGATAACATATTCGTTGCCGTCCTTTACCGCGCGGGTTTTGAGACTGAGCGTGTCGGTGCCGCTTGTTGGCTCAGATACGCCAAAGGCCTGCAAACGCAGCGAACCGTCCGCAATCTTTGGCAGGTAATGCGCTTTCTGGTCCTCGCTGCCGTAACGCAGCAGCGTGTTCATGATGTACATCTGCGCATGCGCCGCGCCGCCATTGCAGCCCGTCGCTTGAATCTCCTCCATGATGACGCAGGCCGCGTCGAGACTTAGTCCGCTACCTCCATATTCGCTGGGGATCAGCGCGGCGAGGAAGCCCGCTTTCGTCAGCGCGTCGACAAATTCCGCTGGATATTCGCGCTCGGCGTCTTTGGCGCGCCAATACTCACCCGGAAAATCATCGCACAAAGCGCGCACGGCGCGGCGGATTTCGGCGAGCTCTTCGGTTTCGTTCTTCATTTCTGGTAGCGGTCCCTCTTCCTCGGTTGCGCGTCATGCCTAATGCGATCATGCAAGTCTACAGTACGGCTCAGCGAAGCTAGACGATGTTAGGGAACGGGCCTCGGCGGCCTTTTTCAAAAGACAAGACACCTTCGAACCATTGCAAGACGTCGCGAAAAAAGAACAGGATTTGAAGAAGCATCATGTCGCCATTGGTAATGGAACAGTTCACGTCTCTTTGGGAGCAGACGCTGGCAGCGGTGCCCTCTTTGGTCATCGCGTTCGCCGTGCTGTTCGTGACGTGGCTGGTGGCAAAGGGCGCGGGCGTGATCTCGCGAAGAATTACGGGCAAGACCGAGCTGCGCGGCTCGCTGCGCCACCTCATGCAAAAAGCTGTGAAGCTGGCGATCTGGACCGTTGGATTGATGATCGCAGCGGTCATTGTGTTTCCCGATTTCACCCCCGCCAGTCTGATCGCCGGCCTTGGTATCGGCACGGTGGCGGTTGGCTTTGCGTTCAAGGACATTTTCGAGAACTTCTTCGCAGGCGTCATGATCATGCTGCGCGAAAAGATGCAGTTGGGCGATATTGTCGAAGTGGATGGAATCCTGGGCACGGTCGAATACATCTCGCTGCGTGAAACCCACATCCGAAACTTCTCAGGCGAGCTTAGCATCATGCCCAACGCTATGCTGTTTCAAAGCCCGGTAGAGATCTGGACAGACAAGCCCAAGCGCCGTTTTGAAGTGGTGATCGGCGTATCCTACGACACTGATCTCGACCACGCCGCAAACGTGATCCGCAAGGCTGTGGAGTCCTGCGAGCTCGTTGACAAGGATGAAACTATCTATGTCTTGGCAGACAACTTCAGCTCAAGCTCGGTTGATTTCATCGTCCGTTGGTGGGCACCGTCTTCGGGCGTGGGAAGCGCGCTGAACAAAGATCAGGTGATCCGCTCAATTAAAGCTGCGCTTGACCGGGCCAAAATTGAAATCCCCTTCCCCTATGTCACGCACACGTTCAAGGAAGAGGTGCCGCTGTTGGACAAGGCGACGGGAGAAGCATGAGCCGCTTTTGAAGCGGCCCGTGTCTCTTTCGGATCAGAATGGGAGAGAGACGAATGAAAATCCTCAAGGCCGACCCCGCGCGCTTTGCCGCGATCCCTGACTACCCTTTTGCCGAAAACTGGATCGAGATCGATCTTGGCGAGGGATACAAGGGGAAGATGCACTATGTTGATGAGGGGCCTAGAGATGGACCACCGGTGCTGCTGTTCCATGGCGAACCAAGCTGGAGCTTCCTCTATCGCAAGATGATCCCGATCCTGGTCGATGCGGGCTTTCGCTGCCTCGCGCCCGACCTGATTGGATTCGGCAAGAGCGACACCCCTGATGACGTGGCGTTCTACACCTATGCGCGCCACACCAGCTGGCTCAAACAATGGCGCGATGCGGTTGTGCCCGAACCCGCGGCGCTGTTCTGCCAAGACTGGGGCGGCCTACTAGGCCTGCGCATGGTGGGTGATGAGCCGGAACGCTTCACTTGTGTTGTGGCCAGCAACACCTTCCTTCCCACCGGCGGCAAGCCCTCGCCCGCTTTCCTGATGTGGCGTGAATTTGCCAAGAGCAGTCCGGAGTTCAAGATCGGCGAATTGCTGCAACGCGCGACTGCCACCGAACTCGCACCCGAAACCATCATCGCCTACGACGCGCCCTTCCCTGACGAAGCCAGCAAAGCGGGCGCGCGCGCCTTTCCGCAACTGGTCCCGGTGGAAGACGGCATGGACGGCATCGCGGAAAATATCGAGGCGTGGAAAGGTCTGGCCGCTTTCAACAAGCCGTTCCTGACGCTGTTTGGTGAGGACGATCCGGTGACCGGTGGCCTTGCGCCCATGTTGATTGATCGGATTGCGGGCGCAAAAGGGCAACCTCACGGAACGCTCTCGACCTGTGGTCATTTCTGTCAGGAAGACCGCCCGGTCGAACTCGCGCAAGGGGTCATCGATATGGCTAAGGCGGTGGGTGTCACGAGCTAAGCGAGCCCCATTGCCTCAAACAAACCCAGCGTACCTTACGCGGCGACAGGAGCTCCTTCTGGCGCTCGCAATCGCCGTGGTAACGGCCAACGCCTATTACATTCACCCAATTATTGGCGAAGTCGCAGCCTATTTCGGCGTGAGTAACGCGCGGATCGGGATTGTGCCCGCTCTGAACCAAGTGGCGCTGGCGGTGGGGATTTTCCTGCTGCTGCCGCTGGGCGACCGCTATTCGAACCGTACGCTCACTATCGTCTTTAGCGTTTGCCAATGCGCCGGACTGTTGGCGATGACCTTTGCGCCCGATTTCACGACCTTTGTGGCCGGATCGACCTGGCTCGGATTCTTCACCATCGCGCCCTATCTGCTTCCCGCCTACGCCTCGAAGCGCGTCGCGCCGGAGCGCTTGGGCTATGTCACCGCGACTTTGACGGCGGGCGTTCTGTTCGGCCTGTTGGTTGCACGGGTGGGATCGGGCGTGATCGCAGACGTATACGATTGGCATGCGGTGTACTGGGTCGCGAGCGCAGCGATGGTGGCGGTTACCCTCGCCATGCCCTGGATCGTGCCCAAGCAAGAGGCGTTCGGAGCCAGCCAATCCAATCCGCGCGGCGGGTACTTCGCGCTGCTCGCCTCGGTCTTTCCGTTGATAAAGCGGTATCCTGAAATCCTTATATCGGGAGCCATCCAAGGGATAGGCTTTGGCCAGTTCATCGCCCTGTGGCTGGCCCTTGCTCTGCACCTGACATCGGACGCGATGGGGTACGGCACCGATGTGGTCGGCTATCTTGCCGGGCTTGCCGCATTGAGCGTGTTGACGACGCCCAAACTTGGGCAACTGTCAGACCGCATTGGCCCTCGCCGCGCGCGCTTCCTTTTTGGATGTGTCCAGGCCTTTGGCAGTGCGCTGTTCTGGCCTTTTGGCGACAGTTTGTGGCTGCTGATCATCCCGATCCTGTTCACGACCACGGTTGGCCCCGGCATGGATGTGGCGAGCCGAATGACCTTCTTCACCGCCCCGCCCGAACTGCGCACGCGCCTGACAACGATCTACATCGTTTTGATGTTTGTTGGCGGAGGATTGGGCAGCCTGTTCGGGACCATCATCTACGAAGCCTATGGCTGGGATGGGACCGCCATTGCGCTTGTGATTGCCTGTTCAAGCCTGACCGCGTTGGCCGGCACGGCGTGGTGGAAATGGGGCGCGTATTCCAAATCCACTGAGTAACACGTCGGCGATACGTGAAAGTACTTAAGACGCTTCAACCGGTTGGCAGTCATGTTTATCTAAACAAGGGGTTGAAGGCGCATCACGGTTTAACCGAGACTTCGGCCCCGCCCCCGGCAGGACTTTCGCGGTTCGTACCGATTGGCCTTCTTCGTATCACCAGCGTTCCTCAGCTGGAGACCAGACGCCCGGTTGTATCCATGAGGCTCTTGCCTCGTTCGGATACGCTGGGCGTCTTTTGTCTTGAGAAATGGTGACCCCGGCGTGATTCGAACACGCGGCCCTCAGATTAGGAATCTGATGCTCTATCCGGCTGAGCTACGGGGCCCCGCTCCGATCCATAGCAGCGCGGGCACTGCAATCAATTGAGCTTTTCCGGCGGCGCGACCAGAAAGGGCAGCGGCGCGACGGGCACGCCTTCATCCACCAGCTCTTTGGCTTCTTTCAAAGTGGCCTGCCCATGGATCGGCGCTTCGTCGCGTTCGCCATAGTGCATTTCGCGCGATTGTTTGGCAAAATCCTCGCCGACGAAGGTACTGTTTTTCAGAGCCTTTGTTTGCGCTTCGGCCAGCTTTTCCATCGCCTGTTGCACTTCGGCTGGCATTTCGCGGTTGGCCAACGGCGCCGCTTCGCATTGTTCACCGACGGGCGCGGGTACGGGCGCATCGGAGCGCGTGTTCCCCTTGGGCGGGACAGCGGGTGCCATCGGGGCCTTGCTGATCTGCTTCGTGCCGCATTCCGGGCATTCGACCAGACCGCGAGCCAACTGGCTTTCGTAGTCTTCCGACGAACCAAACCAGCCTTCGAAGCGGTGGCCGTGTTCACAATGGAGATCAAAAACAATCATTGGGGGTCGTATTTGGGGATATCGCGCTTGTTGGCAAGGCTTGGGATTTGTGAGCGCACTTCGGCGATGCGCTCCAAATCTATATCGCAGAAAGCAAGCCCCGGTTCCTCACCGCCCATATCAAGCAGAACTTCGCCCCACGGATCGACAACAAGGCTGTGGCCGTAGGTTTCGCGCCCGTCCTCGTGCTTGCCGACTTGCGCTGGCGCGATGACGAAGGCGGTGGCTTCGATAGCGCGGGCGCGCAGTAGGACATGCCAGTGCGCTTTGCCGGTTGGCACGGTAAAGGCGGCAGGGACGGTGATAGCGTCACATTGCGCACGGCCGAGTTGCTCGAACAGCGCGGGAAAACGAACGTCGTAGCAGATGGTCAGACCTAGTCGGCCAAGCGGCGTATCGTCGATAACGTAGGTCTGTTTACCTGCCTCATAGGCTGAGCTTTCACGCCAGGTTTCCCCAGTGGAGAGCTTGACGTCGAACATGTGCATTTTGTCGTAATGGCGCATGGGGTCGCCAGATGGTGCGAATAACCATTGGCGATTTGCAAGGTGACCAGACGCCTTGCAGACCGGAACACCAACTGTGGCCCAAATGTCTTGCTCGTCTGCAGCCCAGCGCAGCCGGTCAAAAAGCACTGTGTCGGTTTCGTCCTTGATCTTCGAACCTGCACGCTTTCGATCCCGATCCAGATGAAGCGACATCTCTGGCGTAAAGAGCATGTCCGCTCCCGCCCCTCGCGCATCACACATCGCACGAAAGATCGTATCGAAATTCGCCTCCGGGTCCACCCCCGAAGTCATCTGCAAGACAGCAATTTTGGGCACGTGGCCGCCCTAACCCGCCAGCAGCGCGTCGAGCTTGCCTGCATCTTCCAGCGCCGCGAGGTCGTCGGAGCCGCCCACATAGGTCTCGCCGATAAAGATCTGCGGCACAGTGCGCGCTTCGGGCGCGCGGGCCAGCATCTCGTCGCGCTTTTCGCCGCCCATCGTGATGTCGTATTCGTTGAACGTCGCACCCTTGGAGGTAAGCAAATGCTTGGCCCGCACGCAGAAAGGGCAGGCAAACTTGGTGTACATATCGATCGTGGGCTGGCTCATTCTTTGTCCTTATCAGACCCCTTGAAAGGGATTTTGCTTATCCCAAATAGAGTGTGTCGCTGCGTTTCGCCAGTCTTGGGAGACGCAATCGGCGGCAAACACACTCGGCGCTGCATGAGGCAGGCCGGGGAACAAAAACCAAATTGCTCAAACACGAGGATTTGCAACTATGTCACGTCTGGATTTTACCCCCTATCGCCGTTCGACCGTGGGCTTTGACCGCCTCTTCGATCTTCTCGAAAGCCAGGCTCGCTCGCATTCCGGCGACAACTATCCCCCATTCAACATCGCGCGTTCGGGCGAAGACAATTACCGTATAACGCTCGCCGTGGCCGGTTTCCGCCCGCAGGATATCGATATCACCGCGCAACAGAATCTTCTGACCGTTCAGGGCAAGAAGCGCGAAGAACTCGATGATGGTTCCGAACTGCTGCATGTCGGCATCGCCAATCGCGGGTTTGAGCGCCGCTTTGAGCTCGCGGATTACGTGCGGGTTGAACGCGCTGACCTTGCCGATGGTTTGCTGATCATCGATCTGGTGCGCGAAGTGCCCGACGCGATGAAGCCGAAGAAGATCGCTGTGGGTTCGACCACACTCAAAGCGGTCGAGACCGACGCTGACAAGGCCGCCGATGATGGCGCTGCCAACGCTGCGTAACCCACCTATCAAATAGTGAAATTGCAAAGACGGCCTCGTCCTCGCGACGGGGCCGTTTCCATATGCTCGGCGAAAATAGCGGGCCCAAAAGAGTAGAGGCGGACCCAACGGATCCGCCCCCGCGACTAACGCCGCCTCGACTGTGAACTGAGCATCCGGGTCGCAGAAGACGCTCTGTTCTCGTTCGAGCTTATAGCGGTGTTCAACGCCAGACTTGAACCAGTCCAAACATCGCACCGCAATTTCATGGTTTGGCGGGTCAATTCCTCCGCCCCCTTGTGTTTTCCAAGGATTGCGCCCGTGAGCTAAGGCGCTTTGTAACGGGTATGCAAGGGCAAAGTTGTTCGCTTGTAAAAACGCGACAGCCCTTTGATTTTCGGGGATTAATCCAATTTCTCGCCCGGTATCCATAAACCCCTTTCCAAATCAGGGGTTTGCGGCGAGAACTGCGGCGAACTTGTACAAAATCGCCTGATCGAAAAAATAAAGCCTTAGAAATCAAACAAGCCTGGATTGCTCCAGCGCCGCGGCGATAAAGCCAGCGAAGAGCGGATGCGGGTCGAACGGTTTGGACTTTAGCTCAGGGTGGAATTGAACGCCCACAAACCACGGATGGTCGGGACGCTCGACTATTTCCGGAAGCAATCCGTCAGGGGACATGCCGGCAAACACCAAGCCTTGTTTTTCAAGCGGTTCAATATAGGCGCTGTTCACTTCGTAGCGGTGGCGATGGCGCTCTGAAATGCTCTGAGCACCGCCATAGATCGAAGATGTGTGGCTGTTGCCAACAAGCTTCGCCTCATAGGCACCCAGACGCATTGTCCCGCCCAAGTCGCCACCTTCGTTGCGGCTTTGTAGGCCCTCTTCGCTCATCCATTCAGTGATGATGCCGACAACCGGCTCTTTGGTCTCGCCAAATTCGGTCGAGGACGCCTCGCCATAACCTGCTGCGCGCGCGCCTTCGATACAGGCCATCTGCATGCCGAGGCAAATACCAAAGAAGGGGACTTTTCGTTCACGGGCAAAGCGCACGCTGGCGATCTTGCCCTCGCTGCCGCGTTCGCCAAAGCCGCCAGGGACCAGCACGCCATGCATCGGTTCCAGCGCGGAGGCTATCTCGCCATCGTCGCCTTCGAAGATCTCCGCATCAATCCACTTGATGTTGACCTTAACACGATTGGCCAGGCCGCCATGGATGAGCGCTTCGTTGAGGCTCTTATACGCATCGGGAAGGCCGACATATTTGCCAACCACGCCGATCGTGACCTCACCCTCGGGGTTGAAATATCGATCCGTGACATCGTCCCACGAGGTCAAATCAGGTGTAGGAGCGTCCGTGATGCCGAAGCCGCGCAGGACTTCTTCATCAAGTCCTTCGTTGTGGTACTGAAGCGGCACTGAATAGATCGACGGCGCGTCAAGCGCGGGGATAACCGCCTCTTTACGCACATTGCAGAAATTGGCGATCTTCTGCCGCTCGCCCTCTGGGATCGGATGCTCCGCGCGGCACAGCAGCACATCGGGCTTGATGCCCAAGCTCGCGAGTTCGCGCACGGAGTGCTGCGTCGGCTTCGTCTTCAACTCACCCGCTGCCGCGATGTAGGGAACAAGCGTGACGTGGACGCTGAGCGTTTGAAACGGTTCCAGCTCGTTCCGGATCTGCCGGATTGCTTCCATGAACGGCAGCGATTCGATGTCGCCCACGGTCCCGCCAATCTCGCATAAAATGAAATCATGATCGTCCTGATCGGCGAGCGCAAACTGCTTGATCGCGTCGGTTACGTGCGGGATCACCTGCACCGTCGCGCCCAGAAAATCGCCGCGGCGTTCCTTGGCGATAATGTCGCGGTAGACCCGGCCAGAGGTGATGTTGTCGCTTTGCCGCGCGGAGACGCCGGTGAAGCGTTCGTAGTGACCAAGGTCCAGATCGGTCTCTGCCCCATCGTTGGTCACATAGACCTCGCCGTGCTGATACGGGCTCATCGTGCCCGGATCGACGTTGAGATAGGGGTCGAACTTACGAATACGGACCTTGTACCCGCGCGCTTGCAGAAGCGCTGCGAGACTAGCCGCCATGAGACCTTTGCCGAGCGAGGAGACCACGCCGCCGGTTATGAAAATGTACCGCGCCATGGGATTTGGGCCTTAAGCGTTGGATTGGATTCGGGGCAAGCGAATTGGGACCGCGCACGGCGTTAAATCCACAAGCCGATAGAAAGCGCGAGGCTGGATCAACCAAACTCGCGGTGTTTCGGGGCGCGAAAGCGTCGCGTTAGTCGGCGAGTGGATCGTCGTTGGCGGGTTCTTCGGCCGGCTCCCCCGTGGGCGCCAACGGATCGCCCAGCACATCGCCGCCACCAACGGGCGTTTCGACGCCGCGATCAAGTGTCGAAGTCACCGAATCTGACGAGTTCGTGTTCACCGCAACCGCCGCCAAAGCGATTGAGAGCGCCACAAACGCCACCGCAAGCCATTTGGTCGCACGGGTCAGAAAGTCCGCCGCGCCGCGCGCACCCAGCGCGCCGCCCGGGCTGCCACCAATGCCAAGACCGCCGCCTTCCGAACGCTGCATCAGGACAACGCCGACCAACGCCGCTGCGACGAGCCCCTGGAGGACAGTGAGAAAAATGAACAAGCCCATGGCGTTTTTGTGTCTTTCAATCGTGTGATGCGATGCAAACCGTGTGCGGCGCATTTAAGTGCGCGCGCGGCCAAGTGCAACCTTGCAGGATTTAGCTTTCGGGCGCGTCCGCCGCGAGCGCGATGCCCATAAAGCTGTCCGCCGTCAGGCTGGCCCCGCCAACCAACGCGCCACCCACTTCGGGTACGTTGAGGATTTCGCCTGCGTTTTCAGGCTTTACCGAACCGCCGTATAGAATGCGGATCTTATCGCTCTGCTCTTCGCCGAACAGTTCGACAAGAAGCGCGCGGATCGCCGCGTGCATTTCTTCAATATCGTCAGTCGTCGCCGTTTTGCCCGTACCAATCGCCCAAATCGGTTCGTAAGCGATGGTCAACTTATCGCCCGCTTCCTCGATTTCGGGCAGCGACGCTTTGATCTGTTTGCTCACATGCGCAACGGCGCGGCCCGCTTCGCGGGTCTTGTCGCTTTCCCCACAGCACAGGATCACGCGCAGACCCGCGCTCAGAGCCGCCTCGACTTTGGCTTTGACCACGGCGTCGGTTTCGTTGTGGTCGGCGCGGCGTTCGCTGTGGCCCAGGATCACAAACTTGGCTCCAGCGTCCGCGATCATCGATGCAGAAATGTCGCCTGTATGCGCCCCGCCATCGGCGTGGTGGCAGTTTTGCGCGCCCACACCGATCTGTTCGGCTTCGCGATGGATCGGGTGGATCAGGGTGTAAGGCGGCGCAATGGCCACCTCAACCTTCATATGGCGCTGCGCGGCGCGGTCCATCGCGCGCGCTTCGGAAAGCATGGCGCGGGTGCCATGCATTTTCCAGTTTCCGACAATAAGGGGGCGTTCCGACATCGGTTGTCCTGCGTATGCCTTTAGCAATGTTTGATTCTTCGCGGCCTCAATAGGCCGGGAGGGTTGGCTCCGCTAGACGACACTGATCAGACAGTCAAAACCTTCGCACACCTGTTGCGACGAGGTGTCAGGGCGGATAGAGCGCGTGGCCAACACAGATACGCGCAAAAAGGAAGCGGTGATGCCGATTCCGCAGTGCGCGGCACGCGGTCGGGAAATACCACTCACATGATTACGTCTATTCGCAAGTTTTTTCAGTCGAAATTCGGAATGCCCGTTTTCATCGGCTTCTTGATTATTGTGGGCCTCGCCTTTGCGGGAGCGGACATCACCGGCAACACGTTCGGCGGAATCACACAAGGCGATCGCATTGCGCTGGTCGGCGATGATGAGATCACCTCTGGCGAATTGACCGAAACCGCCAATTCCGCGCTGCGCGGGGTCCGCCGGGAAAACCCAACGATCACCATGCCCGGTTTTATCGCTGAGGGTGGCTTGGACGAGGTGCTCTCGCAATTGGTCGATCGCCACGCGATTGGTGAATTTGCCGAAAGCATGGGTCTTCGTGCTGGGGACAACCTCGTAAACAGCGAGATCCTCCAAATTCCCGCCTTTCGAGGCGTAAGCGGAGAATTCGACCAAACCGTTTATCAGCGCGCTTTGGCCGAACAGCGCATTACCGACGCCACGTTGCGCCGCGATTTGGGCGATGGACTGCTTGCGCAGCAATTGCTGCTGCCGGCCCTCGCCGCGCCGCAAGTGCCCGAAAAGCTGGCACGCCAATACGCCTCGCTTTTCCTCGAACGCCGCAGCGGGCGTATCGCGATTATCCCCAGCGCGCTCTACACCACCGAGGAAGAGCCCGAACAGGCCGCGCTCGAAACATATTACACTGACAATCGCGCCGACTATATCGAACCGGAACGCCGGACGCTGCGCTACGCGCTGTTCAATGTCGACAATCTGAAAGCGGACGTGACGCCAAGCGACGCGGAAATCGCAGCGCGTTACGAGGAAACCAAGGACCAGTATGCGGCGCGCGAATCGCGCGATGTCACGTCGTTCACGGTCCCGACGAAAGAAGGCGCCGACGCGCTCATCGCCCAAATCCAAGGCGGCAAAAGCATCGAAGCCGCCGCGCGCGAAGCCGGGTTCAACACAACCAACGTTGTCGATCGCGATCGCGAACAGTTTGCTTCAGCCGTCAGCTTTGCCGCCGCCGAAGCGGTGTTCGCCGCTGGTGAAGGCGACATTGCAGGGCCCGCGCAAAGCACTCTGGGCTTTGTCATCGCCCGTGTTGACAAGGTGACGAACACCGCTGAGCGCCCGCTTTCGGCGGTGCGCGATGACATCGCTGTGGCTCTCACCCAAGAGAAACGCGCTGCGGCGCTGGGCGATTTTTCCGCCCGTATCGAAGCCGAGGTGGACCAAGGCACATCGCTGACCGAAATTGCCGAAGCGTTTGAATTGACGCTCGAAGAAAGCCCGCCGCTGCTGGCGGATGGTCGCGTCTTTGGCGCCGCCAACGCTCAACCCAACCAGGCGTTGCGTCCCATCCTCGACACAGCTTTTGGCCTGGATGAAAGCCAGCCCCAACTCGACGTGCTGGTGCCGGGTTCGCAATTCCTCGTCTACGATGTGACGCAGATCGTGGAATCCGCCGCGCCCGCGCTCGCGACGATCCGCGAACGGGTTGTGACAGACTTCAACCTCGCCAAGGCGAGCGATGTCGCCAAGGAAGCGGCCGAACGTGTGCTGGACAAAGCGCGCGGCGATACGTCGCTGGGCGATGCCCTAGGCGCGGAAGAGAAGGATCTGCCGCCGGTCGATTCGGTCAACCTCGCGCGGCAGGAGCTCCAGCAGCTGCGCCAGCGTGGCCCGGTTCCTCCCGCGCTCGCGCTGATGTTCAGCATGGCGCAGGGCACGGTCAAATTGCTGGAAGCGCCCGCCAATCGCGGTTGGATCCTGGTCTCACTCGACGACATTACGGTCGACGAGTTGGAAGAAGGCAGCCCGGTCATCGCCGGTGTGCAAGGCCAATTGGCGCAAAGCCTGGGCGGTGAGTATTCCGATCAGCTGACCAAAGCGATGCGCGACGCTGTGGGTGTCGAAACCAACGACAGCGCGTTCGAAGAACTGCGTGTGCAGCTTATCGGCGGGACGAACTGATCGCTTCGATTGCCGATCACCTGAACTGCCGTGACCTCGAACCCTTCGCCCGCCCCCCTGCCCGCTGACGCGCCTCTCAACGCCGCCGAAGCCGCGAACGCTCTTGCCACTGGCAAGCCTGCGCTCGTCTGGCGCACAATCATCGCGGACAGCGACACTCCGGTCGGGGCCGCCCGTCGTTTGATCGCACCGGGGCGCGGGGACTTCCTGCTCGAATCGGTCGAAGGTGGCGAAGTGCGCGGGCGCTACAGCCTGCTGGGCCTTGATCCCGATCTGGTGTTCCGTGGTACCGAAGGCCGCGCCGAGATCAACGCGCAATGGCGGACCAATCGTGAGGCGTTTGAGCCATGCGAGAGCGACGCGCTCACCGAGCTGCGCAGCTTGGCGCAGAGTTGCCGCATCGATGTCCCGGACGCACTGCCATCCGCGCTGGCCTGTCTGGTTGGCTATTTTGGTTATGAGACGATTGGTTTGGTTGAAACCCTGCCGCGCGCCGAGCCAAGCGCATTGGATTTGCCGGACCTTCTGTTTGTGCGTCCCACGCTAATCCTGGTGTTTGACCGGTTGAGCGATGAATTGTTCTGCGTCGCGCCCTTGTGGCCGGATGCAGACGCTCAGGCGGATCCGATCCGCGCGATCGCCACCGCTTCGGATCGGATCGATGAGGCGCTGCGCACGCTGGCGAGCCCCGCCCCACCCGAACCGCGAGCCCTTGATGACGGTGCGCAAGCCGAACTCGATCCTGTCCTCGCGGCTGATGACTATAAGGCGATGGTGGCGCGCGCGAAGGATTACATCGTTGCGGGCGATATCTTTCAGGTTGTGCTGGCGCAGCGTTTTACCTGTCCTTTCACGCTCCCCCCACTGGAACTGTACCGCGCGCTGCGCCGGGTAAACCCCTCGCCGTTCCTCTACTTCCTTGACCTGCCCGGCTTTGCCATTGTCGGCTCTTCACCGGAGATCCTGGTCCGTGTACGCGATAGCGAAGTCACCATTCGACCTATCGCCGGAACGCGCCCTCGCGGAGCAACCCGAGCGGAGGATGATGCGAATGAAATCAGCCTTCTCGCCGATCCCAAGGAACGCGCGGAGCATCTCATGCTGCTTGACCTGGGTCGCAACGATGTCGGACGCGTCGCTTCGAAAGGGAGCGTCGAGGTGACCGACAGCTTTGGAATTGAGCGATACAGCCACGTTATGCACATCGTCAGCAACGTTGTGGGCGCTCTCAGCGACGGCAATGACGCGCTCGACGCGCTGTTTGCGGGCTTTCCAGCGGGAACCGTATCGGGCGCGCCCAAGATTCGCGCCTGCGAAATCATCGCTGAGCTGGAGCCTGAGACACGCGGCGCTTACGCTGGCGGGGTCGGCTATTTTGCGCCGGATGGATCGGTCGACAGCTGCATCGTCCTGCGCACCGCGGTGGTGAAGGACCAAGTGATGCACGTACAGGCCGGCGCCGGCATCGTCGCGGACAGCGATCCCAATTACGAGTTGGCGGAATGCCGCGCCAAAGCCGGCGCCCTGATCGCTGCCGCACGCGAAGCGGTGCGCCACGCCAGCGAACCGAGGTTTGGACAATGAAGCGCGCCTTTCTTCTACTCGCCGGCGTTCTGGCGCTGACCGCGTGCGAACAACCCAAAGCGGGCGAGCCGGTTGTGACCGTCAATCTGGGCGATGAAACAACCGACGAGATCGCACCCGCTTCACAAGACGGGGCCACGCCCGCCCTCGCCACGGGTCCGTCCACCTGCGCCCAGAAAGTGTTCGAAGAGGTCGCCTTCACGCACTGCATCGCCGATCCGGATGAGCATGTGATAAGCGCGGCCTATTCAGCGCCCGGTCAATCCGAAGCTTTGGGCTCGCTCGGCGCGCTTGCAGAGATTGTGGATGCGGGCGACGTTGCCTTTGCGATGAATGGCGGCGCGTTTAGCGATGATCTGACCCCGCGCGGCTACCTTGTGGCATCAGGCGATCGGATCGCTGAACTGGATCGGGGATCGGGCGACGGCAATTTCTATCTCAAACCCAATGGCGTGTTCTTTGGTGGCTCTGGAAGGTGGCGTATCCTGACGACGTCTCGCTTTTTGAACACTGTGAGCGACCGCCCGCAATTCGGCACGCAATCGGGACCCATGCTGCTTGTCGGCGGCGAGTTGGGCGACGCGATCAGCGAAGACGGCAATTCCCGCGCGGTCCGCAACGGCGTGGGCGTGGACGGCGATGGAAAGGCGCATTTCGTCATTTCCAACGCGCCTGTGAGCTTTGGCTTGCTCGCCCGTTTCCTGCGCGATGAAGCGGGCGCACGCGACGCCTTGTTCCTCGACGCCAATTCCTCTTCGCTCTGGGACCCGGCCACCGGTCGTATGGACACGGGGCGCACCGGTCCCATCCTCCTTGTCTCCAAGAAAGCCAGCTCATGACGTCCCCGCTCTCGCTCACCGATCGCCGCTCGCTCTATCCTGAGATTGAGCCCTATGAGACCGGCATGTTGGACGTGGGAGAAGGCCACTCTCTCTATTACGAGCGGGTCGGCACGCCCGGCGCCAAGCCCGCCGTTTTCCTCCACGGAGGCCCCGGCGGGGGCATGGCGCCCTCGCACCGTCGGCAATGGAACCCGCAAAGCTACGACGTGGCCCTGTTCGATCAACGCGGCTGCGGCCAATCGCTGCCCTTTGCCGAGATTGAGAACAACGACACCTGGCGCATCGTCGCCGACATGGAGCGGCTGCGCACCCATTGCGGCTTTGAGAAATGGCAGGTCTTTGGCGGCAGCTGGGGCTCCACCCTCGCCCTCGCCTATGCCCAGAAGCATCCAACCCGCGTGACTGAGCTGATCTTGCGAGGCGTGTTCCTCGCCCGCCAGCGCGAAAAGACGTGGCTCTATTCCTACGGCGCGAGCGAGATCATGGCCGAGCAGTGGGACGAATTCACCGGCCTCATTCCCGAGGACGAACGCGGCGATCTGGTCAAAGCCTATTACGACCGCCTCACCAGCGAGGACGAAGCCACGCGTTTGGCGGCGGCGACGCAGTGGTCCTTATGGGAAGGCACGGTCGCTACGCTACTGCCCAATCCGGATTTGCTCGCCGATTTTGAAGATCCGGCGAAAGCGGTGCCTTTCGCCCGCATCTGTGCGCGGTTCTTCCTCGAGGATTTCTTCCTCGAGGAAAGCCAGCTCGTGAAGGACGCGGGCAAGATCGCCGATATCCCCGGCATCATCGTCCAAGGCCGCCACGATATCTGCACGCCTCCGGGCGCGGCGTGGGCGCTCAAGAAAGCGTGGCCCAAGGGTGATTTGTGGATGGTTGACGATGCGGGCCACTCCGCCAGCGAGCCGGGTATCATCGACGGGCTGGTGCGCGCGACCGATTACTATGCGGGCCTCAATACATGAGCGCGCCCACCATCCTCGTCATCGACAATTACGACAGCTTCACCTTCAACCTCGTCCACTACCTAATGGAGTTGGGCGTGGATGTGCGGGTGGAACGAAACGACGCGCTGACCGCTGCCGAAGCGGTCAAGACCAATGTCGCGGGTTTTCTGATCTCCCCCGGCCCCTGCACGCCCAACGAGGCGGGGATCAGTCTTGATCTGGTCGCGGCCTGCGCCGACGCCGAACGTCCGCTGCTCGGCGTGTGCCTTGGACACCAATCGATTGGCCAGCATTTCGGCGGAACGGTCACGCGCGGCGGGTTGATGCACGGTAAGACCTCGCCCGTTACCCATGACGGCAGCGGCGTCTTCAAAGGCCTGCCCTCGCCCTTCACCGCGACGCGCTATCACAGCCTCGAAGTGGTCGGCATTCCGGACAGCCTGATCGCCAACGCGCACGCGGCGACGCCCGGTGTCGAGGAGGAAAGCGTCATGGGCTTCCGCCATGAAACGCTCCCCATTCACGGCGTGCAATTCCACCCGGAAAGCATCGCGACCGAGCACGGACACGCCATGCTCGCCAACTTCCTTGCCGAATGCGGTGTCGACGCCGTCCTTCCTCAGACCAAAACGCTGGAGCAACCGGCTTGAGCCTTCTGCCTGATATTTCCAACCCGCTGACCGAAACCGAAGCGGAAACCGCCTTTGGCACGCTGCTCGACGGGGGTCCGAGCGAAGATGAGATCGAGCGCTTTCTCGTCGATCTCTCCGCGCGCGGCGAAACCTCGAATGAGATTGCGGGCGCTGCGCGTGCGCTCAGAGCGCGCCTTCTCCCGATCAAAGCGCCGGAAGGCGCGATCGACGTCTGCGGCACGGGAGGCGATGGCCACCATACGCTCAATGTCTCAACCGCTGTAAGCCTCGTTGTCGCGGCCTGCGGTGTGCCCGTGGCCAAACACGGCAACCGCGCGGCTTCGTCCAAGGCGGGCGCGGCGGACACATTGGAGGCGCTGGGCCTCGATATGGACGCGGCGGGTCAGTCGGCGGAAAAGACGTTGGCAGAGATCGGCATCTGTTTTCTGTTTGCCAAGAACCACCACCCCGCCATGGCGCGCATTCAACCGATCCGCGTGAAGATCGGCCAGCGCACGATCTTCAACCTGATGGGGCCGCTCTCCAACCCCGCAGGGGTGGAAAGCCAGCTTATTGGGATCGCGCGTCCGGCCTATGTCCCGATCTATGCGGGCGCCTTGGCCAAATTGGGCACCGGGTGCTCGTTGATCGTTTCAGGCGACGAAGGCCTAGATGAACTCAGCCTGGCAGGCGGCAACGAAGTCGCCGAGGTCACCGGCAACACCTTCGCTATGCAGCGCCTCGATCCCTCCGATGCGGGCCTTCCCAATGCGCCGATTGAGGCGATCCAGGGAGATGATGCAACTTTCAACGCGGCAGCGCTTAAGCGGCTGCTCGATGGAGAAACCGGCGCCTATCGCGACGCGGTGCTGTTCAACGCGGCGGGCGCGCTAAAGGTCGCTCTCAAGGGAGCCGACTGGCCCGAGCGCGTGGCGCTAGCCGCCGAGGCGCTCGACAGCGGAAAAGCAAAGCAATTGCTGACGGATTGGATTGCGATAGCTGTTTAGTGTCCCCATCCTGTACTTCGTCATCCCCGCGAAGGCGGGGATCCAGAGAACCTCTGTAATAGTCTGCAAAGTCAGCTGGATTCCCGCCTTCGCGGGAATGACGAGGTGAGTTAAGGCCCATTCGAATGAACAAGCTTGAAGAAATCTGCGTCAACAAGGTTAAAGAAGTCGCCGCTCGAAAGAGCGAGCGCACCCTTGCTGATCTCGAAACCGCCGCCAGCGAGCGCACGGGTCCGCGCGGGTTCGAAGCGGCTCTGCGAGACAAGGCTCAAGATGGGTTTGCTCTCATCGCCGAAGTCAAAAAGGCGAGTCCTTCCAAGGGTCTGATCCGAGCAGACTTCCAGCCCGCCCGCCACGCCGCTGCTTATGAAGCGGGCGGCGCGGCGTGCCTTTCAGTGTTGACCGACGCGCCCTATTTCCAGGGGCACGAGGATTATCTTGTCGAAGCGCGGGGCGCATGTGCCCTGCCGGCCTTGCGCAAGGACTTTATGGTCGATCCCTGGCAATGCCTTGAAGCGCGCAGTTTTGGCGCGGACGCGATCCTGATCATTGTCGCCGCTCTTGACGACGGCGCGATGCAGGAAATTGAAGCCGCTGCGGTCGAATTGGACATGGATGTCCTCATTGAAGTGCACGACGAGGCGGAACTCGAACGCGCCGTTACGAGGCTTGGTTCGCGCCTGATCGGCGTGAACAATCGCGATCTCAAGACCTTCACCACCTCGCTCGAAACCACCGAGCGATTGGCCAAATTGATGCCGGCCGGCGTGCACATCGTCGGCGAAAGCGGGATCAACACCCACGCCGATCTTCAACGGCTGTCAGAAGCGGGCGTGAACACCTTCCTCGTGGGCGAAGGATTGATGCGCCAAGACGATGTCGAGGCGGCGACCCGCTCGCTGCTTGAAGGGTAGAGTTGGACCACTGTCCTACACGGCCCGGATGTGGCAGAAACCCAAGCATGGTATTGCGCTCTAACTCGTTCTTCAAACGTCTATTCAGCCCGTCGGTGACACCCTATGGATTTTTTGCTCCAGGACCGTGTAACACGTGGTCCATGTCTCGACTAAGTCGCTGTAATCGCGAAAGGTCCGTGTTGTGAACGATCTAACCCATATCGGCGAGGATGGCGCGGCGCGTATGGTCGATGTCGGCGGCAAGGCCGAGACGCACCGGGTCGCGATTGCCAGTGGGCGCATCACAATGGGCACCGACGCGCTCTCCGCGATCCGCGAAGGCGACGCGCCCAAAGGGGACGTGCTGGGCACCGCGCGGCTTGCCGGCATCATGGCGGCCAAGCGCACCGGCGACCTCATCCCGCTGTGCCATCCGCTCGGTCTCGAAGCGGTCACCGTGGAGTTCGCATTCGAGGGTGACGGTATCCGCGCCACCGCCACCGCTTCGCTAACCGGCAAGACCGGGGTTGAGATGGAAGCGATGGTCGCGGTCTCCACAGCGCTCCTCACCATCTACGATATGGCCAAGGCGATCGACAAAGGCATGGTGATCAGCGAGGTGCGCCTTACCGAGAAACGCGGCGGCAAGTCGGGCACGTGGAAGGCAGACGACGGTTGAGCGCGATGCTGACCCTCGAGGAGGCGTGGGAGCGGCTGCTCGCGCTGGCGCCGACGATGCCGGTTGTTGAGAGCGCCGCGTCTGAGACCGCGCCTCGCTATCTGGCAGAGGATCTCAAAGCGCAGCGGACACAGCCGCCAGCGGACCTATCCGCCATGGACGGCTACGCGATCAGCGGGCCTGGCCCTTGGCAACGCGTGGGAGAGAGCCGCGCAGGAGCGCCCTTCGAAGGCGCGCTGAGCGATGGACAATGCACTCGCATATCAACCGGAGCGTGGATGCCCTCGGGAGCCGACCGGGTCCTGATACAGGAGAACGCTGAGGATGAAGGGGATGCCGTGAGGCTGGCCAACGGCGAGGCAATGCCGTCCCTCGGTCAGCACGTGCGAAAGCGCGCCTTCGACTTCGCTGAAGGCCACTTGGTGCTCAAAGCCGGGACCTTGCTTGGCCCCGCGCAACGCGCGCTCGCCATTGCGGCGGGGCATGACACCCTCGCGCACCTTGAGGCGCCCGCAGTGTCCATCCTCGACAGCGGCGACGAGTTGGCCAAGCGCGCGTCGCAGTGCGGTCCGAACCAGATACCCGCCTCCAACGGCCCCATGATCGCCGCGATGCTGGCGCCGTGGACCCAGGCGATCACGTCGCTTGGCCCGGTTGCGGATGACAGGGATGCGTTGGCGCAAGCTTTGGCGCAGGCGAACACGCCCATCCTCATCACATCCGGCGGCGCGTCGGTGGGCGACCACGACCTCATCCAGGATGCGCTGCGCGATTGGGGCGCTAAGCTCGACTTCTGGAAGGTCGCTATCAAGCCTGGAAAGCCGCTGATGATCGCGACGAAAGAGCGCGATTGGGGGCGCCAAGTCATCCTAGGCCTTCCCGGCAATCCGGTTTCGAGCTTTGTCACGGCCTTCCTGTTCGCGCTGCCACTGGTGCGCGCGACTATGGGCGATCCCGATCCACTGCCCAAGCCCCGATGGTGCACTGTTGCGCAAGACCTGCCCGCCAATGGCAAGCGCCGCGAGTTCTTGAGAGCTGTCGTCGAAGGAGCTGAAGTGCGCTTGGCTGGCTCGCAAGACTCCAGCGCGTTGGTCGCATTGGCTGCCGCGAACGGGTTGATTGACCGCCCCGCTGGTGCCGATCCGGTTCGCGCTGGCGACCGTGTGCCTGTGTACAACCTCCAAAATGGCTGAATTACGTGGGTTTAGAGTTCTGATGTGCTTGACTTGTTCCAATCGGTTGCCTAATTGTTCCTCATTCGTTCACCTTATTGGTGATCGGGAGCGTCAATAACGCACCTCTTGGCTTAATCGCTGAAGGTGCCTCTTGCTGATGCGCTCTTGTGGCAGCTGATCCGTACGGAGCCCCCGTATGGCAGCGATCTGCGAATAAGGGAGATTATCGCAATGCTGACCGCCAAGCAGCACGAACTGATCCAATTCATCCAGCAGCGTCTGGAAGAGACGGGCATTTCGCCAAGTTTCGAAGAAATGAAAGAAGCGCTCGATCTCAAGAGCAAGTCAGGCGTGCACCGTCTGATTTCTGCCTTGGAAGAACGCGGCTTTATCCGGCGTCTGCCGAACCGCGCCCGCGCTTTGGAAGTGATCAAACAACCTGAAGACGCGACGCCCGCCCCGCGCGCCAGCGTAACGATGCCTGGCTCAGACGACACCGTCGTGCCGATGAAGCGACCGGAGCCCGAGACGCCTTCGTCTGCACCCGCGAACGATGTGATTGATATCCCACTTCATGGACGCATCGCGGCTGGTGCCCCGATCGAAGCGCTCGAAGGGCAAAGTTCGCTTCCCGTTCCCGCCGCTTTGCTTGGACCGGGAGAGCATTACGCGCTCGAAGTGTCGGGCGACTCTATGGTCGAAGCCGGCATCTTCGATGGCGACTTTGCCCTGGTACGCCGCACTGACAACGCGCGCGATGGTGAGATCGTCGTAGCGCTTGTTCACGGTGAAGAGGCCACGCTCAAATATCTGCACAAGGATGGGGGCCGTGTTCGACTCGACCCGGCCAACGCCGCCTATGATCCGCAGGTCTATGGGCCGGGCGAAGTGCAGGTTCAGGGTAAACTGGCTGGCCTCTTACGCCGATATCACTGACCCATAACAACGCATTGGCGCGGCGCGGGACCTTCGGGCTCTGCGCCGCCCTTTCGCGGGTCAGCGATGATTTTGCCACCAGCCATGCTCGCCCTGCCCGCTCGCAACGTCGGTGATCGTCGCGTGCTCCAGATCGATGGCTAGACCGCCGTGCTCTAGCAAATAGCGCTTATCCGCTTTGAGCCATTTGGGACGGCAGGATCGCGGCAAGAAACGATCCGCGACCACGATGTCCGCTCGCTCACACGCAGCCGCGAGCGCGCGCTCTTCGATTAGGTCACGGTTTCGTGCCATCATCAAAGTCCAGTTCCGCCCGCCGCGCTGTAGCGTAAGTAGGCAAAACTGCGGAGAGCAACGCGCACCGTCCCAATCCGCTATCGGGATGGGTTCTGCGGTCACATTCGCCAGTTCTAACAGGTTGTCACGCGCATAGCTCGAACGGGTGTCTCGCAAAGACAGAAGGTGGCCATCCTCCAAGGTGATCCCGACATGGCGCCCCTCACGCCCTATCAGAACATCCGGGATCGGCGTCAGAGCCAACAGTCCGGTCGCCAAGCCGACCGGCACGAGCCCCCATAGCCGCGCCCGACTGTTCCAAAGCGCAACCCACAGCCCACCCGTGACAAACAGCGCGATGGTCCAACCGCTCATCTGCGGCATCAGCTTGATGGCACCGGGCTGCGATGCGGTGAAGCGCGCAAGGCCAAGGAGCGCATCGAGCGACACGCCCACGCACCACCAGACCGGTGCGCCTAGGCCAATTGTGTCCAACGCCAGCGCAAGAGCGATCAGCGGCATAGAGACAAAGGTCACCAATGGAATAGCCAGCACGTTGGCCAGCGCCCCATACACACCGGCGCGATGGAAATGGAACATGACAATCGGCATGAGCGCTATCTCGATCACCAAGCCGGTCAAAAACAGCATGAGCACCTGACGACCCGCCCGCCTTACCCAGGGTTCTTCTCGTGGCTTTAGAAACGCTTGCGCGGGCGGCGACGCGTGCAGCGCCACGATCGCGAGAACCGCGCTAAAGCTCATCTGGAAACTTGGCCCGATGACACTTTCGGGCCACAGAAGCATAACCACGAAGCCAGCGACGGCGACCATGCGCAAGGACAAGGCTTGGCGCCCCAAGGCCAGCGCTCCCAAAACCAACAACGCCGCGACGCAGGCGCGAACCGTAGGCACCTGAGCTCCTGTCAAAAGGGTGTAGCCGATCCCCGCCATCGCTCCAATCACCGCCGCTGTTATCGGAAGACGCGCGCGCAAGGCGACGGCAGGAAAGAGAGCCAAAAACTTGAGCGCTAAGATATACGCCCCTGCAATAACTGCGCTCACGTGCAGGCCGCTGATCGCCAGCAGATGCGTCAGGCTCGCATCGCGCATCGCATCGGCGTCCTCGCTCGCGATGGCTCCGCGATCTCCACTGGCGAACGCCGCTGCGATTGTACCCGCCGACCCGTCCAATTGCGATTGAACATGCGCAGAGAGCCGTCGCTGAATTCGCGCAATCGGCCGCGTGGTTGCAGCGGGTTCGACATCCTCAATTCCGCCTAGGAGGCTCCCGGTCGCGGCGAGCCCTTTAAACCACGCGGCGCGCGCGAAATCGTAAGAGCCGGGCAGCATGGGGCTCGCTGGCGGCATCAAGCGGACGCGCAGGCGGACCTGCGCCCCTTCGGTCAGGACCTCATCGCCTCCAACGCTTCCAAACCGTTCGTTAGCCAGATTGACGTCGTCGAGCGGAACATTGACCCGGATCTTGCGGCTCTGCCCGCTTGCTGCGTCGCGCACGGCCATCGTCAACCGAATGCGGTCCTCGCTGGGCTGGTCCTGCCGCTCGAGGATATAGCCAGTCACGCGCTCTATGACCGGGCGTTCGATCGGCTGAGCTCCCACCATTTCTGATCGCGCCCAAACCGTCCCAAGCCCCAGCGCGAAAACGACAGCGGTCCAAAAAAAAGCGCCGCGCACATGGCCGCGCGTCTCGTCAGCGCCGCTTCCCATGGGCCACACGGCCAACGCCGCCAGAGCAATTAAGGCGCTTACCCCGATCGCGCTTGCCCACTGCCAAGGCGTTTTCAATGCAAACCATGTGAAGATCCCACAGGCAAACATGACGGCGAGCCAAGGCGCGCGGTCAAATCCGGCTTCGTCGAGGAAATTCTCCGCACGATCGACCAAGGCGCTTGCAGCGCTGGACATTCGCCCGCCCCTTTGCCACAGGCGCGCTGGCTTGGCCCCTGCGGGGCTGAATGGGATGGAGCCGGTTGCCGCCGAACCTTTGGCCGGGCCGCTCTGGCTTTCATCTCCCATAGGAATGATCGGCGTATCAGCCATCGACCCCCAATTCGGGCGCGACCCGACCGGGCGTCAGGAAGCGTTTACAGCGCCACTTGAATAGGAAACGTGACTGTATGGCAAGCCCGTCGAGTACTCCGGTCGTTACCCGGTTCGCCCCCTCGCCAACCGGATTTCTTCATATTGGCGGCGCCCGCACAGCGTTGTTTAATTGGCTTTATGCACGCCATCACGGTGGCAAGGCGCTTTTGCGGATTGAAGACACAGACAAGAAGCGTTCTACCCAAGAAGCCATCGACGCTATCCTTGATGGCCTCGATTGGCTCGGCCTTGATTATGACGAAGCGCCCACCTTTCAGTCTCACCGGGCCGACGGGCACGCGGAAGTGGCGACCAAGCTGCTTGAAGCTGGCCACGCCTATAAGTGCTTTGCCACCCCCGAGGAACTTGAAGCCATGCGCGCGGAGCAACGCGCGAACAAGCAGCCGATGCGTTATGACGGGCGTTGGCGCGATCGCGACCCTTCGGAAGCGCCCAAAGGTGCCCCCTATGCGGTTCGCCTGAAAACGCCGCTGGATGGTCAGACGACAATTCAAGACGAGGTTCAGGGTGAAGTCTCAGTCAACAACGCCGAGGTAGATGACTACATTATCCTGCGCGCGGACGGGACACCGACCTATATGCTCGCTGTGGTAGTGGACGATCACGATATGGGTGTCACCCACGTCATTCGCGGCGATGACCACCTTAACAACGCGTTTCGCCAACTGCCAATTTACCGCGCGATGGACACGATCGAAGGCAATTGGCCAGACCCGGTCTATGCGCACATCCCGCTAATCCATGGCGCGGATGGGGCCAAGCTGTCCAAGCGCCACGGTGCATTGGGTGTAGAGGCCTATCGCGATGAAATGGGCATCTTGTCCGACGCGCTCTTTAACTACCTGCTGCGTCTGGGTTGGGGCTACGGTGATCGTGAAGAGGTCACCCGCACAGAAGCGATCGAGCTGTTTGATCTATCGGGCGTTGGGAGAAGCCCTTCGCGCTTCGATATCAAGAAGCTGGAAAACCTCAACGGTCATTACATTCGCGAAGCTGATGATAAGACATTGGTCAAACTCGTGCTGCCAAACCTTGGCGTGGACGGTGATGCAGACCTTCTGCTTGAAGCGATGCCGGTTCTTAAGCCCCGTGCCAAGAACCTCGATGAACTCGCTGAAGCATCGAAGTTTCTCTTCGCCAAACTACCGCTGTCAATGACGGAGAAAGCGGCGAAATTGCTGGATGACGATGGCCGCGCGCGACTGGCGTTGGTCTCTGTTGCACTTGCGAAGGAAAATGACTGGACAATTGAGGCTCTCGAAGCCACTACGAAATCGCTCGCGGAGGAACTGGGATTGGGCCTCGGCAAGCTGGCGCAACCAATGCGCGCCGCTTTGACTGGGACGACAACATCGCCCGGAATTTTCGACGTCTTGGTCCTTTTGGGCCGGGACGAAGCCCTCGCACGGCTCAACGCGCAATCCGCGTAAGAGCCCCCCGAAAGCGCTGGGCTAAGCAGGGATAGGACAGGAGACACACCTTGGCAGACAAGAACGCGACGCTCGAATTCGAAGGCAAAACCCACGAATTCCCCGTTCTCTCGGGCAGCACCGGCCCCGACGTGGTCGATATTCGTAAGCTTTATGGCGCCACCGGCGCGTTCACGTTTGATCCTGGTTATAAGTCCACCGCCAGCTGTGAAAGCGCGCTGACTTACATCGATGGAAACGAAGGTGTCCTGCTGCACCGCGGTTATCCGATTGGCCAGCTGGCTGAACACTCAAGCTTCATGGAAGTTGCCTACCTGCTGCTCAATGGCGAACTGCCAAGCCAGGATGAATACGCTGACTTCGAATACACGATCACGCGGCACACCATGCTGCATGACCAGCTTAACACGTTCTACCAGGGCTTCCGCCGTGACGCCCACCCGATGGCTATCATGTGCGGCGTCGTGGGCGCGCTGTCCGCGTTCTACCACGACAGCACCGACATTTCGGACCCTGAGCATCGCAAGATCAGCTCGCACCGACTGATCGCGAAAATGCCAACGATTGCCGCGATGGCGTATAAATATGCAGTCGGTCAGCCTTTCATGCAGCCCGACAATTCGCTCAGCTATACCGGCAACTTTCTGCGAATGACTTTCGGTGTTCCGGCCGAGGAATACGAAGTTATCCCGGCGGTTGAAAAAGCGATGGATCGGATTTTCATTCTCCATGCTGACCACGAACAAAACGCCTCGACATCGACCGTGCGTCTTGCCGGTTCGTCGGGCGCAAACCCGTTCGCCTGCATCGCGGCCGGTATCGCCTGCCTCTGGGGTCCCGCACACGGCGGCGCCAACGAAGCGGCTCTCAACATGCTGCGCGAGATCGGCACGCCGGACAAAATCCCGCACTACATCGAGCGTGCGAAGGACAAGAACGATCCGTTCCGCCTCATGGGCTTTGGCCACCGCGTGTATAAGAACTACGACCCACGCGCGACGGTCATGCAGTCGACCGTGCGCGAAGTGTTCGAAGCTCTGAACGTCAAGGATCCGGTGTTCGAAACCGCGCTTCAGCTCGAAGAAATCGCGCTTAACGATGATTACTTCCGCGAGAAGAAGCTCTTCCCGAACGTCGACTTCTACTCAGGCATCATCCTGTCGGCGATCGGTTTCCCGACCACGATGTTCACCGCGCTCTTCGCCCTCGCCCGCACTGTGGGTTGGGTCGCGCAGTACAACGAAATGATCGCTGATCCCGCGCAGGTTATCGGCCGCCCGCGTCAGCTTTACACAGGCCCGACCACGCGCGATTACGTGCCGCTGAGCGAGCGCTAAAAGCGGTACGACATTGGCCAGATTTTTGAGGGCCATCGCGATGAGACCGCTCTAGCGGACCATCGCGGTGGCCTTTTTGGTTCTCGGCTCGATACCGCCCGGAGGTAAATCAACTACTCGCCCGAATGGATGGGGAGAGACAGGCGGAATGACGCGCCTGCCTCACCCGGATTGGTCACTTCCAGCGAACCACCCATAGCCTGTGCTAGCCGTGATGAGATGTAGAGGCCCAGTCCCGAACCGCCATCGTTGTCGCGACCTAGGCGCTCAAACTTGTTGAACACGCGCGCGGCCTGATCCTCATCAAGGCCAGGCCCTTCATCGGTCACCGTCAACCACACCAAGCCCTCTTCCTCGTCGCATTCGGGCATGATCATCACCAAGCTGTTCTCGGGTGAATAGGCAATTGCGTTGCCAATCAAATTGATGAGGATCTGGAGGACTCGGCGAAATTCTCCATTCGCTTTTGGCAGGTTTTCGCGAACCGGGAGAACAAACTCTATGTTTTTTGAACGCGCTCTAACCCCCAGGATGCCGGCCGCCCGCTCGGCCGCGTCGCCCATATCGATAGAGTCGGAGGCGGTTGAAAAGTCGTCAGCCTCCACAACTTCTAAGTCCGCCAGATCGTCCAATAGGGCGTTCAAATGCTGACCCGCTGCCGCAATGTTCCCGGCGTATTCGCTGTATTCGGCGCGCAAGGGGCCGGCCAAACGCGCGCGAATGGTCTCAGCGTTCGCAATGATACGGGCGATGGGCTGGCGCAAAACGGGGGCAAGCGTGCCAGACATCAATTGCGAATGCCCTTGCTCGGCCTCTGGATCAGCCATCTCTGGCGCCATGGCGAAAGGCACATCAGCAATCAAAAGCAATTCAAACCCGCGCGGCGCGTCGTTCACCGAACCAAGCGGCAAAAGCCGCGCACGCCACTCGCGGGCGGACCCCGGCACGTGGCAGCGCGCCCCATCAAGCAAACGCCAATGCAGAGGTTGGCGATGGTCCATCCCTTCGAGCATCACATGGTCGGTCCACACACTGCCGGGTGCAGCCTCCATCGCCGTTTCGAGGTCGGCGCCCTCGGGAGCCGAAGATTGAAACAATTGGACGCGTTGCTCAGCGTCCAGACGGATTGAGAATTCGGCGCAAGCCTTGTCGATCTCATCCATCCGCTTTGCAAGTTCGCGGGAGGAAACTTCGGGGAACGGGCGCCGTTGCCAATTTTCGATCAGCAACTCGCAACCGCCGCCTTTCGCCGCGTCGACCGGATGCACGCGGACGGTTCCAGAGACGATGTCTTCGCCGTCAAAGGCACTGAATTCGCGCGACAGCTTCAGGCCAATACGCCGGCCTTGTTGTACCACATCGAGCAATTCGGGCACAGCGAGAGCGCCCGGCATCGCACCGCCGCAGCTCCTCTGCAAATCGGCCAGCGCGTCGTCCGCGCTTAACAGCTGGTCGCTCTCATCGGTGCGACCGCGAGCCGCCAAAAGGGCCGTCTGGCGTTCCATCACCACTGACCTTTCGTCGCGCTCTTCTGGAGCAAAGCCCGCGCAATATCCGGCGAGAGTTCGCTCAGCCCGCGCGGTGTTGTGTTCGCCGGATCAAGGAGCACAACCTGTTGCTCAATCGCTGAACGATCAAGCCCGGCGGCGATCAAACACACCGCAAGACGGACGACCTGTTGATTGTGGCAGGCTAAAACGGCTCGTTCGCGGGTTTCGCCCGTCAAAGATGCGATGCCGCTGGTGAAAAGCGCCAAACCAGCGTGGTCCAGTTCGAGCGCGGCGATACGGCCTTCGCGCATAGATGAAACAAGACGGGTGATTAGTCCAAGGCGGCTTTGCGCCTCGTCATAATCGGACTTTATCGCGCGCATAGCAGCGGTGACTGAGGGTTCCTCGTCAACATTGGTGGCGCGGACCCAAATTCGCAGCGCGCGCTCAAGCACCTCAGGCGGTAGATCAAGGATTGGTTGCTGCATGCGCCGCTGCGCCTGCATAAATCGCGACTGCGCCGCGAGCGCCTGCATGGCGGTTTCACTCACCACCGGATCTTCGGATGCGATCAGCTCTTGCCAAAGCGAGCTGAGAACCGGATCCAAGCCTGATTGGCGGTCCAGTTTCTCGGTCAAGACGCCTTCGATCGCGCTGGCATGAAGGTGGCGCAGAATGGGAGTGTCGGTGATCAGCAGATGCGTCAGGCGGTCTGGCGTTTTGTCAGGCAGCCGCGATGTGTCATGTGACTCAATGGACCGCCAAGCTTCGAGTTGACGCGCCAAATCGTTGACCATCCCGCGCACCCGGGCAACCAGAAGGTCATTCACAAGACCGCCGCCATCGCTCGCCAGCGCGTGCTCAAGCACCGGCGCAACACCGTTCAGCGCGCGGTCCGCGCGCGCGAGTTCCCCTTTCAAGGCAGTTTCGGCAGGGCTCGTAACGGCGCTGTCCAACGCGTGATCCTTATCCAAACGCTTTCAAAAGCTTACCACTCGGTCGCCCTACCCAATCGGAATGGCGCTATCTTGGGCTTTAACGACACATGGTTAAACCCGGGTTAGCCTAAGAGCGAGGCGCGCGCAGCCCGCAGCGCCCCTTGGAACGACGGCGTTTCGTTTTGGGGCAGTTTGTGAGGAGTGGAGCCTAATTGCTGGAAAAACTGGCGAGAACTCTCTCAATCTCACGAATGGCCATCGGTTCGCCCGGCGCCGCGTCAAGCGCGTTCTGCGCCGCGCTTAACAGATCTTCGGCGTGAAAGCTGGCCGCGAGGCCCTGCAACCGCATGGCCGCCACGTTCCAGTTTCCGTCGCATCGCGACCGACGCAACAGATCAAGCTGCTTGTGCGCGCTCTCTATGAACGCGTCGCGCAGCTCATGCATCAGCGCCGCATCGTCGCCGGCGGCGGCCGCTAGAGTCGCGTCAAGAGCTCCACTTTCATACGCCATTAAAAACGACTTACCGCTTGAGGGTTAAGGCGGGGTTTATCCCCTCCCACGGTGTGGTATGAAGGGGCATGGCACGCAAGAACCCAAACATTCGCGCAATCGATGGCGAATCATCCGAAGCGGACACACCGGAGACGGAAGTCACCATCGATGAGGCCCTTGAAGTGGAGAGCGACGACGAACTGTTGCTCGAAGCCTATGATGAGGTAGCCGAAGAGCCAGATGTTACGGGTGACAGAGTCAAAACGGTTGCCACCATCCTGGCCGTTCTCGCGGTTCTGGGGTGGAGCGGCCTTTATGCCTGGGCGTTGTGGCCCGATTTTTCGCAGGCGGCCAGCGCAGCGCCCACCGCTTGGGTGCGCTGGATTGTCGATTGGTCGGTTCCGGTGGCGCTCATTTGCGTCGTGTGGATGCTCGCCATGCGCAATTCAACGCGCGAGGCCAAGCGATTTGCTCAAAGCGCGGCATTGTTAAGCCAGGAAAGCGCTGAGCTCGAAAATCGTCTCAGTGTCGTGAACCGCGAACTTAGCTTAGCCCGCGAATTTCTCGCATCGCAGTCGCGCGATCTGGAAACCCTTGGTCGAATGGCGGCCGAACGCCTTTCCACCAACGCGGCCGAATTGCAGGATTTGATCAAGACCAACGGCAAGCAGGTCGAGAGTATCGGCACCGCGAGCGACACCGCGCTCGCCAATATGACGCGGCTGCGGGACGATTTGCCAGTGATCGCCAATTCGGCGCGCGATGTGAACAACCAAGTCGGCAGCACCGGGCGCACCGCGCGCGAACAACTCGATAAATTAATCGAAGGGTTTGACCGCCTCAACACCTTTGGATCCGCCAGCGAGAACCAAGTGAACGCCCTCACCGCGCGCATTGGTCAGGTGATTGAGCGGTTCGACGGCGACCTCGCCAGCATAGAAGAAACTCTCGAAACGCGCTTTGCCATGCTGCACGCGCAAGCCGATGATTACAGCGGTGTCATCAGCAAAACGGAAAGCGAAGCGCTCGAAGCGATGAGCGAGCGCACCGCTTTGCTCAAGACAGAAACCGAAAGCATCGGCGCCAAGATGCGTGAGGCCGAACAGCAGGCTCTCGATCAAGTCGTCGCCTCCCGCACGCGTTGGGAACAAGAGATTATCAAGATGGTCCAGACCCTCGATCAGCTTGATCGTCAGGCCGTCAACGCTTCGCAAACGCGCGTGAAAGAACTGCACGAAGAAGCCGGACGCTTTGATGAACGCCTGCAACAGCGCGATGTTGAGTTCTTCGAAGAGATGGCCCGCCGCCAGTCGGAGTTCGAAACCCGCGGCGCACAGGCCTCTGAAGCGCTGTCGCAGCGGCTGATAGCCTTGGATGACGCGCTGGCAGAGAAGCGTGAGGCTCATATCGCCGAGGCTGAGCAGCTCACAAAACAGAGCGACGAAATGCTGGCCCAGGTGGATAAGCTCAGCGCAATGATCGCGCAGGTCAAAGATCTCAGCGCAGAGACCCGATCCACCCTTGGCGAAGGCATGGACACGCTGGGCGAAAGGCTCGACGCCAAACGCGCGGCGCTTATCGAAACGGAGAGCAGCCTCGCCGCGTTGACCGACGCCAGCGTGCGTTTGCTTGAGATCATTCAATCCGGCGCGAAACACAGCCGCGAAGACCTGCCCGAAGCCATCGACACCGCCGCCGAGCGATTGCAGAGCGTTGAAGAGCGCGCGGGCCGCGTGAGCGGCGCGATGTTTGCCATGGGGCAAAAGAGTGAAGAGCTCTCTTCCTATCTCATCTCAACCAACGAGAAGCTTTCCGATACCGACGCTTCGCTTGAGCAGTTGCACGTCAAAGTGTCCGAGCGCTCGGACGACGCCATGGCCAAACTCAACGGGCTGCGCGGTGGTCTGGAACGCTTGTCGCAGGACAGCGAAAGCTTTGCCGGCGAAACACAGGACGCGCTCGCTGCATCTATCGCCAAGTTGGAAGAAGCGACCAAAGCCACGATCGCTTCGCTGGACGAGGGCGCGCGCGAAAAGGTCGCAGGTCTGGCCAAGGATCTGAGCCAAGAAGCCGTCGTCGCCCTTGAAAAGGCGCTTAAGTCCGGCAGCGCTGAGACGATCGGTGCGTTGGAGCAGGCCGCGTCGCACGCTTCCGGCGTTGGGCGCGAGGCGACGGTTCAACTTCGCGATCAATTGGCCCGAGTGAATGAGCTTACCAACAATCTGGAACAAAGGATTAGCCGCGCACGCGAGCTGGCCGAAGAGCAGATCGACAACGATTTCGCGCGACGCATGGCGTTGATCACGGACAGCCTGAACTCCGCTTCGATCGACATCAGTAACGCGCTTTCCGCCGAAGTTTCTGATGCGGCGTGGAATTCTTATCTCAAGGGCGATCGGGGCATCTTCACCCGCCGCGCGGTCAGTTTGCTGGACTCGTCCGAGAGCAAATCGATCGTGGAATTCTACCAGCACGACGACGCGTTTAAGGCGAACGTCAATCGCTACATCCATGACTTTGAATCGATGCTGCGCTCAATGCTTTCCACCCGCGACGGCAACGCGCTCAGCGTTACGATACTAGGCTCGGATATGGGTAAGCTTTATGTCGCTTTGGCGCAGGCAATCGAACGCCTTCGCAAATGACGCAGGCGGCTTTAGCGCCTTGACCTAAACTCGTCTGGCTTTGGCAAAACATCAAGGTCGGCCGCAGTGATCCAGCCATAGTTGTAGTTCAACACAAAAAGCGTCGTCAGCGCCGTGGCAATAATCGTCGCGCGTATGACCAATCGTCCGGGGCGGAAATTTGCCGGAGCGCTGTCCGCTTGACCCGGCACCTTGGCTTCGCCCGCTTCCTCGGCAGTTTTGACACCAAACGGAAGCAGCACAAAGGCGCTCATCACCCAGATCAGGAAATAGATCGCAAGGATCGATGTCCATTCCATCGCGCTTATCGGCCCGCAGGCATGATCACGCGCACTTGCGGGTTTTTGCCAGACCAACGCCGCGCCGCACGGCGAGCGGCCAAGCGCGCCGCTTCGTGTACGGCGGCGGGATCACTTGCGTCTTTGCCTCGCAGCTTCCCAATGGCCTTGAGCACGTCCTCCTGCGTCTCCGCGATGAATTCGGGCATGTCTTCGTCAAGCGGGAGGCCGATCGGCTCGATAAACGGCGCGTTCCCTCGCATTAGGGCGACCACCAAGAGGCCCTCATGCGCGATCCTGCGGCGCATAGCGACCGCGGCCCCATCAGCGGGCGCAATTATATCGCCATCAAGGACCAATCGCCCGCTTAACACCGTCGCCAGAACACCTGGTTCGCCGGGCGCCAGCTTCACAATATCGCCGTTCTTCTGGGAGATATTGTGCGGAATTTGGCAAGACACGCCCAGGCGCGCTTGTTCTTGCATATGTCGCACTTCGCCGTGGACAGGCACGAGGATCTGAGGACGAATCCAAGAATAGAGCGCTTCCAGTTCGGGCCGTCCCGGATGGCCAGAAACATGGATCATACTCTGGCGATCGGTCACCATCACAATGCCCTTGGCCGCGAGCGCGTTTTGAACCTTGCCTATGCCGATCTCGTTCCCCGGAATAACCCGAGTCGAGAACAGCACCACATCTCCGCGAGACAGTTCAAGGGGGTGGTTGTCTTCTGCGATCCGGCTCAGCGCGGCGCGTGGTTCGCCCTGCCCCCCGGTTGCAATGATAAGGACCTCGCCGCGCGGCAGGCGCATGGCTGTGTCAAAGTCGACGGGTTCGGGAAAGTCAGTGAGATAGCCGTTATCCTGCGCAACCTCGATAATGCGATCCAGCGAGCGCCCAGCGACGCAAATCTGCCGACCAGTCTCGCGCGCCACTTCACCCAGCGTCTGAAGCCGTGCGACGTTGCTTGCGAAGGTTGTGACCAGCACACGTTTGCCCGCGTGGGACGCCACTTCTTCCATCATCGCGCGGTGGACAGCGCCTTCCGACCCGGAGGGCGACGGATTGAAGACATTGGTACTGTCGCAAACCAATGCAAGAATACCATCATCGCCCATGGCGCGCAGCTCTTCTTCGGTGGTTGGCTCACCAATAATCGGTTCTTCGTCGAGCTTCCAATCGCCGGTGTGGAACACGCGACCATAGGGCGTGTCGATCAAGAGCGCGTTGCCCTCAGCAATAGAGTGCGCGAGGGGGACATAGGTGACGTTGAACGGCCCTAGATCGAATGATCCGTGATCGTCAGGGATGATGTTGAGCTCAACCTGACCCAACAACCCGGCCTCTTCCAATTTGCGCGCTACCAGGTCAGCGGTGAACGGTGTCGCGTAAAGAGGTACGCCCAGTTCGCCTGCAAAATAAGGCACCGCGCCGATATGATCTTCGTGAGCGTGGGTGAGGACAATGCCGAGCAGATTGTCCGTGCGATCTTCGATAAAGTCGAGGTCCGCAAAGACCAGATCCACCCCCGGATACTCGCCACCTGAAAAGGTCATCCCCAGATCGACCATCAGCCATTTGCCGTCGCAGCCATACAAGTTGACGTTCATGCCAATCTCTCCCGACCCGCCAAGGGCGAGGAAGAGAAGCTCGTTTTCCGGGGTAAAGTCTTTTTTCAAAATAGGCTTTCAGATCAGTCTTCGGCCGCAGCCTGCTGGGCAAGGATCGCGAGACCCTCAATCGTCAAGTCCGCGTCCACATGGTCAAACACATCGGTGGCTTCGTCAAAGAGGATCGCTAGACCGCCGGTCGCGACAACCTTGGCCGGGCGACCAATTTCCGTCTTCATGCGTTCGATGATGCCTTCCATCATTGCGACATAACCCCAGAAAACTCCAATGAGCATTTGGTCTTCGGTGTTGCGGCCAATGACGCTTTTGCTTTCAGGAGCGCGGATCGCAATGCGTGGAAGCTTCGCAGTTTTGCCCACCAATGCATCCAGCGAGAGGTTGATCCCGGGCGCGATGGAGCCGCCCTTGTAAGCGCCGTTGAAATCAATCGCTTCAAACTTGGTTGCCGTGCCAAAATCGACAGCAATGATATCGCCGCCATATTTGTGATGCGCCGCCAGAATGTTCAGCGCGCGGTCCGCGCCCAGCGAGCTTGGCTGATCCACGTCGATCCCGAACCGCCAGCGCGCCGCTCCCTGCCCTGCGAACAGAGGTGTAATGCCGAAGTACTTTTGCGACAGGACATCGAGATTGTGGTCAGCACGCGGCACGACCGAGGCGACGATAATGCGCTTGATATCCTCGCGCGCTACGCCCTCAATGCTCAGCAACTGGAGCAGCCACACCGCGTACTCATCGCCCGTGCGGCGTGGATCGGTCGCGATGCGCCAGCGCGCTTTCAACTTGGGCGTGCCCTCGGCCGTGTCATCGAACAGCGCGAAAACGACATTGGTGTTCCCGACATCAGCGGCGAGCAACATGGCTCAAGCTCCCTTAGACAATATCGCCAGCGCGAATGACACGTTCCGAGCCATCCGCCAAGCGCAGGCGCAAGGCGCCGTCGATTTCTTCGAGACCCACGAAGGTCCCCTCGACACGGCTGCCATCAGTATCATGGACCGTCACATGGGTTCCGGGGCGGTGCATCGAACCCGCAAGGAATTCGTCCAACACGCGCGCGAGACCCGCCTGGCGCCACAACGACAGCCGCTGACTAAAGTGATCGGCGAGACGGTCGGCGAACCACCCAAGATCCGGGGCGGGCGCGTGATCGGCGATAGCGACGGTCTTACGATCTTCCAAATCTGGCGCACGAGCAAGATTGACACCGATCCCAAGCACCACGTTTTTACCAACGAGCTCAAGGAGAATGCCAGAGAGTTTTCCACCTGCCAGCAGAGCATCATTCGGCCACTTCAACACAGGGCGGATCGATGGCGGCAACACCACGGCCAGCGTATCATAAAGCGCTAGGGCGGCGACAAAGCTCAGCGTAGCTGGTGGCGGATCACCCTCTGCCAGAGCTACGACAGTCGACCCCATAAAGTTGCCCGAACCGTCGAACCATTCGCGGCCCTGTCGGCCCTTTCCCGCGTTCTGTCGGCGCGCGACAAGCCATTGGTCCTCTTGCGCCGCACCATCGCGAACACGTTGAGCCATGTCCGCGTTCGTGGACCCGGTCTCTTCGACAATCTGGATGGTGGAGCCGATCAAACCGGCAGGAACAGCGCGCCGGCGGCCTTGTTTGCAAGGTCACTAAGCGACGGGGTTAGGAGATAGCCCAGCGGCGAAATGATCGCTGCGGTCAGGAACAGGATCGCCCAGTGCGCCGCGCCGCTCTTGCCGGTGACGAGGTCGGTCGGCTCATCAAAGAACATGACCTTCACGAACTTGATGTAGTAAAACGCGCCGATCACGCTCGCCGCGATGGCGATGGCGGCAAAGGCAACAAGGCCCGCTTCGACTGTCGCCTGGAAGACGACGAACTTCGAATAGAAGCCCAGAAGCGGGGGAATACCCGCCATGCTGAACATCAGGAAGAGCAAGCCCCAAGCAATCGCCGGACGCGTCACCGCAAGGCCAGAGATATCACCAAAGGTCTCATACAGATCGCCACTATCGCTGCGCAGCATCAGCAGCGCGGTAAAACTGCCAAGGCTCATCGCGACATAGATGAACAGATAGATCAGCATTGAGGCTGCGCCCGCTTCGTTCGCGACCGCGAGGCCCAGCAGGATAAAACCGATATTGTTGATCGAAGAATAGGCCAGCAGGCGCTTCAGATTCTCCTGACCAATCGCGCCCAACGCTCCGAAAACGATCGATGCCAGAGCGGTGAACATCACGATCTGACGCCACGCGTCGACCTGCGCGCCAAACACTTCAAATACCACGCGCGCCGTCAAGGCCACGGCGGCGACCTTGGGCGCGGTCGCGAAGAACGCGGTCACCGGCGTCGGCGCGCCCTCGTAGACATCAGGCGTCCACATGTGGAAGGGCACAGCGGCGATCTTAAACGCGAGACCTGCCATGACAAAGATCAGGCCAAACAGCGCCCCAGTGCCCAACTCACCCGTCAACCCGGCGCGAACGCCGGCGAAGTCGGTGCCCCCCGTGAAGCCATAGAGCAAGCTCATACCGTAAAGCAGGATGCCCGACGCGAGCGCACCCAGCACAAAGTACTTCAGACCCGCTTCCGCCGACCGAGTATCCGCGCGCAGGATCGAGGCCAGGACATAAGCGGCAAGCGAATTGAGTTCGAGACCGAGGTAAAGCGACATGAAATCGTTGGCCGAAACCATGATGCTCATGCCCAGCGCCGCGAAAAGGATCAGGACCGGATATTCCGCCCGCATCCCTTTTTCGCTTCCCGCTGCTTCGCTGTTGAAGAACGCGGGCGCGACTAACAGACAGCCAATGGCGGCGAGATAAATAAGAGCCTTGGAAAACAGCGCGAAACTATCGACTTTCAACAAACCGCCAAAGGCCAGCGTGTCTGGTCCATTCACTCCAGTGTGGAGCGCTGGGATCAAACCCAGCCCGGCAACGAAAAACACCGCCGCCGCCGCAATCGTAAGCCCGCGCGCGGCTTTATCGCCCATCCACGCCGCGACCAGCAGGAAAATCAACCCCGCCGCCGTCAGCTGAAGCTCAGGCGTGATGAGAACGAAGGAAGCTACAAAATCCATCAGTGTGCACCATCCTCAGAATGGGCCTCATAAGGAACGGCATTGGCCGCCTCTGCCTTGGGCGCACCGACAACCAACTGACTGTCGCTCTCTGGCGTTGCCGACGCGATCCGAGCGTCGAGCACTGCAATGTCGGCGCGCATCGGTGCCAGGAAGCTTTCGGGGTACACGCCCATCCACATGACCACGGCGGCGATCGGCACCATCATGGCCCATTCGCGCGGGGTGATATCGGCCATGGTCTGCGCGTCCTCGTTCTTTTCCGGTCCAAACGCGACCCGACGGTAGAGATAGAGCATGTAAGCAGCGCCCAGAATGATGCCGGTCGTGCAGACCAACGCCACCGTGGTTGACACCTGATAGATACCAGCCAAAGACAGGAACTCGCCGACGAAACCACTCGTACCTGGCAGGCCGATACTGGCCATTGTGAAGAGCAGGAAGAACAGCGCGTAATACGGCATATTGTTGCTGATCGCGCCATAACGGTCGATCTCACGCGTGTGCAGGCGGTCGTAGATTACGCCGACGCACAGGAAGAGCGCGCCCGAAACAAGGCCGTGGCTCAGCATGATGATCATCGAGCCTTCAAGGCCCTGCACGTTGAATGAAAACAGGCCCACAGTGACAATCGCCATGTGCGCGACCGAAGAGTAGGCGATCAGCTTCTTCATATCGTGCTGCACCAAAGCGACGAGTGAGGTGTAGACTACGGCAATCATCGACAGCGCAAAGACCAACCAGGCGAAGTCGGCAGAGGCCTGCGGGAACATCGGCAAACTGAATCGAAGGAAGCCATAACCGCCCAGCTTCAACAAAACGCCAGCCAGAATGACCGAACCTGCCGTGGGCGCCTGAACGTGCGCGTCGGGCAACCAAGTGTGGAACGGCCACATCGGCACCTTCACCGCAAAGCTCGCGAAGAAGGCCAGCCACAGCCAAGTCTGCGCTTCGGTCGGGAAGTCGTATTGCATCAGCGTCGGAATGTCCGAGGTGCCCGCAGTAGCCACCATCCAGAACATCGCGATCAGCATCAAAACCGAGCCAAACAGCGTGTAGAGGAAGAATTTGTAGCTCGCGTAGATCCGGTTATCGCCGCCCCACACACCGATGATCAGATACATCGGGATCAGGCCGGCCTCAAAAAAGACATAGAACAGGAAGATATCCTGCGCAGCGAAGGTGCCGATCATGAGCGTTTCCATAAACAGGAATGCGGACATGTATTCGCCCACCCGCTTCTGGATCGCGCTCCAACTCGCCGCGATGCAGATCGGCATCAGGAACACGCTGAGCATAATAAGCAGCAGCGCGATGCCATCGATACCCAGCGCATAGCTAAAGCCCGCAACTAGCTCAGCGCGCTCGGTAAACTGCCATTGCGCGCCGCCGATCTCATAACCTATCCACAGCATCACACCGAGGCCAAAGGTCACCAGCGTTGCGATCAGCGCCGTCCAACGCGCGGCGTTTGCGCTGACGAACAGCGCGATGATCGCACCGGCCAGCGGCACGAGCATCATAGTCGAAAGAAGGGGGAAGCCGTCCATTGCTCGATAGATCCCCTAGAGCAGCGCGTAAGTGGTGGCGGCGATCAGGCCCAAGAGCATGATCAACGCGTAAGTGTAGAGATAGCCCGACTGGATAGACTTCGCGGCAATCGCACCGCGCTGAACCGCCCAGGCGACGCCGTTGGGTCCGAACCGGTCAATCGTGCCCATGTCGCCGAGTTTCCAGAACTGGCGGCCAAACCAAAAGGCAGGCTTCACGAAGATGAGGTCGTAAAGCTCGTCAAAATACCACTTGCGGAACACAAAGTTGTGCAGCGGCGCGATGGCCTTGGCAAACTTGGCCGGGACATCGGGTTTTAGGATGTAAGCGTAGTAGGCGCCACAGAACCCGAGCACCATCACGACCAGCGCGGCGTATTTCACCCAGTAAGGCACCGCGTGCATCGCGTCGATCAGGTTGGCGTTGTAGAAAATCGAGCCATCCCAGAACTCCGCGCTGTCGAGGAATTGCGGCGCGAAGAACTGTCCAGCGAGAACCGCGCCCACCGAAAGCAAGATCAGCGGGATCAGCATGACATAGGGGCTTTCGTGCGGGTGATAGCCGCCGGTGGTGTCGCTGCCCGCCTCTTCCGGCGTCTTGTGAACACTGTGCTGGATGTGCTCGCTCTCGATCCAGCGCGGTGTGCCCCAGAAAGTGAGAAACATAAGACGCCAGGAATAAAAGCTCGTCAGCAGAGCTGCGATTACGCCCGCCCAGAAAGCGAAGGTGGCCGCGCCCGTACCGCGTGCAAAAGCGACTTCGATGATTGCGTCTTTCGACCAGAATCCGGCGAAACCAGCGCCCAGATGGTACACGCCGAGACCCGTGATCGCGAGGGTGCCCAGCAGCATCACGACAAAGGTCACCGGGATCGCTTTCCGCAAACCGCCATAGTAACGCATGTCCTGCTCGTGATGCATCGCGTGGATGACCGAGCCCGCGCCAAGGAACAGCAGCGCCTTGAAGAAAGCGTGCGTAAACAGGTGGAACATCGCCGCGCCATAGGCGCCGACGCCGGCAGCGAAGAACATGTAGCCCAGCTGCGAACAGGTCGAGTAGGCGATGACCCGCTTGATATCCCACTGCGTCGTACCGATTGTCGCGGCGAAGAAACAGGTGGCCGCGCCCACGACAGTCACCATCGTTAGCGCAATCGGAGCGGCTTCGAACATGGGTGACAGGCGGCAAACCATAAAGACGCCAGCGGTCACCATGGTGGCCGCGTGAATAAGCGCGGAGACCGGCGTCGGCCCCTCCATCGCGTCCGGCAACCAGGTGTGTAGACCCAACTGCGCCGATTTACCCATCGCGCCGATAAACAGCAGGATGCACAGGATATCCATCGTAGGCCAGCGCACACCGGCAAAGCCGATCTCGGCTCCGCTCATCGACGGCGCAGCGGCGAGGATTTCAGGGATCGACGTCGTCTGGAAGACCAGAAACGTGCCGAAGATACCCAGCATGAACCCGAGATCGCCCACGCGGTTGACCACAAACGCTTTGATCGCGGCGGCGCCAGCGCTGGGCTTGTGATACCAGAACCCGATCAGGAGGTACGAGGCTAGGCCCACCCCTTCCCAGCCAAAGAACATCTGGACGAGGTTGTCTGCCGTCACCAGCATGAGCATGGCGAAGGTAAAAAGCGAGAGATAGGCGAAGAAGCGCGGCTGGCTCTCGTCTTCCTCCATATAACCCCAGCTGTAGAGGTGCACGAGCGCCGAGACGCTGTTGATCACCACTAGCATGACCGCCGTGAGCGTGTCGACGCGCAGCGACCAATCAAAAGTCAGCGCGCCTGACTTCACCCAGGTCAGCACGGGCACAACCTCAGCCTCAGCGCTGCCTGTCAGAAACCCGATAAAGATCGGCCAGCTCAATGCAGCCGACAGGAACAGCGCCCCGGTGGTCACAACCTTAGCCGGCACATTGCCGATCATGCGGTTGCCGAACCCGGCGATGATGGCCGCGATCAGCGGCGCGAATACGATGATGAGGATCGAGTTCATGGCTGCGCGCTACCCCTTCATCCGGTTCACATCGTCAACCGCGATGGTGCCGCGGCCACGGAAATAGATGACGAGGATAGCAAGCCCGATAGCCGCCTCACCCGCCGCAACGGTCAGCACCAGCATCGCAAAGACCTGGCCGACCAGATCGTTCATCGATGCGCTGAAGGCGACGAGGTTGATGTTCACCGCGAGCAGAATAAGCTCCACCGCCATCAGGATGACGATCACATTCTTGCGGTTGAGGAAGATACCCAAAACGCCCAGGACGAACAGGATCGCGCCGACGACCAGATAGTGTTCGATGCCGATTATCTCGTTCACAGATCGACCCCTTCGCCGACGGTCGGCTGTTTCATCACGGTGGCTTCCTCTGGGCGACGCGCGATCTGCTTGCCAATATCCTGACGGCCCCGCGCGCCCGGCTTGGCTTCGCGGTGGGTGAGGACAATCGCGCCAATCATGGCGACCAGCAGGATGATGCCAGCGATTTCAAACAGAACGATGTAGCGGCCGTACAGGAGCGCGCCGATGGCTTCGATATTGCTCTGGCCGACAGCGGCGCTCGCGCTTCCGTCGGTCTGACCCAGCTCGACACCGCCTGCGCCGTAAGCGCCGATACCCAGCATAAGCTCCGCCAACAAAATCGCGGCAATCGCAATCCCAAGCGGGAAGTTGCGAATAAATCCTGCGCGCATAGCGGCGAAATCGATGTCGAGCATCATCACCACGAACAGGAACAAAACCGCGACCGCGCCCACATACACGATGACCAAAAGCATCGCTATAAACTCAGCGCCGACAAGAACCATCAGGCCCGCCGCGTTGAAAAAGGCAAGGATCAGCCAGAGGACCGAATGCACCGGGTTGCGCGCCATGATGACCATCACAGCGCTAGCGATCACGACGCTTGCAAAAAGGTAGAAGGCGAGTGCCTGTATCATGCGATTATCCCCGCAGCAGAAAGCTGTGGCTGTGATCCCCTGTTTGATCCCATATGCTGGCCGCTGAGGGCAATTCCCCTCCTAAAACCAGAGCAAATCCGTCCGACTCGTATCCTATGCGAAATTTGCAAGACGCGCCCTAGCGATAGGGTGCATCCGCTTCAAGATTAGCCGCAATGGCCCGTTCCCATTTGTCACCATTCGCGAGCAGTTTGGCCTTGTCGTAAAGCAGCTCTTCGCGCGTTTCAGTGGCGTATTCAAAGTTTGGTCCCTCGACCACGGCGTCCACCGGGCATGCCTCCTGACAAAAGCCGCAATAGATGCACTTTGTCATATCGATATCATAGCGCGTGGTGCGGCGGCTCCCATCATCACGCGGTTCGCTCTCAATCGTGATCGCCTGCGCGGGGCACACGGCCTCGCACAATTTGCACGCAATGCAGCGCTCTTCGCCATTAGGGTAACGACGCAGCGCGTGCTCACCGCGAAAACGCGGGGAAAGCGGCGACTTTTCGAAGGGGTAGTTAATCGTCACCTTGGGCTTGAAGAAATACTTCAAGGTCAGCGCGTGAGCCTTGAGGAATTCCCACAAGGTGAACGATTTGAGGAGCTGGGTTGCGGTGGTCATGCGTGATGCTCGTCTCAGAAAATCGCGTACTGCTCGCCAAAGCCACCAGTGGCCATAAGCCAGCTGCTGATTAGGGCGACGAAAAGGAGGCTCATCGGCAGGAAGACCTTCCAGCCAAGCCGCATCAGCTGGTCGTAGCGATACCGCGGCACGGTCGCCCAGATCCAGCTGAACATGAAGAAGAACATGAAGGTCTTGAGCAAGAACCAGACAATGCCGGGCACATAGTAGAGCGGCGCCCACTCAATCGGGGGCAGCCATCCGCCCATAAAGAGCAAGGTGCACAGCGAGCACATAAGCAAGATGTTGGCGTATTCGCCCAGCCAGAACAGCGCAAAGGCCATGCTCGAATATTCGGTCTGATAGCCGGCTACGAGCTCACTCTCCGCCTCGGTCAGGTCAAACGGCGCGCGCGCGGTTTCGGCCAGCGCCGAAATGAAGAACACGACAAACATCGGGAACAGCAACGGATGAACGAAATGCGCGTTGATGATTCCAAGGCCAAAGCCCTTCTGGCTCATCACTATCTCGCTCATATTGAACGAGCCCACGAACAGCACGACGCAAACCAGCACAAAGCCGATGGAGACCTCGTAAGAGATCATCTGCGCCGCCGCGCGCATGGCGGAGAAGAACGGGTATTTGGAGTTTGACGCCCACCCGCTCATCACCACGCCGTAAACGCCCAATGAGCTGATCGCGAGGATGTAGAGCAAGCCGACATTGATGTCCGCCATCACCACGCCCGCATCAAATGGAATCACCGCCCAAGCGGCGAGCGCCACGGTGAAGGTGATGATCGGCGCGAGCAGGAAGATGCCCTTGTTGGCAGCCGATGGAATGATCGTCTCTTGCAGAAAAACTTTGAGCCCATCCGCAAAGCTCTGAAGCAAGCCAAACGGGCCAACCACGTTTGGTCCCCGGCGCAACATAATCGCGCCCAGCACCTTGCGGTCGACATAGATCACCATCGCCACCGCCAGCATGACGAGCAGCGAAATGATGACGATGCCCAGCACCGTGGCAATGGTCCAGGCCCATTCGTAAGGAAGGCCGAGGGATTCGAAGAAGGGTGTCATTCCGCCGCCTCCTTGAGTTCATCAGCGTGGAGAAGTTCGGCCGAGCATTGCTGCATGACCTCGCTCGCGCGGGCAATTGGGTTGGTGAGATAGAAGTCGGCAATCGGGTAAGCGGTGATTTCGCCTTCCGCCTTGGCAGAGCTGTCCGCTTTGGGCAGCGCGCCGTAATCCGCGAGGTCCTCTTCGCCCAACGCTGGCACTTCGGCAATCATCGCCGATTGCAGCTGCTCAAAGCTGTCAAAGCCAACGGTGACGCCCAGAGCGTCCGCCAGAGCGCGCAGGATAGTCCAATCCTCGCGCGCATCGCCGGGTGCAAAGACCGCTTTCTCAGCGAATTGAACGCGCCCTTCGGTGTTGACGTAAGTTCCGTCTTTCTCGGCGTAGGAAGCAGCCGGCAGGATGATATCCGCCGCATGCGCGCCTTTGTCGCCGTGGTGGCCGATATAGACCTTGAGACTGTCTGCAAACGGCGCGAAATCCATCTCGTCCGCGCCGAGGCTGAGGACAACCTTGGGCTTGGCCGCCGCGATATCCGCCATGCCGCCTTCGACGGTGAGGTCGAGCATCAGCGAGCCCATACGCGCCGCGCTCATATGCAGCACGTTGAAGCCGTTCCATCCCTCACGCACCAGCTTGAACTTGTCGACCAGCTTGAGTGCCGGAGCCAGCGCGCCCTTGGCCAGAGCCATACCACCAAGGATCACCGCCGGGCGCTCAGCCACCTTCATCGCATCGCCCAATGCCTTGGGCACACGGTTGAGGATTTTCAGATCATTGCCCAGGAACTCAGCCGGGTACGTCGTCTCCCATTCGGGACCGACGACGAAGACCTTGGCGCCGTTCTTCACCGCCTTGCGAATGCGCGGGTTTACTAGGGGCGCTTCCCAGCGGACTTGGCTGGCGATGATCAGGATCGCGTCAGCGGTTTCGATCCCGGCAAAAGTCGAGTTGAAATTGACAGCCGCGATGTTGGACACATCGTAGGTCATGCCCGTCTGACGCGCTTCGACCAGCGACGATCCGCACGCTTTAAGCAGCGTCTTCGCCGCGAACATCGTTTCGCAGTCGACCATATCGCCTGCGACAGCAGCAACCGAGCTCTTGTCCGAACCCAAAGCGCTCGCAATTGCGCCAAACGCCTCGTTCCAGTCTGAGGTGGCCAGTTTGCCTTCCTTGCGGACATAGACTTTGTCCAGGCGGCGCTTGGACAGGCCATCGACCTGATAGCGGCCTTTATCGGACAACCATTCCTCGTTCACGTCGTCGTTCACGCGCGGCAGAGCGCGCATCACTTCGCGACCCTTTGAATGCAGCGAGATGTTCGCGCCAACCGCGTCCGACACGTCGATGCTCAGAGTGCGCTTCAGTTCCCACGGACGCGCCTCAAAAGCGTAGGGGCGCGAAGTGAGCGCCCCAACCGGGCACAAATCTATCACATTGGCCGAAAGCTCATGCGCCGCAGCCTGTTCAAGATAGGTCGTGATCTGCATATCTTCGCCGCGATAGAGCGCGCCGATTTCGTCCACGCCCGCAATCTCTTCGGAGAAGCGAACGCAGCGTGTGCAATGGATGCAGCGGGTCATGACCGTCTTGATCAGCGGGCCCATGTACTTTTCAGTCACGGCGCGCTTGTTCTCCGACGTGCGCGAGTTGCCCTTACCGTACGTCATCGATTGATCTTGCAGATCGCACTCGCCGCCCTGATCGCAAATCGGGCAATCGAGCGGGTGGTTGATGAGCAAAAACTCCATCACCCCTTCGCGCGCCTTTTTGACCATCGGTGTGTTGGTGCGGATTTCCTGACCCTCACCCGCCGGCAGCGCACAAGAGGCCTGCGGCTTGGGCGGTCCGGGCTTCACTTCGACCAGACACATGCGGCAATTGCCCGCAATGGAAAGGCGTTCATGATAGCAGAACCGAGGAATCTCCTTCCCTGCAAGCTCGCATGCCTGCAGAACCGTCGCGCCCGCCGGGACTTCGATTTCTTCGCCGTCTACGGTGACCTTAGGCATTTAGCTCCCCACCGCGCATCGAACCGCACGCATGCGTTCTTCATTCATGATTTGCTCCCAGCCAAAGGCGCGTTCGCTCGCGCCGTTCTGCTGGTAGTCTTGGAGACGATCCCACGCTTCTTCGAGGGTCGGTTCATGCCCCTCAGGCACGTACCAGAACACCATATGAGCCTCGTTTGCGCGCTCGAACCACTTGTCCTTGCCGCGATAGAACTTCTCATGAAGCGTGTTGAATACGAAGCTTTCCAAAGACGCCGCATCCTCCCAGACAGAAAGATTGACGGCCATGTCGTCGCCAATGCGAAAATTGGTCGCGTTATTGCTGTCGTCTTTGAGCCGCCAGACGAAGCCGGGGCTGCGCTCGGCAATACCGTTCACAAGGTCAAGGTTGTCCATAAACCCTGCCATGCGAGGATCGTCGCTGGGATATTTGAACCGGCCAATGTTGAGTTCAGCGATATGCATCACTCCGCTGCCTCCGCAAATTGAGCGTTGTGTTCTTCGATCCGGCGTTCGAGCTCTGGGCGGAAGTGACGGATAAGGCCCTGGATCGGCCATGCGGCCGCGTCGCCCAAAGCGCAAATCGTGTGACCTTCGACCTGCTTGGTCACTTCATGCAGCATGTCGATTTCTTCGATCGCCGCGTCGCCGGTGCGCAGACGCTCCATCATGCGCCACATCCACCCAGTGCCCTCGCGGCACGGCGTGCACTGGCCGCAGCTTTCATGCTTGTAGAAGTAGGACAGGCGACCGATCGCGCGCACGATATCGGTGGACTTGTCCATCACGATAACGGCAGCGGTGCCGAGGCCAGAGCCAAGGTCTTTGAGCCCGTCAAAATCCATCGGCGCGTGGCGGATTTGCTCGGCAGGAACCAGCGGGACCGACGAGCCGCCCGGGATTACCGCCAGCAGATTGTCCCACCCGCCGGTGATGCCGCCGCAATGCTTCTCAATCAGTTCCTCAAAAGGAATGCTCATCGATTCTTCGACCACACAGGGTTGTTCGACATGCCCGCTGATCTGGAAAAGCTTGGTACCCTTGTTGTTCTCACGCCCAAAACTGTTGAACCAGCTCGCCCCGCGACGAAGGATCGTCGGAGCGACCGCGATCGATTCCACGTTGTTGACCGTTGTCGGGCAGCCGTAAAGCCCCGCGCCCGCCGGAAATGGCGGCTTAAGGCGCGGCTGACCCTTTTTGCCCTCAAGGCTTTCGATCATCGCGGTCTCTTCGCCACAAATGTAGGCACCCGCGCCGCGGTGCATGAAGACGTCGAAATCGTATCCCGAACCGCTCGCGTCCTTGCCGATCAGCCCTGCGTCATAGGCCTCATCAATCGCGGCCTGAAGCGTCTGGGCTTCGCGAATGTACTCGCCGCGAATGTAGATGTAGGCCGCTCGCGCGCGCATCGCGAAGCCCGCAACCAGCGCGCCTTCGATCAGCTTGTGCGGATCGTGGCGGATAATCTCGCGGTCCTTGCAACTGCCGGGTTCGGATTCGTCGGCGTTGATGACGAGGAAGCTTGGGCGACCGTCTTTGCTTTCCTTGGGCATGAACGACCATTTGAGCCCGGTCGGGAATCCCGCTCCGCCCCGGCCGCGCAGGCCCGATTCTTTCATCTCATCGATGATCGCGTCCTGGCCACGCTCCATCAGAACCTTGGTGTTATCCCAATCCCCGCGCGCCTGCGCCGCTTTGAGGCCCCAATCCTGGAAGCCATAGACATTGGTAAAGATGCGGTCCTTATCAGCCAGCATCGTTCGATCCCTCGTCTTCTTGGTAGGCTTTCTTAGCCAACTTCAACTGGCGCAACGCAAGCGCCTGAAACATCAATCCCATCGCCATAATGGAAATGCCGAGCAGACGGTCTCCCGTGGAAGCCAAATACGCACCCACTAGGAAACCCAGGAGTCCGGCAAAAGCCGAAGCGAGAGTGGCTCCGTTCATCACCACTCACTCCGGTAGTCGTGGTTAGCGTCGACCATTTCCATGAGTGACGTCACGCCATCCTTAGGCTCAGATGTGTGGCGCCCCGGCTCTTGCGTGCCCGCCTTGGGTTGCTCGCCAGCGGCCAGCGCATCAAGCACTGCATCAAGGCGCTCCACCGTCAAGTCTTCGTAATTGTCGTCGTTGATCTGGACCATCGGCGCGGTGGCGCAATTGCCCATGCACTCCACTTCCGTGAGGGTCCACAGGCCATCTTCGGAGACCTTGCCAAACTCCATTCCACGCTTCTTGCACGCAGAGATGATGTCATCCGAACCACGAAGCATGCACGGCGTCGTGCCGCAGACCTGCACGTGGTATTTGCCCACCGGCTTCATGTTGTACATGAAATAGAACGTCGCCACTTCGAGCACGCGGATCACCGGCATGTCGAGATAGTCGGCGATGTATTCGATCACCGGCAGCGGCAGCCAGCCTTGCGTATCGGTCTCTGCGCCAACCTGACGCTGACCCAGATCAAGCAGCGCCATGACGGCCGATTTCTGACGACCGTCGGGATATTTGGCGATCTCGCGATCAGCCTCATTCTTGTTCTCTTTCGTCCAAGCAAAAGAGCCCCAGCGCGAACGCAGTTCGGGCGTATCGGGTGCGGGTGTACGGTCAGCCATTAGTCTTCGGGCTCCGGAGGTATTGCTATCACAGGCCGCCGGGTGCTCGAGGCCTCTGACGTGCCTTCTAGCGGTTTATTGTTATTTTGGCGTCGACTGTTTCTCGCCTGAAAAGCATCATTTAAGGTCATGCGTCGGAATTGCACAGCGACCGTTTTATCCTGCAAAGTCACATTAGCCGTCACTACTGTTCCTTCTTGGCAGGACAAAGCTACCATTCCTTCGGCCTTCGCGAAGTCGGCACCAAGTCCAATAGGCGAGCACGACGATAGTTCTTTGACCACCGCTCCAGACGAAAGCTCACTGCTACCTTCCAGTATCGGCGCGTCAGCGGCTTGGCTCAAAAGCATGGCCGAGAGTTCCCTCTGCGAGCTCTCGCTCATTGGCTTTGCTAACACAGACACCGCATCCACAAGATCACGACTGTCGACGTCCTGTGCCAGAGACGAAGTCATCGGCGCTGCTCCAAAGATCAAAAGGATCACAATCTTCAGCGCACGTTTCACCGGTCACACTCCCCGAACACTACGTCGATCGCGCCCAGAATAGCGGTCGCGTCGGGCAGCATGTGGCCTTTGCTCATCATGTCCATCGCTTGCAGGTGGCTGAACGCGGTCGGGCGGATCTTGCAGCGGTACGGTTTGTTCGACCCGTCGCTGACGAGGTAGACGCCGAATTCACCCTTGGGGCTTTCAGTGGCGACGTAAACTTCACCCTCGGGCACGTGGAAGCCTTCGGTGTAGAGCTTGAAGTGGTGGATCAGGCTTTCCATCGACTGCTTCATCTCGCCGCGCTTGGGAGGCGAAACCTTGCCATCGGTGCTGGCGACCGGGCCATCCGGGATATCGCGGAGGCACTGCTTGATGATTTTGGCGCTCTCGCGGATTTCCTGCACGCGCACCATAAAGCGGTCGTAACAGTCCGAATTGGTGCCGACGGGAATGTCGAACTCCATGCGATCATAGACATCGTAAGGCTGCGACTTGCGGATATCCCAGGGAATACCGGCGGCACGGATCATCGGGCCCGAAAAGCCCCAAGCCACCGCGTCATCGCGGCTAACCACGGCTATATCGACGTTGCGCTGCTTGAAGATGCGGTTGTCCATGACAAGGCTCATCGCGTCGTCGAACAGTTGGAACAGCCGATTGTCGATCCAATCGCCGATATCTACCAGCAGCTTTTCCGGCACGTCCTGATGCACACCGCCCGGACGATACCAAGCTGAGTGCATACGCGCGCCGCTGGCCCGTTCAAAGAACGTCATGCAGTCTTCGCGCAGGTCCATAATCCACAGGTTGGGCGTGAACGCGCCAACATCGAGCACGTGTGCGCCCATGTTGAGGAAGTGGTTGCAGATGCGCGTCAGCTCAGCGAACAGCACCCGCAAATATTGCGCGCGTTCAGGCACTTCGAGATCGAGCAGCTTCTCAATCGCCAGCACATAGGAGTGCTCCTGACACAGCGGCGAACAGTAATCGAGGCGGTCAAAGTATGGCAGCGCCTGCAGATAGGTCTTCTGCTCGATCAGCTTCTCGGTGCCACGGTGGAGCAGGCCGACATGCGGATCGACGCGTTCGATCACTTCGCCGTCCAACTCCATAACCATGCGCAAAACGCCGTGAGCCGCCGGATGCTGAGGGCCGAAATTGATCGTGTAGTTCGTAATGACTTCGCCGTCAGTGGTGGGCGATTCTTCAATTTTCATTATTCGCCCTCCTCGATATCAAACTCGACGCCGTCCTCGGGCTCATCTTGAACTTCTTCGTCCGCTTCCGGCTCAGCCTCCGCAGCCTTTTCGTCGCCTGGCAGCACGTAGTCGGAGCCTTCCCAGGGCGAGAGGAAGTCAAACGTGCGCATGTCCTGCGCCAGCTCAACCGGCTCATAAACCACGCGCTTTTCGTCTTCCGAATAGCGCAGTTCGGTGTAGCCCGTCATCGGGAAGTCTTTGCGGAAGGGGTGTCCTTCAAAGCCGTAATCGGTGAGAATCCGGCGAAGGTCTTTGTTACCCGCAAAGGTAACGCCAAACATGTCGAACACTTCGCGCTCTAGCCAACCAGCGTTGGGCCACAGCGTCGTGACCGTCGGCACGGGCGTGTTTTCATCGGTCGAGCACTTCACCATGATCCGGTGGTTCTTGGTGAGCGATAGAAGCATGTACACGACTTCAAATCGCTCCTGGCGCTCAGGGTAGTCAGCGCCAGCGATTTCCATCAGCTGTTGATACGAATGATCGTCGCGCAGCGTTTTCAGCACGGTTTCGATCTGGTCGCGCTTGGCGGTTAGGATAATCTCGCCGTGTTCTTCGCGCGCGCCCTCGAGCCAGACGCTGACGCTGGTCATCAGCGCGTCAAGGACACCTTCGTTCGAGGCAAATTTGGGGGCGGAGTGTGCGACCATGTCAGGGCCTTACCGTTCGATCGTTCCGACGCGGCGGATTTTCCGCTGCAATTGCATCACGCCGTATAGCAGAGCTTCGGCGGTCGGAGGACAGCCAGGAACGTAGATGTCGACCGGCACAATGCGATCGCAACCGCGCACGACAGAATAGCTATAGTGGTAATAGCCACCGCCATTGGCGCATGAGCCCATGCTGATAACATATTTTGGATCCGACATCTGGTCGTAAACCTTGCGCAGGGCCGGAGCCATCTTGTTGCACAAAGTGCCCGCGACGATCATCAAATCCGACTGACGCGGCGACGCGCGCGGGGCCGCGCCAAAGCGCTCCATATCGTAGCGCGGCATATTGACGTGGATCATCTCCACCGCGCAGCAGGCTAGACCAAAAGTCATCCACCACAGCGAACCGGTGCGCGCCCAGTTAAAGACGTCCTCCGTCGACGTGAGCAAGAACCCCTTGTCATTCACCTCGGTCGAAAGCGCGTTGAAATAGTCCGAATCCGGCTGCTTCACCTCACCGCCCTTGGCAGTGGGCATCATTTCAGCCGCTTCCGCCGAGTTCAGCGGTGCGGTCGGGGGCGTAATAATTGTGTTTGAAGAATCGCTCATTCCCAGTCCAGAGCTCCCTTCTTCCACTCGTAAGTAAGGCCGATGGCCAAAATGCCGAGGAAGGTCATCATACCGATCCAACCAACCCAGCCAGTCTCACCCAGGCTTACAGCCCAAGGAAAAAGAAACGCTGCCTCGAGATCGAAGATTATAAAGCTGATCGCGACCAAATAGAACCGCACGTCGAACTGACTGCGCGCGTCTTCAAACGCGGGAAAACCGCATTCATATTCAGACAATTTTTCCGCGTCTGGATTGTGCGCACCGGTTAGGCGCGAAACACCCATCGGCAAAAACACGAAGAGCACCGAAAGGCCCAGCGCGATAAAGATGAATAACAGTATCGGCAGATACTGGCTGAGGTCGATCACAGCTCTTTGTCCAAGATGATTTATCCCGGGTGTCCACTAGGCTTGTCGCTACGGCGACGCAAGAGCCCGACTCGGGCAAAACTGCGTATGAATGTTGCAGGAATTGGAACCTTTCCCCGGAGAGTGTTCGAACCGCGAAACACTCCCCTAGGAAAGACCCTTATTTCATCATGTTAGCCACCGCCTTGTCGGCGGCCTTTCCATAGGGCGGTTTGAACCCACCCAGCTTGGCGATATCGATCTTGGGTTGATGATAGACGCTGCGTGCGTGGCTGAATTCGCGGAAGCCTTCGATGGCGTGATAGCTGCCGATTCCTGAAGGTCCGACGCCGCCAAACGGCAGGTCTTCCATCGAGACATGGAAAATCACGTCGTTTGTCGTCACGCCGCCACTGATCGTGCGGGTCAACACGCGTTCCTGTTCGGCTTTGTCTTCGCCAAAATAATAGAGGCCCAATGGACGGTCGTGTTCGTTGACGTAATCCACCGCCTGATCGACCGCTTGATATGTCTTGACCGGCAGGACCGGGCCAAAAATCTCCTCCTGCATGACCGCCATTTCATCGGTCACGTTTTTCAGGATGCTGAGCGGCATCTTGCGTTGGTTGGCGTTGGAGAAGTCTTCGCCGCCCGGATTAACCTCGATCACTTCCGCGCCCTTATCGCGTGCGTCTTCGACGAGACCTTGAAGGCGCTCAAAATGCCGGTCCGATACAACCGAGGCGTAATCGTCGTTGTCCAGCAGCGTCGGGTACATGTTCGCAACACCGTTCGAAACGCCGGCGACCGCTTCATCCTGCTTATCCTCGGGCACATACATATAATCGGGCGCAAGGCAGATCTGCCCGGCGTTCATCATCTTACCCAAGGCGATGCGCTCACCCGCTTTCTCAAAATCGGCGCTACGCCCCATGATGACGGGCGATTTGCCGCCCAATTCCAGCGTCACAGGGACAAGGTTCTTGGCCGCCGATTGCATCACCAAGCGGCCCGTGGGTGTGGAACCAGTGAATACGAGATGGTCAAACGCCAGCGAGGAAAAGACCCCGGCCACTTCAGGACCACCGGTCACCACGGCCACTTCGTCTGGAGTGAAGTACTTTTCCACCAGTTCGGCCATCAACAGGCTGGTACGCTCAGTGAATTCGCTTGGCTTAATCATTGCGCGGTTCCCAGCCGCGAGCACTTGCATCAGTGGCGAGAAAGCGAGGTTCACAGGGAAGTTCCACGGCGACAGGATGCCAATCACCCCCTTGGGTTCGTACCGCACCTCGGCTTTTGCACCCAGAAGGCCCAATGGAAACTGGACCGGGCGCCTTTCGGTCTTGGCCCATTTGTCCATGTTCTTTAGCGCGTGTTTGCCCGCGCCTACGGTGCCCGCAATGTCGGTGATCATTGATTGCTGCATCGACCGGTTGCCGAAATCGGCGCTCATGGTCTTGCAGAAGTCTTCCGCGTTCTCTTTCAACAGCGCCATGGCCCGTTTGATACGATCTTTGCGCATCGCCATCGTCTCGGGGCGCGACGCCGTGAAGGCATCGCGTTGGCGTTTGAGCAGCTTTTCCTGAAATTCGCGGCGGTCATCAGCCATCGGGATCCCTCTCTTCTTATTATTGGTTTCGATTTGCGACTTGTGTCGCCCAAACCAGAGGCGAGTGCAAGCGCCCTGCCCTGCGGGCTTAGACGAATTGCCTAAGCCGCTTTGATTGCAATGGCCGCAAGCGGGCCCTAAATCGGCGTCCGAACACCCCCACATCTACACCAAGGGATCGAAACCATGCCCCAGCTTTCCGCTTCAGACCCGATTGTCATCCTTTCCTATGCGCGCACGCCGATGGGCGGGATGCAGGGCGCGCTGTCCGATGTCTCCGCGACCGATCTGGGCGCGACCGCAGTGAAGGCTGCGGTGGAGCGCTCCGGCGTCGAGGGCGAAAAGTTTGATCGCGCCTATATGGGATGTGTGTTGCCAGCGGGTCTGGGTCAGGCTCCCGCGCGTCAGGCAGCTCTGAAGGCTGGCCTGCCGAAATCGGTGCAGGCGACGACCGTCAACAAGGTCTGCGGCAGCGGAATGCAGACAGTCATTATGGGCGCCGAAGCGCTTGCCAGTGGTACAGTCGATTACATCATCGCCGGCGGCATGGAGAGCATGACCAACGCGCCGTATTTGCTGAAGAAACACCGTTCGGGTGCGCGTATCGGCCACGACACGACCTATGATCACATGTTCCTTGACGGTCTCGAAGACGCTTACGAGGAAGGCCGCGCGATGGGGTCTTTCGCCCAGCAAACCGCCGACGAATACCAACTCACCCGCGAAGATATGGACGGCTACGCCATTGAGAGCCTAAGCCGCGCCAACGCCGCTATTGAAAGCGGCGCCTTTGCTGGCGAAGTGGTCCCGGTGACGTTCAAAACCCGCAAGGGCGATGTCACCGTCGACACCGATGAACAGCCTGGGAAAGGCCGCCCGGACAAAATCCCGGCCCTGCGCGCCGCTTTCGCTAAGGACGGGACGATCACGGCCGCCACTTCCAGCTCGATCTCTGACGGCGCGGCTGCGGTGGTTCTCACTCGCGAAAGCGTCGCTGCTGAAAACGGCCAGACGCCAGTCGCCAAGGTCGTCGCAATGGCCGCCCACGCGCGCGAGCCGAAGGACTTCACCGTCGCCCCGGTCGGCGCCATTGACAAGGTTCTCGCCAACGCTGGATGGAGCGTCGACGATGTCGATCTGTGGGAAGTGAACGAAGCCTTCGCCTGTGTCGCCATGTTTGCGATGCGCGACATCGGTATCGACCACGCGAAGATCAACGTGAATGGCGGCGCGACCGCGCTGGGTCACCCGATTGGCGCTTCGGGTACGCGCATTCTCGTGACGCTGATCAACGCTCTGAAGACCAACGGCAAAACCAAGGGCGTCGCCAGCCTGTGCATCGGTGGCGGGGAAGCCACGGCGGTCGCGGTCGAGCTCGTCTAACTCGAAAGACACTTGAGAGCGGGCGCGTCAGGCGGCCGCTCTTAGTCGACCACAAAGCTTTATTGCGCAGCGCCTGGGTCTTCATCTCCCCAAAGGCGGTCCGCTTCGACCCATCCCGCGCGGCCTTCTATATTGATCTCGCACCAATCCTCGCGGCAGCTTAGCAGCTTTGCAACGACGCCAGGCGCGGCGCGCCACAGCATCTTGGAATCCGCTTGAGGTTCTTCACGAAGACTCACTGGCTCCTCGCCAGTGACAATCGCTGACCTGGCTCGCGTCAGTTGGCTGGCGGAAATCCAGCCTTTTGTGCCGTCGGGCTCCTCGACAAAGTCCCACCCCTCGCGGGTTCGCAACACTCTTACGGGTAGTCCCTGACGGCGATAGACCCAATCAATCGGATACTCACCGCTTGGGCCCACGCGCATAAAGGTTCTCTCGTAACGCAGCGATTTCCAGTAAGGCGGCTCGGAATTCTGCGCCTGCGCTTCACCGGTAGCGAGAAGCGCCAGCAAAAACCCTCCAAGAATCGCGAAAAATTTGTGCGTCGTGTAATTCATAACGGCTTTGTAACGAGCGGTCCGCTCAGCCATCAAGCCCGTCTTTCATCGCGGCGCTTGACCGCCCGCCCTTAGTGCCATTAGCGCACACCATATGGCGACACAGCATCAGCCCCCGCATTTCGCATCTGGCAAACCCAAGGTCGTGGTCACACGCCACCTTATGCCATCCGTCGAAGCCCGAATGAGCGAGCTTTATGACACGGTGCTCAACACCGACGACACACCGATGAGCGAGGACGCGATTGTCGCCGCGATGCAGGATTGCGATGTGCTGGTGCCGACCGTCACCGACAAAATCACCGGCGCGATGATTGAGGCTGCGGGCGATCGCCTAGGCTTGATCGCCAGTTTTGGCGCGGGGACAGAACATATCGATCTGGCCGCGGCCGCGGCGCGCAAGATCCTCGTTACCAACACGCCGGGTGTCTTCACCGACGACACCGCCGATCTCGCCATGGCTGCGATAATTGGCGTGCCACGTCGTATTCGCGAGGGCACTCAACTGGTCCGCCGCGGCGAATGGACCGGATGGGCGCCATCGGGCCTTTTGGGCCGCAAACTGGGTGGCAAGATCCTCGGCATTATTGGGATGGGGCGCATTGGCCAGGCGGTCGCTCACAGGGCCCGCGCGTTTGGCTTGGAGGTTGTCTATACCAACCGCAAGCGCCTGCCCGAAGCGGTCGAAGGCATGCTTGGCGCGCGCTTTGTTGAAAGCGTGGATGAGCTTGTGGCCCAAGCGGACATCCTCACCCTGCACTGCCCACTGACCGACGAAACACGCGGCCTGATGGACGCACGGCGGATCGGGATGATGAAAGCCGGGGCCAGCATCATCAACACTGCACGCGGCGAACTGATTGATCAGGAAGCTCTCATCGAAGCGCTGCATTACGGCACGCTGGCCGGGGCCGGCCTAGACGTCTATCCGAACGAACCGCACGTGGCGAAGGGTCTTATCGATCACCCCAACGTGATGACCCTTCCCCATATTGGCAGCGCCACAATTGAAGGCCGCGAGGCATCTGGTGAAAAAGTGATCGCCAACATCCAGTTCTGGGTCAATGGGCACCGTCCGCCGGATCAAGTGCTCACTGCACTGGTACGATAAGCGCTGGCGCGCCTATCCGTGCTTTTCGAGCAAAGCCAAGATCCGATTGATGGAGGCTCGGCTTGCTGAGAATTCAAAATGCCGCTCGGGCACTTCAACCGCGAGGTCGCGCTCGTGGTCTAAACCGCGAGAACACGCGGGCGCGATAATCCCATCGTTGGGGGACCAGATCGCGATGGTGCGAACCGGCGGCTTTTCGCTAGGATCGTCGGGGAACGGCGGATTGTCGACACCGTGATCGTTGATCGCCTCGTACACCCGCCAGGCGTTGTTGGCGCGGCGGTCGCCGGAGAATGGCGTGCCGAGCGTCATCACGAGGTTGACCTTGTCTGGATTACGCTGCGCCAGAACGCGCGCGTAGAGACCTCCCAGACTGATTCCGATGAGCGTTATCGGGCGCTCGTGTTTGGCGTAGACTTCCTCGAGCCGCGCTTGCGCTTTCGCCATCAACCGCGGGGTAACCCCGGTCACCACGCCCAGTTTTGAGCCATAGGCGTGATAGCCCTTGCGCTTGAGCGTACGGCGCATCAGCGACGTGGCGGGATCGGACGAGAGGATCCCCGGCAACACCAGCACAGGGGCCGCGTTTCGCGTCGAGGTCTTGGTCGGTCGTACAAAACCGACCGGGCGCACCGGACTCGTCCAAATCTTGGTGAGATTGGGCAGCTCGCGGATCAAATTGCCGATTGGCGGTGGTTTGGTCTCGGTCAAGAGCGCATCCTTTGGTTGGAATTACCCTTGGAGCATAACCCAAAAGCCTGAACAGCGCGCAACCGCACCGGATGCGCCGTTTACAGGTTCTCGTGCTGCGGCATGCCGAGGACGTGGAATCCGCCATCAACCCGGATGTTCTCACCCGTGGTGCACGCGCCTGCGTCCGAACATAGATATACCGCCGTGCCACCCACTGCTTCCAAAGTCGCGTTGCTTCGAAGCGGCGCGTTGGCGTCGGTGTGTTTGAAGGTCTTGCGTGCCCCGCCAATGGCGCTGCCGGCGAGCGTCTTCATGGGGCCTGGGCTGATCGCGTTGACGCGAATGCCTTCGGGGCCAAGGTCGTTGGCAAGATAGCGCACCGCCGCTTCCAGCGCGGCCTTGGCCACGCCCATGACGTTGTAATTCGGAGTGACGCGGTTCGAACCCATATAGCTCAGCGTCAGGATCGTCCCGCCGTTCTCCACCATCATCGGATGCGCGCGCCGCGCCACTTCGATAAGGCTGTAAGCCGAGATATCCATCGAGTTCTTGAAGTTCGCGCGGCTCGTATCAAGGATCCGCCCGGTCAGTTCCGACTTATCCGAATAGGCGATGGCGTGGATGACGAAGTCGACCCGTCCCCACCGTTCTTGCAACGCGGCGAAAGCGGCGTCGAGCGAGGCGTCGTCAGTGACGTCGACATCGACCATAAAGTCCGACCCGACGCTCTCAGCCAGCGGGTCAAGACGTTTTCCGAACGCTTCGCCCTGATAGGTGAAGGCCAGTTCCGCCCCCGCTTCGGCGCAGGCCTTGGCAATACCCCAGGCGATCGAGCGTTCGTTAGCGACGCCCATCACTAACCCGCGTTTTCCTGTCAGAGCGCCCATCGTCACCTCACCCGTGGAATTTCGACAAAAGCATGGATCCGTTCGTCCCGCCAAATCCAAAGCTGTTGGTCATCACCGTATCGAGCCCCGCGTTCTCAACGAGGCTGGTCGCAATCTCTTCTGGCTTCAGCGCGGGGTCGAGCGTTTCGACGTTGATCGACGGGATGATGAAATCGTTATCGAGCGCGAGCAGACAATAGACCGCTTCTTGCGCGCCGGTTGCGCCCTGGCTGTGGCCGGTCATCGACTTGGTCGAGCTGACCGGAGGCGTTTGGCCCTCGCCAAACACACGGCGTACCGCCTCGATTTCGCCGACATCGCCGACCGGAGTCGAAGTGCCGTGCGCGTTGATATAGCCGACCTTGCGATCTTCGCTCAGCGTGCGCAGCGCGCCGCGCATAGCGCGTTCGCCGCCCTCGCCCGATGGCGCGACCATGTCGGCGCCGTCAGAGGTCGCGGCAAATCCGGTAACCTCGGCGTAGATCTTGGCCCCGCGTGCCTGCGCGTGCTCAAGCGCTTCAAGCACGAGGATAGCTCCGCCGCCGCCGATTACGAACCCATCGCGGTCGGCGTCAAACGCTCGGCTCGCTCGGGCGGGCGTTTCGTTATACTTGCTGGACATCGCGCCCATGGCGTCAAACAAGCAGGAGAGAGTCCAGTCCAGCTCTTCACCGCCGCCGCCGAACATCACATCCTGCTGTCCCAGCGCGATTTGCTGAGCGGCCATGCCGATGCAGTGCAGCGAGGTGGAGCAGGCGGATGTGATCGAGAAGTTCATGCCCTTGATCTGATAGGCCGTCGCCAGATTGGCGCTGACCGTCGAAGACATTGTCTTGGGCACTGCAAACGGCCCGACCCGCTTGGTTGAGTTGTTCTTTAACACCGTCTGATGCGCGGCGAGCATGGCCGAGGTCGAAGGACCGCCCGATCCGGCAATGACGCCGGTCATCGGGTTGATGACGTCCTTCTCCTCAAGCCCCGCATCCGCGATGGCTTGACCCATGGCAATATGCGCATAGGCCGCGCCCGGCCCCATGAACCGCAGCGTGCGCTTGTCGACATGCTCTTTAATGTCGAGATCAACAGCGCCCGCGATCTGCGAGCGAAAGCCGTGTTCGGCCATATCTTCGTTGAAGGTGATGCCGGATTTGCCGGCTTTCAGCGAGGCAAGCACCTCGGCTGCGTTGTTTCCGATCGAAGAGACAATCCCCAATCCAGTGATGACGACGCGACGCATGAGCCTCTCTTACGCCTCTGAAAGGGCGACTTTCATATCTTTGACGTTGTAGATTTCTTCGCCGTCAGCTTCGACCCGGCCATCGGCGACGCCCATCGTAAGGCGACGGGTCTGAATGGCTTTGGTGAAATCGACGTAATAGGTAAGCTTCTTGCGGTCGGGGCGGACCATGCCGGTGAGTTTCACTTCGCCCACGCCCAACGCGTAGCCGCGGCCTTTCCAACCGCGCCAGCCAAGGTTGAACCCGGTAAGCTGCCACAGTCCATCCAGGCCCAGGCATCCGGGCATGATCGGGTTGCCAGGGAAATGGCAATCGAAGAACCAAAGATCAGGCGTGATATCGAACTCGGCGACAACATGGCCCTTACCGTGCGGACCACCATCGCCCGAAATATCGGTGATCCGATCCATCATCAGCATCGGTGGCGCGGGTAGTTGTGCGTTGCCCTCTCCGAACAACTCGCCCCTCGCGCATTTCAGCAGATCTTCACGATCAAAGCTGGTTGGGAAATCACTCATCCCAGTATCTACTCCCCGCCTGTGTTCTTGATTTCGGGCCAGCGCCTAGCACCCCGGCCCTACTAGGAAAAGGGCACAAGGCGCCGCCGTTGATAACTGGTTGTGTTCTGAAACGCGACTGACTGCCAGGTTCAAGAGACCCCGCTGGCGCACACTTTAATAGCTTCGGGGTCAAAGCGTTTCTCTCCGCGTTCAAAACGCGCAAAATACCCTTCAATATCGGGCTTTTCGGTGAATTCGAGCAGGTGGTACCCCACAGCTTCAAACTCGCAAAACAACAGGGCGTGCGGAATGCCTCGCTCTCCAATGGGGCGTTCGGCCTCGACCACAATAATCTGCCCACCGCGCGACAGAGCGGGCCACATGCGCCATAGAAACGCGTAAGGTTCGCTCACTTCGTGATAGACGTGGACCAGAAAGATCCGGTCAAAGCTGTCCACGGGGAGTTGCGGATCATCCGCCTTACCAAGCTTGATTGAGATGTTTTCGAGCCGTTCGCGCTCAACCCGGCTGCCGAGGCGCTCTAAAGCTTCGCGGTCAATGTCCTGCGCCAGAACGCGGCCCGCATCGCCAACGCGATCCGCGAGCCGAACTGTGTAATACCCTTCCCCTGCGCCGATATCCGCAACCGTCATGCCGGGCGTAATCGCCGCCAGCTCCATGACCTTGGTCGCCTCGCCCCGCTCATCGCGCGCGTCTTCGGTTGAGAATTCGCTGAAGGAGTTCTTGGAGAGCGGGCGGTCTGGCAGCGGAAATTCAAGCGCGGTGGCCGGACGGTCGGTCTCATTTTCCGCGGCTTCGCACGCAGTCAGTACAGTGACGCAAGCCGCTGCCAGAATGTTGAAGAAATGACGTCGGTTCATGGGATCGGGAGCGCTCTCATACCAGATACGAACACGTTGAAGGCCAGATCCCCCTGGCGCCACGGTGACTGGCGTTGGTCGGTCCGGTTGCTTACGGCGATGGCGGTTTTGCGATACACTTCATCGAGCGATTGGCGTCGTTCAATCTGCTTGGCGAACTCAATCGCAAAAGGGCTGCCCTTACCCGGCGTATCGCCCTCTTCGGCGACGTTGCCAGGCTCGGTCGAGAAGAACGCCACCGCGGAAAGCCCGCGCAGATTGGCAAGCTGCTCCAGGCCGCCTTTTGAATTGCTTAGGTCATTCAGCGAGGCGTGACCGATGGAACGCGTGGTGCGATCAATCTCAACAATTTCGACCCGCTCGTCCGGGCTGGTTTCGAGATTTGGCACATCGGCTTGACCGACGGCGTGGCAAACCGAAGCGACCGCCACTGCGGCGTGCAACGTCGCTTTCATCGCTCGCTTCACTCCACATCCTCTACATCGACCGTCTCGCCAGTCACGCGCTGAGCCAAGGCAGCTGAGATAAACAGGTCAATCTCGCCATCCAGGACCTTATCCGGCGAAGACGACGTCACGCCGGTGCGCAGGTCCTTCACCATTTGATACGGCTGCAGCACGTATGAACGGATCTGGTGCCCCCACCCGATATCGCTCTTCTCCTGATATTCGCCGCTGGCGGCCGCCTCGCGCTCGGCCATTTCGCGTTCGAACAGGCGCGCTTTGAGCATGTTCATCGCGGTGGCTTTGTTCTTGTGTTGCGAACGGTCGTTCTGGCTCGCCACCACAATACCCGTCGGTTGGTGGGTGATGCGAACCGCGGAATCGGTCGTGTTGACGTGCTGTCCGCCCGCGCCGGACGCGCGATACGTGTCGATCTTTAAGTCCGCCGGGTTGATCTCGATGTCTATATCGTCGTCGATCACTGGATAGACCCAGACACTGGAAAAGCTGGTGTGGCGCTTGGCCGCGCTGTCATAGGGACTGATGCGGACAAGGCGGTGAACGCCGCTCTCGGTCTTGCCATAGCCATAGGCGTTCTCGCCCTTGATTAGCAGCGTCGCCGATTTGATCCCGGCCTGATCGCCGGCCTGATACTCAACTGTTTCGACCTTGAATCCGCGCTGTTCCGCCCAACGCGCGTACATGCGGAACAGCATTTCGGCCCAATCCTGAGATTCGGTTCCCCCCGCGCCCGCGTGGATTTCAAGATAGGTGTCGTTGCCGTCGGCTTCGCCAGACAACAACGCTTGCACTTTGTCCGCATCCGCACGGGTCGCAAGCCGCTCCAGCGTCGAAAGGCCATCGTCGACGATGCTCTCCTCGCCTTCCAACTCACCCATCTCGATGAATTCAATCGCGTCGGCCATTTCGCCAGAGATTTCGTTGACTGTACCCACCGCGCTTTCGAGTGATTTTTGCTCGCGGCTGATCTTTTGCGCTTCCTTCGGATTATCCCAAAGCGTCGGGTCCTGGACCCGCGCGTTCAGCTCGTCCAAGCGCCGCAGAGCGCGCTCCCAGTCAAGCGACTGACGCACGAGATCAAGCGCGGCCTCGATCCGATCAATATGGGCTTGAGCCTCGGCCCGCATGGTGTGTCCTTCACAATATCAAATGTCGCAAACGCGAAAGAGCGCAACCCCTAGCGAGGGCACGCCGATTGTAAAGCGCAGCGCATTCGCAGCCGCCCGATCGGTGAGGATTACTTGGAAAGGTTTTTCACAGCCGTGAGAGTGCGGCTGACGTGTTGGCGGTAATCCCCACTCGAATACACGGTCGCGATCCGGCCATCCTGAGCGATCACGTAAGAGGTGCGACTGGCAAAGGGGCGATCCTTACTGCCGACTTCATACCCTTCCATTACATCAAAACTGGCAACGCCCACGGGAAACGCATCGCGGCATTCCTCGCGACTAAAACGCTTGAGCGTTTCGATGTCATCGTTGGACATGCCGATAACACTCGCGCCTTCGGCCTTGAACCGCGGCATGGCTTCAGCAAACGCGTTTGCTTCGAGCGTACAGCCCGAGGTGAAAGCCTTTGGATAGAAGTAAAGGACAACCGGCCCCTTCTTAAGCGCGTAGGCGAGATTGAAGCCGAACTCCTTACCTGCGAGCGCGGCAGAGGTCGTGAACGTCGGAGCTTTCTCACCTTTTTCCAGCTGTGCTAAAGCGGGCGATGTCAGGCCAAGCGCGAACAGCGCGGCGGTGCAGGTGAAAATCGTTTTGGTCATGGTCAAGCAACGGTCCATCAGGCTTGGTGGTTCCGGCGAGTGAGCGCGCAAAGGCTAGTAAATCCCGCCTGTCTCCTCGGCGAAGTTTTCCGGCATACCGACTTCGCGCGTCGCCGCATCTCCGCCGTATCGCCCTGCCTCGATCAAAGCGAGAATTTCCGCGCGCTTCGCTGCTATTTCGTCCGCGCGGGTCGAACGGCTTGGTTCGGTGTCCGGCTTGAACGCTTCCCAGATGATCCCGCTCAAAGGATCATTGGTGGGGTAGCCGTCGAACACACGCTTGCCCGTGCGCCGGTCAATGCGGACCATGCGGATACCTTCGGGTGCCACCGCAGGCAGATCGGACCATCTATCGCGCGATTTTTCGATCATCGCCTTTACAATCGGCGCCGTAATCGTGCCGCCATAGGCGTAGCCGCCCAAATTTCGCGGCGTGTCAAAACCCAGATAAGCGCCGGCAACCAAGCGCTGTGTCCCGCCCACGAACCACACATCCTTTGGTCCGGTGGTGGTCCCGGTCTTACCAAACAGCGGCAGGCCCAGACTGCGCAGGGTTGTTGCCGTGCCGCGCGTTACCACGCCTTCAAGCATATGCATCGTCTGGAACGCGGTACGTGCGTCCATGGCCTGACGCCCTTTGAGTCCCATGCGCGGCATCGCGCTGCCATCCCATTCGGGCAAGTTGCAATTGCGGCAGTTGCGGGTGTCTGCGCGCCAGATAACCTTACCGCGACGGTCCTGCACGTAGTCGATCACTGTCGGATCGTTGTAGCGCCCGTGATTGGCGATCGCACCATAGGCGGCGACCATTTTCATGACCGTGCTTTCTTCCGAACCCAGCGCGGTGGCGGCGTAGGGGTCCGGATCTTCGCTGATATCGAGCGCTTTGATCGTATCGACCACATTGTCCATGCCCGCCTGCATACCGATCTGGACGGTCATGATATTTTGCGATTGCTCAAGACCATAGCGCATCGGGAACTCGCCCGCGCGCCCACCGCGAATGCACTTTTCGCCTTTCGAACGGCCCTGATAATAACAGAAGCGCGAGTTATCGATTTGGGTGGACGGGGTCATCCCATTGTCGAGGCCAGTGGCGTAGACGAAGGGCTTGATGGTGGAGCCCGGCTGGCGAAACGCTTGCGTCGCGCGGTTGAAGTCGCTCAACCGGTCATCAAACCCGCCCTGCATCGCAAGCACACGGCCCATTTGCGCGTTTTGCACTACGAGGCCGCCCGAGACGGTTGGAACGATAGCAAGTCTATAAGACGCGCCATCGGGTTTAACCGTCAGAACATCGCCCACCTTCAGGTTACGCGGCGGATTACTCAGCGGCGTTTCCTCACCATCGGTGAAACCGATCGTCGCGCCGTTGCCCGAACGCTGCGTGACCACCGCCACACGCCAATCTTTGTAATTCAGGTTGAGATAAGAGCTCGCCAATTGGCCGGTGAGGCTGCCAGCTGCAGGATCAACTGTGGCAATTGGACCACCCCATCCGCGCGCGCCGTGATACCGGATCAACCCTTCGCGCAGCGCCTCGCGCGATGCGTCCTGCAACTCTGTGTCCAGTGATGTGCGCACCCAAAGGCCGCCAGCGTACACACTGTTCGAGCCGTCTTCCGACGATTCGCCGAACAGGCCGATCAGTTTGCGCCGCACCTCTTCAAGAAAGTACCCCGCATCCGCGCTGCGGCTTGTGCGCTGTCTCACAAGTCCTAACGGCTTGGAGGCAGCGGTCAGGCGTTCTGATCCGCTGATAAAGCCGTTATCTTCCATCTGCCGCAGTACGAAGTCACGGCGAGTGAGCGCCGCCTCCTCTTCGCCTGACCGGCCATAACGTTCTGGCGCCTTGGGCAGGATGGCTAGGAACGCCATCTCATGCAGGTCAAGATCGGCCACATCCTTGTCGAAATAGGCGCGCGCTGCGGCCTGAACGCCAAAGGAGCGGCGACCGAGCGGGATTTCGTTGAGATACAGCTCAAGGATTTCCTGTTTGGTCAGCACCCCTTCGATACGGCTCGCCAGGATCATCTCTTTGAGCTTGCGCGTGACAGAATATTCATCACCCAACAGCAGGATTTTCGCCAGCTGCTGCGTGATAGTAGACCCACCCACCGCCCGACCCGTGCGCGCAGGGTTGAGGTAATCGAACACCGCATTGGCCGTACCCGTAAAATCGACGCCGCCATGGCTGTAGAAGGTCTTGTCCTCAGCCGAGATATAGGCCTGTTTCAAACCCTCCGGAAAATCCGCGTATTGGAGCTGAACTCGGCGTTCGCGGGCGTAGGAGTGGACGATGGCACCATCGATCCCGCGCACCACGGTCGGCAATGGTGTTTCGTATTCGAGCAAACTTTCCGCATCGGGGAGATCGCTCGCCAGATAGACAAAAACCCCAATCCAAAGCGCCACAAAGGCGACAAACGCCAGCACTAAAAGCTTGTACCAAATACTCGCGCGCCAACGCTCTATGACCCACGCCCAAGCGGCGCCAAGATCGCGCGGGATGCGATAACGAATATATTCGAGAGTGGAGAGCGAGGATGTGTCAGTCATGGTCTGGACGAAACGGTTACAACAGGGGTCTGAACGGTGCCAGTGCTTTTCGACAGGGTTTTGGTCGGGTTACGCGCTGTCTTGTTGCGCAGGCGCGACAGCCGTTTCCGTTCCGGTATCCGCATCAATATCCAAACGCCGCGCGAAATAGACGCGAATCGCGCGGGCCAGCACTTCGGCGTAAGCGTTGCGGCCTTCTTGGGTGGTCAGCTTGGCGCGGTCTTCGCGGTTGGTGACAAAGCCGCTTTCAAACAGCACGGCGGGGACATCAGGCGCGCGCAAGACCGCAAGCGCGGCGGAGCGAATGGCAGACGGGTGAAACGCGATGCGCCCCTCGCCTTCGCGCCGGATCAGCTGCGAAAACTCCGTTGATTGTTCCTGCGTGCGGCCTTGAGAAAGCTCGACCAGCATATCGGTCACCGCATCGCTTTGGGTCTCAACATCGGCACCGTTCAAGCGATCCGCGTTGTTCTCGCGCGCGGCAAAACGCGCCGCCGCTTCGCTCGAAGCTTCGTTGGAAAGGGTGTAGATGCTAGCGCCCGAAACCTGGCTTAGATCGCCCGCCGAATCCGCGTGAATCGATAGAAACAGGTCCGCGTCCAGAATCCGAGCAATCTCTGGCCGCTGCGCCAAAGTGACAATCCTATCGTCTTCGCGGGTCAGAGCGATGCGAACGCTGCCTTGTTCGATCAAGAGCTCTTTCAACCGCAGGGCGATCGCCAGAACGACCACCTTCTCCTGAACGCCTCCACCGATGGCGCCCGGATCGCGTCCGCCGTGACCCGCATCGATCACGATCAAAGGTCGGCTTGGGTCTTCGGGACCATAGATCATGGGCAGCTCGATATCGGACTGCCGATCAGCTAACGGGAAGGTCATTACGTAGTCTCGCCCCCAGACCGGAACCGGAATGGTCAGGCCCAGCATGATAGCTCCGCCCACAATTAGGATCGGCAGGCCAAGAACCATTATCAAAAGGCTGCGCACGCTCATGACCCCGATGGCTTAGGATGTTGCAGAGGGAAAGCGCAATAGAGTTGCCTGTTGAAACCCACGGTGCTAATCGCCTTATATCGGAGCAACTGGTGCGCAGCGTTAGAAAAAGCGCTGAACAATCAGCCCCCTCCTCCAGCAGGCTCAAATGGCACCCACCAGTAAGTTTGAGCCCCTAACAGGTTGATGCAGTGACGAGACGTATGGCCTCGCTAAAGAGTTCGGAGCGCACATTTTGCGCAGTCCGACTGGTGAGCCCGTTCGCGCACACACCCGAACCGTTCTTCACAGCAGACACGAATATCGCGCAAGATCCAATAACAGGAAGGCGGGCGCCAAGCTTGCTGAACCCAGGTCGCCGCGCGAATACCCCATCGGACGCTGACTCTCTTGGCGTCCTTTTCACACATAAAGATACGCGCCCTGGCCGGCGCGCGAGAGCGGCACGGCTGGGCGTTTGGAGACACATACATGGCAACGCGCATGCTAATCGATGCGCGCCACACGGAAGAAACCCGTGTGGCGGTACTCAAGGGAAACCGGATTGAGGAATTCGACTTTGAATCGGCTGAACACAAGCAGATCAAAGGCAACATTTATCTAGCGAAAGTCACGAGGGTCGAACCCTCGCTGCAGGCAGCCTTCGTTGATTTCGGCGGCAACCGGCACGGCTTCCTCGCGTTCAGCGAAATCCACCCCGACTATTATCAGATCCCGCAAGACGATCGCGAGCAACTGCTTGCCGAGGAGGCCGAAGCGGCCGCAGAAGAAGCGCGCTTGCGCGACGAGGAAGAGGACGAAGGCGTCTCTCCCGGCGAAGAATACGACGCCGAAGACGAAAGCTCCGAACAGCTCGCCGAAGATCTCGCTGAAGATGGCCTTGAAGAAGTCGACACGTCCGACAAGGAGAAGGTCGCCACGATCGAGGACGGCGCTTCGGACGATGACGACGAAGACGAAACGGATGAAGATTCAGAAACCGACGAAGACGCTGGTGACGACGAAGCTTCAGAGGACTCTGACGAGGAAGCCTCTAATGACGAAGGCGAGGAAAATAAAGGCCGCGGCCGCCGCGGTCGTGGCCGTCGTCGCCAAGGCAAAGACCGCAAAGGCGGCCGGGGCCGCAGCCGCGCCAAGGAAGTCGACGAAGTTCGCGCAAAGCGAATGGCACTGCGCCGTCGCTACAAGATCCAGGACGTTATCCAGCGCCGTCAAGTGCTGCTCGTCCAGGTTGTAAAGGAAGAGCGCGGCAACAAAGGCGCCGCCCTCACCACTTATCTTAGCCTTGCAGGCCGCTACACGGTCCTCATGCCCAACTCGTCGCATGGCGGCGGGATCAGCCGCAAGATCAGCTCGACCAGCGATCGCAAGCGTTTGAAGCAGGTCGTCTCCGATCTCTCTCTGCCCAAGACGATGGGGCTGATCGTGCGCACCGCTGGTCTTTCCCGCACCAAGACCGAGATCAAGCGCGACTTCGATTACCTGGCGCGGCTGTGGGACACGATCCGCAAAACCACGCTGGGTTCCACCGCGCCATCGCTGATCCATTCCGACAGCGATCTGATCAAACGCGCGATCCGTGATATCTACAACCGCGAGATAGAAGAAGTCGTGGTTGAAGGCGAGGAAGGCTACAAGTCGGCCAAGTCCTTTATGAAAATGCTGATGCCCAGCCACGCGCGCCGGGTAAAAGCCTATTCCGATCCGGTGCCACTGTTCCAACGTTACGGGGCCGAGGATCAGTTGCGCGCGATGTACGATCCGATGGTTCAGCTTAAATCAGGCGGCTATCTGATCATCAACCCGACAGAAGCGCTTGTTTCGATCGACATCAACTCAGGCCGCTCCACCAAAGAGCACGGCATCGAGCAGACCGCGCTGCACACCAACCTCGAGGCCGCGCGCGAAATCGCACGCCAACTGCGCCTGCGCGATATGGCCGGTCTCGTCGTGATCGACTTTATCGACATGGAATACAACTCCAACACACGCAAAGTCGAAAAGGCGATGAAGGAAGCGCTCAAGAACGACCGCGCGCGCATTCAGGTAGGCCGTATCTCAAGCTTTGGCTTGATGGAAATGAGCCGCCAGCGTCTGCGCACCGGCGTGCTCGAAGCGACCACCCGCGAATGCCCGCACTGCGATGGAACGGGTCTGGTTCGCACCGCGTCTTCCGCCGGTCTCTCAGCGCTTCGCCTTATCGAAGACGAAGCGGCCAAGGGCAAAGGCACCGTCATTCGACTTGCCGCCAGCACCGAAGCGGCGATCTATCTTCTCAACGAGAAGCGCGGCGAACTCGTTGAGATCGAGAAGCGTTACGGCGTTACCATAGAAGTCGTTCCCGAAGGCGAAGACGAAGGCGCGAAAATGAGCGTCAGTAGTCATGGCCCGCGCCCAACTGAAGCGCCCAAATTTGAGCCCATCGTCGACGAAGACGAGGATGAGGACCTGCCCGAGGAGGACTTCGGAGTGGACGAAGACGACGATCGTCCCAGAAAGAAACGGCGTCGTCGCCGTGGCGGCCGTGGCCGTAACAAGAAACGTCAGGACGATGGCGCTGAGGGTTCCGAGGACTCCGAGGAAGACGACGAAGAAAACTCCGACGAAAGCGGTTCCGGCGCCAACGAGAACGCCAGCGAGGCCGATGCGAGCGAAGACAAGCCCAAACGCCGCCGCCGCCGTGGTGGCCGCGGCCGTCGCCGCAAGTCGGGTGAAGAAGACCAGACCTGCGAAGCCGCATCGGACGACAAAAACGCCGAGGCTTCTGATGACTTGCCCGCTGAAAACCTTGAGGAGGTCTCGGAACAGGCCAAAGAAGATATGACGGTGGTCGTGGGCCCGGAGGACGCACCCGAGACCGCTGAAGCGATGGCCGAAAAGGAGCCGTCGGAGAAAGCGGAAAAGCCGAAGCGCAAACGCGCGCCTCGCAAGAAGAAAGTCGAGGAGGAGGCTCCAACTGAGTCCGAAGCGCCCGTCGAAGAGGCGCCAGCGGAGGAAGAAAAGCCTGCGGAAAAGCCTAAGCGCAAGCGCGCCCCGCGCAAGAAAAAGACTGAAGCTAAGACAGAATCCAAGGTCGATGCGACGCCGAGCGACGAGCCAGCACTCGCCGAGCCTGAGGCTACCCCTGAGCCCGAAGCGAGAGCTGAGGAACCAACGGCACAGGAGCCTGCAACTGCAACCGAGGAACCGGACGTCGACGACAACGCGCCCAAGAAGCGCGGTTGGTGGCAACGCACTTTCGGCGAGTAACCCACTGCGCAGTCAAGAAAGGCCGGGTCCGCTGACAAAGCAGACCCGGCCTTTCTTTGCCTTTCGACCTCGCCCCAATTCCGAGCAAGGTTCAGGCCTCGGCTTTCCTCGCCACGCCCCACTCCATCCAACCGGCAAATCTGGGCGCGCCGGGGGTGTAGCCTTGGCCAACCGGTTCGACCTCAAATCCCGAGGCGTGCACCGCTGATGTGATCGGCCGCGTCAGGTGGCACCCGCCCGCCATCGGTTTCCAGATCGGCTCGATCCGATCCTGCCATTTCGCAACACTGGCGTCAGGCGCGCGTCCGTGTTCGAGGAACAGCGCCTTGCCACCGGGACGAAGAATGCGGCGCAGTTCGCTGAGGACGCGGCTCGGATCTTGCACCGAACACAAGGTAAAGGTGCACACGCAGGTATCGAAGGCTTCGTCTTCAAACGGAATGGCTTCCCCTACCCCTGCGCGAATATCGGTGGACCACCCTTTCCGGTTCGCCGCCGCTCTTGCATCGTCAAGCAGCCCTTCGTGTGGATCAATACCGGCGTAGGACGTGATCGCGGCCACATCATAAAATTCCTGATTAATGCCGCCGCCGCAGCCCAATTCAAACACATCGCCCTGGGCCTGAGGCACAACGGCGGCGCGCCGTTTCATCACCTGTCCTTGGCTGCACGCGCAGGTGATCAGCTTGGGCATGATCTTGGCTTCGTACCAGCTTTTGAAGCCCATCGATTAATCCTCGCTCATGAACCTTGCGGACAGCCTAGGGGACAGCGCGTTGCCCAATCAAGGCGGATGATACGCAAAGTTACCAGGCAGGGGCTGGCGAGACCGGTCGGTAAGCGATAGAGCGACTACGCACGCAAACGAGACAAAAGAAGGCCGTGTCGCAGCATCTCCAGCCCTTAACCCTGCCGCGCGAGGCGCGTGAACGGTTGAACGTCCTGTTCATCGCCAAGAACGCTTTGTGGGAAGGCGAGATACATCCAGACGATGGCAACCACGCGATGTATCACCGCGAGATGCGCGAGGTTCTGGAGAGACTTGGGCTGAACCTCACCATATCTCAGACCCCCGACATCCTGTTCGATTCGCCAAAGAACATCGACTTTGTGTTTCCGCTTTTGAACCGTGCCGGCTTCTTCAATTCCGAAATGCTGGTGCCGCTGCTGTGTGAGCGCGGCGGGCTTCCCTATCTCGGCGCAAGTCCGATCCTGCGCGGGCTATCGGATGACAAGCACCTCGCCAAACGCGCGGCGGTGGAGGCGGGGCTGCCCACCGCGCCATGGGCGGTGTTTCGAAAAGGCGCGCCCGTGACGCCTGACGCTTTACCCAAGGCTGGGCGCTATGTAATCAAGCCCAACAATTCCTCCGCCAGCTGGGGCGTGCGGGACGCGCGCGATTGGGACGGCGTAAAGGCGGCTATTGAGCGTATTCACAACGATCCCGCCAATGGCGGACAGGACGCGATAGTCGAACCCTTTCTAGATGGCAGCGACGTAGAAGTGCCGGTCGTCACCCTGAATGGTGAGCCGCAAATCCTTCCCATGCTGATCTTTCGTCAGGCCGATCCGTCGCATTTGCGGACTTATTACGAGAAGCGCGATCTGGTGGATCGGAGCCAAAAATACTCGCTCGAATCGTTTGTGAACCCGGATATGGAAGCGCGCATTTCAGAGATGACGCGTGCGTGTTGGGCCGAGTACGAGCCATTTGATTACGGGCGTTTCGAATTCCGCGTGAACGAGGAAACGGGAGACATTCAGTTCCTTGAGCTCAATCTCAACTGCAATCTGTGGTCCAAAAAGGTCTTTGGCCGCGCGGCTGAATTGGCCGGCTGGACGCAGGAACAGCTGATTGAAACATTGCTCGCCGAAGCGATGCGGCGCGAGGGTTTGCTTTAGCGACCTTTGGCTCTGCCAACGCTAGGCTACGTCCGCACTCTCTTTGCTCTCACGCTTCGCAACGACATAGGAGTAAGCGAGCCCCACGACCAGCACGACCCCGCTGCCCCCTGCGACGAACATGACGTCGAAAAGCATGGCGAACGCAATCAGCGCGATAGCAGCGAACAGAATTCCGATGCTGACTTTGGACATATATTTCTCCCAAGATCAGTTCTGCGTAACTTTTGATAATGATGGCGTTCAACGGTTAACAAAACCTTTGCACACTTGGGAAATCGCCTCAGAATGGATTTCGCCCTTAGGGTCCAAGAAACGCGATTTTGTGGATGGCGCGAAGAATCCAAAAGAGGATCAGGATCGGCAACGCAAGAATGGCCGCGCCCACGGGAAGGACGAACCAGAACGGCAGATCATCGTGCTTTTCCAGATACTGGCTCGTCCACTTATCGAAGAAAAGCACTGAGCCAAAGAGCCCAGCGATCATAAACGGCAAGAGCGGAAAAAACGCGATCCAACGAAGCGCGAGCAATACCTTCTCGCGCACCGTGCGTTGCGGTTCGGCGTGGCTCAACCGTTTGAAAACACCGAAACTGTCGAGATAGGCTGAGATGGATTTCGGTGGGTTTGCATACGCCTTGACCTGATCGCGCGTCGGTTTGGAGTCGGTGTAATTGTAGAGGTCGAGATCCGGCACGCCGTACACTTCCTCAATGGCGGTTTCCGCTGCGGCGCAGAAGGAAGAGCTTGGGTCCTTGTCGACCGTATATCCAGCCTCCGGAGTGTAGACGAGATTGACCAACGGCCACTCTTCCTCGCCATCCTCCGTACGCGGTTCGGCAAGGGTGGTACGAAGGCGCAAATACTGGATCGCGCCATCTTCAACCATCACTGCCATACTGTATTCGTCGTCGGTGTCTTCCGCCGCGATTACCTTCTGTCCAAGGCGCTTTGAGAACGAGGCGGCGCCTTTGATCAGGTCAAAACCCACCTCCAAACGCCGCAGATTGACGCCTCCAGTCGGTGTCTCCAACTGCGACTCAAGGTGCGCCACATCGATATCCGCACGCTCACCCCAGTCAAAGAAGCCTTGAAACTCGGGACGCTTCCCCAAAGGCTTGGTGTATTCGGTGAGGTAGAACAGGCCCGTCCGGCTCTCACGCCAAAGTTGGTAGCCTTCCTTGAGCTTAGCCAGCGCTTCGGCCGCAGGCTCTTCTTGCAAGACCACAAAGTGCGAGCGGAACATTCCCATAGGATGGGGCTACATCCGAGGCGCCCCTCGATTCAAGCTGCGTGGATCATTGACCAGCTTTATAGTCCGCAATCATCTCATCAATGATGGCTGTCGATACCCATCGAATGTCCTGATTGCTGGTGAACATAAAGGCGCTGCCATCAAGCGTGACCAGCGGGCACAGTTCGTGGCCTTCGGTGTTGACCCGCTCATCAAAAGCGATGGGGTCGGACCACCCGCCCTCACCATCCGCAACGCTGAGATAGATGTCGCCGCGCCCTTTGCCGCCGCGCCGGTTGGATGCGAAGATCAGATATCGGCGCTCAGGATCGACATAGGGATCGCCTTCGTACCAGCCAGTGTTGATCGTATCGGGCAGGCGTTTGGCCTCGCTCCCGCCCTCCAAAGGCGCTTCGTAGAGATCGTAGCTCCCTCGCGCGCTGCCTTCGCGGTTGGAGGAGAAGAACACCGAGCCGTCGTTGGTGATCGAAGTGTAATAGTCGTTGCCCGGCCCGTTGATTGGCGCGGGCAGATAGACTGGATCGCCCCAGCTTCCATCATCCTCGCGCGGCAGAAAGGCCAAGTCGGCGCTGCCGCGAGACTGGTTGATGAAATAGAGCCGCCGCTCATCGGCGGAGAGGTATGGATCGTGCGCGTTGAAATCGGGCGAACCGATAATGGGCGTTGGCCCGGCCCAACCCGAGCCATCCCACTGATAGCTCTCAATCGACTGCCAATCGCCGTGCTCGATGCCAATGGTCAGCGTCTTGCGGTCGCGCGAGAAGGTTTGACAGTACTCGTATCGGTCGGGCTTGGAGACGGTGCCTTCGCCGAGGATCTCTGGCTGGATGGCGGGCGGCTTAGGCGGAGGGCTTGTTTCTTGAGCGCTCACCATCGTTACAGCCGCAAGTGTGCCCAACGCGCTCGCCAATCCCACTATTGCCCGCATTGTTCTCTCCCAACTGCAATGTTGCGCTGACTATGCCTCCTGCGCTTAAACGGACAAGCCAAGGGTGCCTAAGCCGGGACCGCCTTGCCCGCGAAATCGAACACTTGGCCGCTTTGGTCAGACGTCAGCGTTTCCAACACACTCAGAAGGTTCTCCGCCGCCTGTGCAGGCTCGGTCAATTGGCCGTCGGGCAGATTGGACTGAAACGGTTTGGACAGCTCGCTGTCGACCGTTCCTGGGTGAAGCCCAACAACGACACCTTCCTTATGCGTGCGCCCCAATTCGAGCGCGAAGTTCTTAAGCAGCATGTTCAGCGCCGCCTTTGACGCGCGATAGGAATGCCATCCCCCAAGGCCGTTGTCAGAGATCGACCCAACCCGCGCGGACAGGGCCGCAAAGACAAAACGATCCGAACGCGGCATCAGGGGCAGGATATGCTTGGCAATCATGGCCGGTCCGATGGTGTTGAGCGTCAGGACCTCGGCCATCACTTCCGCTGAAAGCCGCTTGTAGGTCCGCTCTGGCCCGGTGCCATCGGCCAGAGTCAAAACACCTGTCGCCACGATAACCCATTCCGGCGGATCCTCGCGCATCAACTCGGCGGCGGCAGCGATGCTCGCTTCGTCTTTCAAGTCAAAGGCAAATGGCGTGATACCGTTTCCGTCCGGCGTGTCGCCCGCGCGCGATCCGGCATAGACCCGCTCGCAACCCTTCGCGATCAGATTGTCGCACAAGGCTTTACCGATTCCGCCGCTGCTTCCGAAGACCGCGGCGGTGCGGGGACGTTTTCCTACTTCGCTCATACGCCCTACAGCTATCTGTCTGCCGCTTTGTTCCGAAGGAGAGGGCGCCGCGCCTTCCCGCGATCTCAGTCCAACAGACGTGCGGCACGAAAGGTGACACTTGTGACGACGAAGCAAACACAAAAGGCAAGAATCTGAGAATGTTGAGCGGGGATCCAACTTTTGCAAAACATGGGGGTCTGTGTTCCATGGCCCCCGCGCCTTGCACGTCCCGCAAGCCGGGTGACAAACGTAGCAAGCTCATGCCCTTGCCTCCTGAGCTACGCGCGCTAGAACGGTGCGCGATACGAAATGGGGATCTTCGTCGAATGGCTACCTTTACGCTTCCGAAAAACTCGAAAATCAGCAAGTCTGGCAAGGCTCACAAGGCTGATGGCGCCAAGCGCGCGAAAAGCTTCAAGATCTATCGCTATGATCCCGATAGCGGCGCGAACCCGCGCTATGACAAGTTTGAGATCGACCTAGACGAATGCGGCCCGATGGTTCTGGACGCGCTGTTCAAGATCAAGAACGAGATTGACCCCACGTTGACCTTCCGCCGTTCCTGCCGCGAAGGGATCTGCGGTTCGTGCTCGATGAACATGAACGGCAAGAACGGTCTCGCCTGCACTACCGCGATCGACGATCTGAATGGCGAGATCCGCATCACGCCTCTGCCGCATATGGACGTAATCAAGGATCTGGTTCCCGATTTCACGCACTTCTACGCGCAATACGCCTCGATCCGGCCGTGGCTGCAGACCGTTTCGACGACGCCTTCGGGTAAGGAGCGCCTGCAAACGCCGGAGCAACGCGAACAGCTGGATGGCCTCTATGAATGCATCCTGTGCGCCTGCTGCTCCACATCCTGCCCCAGCTATTGGTGGAATTCAGACAAGTTCCTGGGCCCCGCGATCCTGTTACAAGCCTATCGCTGGCTCGCCGACAGCCGCGACGAAATGACGGGTGAGCGTCTGAACGAGTTAGAAGACCCCTTCCGCCTCTATCGCTGCCACACGATCATGAACTGCGCGAATGTATGCCCCAAGGGCCTCTCGCCAGCCAAGGCGATCGCCGAAACCAAGAAGATGATGGCCGAACGCGCCATCTGACGGGCCGCATCGACGCGCAGGCTTTCCTACGCGTCGGTCACCGGCTAACGCGCTTGGCCATGAGCAATGTACCCAAGGACCTGCCGTTCGAGCACCGGTTGCTGTCTGTTGACGAAACGGGCGGCGAAGAAGGCTGGTACACATGGAACCTGATCGACCGCACGCGCTACAACACCGATGCGCTGGGCGAGATGTGGGTGCGCGCGGAGGGCGACAAGTGCCGCCTGCGCATGTTTCCCGAACGCCGCCACACCAATCTGGGCGACAACATCCACGGCGCGGTCTCGCTGGGCCTCACTGATATCGCTCTGTTTGCGACCATGCACATGATCGGCCATGGCGACGCTGGACCATCGGTGACGGTGGAGCTGTCCTCGCAGTTCGTCGGTCCCGGTGATCCCTCGATGCCCTTGGACGCGCTGACCGAGATCACGCAGGAAACCGGCCGGATGCTGTTCGCGCGCGGCCAATGCGTACAAGGTGATAAGGTGGTGACGAGCTATTCCGGCATCGTGCGCAAGATGAAACCGAGATCCTTGGCCGAATGAGCGGCGTGCTCGCCCGATATGAGGCGATGATCGCCGACGGGCAATTGCAGCCCGACAAGGCCCAGCGTGCAGCGGCTGTGCGGTTGGAACAGCTTCAAGAGGAACTGGAGGCGCCCGGGCCTAAACCCGGCTTCTTCGCTCGGCTGACGGGCTCTGCGGACACGCTTCCTGATCCGCGCGGGGTGTATATGTGGGGCGGCGTTGGGCGCGGAAAGTCCATGCTGATGGACCTCTTCGTCGAAACGCTCGACATCGAGCGCAAGCGGCGGGTCCACTTCCACGCCTTCATGCTCGAAGTCGATGGCTTGGTCGCAAAAGCCCGCAAGGCGCAGCAGGAAGACCCGCTCAAGGTAGTGGCTCAGAATCTGGCCTCGCAAGTCCGCTGCCTCGCTTTTGACGAGATGGTCGTCAACAACACCGCCGACGCCGCGATCATGGGCCGGTTCTTCACCACCATGATGGACAGTGGCACGGTCATCGTCACCACTTCCAATCGCCCTCCCCGCGATCTTTACAAGGACGGCATCAACCGCTCGCTCTTCGTGCCCTTCATTGAACTGGTCGAGCGCGAAATGGACGTGGTCGAACTCAATGGAGAGACCGACTACCGGCTTGACCGGATCGGCGGCATGGCCATGTGGCACGCCCCAATGGGTGACGAGGCGACCGCGAAAGTGCGCGAGGCGTTCTTCCGCCTGACCGACTTTGCACCCGAAGATGCGGCCAATGTACCGACGGGCGAGATAGACATTGGCGGCGGTCGCACGCTGCATGTGCCCAAGGCGCTCAAAGGCGTCGGTGTTTTCAGCTTCAAACGGCTGTGCGGCGAAAACCGGGGCGCGGCGGACTACCTCGCGATTGCGCGCGAGTTTCACACCATCATCATCGTGGGCATCCCGCAAATGAGCCCGGAAAGCCGCAACGAAGCAATCCGTTTCACCAAGTTGATTGACGCGCTTTACGAAAACCGTGTGAAGCTGTTCGTAACCGCGGCGGCTGTCCCGGAAGACCTGTATCAATCCGGCGATGGCTCGTTCGAGTTTGAGCGCACTGTCAGCCGCCTCAACGAAATGCAGAGCGAGGACTACCTCGCTCTGGGCCACGGGGTGGAGGCTTAGATCACGCCTCCAGGCCCAGATGCGCGAGCGAGCGTTCAAGCATCAAGAGCTGCCACAGGAGGCGCGAGTTATCGCGCAGACCGGCTTGATGATCTTCGGCCAATCTGGCCATAGCGCGTGGGTTGAACCACCCGCCCTCCGCCAAACAGCCCGATGTGGCGATAGCAGAGGCTTCGGAGGCGAGAGGGCCACGGAACCACTGCGCAAGGGGCGTCACAAAGCCCTGCTTGGGCCGGCAAAGGATGTCGCGCGGCAGATAAGGTTCCATCGCGCGTTTAAGCAGGTGCTTGCCGGTTGAACCGTTGACCCGCATGTCCTCTGGCAGGGTGGCGGCGAACTCGACCAGGCGATGATCAAGCAAAGGCTCGCGCGCCTCCAGGCTGACCGCCATGCTGGTGCGGTCCACCTTGGTCAGGATGTCACCCGACATCCAGAATGTCAGGTCCGCATATTGCGCGCAGTCCAGCCCGCTCCTTGCTGGGGCATCGCGCATGATGGCGATAAGCTCATCCTCGGCGCGAAAACCGCCTAGGGTGTTGCTGAATTTGTTGGTGTAAAGCGCGGCTCGCTGATCCGGTGTGGTGGCCGAAAGTCCCCGCGCGTAGCCTGCCTCACCAGTTTCGGCCAGCGCAAGCAATGTCGCCTTCGCTCTAAGGGGGCGCGGCGCCCAGTCGGCCTTGGGCCACAGTCGGCCCAGCGTCCCGAAAACGGGACCACGCAAGCCAGCAGGAATCATCCCTCGCACACGCTCTTCGTTGTGGTGAAACACCTGCCGGCGATAGCCTGCAAACGCCTCATCCGCGCCGTCCCCGGACAGCGCCACGGTCACTTGTTCACGCGCCAGCTGACACACACGCCATGTGGGCAAAGCCGAAGCGTCGGCGAAGGGTTCATCGAACATGCTCGCAAGCGCGTCTACCGCTTCGAAATCGTTCTGGCTAACGGTGCGAGCGCGATGATCGGTTGCGTATTGCTCCGCCACACGTTTGGCATAGCTCGTTTCATCCACCGCTTCGACGTCAAAGCCAATGGAGCAGGTCCGCACGGGCTCCGAACTCTCCTCGCTCATCAACGCCACGACACTGGAGCTATCGACCCCGCCCGACAGGAACGCGCCCAGCGGTACATCGGATACCATCCGCGAGCGAACGGCGCGGCGCATTCGTTCGGTCAACTCGGCCCGAAGGTCGGCTTCAGACGCCTGCGTACGCTCGGTAAAGCGGATATCCCACCAGCGCTTGGGTTCAGGAAGCGGCTTGCCGGCCTCGCACAGCAGAAAATGGCCGGCGGGAAGCTTCTCAACCCGCGCAAGGATCGAATGCGTGTCCGGGACATACCCCCATGTGAGATAGGCCTCGAGCGCTTGCGGGTTCAGACGCCGGGCGAGCCTTGGTTCGGCGAGCAGTGCCTTGAGCTCTGATCCAAACGCCAAAGTGCCATCGGGCAATTGCGCAAGGAACAGTGGCTTCACACCGAAGCGATCGCGCGCGAGGAAAAGCTGGCGTTTGTTGATATCGTAGAGCGCGAAGGCAAACATGCCGTCGAGACGCTCCAGACAATCTACGCCCCAACGCTGCCACGCGGCAAGGATCACCTCGGTATCGCCATCAGTGGCGAAGCGCGCACCCTGATCGACCAGCTCGGCGCGGAGCTCTCGGAAATTATAAATCTCCCCGTTGAACGCGATCACCGCTCCGCCATCAACCGAGTGCATTGGCTGCGGAGAGCCCTCGAGGTCGATGATCGAAAGCCGGCGATGGCCGAGGCCGATACCTTCACCGGTCCAAACGCCCGCGCCATCGGGGCCGCGATGGACCAAGGTGTTGGTCATGCGCTCAACGCGCCCCGCTTTGAAGCGCGCTTTGCCTGAAGGGTCAAACAGGCCGGCGATGCCGCACATAGCTGTGCCCGCCTTATCCGAGCGCAGCCGGCGCAATGGTAGAGACGAACACCACCGCGATCAGCGTAAAGGCCACAATGGCCGCCATCGCCACTGCCGGGCTGACGCGTAAGGCTTCGAGGCGATTTATCCAACTTTGACGCGCGACTTGCTCCGCCGAGTAGCCATAGTCTTCCGGCTCTTTCTCAAAAAACCGCCAAGCCCCCGCCAGGATCAGTGCGACGACGATGGCAAAAAAGACCCAACCGTAAATGACATGGTCAAACCCCTCGGCAAACTCCACGCCAGCAAACTGCGCTATGAAGATTGTCCCCCAGGCTCGCACGCCGTTGGCGAGGATGGGGATGATGATAGCCGCGACCATGAGGATCGCTCTACGCGACCAGCTTTCAAACCGAGTGAAAGCAATCAGCGTCGCCAGCGTCACCATAGCGATCAGGAACTTCACACCCGAACACTCCTCGGCCACGATGAACAGGCCTGCAGGGGTATCGATGTAAATGCCATCGATCTGCGCGGGAACGCCGCTGAACAGAGTCAAAGCAATAGCCATTTCCGCCGTAATCGATTGCAAAAACGGAATGATCTCATCGCCAAACGGAACGAGGAACGTCAGATATGCGAGCGGTAGCGCGAGCAACCAACTGATCCTGATGCCCAACACTGCGACAACCGCCCCTTGGACTGCGCCCACTGCGCCCGCTTGTGCGATCAGATTGATGCCTGTGCCCCGGCCCAGCAGCCATAGACCCAGACCCGCCATCACAAGCGCCAATCCCAGTGCGCTAGCGCGAGGCACCATTGTCATAAGCGGCTCAAGCTTAAGCCAAACCAACCAACCGACGATAAACGGCACGAGAAGAATGTGCGTGTACGTGTCGATATTCCACCATTGGTGAAACATCTCACCCCATTCGCGCGCGGTGAGCGCCATAAGAAACAGCGCCGCCAATCCGAGCGCACTCAACGGCGCGCGCCACACTTTTGGCAAAGCCGAAATCGCCGCTTGCTCGGCCCAATCAGCGGAACGCGCCTTCGAAGGGCTCGCATCAGGCGGCATCGCGCGCCTCCTCAACGGGCCGGACCAAAGCACCCAATGGCACGAGCATCGCATCCCAGGCGTGGTTGGCTAATACGAAAGCGCGTGCGGCTTCGCCCATGCGTTCAGCCGCGACGGGTTTGGCCATTAAGGCATCGAAGCGATCGAGCATCGCGGCCGCATCGTCGCCTTCAACCATCCAATCGCGCCCATCAACAGCGTCGATCCCCGTGGCCGCCTGCGGCGTAAGCAACACTGGCCGTGCCATCGCCATCGCTTCGAGCACCTTGTTCTGCACACCGCGCGCGATCTGCAAGGGCGCAAGCACGCAGGTCGCGCTGGCGACAAATGGGCGCACATCGGGCACCTCACCCCAGATGCGCACGCCGGGACTGTCTTTATGTTTGAGAAGTTCGGCGGTCGGGTTGCGACCAACCACATGGAATTGCGCGCCCGGATGCCGCTTTCGAGCTTCGGGCAGGAAGCTCTGGATCGCCCAAAGCGCAGCGCTCTCGTTGGGGCGGTAATCCATCTGCCCGGTGAAGACGAAATGTGGCCCATGCTCGAGCGTCAACTGCGTGTGAGAGTTCGCACTCAAGGGGCCAAACGATCCGGCGTCGATACCGTTACCGATCACCTCAACTCGCACGCCGGTGGGATCGGTAAGACGCGAACGGAAAAGCTCCGCTTCGGCTTGAGTGATCAGAAGCGTGGCATCGCAGCGCTTTGCCAAACGTTCTTCTTCATCACTCATTAGCCGCGCCTCCCTGCTGTTGAGCCAAACGCCGTCTCCGGCGGCCGCGTAGTTCTCGAACTTGGCGCTATCCACATCGCAAAGATCAATGATCACGCGGCCTTGGAAATCGTCGGGAATGTATTGCCCCATCTGGCCCGAAAAGACGAAGATCGTCGAGATTGGACGCGTGGCGAGAGTGCGCCGCACCCACTCGTCCAGCTTTGCGCTACGAAAGGCGGTCAGGCTTACCGGCTGGCCGGTCAGAACGGCCTGCGCACCGGCAAGAACCAAGGATTTGCTGCGCTGAATCACACAGTGGCTCGCACTGATCACGTCTACCTCGCCTACGCTGGCGCGGTCTTCTGCGCTTTCCGAGAAACAACCGACATGAACCGGCGCGATTGTCGCCAGTTTTCGAAGCAGATGATGGCTGCGGATCTTGTCCCCGCGATTGGGCGGAAACGGCACCCGATGCGCCAAGAAGAGGATCTCGCTCACAAGCTATCCTCCCTTTACGCCAGGCCACGCGCGATCAACGGTCCGATGGCGTTGGCGATTGGCAGTGGCAGTTTTTTCCAAAGCTCGATCTTGCGGCTGTAGGCCTCGCTGGTGGGATCGATATCGCGCGATTCATGGCCCGGCGCGGTCCATTCGGCATAAGCGAGCGGTTGCGGTTCAAAACCCCAATTCTTCTTGTAGCTGTAAGGCCCGCTTCCGGTTTTTGAGCGTCCAAAGTCAAACCGCTGCATTCCGCGTTCGCGCGCGTGGAGCATAAGCTGGTAATACATCAACTCGTTCGATCGGGACCCGCGAGCGGCGAAGGTTCCGCCGCCCCAATAGGGCAGAACCGCGCCGTTATGGTAGAAATTCAGCACGCTCGATATCGGCGCGCCGTCTTTGAACACGGTCAGGATATCGCTCTCATCCGGAAATGCGTCGAGCATCACGCGAAAGAGCTTGGCCGGAAAGACCGGCGTCCCCAGATTGCGCACGCTTTCGGAATAGATCGCGTAATGCGCGCGCCGGTCCTCAGGTCCGCGGCCGGCCTTTACCTCGAGATCGTTATTCAGGCCCTTGCGCACCTCAGCGCGCGACTTGCGCGGAATAGCGAGCAGTTCCGCATCATCATCCTCCGCCAAAGCGCGCTCAAAACCGCAATGCTTATCATCCCATTGCCGCCAGCCCTCGCCTTCCGGCAGAGCGCCCCCGCGCACTTCAATACTGGCAAAACCGTGATCGCGGGCCAGCTTCTGCGCCCTTTCGACCAAAGGCCTACAGGCCTCTTCGCTCGCCACGCATAGCCCCCCGCCCACAGCGAATCCGCTGGAAACCAGCGCCTTGCCGAAAAGCATAGAGTGCACCTGCGTCAACGGCAGCCATCCAGTGATCGTGCCCAATTGCTCAGTGATGATGCCGGCGGCCCTCTGCCCAGTACCCGCCTCGACCGCGTTTAACCACGCGGGGCGGTGAAACAAGCTTGCCCGGATTTCCCTAACGAAGCCTTCGACACGCTCGCACAGCCGCGCGTCGGTCAGATCGACCAAGGAAGCCTTGTGCTGAATGGCGACCGGAGCGTTCACGCGGCCAGATCCTCTGGCGAAAGCGCGGATACACCAAAGTCCTGCGCACGCGGCGCTTCAAGCGCGACAACCTCATCCATTCGACCCCAGCTGAAATCGTTCAGCAAGGCGCGCAGTTTGTCCGCCATCTTATCAAGGCCGGTATAGTGGCGCAGCTTGGAACGCATGGGCGCGCCGGGGACGCGCGGTTGGTCGGGGTCAATCTCCCAAGGGTGGAAATAAAAGATAGCCGGACGTTGCTCGTCGCGGTTCACTTGGCGGATCGCCCAGCGGGAAAAGTTATAGGGCAGCACGCGAAAGAACCCGCCCCCACCTGCAGCCACCCGGCGCGAACCGAGCATCGCAGTTGTGACCGGCACTTCGGTAAAGTCAGCCCCCTCAACGGGGCGGAACGCGAAACGCGGCGCATCGGGCCAACCGTAGTGGTCGTGCGCAATCGGCGCGACGCTCGAGGAATAGGTGTAGCCTTGCGCCGCCAGTTCTTCGAGCGCCCACGGGTTGCGCGCATCGATTGAAAAACTCGGCGCGCGATAGCCGATCACTTTCGAACCCGATGTGTCCTCCAAGATTGCGCGCGCCTTGCGGATATCCTCGGCAAACTGGTCGCGATTGAAAGTGAATACTCGGGCGTGATCGTAGCCGTGGCTCGCAATCTCATGGCCGGCCTCTGCGACCCGGCGCATCAACCCGGGATGACGTTCGGCGACCCAACCCAGTGTGAAGAAGGTGGCTTTGACCCCGGCTTCGTCAAACAAGGCCAAAATCGCATCCACATTGGCTTCGACCCGCGTGGCGATCGAGGGCCAGTCATCGCGCGATATCACATTCTCGAACGCGCCCACCTGAAACCAGTCCTCGACATCGACCGAGAGACCGTTGATCACCTGCGATGTCTGAGGCGCGACTTTGGTCATGTTCAAGCGGCCTCGCGCGAGTTTCCGTCTTCCAGCCATTCGATCAGCATCGTAAGTACATGGCGGAAGGAACGCTCTTGCTCTTCCAGGCGCGCCTCGAGCCGTTCGATCGCTTCTCCAACCTCAGAGTCGACCGTCTGACCGGCTTGACCACCCAGTGCGCCAGCGGACTGCAATTCGGCGATGGCGGCCTCCAGTTCAGCGGTCCGATCCGCGCCAGGAGCGGCCTCTTGGGAAGGCCCCTGGTCGCTCAGGCTGAACTCTCCCGCTCGTTTATGCGCGCCGCGCGTCTGGTCGGCAGCCATTTCCTCGATCACCGCCTCAAGCATAGAGAGATTCACTTCATCGTGCTCTTCAATCGCACCCAACAGCAAAAGGCGGTTCATGACCTGGTTAACCCGGCGAGGAATGCCGTTCGTGGCTTCGAACAGAGCAGGCAATAGCCCTTCGCCCAGCGCGGGTCGTCCTTCCCAGCCCACATGTTCAAGCCGGTGCGTGATGTAGTGCTCGACCTCACCTTCATCGAGAGCTTCGAGGTGATGCGAAGCGATGATGCGCTGGCGCAGCTGATCAAGGTCCGGGTGATGCGCCAGTGTCCGGCGAAACTCCGGCTGACCCAGCAGCAGGCTTTGCAGGAGAGGATGCGAACCCAGCTGGAAATTCGACAACATCCGCAGCTCTTCAAGCGCGGTGAAATCGAGGTTCTGGCACTCATCCACGATCAAAAGACAGCGGCGCCCTTCGCGCGCTTCTTCTTGAAGAAAACGCTCAATTGCGCCCAAAGCGGCGGCTTTATCCTTGCCCTCAATCGGCAGACCAAAAGCCTGTGCGACCACATGGATTAATTCTTCGCCGTCCAGCGCGGTGGTCACCACTTGGCCCACGGTCAACGCCTTCGGGTCGATCCGCTCCATCAGATGCGCGACCAGCGTCGATTTACCCGCGCCGACTTCGCCGGTGATGACAATGAATCCCTCACCCTGATTTAGGCCATAGCCGAGATAGCTCATCGCCTTTTTGTGGCTGACGCTCTCAAAATAGAAACTCGGGTCGGGCGTAAGCTGGAAGGGTCTTCCGCTGAAGCCGTAATGCTGTTCATACATCGTGTTCGGGCCTCAATAATCCCTAGAAGTTGTAGCGAAGACCAACGAGCGCGCTGGCGGCGGCGAAATCTTCTTCGCTGAAATCACTGTCGAAATAGTCAACGGCTACCGCAGCGCGCGCAATCAGGCGGCTTGTGAGCGAACGGTTGTAAGCGGCCGAAGCGCCGTATGCGGTCAGGTCGCTTTCGTTGAGCTGGCTGCTGAACCAGTTGGCGTAGGCGCTGGCGGTGATGTTTCCGCTCTGTCCCACGTCGCTGCCAACGGTGCCGACGAGATAATAGCTTTCATCGCGCAGTCCATCGAAAGCTTCGAACACGGTGTCTTCGGCTCCAATGAAGGTCCGGCGGTCATAGCCTGCGACGATGGCGGCGTTAAGACGGCCAATGGTGCGTTGATAGCTGATGTTGCCGCCGCGACCGCGGAAGGCGGAGCCGCGCGTCGAACCCAGCGTGCCGAGGCCCGTTGCGCCGTCCTCGCCTGTCACCAATCCCGTGAAGTCGCCAGTCAGCGCGTTTCGGGTGGCTGAGAAATCAGCATCCAGCCCACTCAGCGAATTGGTGAGCGCTCCACCGAATCCGGTCAAACCGTCATAAACGTTGATCGCCACCGCGCTGCGGCTATCGGGAATATAGGTAAAGTTCCCATAATAGGTGGTTGAATCGTAGCGCTTACCTAGCGTCGCGGTGAGCGAGGTCCGGCGGCTTGGGTTCCACTGAACGCCGACGTCCCAGATAAAGCCATCAACGTCGAAAGCGATGCGGCGCGGTCCGGCTGTGTCGGTGACAAAGCGGCCATCATCGCCAATGATCGGATTGCCCTCTGCGTCCCGCAGCGCGTCGCGGCTGGAGACCTCGACATCTTCATAACCAACGCCGCCGACCACCGCGAAATTGTCCGTCAGAGGAACCGTAACGTCGCCGCGTACATAGACATCGCTCACCCGCTGATCGAGCGTATCGACATCCTCTTGGAAGGCACCGGCGCCAATGCCAATGCCAATAGGCAAACCATTACCCGCCTGATTGCCTGCGCGGATCTGACCTGCATAGGTGACGCTTTCATCGAAGACGTCGAGAGCCTCGCCCTCTTCAGTGACGAACGCGTCGCTGACTTCGATACGATTGTATCCGACAAAGGCGCTGCCGGTGATGTCAACTGCGCCCGCGCGCGTCGCCACAGTGGGTCCTGCGTAAAGGCTGTAAATGTCGCTGGTTTGATCTTCGGCGACGAGCGGGTTTGAGGAAACTCCTCCGCCTCCATCGATCCTCGCTCGACTGGCAAGCGCGCCCGCCTCGAATGTCACCGCTCGCGGAACAATCGCAAGTGATCCGCGCGCGACGCCGCTGATCGCATCGGTATCAACCGCATCGCCATATCCGATGTTGCGCTCGTAGCGGACCGACAACGAAGCGACCGAATTTCGACCCTGGATGGTGGTGTCCACTCCTGCCGCAATCTGAGTGAAGGTCAGAACATCATCGCCCGGCATCAGCTGCGCGGTGAGAACCTGGTTCACCTCGATGTAGGGCTGCACGAAGGTGCTCGATTGCTGGTCAGCGTCCCGACCCTGATTTTGCGCCATCAGCGGCACCGCGCTGATAACACCAAGAGCTGTCAGAACACCTTTGAGAGCGAAGCGCTTCATGCCTCATCTCCTTTGCGATAATTACCAAAGCGGCGACCCGAAGGGCTGAACTGCGCCGCGTTGAGCAGGAGTTTGAGATCGTGACACGCCGAGAGCAGCTTTTGCGCGTCATCAATCGCCGCGCGACTGGTTTCATCCGCGCGAACGATCAGCAAAGCCTGCCCGACATAGGCGGCGAGTTCCGCCGCTGGGGATGCTGCCAGCGCGGGCGGCGTATCGAAAATGATGTAGCGATTGGGCGCACCACGGGTAAGGCGATCGAGCACTTCGCCTGTGCGCGCGCTGGCGAGATATTCGGTGTCGAGCGCGCTGCGGCTGCCGGCGGGCATAATGAACAAGCCATCGATATCGGTTTTGATAGCAAGCTCTTCAGGCGCGATGGCCGGATCGGCGATCGCGTCCATGAAACCTTTCGTTTCTTCGATCCCGAATGTCTGCGTGATCGATGGCTTCATTACGTCCGCGTCGATCAAGAGCACTTCGACGTTGCGCTCCGCCGCCAGAGCAATAGCGAGATTGGCCGCGCAGAACGTCTTGCCTTCGCCTTCGTGCGGCGAGCTAAGCAGCACGCGGCGCGCCGCCGGATCGCGGCTTTCCCGCGCATCGGCGAGCAATTCGCGTTTGATGATGCGGAACTCTTCCAGAAGGCCAGTCACCGGCTCTTCTGGAACGAGGAGCCGCTGTTCACGCAGGAGCTCTCGGTCAATTTCCGCAAGGGGACCGCCCAATGCGACCGCCGGCTCAGCCGGAGCCGGCGCGGTTCTGGTTTCGGTCTGAGGAAGGGTTGCCTGCCGAGCCAAAGGCGCTTGCGGGGCAACCGCACCGGCCGGAGCTTTAATCGCTGGTTTCTTGGCGCGCGGCAGGTTCTTGGGGACCGCTGCGGTGTCTAGCGATTCCAGCCCAAAGGCCGAATCCGCGCGTTCAAACAGCGAACCGCTCTTGTCCGTGATCTCGGTGCCCGTGATGGGTGTGTGCTTCGTCATCGCTCTACCCTCACGCCACAGTCCCGACCGAGACGAACTCGATCGCCAGAAGAATGACCAGCACACCAACCAAAGCGGCGGTGCCTCCGGCGAACTGGATCAAACGACGGCGCTGCAAGGCGCGCGCGGTGTCCGAAATGGTCTGCGAAACGGTGCCGATGACGGGCAGATCAAAAGTCTTTTCAAGCTTTTGCGCGGTCATATAGGTCGAACGCAGTTGACCCATGACCCAGGCGACACCTGCGCCCGCGCCGAGCCCGGCGATCAGGACGCCGAGCAGCAACAAAGGCCGGTTCGGAGCGGCGGGCTTTTGAGGGATCACCGGCGGATCGATCAGGTCGAACTTGAACTGGCTCGTCTCTTCTTCGACATCGCCGCGCGTGCGCAGCTCTTCGCGGTCCTGCAAAAGCTTGTCGTAATTGTCGCGCAACACCTCTGTGTCGCGGCTGATACGGATTGCTTCGGCTGAGACTTCGGGTTCCGCCGCTTGGCTCGCAAGATAATTGGCGATCTGCGATTGCACGGCTGCTCGGCGCGACTGCAGCGATTGAATGCTGGCCTGACGATCCGAACGGATGGCCACCAAGGAGGAATAGGCCGGGTTCGTAGTGCCCGTTTCCTCTTCAGGCCCCGCATTGTCGGCCTGCTGGCGCAGCACAACAACACGCTTGATCGCGGCTTCAACGTCGGGGTGCTGATCGGTAAGGCCGCGCGATTTAAGCGCCGCCAATTGCCGTTGGGCCTGAGCCAACGCAGCCTTGGGGCCACTCGGCCCATTGGAATCCGCAATGGTGCGCGGCGTCGTTGCAATCTGACTGTCGAGCGAGGCCATAGACCCCTGGGCTCCGGCCAGATCCGCGTCGATATCGCGCATCTCGGTACGCAATTGCTGAATTTTGGTCGAAAGCGTGTCGGTACCGCCGACAAGATCGGGATATTGCGCTTCGAAAGCGAGCTGACGCTGTTCGGCCTGCTCGAGCTCGGCTTTGCGTTCCGCCAGGAGCTCGTCAAGCTTGGCCACCGCGCTATTCAGGTTTGCCCGACTGCCAGCGATGTTCTCTTCGCGAAAGATGTCGAGCAATTTTTGTACGACATTGCGCGCCAGAACCGCATTTTCCGCGTCGGTAAGATTGCTCTTGCCCATGGTTGCGGAGATTTCGAACAGGCTCTCACCCTCGGCCCGCACGGCGACTCTCTGGCTCAGGTCGTCGATCGCAATCGTCAGCCCGGCTTGGTCAGTCACACCTTCGCCTAGCTTGGTGCCCTTGATCACCTTGGCGAGGTTCTTGTCAGCGGCAAGCGTCTGTCGAACACGCGCGATTTCCTCGCGCCCATCTGCAGAAAAGCCCTGCTGCTGGGACAGCACATCATCGACATCGACATAGATGCGCGCGTGCGATTCATAGGAATTGGGCATCAGCGCAACCGCCACCCAACCCAGCAGGCACACGCCCCACGCCACACCAAGCGCAATCCAGCGCCGGTGCCACACGGTGTAGAGCGCCGCGCGCAGCTCGTCGAAGAGTTCGTCCATCCCCCGCGCGCGCTCTTAGAATCGGCTCTCAGGGATCGAGATCGTATCGCCTGGTTTCAGCGCAACATTTGCGGTGGAGTCGCCCTTGTTGAGAAGATCCTTCAGGCGCAGCGCGTAAAGCACACTCTTGCCCGCTTCAGGCTCAAACCGGCTCAGCGTGGCGCGGTTGCCCGCGGCAAATTCGCCCAGACCGCCCACTGCGATCATTGCGTCGAGAATGGTCATTCCAGAACGATACGGCAGCGCGGCAGGCTGAGCACCCGCGCCAGTAATACGGATCTGCTGCGACAGTTCGCCAATGGATTCGTTGACGATCACCGATACGATCGGCTGCTCGATATATTCGGAAAGCACCTCGGCAACGTCGGCTTCGAGCTTTGTTGGAGTTTTGCCAACCGCGACCATGTCGCGCACGAGTGGAATGGTAATGCGTCCGTCGGGGCGGACTTGAATATCCTCAGCGCTGAGCTCGGGGTTACGCCAGACGTGAATGGTGATGTTGTCGGCGGGGCCGATCAGATAGTCTTCTTTGGGGGTAATCGGCTCAGCGCTGGGAACAGCCGGCGGCAATTCCACACGCGAACCGCCTCCGCACGACGCGAATGTGGCGACTGCAAGAGCCAGTCCGGCGAACCGGAGGGAAGACAGCGAATTGAACATCGATACGTATCCTTGGCCTGATCCTGCCAACTCAGACATGACGAGCAGGAGCGACCTGCGAGCCCGCGTTGGTGAAGAGCCCGACTTTCGTCGCTGAAAATGGTGAACATAATGTTAGTGATATACGGCCAATCGCGTCGCCATCCCGTTATGGGACAGCGGTTTTCAGACCTCTTAACGCGCCGAATTGTGCCGTCTCAGATCAGGACCTCAGCCGCCGGGCCATGACCCAGAAACCCAGAGGGACTGGCGGTTGCGCCATAGGCACCGGCGCAAAACACGGCGACCAGATCGCCAACCTCGGCGCGCGGCAAAAGCGCTTGATCCGCGAGGCGATCGAGAGGCGTGCAAAGGCAGCCAACCACGTTAACCTCGTCATCAGCCTCGGCATCAAAACGCGAGGCTATAGCGACCGGATAATTGCGGCGAACGACGGTTCCAAAGTTACCCGAAGCAGCCAATTGGTGATGCAACCCGCCGTCGGTCACAAGGTAAGTCACTCCGTGGCTAACCTTGCGGTCGATAACGCGGCACAGATACACGCCTGCCTCACCCACAAGATACCGACCCAACTCTAGGCACAACTCGGTGCCGATCAGCGGTTCGGGGAGGCTCTCGACCAAATCGACTAAAGCCGCTGCGACAGCGTTGAGATCAAGCGCGCTTTCCTTGGAGAAGTAGGGAATTCCAAAGCCCCCTCCCATATTGAGTTTGGGCAGTGAAGCGCCAATATTGTCGGTCAGTTCTGCCGCCAAATTCAAGACATTGGATTGCGCTTCTATAATTGTGTCTGAACTCAAGGTTTGGCTGCCAGTGAAGATATGGAGACCCCGCCACTCGGCCCCTTGCGCTATAAGAAGACGCGCCAGATCAGGGACACGCTCGGCGTCGACACCGAAGGGTTTTGCCCCGCCGCCCATCTTCATCCCCGATCCTTTCAGCTCAAAATCGGGATTGACGCGGATGGCGACACGCGGCGCCTTTCCGATCCGCTGACCAATGGCCAAGGCGCGCTTTGCCTCGCCTTCGGACTCGCAATTGAGCGTCACGCCAGCCGCAATGGCGGGCTCCAACTCATCATCGCGTTTCCCAGGACCTGCAAAGCTGATCCGCCGCGGGTCGATCCCAACCGATAGCGCCAAGTCCAATTCGCCCGATGAAGCGATATCAAAGCCGTCAGCAAGCGGCTGCATATGCGCCACCAAATCAGGATGCGGGTTTGCCTTGATCGCGTAATTCACGCCGATAAGATCCGGCAGGACCGATCGAAGCCGCGCCATCCGTGCGTTCAGAAGATCGCGCGAATACACGAATAGAGGCGTACGACTGGCCTCGGCGACGAGCTCACTGGCGCGTTTACCGCCGATAACTAGCTCGCCATCAAGCGCGCCATACCCGTCAGGAATAGGTCCAAGCGGCTTGCTCACGCTTCGTTCTCCAACAGCTTATTGTAGAGCGCGGTCCGGTCGAGTTTGCCATTGGGGTTCAACGGCAAGGTATCGCGCCAGTGGATCGCCTTAGGGTGCATGAAGTTCGGCAATTCGCGCGAAAGATGTTTCTTGAGTAGCCCGCGTTCGTCCTCGTCGCTGGTCCCACGAACGACCAAATGCACCGCGTGCCCCAGCCGATCATCGGGAAGTCCGAATGCGACCGCTTCAGCGACGCCCTCAAAATCAATTGCAGCGTCTTCTATTTCCTGCGGGCTGATTCGATTACCAGCGCTCTTGATCATCGCGTCGCGTCGACCCACGAAATACAACAAGCCGTCAGCCTCGCGTTTGACCCGGTCTCCGGACCATACAGCGACCCCGCCATATCGCGACGCGTCAGGCGCAGGTTTGTAGTGTTTTGCGGTCTTGCCTGGATCCTGCCAATACCCCTGTGCCACCAGAGGCCCGCAATGCACCAACTCGCCTTCCTCGCTCGGCCCCGCGATCTCCCCATCGTCACGCACGACATGAATTTCGGCAAAGGGGATGGCCGTCCCCATAGATGTCGGATGCGTATCAACCAGCGCGGGTTCAAGATAAGTCGAGCGAAACGCCTCGGTCAGGCCGTACATGGGATACAGATCCGCCTGCGGAAACATCGCGCGCAGGTCCTTCACAAGCTCGGTCGTCAACGCGCCGCCGCTGTTGGTGAGCCTGCGTAAAGGCGCGCTTGCTTCCTCGGGCCAATCCACCTCGGTCAACTGCACCCAAAGCGGCGGTACGGCGGCCAAGGTCGTCACTTGATGCTTAGCACATGCTTTGGCTACATCCTTGGGGAACAGGTAATCGAGCGGCGCCACGCAGCCCCCAGCGTACCACGTCGAAAGCAGTTGGCTTTGCCCATAATCGAAAGACAGCGGCAACACGGCGAGGGTTACGTCGTCAGCGGCCAGCTGTAAATAATGCGCCACGCTGACCGCGCCGAGCCACAAATTGGCGTGGCTCAGCATCACACCCTTCGGCTGCCCCGTGGAACCGCTGGTGTAGAGGATGGCTGTCAGATCATCAGGGTCCGCATCTGACGCAGGCAAGTGTGCATTCCGCTCGTAAGCCGCTTGCAGCGCCCTACCTTCCTCAAGCACAAAGCAACTCTCAGGCGTATCGCCGTCTTCCAGCGAAGCGAGCCGGGCTTTGGTGCCCAGCAGGAGGACCGATCCGCTGTGCTTGAGGATATAGGACGCCTGCGCGCGCTTCAGCAGCGGGTTGATCGGCACATGCACCAGTCCCGCCCGCGCCGCCGCCAAGGGCATCAGGCACGTCAGTTCCCCTTTGGCCGCCCACGTCGCCACGCGCGCGCCTTTTTCCAACACGTGGCTTTCCAGCCAACCGGCTAACGCCGACACACGCTGTCTTAACTCCTTGTGGTTAAGAGTATCGCCCTTGAGAACCAGAGCTGGCCGATCGTCACACCCCAACACGCTCGCCCTTTCGGCGAGGTGATCGAGTGGAAACGGAATCGGATCAGGTGTTTGCGGCATTCAGCGTATCCGAAAAGGCGGATTATTTGTGGTCGAGATGCGGTATCACGAGTGCGTTAACGTCTTGCAAGAGATGTTTGCCGATGGCGCGGTCACGTCAGCGGTCGCCACGCCGTTTGACCGGCCGGAATGGTACGCGTTGTTGTCGCAAGAGTGCGAAGCTCCCCTCATCGCAAGGGCACACGATAGAGGTGAACAGGCCGCCCTTGTTCTGGCGCAGTCGAAGGGGCGGCTGAATTCCTACCGCAATTGGTACAGCTTTATCTGGCGTCCTTTGGTCACAGAAGCCCCAAGAGAAAGCGCGCTTCTGACCGCCCTCGCCCATGATCTGCGATCGCACGGGCACCGGGTGACCCTGGCGCCTGTACCCAACGAAGATGGAAGCGCCTCACGTCTCGCCCGTGCCTTTACTGACGCGGGCTGGCGCGTGGAAACCACGCGTTGTGACACCAACCACTTCCTGGCTGTCAATGGCCGTTCCTTCGAAGACTATTGGAGCGCCCGCCCTGGCCACTTGCGCACCACACATAAGCGCAAGGCGAGCAAGGTTGCGGTCTCAATCCTCGACACCTTCGACGATGACGCTTGGGCTGAATACGAAGCCATCTACGCCGCGAGCTGGAAACCGACCGAAGATCATCCCGCCATGCTTCGTGCCTTTGCAGAGGCCGAGGGACGCGCCGGACGATTGCGGCTTGGTCTTGCCAGTCACAAGGGCCAATCGGTCGCCGCGCAGTTTTGGACGGTCGAAAATTCGGTCGCCTATATTCACAAGCTTGCGCATCTGGAGAGCCACAAACACCTTTCGGCGGGGACGACCCTTTCCGCTGCCTTGTTTGAGCGGGTGATTGATACGGACAAAGTGGACATGATCGACTTTGGCACCGGTGATGAGCCGTACAAACGCGACTGGATGGAAAGCTGGCGACCCCGCTATCGGATCGACTGCCTAGATATGCGTTCGCCTCGCGCGTGGCTGGACTTGGTCCGTCTCGCCTTAAGACGGACCAGCGAACCCAATCCACCAGCCCTTGCGCGCCTGCCTTTGGGTGGCTAAATCCGCGCGCCTAACGGAAGGGGCTATGCCGATCCCGGCGTTTTCCCGCTCGATTCGTAAGGTCATTCGGTCTTATGTCCGCGTGACGGGTCAGATAAGGGAAGATCGCCCATGAGCAGCCAGCCCATCGTCAAGGACGAGCTTGCCTCAGAAAACACCGAGACTGCGGACCATGGCGTCGCTGCGCCCAGTGCCGAGGAGACCGGCACCGAGACTCGTCTGAAAAGCATCCTTGCCGACGTTTTGGGGCTCGATAAGGAGGACGCGGACGCTCTGACGGCCGAAAGCGGCCTGTTCGGCCACCTGCCCGAGCTTGATTCCATGGCGGTCGCCGGACTCTTGACGGAAATCGAGGACCGTTTTGACATCGTGATCGAAGATGACGACGTCGATGGCGAGATGCTTGAAGCGTTTGGGGGCCTTCTCGCCTTTGTCGAAGCCAAATTGGCCGAAGACTGAGCCTCACTGGGCAAACACCCACTCCCCACAATGCAATTCTCAACATGGTCCCCTCCTCCCTCATACGGCGACGGCAAGGCTCAGCAAGAGGAGCTGTGGGCAGCGTTTGATCAGAAAAGAGCCGCGCGCATTCTCATGCTGCCCGCCTTGTTCGAAGAGGCCAACGCGCTGCGCCGATTCACCTTTTCGCTTATGCGCTCGCTTGATGAAGCGGGCATCGACAGCGCTTTGCCCGATTGGCCGGGATGCCACGAGAGCCTCGCGTCGCTGTCCGCTCAAACCCTCTCACGCTGGCAGGCGTGCGTTCAAAAAGCCGCTGACCACTTCAAGGCCACCCATATCTTCGCGATCAGAGGCGGCGCGCTGCTTGACCAAACCGACCTTCCCGGGTGGCATTATGCCCCTGTCGAAGGGGCAAAGCTGCTATCCGGCATGCTGAGAGCGCAAGCCATCGCCGAACGAGAGGCCGGTCGCACAGAAACGCGTGAAGCGCTGTTAGAGCGCGCTCGGCAAGAAGGGATCATTCTGGCTGGATGGCCCATCGGTGCCGAAATGGTGCGCGAATTAGAAGCGACCACTCCGGTGCAATCTTCTGCAAAGACCGTCATCGACCAGGTGGATATGGTCGGCGGAGGCCTGTGGCTGCGTGCGGAACCCGGCGAAGACCCAAGACAAACTGTCGCTCTGTCGAAGATCGTCGGTGATGCGGTAGGCCCCGACAAGACGAGTGATCCATGAGCCGCCTTCACCTCAGTTTTGCTTGCGGATCACTCACACTCGCCGGCACGCTCGACACCGCGCCGGGAAAGACAGGCCTGTTGATCGTCAGCGGCGGCAACGACCCGCGCGCCGGCGCGTTCAGTGGGCAAGCGCGGCTTGCGAACGCCGTCGCTCGCACTGGCTTTCCCGTTTTCCGCTTTGACCGGCGCGGCGTGGGTGATAGCGAAGGCGAAAACCGGGGCTTTCGCAAAAGCTCCCGCGATATCGCCAGCGCACGGGAAGCCCTCCTAGCGCTGGCCCCGGATGTCGAGCGCGTGGTCGCCTTCGGCAATTGCGATGCGGCCAGCGCGTTGATGCTAACCGGCGGTGAAGGATTTGACGGTCTTATCCTGTCGAACCCCTGGACCCTTGAGGAAGCGGCGGACGAAACCGCCACGCTGCCTCCCAGCGCCGTGCGAGAACGATACGCGGCAAAGCTCAAGAACCCACGCGAGATTGGCCGTTTGTTGAGCGGCGGGGTTAACCTGAAGAAGCTGGCGCGCGGGTTGATTCAGGCGACGGCGTCGGAAGACTCGTCAACGGGTGGTCTAGCCGATGAAATGCGCGCGGGCCTGGAAGGCTTTGATGGCTGGGTCTCGATCCTGCTCGCCAGCGCAGACCGAACCGCTCAGGCGTTTGCGCAGCGCTGGCCATCAGATGACGATAGGGTACAAAACTGTGAGGGCGCAGGGCACGCTTTTGTCGAACCCGATCACCGAGCGTGGCTTGAAAAGCGTATCCTTGAAGGTCTGAGAGCCCAGCGCTAGCAAAGCCTCAGGCTCAGCGAACAAACAGGCTGACCAATTCGACATGAGTAGACCATCGGAACTGGCCCACGGGGCGCAGTTTTTCGAGGGTGAAGCCCGCCTCAACCAAGGTTGCCGCGTCGCGCGACCAGCTTGATGGGTTGCAGCTGACATATACCACTCTCGAAAGATCGGTTGCCGCGATTGCAGCGATCTGGTTTTTCGCTCCCGCGCGCGGTGGATCAAGAACCGCAGCGGCGAACCGGTTCAACTCTTCAGTCTGGAGCGGGTTGCGAAATAGGTCGCGATGCAACGCGTGCACCGCCCCACCGGTGCGTGCTGAGGCTGATTTACACGCAAGATAGGCCGCGCGGTCCGCCTCAACGCCCAAGACTTTGCGCCCCTTTCGAAGCGCGAAGCTGAAGGTCCCAAGTCCGGCGAACAAATCGACCGTCGGCCCCGCTCCATCAAGCCAGCCCACCACGTCTTCGACCATGCGCGCTTCGGCATCGGGTGTAGCCTGAAGGAACGCGCCCACTGGCATCGCAACGGGCACACCCGAAAGCGTCACGGTCACCGGATCTGGTTCCCACACGGGCTCGGGGCCGAAGCCATGATCAACGCTCAGCCGAGCGACGCCGTGATCGCGCGCGAAATCGAGCATCGCCTCGGTCACGGCAAGCCCTTCGACCACCATGTTGCTGATCGTCACGTCCACGCCCTGATCGCACGCAGCGAGGCCGATATCGATCGCGCCCTTGCCGCCATGCGCCGCCACCAGAGCCCGCAACGGTTCAATAAGCGCAGCGAGCGCGGGCACCAGAACGTCGCAGCTCTTGAGATTGACGATGGTGTGCGAACCTGCCTCGCGAAAGCCGACCACAGCCCCTTTTTGCGTCCGCATGGCGTGCAGCGTCGCGCGGCGGCGACTGGCCGGTGGCGAAAGGTGCGTCGGCAAGATCTCTTGCGGGTCAAGACTTTGCCCCATCGCCGCGTTGACCACGCGGGCCGTGACGAATTCGGTCAGCGCGTCTTCGGAAACATGCTGCAATTGGCACCCACCGCAGCGCCCAAAATGAGGGCACGGCGGCTCGGCGCGGTTAGGACCCGGCGTAAGCTTTCCGGCGGGGTCAACGCTATCACCCGGCGCCGCGCCCGCAATATGACGACCGCTAGGGGTTACGCCATCGCCCTTGGCGGCGATGCGGGTAACGGTTTCGGTGTCGCTCACAGGCAGGAAGCCATAGCTTGGCTGACTGTGTTTGCCAGATCGTCGGCGGTGAAGGCCGGCCCTGCCAATCGCGCCGCCTGAGCGTGGAGCCATAACCCCTGTTTCGCAGCTTCGAACGGTGTCTCACCGGTGGCCAGACGGCTTACAATGATGCCGGCCAAAACATCTCCGGTGCCAGCGACCGAAAGCCAACTGGGCGCCGCCGGACCAATCGCCAGCGTGCCATCAGGCGAGGCCACAAAGCTGTCCGGCCCCTTGGCAAGGACCGTGATGCCGCTCGCTACGGCCAGAGCCTGAGCCTTGGCCATGCGCCCCTCGGCGATAACGGCAAAGCGGCGGCATAAGGCTTCAAGCTCGCCATCATGCGGGGTAGCCACGATGACCGGCGCGCCTTCCACATCGCCGGGTTCGAGCAGATGGAGAGCGTCGGCATCCAGCACCAACGGCGCACCTGCAGCTATTGCGGCCTCAAGTGTGGCCCTTGCATCAGCCTCGCGGCCCAAACCGGGGCCCGCCAAAATCGCTTTGAGGCGCGAATCACTCAACGCTTTGTGCAGCGGGCCCTCCTCACAAACGAGCCCAGCAGGAGCGGAGAGCGAAGGCGGCCCAAGCCGTTTCACATACCCCGCGCCCGCGCGCATAGCGGCGGTGGCCGAGAGCAACGCCGCACCGGGCATGGCCCCGCTGACAACAGCGCAAAGCCCGCGCGTGTACTTGTGCGCATTGTCGGCGGGAACGGCAATCTTTGGACGTGTCACACGCTGTGCGGCGTTTTCCACCGCTTCGACACCAATGGGAATGAGCCGTTGAGTGCCAACATAAGCCCTCGCCGCGCTTAGGCAGTGGACGGGTTTCCAGGAACCCAGCGCCAAGGTCACGTTCCATTGCGGCAGTTTTTCATTCAGCGGTTCGCCCGTATCGGTCGCGACGCCCGATGGAACATCAATTGCAATCCGTAAGGAGTGCCGCTCCGCCAGATCGCGCAGCAACAGCGCGTGCTCTGCGCTCAAAGGCCGCGCTAGGCCAGAGCCGAACAGGCAGTCGACGAATACTTCGCCTTGGGCTTGACCGCCCGATGTCAGCGCCGCCCCGCCCCAGGCCGCCTTTGCGTCTTTCGCCGCCCGTGTCTTGGGTGAGATAGGCGCCACAATTTGAACGCTAAGCCTCCACTCCTTGAGCCGGCGAGCGATCACATACCCATCGCCGCCATTATTGCCAGGGCCGCACAAAACCGTGACGGAACGCCCAGCGGCAAGCCGCCGGACCCATTCCGCTGCGCCGCCGGCCGCGATCTCCATAAGCTCACCAACGCTCGCGCCTGCATCGAAAATGCGCTGCTCGGCGGCGCGCATTTGGTCAGCGGTTAGGACTTGGCTCTCGCTCATGAGGAGGGAGAGACCAGAGCCCCGCGCTTGATCCGGTAACGCGCGCTTCCGATGGCAAATTCCACTGTCCCGGCGGAAGGGTCAGCCTCAACAGCGATTTCGTCCGCTCCGTCGGCCGCTGTGACTGCTCCCGTTTCGGGATCGATGCGGATCCGCTGAAACGAGTCATCGGGGTGGTGGATGGTAAAAAAGCCCTCACCTGCCGCCTCCAAGACGCAATCGGCCCCCAATGCGCTCTCGCCAAACGCGCATTCGACACTTTCGCCGTCTGGAGCGCCGCTTTGCGGGGCACACGCCGCCACCAAGCATACAGGCGCGAGAACGAACCTAGATATCCGCATAGACATGTGTTTCCGCCTTCGCTCCCGGATGCGTCAAAGCGCCGTTGCGCGCTGATCCCACGTTCTGGGCGTAGCGCCACAGAGTGCCCGACTGGTAATTGTTGGTGCGCGGCTTCCAAGCTTTGCGGCGCTCTTCAAGCACGCTCTCGTCCACTTCCAGGTCGATTGTGCCTTTCTCTGCGTCGATGGAAATGGTGTCGCCGTCCTCGACCAACGCAATCGGTCCGCCTTCCGCCGCTTCGGGGCCGACATGGCCGATGCAAAAGCCGCGTGTGGCGCCAGAAAAGCGCCCATCGGTGATCAAAGCGACCTTCTCGCCCATGCCCTGACCATAGAGCGCGGCGGTGGTGGAAAGCATTTCGCGCATGCCGGGGCCGCCCTTGGGCCCTTCGTAACGGATGATAACGACGGTTCCATCGGTGATATCGCGGCGCTCAACGGCTGCGAAGGCGTCTTCTTCGCGGTCAAACACCTTCGCGGTGCCGGTGAATTGCAAGCGCTCCATGCCAGCCACTTTCACAATGGCACCATCGGGCGCGAGGCTGCCTTTGAGGCCCACCACGCCGCCCGTGGGCGTGATCGGATTGGAGACATCGTAGAATACTTTCTGATCGGGGTTCCAGGTGATCTCTTCGATATTTTCACCCAGCGTCTTGCCTGTCACGGTGATCGGATTGGGATCGAGAAAGCCGCCATCCAGCAGCGTCTTCATGCCCATATAGACACCTCCGGCCTCGTGCATGTCCTTGGCAACATATTTGCCGCCGGGTTTGAGGTCAGCGATGTAGGGCGTCGATTTGAAGATTTCGGCGACGTCAAACAGGTCGAAATCGATCCCCGCCTCGCTCGCCATGGCGGGCAGGTGGAGCGCCGCGTTGGTCGATCCGCCTGTCGCCGCCACCACACGCGCGGCGTTCTCAAAGGCGGCCTTTGTGCAGATATCCCGCGGGCGTAGGTTCAGCTCGAGAAGGTTCATCACCTGGCGACCCGCCGCCACCGCAATATCATCACGTGATCTGTAAGGAGCGGGCGCCATATTGCTGTTTGGCAGAGATAATCCGATTGCCTCGCCTACGCACGCCATTGTGTTCGCCGTAAACTGACCCCCGCAGGCACCGTGGCCGGGACAGGCCACTTTTTCCAGCGCAATCAGGTCTTTCAAAGGGCAATTGCCCGCCGCGTGCTGACCCACCGCTTCAAAGACGTCGACAACGGTCACGTCCTCACCCCGATGCGTGCCGGGCAAGATCGATCCGCCGTATACAAAGATGCTCGGAATATTGAGCCGCAGCATCGACATCATCATGCCGGGCAAGCTTTTGTCGCATCCCGCAAAGCCGATCAGCGCGTCGTAGCAATGGCCGCGCACCGAAAGCTCCACCGAATCCGCAATAACTTCGCGGCTGACCAAAGAGCTTTTCATGCCCTGGTGGCCCATAGCGATCCCATCGGTGACGGTGATCGTGTTGAAGCGCCTGGGCGTGCCACCATTCTCAATCACGCCTTCGCGGCAGATATCGGCCTGCGCGTTCAGCGTGGTGTTGCAAGGCGCGGAATCGTTGCCCGCGCTCGCCACCGCCACGAACGGTCTGGCGATCTCTTCCTCGGTCATACCCATCGCGTAGTAATAGGACCGGTGCGGCGCGCGCTCGGGTCCGACCGAGACGTGACGCGATGGAAGTTTCGTTTTGTCGAAGCGCGAAGACATTATGTTTCCTACAATCTGCTTTCGACGGCTCCCCTGCCCTCAGGAGACAGCCAAAGCAACCCTTCCTGCAACATCTGCGATGACCCCGGCCCAGCGGGCCTGATCGGCGCGGGTTGCGATGAGGTCCTGACGGATCTCGATGGCGCAATAGGGGCGGCCATGCGCCTCTGCGTGACGGTTCATCGTCGCGTTAAGCTCGCGGCCCGAGTAAGGCTCGTTATCGCCGACAGTGAAACCCAGTTCGCTAAAGAAACGAATGGCGTGGCGCGCGGCGCGTTCGTCCTGATTGTAAAGCAGCGCGATCTCCCAAGGGCGATCCTCTGCGCTTGCTTCCAGCTTAGGCGTGAAGCTGTGAATCGAAAGGATCAACTCGGGCTCCAACCGCGAGAGCCACACCTCCAGCGCTTCATGGTAAGGGCGGTAATAGTCTTCAACGCGCCTTTGCGTGTCCGCGCCGATATTGCCGGGGACAAGGTGGCCATCGCTGGTCTCGGGCACCAGATTGGGGTGATCCTCCTCACGGTGAAGATCAATCACTAGGCGGCTGAGTGTTGCCAGATGCGCAGGGAAACGATGGTGTTCTGCCAAGCGTTGAACCACGCCTTCAACTCCGATGTCGACGGCGATATGCTTGTCCATGACATCGGCGGCCACACCTAAGGCAACGTCACTGGGCACCGCGTTAGACGCGTGGTCCGCGACGCACACAATCCGCGGTGCCAGCGGGTCGGTGGGATCGAAACTTCCGATTTGGCAGAAGGGGATAAATACGCTCATAGCGCTAGGGCTCTAGCGCAGTTTGCCCCCGAGCATCCACCATTGAGGATGGATTTGAGCGATTTGGGCCTGTGCCGCCTCGCATTGCTCCACTGTATCAAACAGCGCAAAGCAGGTCGCACCGGAGCCCGACATGCGTGAAAGCCAGGCTTCGGTACCTTCCAGCGCCGCGATCACCTCGCCGATCACGGGGCAGAGCGCGAGCGCGGGCGCGTCGAGGTCGTTGCGGCCTTCGAGAGCGATGGTGCGCGCCGAACCGGTGGGCAGCGGGCCGCGATCCACTTGGTCCCAGGCTTTGAAAACCGCACCCGTCGACAGCGGCACGCGCGGATTGACCAGCAGGACAGGCGTGCCCTTGAGATCGTTTTCGACCTCGATCAGTTCGGTGCCGGTACCATGGCCAATCGCCATCTCGCTGCGCACGCAGGAGGGCACGTCCGCGCCCAGCTTCGCCGCGCGATCCTGCCAATCTTCGGGTAGACCATGAAGCTCCTCGACCATGCGGAACACCGCACCAGCGTCGGCTGACCCCCCGCCAAGGCCAGCGGCGACGGGGAGGTTCTTCTCCAGCGTAATAGCAAGCCCTTGGGAACGCGGTAAAACGGCGAGCGCGCGCGCGACGAGGTTGTCCAGAACACCTCCTCCCCCTTGAGGGGGAGGATTGAGGTGAGGGTGTTCTTCGATTGATGGCTCGTAGCCCCCACCCCCAACCCCTCCCCCAAGGGAGGGGAGTGGTGAGGCGAGCAAACCCGCAAACTCGCCGAAAGTTTGCAGGCTGTCCTGATCCGCGACCTTAGCCATCAGCGTGTCGCCCGCATCGACAAAGGCGAACAGCGTTTCGAGGACGTGATAGCCATCGTCCCGCCGCTCGCGAACGTGCAGAGCCAGATTGATCTTGGCGTAGGCGGTTTGGGTGAGAGTCAACGTTTAGCCAGCACCCGAAGCACCGAGTTCGGCGAGCAAAGCGCCGAGGACAAGTCGCCCATCATCATTGAGTGGGAGAGGAACAGACAGAGCCCGGACCCTTATGCTCTCGAGTCTCTGATCAACGATTGGCTGCGTCATGAACGCGCCCCATTCCATGTCGGTTATCCTTCCGCCTATGAAATCGTGCAACACTCTGTCGATTTCCTGAGGCGAGCGTTCCACCTGCCGAAAAGCAACTCCTGATGTGGCGAAGATCGCAGCGCCAGTCGCGAGCTTTCCAAACAGCTTCTTGGTCAGACTAGATACCATTCATCAGTGGCCGCTAACCTACATGTTCGGATAATTCGGCCCGCCGCCACCTTCCGGTGTCACCCAGTTGATGTTCTGGTTGGGGTCCTTGATGTCGCAGGTCTTGCAGTGGACGCAGTTTTGCGAGTTGATCTGGAAGCGCGGCTCCTTGCCCTCTTCCTCGATCCATTCGTAGACGCCCGCCGGGCAATACCGGTTCGAAGGTCCGGCGAAGACGTCGTATTCGCTTTCCTTCTGCAAATCCCAGTCCGCCACCTGCAAGTGGACCGGTTGGTCCTCGGCGTGGTTGGTGAAGCTGTAGGCGACGTTGGTCAGGCGGTCGAAGCTGATGACGCCGTCGGGCTTGGGATAGTCGATCTTGGGATAGAGGTCCGCGCGGCCCGTCGCCGTGTAATCGGCGTGGTGCTTCATGCTGATCGGCAGGCCGATTTTGAGCGTGCGCATCCACATATCGACGCCGGCGAGCACCGCGCCGAAGTCTTCACCGTATTTGGCGACAGCAGGCTCAGCGTTCTGGACCAGCTTAAGCTCATCCGCGATCCAGCTTGCGCGAACGGCGGGTTCGTAGCTTTGCAGCTCGGGTTGGCTCTCATGGCCCTCGATCTCGGCAACAATCGCCTCGGCGCACAGCATCCCGCTCTTCATCGCGGTGTGGCTGCCCTTGATGCGCGGCACGTTCACAAAGCCCGCCGCGCAGCCGATCAGAGCGCCGCCGGGGAAGGCGAGCTTGGGCACCGACTGCCAGCCGCCTTCGTTGATAACGCGCGCGCCGTAGGCAACGCGGGTGCCGCCTTCGAGATAGGCTTTGATTTCCGGGTGCTGCTTCCAGCGCTGGAATTCCTGATAGGGTGAGACCCAGGGGTTCTTGTAGTCAAGCGCGGTGACGAACCCGAGCGCGATCTGGTTGTTCGCCTGGTGGTAAAGGAAGCCCCCACCCCACGTCCCGCTCTCCGAAAGCGGCCAACCCTGCGTATGCAGCACGCGGCCGGGCACGTGCTTGTCAGGATCAATGTCCCACAATTCCTTGATGCCCAGACCGTACACCTGCGGCTCGCAATTGGCTTCCAGGTCGTACTTGGCCTTCATCTGCTTGGTCAGCGAGCCACGCGCGCCTTCAGCAAACAGGGTGTATTTGGCCTCAATCTCCATGCCGGGCGTGAAATCGCCCTTGTGGCTGCCGTCTTCGGCGACACCCATATCCTGGGTTATCACACCTTTGACCGCGCCGTTATCGTCAAACATCACTTCCGAAGCAGGGAAGCCGGGGAACACCATCACGCCCAGACCTTCGGCTTGTTCGGCCAACCAGCGCGTCATATTGCCCAGCGATCCGGTGTAGCAGCCATGATTGCTCATCAACGGTGGCATCACGATATGGGGCAGCGAGGTCTTGCCGTTCTTGCTTAGCACCCAGTGCCAGTTATCGGTCACCGGGGTTTCGGCCATCGGGCAATCCATGTCGCGCCAATCGGGGAACAGCTCGTTCAAGGCCTTGGGATCGACCACAGCGCCAGAAAGAATATGCGCGCCGATTTCCGAACCTTTTTCAAGGACGACGACTTCCAGCTCTTCGTTCAGCTGTTTCAACCGGATCGAGGCGGACAAGCCCGCCGGGCCGCCCCCTACGATCAGGACGTCGCACGGCATGCTTTCACGTTCAATGGTCACTTCTTCTATCCCCATGAGTGCGCAGGGGTTCGGGACTGCGCGGTTTTCGCTCTTGGTACCCACTTGCTAACCCAGCCCAAGACAGTCAAGACTCAGCGTCATCGACATGAACCACTCCGAGCCGCCATCTCCCACTTCTTTGAACAAAGAACTCGCCGCCACGATGGATTGGTGGCGCGACGCGGGCGTGGACCTTAACTTCGACGATGACGTTACGGCTTGGCTTCAATCGCCCGAGGCAAAGGGCGACGAAGGGATCCAGGCGGCGGTGTCGCAGGCACCCCGTTCCGCGCTGCTGGACCGGCGCGAACCGACGCCATCGCCGTCGCAGCCCGCCAACCCGAAGATCGATTTTTTTGCGCAAGGCAAACCCAAATCGCTCGAAGAATTCCGCGAGTTCTGGCTGTCAGCACCCGGTCTGGACGCTATCGGACCGCGCGGGCGAGTGCCGCCTCGCGGGGCAAGCGGCGCGGAATTGATGGTCCTCGTCATCGATCCTGAGCAGCGCGATATCGACACGCTCTTATCCGGCCATCAAGGACAATTGCTCGACAACATCCTCGCCGCCACTGGCCATTCGCCTGAAAACACGTATTTTGCCTCCGCTCTTCCATGCCACACGCCAATGGCAGACACCACGAGTTTAGCCGCGCAAGGGATCGGTAATGTGCTGTCTCACCACATCGCTTTGGCCGCCCCCAAACGCCTGATGGCGTTTGGTGCAGGACTCACCCCGCTTCTTGTGCAAGACCAATCCTCTAGGGATTCCTCTTTAGGGGAAATTAACTATAGCTCCTCCACACCAGATACGCTTGTGAGCGAGGGGTTGGACAGTCTGATGGACATGCCCCGTCTCAAAGCCCGGTTCTGGCGGAGATGGATGCAATGGACGGCGGTCACCTAAAGGCAACGTGTTGTAAAGCAGCCCTCGCACTCGGCGTTGGGTTCACCGCTTTAGCTTCCTCGGCTTCGGCCTCCACCCACTTCCCCCTCATTGCCAGCCAATCGGCTGAAGTGACCGGCGCGATGGTTGCGCATTACGACCTCAGCGCTCGTCGCGACAGCGCGATCCCACAAGTCCTCTCTGAAAAGGACCGCAAAGCCTATAGCCGTGTCTTTGCCGCTATTGACGCGCAGGACTGGGAGACCGTTGAAGACCTGCTGGAGGACGCGCGTGGCGATGTGCTTTATCAGACCGCTCTCGCCGAATACTTCACCCACGCCAAAAGCCCGCGGATCGCCGGCGAACGCATCGCACAATGGCTCGAAGATGGCGTGCATCTGCCGCAGTCTGAGCAGCTTGAACGCATGGGGGCCAAACGCGGCGTTGAGTTCATGCCCGCCCTGCCCAGCGCCCAAGGCCTTCGCTACCAAAGCGGCGCGAGCAAACGTATCCGCCCCAAAACGGTGCGTGACGGCAGCCTGACCGACAGCGCGCGTTCGGCTATGCTGGAGGCGATCAAGAACGACGATCCACGCGGCGCTTACGATGTGCTGGTTGACATTGACTCGCAGCTCAGCCCCGAAGCGCGGGCCGAATGGCGCCAACGCGTCGCCTGGAGCTTTTACATCGAGAACGACGATGTGAACGCGCTGGCTCTGGCAGAACTCGTCGCTGGTGGCAGCGGCGCGTGGGTGGCTGAGGGTGAATGGGTTGCCGGGCTTGCTGCGTGGCGGCTAAGCGATTGCGAACGCGCGGCAAGGGCGTTTGCTCAGGCCGCAAGCTATTCAACCAACCCCGAACTGACTTCGGCGGCGCATTATTGGGCGCATCGTTCTTTTGTTCGCTGCCGCGAGCCTGGCGTGGCGCAAGACCATTTGAAAGCCGCTGCGCGCCTTTCCGAGACGCTCTATGGCATGTTGGCGAGCGATCAGCTGGGTCTTGAGCCCGGCCCAGTCAGCACCAACGGCGCCTTCACCAACAACGATTGGCGCACTCTGGAGACCCGCCCGAATGTGCGCGTCGCCGCCGCCTTGGTTGAGATTGGTCGCGCAAGCCTTGCTGACGAAGTGTTGCGCCACGAAGCGCGCATTGGCGGCGCGCAGGGCTACAGCTCACTCGCGCGGCTTTCGCGCGAGATGGGGCTGCCCTCCACTCAACTCTTTATGGCGCATCACGCCCCCTATGGTGACCGTTCCGATCCCGCTTTGCGTTATCCGGTTGCCTCGTGGCGGCCCAAGACGGGATGGCGGATCGACCCCGCCCTTGCATTCGCGCACGCCTTGCAGGAATCGAACTTTCGCGCCTCCGCCGTCAGCCCGGCCAACGCGCGCGGCCTGATGCAAATTCGGCCAGGCACCGCGCGCGATCACAACCGCCGGCTGAATTTGGGAGCGTCCTACACCGATCTGGCGGATCCAGAAGTGAACCTCGCCTATGGCCAGCGCCATCTGGAGATGCTGCGCGACGCGGCCGCCACCGGAGGTAAGCTGCCCAAAATCATGGCCGCCTATAACGCCGGCCTCACACCGCTGACACGCTGGAACACCGAGATCCGCGATTTTGACGACCCGCTGCTCTGGATGGAATCGATCCCCTATTGGGAAACGCGCGGCTATGTCGCCATCGTGATGCGCAATTATTGGATGTACGAACGCGCCGCGGGCGTCTCGTCCCCTTCCCGCCGCGCGCTGGCGCAAGGGCTCTGGCCAGAATTTCCAGTGATGTCTACCAACCGCCAAGCGCAATTGGAGCGCGGCGATTAAAGGTAGGAAAACAGGACCATGGCGATTGATCTGGAAAAGACATTCACACCGATCAACATCGCCGTCCTGACCGTTTCTGACACACGCACTCCAGACACCGACACATCGGGCGATATCCTTGCCAAGCGCCTTCAGGACGCTGGCCACACTCTGGCCGAACGGCTGATCGTCAAAGATGACGCATCACTACTTGCCGCGCAGTTTGAGCAATGGATTGACGACCCGCAAATCGATGCCATTATCTCCACCGGCGGCACCGGCCTCACCGGCCGCGACGTAACGCCTGAGGCACTCTCACGCATCGAAGGCGGACGCGACATTCCGGGCTTTGGTGAGCTGTTCCGCTGGCTCAGCTACAAATCCATCGGCACCAGCACGGTGCAATCGCGCGCCTGCGCCATTGTCGCGCGCGGCACCTATATCTTCGCGCTGCCCGGCTCCAACGGCGCGGTGAAAGATGGTTGGGATGGCATCCTAGCGGAGCAATTGGATAGCCGAAACCAGCCCTGCAATTTTGTTGAGCTGATGCCGCGCCTTACAGAAAGCTAACCGCAACCGAGCCAAGTGTTCGTGTACGCAGCTTGATGTCGTCGATCTGCGAGCGATCCATTGGCCATTTAAACACAAAGGCAGGATACGCGGTCCCCGTGCTGTAGAGTTTTATGAAGCGCTCGTTCTCAATGGCGCAAACAAAGTCTTCCCATTTGTATCGTTGCCAATGATCAGACGTAGTGACGCTAAAGCCCTCATCGTTCCACTCAAAAACGACGGTGTCTTCTCCTCCACGCTCGCTTTCGAAATCGCGCCGCACGCGCCGAAGGTAGCGCCAATACTCAAAGGGAAAGAAAAGCACCGCAAAGGCAACAAGGAAGCAAATCCCCAGACTTAAACCCTTGGTCTCAGGATCCCGAAGTAGAAAGTAGAGTGCAAACGGACCGACCACCATCAAGAGGTAATTCAATGTGTGCATCGATTGTCGAAACTGATGCCAGAAGTAGGACTGCCCAACTGCGAGCGCCTCCTCCAAAAGGACAGTATATTCGACTCTGCGCGTGATGGCATGGCCATAGGCCGCCTACTCTTAACAAACGGCTTCACAGGCCATAATGTTCTTTGTATGTTCTCACGATGGGAACAGCTAAGCATCCCGATTTTGAAAAAGGCCGCGGCGCGGCGTCCGGCGGTGTTTCGACCCGTTTTGGCATACCCGAACGCGAGGTGGATGGCGATTGGCGCGATCATATTGAGACCTTGGATGGCCCACCGGTGAAGCTGCGGACGATCGTGACCGAGGAGCATCCCAAGACAATCCTCAGCTTCAACCAATCGCCCGACGTGCCATTCGACCGCTCGATCAACGCCTATCGCGGCTGCGAACATGGCTGCGTCTATTGTTTTGCGCGGCCCACGCACGCTTTTCACGACCTCTCACCGGGCTTGGACTTTGAGACCAAGCTATTCGCCAAACCTGGCGCGGCGGAACTGCTTCGCGAAACGCTGAACAAGCCGAAATACTCGCCCCGCCCCATTGCGCTGGGCACCAACACCGATCCGTATCAGCCGATTGAGCGCGACTATCGCATCACGCGCCAAGTGCTCGAAGTCTGCCTCGAAGCGCGCCATCCGGTGACGATCACCACGAAATCGGACCGCGTGGTTCAGGACTCTGATCTGCTGGAGGAAATGGCGCACAAAAATCTTGTGGCGGTAGCAATCTCAGTCACGACGCTTGACCCAGTCCTATCCGGCAAGCTGGAGCCGCGCTGCGCCGCGCCGACCAAGCGTATCGCTGCGTTGGAAAGGCTGGTGCAGATCGGTGTGCCCACCCATTGCTCTATCTCGCCCATCATCCCCGCGATCACCGACGAATTTATGGAATCCATCGTCGCGCGCGTCGCCGAGATCGGCGTGCCCAGCGTCGGGTGGATACCACTGCGCCTGCCGCACGAGGTCGCGCCTTTGTTCCGCGAATGGCTCGACGTCCACTACCCCGACCGCGCGGGTAAGGTTATGAGCATCGTCCGCTCCATTCGAGAAGGCCGGGACAACGATCCCAACTTCTTCAGCCGCATGCAGCCCAAAGGTGTATGGGCGGACCTATTCCGAAGCCGTTTCCGCATCGCCTGCAAGCGCGCCGGGATCGGCAAACACCGGTTCGAGCTCGACTGCACCCGCTTTCGCCCACCCGAGGTCGGCGGGCAGATGCGGTTGTTATGATTTCAGACCTGAAGCGCTTGTTTCAGAAGGTCGTCTATAAAATCGGAAAACAGGCCTGCGTGCGACCAACCAAGACGCTCGGTGAAATGGTCGATTGTCGGATTTTGCTCTTCGCCACCGTCGGTCGAGTAGAAGAACACCGCTTCGTTCTTATAGCCCGCAAAACAGATCTCGATGTCCACAAACCCAAATTCTTCTGGATATCGCTGCTGAAACACACGAAGAGTTGCGAAGTTCGCCGGCATCTCGGCGAGCGAAAAACGCATGTTGGAGTTCGGAAACAGCACATCTTGCGTGCTTTCGCCGAGCCATAAGAGCAGCTCTTTATGCGCTTCGCACAGCGCAAGGCCGTGGACGGCCTCAAAGGTCTGTATCTGTCTCATCGAGACACCCTTGAGCGGTCCAAACTTCGCTTCCAGGTCTTGTCCGAGTGACCTCTTGACCCAGCCAAGGTGTTCGAATTCCATGATACATTCCCTCACAGAGCGCCCGCCTTGTGCCCCCAAGAAATCAAATTTTGATAAAGACCTGCACGTTCTGCCGAACGTCCTTGCGCGCAGTGCGTCGCGCAGATAGCCATGACCTCAAACAGTTTTGGGGATCAACATGAAATCGACTTTTGGGGCCGCGGCCCTTGCCATTGGCGCGCTGCTGGCCTCGCCCGCCGCCGCGCAAGAGACTGCGCTGGACCGCGCGCAAGTTATCGAGACCATCGACGAGGCTACGCTCAACTCAGCCATCGCGGCCTTGGGCGCGACGACGGCGCCGCTGGATGATGAGCAAAACACGATCCGCATCGCCTATCCCAACGGCATGCGCGGGGTCGCGCGGCGTATGGCGTGCGAGGGCAAGGATGCGTGCAAGGGCCTGATCCTGCTCGGCTATTTCACCCCGCCCGAAGGCGTCCCCGAAGCGCGCGCGCAAGACGCGTTGTCTCGCTTCGGCTTTGAGCAGGTGATTTCATCGGTCGTCGTCAACCGCGAGGGCGAGCATGTGGTCAAAACCTACGTGATGCTCGATGGCGGGATCACGCAGGCGAACCTGATCAACTGGATCGGCCTGTTCGGACAGAGCTTGGCCGCGTATCAGGGCATGCTTTATGGGCCGGGGGGTAGTTAGAGCGGCGCGGTTTCAAAACGACCATTTCCCTCGCGGATGCACATCTGATCCTCAGCAAGCGGATAGACCGTTATCGAGTGGATTCGTTGCAGACCCTTCTTCGCTAGGGCCTCTTGCTCCATGCGAAGGCACTCTTCGAACAAGCCGCGTATCAGTGCGCCGTCGAAATAAACCGTATGGGCAATTCGATCTTTAGCTGCATCAGAGACGGCTTCAGGAATACCGAAATTGACGGCACTCTGGATGATAGCCGCTTGATAACCCGAATAAATACTATGCTGCGCGAGTTCAAGTTCGACACACTCTTCGCTGTTGCTACGGAAGCAGTCTGGCCGATCGTCTTCAAGAATTGTCTCAGCGACGATCACACAGTGCTCTGAGTGCTGCAACGGGACCACTTCTGTATCAATCCAGCAACTAAACACGAGGTCATTCAACGGCTCAAGTTCAGGAGGAACTTTCAGCCCACCCTTTTCAGCGGGCTGATCGGCGCAACCGAGCAACGCAAGACAGCCAAGGATGAGCGCAAGCCCCCTCACCCAAACCCATCCCCAAGCTCGCCCGGCGCAAAGCGCATCAACCGGCTGTCGAGCAGCGCGGCGTTGCGGTTTTGGACGGCGATTTGGTAGTCGGGGTCGGTTACCATCTCCAGGAATGCGCCCGAGTTTGGGTAGAATGCGATAAAGCCATCGTGCCAGACCTTGTCGTCGGGCGTGGGTCCGGTGACCATCGTCTCAAACGTCCCGCGCCAGACGATCTTGCCGCCAACGCGGGAAAAGATTGGGCCTGAGGTCTTGCCGTATTCCTGGTACGCGCGCTGGCCGGTCCATCCGTTGCCGTGGTGCTGGTGGCCTTCGGGATACTCGGCGAGATCCCGAAAGCGCAGCAGGTTCAGCATATGGATCGACGTGTCGCGCGGCAGATCCTTGAACGCTTTCCAGTTTTCCGGTGACGGATCGATATAGGCCTTGGCCATCGATTACCCCTCCAATGTGTAGTCGGAGAACCGGTCGCGCAGGTCTTTTTTGGAGATCTTGCCCGTCGCGGTGTGCGGGATTTCGTCGATGAACTCGACCGCGTCGGGCAGCCACCATTTGGCGATTTGCGGCTTCAAATGCTCGATCATGTCGTCGCTTGTGACCTCGGCGCCTTCGTTCTTGACCACGAAGAGCACAGGACGCTCATCCCATTTGGGGTGCGGCATGCCGATGCACGCGGCCTCGGCCACGCCATCATGACCGACAGCGGCGTTTTCGAGCTCGACCGAGCTGATCCATTCGCCGCCCGACTTGATCACGTCCTTGGTGCGGTCAGTCAGTTGGAGGGTCCCGTCGGGGTGGATGATGCCGACATCGCCGGTGTCGAACCAACCTTCAGGGCTAGCGGCGTCTTCTTCGGCTTTAAAATAACGCTTGATAATCCACGGCCCGCGAATTTGCAGCGCGCCCGAGGTCTTGCCATCGCGCGGCAATTCGGTGGTCATATCATCGAGATCGACCGTACGCAGCTCGACCCCAAAGATCGGACGCCCCTGCATCATGGTTTTCTGCACCCTTTCTTCGAAGGAAAGCTCGTCCCAATCCCAGGTTGGTCCGCCGACAGTGCCGATGGGGGACGTTTCGGTCATGCCCCAGGCGTGCTGAACGCGGGTGCCGTTCTTCATCAGCCGCTCGATCATAAAACGCGGGCACGCCGATCCGCCAATGGTCGCGGCTTTAAGCGGAGGCAGGTCGATGCCTTGCGCGTCGCAATATTGGAAGTGCGCGAGCCACACGGTCGGAACGCCCGCGCTGTCGGTCACTTTCTCGCGCAGCATCAACTCGTGAAGCACCGCTGGATCGTTGACGGCGGAAAAGACAAACTTCACCCCCGCCATCGCGCCCGCATAAGGCAGGCCCCAGGACGCGGCGTGGAACATCGGCACGACCGGCAGCATGACCGAAGCGCTGGAGAAATTGAAGGTGGATGGTTGAAGGCCTGCCAACGCGTGTAGCACGGTCGAGCGATGCTCGTACTGCACGCCTTTGGGGTTACCCGTGGTGCCTGACGTGTAGCAGATCATGCATGGATCGTTCTCTTCGCCAGTGACCCACTCAAAATCACCCGTTTCCGCGCCGATCCAGTCTTCGAACGCTGTCGTGTGTTCGCCGCTGTCGTAGCAGATGTAATGCTCCACCGTGGTCCAGCGATCGCGCATCTTGTCGACAATCGGCTGAAACGCCGCGTCGTAGCACAGCACCTTATCCTCGGCGTGGTTGACGATGTATTCGAGCTGATCTTCGAACAGGCGCGGGTTCACTGTGTGCAAAACGCCGCCCATGCCCGCGACCCCGTACCAACTGACGAGGTGGCGCGAATGGTTCATCGCAAGGCTAGCGACCTTGTCGCCTTTCTTGAGGCCCAAGGCCTGCAGCGCCTGCGCCATTTTCAGTGCGTCGCGGCGGATTCCGGCCCAGTCGGTGCGGGTTTCGCTGCCATCGGCCCAACGCGTCACAATCTCGCGCGATCCATTCTCGCGCGCGGCGTGATCGATCACGTGCGTCAGGCGCATGGTCCAGTTTTGCATCGCTCCCAGCATGTTGTTCCTCTCTCTCAATGGGATCTGTTGGTCGCAACAATGGCGCGGCCTTTCGCCCTTGGCAATTGCCCAAACGCGCGGTGTGCCGTGTTTTGCGTGGCATGAACCGCTCGTAGCGCCAATTGCCACGGGCGCGTTCCTTCGTTACGACGACTGCAAACAGGGGGCATTTCATGAAAAAACTAGCGATTGCGCTTACCACTACCGCTGCGGCCATCGCCGTTCCGGCACAGGCCCGTGACGGCCAAGTCTATGTCGGCTTTGACACAGGCTTCAGCCTTGAGAGCGGCGCCGTGGCCGATGTGGCCGTAACAGACCCACCGGTCGATGGCGTTTCGGCCGATACCAAGCTTGGATATGATCTGGGCGCCGTGATTGGATACGATTTTGGCGCGTTCCGGCTTGAAGCCGAAGGGTCATATCGTCGCAACAATTACGACACGATCACGGTCCTGAACCCAGCGTTGATCCCCGGTGTGCCCGCGGGCACTACGGTGGACAGCGAAGACTATCTGTCGGTGACAGCGGTCATGGTCAACGGTATCCTCGAGTTCGGTTCGGACGATGGGTTCCAACCGTTTGCCGGTGTTGGCGCAGGCTTTGCGCAGATTGACGGACCGATCTCGCTTCCGGGCGTTGGCTTGCTTGTCGATGACAGCGCAACCGATTTTGCCTATCAGTTTCTGGCTGGCTTTCGCCATCCTGTGACCGACACCATCGATTTGGGCGTACACTACAAGTATTTCCGCGCAGACAATTTCATCGTCGATACGGTTCAAGGCACGCCTTTTGAATTCGACTATGATACGCACTCCGTGCTTGGCAGTATCCGGGTGAACTTTGGCGGAAAGACTGAGGCCCCACCGCCTCCGCCGCCTCCACCTCCGCCGCCTCCTCCACCACCTCCGCCTCCTCCACCTCCGCCGCCTCCGCCGCCTCCGCCGCCGAAGGTTGAGTGCAACACGGGGCCCTACATCGTTTTCTTCGACTTCGATGAGTCCGAGATCACCGCCGAAGCGGCCAGCACGCTTAACAGCGCAGTCAGCTCCTATGGCGATTGCGGCGTGGCGCGCGTTATGTTGACCGGTCACACCGATCGCGCGGGCAGCCAGAAATACAATGTGGGCCTGGCCGAACGTCGCAATGAAGCGGTTCGCGCCTATTTGTCAGGTCGCGGCATTCCCGATGCCCGAATTTCGACCGAAGCCTTTGGTGAAAGCCAACCGCGCGTGCCCACCCAAGATGGCGTGCGCGAGCAGGAAAACCGCCGCGTTGAAGTCACGTACGGTCCAGGCTCGGGCATGTAGAATAAGCAACTTTTTCGGCGGCAGTGCGCTGTCCGATGCGCAAAATAGGTCGGTCCCTCAGGGGATCGGCCCTTTTTTGTGTCCGCTATAATGCCCTGAAATCACATCGGTTCGACAGTCAAAAACACTCAATTCAACGAAAGATTGCGGCGGACTTTCGAAAAGTACCATAGCTTTGCAATCCTCACCCCTCTCATCACTATTCGGAGTAAGTCGCTACGGTTCATCTCCCCTTTTTTTGGGTCGTGGCGTCTTGGATGAGAAAAAGTAAGGAAACCCCTATGAAAAGAACAGCTTTGCTGCTCGCAGGCGTAAGCGTACTCGTCGCAGCCCCCGCGGCCGCGCGCGAAGGTCCGTATGTCGGCATCGACGCCGGCGTCACCTTCGATGACTCGGTCGAGTTCGACGTCGACACCGATCCCGGCCTCCCCGCCGCTTTCGGCAACACCGAAAAGGGCCTCGATCTCGACGCCGTGTTTGGATACGACTTTGGCAGCTTCCGCCTCGAAGCTGAAGCCGGTTACAAGACTGCCGATTATGACACGGTCATCGTCGCGAACACGCTTAACATTGGTGACAATGTGATCCCGGCCGGAACGCGCACGACCAACCTGCGCGACCTCGAAGTGTTCAGCGGTATGGTCAACGCGCTGTACGATTTCGGCAAGGATGACGGCGTGAACTTCCAAGTTGGAGGCGGTGTTGGTATCGCCGATGTCGAAGTGCCAATTGAAGTGCCAGGCGTTGGCTTCATTAACAGCGAATCTGATCGAACCTTTGCCTATCAAGGTATTGCGGGCCTGCTGGTCCCGGTTTCTGACACGGTCGATCTTGGTCTCAAGTACCGTTATTTCCGCGCGGATAACGTGAATGTGAACGCGGTTGATGGCACCCCGCTCGAAGCGTCGGTTGAGCTGCACTCAGTTCTAGCGAGCCTGCGGGTCAACTTCGGCGGCGCCGAAGCGCCTCCGCCCCCGCCTCCTCCGCCACCACCGCCGCCTCCTCCGCCACCGCCGCCTCCTCCGCCTCCGCCGCCTCCGCCGCCTCCACCCCCGCCGCCTGCGGTTGAGTGCAATACGGGGCCCTACATCGTGTTCTTCGACTTTGATCAGTCGGACATCACGCCCGAGGCCGCGCAAACGCTCAACAGCGCGGTCAGCTCGTATGGCAATTGCGGCACGGCTCGCATCATGCTGACGGGTCACACCGATACGTCGGGCAGCGCGAGCTACAACATGGCTCTGGCCGAGCGTCGCAACGCCGCTGTGCAGCAATATCTCGCCGGTCGCGGCGTGCCGCAGGCGCGCATGTCGAGCGAAGCGTTTGGCGAAAGCAACCTGCGTGTACCCACGCAAGATGGCGTGCGCGAGCAACAGAACCGCCGCGTTGAAATCACCTACGGCCCGGGTTCGGGCATGTAGGGACCAGGCGCTTTCAAGCGTTTGGAAACGAGGAAGAGGGGCCGGTCCGGTTGCGGATCGGCCCCTTTTTCGTGGGAATTCAGATGCGCCGCGTGATCAGTCCAGGCGGTCTTTACCCGGCAGGATCTCGTAGTCGATGACCTGCCAGTCCGACCCCACCAGTTCCAGCACAACACGCTCTGACTGCAGATTGTTATTTTCGAACATCGAGGCGAAGGTGATGATCTCAAAGTCGCCGCCTTTGCGCCCGCCAAATTCGCTGGTGCGCATGATCGTTGAAACGGTGCGATCCTGGATCTTGCCCTTCGTCATCCGCAAGGTCAGTCCGAACTTCCATTTGCCCAAGGCGTATTGCTGACGAAGCGGCTCGCCCGCTTCTTCATAGCTTTCGTCAAATTTGCCAAAATCGATAAGACCGAGCCAACGTCGCGCCTGCAGCTCCGGCTCCGTCGGACGCGCGGGGACAAACTCTGTCTCAGCCGAAAAACGGACATCCGATTGTTGAGCGGCGCTGAGATCCTGCGTTGGGGGCTCCAAGTCTCCGGCTTGTTTTGGAATGAACACCGTAGCGGTGAGCGCGAGAGCGATTGCAAACGACATAATCAAAAGACCTTTCCGCCGCGCTGCAAAGGCGAGAATTCCGCCTTCGCTTCGATCCGCGACGGATGAAAGGTGCTGATTTTTCGACGTTTCCTGTACCCCCAAAGGTTTGTGCACAAAGCTTTCGGGGGTGGGTTCAAGCTCCGACTGCTCCGCTAGGCCCAAAGCACGCGCCGCTTCCTTGCTGGTGGTCACACCCAGTTTGCGCCGCGCGGCTCGCAGACGATCGTTCAGCGTGTGGACCGAAATGTCGAGCTCTAGCGCCGCCGATTTCGCGTCGTGCCCGGCGAGCAGGAGACGAAGCGCCTCCTTTTCCTTGTCAGTGAGATCGTCGATGGCCTCTGCCAATTACGCCACCAGCTTAAGCCGCGCCGCGCCGCGTACAGGCTCCAGTCGAACGTTCTCCACTCCTTCGATGCCGGCGATACGTTCGGCGCGTTCGCCGTCGAGGATGAAACGGCTGCCCAGACGCACCATCGCGTCCTGACCGTTGACCATGGCAAGGCGCACAACCACTTCGCCCGGCGTGTCCGAACCGGCCTCCAACTCGTGCCGGAACACCTCAAAGGCGGCAGGATGCATAATATCTGCCTGTAGTCGCATCGGCATACGTCCGGTGACCTGCGACAAAGGCTTGGCCCCACGCACCGTCAAGCGTGGCGGTTCGCCGGGATTGGGCGAATCCAATTCCACGTTCAAAAGCAGGCACTCACCCGACTTGGCCCAGCGTTCAAATTCGGGAACAAGCGATTCTTCAAAACACGCCGCCGAAAACTGACCCGAGGAATCGGAAAAGTCCGCGCGGACAAACTCCGCGCCACGCTTGGTTCGGCCTTTGCTCATTCCTTCGACCATCACCGCGATCGACGCCTGCCCGCGCCCGCCGACCGGCGCGCCCGCCTCCATGATCGCCTGGTAGGTGCGCGCACCCTGTGCGGAAGCGGCTTCGCGATATTGCTGCACGGGGTGGGCGGAGAAGTAGAAACCGAAATTCTCACGCTCCTGCGCCATCTGTTCGTTTCGTGACCACGCTTCGGTGGGTTTGAGCCGCAGATCGTCGCTCTCGCCCTCGCCGCCAAACAGACCGCCCTGGCCGCTGGTGCGTTCGCGAATAGCCGCCTCGGCTACGGCCAGGATCGTGTCCATATTGGCGTGCAGCAGCGCGCGGTTCGATTCGAGCCCGTCGAGCGCGCCCGCGCAGATCAGGCCTTCCAATTGCTTGCGGTTCATCGAACCTTGCGGAATGCGATCGCACAAATCCCTGAGGCTCGTGAACGGCCCGCTCGCCACGCGCTCTTCGACGATCTGGCTCATCGCCTTTTCGCCCACATTGCGAATACCAGCGAGCGCGTATCGCACGGCGTAGCCATTATCGGTCTGTTCGACGGTGAAGCGCCCTTGGCTGAAAATGATATCGGGCGGCAGCACCTCGATCCCGCCTTCTACCGGGTAGCGCCGCGCGTCATCAACAAAGACGCTGAGCTTTTCCGATTGGTGCAGGTCGAAACACATTGAGGCGGCGTAGAATTCTTCGGGGTAATGCGCTTTGAGCCACGCGGTCTGATACGAGAGCAGCGCGTAGGCGGCGGCGTGCGATTTGTTGAAACCGTAGCCTGCGAACTTGTTGATCAAGTCGAACAGCTCATCGGCCTGCTTCTTGTCGATATCGGAAACGCGCTTGCACCCTTCGATGAAGATCGCGCGCTGTTTGTCCATTTCAGCCTGGTTTTTCTTACCCATGGCGCGGCGCAGAAGGTCGGCGTCTCCAAGCGAGTATCCCGCCAGGATCTGCGCGGCCTGCATGACCTGTTCCTGGTAGACGAAGATCCCATAGGTCTCGGCCAGAATGCCCTCGAGTTTGGGATGCGGGTATTCAATCTCGACCTCGCCCGCCTTACGCTTTCCGAACAGCGGGATGTTGTCCATCGGGCCCGGACGATAGAGCGAGACGAGCGCGATAATGTCGCCAAAATTGGACGGTTTCACCGCCTTGAGCGTGCGCTGCATGCCTTCGGATTCCAACTGGAACACGCCGACCGTGTTACCCGCCTGCATAAGCTTGTAGACGCCCTCATCATCGAGCGGCAGCGCGCCCAGATCCATCTCGATCCCGCGTTCGGCCAAGAGGTCCACTGCTTTGCGCAGAACGCTGAGCGTCTTCAATCCGAGGAAGTCGAACTTCACCAAGCCAGAGCTCTCGACATTCTTCATGTCGTATTGCGTCACCGGCATATCCGAACGCGGATCGCGGTAGAGCGGCACCAGCTGCGAAAGCGGACGATCCCCAATCACAACACCGGCGGCGTGGGTGGAGGAGTTGCGCGGGAAGCCTTCCAGTTCCAGAGCGAGATCGACAAGGCGCTTCACCTCATCGTCGTTGTCATAGGCGCCTTTGAAATCCGCAGCGCCGTTCAAAGCGCGTTTTAGATCCCACGGGTCAGTCGGATGGTTAGGCACCATCTTGGCGAGATCGTTGCGCTTGCCAAAACCCATTTGCAGGATGCGGCCGCAATCCTGGATCGCCGCGCGCGCTTTCAGCTTACCAAAGGTGATGATCTGCGCGACGTGATCGGCGCCGTATTTCTCCTGCACGTAACGGATCACTTCCCCGCGCCGGGTTTCGCAGAAGTCGATATCGAAGTCGGGCATCGATACACGCTCGGGGTTCAGGAAACGTTCGAAAAGCAGTCCGAGCTTGAGCGGGTCCAAGTCCGTAATGGTCAACGCCCAGGCCACCATGGATCCCGCGCCCGATCCACGTCCCGGCCCAACGGGTATGCCGTGATCCTTAGCCCACTGGATAAAGTCGGCGACGATCAGGAAGTAACCGGGAAACTTCATTCCAACGATGATGTCGATCTCGTATTCGAGGCGGTCGAAATACTCCTTGCGCGCCTCTTCGCTCATCTCGCCATAGGGTTCGAGCCGCTTTTCAAGACCGGCGCGCGAGAGGTCCGCGAGCATCTTGGCCTCGCCCTCCAAATCGCCCGCCAAACTCGGCAGGATCGGGTCGCGATATGGCGGCGCGTAGGCGCAGCGCTGCGCGATGACGAGCGTGTTGGCGATTGCCTCGGGCAGATCGTCGAACAGCTCCTCCATCATGCTGGCGGTCTTCACATAGGCTTCTGGATTGGTCCGCTTGCGTTCCGTGTCGTCGACATAGGTCGAATGCGCGATGCACAGCATAGCGTCGTGCGCCTTGTGCATATGCGGCTCGCCGAAATTGGCGGGGTTTGAGGCAACCAGCGGCAGATCGCGGGCGTAGGCGAGGTCGATCAGAGCGTCCTCGGCCCGCTCGCACACCGCGTCACCATGGCGAGCGAGTTCGATATAGAGCCGACCGGGGAACAGCGATTGAAGCGCGTCGCACACGGCCGCGGCCGCTGACGCCTGACCCTCCGCCGCAAGCCGCGTCAGCGCGCCCTCGCCCGCCCCTGTGAGCGCGATGAGTCCTTCTGTGTGCCCTTCAAGGTCCGCTATAAGGACATGCGGTTCCAACTCCAACGGGCGTTCGAGGTGCGCTTTTGACACGAGGTGACACAGATTGTCATACCCCGCCTCGTCCTGTGCGTAGAGCGGGAGGTAATCGACGATCTTCCCATCCGACCCATCCCGCGCCACGCCCAGCAGCGTGCCGATGATAGGTTGCACGCCCTTGCCCGTCGCCGCGCCTGCAAACAGGACCGCGCCGTAAAGGCCGTTGCGGTCGCACATCGCAATGGCAGGATAACCGCGATCCTTGGCCAAACTGGCAATCGCCTTGGGATCGATCGCGCCTTCCAACATCGAATAAGACGACAAAACACGGAGGGGGACAAAGGATGCGAAGGCCATGTCCTGAAGCTACGCCGAATGCCCGTCGTTTCAAGCGCGAGCGCGCCAGCGTTTGGGGAAAAGCTGGGGGCAAGCTACAGAACCGCTCGGGAGGGACTTATGAGCGACAAAATCGAGGTTGAGAACGTCAACACGCCGGGCAAGGTTACCCGCGTGAACGCCGCCAAATACGCCGACATGCACGCCGCGATGAAAGCGGCTATGCCGAAGGCCTCACCCGGCGTGACGCAAAGCGAAATGGTCGAAGCGGTCAAGCCGCATCTAAGCGCGGAGCTGTTTCCCGGAGGCAAGACCAGCGGATGGTGGTCAAAGACGGTTCAGCTCGACCTTGAGGCCAAAGGGAAGCTCACCCGCGAGGCGACGAAACCGCTGCGCTGGCATTGGTCCTAAGGCCCAGCCTCAGAGCAGCTTTTGAATATCCTTGGCGATCCGCGCGGGCGTGTCGTTCGAACCATAGCGTTTGACCACTTTGCCCTCGCGATCGATCAGAAACTTGGTGAAATTCCACTTGATCGCAGTGGTTCCCATGATGCCTTTCGCCTCGGACTTCATCCAGTCGAACAGCGGCGAGGCGTCCGGGCCGTTCACTTCGATCTTCTGCATCAGCGGGAAGGTGACGCCGAAATTGACCTTGCAGAATTCCGCGATCTCATCTGCGTTGCCCGGCTCCTGCGCGCCGAACTGGTTGCAAGGAAAGCCAAGGACCTCGAAATCCTCGTCTTTGAAGTTCTGATACAGCTTTTCAAGCCCATCATATTGCGGGGTAAAACCACATTTGGAAGCGGTATTGACCACCAGCAGAACCGTGCCCTTCTTGGCCGCGAGATCAAGCTCTTCGCCGCGATTGGTGGTGACGGTGAAATCGGCGATGGTGGTCATATCTTCTAATTCTCCTGAGGGGTTCAGCCCGCTTTGGGAACATACGTGAAATCGAAGAAGGCGTTCCACGTTTTGCCATTGTCGGCACTGGCCTCGCCCGCCTGACGAACGCTGCCGTCGGGATTGGGGGTGAAGGTCATTCGGACCAAAGCGTCTTTTCCCGGCCCGCCGATATCGTCCCAATATCCGGTGAGCACCATAGTTTCGCCCACCACTCCGCCGGTAAAATCGACCCGCTTGCCGTCACCACCGATCCACAGCTGTTCCCAGCGCGCGCTGCGGTGGTTCAGGAGCGTGATGCTTGTGCCGTTCGGCCCTTTCAATGGCATCCACGTTTCGCGGATAGCGCAGCCGCCGGACATATTCTCAATCCGGCTTTCGCCCGCCTTGGCTTCGGTGCCGGTGGTGAAGACCACCCATTCTCCCACCCAGAAATCGAACGCTCTATGCGCTTCGCTGGCGCATGGCGCTTGTGAAGGAGCGGGTTGTAGCTTGGCCGCGTCAGCGCTGGCCTGAACGGCCATCAGCGCGGCGGCAAAGGAAAGTGCGAGCGTCATGTGCGCACTCTCGCTCTATTCGAGCACCCCGTCAACGAGGCGAACGATCCGGTCCATGCGCGCAGCCAAGCGTTCATTATGGGTGGCAACCAAAGCCGCGCTGCCTTCGCCTCGGACCAGTTCCAGGAATTGCGCCAGGACAGTGTCCGATGTTGCTTCGTCCAGATTGCCCGTGGGCTCATCCGCCAGCACCAAAGTGGGTTGGTTCGCCAATGCGCGCGCCACGGCTACACGTTGTTGCTCCCCGCCCGAAAGCTGGCTGGGACGGTGGGTCAGGCGCTGTTCAAGGCCAAGGCTGCTGAGCAACTTGTCCGCTCTCGCCTCCGCATCTTCTCGCGCAGTGCCCGCGATCATCTGCGGCATGATCACATTTTCGCGCGCATCAAAATCGGGCAACAGATGGTGGAACTGGTAGACAAAGCCGAGATGCTCGCGCCGCAGCGCGGTACGCTGATCGCTGGGAAGGGTTTCCGCCGCGGTGCCCGCAATCGCGATAGAGCCTTCGAACCCACCTTCGAGCAGGCCGACCGCTTGCAGCATGGTCGATTTGCCGGACCCTGACGGACCGAGCAGGGCCACAATCTCTCCCGGAGCGATGGTTAGGTTCACGCCACGCAGCACATCGATGCGCTGCCCGCCCTGTTCAAAGCTGCGTTTAACGTTGGTCAGCTTTGCGATGGCGTTGGCCGTCATGGGATCACTCATAGCGCAGCACCTGCACCGGATCGGTGTTCGCGGCTTTGAGCGCGGGGTAGAGCGTCGCGAGGAAGCTCAGGATCAATGCCAGCGCCACAATCGCGAATATCTCCCACGGGTCGGCCTTGGCGGGGAGCGTGGAAAGAAAGCGCACTTCGGGGTCCCACAATTCCTGTCCTGTCACGAACGCGATGGCGCCGGTGATCTGCTCGCGGAAGAACAGCACCACCGTGCCGAGGATGAGCCCCGCGATCGTTCCAATCGCGCCAATCGTCGTGCCGGTGGTCACAAAAATCTTGAGCAAACTTCGCCGCGTCGCGCCCATCGTGCGCATAATCGCGATGTCGCGCGTCTTGGCTCGCACCAGCATCACGAGGCTCGAAAGAATATTAAACGCGGCCACCAACACCATAAAACTGAGTGCAAAACCCATCGCCGCACGTTCCACTTGCAGGGCTTCGAACAGGGCAGAGTTGATCGTTCGCCAGTCCGCAACGACCGCTTGCCCGGCAAGGGATTCCTTCACCGGGGCGAGGATCTCTCCCACCCGATCAGGATCGGTCACTTTGACCTCGATCATGCCGATGGTCCCGTCCATCAAAAGCAGCGTCTGCGCGTCTTCGATGGGCATGACGACGAATTTCTCGTCGTAATCGTAGATCCCCACCTCGAAGATCGCCGCAACCTCGTATCCCACGCGGCGGATTTGCGTGCCGAACGGGGTTGGCCTTCCATCCACGTTCACAATAGTGACCGTGTCCCCGACCCGCGCGCCAATATTCTGCGCGAGCCGAGTGCCAATCGCCACCCGCCGACCGCCCGGTTGCAAAGCGGCGATGGAGCCCATCATCACCTTGTCGTTCAGCTTTTCGATATCCTCGGCGATGTTGCCGCGCAGGAAGATCGCCTCTGCCCGGCCATCGAACGTGACCAGCAACGGCTGTTCGATCAAAGGAGAGGCTTCGACCACTTCGGGCGTTTCCTTGACCTGTGTCAGCACGCTTTCCCAATTGTCGAGCCGCCCCCCATAGGCCTGGACGATGGCGTGGCCGTTCAGTCCCACGATTTTGTCGAGCAACTCCGCGCGAAAGCCGTTCATGACGCTCATCACGATGACCAGCATCGCGACGCTCAGCATGACCACGCCGATGGAAATGCTCGCGACCAACGCGATGAACGCTTCCCCCTTGCCCGGCCAGAGGTAGCGTTTGGCGATCATGCGTTCAAAAGGGGAGAGCATTGGTGTTTGGATCGGCCATATGTTTGGTGCCCGCGCGGACTGCGCGAGACTGTCTGAACCCAGCCTTTAGAAGCGCAGTGTAGTCCGCACAACGCGTGGGGATAGTCGGCCTGTGCGTAAACGGGTTGTGACCGAAATGGTACGCCCCGTGGCGGTCGGTAAAAAGCCGGGGCTAGGCCCATCCCCACCCTTGTAATTGATCCGTAACACCGCCATTGAGCGCGCGACCAAACAGCGCTGATTGCCGCGAGGAGACATCCGGCCATGAACGTGACGCATCCGTTCCTCGATCTTGACGGCGATAAGCTGCGAGAAGAATGCGGTATTTTCGGCGCAATCAACGCAAAAGACGCCGCCGCTGCGACCGCGCTGGGCCTCCACGCTTTGCAACATCGCGGACAAGAAGCGGTGGGAATCACCAGTTTCAACGATGAAAAGCGGGAATTTGTCTCTCGCCGCGCGCTGGGCCATGTGGCTGAGACCTTCTCAAACGAGGCAGAGATTAAGGCCCTGCCTGGCAATATGGCCGCGGGGCATGTGCGCTATTCGACCACCGGCGGGTCGGGCATGCGCAACATTCAGCCGCTCTACGCCGATTTGGCCACCGGCGGCTTTGCGGTCGCGCATAACGGCAACATTTCCAACGCGATGACGCTTCGCAAGGACTTGGTTGAGAAGGGTTCGATCTTCCAGTCGACCTCCGACACCGAGGTCATCATCCACCTGGTCGCGACTTCGCGCTACCCCACAATTGCCGACCGTTTGGTCGACGCGCTGCGTCTGGTCGAGGGCGCGTATGCGCTGATCGTGATGACGCCCGAAGGCATGATCGCTTGCCGCGATCCGTTGGGTATTCGCCCGCTGGTCATGGGCACTTTGGGCGATGCGGTGGTGTTTGCGAGTGAGAGCGTCGCGCTAGACGTGATTGGCGCCAAGCTGGTGCGCGAAGTCGAGCCGGGGGAGCTGTTGCAGGTTGATTTCGACGGCAACATCAAAAGTGTCCACCCGTTCGGCAAGACCAATCCGCGACCTTGCATCTTTGAACACGTCTATTTCAGCCGCCCCGACAGCTACTTCGCCGGTCAGAGCGTCTACGAAGCGCGCAAGGCGATTGGCGCCGAGCTCGCCAAGGAAGCGCCGTGCGATGTCGATCTGGTCGTGCCGGTTCCCGACAGCGGCGTGCCGGCCGCGATCGGCTTTGCGCAGGCCTCAGGCGTTCCGTTTGAGCTCGGCATCATCCGCTCGCATTATGTCGGGCGAACCTTTATCCAGCCATCGGATGGCGCGCGCCATTCCAGCGTCAAGCGCAAGCACAACGCCAATCGCGGCCTTGTCGAGGGCAAACGCATTGTCCTCATCGACGATTCGATCGTGCGCGGCACGACCAGCCTCAACATCGTTGAAATGATGAAGGAAGCCGGCGCACGAGAGGTGCATTTCCGCGTAGCCAGCCCGCCCACCGCGCATAGCTGTTTCTACGGCGTCGACACACCTGAACGTTCGAAATTGCTGGCCGCGCGCATGGAACTGGAATCGATGCGCGAATATATTCACGCCGATAGTCTCGCATTCATATCGATCGACGGCCTCTATCGCGCCGTCGGCACCAAAGGCCGCGACGAAGAATGCCCGCAGTTCTGTGACGCGTGTTTCAGCGGCGATTATCCAACCAGCCTCACAGACCTCGCCAACCGCGAACGCAATTCGCCGCAGCTCCCCTTTGCGGACCCTAAAGCGGCTTAACACACGAGCTATACATCATGAGCGACACCGCAGACAGCAAGCCCCTCGCCGGGAAGACCGCGCTTGTGACCGGCGCAAGCCGCGGCATTGGCGCCGCCACCGCCATCGCGCTGGCAAAGGCTGGCGCGCATGTCATCCTGGTTTCGCGCAAGGTGAAGCCTCTCGAAGCGATTGAGGACGTGATCCACGAAGCAGGCGGCAGTTCAACCATCGCGCCGGTGGACCTGACCGAGAAGGACTCGGTTTCACGCCTCGCCACGGCGATTTCTGGGCGCTGGGATACGTTGGATATCCTTGTCTTGTCAGCGGCTTACCTGCCAGAGCTCACACCGCTATCGCAGATTGATCCCAAGCAGTTCAACACCGCGATGATGACCAATGTTATCGCAACCCAAGCGATGCTCGCGAATTTTGATCCAATGATCCGGCGCGGGAAACAGGGGCGTGTGATTGGTCTGACCAGCAGCGTTGGCGCAACGCCGCGCCCGTTCTGGGGCGCCTATGGTTCGACCAAGGCGGCGTTCGACAACTTGCTCGAAACCTATGCGGCGGAGGTCGAACGGCTTAGCCCTGCCCGCGTCGCGATCATCGATCCCGGCGCCACGCGCACCGACATGCGCGCCCGCGCCTATCCTGGCGAAGACCCTTCGACAGTCAAATCGCCCGAAGTGGTCGCCGACCGCATCGTTGCTCTTCTGACGGAAGACTTTGACACGTTGCACCGCGAGCGGGTCAAGTAAGCGTAGGGCTTTCAAGAGCATGCGTGCGGGCTGCGGCGCGCGCTGCTGCCTGACCCCTCGGTCAAATTTCTTAATGGAAACGGCTCGTTAACCGCTTTTGGTTAGGCGTTGGAAAGCGCGATTGGTGTTTGGTGCATCCGACCTGTGGTGCCGAATCGCACCGATCACGCAATGAGACCAACCGCTTCTGGATTGAAAGCAACAAGGCGATGCCGAACGAAAAGAACACCTACGACTTGGCCGCGCAAGAGGATCGCTGCGCGCCGCGTACGAAACTCACCATCCCGGCGACGCTGCGCGCTTCGGGCGGGCGGGCGTTTCAAAGTGTGGTGCACGATCTGTCGATATCGGGATTTTCGGCGGCGTCGATCAACCGGATGCACGAAGGTCAGATGGTGTGGCTCACCCTGCCCGGCCTCGAATCGCTGCAAAGCGAAGTGGTGTGGTGGGACAACTGCATCGTGGGCTGCGCCTTTGGTGAGCTGTTAAGCCCCATCGTGCACGACAACATTCTGCAGCGTTACAGCCACATCAGCACGCCTCGTAAGGCGATCTGAGTTGGTGGCGTAGGGCGCTCTATTAAGCGCCCTCAACGCCGCGCTCCCTTACATTTCCGACGCTGCGATTCTTCCGGCGATGCTCCCCCACGCCGTGCGGTATTCGCCGCTGGTCGCGGTAGGCCAATTGCTAACGACGGTGAGCACCAGGTCCTGGCTGGGAACCAGGGTGATCGATTGGCCAAATATGCCCTGCGCGCCGAAATTCCCGCCGGGATAGGTCCACCACTGATAGCCATATCCAAAGCCGGATTCACTGAAATCAACGATCGAATCGCCCGCTTCGGCGAACCAACCCTCAGGCACCGTCGTGGTGCCATCAGCGCCCTTTCCATCGTTCAGCACAAACACGCCCATTCGGGTGTAGTCTGCGAGGCGCAGCGACAGGCAGCACCCACCGATATTGCCGCCACGCGGATCGACCATCCAGAACAGGCCCGCTTCGAACCCGGCAGGCTCCACAATTTTTTCCTGCGAATACTCGGCCAGAGGAAGTCCCACCGCGTTTTCAATGAGTAAGCCGATGAGGTTGGTCTCACCCGTCTTGTAGCTGAAAGCTGTGCCAGGCTCATCCTCGCGGTCAAGGCGCTTCATCTGTTCGACGATCGCGTTCGGCCCGTATTCGAGCACATATTTATTGAGCTGTGACACATCGCTGTTGGGGTCGGTGTAATCCTCGTTCCACGCCACACCGCTGGTCATGGTCGCGAGCTGCTTGACCGTAACGCCTTCGTAGGCCGAGCCTTCAAGCTCTGGAATATACTGCGTTACCGGGTCTTCTAGACTGCCGATAAAGCCATCCGCAATCGCCGCGCCCAGCAGCGTTGAAGTGAAGCTTTTCGCGACCGAAAAGCTGGTCCAGCGCTGCTCAGGGCCGAAGCCCAGCCCATAGCCTTCGAAGCGAACTTTGCCCTTGTGCCAGACCATTACGCCCGCGGCGTTGGTCTTGGCCATCGTGGCGTTGATTTCCTCGACCAGAGCGGCGGGCAGCGCCTCACCCTTGACCAGCTCGCTTGTAGTCGTGGCGGCAGGCACTTCATGGCCAGCAAACCACTTTTCCATTTCGCGGAAACGTTGGGCCCGGGTCGCATCGTCCCAGAAAAGGACCTGAAGTTCAGCCGGATCGACTTCGGGCGGAGGCAGCAGCCGAACCTCTTCCAACGCCGGCGTAGCGGTGTCCACCCCTTGTGCGGTTGCGCCTGTGCACGCGTTCAACGCCAAAGCGGCTCCACAAGCCAGTGACCATTTTGCCAGTTTCATGGTGGTCCAACCCTCTCTCATAATCAGCGCTTTATCAGCGTCACTTGATGCACATCGACGTTACCGCAGCGAAAGCCCGCCTCGCAATAGGCGAGATAGGTGCGCCACAGTTTCACAAACCGCGCGTCAAAGCCTGGGGGTAGACGTCCCTCTTCCACCGCGCGATCAAAGCTGTCGCGCCAAATCCGCAAGGTTTCCGCGTAGTCGAGCCCAAAGTCGGTCTGATCGCGCCATTCGAGCCCCCGCGCCTCAGCCAATTCACGAAATTCGCTGGTCTTGATCAGCAAGCCACCCGGAAAAACATAGGCCTGAATGAAATCGGTGGTGTTGGCGTAGGTTTCAAACAGGTCGTCCGCCATCGAGATATACTGCACCGCCGCGCGGCCGCCCGGTTTCAGATTGTTCGCTACCGCGTCCATAAAAGTAGGCCAGTACTCGCGGCCCAGCGCCTCGACCATTTCGCAACTGGCGATGGCGTCGTATTGGCCGCTGACATCGCGGTAGTCGCGCTTTTCGAAGCGGATGGCGGGCGCTTTGTGCGCTCGTGCGTAAGCCAGCTGTTCGTCGGACAGGCTGATCGCGGTGACTTCCGCGCCGGTCTTGGCGAGATTGTCAGCCAACGTGCCCCAACCACATCCGATCTCGAGCACGCTCTCAAACGCACCGAGTCGTCCGACCAGCGCGTCCACCTTAGCTTGTTGCGCGCGCACCAGCGCCGCTTCGCTGTCGCTCGCGCAAAGGCCCAGAGCGCTTGAATAGGTCATGCTGGGATCAAGCCACGCGCTGTAGAAATCGTTGCCCAGATCGTAATGCGCGGAGATGTTGCGCTCCGAGCCCGCTTTGCTGTTACGGTTGAAAAAATGGACCAGCCTGGCCGCCCATTTGAAAGGGCCCGATGGCCGCGCTGTGCCGCCCAAAGTGCGCGCGTTGTCGCCCATCACACCGTAGAGAGCGACGTGATCCTCGCTCTCCCACTCGCCCGCCTCATACGCCTGATACCAGCCAATCGAACCACTGGTCGCCAGCCGCAGCAGCGCGCGCCAATCCCTTAGTTCAATTTGCGCGTCAAAGCCGGGCGCGCGGCCACCGAGCAAGCGTGTCGTGCCATCGGGCAGATGCGCCAGCATCGAACCGCGCTCAATCCCAGCGTCCACCGCGTTCACGATCGCCCCAAAGCCGGGGGCAAACAGTTTCGAAAAAAAGCCGGGCGCACTCGCAAAGCGGTCTCCCCCGCTGAGCAAGTCCCCCCCTCTCGGACCACTCGGGACGCTTGGTGCGTTCATGTCGTCGGTCTTAGGACAAGGTATAAGTCGCTAGCAAGCGCACGGACGCGCTTCTCAGCTGTCTTTCATAGCTTTATACGCCGCCAAGGCCCGCTCGCGCGCTTCGCGGTGAGCGATCATCTTGGTCGGATAGGCCTTCGGGAGACGGCCAAACTCCTCCGGATCGTGGATGTAGGGTTCGTCCAACCCTTTCAATTCGGGTACGAATTTGCGGATATACGCCGCCGCGTCGAACTTCTCCGACTGGGTAAGCGGGGCCATGATCCGGCCAAACATGTTGGAATCGACGCCCGTCCCTGCCGTCCACTGCCAGTTGGTGGCGTTGGAAGCGTAGTCGGCGTCAACCAGCGTATCCCAGAACCATTGTTCACCGTGACGCCAGTCGATCAGCAGGTGCTTAATGAGGAAACTCGCGGTGATCATGCGCACGCGATTGTGCATCCAACCAGTCTGATACAGCTCGCGCATGCCCGCATCGACGATGGGGTAGCCGGTTTTTCCCTGCTGCCATTTCTTGAGGTCTTTGGCCGCTTTTTCATCCGTTTCCGGGTCGCGCCATTCGATCTGATCGAAATCCTCGCGGTAATTACTCCGCGCATAGAGCGGGAACTGCGCGACTGTGTTCTGCGCGTAGTCCCGCCAGATCAACTCGCTTTCGTAGACCTCCCAGCCCTTGCCGGTTTTGCCCTTGAAATGGTGCCAGATCTGCACCGGCGTGATCTCGCCAAAGTGCAGATGCGGGGACAGACGCGAGACTTTCTCGACGCTGGGGAAATTGCGCTTGTCGTCGTAGTCATCGACGTGATCTTCCCACCAAGCAAGGCGTTCCTGCGCGGCTTCCTCACCGACCTGCCAAGCCTCGGCGATGCCGCCGGACCAATCGGGCTTCTTCGGGAGCAAGTCCCAATCGGCCAGATCATCGGAGGCGGGCCAGCTGTCTGGAGAAGTCAGGGTTTCGGGCTCCGGCAGCTCATCGCGCGGCGGGAATTGCGCGCGTACGGCGCGGCTGAACGGCGTGTATATCTTATACTGCCCGCCCGATCCGGTCTTGATCGATCCCATGACGGTCAGAAAGTTCGCGTCGTCGTAGCGTTTGAGCTCAACCTTCTCGCCCAGCGATTTTTCCGCGTTACGCCACCAGGGTTCGTAATGGCGGTTGGCGTGGATGGTGGTCGCACCCGTTTCCTTGGCAACCTTGAGCAATTCCACCACCGCGTCGCCCCGGCGCAGCACGATTTTCGCGTGGCGTTTGGCGTAGCTGGCGGACAGACTTTCAAGCGAATGGTGCAGCCACCAGCGCGACGCGCCGCCATAGGCGTGGGTCTTGGCGACCTCATCATCGAGCACGAAGACGGCCACGACTCGGCCTTGCTGGGCGGCGTGGAAAAGGGCGGGGTTATCGGCCATGCGCAGATCGCGCCGCAGCCAAACGATTTGGGGCGTGGTGTCAGTCATTCCCTAGCTAACGCCGTCATGCTGAACTTGTTTCACCTTCGGCGACTTTCGTTCCAGCATCCATCGCCAAAACCGTAATGCGAGCTTAGCGAAGGAGATGGACGCTGAACAAGGTTCAGGGCGACGAAGTGGCAAGCCGGACACAATCCACATCAGGCAACGCGACTGAGAACCGCCCCCGTGCGCGTGGGTCGTAAAACCGTGCGTCGTAAAGCACCATTGAACCGTCCTTAGCCCTTTGCGCAAAGGGCGTGCGCGACCAGAACAGGAACGCGTCGAGTTGCGAATTGCCCTGTCGCGCCGCAAAAGCGGGTTCAAGCGCGCATTCGCCGACGCGTTGGATAAGCTTCTCATCGTCGTGATGCGTCGTCGCGTGCATATCCTGATCTTCGATCGCCGGGTCAACAATCATATACTGTCCGTTCTGCCCAGTGATCATCTCACGCTGCCAAGAGAACAGCGGAGGCGGACTGGCGATTACCACGCGGCCCGGCACCGCCACATCGCTGTCGCGCAATTGATAGCTTTGCGTGATCATCCAATTTGCGCCGATATACACGCAGGCGATGATGATCGTGACCCACGCGGGGCGCTTCCAAACGCCGCCCCGCTTTTCCTGCCGCGCCGACCACCACACGCCGATGCCAAGGATCGCGATGAGCCAAACGTCGATGATGAACAGCACGTTCCCGTAAAACCATTGCGAGGAAAACGGTTCGAGCAGGCGAATGCCATAGACGTTGAACCAGTCCATCGCCGGATGCGACAAGCACCCGATAAAGCTGAGGATATAGAGCCACTTGAAACTAACGGGCAGGCGATCTGCGGGGCGTTTTCCGCGCTTCGCCTGCCAGCGATCAAACCACCAAAGCCCCGCGGCGAGTACCACGGGCAAAAGAAACCAAGCGGGCGGGCCATGCGTTATCCCCCGCCGAAGGCCCAAATGTTCGGTGCCTTCCAGCCAGAAGAAACAGGCCGCATCGACATCGGGCAAGTTCGCGCCGATGACGAGTGCAGGAAGGCCCAGACCAGTCTTGTTCTTGAGCCCCGTCTGCGCCAGCGCGGCGCCAGCGAGGCTGTGAGTTAGGTTGTCCATTTGCAGCGCCGTAATCATGGTGCATAGGTCCGTCAAAGGGCCATGGGCCCAAGACCTCACGGGAGAGACAACAACCATGACCGAAGCCCCTTACATCCGCCCCGACATGAAGATGTTCCTCGACGGCCTTGCCGCGATGGGCGGACCGGCCATTACGGAAATGACGCTGGAAGAAGCGCGCGCGTCCTATGTGACGCTGCACGGCATGGCGGACGCACCGGCGCGCGAACTGGCGGTCATTCAAGATCTGACCTGCCCCGGTCCTGCCGGCGATATCCCGCTGCGCCTGTACGACGCGCGCGAGGACCGTGAGGCTGGTCCTGTGATCATCTTTTACCACGGCGGCGGTTTTGTGATTGGCGACCTTGAGACGCACAACGCGCTTTGCACCGAGATTGCCGTGCAGATGGACCTGCCCGTTGTCGCGGTGGATTATCGCCTTGCGCCCGAAGCGCCCTTCCCCGCTGCGATTGAAGACTGCGAAGCGGCCACGCGCTGGGTCGCTTCATCGCCCGAGGCGCTTGGCCGCACCGCAACCGGCGTCATCACTATCGGGGATAGCGCGGGCGGCAACGCGACGATTGTCGTGGGTCAGCAACTCGCCGCCAATCCGGCGGATGTACCAGTGGTGCTGCAAGTGCCGATCTTCCCGCTCGCCAGCGCGGCGGAAGGGTCGGAAAGCTTCGCTCAGTTTGAAGAGGGCTTCATTCTGACGCGCGTTTCGATCGAATACTTTGATTCGATGTATAAAGCCAACCGCAACGACCCGCGTGGCTTCCCGATCCTAGGCGATCACACCAGCGCGCCGCCGACCGTCCTGGTCACGGCCAGCCTCGATCCGATCCGCGATTCCGGGCGCGATTACGCCAAGGCTTTGGCGGATGCGGGCGCCGATTTCACCTTCCTTGAGATGAAGGGTGTCACCCACTCCTTCTGCAATCTGCGACAGGCGGTGCCGAGCACGCAAGGCGACGTGGATCGCGTCATCGCGGCCATGAAACACACGCTGGAGAGCGCCTGAACCATGGCGATTAATCCTGAGGGACTGCCCTATCGCCCCTGCGCGGGCTTCATGCTGGTGAACGCCGATGGCCTCGTCTGGACCGGCGAGCGGATCGACCACCGCGCGCGCAAAGGGTTTGAGGGCGCTTGGCAGATGCCACAAGGGGGCATTGATCCGGGCGAAGACGAACAGGTCGCCGCCCTGCGCGAGCTTGAGGAAGAAACCGGCATCACGCCCGACAAGGTCAAAGTGATCGCCAAATGCGCCAAACCCTATCGCTATGACCTGCCGCCCGAGCTTTTGGGCAAAGTCTGGAAGGGTAAGTATCGCGGGCAGGAACAGCACTGGTTCCTTGGCCGCTTTCTGGGCGAGGACGCCGATATCAACCTCGAAGCGCACGACCCGCCCGAATTCCACGCATGGCGCTGGCTGACGTTGGAAGAGCTGCCGGAAAAGATCGTGCCTTTCAAACGCGACGTCTACGCCGCGCTGGTCGAAGAGTTCAGGCCCTTAATCTAAGTCCTAGAACCGGAAATCGATATTTGGGCGGTCATCCTTGGCGCGCGCGGATTGGAAGGACGGGATCGCTTCGACGCGGTCAAACCACGCAAGGATATTCGGATAGGCGTCAAACGCACCCTTAGTGCGCGCGGCGGCCATCGAATAGATCAGCGTAATATCCGCTGTGGTGAAACTGTCGCCGCCAAAGAACGGCTTTTCAGCGAGGTCCGTGTCCATCAGCGCGTAGAGCGCCTCGGTGCGGGGGTTGAGGAACAGCTTGCGCACCTGGCCAAAGACCGACTTCAAAAGCGAGCTGATCGGCCACGGGCTTCGCGCTTCAAGCAGGCCGAGGATCATCGCAATACCCTGAAGGTTCATCATAGAAGCCGGGCTGGCGTGATACCAGAATAGGTGACGGGCACGGTCGGGACTGCCGGCTTGGGGCACCAAAGCGCTCTCAGGATGGCTATCCATAATATAGTCAATGATGGCGTTGCTTTCCGCCAGAACCAGATCGCCATCGGTGACAACCGGCGCGGTGCCGAGTGGGGACAGCGCCTTGTACTCATCCGGGGCCAGATTGCTTTCGGGATCGCGATTATACGACTTAAACTCGTATTCCGCGCCCAACTCTTCGAGCAGCCAGAGAATGCGAAAGCTTTGCGAATATTCGAGGTGATGCAGCGTGAGCATGGGACGACCCCTCTCCCGTTGTGGTTTTGAAGACTGCGCGAAAAGGCGCAAGCGCGAAGGCTCAGTTTGCAATAGCGCCGGTATCAGCTTGTTCCGCCGCCAAACGCGCCGGCGGGCCCGCTTCGATCCGGGTCATTAAGCTCAGCGTTTCGGGGCACGCGTCGCCGCACAGGCTTTGAAGTCGGGCCAGATTGCGCTTGGCTTTCTCCAGCGCGCCTTTTTCGACCAGAGCCGCGCCCTCACCCGAAATCGCTTTGAAATTGCCCGGATCGCGTTGCAGCGTTTCGCGGTAATATTTAATTGCCTTGCCCTGAAGTCCTTCGGCTCGAGCGACTTGCGCGAGTTCAAGGAAGATCGGCGTGTACCCGGGATCAACCACCAGCGCCGCCTCATAGGCGTCAATGGCGCCCTGTGTGTCCCCGGATGCCAGAGCCGCACGGCCCTGTTCAATCAGCATGCCCGCACGCGGATCAGGCGCTTTCTCTCCAGCGCTTATGACGCTGGCCGTGGTGGCCAGAAACAGCGAAAGAGCGGCGGCAGCGGGCGCGAAACGCATTAGGATCTCCTTGAAGTCAGCGCCCCGTATGTTCGCCGGCTGATCGGCGTGGGTTGCTGAAGGCTTTGCCATAGTGCGAAAGGCGTATCACGCGGATCGGGCGATGGCGACAAAAAAGCCGTCCGTGCCATGGTGGAACGGATCAAGCCGTATACCTGAACCACGCGGCGTGCCGAGCGGTATTTCGGGCTCCTCCTCGGTGAAGCGCGGGTGACGTTCGAAAAAGGCGTCCATCCGGTCCACTCCTTCGGCGTCCAGCACCGAACAGGTGACGAAGGTGACCGTTCCGCCGGGTGCCGTGAGCTGCGCAGCGATGTCGAGCACATGGTCCTGCAACGCGTTCAAACGCTTAAGCTCTGCAGGGTCGAGCCGCCAACGGCTTTCCGGGTTCCGCCGCCACGTGCCCGTGCCTGAACAGGGGGCGTCAACCAGAACGTGATTGGCCCCACCCACAAAGGGTTCAAGCGCTTCCAGCTCTCGCTTTGGATCGAGCAGGATCGTGTGATCGATTTGCGCCCCAGCCCTTGCCGCGCGCGGCGCAAGATTGCCCAGGCGGCGCTTGTCCGTATCGGCCGCGACAAGACTGATAGCGTTGCCGAACCGGGCTGCGAGCGCGAGCGTTTTGCCTCCCGCCCCCGCGCACAGATCAACGACTGTATCGCCAGCCTGGGCCACCATCGCGTGGCAGATAAGCTGGCTGCCTTGGTCTTGCACTTCGATCAGGCCATCGCGGTGTGCGGGCCATTGTTCGACCTGGGTGCCGGTCGCAAACCGCATCCCCTGAGGAGCCGCGAGAGGTTCGCCAGTTTCAGGAAGTTCGAGCGTATCGCGGTCCGCCTTCAACGCGTTGACCCGAATATCGAGAGGCGCGCGGTCCAACAGCGCCGCAGCCGCCTCGCCATCGATGCCCGATTTGGTCAACTCCGCGACCAGCCAATCGGGAGCGAGCCCAGCTTTTGCCACCGCGTCGCCATCTTCCACGGCTGCCGGACCGTGGCCCGATCCATCAAAGAGCGGTGCAATCGTTTGATCCGCCTCAGCCAGTGCCAGCATCGCCGCGCGCCCGCTGACCGGTACCGGCCCGCAATGGCGCACCGCGCGATAGACCAGCTCGCGCACCGCGCGACGATCCTTCGATCCCGCGTAGCGCCGGGTTTTGAAATAAGCCGAAATCAAACGATCCGCCGGGGGCCCCTTACCCTTCGCCGCCTCGATAATCTGGTCCAGCAGCTCAATCGCAGCCTGAACGCGGGCGGATGGGGTCATGGTTGCTCTTTCTCGAGCCGCTTGAACGCCTCATCAAATTCGTCACGCCCAGGAATGGGCAGGCAGCGGTGTTCGTACCGCGCGCCGCTTTTGTCGCGCGCGGCCTTCGTCATTTTCTCAGCCATGCGCGCGCCTGTCTCTTCGCACGCAGCAGCCGTTTCAAACAGGATTTCGGGACGCTGGAAATCAATCTCTCCGGGGCGGTCAGGATGCCATCCAAGAATGAACAGCATGACGGGAACCCATTCGATCATTGCCTGTCCCTAACGCGTCGGATAGTTCGGCGCTTCGCGCGTGATCGCAACGTCGTGGACGTGGCTTTCCGAAAGGCCCGCGTTCGTGATGCGCACGAAGTTCGCGCGGTCTTTCAAATCCGCTATCGTGGACGATCCGGTGTAGCCCATGGCCGCCTTGATCCCGCCCACAAGCTGGTGAACCACATCGGCGGCGGGGCCTTTGAATGGCACCTGGCCTTCGATCCCTTCGGGCACGAGTTTCTGCTGCGAGATATCCTGCTGGAAATACCGATCCGCGCTGCCGCGCGCCATCGCGCCGACGCTGCCCATGCCGCGATAGCTTTTGTAGCTGCGCCCTTGGTAAAGGAACACCTCGCCCGGGCTTTCCGTGGTGCCCGCCAGCATCGATCCGACCATGACGCTCGACGCGCCCGCAGCCAGAGCCTTGGCCGCGTCACCGCTAGTGCGAAGGCCGCCGTCGGCGATCACCGGAACGCCGGCTTTGGCTGCTTCGCTCGCGGCGTCCATTATCGCAGTGAGCTGCGGCACGCCGACACCCGCAACCACGCGCGTGGTGCAGATCGAGCCGGGACCAATGCCGACCTTCACGCCGTCGGCGCCCGCATCGATCAACGCGCGTGTGGCTTCGGCGGTGGCGACATTGCCAGCTACAACCTGAACCGAATTGGAGAGCGCTTTGACCCGCTCGACGGCTTTGGACACGTCGCTGTTGTGCCCGTGCGCAGTGTCGATGATCACGACATCCACTTCGGCGTCGATCAGAGCTTCGGTGCGGGCAAAGCCTTTATCGCCCACCGTCGTCGCCGCAGCGACGCGCAAGCGACCGGCGCTGTCCTTCGTCGCGTTGGGGTAGGTAACCGCCTTTTCAATATCCTTCACCGTGATCAGGCCGATGCACTTATAGGCGTCGTCCACCACCAACAGTTTTTCAATCCGGCGTTGGTGCAGCAGGCGGCGCGCGTCTTCCTGGCTGGTGCCCAGCGGCACGGTTGCAAGGTTTTCTGTCGTCATCAGCTCGCGCACGGGCTGGTTCGGGTTCTCCGCAAAACGCACATCGCGGTTGGTAAGTATGCCGACCAGTTTGCCACCGGCGTCGGTCACGGGAATGCCGCTGATCCGGTGTTGATCCATCAGCGCCTGCGCTTCGCCCAGCACCGCGTCGGGCCCAATCGTAATCGGATTGACGACCATACCGCTTTCAAAGCGCTTAACCGCGCGCACCGCGGCGCATTGATCGGGCAATTCCAGATTGCGATGGAGCACGCCAATCCCGCCCAGCTGCGCCATCTTGATCGCCATGTCCGCTTCGGTGACGGTGTCCATCGCGGCGGACAGGATAGGGATGTTAAGCCCAATTTCACGCGTCAGCTGCGTGGCGGTGTCAGCCATTGACGGCAGCACATTGCTTTCCGCCGGTCGCAGAAGAACGTCGTCAAAAGTCAGGCCAAGAGGGATGTCCATGAAGTGCACTTTCACTCGGGTAAGAGAATCGGGTGCAGGGCCATGTAGGGCGGTTGCGCGCGCGGCGCTAGGGGTGCCGGGCGAGTATCACCGCCGCAGCCACGGTAATCATCGCCTCCTTTTGAGAAAGCTCCCAAGAACGCCCACGGCTATCGCGCCTAGAATGGGGGCAGCCTCGCGGAACTGTCGTGCTTTTTGAGCTGAGCTCTGGTGTCTCGGTCGTGACCGGGGCTTGTCAGCGTAGTCTTTCCCGAAGGTCTCCTTTGACCGTCTAAGGCCATATTGCGGGTAGGCTTCGACAAATTTGTACATCATGCCATCAAATTCCCAATCGAAGCGATTTTCGGCGACGCGGTCCCATTTTAAATCGAGCAACGAAGGTGGGATATACATTGGGTGATCAACAGGAAGTGCCTTTACCATCGCAAAAAGCTTTTCATTGGGAAACGCTGTCTTGAGGCTCCAATATGCTGGATAGTTACCCTCTACGTGATAAGCGTGCATTTTGTAGCGTCCCTCGCGAAGGCCCTTTGCTGCTTGCAGCTTCAGATCGCCATGACGCGGCCAGGAAAATGCCACCATACTCCACTCCACGTCCTCGATCTTGAGCGGGTCGAAGTTCATACCGATCAGGTAGACATAGAGCGCTGTTCCCACGGAGCATTCTGGCTGCTCAAGTATCCACTCAAGGACGCTCTCCTCATGGTTTGGTAGGTCACTCAATGCAGTGAGGTGAAAGAACTCTGGATCACGAATATTCGCGGCCAACCACTCGGCCTGATCGCCTTCGATTACCACCCGGCTGTCAAGCCATTCGTGGAAAAAATCGCCTCGAAAGTCTTTGGCCGAAAGCGGTTTGGCCCGTGGTTCTTGCAAAGCACCCTCCTTTTGCAACAGTTAGTTACATCCAGTGTCTGAAGAGCCGCTTAAGACTTGAGAACTTAAGGCTGTGGGTCCGGTGCATAGCTTGCCGTGCCCGCCAACCGCTTCACCAACGCCTCGTGCAGCAACAGATCATCGACTGCCCCGCCAAACTCAATCGCGCCCACTTCGTCCTTGGGGCTGTGATACACGCCTTCGAAGAACGGGCCGGCTGTGATTTCAGAAGCAAACGCGCTCGACAGCAACACGGCGGGAACGCCCTTTTGCAGCAAGGCCCAAGCGTCCTGACGCTGGACATAGCGTTCGGCGAATTCACGATCGCCCAGATCGCGTCCAGCGGCGAGCAATTCCTCCAGCACCACCTGATCCAGAGGCGTGCGCCCTTCACCGACAAATCCAACCGGCGATCCGGCGGGTGCGAGCGCGACGGTGTCGAAATTGAACGCGGCGATAATATTGGTCAAAGGCAGGGGCGGATTGGCGACAAAAGCCTGCGCGCCGAGCAGGCCCGATTCCTCCGCCGTGGTGGCGAGCACGTAGATATCGCGTTCAAACGGTCCCGCTTCCTCCAAACGCCGCGCTAGTTCGAGCATCAGCGCAATCCCGCTCGCGTTGTCGAGCGCGCCATTGCAGATGCGGTCGGGCGCGCCTTCGGGCAAACATACTCCCAGGTGATCCCAATGCGCCACCAACAGCACGGCTTCGCTATCAGGCTGCGTCCCGGCCAAACGGCCCAGCACATTGTAGCTGTCAAAATCGCGTCGCTCAGAGCTTGCCTCGATATTGGCCTTGGCGCCCAAATCGATCGGGGAGAAATCTTCGCGCGCAGCGGCCTCGACCCACGCGCTCCAGCGCTCTTCGCCAAAGGCCCGTATCATCGCGTCCATCGTCGCGATCGAGAAAAACACTTCGTCAAATTCGCCGGTCAATGCCACGCGCGTGCGGCTCGAATCTTCGCGTATGGCGCGTACAATCCGCGCGTCTTCGGTCACGATCAGCACCGCATTGGCCTGTTTGCTTTCCAGCAATATCCGGCGCTCGGGGTTCAGGCTCGCATCGGCCAGCATGACCACAACCTTGCCCATCACGCTTTCAGTGGGCACGTTTTCGGCTTCATACCCGACAAAGATCATCTCGCTGTCGGCGATCAATTCGCGTTGCCGAGTGGTTCCCGCCAAAGCTTCAGCGTCGGTCAACGCTACGCTTTCACCGTCCACGACCAGCTCAATCTTGCTGCTGGCGAGGCGCACGCTGGTCAGCGCAACCGGAGCGCGCCACGGATTGCCCGGATCGTTGGTGCCCGAGGTCAGGCCCACTTCGGCGAAACGCTGTGTCAGGTAGTTGACCGTTTTCTGCCCGCCCGGCGTGCCCGGCGCGCGGCCTTCATATTCATCGCTGGCGAGGGTTTCGATATCGACCATCATGCGCGCGGCCATCGCGCTGCGTTCGGCGGGCGTGATACGCACCCCTGGCGCGCCGGCGCACGCGCCAAGGCACGCCGTCAATGCCAATATGAGAAGTGCGCGCGCCCTCACCCGGCGGTCCAACCGCCGTCGATGCTCCAATTGGCGCCGGTGACGTTGCCCGCTTCCTCGCGACACAGGAACACCGCCATCGCGCCCACTTCTTCAACCTGAACGAACTTCTTGGTCGGCTGCTTGGCGAGCAGCACATCATTCATCACCTCTTCGCGGGACATTCCGCGCGCGGCCATTGTGTCAGGGATCTGATTCTCGACCAGCGGTGTCCAGACATAGCCCGGACTGATGCAATTGGCCGTCACGCCGTGTTCGGCTAGCTCCAGCGCGATCGTCTTGGTGAAGCCGCCAATCGCGTGTTTGGTCGCAACGTATGCGCTCTTGAATGCCGAGGCCATCTTGGAGTGCGCGCTGGCCGTGTTGATGATCCGGCCCCAGCCTTTCTCCTTCATTCCGGGCACTGCGAGCCGTGTGGTGTGAAACACCGCGTTGAGGTTAAGCGCAATCACCGCGTCCCATTTGGCGGGCGGAAAATCCTCTACCGGTGCGACGTGCTGCATCCCAGCGTTGTTGACGAGGATATCGACCGGGCCGACCTCTTCGAACATCGCCTCAATCGCTGACGGGTCCATCAGGTTTGCGCCGTTGAACTCGGCGCCCAACTCCGCGCGGATCGCTTCTATTTCGTCCGGGTCGCCAAGACCGTTGAGCACGATATCGGCTCCCTCGGCGTGCAGGGCCTTAGCCACCGCAAGGCCAATGCCCGAGGTCGAACCCGTAACCAGCGCGCGCTTACCGCTCAGCAACATTGCATCTGTCCCTTAGATGGCTCATTCTATCGTGCGTGTCTGTTGCCATAAGCGACGCGTGTGTCCAGCAAAATGAAGCGTTTAGTCGCATTGACCGCACGATAATCAAAGGCACATTGGAGGGGAAAAAGTCTATGCGTCTCAATCCGTTCGATACGTCAAAGATCGATGTACGCGCCGCTGGCCAGAGCGGCGGACGTGGTCGGCGCGCGGGCGGCGTGGGATGCGGAGCGATTGTGATCGCGTTGATCGGCGCGGTGGTGTTCGGAATTGATCCGTCGCAAACGCTCGCTGTGTTGGGGAGCATGGAACAGACCACGACCAGCGCGCCCGCCGCCCCTGCCGGAGTAGACGAACAGGCCATCTGCTCCAGCGGCCCTTACGCTTCGGAAGCCTGCGCCGCGCTGACCAATCTCAACGAAACGTGGGAGCCCGAATTTAATCGCGCCGGGATCGCCTTTCGCCAACCCTTCCTTGAATTCGTTGGTGACGCCCCCATCCGCACCGGCGGGTGCGGTACGACCACCTCGTCGGTTGGCCCGTTCTACTGCCCGGCGGATTACGGCATCTACATCGACGTGCGTTTCTTTGATCAACTGGCTCGGATGAGCGGCACACGCGGCGATTTCGCCCGCATTTACGTGATGGCGCACGAATACGCGCACCATGTGCAGAACCTGACCGGCCTCGCCGATCAGGTGCGCCAATTGAAGCAACGCAACCCGCAAGCCGCCAATCGCCTCAGCGTCGCGATGGAATTGCAGGCCGATTGCTACGCCGGGGTGTGGGCGGGCAAGAATCGCGCTTTGATCGAACCGGGCGATATCGAGGAAGGCATGCGCGCCGCCAGCGCGGTGGGCGATGACACAATTGCGCGCCAATCGGGACAGCGCATCAACCCGGAAAGCTTCTCACACGGATCGAGCCGCCAGCGCGTCGAAGCGTTGCAGCGCGGCCTTCAATCAGGCAATTCATCCGCATGCGATGTCTATTTTGAGTAAGGGGTAATTATGGGGAAATTCGCTTTTTTGGCCGCCGGAGCGCTGATTGTGCCCGTCCCGGCACTGGCACAGGATATGGAAGACGTGCGCGACGTCGCGGAAACGCCGCTTGAAGACATTGGCCTTTCGAAAGAAGAACTGGCGCAAGTCCTGCTCGAAGCCGCGCAGGATCCCTATTCCAACCGAGGTCTCGACACGTGCAATTCGCTGGTCGCGGAGATCGCGCGGCTCGATACGGTTCTGGGCAATGACTACGATTTGGCGGGCAAGGAAAAGACCGGCGTGAACGGCAAGAAGATTGCGAAGGGCGTGGTGGGATCGATCATCCCGTTCCGATCCATCGTTCGCGAGGTGTCGGGCGCGGCGGGTGACAAGCGCAAGGCGGACGCGGCGGTTCGCGCAGGACTGGCGCGGAGGGCCTATTTGAAGGGTCTGGGCCAGGGCCGCGATTGTTCGTATCCGGCGCGCCCCAAGGGCACCTGACCCTCTGCACAGAATAACAAAAGGGCTGGGAAGCGCGTGACGCTCCCCAGCCCTTTCTTTGTCGCGCCTTTATCAGGCTTTGGGTTCGGTCGCTTCGACTGGCTCCTCTGATTTGAGGCTCACCATGGACCATTCAATCTGACGCGTCGCGTACATCACGCCGGCCAGCGCTGCGAACAGCATCAGCGATCCGATGACCAGCGACCATTCCTCTAGGTTCAGCAGCACATACAGCACCGCGTATAGCCCGGTCAGCAGCGCTCCGATGAAGCCGGCCCGCTTCCACCCGCCCAGCACAGCGGCGGAATAGCTGGTCAGCAGCCCGATGATCGCCGCGCTCGCCACAATGTAAGCGAGGCCAAATCCAATCATTTCGGCAAAAGCCAGCAGCATCACGAAGAACAGGATCAGTCCCGCCCCCGTCAGCAAATACTCCGCCGAAGCCACCCGCGCGCCCGCCACGATGTCGAACATCAAGAAGGCGGTGAAGGTGAAGCCGATGAACAGAAACCCGTATTTGAGCGAGCGCTCAACCTGCTTGTACAGATCGACGGGTTCCATCAGACGGATCGTCGCGACTTTCTCGGTTGGCGGGGCGAACTCGACATCGAAGAACCGATCGCCCGTGTCGCGCATCGCGCCCGGCATGGTCGGCGGGTTAGTGCTGACCAAAGCCTTGCCCAACGCCAGGTTCGAAATCGACCAACGCGCGGTGAAGCCGTCTTCGCTCACCTCGCGCGCGTCGTCATCGGGCAGGAAGCCACCGGTGAAACTGGGGTGCGGCCATTTCGAACGCACCGCAATATCGGTTTCCTCGCCCAGCGGAACAAAGCCGATCGCCGTGCTGCCGCGCAGGCCATAGCGAAAGCTAAGCTTGGCCTCTTCAGCGTCCGCCAGATCGAGAAAAGCGTGGACGCCCGCGCCTTCTTGCCCTGGCCCCATGCCCGGCCGCAATTCGAGGGTCTCACCGCCGCTGTTCAACTGCGCGTTGGTTTGAAGCCCGCGTGGATCGGCGATAGGCAGTTGCACGATGGCTTCACCCAACAGCAGATCATCGGGCCCGATACCCAAGCGATCCAGATCGCTCGGCATCGAGAACGTCGCCTCGCCCTGCACCTGCGCTTCGTACACCACCGTGCGGTGAATAGACCCGCGCGTGCGCACTTCGGGGTTCAGCGTCGCGTCGAGTGACTGCGCGTCGGGCGAGATATAGAGCGAGCGGCGTGTGCTGGTGACACGCTTGACCGCTTTGCCATCGACCGTCTCGTTGACTTCGACCTTGGCGGTGTAGGGGATCACCAGCGTTGGCCCCGAGACAACCTGCTGCCCCGCCCACGCTGCGGTGACCGAATTTTGCGCCACACGCGCCTGATGCTGGCGGTCGCCAATCAGCGCGTAAACCATCACCAACGGTACGAACAACACCACGCCGATAAGGCCAACGATCAGCAATTTTATTCCCGGACTTCGTTCTCCAGACACGCTTCATCCTCCTTTGTACGTGAGATGAAGCGTTCTTTGTAAGCGATGAACTGAATTACTTATGAACCGGTCGTCTATCGGCCAGCTGAGCCTAGGAAAATTAAACGGCGGACCGCAAGGGGCGCGGCCCGCCGTCGTTTTACCGTTCAAGCAAAACCTATCGCAGGGGCGTTGAACGGAGAGCGTCGCAACGATCGGTTACTTGGTTGCCTTCTTCCATTCGCGGATCTGCTGGTCGATCTCGCTCAGGATTTCCTTGCGCATTTTGCCTTGGATCTCGCGGTTCTCGGCGATAGCCACGCGGGCCTGCTCCAGACCTTCCAGAGCGTGCGCCATAATGCGCGACTGGCAGATCATGACCTTGGTGGTGCCGTCCTTGAGTTCTTTCGTGGTGGCGACATCGTCCGAACGGCTGTCGCACTCCATCTTGACCACGGTGCGTCCTTCCCCGCGCGCGGCAAAGGCAGCCCATTCTTCGCTGTTCTCGAGCTCTTTCAGCTCAATCTCCAGCTCTTTGAGCTCAACATCGACATCCGCGAGTTCCTCGCGCACTTCGCGCATGATCTCTTCGCGTTCTTCGTCACTCAGACGCTCGCCCTTGTTGATGACCTTTACTTTGCGATAGCGCGACTTGGTCTTCTTGTCGTCGTCATCGACATAGCTGCTGATGACCGTGACATCCTTGTCTTTGATCTTGATCTTGCTGGATTGCGCGCCGGTTTCGATCGACTTGGTTTCGCCGGTTTCCGGATCGATCGTGATGATCGACAAGCCTTTTTCCTTGGCTTTGCCCAGAGGCGGAAGCGGAGGTTCCGGGGCTTCGGGTGCCTCAGGCGCAGCCTGAACCAGAGCGTTCAGCAACGGCGCGGGCGGTGCGGGCGGCGCCACAGGCGCGATCGCGGTCACCGCGGGCGGCGCCGGCGGCTGCGGCGCGAGACTTTCCGCATAGGTCACCGAGGCGGTGAGCGGGAGCGCCAGCACGGCAGTGCCGAGCATCAGACGCGAGGCCATTTTCCGGCTCTTAGTATTGGAGGCGTCGTCATTCATTTTGAGGTTCCTCAGACGTTGGATTATCGACTTATCACCCAGAACCGGGCACGCCATTGGAGCGGCGAGCGCGACATTGGGACCGGCAGCAAAGCTGGCGATGACGTTGGCGTAGAGCGCGCGATCCTTCTTGGACGCGCTTGCCATGACCCGCGCGTCGCAGGCCGCTTCCTGATCGCGGCGCAGAGCGAGCCAGCCATAACGGCCCAGCGGGTTGAACCAGTGCAGCGCGAAGAGCGGCTGCGTCAGGATATTGATCAACAGATCGTGCCCGCGGTGATGCTCAAGCTCATGCGCCAGAGCCAGATCACGTGCGTCGCGATCAACGCTGGCCATAAAGCCTGGCGGAAGCGCGATCACCGGCGCCATCACACCAAAGGCAAGCGGGGCGTTGGTGTTGGGCGTTTCGATCAGGCGGATCATGCCAAGCGGCCCCTTGGTAGTGCCCACCTCAACCGCTTCCGCCATCAGCTCATCACGCAGACGGAAATAGGCGTTAAAGCGCAGGAACAGGAACACCGCCGCCCCACCCAACCACGCGGTGAGCGCAATCTCGGTAAGCGGAAGGTCAGTAAGGAAAGCCGCCAGCGGGCTCATTTGCGGAGCGGAGGCTTCGACCATTACGCTCGTCGGCTCCGCGGCTCCGATTTCAATGACGAACGGCTCGTCCGCTGTCGCGACCGCGCTTTCGATGGTCTGCTTCGTGGGAGCAAGCCAAGCGGGCAGCTCAATCGGTGGCAGAACAAGCCGCAGCATCGGCAGGATCCAAAGCGCGTAGGCCGCCGGAGCGCCGAACCAGCGCGTCACCGGGCGGCGAAGAAGGAGCACCAGAGCAATAAGCGCGGCGGTCCAGAGCAGCGTGTCAAACATGACGGAACTGAAGGCGAGGCCTGAAGAGAAAAAGCTCATTGCTTCAACTCCTTCAAGAGCGCCTCAATTTCGGTGAGGTCGTCCATGCTCAGCGCTTCAGACTCGGCCAGATGCGCGACCAGCGATGCGGCGCGACCGCCAAACAGCTTGTTCACCAAACGGCGGCTTTCCCCACCGACATAATCGGAACGGGCAATGCTTGGCGTGTAAAGGAAGCGGCGGCCATCGGGCTGCGTCGCGATCGCTTGCTTGGTCACGAGGCGCGAGAGCAAGGTCTTGACCGTCGCCAGGCTCCAATCGCGCGTTGCCGCTACATTATCAAAGATATCCTGCGCGCTGGCTGGCGCGTCATGGTCCCAAAGGGCTTCCATGATTGCGTGCTCCGCATCGGAGATGCGTTCAGGGCTGTCATCGGATTTACGTGCCACCTTCATTCCTCCACCCGTCAACTGCTTGACGGAACTGACGATTACACTTGTAGGTGCAGCGATTACGTTTGTAAACATGAAGGCTGGATGAACAGGCGCTTTCCCACCTTGCGCCTCGATAAGCGGCCGATAGAGTGCGACGAATGACATGGAGAACCACGCCCCTCGCCCTCTGCACCGCTCTTGCCCTTTGGATTGTCCCGGGGTCCCTCGCTGCGCAGGAGGTCGAGGACCTTCTACCACAGACCGAGCCGGTGCCGCTGAACGCGGACGATCCGGCGGCGCGCGAGGTTGGTGAGCTGATCTATCGCGGCGGTCTCAAGATCGAACCGGGTGAGGAAAAGATCGGCGGCATCTCGGGCCTTGAATGGTTTGAGGACGCTTTATGGGCGGTCGCCGATGACGGGCGCTGGATGCGGATCGTGCCCGATGAAGCCAACGCCGAGCTTCGCGATATATACGGCATGGATATCGGCGCGCTGCGCGATCCGAAGGGCAAGAAGCTTAAAGGCAACGCACAGACCGACGCCGAGGCATTGACGCGCAACGGCAAAGGCGGCTGGCTGGTCGCGTTTGAGCGAGACCACCGCGTTTGGCGCTATGACGATCTCTCCGGCCCAGCCAAGGCCGAAGACCGTGGCCCGATGGACCAATTGACGTTTGTCGACGCCAACAGCGGGATGGAAACGCTCGCTCAGGCGGGCGAAGGCGGCTTCGTCTGCGTCGAAGGCTACGGCCTTGCCGAACCGAATTGCCTGCGTCTCAGCGCCGCTGGGTTGGTGCCTGTCGAACTCGCCCCGCCCACGCCCGTCGCCGAGCATGGCGGCGCGCCGACCGACGCCGCCTGCGTTGACGATGGCACCTGCTACGTCCTGTTTCGCAGCTACAAGCCCGGATACGGAAACCGCACAGCCATCGTCGAGCTTTCCACCGGGAACGAAGCGACCACATTGGCCCTGTTCGATGCTCCGCTCACGCGTGACAATTTCGAAGGGCTTGCCGTGCGCGAACAGTTCGGCAAACGCTATCTCTACCTCGCCTCGGACGACAACTTTAACAATTGCTACGAGCGCGAACGCGGCAATTGCCAGGACACGCTGTTGATGAAGTTCGAGATCAAAAGCGACGAACCGCCGCCCGCGCAAGTCGTCGACGCGCCTGAGCCTGATCCGCAATACGAAACCACCGACGTGGTGCTCGAAACCGCCATAGGCGAGATCACGATCGCGCTGGAGGTCGAACGCGCGCCGATCACGGCGGCGAATTTCCTGCGCTATGTCGAAGAAGGCCGGTTCGACGGCACTGTCTTCTACCGCGCTATGAGCCTTGATCGTGAGCCCAAGCCCAACGGCCTGCTGCAAGGCGGCACGCAGTTTGATCCCAAGCGCATCCTACCGGGGATCGAGCATGAGCCGACCACCAAAACCGGGCTGAGCCACACCAACGGCGCGCTGTCTATGGCGATGCTGGAGCCGGGGAGCGCGAATGGCGATTTCTCGATTATGTTGCAGGATCAGACCGGCCTAGACGCGCGGCCTGAGGACCCCGATCCCATCTGGCAGAACGGCTACGCGGTGTTCGGCTATGTCATCGATGGGATGGATGTGGTCGCGGCGATCCACCAGAGCCCGACCGATCCCGATAAAGGCGAAGGCGCTATGCGGGGCCAGATCCTCGCCGACCCTGTGGAGATTGTAAAAGCGCGTCGGGTCGATGAGCCTGAGGCTCAGCCCAAAGCGGAATCAAACGCCGGGTAAGCGTTATTCCGCGCTGCTGATCGCAGGGCGGCCCACCGGGCTGGTCGCGGTGCGCGGCATACGCGCTTCAAGAGCGGGCAGCCATTCGCTCACGCTCTTGCCGATCCGAGTCTGCGGGAGCGAGGCGACAAGGCGGCGCTCCACCTCCCATTTGGCAACAAGATTGACCGCCTGATCGGCCGCTTGCTCAAGGCTCTGCGGCGAGCGCAGCGCGTTGTTGATCAACGCGTCTCCATAGAACGTCCAGTCGTTCTCCGCCTCACAGCCGAAAGAGGATCGGTTGGCCGCAGCGGCGGTAAAGATCGCGGTGTCTTTACTGGCCAAAGGATTGACGAATACGCCCGAGAAACACGCGCTCAAAAACAGAACTCGCCGCTCAATGCCCAATTCTTCCAGCACCGACTTGAACCGCGCTGGGCTCAGCACGCCGTAGCCGGTGTCGCCGTAATGATAGGCCAGCCCCAGATCGATGCCATGGCTGGTCGTGTACATAACCAGCACGTCTTCCTCCGGCTGCATCAGTTCGGCGATGCGCGCGAGGCTGACGATCAGCGTGTCGATCGACCCTTGCGGCAAGTCATCGCGCGCGCCGTCCGGTCCCGCCAGTGTCAGCGTGCGCCCCTTCGCGTCGTAGCGCCGCTCCAGCACCCGGCCCGCTTCGCGCGCCTCGCGGGCAAAGACCGGATCGCTATCGAGCGCGATGGAAACCACATAAGCGTCCACCACCCCGCGCCGGCTCGGTTGCAGATCTGCCAATTCCCGATCGAGCCGCCGGCGTTGCTCCAACATCTCTCGCGCGGGCACGCCGCGCTGGTATTGCGGGCCGGCCTCGTAACTCTTGCGCTGCGCCTGGCGGTTTTTGCCAACCCCAAGATTGGGATAGGGCGAGACATGTTCGGGCGGCTGGTTGGGACCTTTGGGCTGGCTCAATTCAAGCGCGGACGCGTTTTGCGGGGAAGCTGGCACAGCGAACAACAGGCCGATGGCCCCCGCAATCATGGCAAGTCTGGTCATAGCGTCCACGCTGGCCCGGTATCCATCGTCGGTCAACTGGCCTTGGCGTCCTTTCCGTGTCGCTTAGGGGGTATCAGCGGTCAGATGAGCCGCGCGCGTTGATCTTCGGTCAAGACCGCGCACGCCTCTTCGGTCTTTCCAAACCATCTGTAGCGGTTGCGCGCAACGAAATCATAGACCCGGTCCGTGATAAAGCGCGGCACGATCTGAAACACAGTCGGGATGTGCCAAAGACCGCCCATGGCGCGCGCGGTCGCGAAATAGCCATCAAATTTCATGAAAGCCCGCCCCTTGTACAGGAACAGAAAGCTTTCATCCCAATCCACCTTGTAATGCCGCACGAGCGCCGCTCCCAACCCTTGCTGCGCTGAGGTGAAGGCCACCGCCTTCCTGCGATCATGCTTCATCACAAAGCCAACTCCGCCCGTGCACAGCACGCAGTGATGGTCAAAAATGAAGAGCCCCAGGCTGTCGTCGAAATCGGGCACGTCCGGGTCATCGCGATAGCTGTAGGGCGCGAAGGCGTTGAGGTGAGGTTGACTGTGATTGAGCATCGGGGTCTACCATTGATTAAGCGATTGCTTAAATAATGCACCGCCGCCGATTTGGTTTCAAGGACGCGTTTCAAAAACAACCGATGTCACGCGGCTGCGGGCGCATCCTTGGCTTCAAAGTCCACCCGATAAATCCGCGTCTCACCTATCCCTTTGAGCACCACATCCTCTGCTTCGGAAAAATTGACCTTCTCGCACACCTCGAAATAGGTGCTTTCCGAAACAGCAATCCCGCCGGGCAACGCCACGCCCTCGATACGGCTCGCGGTGTTCATCGTGTCGCCCCAATAATCATAGGCCATACGCTGCTCGCCGATCACGCCGCCGACAACGGGGCCGGTATGAATGCCCACGCGCACATTCACGTCAAGACGCGCTTGCTTCGCGTAGCGCTGGATCTCGACGATCAGATCGCGCGCAAAGGCAATCGCGACATGCGCGTCGTGCGTCGTCGAACTCGTCCCACCAACAACCGCGAGATACGCGTCGCCAATGGTCTTTACCTTCTCGACCCCGTGCTCTGCCGCGCAGGCGTCGGCGATCGAGAAGACCGAGTTGAGCATCTTGACCAAATGCCCCGGCGAGAGCTTTCGCGCGAGCTTTGAAAAGCCGACAATATCTACGAAAATGACCGAGACATCGCCGAAACTGTCGGCAATCACCTCGCCCGCGCGCAGCCGCGCAGCGACGCTTTTGGGTAGCACGTTGTGGAGCAGTTCTTCGGTCTTGGCACGTTCCGCTTCAAGCGCGATGCTCGCCGCGTAAGTCGCTCGCGCGCGCCGGTCGATGTCCCAATTGACGAAGCAGGCGAAGGTGAAAAACGTCGTGAAGTTGGTGAAGGAATAGACGACGTTCACAAAGTTTTGGTCGACGATCAACAGGAACGCGCCATAGACCAGCAACAGCGCCAGCGCCCAACCCAGGAACAGGCGCGTGGTCGCGACAAAGCCCACGCTGGCGAAGACGACGATGATCCCGAAATTGATCACCCCCATGCTGAACCGGCTTATCTCAGTAATGTCCGACTGTGCCCCCAGCGCCTCGATCAGCGCGTACATGATCCCGGTCATCACGCTGAATATGATCAGGTCAACCCACGGCTTCTCGACATAAAACCGCGTGAAGGTCAGCCCGAAAATCCCCGCCAGCAGCAGGATGAACGGTCCCGCCGCCATATTATAGGCGAGCACGCCTTCGGTCGGAAAATGCAGCGGGTTGAAGAATATGTACGAAATCAGCGTGACGATGCCGATCCCGGCAAGAAATCGCGTGGCGGGGATGCGTGCCATCCGCTCGCTGCGGACATAAGCGCGTTCCACCTGCGGTTCGTCAAATTTTCCAAGCAGCGGCATATCGTTGCGACCCTTCAGCCTCTGCTCCATCCCTAAAACACACGCTGCGTGAAACAAGTGTAAGGGGTTAATATTCGCCCATCTTTTGCGGGTTTTTGACGGGAACGGTCCCATCGCCAGACAGCGACACAGCCCCGCGCGGTGGAAACCAAGAACTACAGATCAACCCCCGCGCGCCAGGCGTATTGCTTCAAGGCGTCGTTGAAGTCGTCGTAAGCGTTGAGCCCCGGGAAATGCAGTTCGCTCCATTTGATCTGGGCGCCATCGGCGGCGGTGATGCTGAAAAAGCGGTGCTTATCCTGCACCGTGTGCTTGATAAGGGAGATTTCATTATAGGGGATAAAGGCCGATTGATTTGAAAAGACACTTCGCGGCCCTCGAACGCCTTGGGCTTCAAGGATCAGGCTTTTGCGATCAGCGGGAGCGAAGACAATCGTAGCGCCAAGCCATGTGCACAGGCCAACACAGGCAAGGAACGCAAGCGACATCATCGCCAGGAAGACCCCGTCGCCAAACGAAAGGCTGGAAAACTCCTCAGGAAGCCCTTTGGGTATTTCGCCGGCGACTATGATGGCCCCGACAAACAACAGGGCCATAGAGGTCAAATAAGGCAGTCGCGGTACTTCGATACGGAACATGCGCGACGGAAGGCCGCCGTCAGTCTTTTTAGCCGCGATGGTCGATGTTAATGGAACCGCCCCGCCCGCAGCCGGACTGGCCGCACCCGCGGGAAGCCCTTTTCGTCCGAAACTCATAGAAAACACCCCTGCGATCAGCGATCACAGGGGTGCTAAAGACCGTGTCTTAAATCCCCGCTAACCCGTCTTAAAACGGACGGGCTCACGGTAAGATGCCGATTTCCGTTTAATACACGCGCGCCTTGGGCTCGATGTATTCCGCGTCGTCTGTCAGCGTGTATTCGTGCACCGGGCGGTAATCGATGCGGCTGTTTGAGCCGCGACCGCCCCAGCCATCGAACCAGGCGATGGTGTGCTTCATCCACTCTTTGTCGTTGCGGTCGGGATAGTCCTCGTGCGCGTGGGCGCCGCGGCTTTCTTTGCGGTTGGCGGCCGAGGCCATCGTTACGTTCGCCTGAGACATGAGGTTATCAAGCTCAAGCGTCTCGATCAGATCGCTGTTCCAGATCAGCGACTTATCGGTGACGTGGATGTCTTCCATACGCTTGTTCTGATCGGCGAGTTTGCTGACGCCCTCGTCCATCAGCTCCTGATCGCGGAACACGGCGCAGTGTTTCTGCATCGCCTTCTGCATCTCAGCGCGGATCTGCGCGGTGGGCGATCCGCCCTGCGCGTAACGGAAGTGGTCGAGACGCGTCAGCGCGAGATCGGCGGAGTCTTTGGGTAGCTCAGCCTGCTTGGCGTTCGGCGTCAGCGTGTCACGCAAATGGTGGCCGGTGGCGCGGCCAAACACGACGAGATCGATCAGGGAGTTCGAACCCAGACGGTTCGCACCGTGAACGCTCACACAAGCCGCCTCGCCCACGGCGTAGAGGCCGGGGATCTCGTGGTCCGGATTGCCGTCCGGGCCAAGCGTTACAACCTGCCCGTGATAGTTACACGGGATGCCGCCCATATTGTAGTGGACGGTTGGCGTGACCGGCAGGGCTTCCTTGGTGAGGTCGACACCGGCAAAAATTTTCCCGCTCTCGGTGATGCCCGGCAGACGCTCGGCCAGAATGTTCGGGTCGATATGGTCGAGGTGCAGGTGGATGTGATCGCCATCCTCGCCCACGCCGCGCCCTTCGCGCATTTCGAGCGCCATCGAGCGGCTGACCACGTCGCGGCTCGCCAAGTCCTTGGCGCTCGGAGCGTAGCGTTCCATAAAACGCTCGCCTTCGGAGTTGGTGAGGTAGCCGCCTTCGCCGCGCGCACCTTCGGTGATGAGCACGCCCGCGCCGTAAATGCCAGTCGGGTGGAATTGGACGAACTCCATGTCCTGCAGCGGCAGGCCAGCGCGCAGCACCATGCCGCCGCCATCGCCCGTGCAGGTGTGGGCCGAAGTTGCTGTGTAGTAGCAGCGGCCATAACCGCCGGTCGCCAGCACCACGCTTTGCGCGCGGAAACGGTGGATCGTGCCATCATCGAGGCACATCGCCATCACGCCGACGCATTTCTGCTCGCCGCCCTCATCGCTCATGATGAGGTCGAGCGCGAAGTATTCGATGAAGAAGTCCGCGTCGTATTTGAGGCTTTGCTGATACAGCGCGTGGAGCATGGCGTGCCCCGTACGGTCCGCCGCCGCGCAAGTGCGTTGCACGGGCGGGCCGGCGCCCATGTTTTGCATGTGGCCACCAAAGGGGCGCTGATAAATCGTGCCATCTTCGTTGCGGCTGAACGGCACGCCGGCGTGCTCCAGCTCGTAAACGGCTGCCGGGGCTTCGCGCGCAAGGTATTCAATCGCGTCCTGATCGCCCAACCAGTCCGACCCTTTCACGGTGTCGTACATGTGCCAGGTCCAGTGATCGGGCGTGTTGTTGCCGAGCGAGGCGGCGATACCGCCCTGCGCCGCCACGGTGTGCGAGCGGGTTGGAAACACCTTGGAGATGTTTGCGGTTTTGAGGCCAGCTTCCGCCGCGCCCATCGTCGCGCGAAGGCCAGAGCCTCCGGCCCCGACGACAACAACGTCATACGTATGGTCGATGATCTTATAGGCGCCCTGAAGCTGAGGGCCCGGATCGTTTGCTGCTGCGGTTGCCATAAGACTTATGCTCCAAAGGCCAGCGTCGCGACGCTGAAAATGCAAAACGCCCCGCCGCCAACGGCTGCGAGGTTAAGAAGAGTGAGAACGCCGAACTTCATGCCGGAATCGTGGACGTAATCCTCGATCAACACGGTCAGGCCCATCTGCGCGTGCCAGAACAGGTTCGCGGCGAGCAGGATCATCGCAACGGCGGAAAGCGGCTGCGAAAGCCAATCGGTGACCGAGGCGTAGCTGTAATCGCCCAGCAAAAGCAGGCTGACCACAAACCAGCTCATAAGGACAAGGTTGGCGATCGCGGTGAAGCGATGCGTCAGCCAGTGATGCGCGCCGTGATGCGAGGAACCAAGCCCGCGGACGCGTCCGATGGAAGTGCCGTCACCCATTAGCCCAGCCCTCCGCTGCGAAGGAGAATAAAAGTCCACACCGCCACGGTCAGAACGATGGCGATGACGGGCGAGAGGATCGACCACATCTTGTTGGTGTCGAGCTCGTACCCCGCGCCGATATCGAGCACGAAGTGGCGAAGGCCGCTCATCATATGCGTGAAGAACGCCCAGGTCAGGCCGACCATGAACAGATAACCAATCGGCGTCGTCATAAACCAGGTGAAGGTCTCATACGCCTCAGGCCCGCTCGCCAAAGCGCCGAGCCACCACGCCAGCAGGCCAAGGCCCACCAGAGCCATACCGTCGCCGGTTGCGCGGTGCAGGATGGAAACCAGCATGTGCGGCCCCCACCGCCATATCTGGAGGTGAGGCGAAAGTGGTCTTTGTGCCATGTTTTGCTCTAATATCCCTGTAAATCCCCCGTCTTTCTTACTCTTTGTACGCGCAGGCGCAAGCGCCCTCGCCTCGACATAGCTTGCAAAGTTTTGGATAGGGCTTGTCATGAGTTTCATTTTGCTCACCGGATCAAGCCGCGGGATCGGTGCCGCCACCTATGAAATGCTGTACGCCAAGGGGGCCAATGTCATCGGGCATCAGACGCGGCCCGGCGATGATGATTTCCTCGCCGCCGACTTTCGCGATCCGCTGGCCGCGCACAATCTGTGGGAAGCCGCTCTGGAGCGGTCGGGCGGTGCGATTGATGTCCTGATCAACAACGCGGGCCTGTTTGAATCCAACAGGATAGAGCGTTCTGATCTCGAATGGCTCGACGCGTGGGAAGACACGCTGCGAATCAATCTGACCGCCGCCGCGCAGCTTTCACGCCTTGCGATCAAGCATTGGCAGGCGCGCGGCGTGGGCGGGCGGATCGTGCATGTCGCGAGCCGCGCGGCCTATCGCGGTGATAGCCCCGCGCATTGGCACTACGCTGCAGCGAAAGGCGGCATGATCGCTATGCATAAAAGCATCGCCAGAGGTTACGCGAGCGAGGATATATTGAGCTTTGCGGTCACCCCCGGCTTCACCGACACCGCGATGGCTGGGGATTATTTGGAGTCGCGCGGCGGCGCGGGACTGCTCGCCGACATACCCTTGGGCCGTGTGGCTGAACCCGAAGAGATCGCCAAGGTCATCGCCTTCTGCGCGCTAGAGGCACCCTCCAGCATGACCGGCGCAGTTATCGACACAAACGGTGCCAGTTTTGTGCGATAGGTGTTGTTTCAAGGCACCCTTCAATTTTGCAAACTGTGATTTTAATCACAGACGCTTGAAAACCAAAGTGACGCATTCGTACAATGGGATTGGGTAGCGCGGCACACCGCACGGTTCAGGGGCGAACATTTCGCATGACATGGAAACTTACCGCGCACGCGCCCAAACGCGTCGTTCAGGCCGCGTTGCTCGCGCATGACGAGCTTGAGGAATGGGACTACGATCTGGTTATTGCCGGCCGTGAACTGTCCGAAGATCGTCCGAGAGACTGGGTGCTCGAAGGCTGGTATCCCGAGGCACCGGGCCGCCCGCAAACCGAAGCGCTGGCCGCCCTGTTCGAAGGCCGCGCGCCCAAGATCGCGATTGAACAACTGGCGGATGAAGACTGGTTGACTCTCAGCCAACTAGGGACGCAGCCGATTGATGCGGGGCCGTTCCATGTCCACACGCCCGATTTTGAGCCTGAGGAAGGCGCGGTTAACTTTGCCATCCCGGCCTCGCAAGCCTTCGGCACAGGCCAGCACCAAACCACTGCGGGATGTCTGGAAATGCTTGCGCGGATCAAGGCCCGAGGGCGATGCGTGCGCCGGATCGCCGATATCGGAACGGGCACCGGCCTCCTTGGCTTTGCCGCGATGCGCCTGTGGCCGGGCGCACAGGCCACGGCTTCGGATATCGATACGGTGTGCGCGCAAGTTGTTGAAGACAACGCCGCGCTTAACGGAGTCACCCTCGGCGATAAGACGGGTGAAATGACGATGGTGATCGCTGATGGAATGGACGATCCTCTGCTGCAAATGCGCGGACAATACGATTTGCTGATTGCGAACATTTTGGCCGGTCCCTTGGTCGAACTTGCACCCGATTTCGCCGCGAGCGCCGCACCGCGTGGCGACCTATTGCTCGCCGGTCTTTTGGCGGGCGAGCAAGAGGAAAAAGTTCGCCGCGCTTACAAACGCGCTGGCTTTACACCGCGCGCGCGACTGCAACGCGGCGATTGGGCGATCCTGTGGATGCAGCGCCGCCTGACCGGCCGCGAACGCGCGCGAGCCAAGCGGGCTGGCTAAGAGTGTTCGAGCATCCGCTCGCGCCACTTATCAAGATAGAGTCTCTCGGCTTCAGGCGGATCGCGTTTGAGCGCTGCATCCAGAGTCGCCAATGCGTCTTCGCCCCGCCCCATCCGCTCCAGCAAGCGCGCACGGGCGACATGGAACGGGCGGGCGTTCTCCAGCCCCTTGGCCTCAATCGCTTCGACCTGCGCCAATCCTTCTTCCGGACCTTCGATCTCGGCCACCGCCAGCGCGCGATTGAGCGCGACAATCGGCCCAGCGCGCATAATCATCAGCGCATCGTAAAGCGTCGCAATCGCGGCCCAATCCACCACCCCATCAAACAGGCGGCGCGCGTGGGTCAACTGGATCGCGGCCATCACCTGATAGGGGCCGGGTTTCGCATGGGCGCTTGCAGCGTCCATCCACGCCCGCGCCCGGTCGATGCGCGCGCGGTCCCAGCGCGTTGTATCTTGCTGAGAGAGCGGCACCATCGCGCCTTGAGCGTCCACTCGCGCCGCCTCGCGCGATCGCGCCAGCGTCACCAAAGCGGCGAGACCAAGAACCTCCGGCTCGTCTGGCAACAGCTCCGCAAGCATCGTCGCCAGCCGTTCCACCTCTTCGGCCAACTCGCCGCCTTCGTTGCCCGCGCGCGATCCGCCCGCATCCGAATAGGCCGAGGTGTAGGCCAGCTCGAGCGCCAGAAGCACCGCCCCCACCCGCTCCGGCCATTCGCGCCTTGGCGGCAATTCAAACGACACACGCGCGTCGCGGATCTTAGCCTTGGCCCGAGTGATGCGCGCAAACATCGTTGCCTCGCTCGTCAGAAACAGTTCGGCAATCGCGGGCACGTCCAGCCCGCAAATCATCTTGAGCGTCAAAGCCGCGCGCGCCTCAAGCGCCAGCGCTGGGTGGCAGCAGATAAAGATCAGCCGCAATCGCTCATCCGGAATGGCTTCTGGCAGTTGGATGATATTGTCCATTTCACCCTCCGCAATTTCCATCGCCCCATCATCGGCCCGTCGGCGCGCGTCGCGCTTGCGGATGCGGTCGATCGCCTTGCGCTTGCCCACCGTGATCAACCAACCGGCCAAGTGATCGGGCTTCGCGCCGCTTTCGGTCAGCGCCACGCAGGCATCGGCGAAGGCCTCTTCAGCGCCGTCGAGATCGCTCAAATGCGAGGCGAGCGCGGCGACCACGATGGGCCGCGCCTCCGCCAGCGCCCGCGCGAAGGACGCGCCCGAAGCGTTTGGGACTTCGGACGCGTCCATTCTCACATCTCCTCGTCCGGGAAGATCGGGCGGATTTCCACCGCACCGTCGCCCGGAATGGGGATCATGCGCGCCCACTCAATGGCCTCGTCCAGCGTCTCCGCATCGACGATGTAATAGCCACCAAGCTCTTCATGAGTTTCCGCAAACGGGCCGTCGTGCAGCGCCGCTTCGCCAGCCTTGTAGCGCAAGGTGGTCGCGGTGTGCGCTTCCTTCAGCCGGTTGCCCGACCATTCCTTGCCGCTCGCGGTGAGCTTTTCGATCAGCGCCATGTGACCGGCCAAAGTGGCCTCCATCACCTGCGCGCCGTCATCCCCCGAATAGGCGTCTTCGCTTTCGTTGATTAGCAGCATGTATTGCATGTGTCGGTCTCCATCCTCGCCTCACCAATATGGCAAGGCTCTGACACCAAGACGAAGCGGGCAAGGGTCATTCGACAAGCCCGCGAATATTTTTTGATTTTTTTGTGTTTGGGAGCTCGGTCAAATAACGAATTCTTATTGGAATTCATGCAATTGCCAGAGCAACGAGTTGGTCGGAGGAATACCAAATGTCGCTTATGGCCTTCCAAATACTGGTTTTGGTCCTGTTCGTAGGCTGCGCCGCCCCCGCCGCAACCGAGAATTTGCGGGATGGATCGCTCTCCAATCGCAACAATTTGATCCTGCTAGCCGGCGGTTTAGGGGCGTACGCTCTTGGTTGGTCACTCGGACACTACAGTTTCGAGAGCGGAGATCTCTATCTCAAAATCGGCATTGCAATCATCATCTTGGCATCAGCGTTCTTCGGCGTCCCAGGTGGGATTGCAAAAATGCTGATCGCCTTACTCCCATGGCTAAGCGTTCCGGTTTACTTCACAGCGCTGATGATCGGTTTCTTTTTGGCAGCTGCGTTCGCCAAACTGAAGGGTGGCAATGCTCCAGCTATGCCTGCCATTGCGTTGTCGGTAGTCGGGGCGATGGCTCTGCCTTTAATCGGAGGCTAGAGTTGAGATTGGGTCAGAGAACGTCTTCGATCAGGTTAAGCGCGTTCTTTGTAAAGGCCTCCATGTTGGCGATACGGTCATCGCTTGCCGTCTCGATCACCGCCACGCGTTCGACGTCCGGGCCGACAATGGCGGCGACGCTGCGGCCGGAGACGACGCCGAGCGGATGCCTACTCGATCCCGCTGATCCGCTTTCCGCGACGCCCCAGCTTGCGCCCATACGATCGCGGATGCCGCGCGCCTGAAGCAGCGCGTATTCCTCGGTCGCGGAGGTCATGCCGTCATAGGCCTCTCGCGGGAGGTCAAACAGAACATTGCGCGCCTTGAACGAGTAAACGACGCCCCCGCCCTTGAAAAAATCAAGCGCGCCCGGAACGGTGAGCAAACCCGCCATGATCAGCCCGCCGGTCGCCCCATCGGCCACCGCGATGCGCTGTTTACGGGAGCGAAGCGCCGTCGCGATGCGCAGCGCTTGCGGGTGGAGATCGTGGAGAAGATTCATTCTTGGGCTTCGTCCTCCTGCTGGGCCTCTTTTTTGGAATCCGCCACGCTTAGCGCCGCCCCGATGGCGACCCCTACACCGATGCCAAGCGCGAGATTGTCTGACGCCAAACCAATCGCGATGCCCAAAGCGATGCCAATTCCCAATTTCACGCAGCCATTCTCCTGTGCAGTGTTCAGCCTTCAAATGGCTTTCAAACTTTGATGATCCATCAAACCTGAAGACGCGGGATTACTCCGCCGCCTCGGTCGTCTTCTTGCCGGTGCGCGTCCACGGGTAGAGGAACTGGCCTACATATTTACGCGGAACATCCTCGGGAATACCGTAATCATTGGGCCAGCGATCCTTAGGCAGGTGGAAAGTGCCGAACAGCTTGTCGATCCACGGAAAATGGATCGCGAAGTTCACGTCGAACGCTTCTTTCTCAAGCCCATGATGCCAATGGTGGAAACGCGGCGTCGCAACCCAATGACCCACGCGGTTGAGATTACCGCCAATATTGGCGTGCAGCAGCGAGGACCAGATATACACAAAGCCCAGATAAGCCTGCATCACCGACGGGCTGAAACCCAACGTGAAGAGCGGCAGGGATGTGATGCCGCGCAGCAGGATAATCTCGATAAAGTGCATCCGGCTGCCCGCCAGCCAGTCCATCGACTGCGCGGAATGGTGGATCGCGTGAAAGCCCCACAGAAACGGCACTTTATGGAACAGGCGGTGGAACCAGTATTGCACCATGTCTGAGGCGACGAGCACGATAACAAATTGCACAAGCCAAGGCAGGCCGGCCACGCTGGCGCGGAAGGCGTCAAAACTGTTGGTGTTTTCATTGATGACCGTCGACGGCGCGAGAGCGAGGAAGCCCAGCAGCTGCACGAACATCGAACTGATCAGGAAGTAAAACAAATCCTCGCTCCATTCGGTGCGGAACAGGCGCTGGTCGCGCTTATGCGGTTTGAGCCGCTCCAGCGGCGCAAACATAAACCCGGTCGCCAGCAGGTTCACGACGAAAAAGTCGAGACCAAAAAACATGCCCCAACTGTTCGTTTCTTCCGGCTGGACGTTCGCCCCGCCCAGCAGCGTAGCGGTCAACGCGATAGCCAGCCCAAAAAAGCCCAACGCCTTGCTAGGCCGCAGCAACAGGCTGAGCAAAGAGAGCGCGTAACTGGCGAGCAGGATGACATGCACCGCCGCGCGGAAACTGCTCCAGTCTTTCAGGATTTCGAGCTCGGGCGTCGCAAACCACGCCGGGAAGCGCAGCGCGATAACCATCAACAAGCCGCTCAGCGCGAGCAAGCAGGCGAAAAAGCCCGATAGCCACCCACTGCCAAAAGGGCGTTCATCGCGCGGCGTCTCGATATCGGCGCGCAGCTTGCTGAAAAATCCGCGTATCGGCCCTGCCATGTGTTCTGATCCCTCGTTAGCCCTTACCCGGCCTGTGCCACGATTTCGGCCCATCCGGCCTCGTCGATCACTTCAATCCCAAGGTCTTGAGCTTTCTTTAACTTGGAGCCCGCGCCCGGTCCCGCAACCAAAAGATCGGTTTTCGCGCTGACCGAGCCGGACGCTTTCGCGCCCAGTTTCTCCGCCTGCGCCTTGGCTTCGTCGCGGCTCATCGTCTCCAGCTTGCCGGTGAAAACCACCGTTTTGCCTGCGACGGGGCTGTCCAGAACTTCGACCTCGTAGAGCGGCGGGCTGACCTCGCTCAGCATGTCTTCCCACACCGCCACATTGTGCGGTTCATGAAAGAAATCGGCCAGAGCGTGCGCAACCGTCGCGCCGATGCCGTCGGACACGCCCAGCGTCTCCTTCGCCATATCGTCCATGCGGGTTTTGAAAGGAGAGGCTTTTTCCTCCTCCCCGCGCGGGTTTTCGTCGCGATAAGAGCTGAAGCGTTCCGCTGCCTCACGCAGAGCGGGCAGCGAGCCGATGGCCTTCATCAGATCGCGCGAGGTGGTCTCACCCACATGGCGCACGCCAAGGCCAAACAGCAGCCGCGCGGCGTCGGGCTCGCGCCGGTCTTCCACAGCAGCCAACAGGTTTTCCACAGACTTATCCTTCCACCCTTCGAGCGTAAGAATATCGTCTTTTCGGTGCTTTAGGCGAAAAATATCAGCCGGACTCTCAAGCCAACCCAGTTCGAAGAACTGCGCGATAGTTTTGGAGCCCAACCCATCGATATCAAGCGCTTTGCGGCTCACGAAATGCTCGAGCCGCTGCGTGCGCTGGGCCGGGCAAATAAGGCCACCGGTGCAGCGAACGTCGACGTCTTCGTCCTCGGCCACCGCTTCGCTATCGCACACCGGACAGCGGTCGGGGAAGATAAAGGACTCGCGCTCTTCGCCCTTTGAGAGGTTCTCGACCAATTGTGGGATCACATCGCCTGCGCGCTGGATCACCACGCGGTCGCCCGGGCGCACGCCGAGCCGTTCGATTTCATCGCGGTTATGGAGCGTGACGTTCGTGACCGTCACGCCGCCCACCAGGACCGGCGCGAGGCGTCCAACCGGAGTCAGCTTGCCCGTGCGCCCGACCTGAATGTCGATGGCTTCGAGCGTGGTTTCGGCCTTCTCTGCGGGGAATTTGCGCGCAATCGCCCAGCGCGGCGCTTTGGACATAAAGCCCAAGCGATTCTGCCAATCGAGGCGGTCGACCTTGTAGACGACGCCGTCGATCTCATAGGGTAAATGAGGCCGCTGTGATCCAATCATCTTGTAGTGCGCGACCAGATCCTCGGCGCTTTCGAACCGCGCGAAGAGCGGCGAGATGGGGAAGCCCCAAGCGCGCAACGCCGCGACAACGTCCGCTTGCGTCTCACCCGGTACATCCGAAGCCGCGCCCCAGCCATGCGCCCAGAACCGCAAGGGCCGCTGCGCCGTGACGCTCGCGTCCTTCTGACGCAAGGACCCCGCCGCCGCGTTGCGCGGATTGGCGAATTTCTTGGTGTCCTCAAGCTCCGCCTTTTCGTTGAGGGCGGCGAAGGCGGAGCGCTCCATATAGACCTCGCCGCGGACCTCGAAGATGTCGGGAACGCCGTCTGGCAAATGCTGAGGGATGTCCGGGATATGCGTGACATTGGCGGTCACATCCTCGCCCACCTGCCCATCACCGCGCGTCGCGGCGCGGACCAGCTTGCCTTGCTCGTAACGCAGCGAGCAGGAGAGGCCGTCGATCTTATCCTCGACGGTGAAACCCATAACCTCGCCTTCGGGCAAGTTCAAATACCGCCGCACCCGCTCGACAAATTCGAGCAGTTCCTCATCCGAAAAGGCATTGTCGAGGCTCATCATGCGAACCTCGTGCGTCACCTTGGACAATGGCGAGGCGGCGATCGCGTGGCCGACATTCTTCGACGGGCTGTCGTCGCGCACCAGATGCGGAAACGCCTCTTCCAGCTCAGCGTTGCGGCGCACCAGCGCGTCGTATTCCTGATCGGTGATCTCAGGCGCATCCTGCGCGTGATACAGCTTGTCATGATGCGCGATCTGACGCGCCAAACGCATCAGTTCATTCGCGGCGTCGGCTTCGGTTATGTCTAGCATTAAGGCACGGGCTCAATCGATCTGTATTCGGACCGTATCTCCATCTCGGCTCAATTGCACACCGTCAATATCAACGGTCACTTCGTCACCGGCCGCATTGTCCGACGGCTCGCCTTGTTCGATTTGCACGCCACCCTCGCCGCCATCTTCAAACAGACCTTCAATCCGGCGTTCGATTTCCGCGTCGCTCATATCGCCTTCGCGCATGTCGTCCCGCAGCTCGCGCAGGCGCGGGACCAATGGGCCCAGCTTGGCCGTGCCTCCGGCGTCTTCGGGCAGCTCGATAAACTGATCAAACCCATCGCGCAGATCGCGCTGGAACCGCGCGTCGTCGACAATCGAAAACACTGCGCCTCCGACCAGAAGTGGCGCGGCAAGCCCCATGAAGAAGGAGACAAAGAAGATCCGCTTGAAGCTCATCTCGGTCATCAGACCCAACACTGACATCAGCGCAAAGGCGGCCAGCGTCGTTATCCCAATCGCCGCGAGGAACGGCATTGCGATCAGCAACGCGATAATCGGTCCAAAGCTTTCCATTACACCCCTTCCAAAAGCCGGTCCGCTTGCGCTCGGGCTTCGGAGGTGATCTCGGCGCCAGAGAGCATGCGGGCTATCTCTTCTTGGCGACCGCTTTGGTCCAATTCAACGACGCTGGTCTTGGTGACGGTGCCGCTCGACGATTTGGCGATCAGATAGTGGAGAGAGCCGCGCGCGGCGACTTGCGGGGAGTGGGTGACGGCGAGGAGCTGGCCTTCTTCATCCGCGAGGCGCGCGAGGCGTTCGCCGATGGCGCTCGCCACCGCGCCGCCGACGCCGCGGTCGATCTCGTCAAAGATGATGGTGCCCGCCCCGCCCTTTTCCGCGAGCGCTACTTTGAGCGCGAGGATAAAGCGCGAGAGTTCGCCTCCGCTCGCGATCTTGGCGAGCGGCGCGAAGGGCGCGCCGGGGTTGGTGGCGATAAGGAATTCGGCGGTGTCCTGCCCCAAAGCGCCCCAGCGATCCTCTGGCAAGGGTTGAAGCGAAGTTTGAAACTGCGCGGCGTCCAGTTTGAGCGGCGCGAGTTCGGTGGCGACCGCCTTGTCTAGGCGTTTTGCGGCCTTGGCGCGCAGGTCAGAGGCCTTCGCTGCCGCCTTGGTGTAAGCCTCACGCGCTTCTGTTGCCGCTTTTTCCAGCCCGCCCAGATGCGCTTCGCCGCCTTCGATGGCGTCGAGCTTACCGCGCATCTCGACCATCAGACCGGGCAGCCCATCCACCTCGCAGCGATGCTTGCGAGCGATGGCGCGCAGTTCGAACAGGCGCGTTTCGGCGGCGTCTAAAGCTTGCGGATCATGGATTAGCGCGTGGCCCGCCTCGATCAGCTTATCCTCCGCCTCACCCGCTTCGATCACCGCGCGATCGAGCGAGACGAGCGCTTCGCTCAGAAGCGGGTGTTCCTCAGCAATCCGGTCTAGTTTGCGCGCCGCGACCCGCAGATTGGCGAGCGGCGAATCCGATCCATCCCACATGCGCCGCAGATCTTCGAGATCGCCCGAAAGTTTCTCGCCCTTTTGCAAATCGATGCGGGTGTTGGCGAGCGTCTCTTCCTCTCCCACTTCCGGCGCGAGCGTTTCCAACTCAGCCAGATGCGCGCGCAGCAATTCCTCGTCGAGCTTGGCCTGCTCCACCCCGGCGCGCGCTTCGGCCAGAACCGCTTCGGCCTTCGCCCAATCTTGGTATCGAGCGCGCAGGCCCTGCAGATCGGTTCCGGCATAGCGGTCAAGCAGGGCCAAATGCCCGCGCGGGTTTACGAGGCCGCGATCATCGTGCTGGCCGTGCAATTCGACCAAAGCGGGCGCAAGGCTGCGCAACAAAGCAGCGCTGACGGGTTGGTCGTTGACGAACGCCTTGGACCCACCATCGGCCTTGACCTGACGGCGAATGATGAGCGGCTCGCCCGGCTCAACTTCAATATCCGCGTCGTCCAGCGCCTCCGCAATCAGCGGTGGCATCTTCGCGAATTCAAAGCTGGCCGTAACGCTGGCCTTGGGCTCGCCCGAACGGACCAGACGCGTCTCCGCCCGGTCGCCCAGAACCAGACCGATGGAATCGAGCAGGATCGACTTACCCGCCCCCGTCTCCCCCGTCAGCACACCCAGCCCGCGCGCGAAATCGAGATCAAGCGCTTCGATCAGAACGATATTGCGGATGGACAGGCGGGTGAGCATCGTGAGCGCGGTCTAGCGCAGCCAGATGCGAGCGTCACGCTCGCAAAGCGGTCAAATCCCCAAGCGGAAGCGCCGGGCGCAGCGCGACCCGATTACGCGGCCTTAGCTTCTAACGCCGAGGCGAGCGCTTGGCGCTCGGTTTCGAGATCGCAGAATCTAAGGCACCCCTTACCATCGCGCTTGGCCTCGTACAGCGCTGCGTCCGCGCGTTCCAGAGTGTCGGACAATTTGGTTTCGCCACTCGCCGGGATCGCGATCCCGACGCTGGCGCCAACACGTAGGGTCTGTCCACGAAAGGCGACGGGTTGAGCCGCAGCGGTAATGATCCTGTTGGCGACAGCCACCAGATTTATGGAATTTCTTTTTCCTGAGACAACAACTGCAAATTCATCCCCGCCCAACCGGAACACCTCGCCATCCCCATGCAAGGCGGCTTTGAACCTTTCGGAGACCACTTTGAGGACGTGGTCGCCCGCAGCGTGACCATGCGTGTCGTTGACGCCTTTAAAGCCATCGAGATCGATCTGCAGCATCGCAGCGACATGGCGATCAAGACTTGCGGAGTCTTTGCCATAGGCGGCCAGACTAAGCCGGTTGGGCAATCCGGTAAGCTCGTCGTGCTTAGCCTGATGCTCCGCCCGGCGCGCGCGGCTGGTCAAAGCCCAGCTGAAATGAAGGGCCGTAAAGGTCGCCGCAAGGGGCAGCGCATAATGGTTGAACTCCGTGTAAGGAACAACATCCAGCACCCGCAGGAACAGCCAAACCGTGCCCGCCTGCAACAAGGTCCAGCCCACCAAGAGCGCTTTCGCGCCCTTCACGCCGCGCACTGCCAAGTAGACATTGATGCCAAACAAAGCCGTCGGACCAATCAGAATACTGAAGACCAAAAGGATCACAGCCAAAGCGCTCGGCAGGAATACCCCGATTCCGCTGAAAACGCTGGCCACTGCGATGACCTGAACTAATTTATGCAAATGTGGGCTATGCTCGCGTATTCTCAGATAGCTGGCGAGGAACAGAGCGCTAACCATATTGCCAATCGCTTGCGACGCCATAAGGACGAGGTTCGAATTGAAGGCAATGCCGGGATAGATCAGCGCCTTAGCGATCCCGGTGGCGGTAAGAATGTAGCCTGCCCCGCATACACAAAAGAGAACGAACCATCCAAACGCTGGCTCGCCAGCCGCCGCAAAGGTCAGGAATGAATGGATGGCGACCGCAAGTATGCAGCCAACCAAAAGACCAAAGATCAGATTGTCGAGCGTCATGGCCCGACCGAAACCGTCCTGGCTGTAAAGCTGCAGAGGAACAAGAAGAGGCGCGGGGCTTTCGATCCTGAGATAGAACGTGCGCGCCTCGCCACCCGGCACCGCGATACGTGCGCTTGGAAACCGGCCGTTGCGCGCCTCGAGATAGGCTGCCGCGCTTCCCTGTTGCGTCTCAACGAACTCCCCGTCCTCGCCCTCGACGTAGAAGGTGATCCTTTGGGGTTGGGGATACTTCAGAACGATCTGATGGATCAGCGTCTCGCGGCTTTCACTGGCCAGAACCGCTTTGACCCAAACCGGCCCCGCCTCGCCATCAAAACTGGGAACAGAGCCGTCGCCCGCTCTGAACGAAGCGTCGAAATCTCCCGCCCGAACCGCTTCGAAAGCGGCTGAGCGCGGGATAGCGTGGCTCACCTGCATCGTGTCAAGCAACGACCAGTGATCTTGGTCCTCGCTGACGATCATGGGACGCTCCTGCGCGGCGGCTGCCGTCGCGGCGAGAAATCCCAGCGCCAAGAGCAAAGAGCACAACAAAACAACGCCGCTCGCAAGAGAACGCGAGAAGGAAAGAAACCCGATCTGAACGGAATGCGACACCATCCGCGCGGCCCTAGCCAGCGGACGTTTAGAAGCGGTTAGCTTTGATCAAAAAGGGATGACCAAACGACTTTGTGCATGGATGCCCAGATCAGGTCGCCGTCACACCCTCGGCGTGTTTGCCGATAAGCTTGTAGGCGCGTTCATACCACTTGGTGCCGGGGTAGTTGGCGCCCAGAACGGCGGTGTATTTCACCGCTTCTTCGGGCACGCCCAACGCGAGGTTGCTCTCCGCAAGACGGTAGAGCGCTTCAGGCGTATGGCTGGTGGTCTCGAAATTGTCGATCACGTTGCGGAACCGCAGGTTGGCGGCCAGCCATTGGCCCGAACGCTGATAGAAACGGCCGATCTCCATTTCCTTGCCCGCCAAGTGATCGTCCACCAGGTCCATCTTCAGGCGCGCGTCAGCAGCGTATTCGGATTGCGGGAAGCGGCGGTTAACCTCACGCAGAGCGCTGCGGGCTTGCTCGGTGATTTTCTGGTCGCGGTTCACATCGCTAATCTGCTCGTAATAGGACAACGCGATCAGGTAATAGGCATACGGCGCGTCTTTGTTACCCGGGTGGATTGACAGGAAGCGCTGCGAGTTCTGGATAGCCTTGTTGTAATCGCGGGCGATGTAATAGCTGAACGCGCTCATCAACTGCGCGCGGCGGGCCCAGGGTGAATAGGGGTGCTGGCGTTCCACCTCGTCAAAAAGCGCGGCGGCAAGGACAATGTTGCCCTTGTCCATGCGGCGCTGCGCTTCGGCGTAGAGCGTTTCCACATCGCGCGCCACGTAAGCCACGTCTTTGTTGGCGTTGCCGCCGCCGCACGCGGTGGTGGCGAGAGCGGCTGCGCCCAGCAAAGCGGCGCGGATCGAAGTTTTGGTGAATCCAGTCATGGCGCGTCGTATAACCAGCGCCGCGCTGAACGCCAAGTGAAGTTCAAGCCTTAGGCCCACAGTTTTGAAGCCTTTGCATCGCCCCCTGCAAGCCGCTTCGATTTTCCTACTTGCCCTTTTTGTGGTTCACACTCGTCCATGACCCGCAAGAAAGACAACCGCACCACCCGCTTGCCTGTCCCCGCCAGCGCCCTGCCCGACTTCACCCCGGTTCCCAGCCAGCGCAATCGGCACGACGGGTGGACGCCTGAACGCCAGCGCGATTTCATCGAAGCGCTCGCCGATACTGGCAGCGTCGAGGCCGCCTGCCGCCATGTGAATATGAGCACCGCCGGCGCCTATCGCATCCGCCGCCTGCCCCAGGCGGAAAGCTTTCGCGAAGCGTGGGTGGCGGCGCTCGATCTGGGTGTGCAGCGGCTTGAGGATGTCGCGATGGAGCGCGCGCTTCACGGCGTCGAAGAACCGTATTGCGTGCGCGGCGAGGAGGTTTTCACCCGCACCCGTTACAATGATCGGCTGTTGATGTTTCTGCTGCGCAATCGCGCGCCTGAACGCTTTGGCCAGCCCGCGACTAGAGGCGGCGGCAGCCTCAAAGGGCTGAACGCGATCGGCAAGATGGAGAAACAGCGGCTCAAGAGGAAATGGCGCAAACAATGGGAGGCCGAACAACGCAACGTCTCCCCACAAGAGATCCGCGCCAGCATTGATCGCAAACTTGAAGCGGTCCGACAGCAGGTGCACCACGAACGCACCCAGGAATGGGCCCGCCTATCCGACGAAACGAAGGTGGCGTGGGCCCGTTTTGAAGCTCTGCGCGACCGCGATCTGGACGCCATGGAGGCCGATGGCGCCTTCCGCCGCCGCCATCAGGAAGCCCCGCGCGCGGATGGCAGGCGCATTGGGCCGCCCGAGTCTCCGGAAGGGACTCAAATCCCACACGAGTGACACGTGAAGGATCCACGCAGCGCGGGTGGCAGTCTGTGTTAGTTAAAAAATTTGCGTGCGAAGAGTCGAAAGCCGCTTGCATATCGCGCGACGGAGCCGCGACTTTTGACCGTGGAGTCATACGCTTAACGCATTGCGCGCTCTATTTAAGCAAAACAGCGCGAATACTTACACTCTTATGGTTAGCGGCCTCCACGTTGACTCGTGCGTGTGATACGGTAGGCCGATTCTCATCATACGCTTTGGGGGAAGCATGCCGGTTAAACGGGCAAAGGGCCTATCAATACTTGTCACGCTGGCGCTTGTCTGCGCGCCAACCGTTGCGTTCGGCCAAACCAACGACGCTTCTGCAGCCGGCGCTCCCCTGGCCGGATCACCTTACACCAGCACCGCGCGCCAATCCGCGGTCGACGCCGAAGTGCAAGCCATCATGCAGATGCTGCGCGACGAAGGCATCGATATCGACGCGCGTATGGCTCAGGCGCGAGCGGGCTGTCGCGGCGAAGTGATGGCCGAGGCACAGGGTAAGAGCGAGGCCGAGCTTCAGGAAGAAATCGAAGGATGCGCTCTGGCCCGTGAAGGGGTCGTTTACGCGCAGGCCATCAACGAAATGAACGCCAACCGCGTCAACGCCTTCAACAGCGCGATGGCTCAGCATAACGCGCAAGTCGAAGAAGCGGCGCGCAAGCAGCGCGAATACGAACAGAAGATCCAAGGCCACAACGCCGAAGTGGCCGCCGTGCAGCGCAAACAGCAGGAATTTGAACGCGAACAGCGGCAATATGAGCAGGACCTTGAGGCGCACCGGAAGGAGTTGGCGCGTATGGGCTTGCCGGCCCCATCAACGCCGACCCGATCGCGGACCATCGCGCAAAGCGCGCCGCCGACACAAGTAACGATCACTCCGGCGCCCACCGCCGCCGCACAGCCATCTGCCACCCGTGTCGCGCAAGCGCCCGCCCCGTCGAGCGCCCCCGCAACCAGGCCGCAATCCTTGGCTCCCTCGCCGGCCGCTCCACAGCCCAGTTACACGACAGCACCGGCCCCGCAGACGGTCACTCCGGCTCGGGTCGCGCAAGCGCCTGCGCCTTCGACGCAACAAGTGCAGCAACCGGCCCCTCAGTACACAGCCCCCCAATACACGGCGCCCGCACCGCAAGCGAGCGCGCCGCAATATGTGGCGGCGGCACCTGCTCCTCAGAACGCCGCCCCCCAGAACACCGCTCCGCAATATACCGCTCCCGCGCCGCAACCGCGCGTGACGCAGAACACCAATCCGGGACCGGGTTTGGCGCGCGGAGCGGGCGGTGCGCCGCGTGGGTATGGTCGCCGATTGTCCGACCGCGAGGGCGGATTTGCCCAGCAGGACGTGCAGATCGCGGTCGCAGCCGCCAACGGCCCGCGCATCGCGCTGGTCATAGGCAACGAACGCTATTCGAATTCAATGGGAGCGCTCTCAAACCCGGTTAACGATGCCGTGCTGATCCGCGCGACATTGCGCAGCTTGGGCTTTGACGTTGAGATCGTGCGAGACGGCGATCAAAAGGCGATGAAGGCCGCCGTCCGCCGGTTTGGAGACCGGTTGGCCGCCGCTGGCGATAACGCAACGGGCCTGTTCTATTACGCTGGGCACGGCGTGCAGTCGGGCGGTCAGAATTTCCTTATCCCTGTTGGTTCCGATATCGATTCCGAAAGCGATCTTGAGCTTGAAGCGGTGCGCGCCGACGCCGTTCTGGCGCAGATGGAGGAGGCTTATGTCTCCACCCGCATCGTCATTCTTGACGCGTGCCGCAATATGCCGCTGCGCCGCCGCACCCGCGATGGAACGCGCGGTCTTGCCCAGATGTCGACGCCCAATGGGAGTTTCGTCGCCTATTCAACCTCGCCCGGCAGCGTTGCGATCGACGGTGGAGGCGTCAACAGCCCTTACGCCGAGGCTCTGGCCGAGCAGATGCTGGTCCAGAACCGCGATATCGAACTCACTTTCCGCGAAGTGCGCAAGCAGGTGGTGGAGATGACCAATGGCGATCAAGTCCCCTGGGACGCCTCGTCGCTGCTCGACACGTTCGTCTTCGCCCTTCCCCGGTAACACGGCGCTCTCGCTAAACCGGCCATCGCGGGCTATCACACACCGCCATGGAACCCTGTACAAGAGCCATGGTGGCCGCCGCCACCTTCGTTGTTCTCACCAACAAGAAAGTCGCCGGCATTTTCGACCACAGCGCGGGCAAAAGGCTCAGAATTGCGGCCGAACGTCGCGGCGATCAGGTCCAGGCCTTCGACGCGGAGAACCAAGCGCATTTCGGCGGCACCCTGCCGGAATTGTACGACGCGGGGACCAAGGCGCATGTCGCGTTCAATCGGACGGGGGACACTTTGATAGGCCACGATCGCCATTCCGCCAGTGACTTTTCCGCTCGGGTCGAGGATGGCTGCGTGCAGGTGTATGATTACGCGCAAGACGCGTGGTTTGCTTATGACATTCAAGACCCGAACGCGGCGAAGAGCTTTCACCGCGGGGCTTGAGCGACCGCCACGTGCACTAAGGCTTCACTGACAAACGTTTTTCGCCGATCCGCACCACGACGCGCCCTTGCGAGAATTCGGTGAATAGCCGGGTGCATCCCTCTTCGATGCGATCGTGGAGTTCCGCAAACACGACTTTGATGCCCCTGAGCGTGTGCGTATCGTGCTCCAGCACGTCCACCTCTCCGCCCTCGATATCGAGCTTGAGGATGCCGATCTGCGACACATCGTCGACCAATTGGGCCAGAGTGTAGGCTGGCGCTTCGTGCATCGCCGCCGCGTTTTCGTTCGTTTTGGGGCGCTCCACCGCCGTGAACGCGTGCTCTCCGCGCCCCGGATCGCGCAGAGTGATCGAGGCGCGCGCTTTTCCGACAAGCGCGCCATGCACGATCTGCACGTTTTCGACCCCGGCCAGGTTTTGCCGCAGGACTTTCAGGTTCGCCTCCGAAGGCTCAAGCGTAACTATGCGCGCTTTGGGATACAATTGACGCAAGGCCAGCGTAGCCGTCCCGATATAGCCGCCCGCATCGACGATCACCCCGTCAAAATCATCGGGCAGGAGGCCCCTCAGCGCCTTGAACTCACCCGTCAGTGAATGGACCGCGACACGAATATCCGGCGTGCCCTTGCGCACCATGACATTATGAGACCAGATCTTGACCGGAACCTCAGCGCCCGAACGCGCCATTTTGAAGCGCGCGAAATCGCTCAGTCCAAGCTTACGGACGAGCTCGTAATTGTAGTCGAATTGATGTTGCAAGGCGGCGACCCTTTTCCATGTTCTTTACCGATGAAGCCGGTCCGCAAAAAGGCGATTTGGCACGATGCGTGGCTGCGCCGCGATCAGACGCTTCAACCTGCGGGACACGTCACTTTGGCTAAGCTTAGGACCGAAACCCTTATTCCCCGTAAAAACGGCGCACTTCGTGAAAAATGCGTTCGGGAGTCTGGAACAGCGAAAATCCGCCGACATCGGTCAAAGGACCTATGGTCTCAAAGCCGCAGCTTTCACAGAAGCCACGCTGAACCTGCGGCGAATGCACCACGTCTTGTTCGCCCATCACGATCCGGACAGGGCGTGCATGGTCATCCAGCCATGGCGACCAATCGAGCGCCTGCACCTGGATCGCGTGCGCCAAGGCGCGGCCCGCCTTGTCAGGACGCGCCTGAAACGCCTTGCGCACCACCGAGGCGATATCGGGCTGGTTCAAGGTCATCCGATCCACCGGACTATCTTTGAGCAGCTTGTCAAAATAGCGATACGCCTCGCCCTTCATCGCAAGGCGCACAACAGATCGCACCAGCAGTTCGACAACGCCCGGTGCGGTGCGGCTGAGCACAAGGGGCGCGCGCCAGATCGGGTTGAGCTCTCCCAGTTCGCCCAAACGGTCAAACGGCGGGGTAAAGCCGCAGGCGACGAGGCCCACAAACCGCTCCGGATGCCGTTTCAGCGCGGCGAGGCCGTAAGCGCTCGACAGACTGCACGCGAGGATCGGGCAGCGATCGATCCGCATGGCTTCACAAAACTGGTCCAGTCTTTCGACAAACCACTCAATCCGCGCGCGCGGGTCGCTGGGTCGGTCCTTGTCGGAATAGAACGGCATCCAGGGCACAAACAGGTCCAGCTCAGCGCTGTGCGCGCGGTGTTGGAGATTGGGCGTCAGAAACGGCCCCTCAATCGCGCCGTGCAACAACAAAACTGGCCGCCCGCCGGGAAGCCCATAGCGCTCGTACCGAAGCGGCGGCCCGCCGGGCAGAGCGATGGACTGGCCCTCTTCCGCGTCCGAATTCTGCGGCGCCCAGTCGCGCAGCGCGAGCGAACCGGCAAAGCCCGCGTAAAGCGACACCAGCTCCGCCTGCGAGCCGATGCCCAGCTTGCGCAGCACCGCCTTCATCTGATTGCGCGCGGTCCCGACCGACCGGCCCCGGCTTGTCGCAAACTCCGCGACAGACCGGCCATCGACGATAAAGGCGGTCAATTCGCGCTCCGCCTCGCTCAGCCCCATCGCCTGCGCAAACTGGCGCCCATCGCTCTCCTCCCATTCAAGGCTCACCTTGTGGAAGCTCAGTCGCTTGTGCGCGCCAAACTCAACCAGTTCGGCCTGCACCATAAAGCCGCGCGCGTCCTCCTCTCCGCCATACATTCGGAAGTAGAGGATCTCCCCCGGTGCCCCCTCATTGAAGCCGCGCCGCACCCGCCGCAGCGCGTCGGAGTGATAGCCAAACAGCCAATCGGGCGCGTATTGGCGGGTGGCGAGGCGCTGCTCGGCCCAGTCCTTCTCGCGAAACGCCACAAGCCGCAGGTCCTCGTCCAGCACCAGCAGCGCTGCATCGCTGGCAAGCACCGGATCGGGATCGCCGGGCGACAGCGCCATCTGGGAAAAGTCCGCCTCCGGCCCCAGATGGATCGCGTCGAACATCGCGCCAATTTGCTCAAAATGCGGATCCAACGCCGCCACCGCCTCGTCCGAACGAGCCTGCGCGAGCTCAAGCTGGACTTGCAAGTCAAACAGCTTCTCCGGCTCGGCCACCACACTGTAGGCCTCGCGGATCAGATCATCGGGGTTAAGAGCGCTCTGCGACATAAGCCCGACGCCCTTAGCCGCGCTTGGCGGAAAGCAACAGAGGGGATGCGGCGGTGGGGGTGAATGCGGGGGTTGGTGGCGCGATGGACGAGGTCAGCGTCTGGCCAAGAGCCCTATCCCCGCAAGAGATCAGCGCGCTGGCCCGCAAGGGCGAGGAGGCCGTGCAAGTCGCAAAGGCGGGTGTGTAGGGCTTCTTTGCCAAGGCCCCCAATGGGGGCTGCGATAATCCTGCAATGGGCGAATAGTAAGCGAACGCTGGGCAGGTCCGAGCCTTTCGCCCTCCTCTCCCGCTCACCCGGAGCCTTTCTAAGGGTGATTTGCTCTTACACCGCGTCGCGCGGAGCATGGAACGAAAGCACTAGCGAACGCGATAATGCGCATGGGAAATCCTCACCTCGCGTCGAAAGATCAGAGAGTACTGAGGGTTTGCATTCGACAAGCTTGTGGATTGTGGGACAGGTCGCCTTACACTGTCGGAAAAGTGCACCTAACATAAAGGGCTTAGAAGATGGAGATCAATGTCTAGCGACGAAGTCTACTTGCGAGCTATTTTGGCGACGGTCGCTCGTCAAACCTTCAGTGTTGCCGACATCTTGTCGCATGTCGCTCCCCGTGGAAACAGCGAAAAGCAAGTTCTGGCGTATAACCTTTGCGACGGCACGCGCACACTTACAAAAATCGCATCTGAGGCAAAACTCGACAGGGGAAATCTTAGCAAGTCGATAAAGCGGTGGATTGACGCTGGGATAGTAATCAAGGTCGAATCTGGGCAAGAGGTTCGCCCCGTACATGTGTATCCGTTGCCGGAAGCGGGGATCAAGAAATCGAAATGAACGAAGAAATTCTCCATGAAATTGATGCAAAGCTTGACACGCTGATCCGGATCCAAGCTCTCCTTGCCGTTCATGGGATGGATACACAAAAGGATCGTGTGCTCTTTTTGAATTCTGCCGGGGTCCGACCAAAGGATATAGCATCTATACTTGGCACAACTCCAAATACTGTCAATGTTGCGATAGCAAAGCACAAGAAAGCAAGTTCAAAGGCCAAGGGAGGCTAGAGCGACATGCCCGATGACAAAAGGCATGAGGAGATCATGGATGTGCTCCAGACCATGCTGAAGGTCCAAGCACTTTATGCTGTACGCGACCTGCCTACAAAAAGGGAGAAGATACTTTTTTTGAACGAGGGCGGGCTTAGCCATGCTGAAGTTGCAATGATTGTCGGAGCTTCTCCGGGCTCTATCCGCCAAACGGTCTATGACGCCAAAAAGAAAGCTAACAAATCATGAGCGACCAAAAAACTGAGCTCGAAGAGTTGGAGATGATCCGAAAGCTCATGATCCTTGGGCTCGTAAGGCTCGGACTTACACAAGACGAATTGGGCTCAGCGCTCGGAGTGCATAGGACGACAATCGCTAGAATGTTTCCTCAAGGCCTTTTGAAGGAAATCGCGAAAAAGGGCTGAATTGTGAGCAAATCAGATGAAACACTCTTATCCGAGATCCGCGACGTAAAGCGTCTGCTGATTTTGCAGCTTCTTGAAAGTGGCACCCCGCAAAGCAGGATTGCCTCAATACTCGAGATTAGCCCAGCCACAATGAGCAGAATGTTGCCTAAAGGTCTTTCGAAAAGCATCAAACATGGGGACTAATATTGGCAAATCTCGACGAACAAATCCTGAAAGAACTCCAATTACTTCGAAAATTGAAAATGATGGAGTTATCTGAATCCGGCTTTTCACAGCAAAAGATGGCTGATGCGATCGGTGTAAGCCAGAATACTGTAAGTCGCCTGATGGCAAATTCAAAAAAAGTCGGCGGGTGAAAATATAGTCAACTATGCCGGTTTCCGTCACAGATTCGTTTTCAAATCGAGATGCCCATGTCGAGGAGACTCTGTCCATTTTGGGTAGGTCAGAACTGAAATGGACTGTATTTCTTGCAATCTACAAAGGCAAAAAACGTCGGAAAACTGCTGACGAAATTGCCGAAGCGACAGGTCTCACGCGCTCTCAGGTTCTCAACGCAGCTAAACCAATGGCGAGAGCGGGCTTGTTTAGGCAAGAGAGTCGCGATCCGGTCGTATACATCAAGATTGACGAGATTACATACATCCGCGATCGAGTAGTTTCACGGCGAAAGACCTCGCAAAAAGTAAATACTAAGAAAAAAGAGCCCGGAGCCAGGAGCGACATGATGCGTAAACGCCGATCACGGCGTACATCTAGGACGAGTCAATACTCAGAAGTCCAACAAGGCAAATCAACTTTTGATGTCTTCATAAGTCATGCGAGCGAAGACAAAGAGCCATTCGTACGTGGTTTGGCCGAACGTATTCGCTCCGAGGGAATAACCGTCTGGTATGATGAATTTAGTCTAAGGTGGGGTGACCGACTAAGGGCAAGCATTGATGAAGGGCTCCGTAGGTCAAAATTTGGGATTGTTGTCCTATCTCCAGACTTCTTTAAGAAAGACTGGCCAAAGGACGAATTAGAGGGGCTTTTCGCGCTCGAAGAAAATGGCCGAACCATGATTTTGCCGATTTGGCATAATATTTCTAAAGCCGACTTGGCTAACTTTAGCCCTATGTTGGTTGGTCGACTCGCCGTCAATTCGAACGAACCCATCGAGCAAATAATCGAAAAATTGAGAGCAAGGTTAGAGAGTTGAAGGCACCCACTCTACCATCCACCGACAGGCCGAGGATGAGCGGGGGCTGTGTTGGGGTTGGAGCCGCCTCTCCATCTTAAGGAGGGGGCTAGATGGGCCTCACTCCTCACCCATCCGGAGCGCGGCGATAAACGCCTCTTGGGGAATGCTCACATTCCCATACTCACGCATCTTCGCCTTGCCCTTCTTCTGCTTCTCCAGAAGCTTCTTCTTACGCGAGATGTCGCCGCCATAGCATTTCGCCGTCACGTCTTTGCGCATTGCGGCGATGGTTTCGCGGGCTATGATTTTGCCGCCGATCGCGGCTTGCACCGGGATCTTGAAGAGGTGGCGCGGGATGAGGTCTTTCAGGCGCTCGCACATGCCGCGGCCGCGTTCTTCGGCGACGCCGGAGTGGACGATCAGCGACAGCGCGTCGACTGGCTCGGCGTTGACGAGGATGTTCATTTTGACGAGGTCGCCTTCGCGGCTGCCGATTTGCTCGTAATCGAAGCTGGCGTAGCCGCGTGAGATCGACTTCAGGCGGTCGTAGAAGTCGAACACGACCTCGTTCAGCGGCAATTCGTAGGTCACCTGCGCGCGCCCGCCGACATAGGTGAGGTCGGTCTGGATGCCGCGGCGGTCTTGGCACAGTTTGAGGATCGAGCCGAGATATTCGTCGGGGGTGTAGATCACCGCCTTGATCCACGGTTCCTCGATCATGTCGATGCGGTTCACATCGGGCCAGTCGGCGGGGTTATGGATATCGATGACCGTCGCGTCCTCGGTCTTCGATTTGGACAGGTGGACGCGGTAAACGACGCTGGGCGCGGTGGTGATGAGGTCGAGATCGTATTCGCGGCTGAGGCGCTCTTGAATGATTTCGAGGTGCAGGAGGCCGAGAAAGCCGCAGCGGAAGCCGAAGCCCAACGCGGCGGAGCTTTCCATCTCGAAACTGAAGCTTGCATCGTTGAGGCGCAGCTTGCCGATGCTTTCGCGCAGTTTTTCGAAGTCCGCCGCGTCCACCGGGAAGAGGCCGCAGAAGACGACCGGTTGCACGTCCTTGTATCCGGGCAGCGCTTCAGATGCGCCACCTTTGACGGTGGTGATCGTGTCACCGACGCGGGCCTGTTCGACCTCTTTGATTTGGGCTGTGATAAAGCCGATTTCGCCGGGGCCGAGTTCGGGCAATTGCTCAATCTTGGGGCGCATGCAGCCGACGCGGTCGACGAGGTGCTGCGTGCCGCCTTGCATGAACTTGATCTGCTGGCCCTTGGTGAGGACGCCCTCGACGACGCGCACGAGGATGACGACGCCGAGATAGGGGTCGTACCAGCTATCGACGAGGGAGGCTTTGAGCGGTTTGTCGCGCTCGCCCTTGGGCGGCGGGATTTTGGCGACGACCGCTTCGAGCACGTCTTCGATGCCGATGCCGGTTTTGGCGGATGTCATGACGGCTTCGGAGGCGTCGAGGCCGATGACCTCTTCGATCTCGTGCTGCACGCGTTCGGGTTCCGCGGCGGGCAGGTCGACTTTGTTGATGACGGGGACGATTTCGTGGTCGTGCTCAATCGATTGGTAGACGTTGGCGAGGGTCTGCGCCTCGACCCCTTGCGCCGCATCAACGACCAGCAGCGCGCCTTCGCACGCGGCGAGGGAGCGGGAGACCTCATAGGCGAAGTCGACGTGGCCGGGCGTGTCCATGAGGTTGAGCTGGTAGGTCTCGCCGTCTTTTGCCGTGTAGTTAAGGCGGACGGTCTGGGCCTTGATGGTGATGCCGCGTTCTTGCTCAATGTCCATGTTATCAAGGACTTGGCTCGTCATCTCACGTTCGGTGAGGCCGCCCGTATACTGGATCAGACGGTCCGCCAAAGTGGACTTGCCGTGATCGATATGGGCAATGATAGAAAAGTTACGGATCTTGGAAAGGTCAGTCATCGTGTCGCGCAGATAGCCGTCAGAAAGCGCTGTGTCATTCGCGAAAATTGCAAATGTGGTCAGCGCTGAAAGCTACGGTCAGATGGTGCAATATGATGCGCTTTGAGTAGCGAGTGATTTAGGCGTGCTCCTTGATCGCCTGGCGTGAATAGCCGAACTGCGGAACGCTGCCGCCATGTCCGAGCGTACCGCCCTGCATCGCCTTGTAATCACCAGCGGAAAGGGCCGCTAATGGGGCGCCAGCGGAAGCCAAAGCGTAGGGGCTCACGCGGTTGCGGGTGCACAGCCCCCCGGAGCCGTCTTCGATGAGCGATTGCTCGAATTCGAGGCCCTGGATATCGCCATTGGTTCGGATAACAGTGGCCACAGCAAGCTGCCCACCGCCAAGGTCGACGACGAATTGCGTGCCTTTGGGGACGTCCGCCAAACCTTCGATCAAGGCGCCTGTGCGTGAAAGATTGCGCAGGGTGACTTCGTAGGAATGGTCGTCGTGGATCACCTGAATCTTGCGGAAGACGGTGCGACGGCGAGCGCGTTTGGTGCGGTTCTCATTGGGTGGGATAACCCATGAGCCGCCGATCATCTCGGTTCCAACGGTCTCTTGATCGACGGGTTCGGCGTAGATCGCACCTTGGACAAAGCCCACTCCGCAATCCGTGATGGACTTCATCAATTCAGCCGTGTCGATCCCCGTCGCGATCGTATCCATCTCCAACGCGCCTGCCAGCGCCACAATCGCTTTGATCAAGCCCAATTCGCGTGCGTCGACACGGTCCGCCTCGACGATCAGCTTTTGGTCGATCTTGATCGTGTCGAACGGGGCGCGGCGCAGATAGGCGAGTGAGGAATAACCGCTGCCAAAGTTGTCGAGCGTCAAGCGCACGCCCATCTTGAACAACGTGCCAAGGACGCGATCGGCGCTTTCAGGGTCGCCGAAGAACAAGTCTTCGCTCACTTCCAGGTCCAGCCGCCCGGCGGCCAGGCCAGACTTAGTCAGCGCCTCAGCCACTTCGTCGAGAAAGTCATCCGCTTTGAAAAGGCTGACAGGCACGTTGACAGCGATACGCACGCTTTCAGGCCAATCGGCTGCCACTCGGCAAGCTTCGTTGATCGCCCACTTGGTGACATCGTTCGCCTGATCAGAGCCATCCATGATCGCGGCGAATTCCTCTTCGTCAATATAACCGCGTTCGGGGTGGTTCCAGCATATGTGCGTTTCGAGCGCACGAACGTCCTTGGTCGTGGCGTCGACAATCGGTTCGAAGCGCAGCGCCAATTGCTCATCGCGCACCGCTTCGCCCAGGTTTTCCGACAAGCGCCGGCGGAAGATGGCCTCGTTTTCGAGATCCGCAGTGTAAAAGCGATACTGCCCTCGCCCACCGTTCTTCGCGGAATAGAGCGCCAGATCCGCGGAGCGAACGATCTGCGCGGCGTTGATGCCATCGTGCGGAGCAATGGCAATCCCAACCGACGCCCCAATCACGCAGCGCCCCTCTTCAAGCGAATAAGGCTGTTTCAGCATAGTGATAATCTTGGCTGCGATCTCGCCGAGCTCGCCGCGATCATCCAAATCGGGGATCATCACCTGAAATTCATCGCCACCAAGGCGTCCGATCTCGCAATCAGGCCCGATCGCGCGTTCCAAACGGCGCGCAACCTGTTTGAGCAGCTCGTCACCGGCCGCGTGCCCCATAGTGTCGTTGACCTGCTTAAACCGGTCCAGGTCGAGCATAAGCACGGCGCAGTCGCGCTTCGCCGCCTTGAACGCCGTCAGTGTCGTTTCAATGAGGTGCGCCATGCGATGACGGTTGGAAAGGCCTGTCAGCGAGTCGAACTGCGCGAGCCGTTCGGTTTCCTGCTCACGATGGTAGTCATCTGTGACATCCGTTCCCGTTCCGCGAAATCCGGTGAAGGTCTTGCCGCGCATAATCGGCTGACCCGCCAGACGAAGAACCGCGCCATTGGGATTGCGAGCGTACTGCACCGCGAGACCGCTGAAGGATTTGTGCGTGTTAAGCAGCAACGACAAGGGTTTAGCTGATCGCTCGTTCGTCGCCGGGTCGAACAGTTGCGCCAGCGGGTGGCCGATCAGGTCTTCGAGAGCGACGTCGATACGGTTGGCCAAAGCTGGACTGAGATATGTGAGACGCCCCTCTTGGTCGGTAGCCCAGAACCATCCGAGCCCCGATTCTTCAAGCTGGTCCAGCATCGCGACTTTTTCAGCGTCCGACAGGACCTGCTGTCCTGATCCACGACGCGAAAAGGCGGATCGACCGCTTCCTGATGACAAAAGGCCTTTAAAGGGCAATTCGCCAGTTCCTTCTTGCTCACTCACTTGCGCAGGCTTCGCGCGATTACGGGTGTGTAAATCCGAGTGGTTAGTTTTAACCTAATTCTCAGAGTAAATTCCGCGTTTACCTTGTTACGAGGCGCTGTTGGCCCGATCGCCGCAGGATGCAAAGGATTGAGGTTTTCTGGGGGTCCCCTCGCCCTTGTTGGCGAAGGCGACCCGCGCTTACTGATGACTTGGAATGACTTAGGCGGCCGCGGCGCGCCCTCGCAGAACCGTGAAAGAACCATCGGTGCGGCGACGCAGCGGCTCGCTGAATTCAACCCCTACCCGGTTTTCGCGAGACCACCTGACCTGCGCATCCACGTACTGATCGACGTTAAACTCAATCCGGATTGTGCCGCCAACAGGCATGTTCCAAAGACCTTCGACCATCGCACCGCCTTCTGAAAGGTTGCGGATGTTTGCGGTCAAACGCTTATCGCGATGCAAAACGACGACCCGGCGCAGCAGGACCTGTCGCGGAACGCGCGCGGATTTGGGACCTTCGGCCTCGGCCGCCAGATTGCCCTGCACCAGCTTTGTGGCGTCTTCGGTGTTGAGCGGCTTGTGGTAGATATAGCCCTGAATGTGACTGCATCCGAGAAGACGAACCAGTTCCAGCTCGTCCAGCGTCTCCACACCTTCTGCGGTCGTATCCATATTGAGCGCTTCGGCGAGCGAAGTGATCGACGAGATAATAGCGCCATTGCGGCTGCCGTCTTCAGTGGCTCCTCGCACAAAGCTCTGGTCGATCTTGATCTTATCGAACGGCGCTTTCTTCAGGTATCCGAGCGAGGAGTAACCGGTTCCGAAGTCATCAAGTGCCAAACGCACGCCCACGCGCTTTAGCGCGGCAAACATAGCGTCCGTGCCAGAGCTATCATTTAGGAAAACGCTTTCCGTGATTTCCAACTCAAGCCGCGCGGGATCGACACCGGCATGCGCCAGCGCGTTGGCCACATGGTTCGCCAATTGCGGGTTGGAGAATTGCAAAGGCGACACATTGACTGCGCATCGGATAGACTTTGGCCAGCGCGCGAGATCTTCGCAGGCCGTGCGAAGAGCCCACTGCCCCATCTGATCGATAAGACCGGCATCCTCAGCGATCGGAACGAACTTTTCAGGTGAGATGAACCCGCGTTTTGGGTGAATCCATCGCATCAGCGCTTCGAAGCCAACGATCTTTTCGTTCGCTGCATAAACCACCGGTTGATAGTACAAGGTCAAGCCGCCCGTATGGAGGGCGTCGCGCAATTCTTGCTCAAGCTCGGCGCGCTCTTCGGCAGCCGAATGCAAATCCTCGGCGTAAAACCGATGGACGCCGCGCCCGGAGTCTTTAGCCGCGTAAAGCGCCAGATCGACATTTCGGATCAGATCTTCGCTGCTGGTGCCATCGTAAGGCGCCAGCGCCACACCCACAGAGGCACCAATAACCACGCTTTGCCCGTCGATAGTGTAGGGTTGAGACAGCGAACTGATGATCTCTTTGGCGATGTGAGCCAGGGCTTCTCGGTCCTGTTCGCCGGGCATGAGGACTTCGAATTCGTCACCGCCCAGTCGGCCGCAACGCCCCTTGGGCCCAATCACGCGTTCAAGGCGCTGGGCGACCTGTTTGAGGAGCGCGTCGCCAGCAGGGTGGCCCATCGTATCGTTGACCGTCTTAAACCGGTCGAGATCCAGCATCATAACGGTGCAAAGCCGATCGCTGGCGCGCGGGGCGGCTAATATCTGTTCCAGCGCTTCGCTCATCTGCACGCGGTTGGCGAGACCGGTCAGGGAATCGAAGTGCGCCAAGCGGGTCACTTGCTGTTCGCTGCGACGTTTTTCCGTCAGATCCGCGCCATGGCCGCGAAAGCCGCAGAAGTTCTTAAAGCTGTCATAGACAGGCCGACCCGTGAGCGACCAGTAACGGTCCTCATCACCCTGATTGGCCGCCAGCACTTCGATATCGCGGAACGCGGAACGCGCGGTCAGGTGAAATCCAAGGGTGCGTTCGGCCTCGTTCGCGCCGGCATCCGCGTCAACGATTGTAGTAAGGGGTTCACCGTGAAGCGATTCCACGGTTTTGCCCAGGACTATGGCGGCCGATTCTGAAATATAGCTGATCGTCCCGCGCCGGTCAGTTTCCCAGAACCATCCTTGGCCGGTGTCCTCAAAGCTGCGCAAAATGTCTTCGGCGCGGGCGGCAACCCGATCGCGCGCTTCGTTTTCGAGGCGCCTCTTCTCCCCTGCCTTCCACTCGAGGCGCGCGATCAACATCATAGACAAAGCGGCGCCCGTGACGGCTGCATAGGTCAAGGGAGAGGGAGAGATGAAGGCGAACGTGGTCCAAATGGCGATCTTGGCGATGAACAACGACATGATCCGACCAGCAAAGACTGCCGCCGAAGCCGCGTTGATGCACAGCAAAGTGGCAACAGCCCATTGCCAAGGAAGTCCGGTACCCACCCCAAGAGCGTAGGCGTATCCGGCAAGGCCCATCGGCGCCAAGACGCCCAAAAGCAGCAAGGCCAGGCGAGCCGCCTTGGAGAGGCCGGCGCGCCGCTCCCACTTGGCAAATCGATTGCCCGCAAAAATCAGAGCCACGCAGGCCACCGCCGCACCACAGGCGCGGACATCGGGCACCGAGCCCGCCACTCCAGCTGCGATGAGAAATGCAAGGGCAAGGAACAACCCCAAACCCCTTTGATTTCCGGGCAAGTAGAAGCTGGAATCAGACAAGGCTGTATCAGCGCCTTGGGCTCCAAAAAGGGTCGCGTTTGCCGATCCACGGTCGCCGGAACGCCGCTCGCGTGCTGTCCGGTTTTCAACGCTACCTTGGTTGCCGGCGTTCGCTTTGACTGGTTTTGCATTCTTGTGCGGCATCGTCTCCTGATAACGCGCGCTGCTGCTCGAAGGCAGCGAACCTGCGGTGCTGGCAGGCGCCCTTGCTGGATCGTCAGCCCCTATTCCCTTTTGAGGGCCTGAATTGTTTAGCAATGCGCGGTTCGCCATCTGCGGGTAATGCGGCAAGACGCTTTGAAAAACGGTTAATCCCTAGGGCCAGTTGCGTGATGTTGTTTGAACCCTTGTTAACACCGCTGGCCCCTCAAGAATCCTCGCTTGGCTTGCGCGTTGGCAATCGAGCAGTCATGTCTTAAACGATGGCTACGCACAGACCCGTGGACCGGGGAAACTCCTCACTTCAAGGCGTATTCCGTTTCGCGAAAGAACAATGCTGAGCGCGCGCAAGACGCGCCGGTTATATGAGCTGCTAGAGAAAGGGACATCAATGGCGGAAGGCAGAGTAGAACTCGAAAACGAGGCGGCCCAATCCACTAACGCGCTAGGCCCGCTGATTGGGGTCGCGCGCGAGGACTTTGTATCGGCTGTGGCGCTGCTGCTGCGTGAAACGGCCTCAGACCCAAGTCGTACATTCAAACACGCGCGCTCAATGACCGAAGACATGGTGAAAATCATGACCGGCAAGAGCGAGCTAAAGCCGCACCCTAAAGACAAGCGCTTCATGGACCCGGCGTGGCAGTACAACCCGTTTTTCCGAGCTGGCGCACAGTATTATCTCGCCGTGCAAAAGGGGATGAAGAATTGGCTCGAAGACCTCGAGCTTGATGAGCTGGAGCGTAACCGCGCCAATTTCATTTCGAACATCATCCTTGATGGCCTGGCCCCGACCAACACATTGGCCGGTAACCCCATGGCGCAAAAGCAGATCATCAACTCTGGCGGGCTAAGCCTGATCAAGGGGCTGCAAAACGCGTATAATGATCTGACCAAGAATAAGGGCATGGTCAGCCAGGTCGACAAGCGCCCGTTCAAGTTGGGCGAAAATGTCGCGACTTCAAAAGGCAACGTTGTCCATCGCACGGAGATGTACGAGTTAATCCAGTACGCGCCGACCACGGATGAAGTGTATGAAATCCCGCAGCTAACCATCCCGCCACAGATCAACAAGATGTATATCAACGACTTGTCGCCCGAAAAGTCGATCATCAAGTGGCAGCTCGATAACGGGCTGCAAACCTTCGTCATTTCGTGGCGCAACCCGTCCAAGGAACAGGGCGTGTGGGGCATGGATGAATACATCGCCTCCTGCGAAGAAGCTCTCGCCGTCGTCTCCGAGATCAGCGGATCGAAAAAGGTCAACGTTTCAGCCGGATGTTCGGGAGGTCAAACCGCTTCGGTTCTCGCCTCCAAGCTCGCAGCGACCAAGAACGACATTCTGGGTTCGCTCACGCTGATGGTGTGCGTGCTGCATCCCAAGCAAACCGATGTCGAGGCAGCCTCGTTGATGAGCGACAGCGGCATGCAACTCGCCAAACAGCGCGCGGCTAAGAAGGGCATTATCAAGGCTGATGATCTGGCGCGCGGGTTTGCCTGGCTGCGCCCGAACGATCTCATCTGGGGCTATGTCATCAACAACTACCTGCTCGGCCAGGATCCGCCCGCTTTTGATGTGCTGTTCTGGAACTCAGACGCGACCAACCTTTCGGCGACGCTGATGGGCGACTTCATGACCCTGTTTGAAGAGCTGGCCTTTGCCAATCCCGGCAAAACCGAGATGGCGGGGCATAAGGTCGATCTTTCCAAAGTCACCTCTGACCTGTTTATTCTTGGTGGCGTGACCGATCATATTACACCATGGAAAGCGACGTACCGGTCAACCCAACTGTTCGGCTCGAAAAACGTGACATACGTTCTGTCGCAATCCGGACATATGCAGGCGATCTTAAACCCACCGACCAATCCCAAAGCGAAGTACTTCGTTCAAAAGAGACGCGGAAAGCTGCCCGAAACAGCCGATGAGTGGCTACAGGGCACCGAAGAGGTTAAAGGCAGCTGGTGGCCGATGTGGGCCGAATGGGTCCAGAAACGCGCCGGCAAAAAGGTAACCGCGCCCGCAGACGTGGGCAGCGCGCAACACCCCCCAATGGAAGCGGCACCCGGACTCTACGTCATCGAAGAAGTCTGATACAGGACGTCCGCCCCGATGGGATCCGGGGTATGGCACAGTGAGCGCTCGCGAGGGATCGACGAGCTCTCCTGTGCCATTTCGACTGTGGTTTAGAGACCTCCAAAGGACGGGAAATTTACGTGGCAGATGTGATGGACGACGCGGTCGTAACCATGGAGCAAGTGGGCGGCCGGACGCTACGGGTTGCGACCTGGAGGCTGGATGAAGCGACCGATCATCCCCCCATTTTGTTCTTTAATGGGATCGGTGCGAACATCGAGGCGCTGGCCCCCTTTGCCCACGAGATGAAAGAGCGCGCCTTCATCATGCTGGACATGCCGGGCGTGGGCGAATCACCCGATCCCGTGGTGCCCTACACCCCCTTCACAATCAGCTGGGCTGCGGCCGAATTGCTAAAGAAACTACGTGTCCCGCAAGTTGATGTCATGGGCATCAGCTGGGGCGGCGGGATTGCGCAGCATTTCTCGATGCAGCATCCCGGCGTGACCCGCCGCGTTGTTCTGATCGCGACAAGCGCGGGCATGCTGATGATGCCTGGCAGTCCCAAAGCCCTGTCAAAAATGGCCAACCCGCGCCGCTACATCGACCCCGATTTCATGCTCAAGAACTTTGAGACCCTTTATGGCGAAGGCCTTGGCAAGACGACCGGCAAGAAAGGCCATATGTCACGGCTCAAGCCCCCTTCTGCGCGCGGTTACATGTATCAGCTTCTGTGCATGCTGGGCTGGACCAGCGCACCGGCTTTGCCGTTCCTGCTCAAACAGAAAACGCTGATCCTGATGGGTGATGACGATGCGATCGTGCCACTTATCAATGGCAAATTCCTCAACACTTTGATCCCTAACAGTGACCTGAAAGTTATGGAGGGCGGAGGACACCTGTTTCTGTTGAGCCACAAGGAAGAAAGCCTCGAAGCCATCCGAGGCTTTCTTGACTTGCCCGAAGAAGAGAATGCGGCCGAGGCGGCATAAAGCGTCACCTCTAAAGCCAACTCGCTTTAGCGCTAAAATGCGCTAGAACTCGTATCCAAAATACTCGATATCCCGCTGAAATGCCTTCGCAACATGGTCCCGGGCCTCTGGCGAATAGAGGTCTCGGTACGTTTCCGAGGATGAGTTCGGATTGCTGTTCAGTCGCCGGCTTTGCAGCTCCAGGCGCCCATTAGTGAGCTCGTTAATTTCCTGCACGCCTTTGTCGTGATCTTCGAGCTTCAGGACATAATCGACAAGCAACTCACCATTCTCGTCCGTCATCCAATCGAGCTGATTGGGCATGCGCGTAGGGTGGCGGCACGTGTCGGAACTGTAACGCAATTGCGCGCAGAACGTATCGAAATCCATGTCCTTCGCCATCTTCACGCCCTCTCTACGTTTGTAGAGAGAGACCGTACGCGCCCATGGGTTGCGGACGCTGGCAAATTTGAAGAACGTGCGAAACACCTCCGCCGCTTCCTCGCGAATTTCGTCGTCGCTTTTTACCAGCGCTGGATCCGTGGGGAAACTGTGATTGCTATTGAGCTCCTGGGTCAGAAGGAACGTGTACAGACTGTCACGCACCTGCCGAATGGTCAGGTGGTATTCCGGGATCAGGCTAAACCCCGGCTCATTCAATTGATCGCGGATCGACGTTGTTCCGGTCTTTGGAACAGCGATAAAGATCGTTTTCTTGGGAAAGTTGACCGCCTCGTTCAACTTAGTTGCCAATGGCTGCTTTTCAGGAATCCTCCCAACAAGTCTGCGCGCGCCGGCGCGAAAATAATTCACCTTGCCCCCAATCTATGACGCCGCCACCGCAAGTTTTCCGCTGAAAATCCGCGCGCGCCGTCAACCAACTCACTAAATCGCCTTCACTCAACTTAGTGTCAGACCGAATTTTGGCAACCCAAACAGGTGACTCGCGCGCATTCTGTTTGAGAGAGATCACATCGAAGTCTTGCCGACTATTCGGTCTTCGTGACCCCGCACTGCCCTACTTCTGGTAATCGCCCCGCGTCGGCCAGCGCAGCCGCCGCCTCACGCCCGCGATCCGTAGCCAACACATCCACCCCACCCTCGCTCAGCTCGGCGTAGCGTTCGGGCGTTCCAAAACGATCAATCACTCCGTCGATGGATCGATCAGGGCGGCCGAGCGTGCCGAAAATCACTTCGACGTCCTGCCCGTCCAACGCTGCGTACAAGTCCGGGCGTGCGGTTCTTGTGCCGGTGAAGGCGATGATCTTGTCCGCGGGCACTCCGGCTTCGACAATCTCGTCGAGATCGCCTGGGTTCGAGATCGAATAGGAAATCAGCATGTCGGGCGTGAGGTTATGCAGCTTTATTGCCTGATCTTGGGAATAAGCGATCAGGATAACATGATCGGCCATTCCTTTGGCGTTGATCAGAGCAATGGTGTCTTCAAAGCTCGCGGTGCGCTTGAAATCGACTTGCAGAACGGTCTTGCCCTTCGCCCAATCGAGCGCGGCGTCAAAGGTGGGCACTTTGTAAGGTGTTACCCAGCCCGCCGTGTCGACGAGGTTCAAGTCCTTGATCTCTTCCCACGCCAGTTCGGTCGTGCGACCTGTGCCGGTGGTGGTGCGATCAATCGTGCGGTCATGCATCAGGTAAAGCACCCCATCCGTGCTCTGCGCGACGTCAACTTCCATGATGGCCGGCACTCCCGCGAGAATCGCGTCCATCGTCTCGATACCGTTTTCCGGCAGCCCCGCCGAAGGCCCCCCGCGGTGCGCAGAGATCAGCGTTTTGCCCTCAGTTTCAAAGCAATCGAGCATGGCCGATAAATCACCCGCCGGATCAAGCTTGTAGCCGCTATTTGTAGGCCCTTGCGATGCGACAGGGGCCGCCAACAGGATTGCGAGGGCAGCCAGTGGCAACGTGGACTTCAACAACATTCTACGATCCCTAAGTTAATGAGCGCGCCGTCTATCGGCGCCGCGTTTCAAGCTTGTGGCAGCCAATCCGAAAGGGTTGTGTTCACATCGTCAGGACTGTCTTGTTGAACCCAGTGGGAGACCCCCGGCAAGCGCTTCAAAGTTAGATCGCTGACCCAGTCCTCGGTGCCTTCGGTGCATTTGATATGGATTGCCACATCCTCCTCCCCCCAGACCATTAGCGTCGGCACCTCCACGCGAAAGTCGCCCATATCCAGAGTGTCGCGATGTCGAGCGAGAGCGCGATAATAGTTGACCATGGCGCGACGCGCTCCCGGACGGCGAGCCGCTTCGCTGTAGACTTGGCGAACATCGCGGCCAAACCGCTCCCGATTGCAACTGGTGCTCGCGATCAGGTCGCCGACGGCGCTGCCACCTTTTCGACCGAGCATGAGCTCAGGCAGGAACGGCAGCTGGAAGAAGTAGATATACCAGCTCTTCTTGCGCTGATGCCAACGCTTGATTTCACGTTGAGCCGGTTTGGGATGAGGCACGTTCATGATGACGAGCCGCTCAAGCGCCGTCTTGCGCGTAATCGCATAGGCCCAGGCAATGATGGCGCCCCAGTCGTGCGCAAACAGAGTGACTTTCTTCGCGCCGCTCGCCACGATCAAAGCGTCCACATCACCGGTCAGCTTGTCCATCGCGTAGTCGCGCACCGTTTCAGGTCGCGACGTGCCCCCATATCCGCGCAGGTTTGGCGCCCAAACCCGGTATCCCATCTCCGCAAGCAACGGCATCTGATGACGCCAACTGTAGTGCAATTCCGGGAAACCATGCAGCATCAGGGCGAGGTGATCGCCCTCCCCTGCCTGCGCGACCTCAAAGGTCAGATCGCCCGCTTCGACAAAGTTGATCGAAACGCCGCTCTCAGGATCCGGGCTCCAGCTTGGCCCGCCGCTTGGTTTCATAGCCATAGCGGCACGCTAGCAGCCTTGGGCGCTGTGTGGTAAGCCGGTTGCAAAGAAAAACTGGGAGAGAAGAGATGGCGCAATATGATCTGATCATTCGCGGCGGCACGATCGTCGATGGGACCGGAGCCGATCGCTTCACCGGCGACGTTGCGGTCAAGGATGGATTGATCGCCGGCGTGGGCGACATTCGCGGTGATGCAGAGCGCGAGATCGACGCAAGCGGCCACGTGGTGGCCCCCGGCTTCGTCGACATTCACACGCACTATGATGGCCAAGCGACCTGGGATCAGGAAATGGCTCCCTCCAGTTGGCACGGCGTTACGACGGTCGTGATGGGCAATTGCGGGGTCGGCTTTGCCCCCGCCAAGCCGGACCGCCATGAATGGCTGATCAGCCTGATGGAAGGCGTCGAAGACATCCCCGGCACGGCGCTGGCCGAAGGTATCACCTGGGATTGGGAAACCTTTCCCGAATATCTCGACGCGCTCGAAAAACTGCCGCGCACCGTGGATATCGGCACCCACGTGCCCCACGGCGCTGTGCGCGCCTACGTGCTGGGTGACCGCGAAAAACCGGGCGCGGTTCCGACTGGCGATGACATCGAGAAGATGAGCGCTATCGTTGAAGAAGGCGTTCGCGCTGGCGCGCTGGGCTTTTCAACTTCACGCACGGTTCTGCACAAGTCCGTTGACGGAGAGCTTGTCCCCGGCACTACCGCCACGCCGGAAGAGCTGGTCGCAATCGGCAAGGCGATGGGCCGCGCCAAAGACGCCGGCGGCCACGCCGTCTTCGAAATGGCGAGCGACCTTCAACGCGACTGGAACGAATTTGAGTGGATGGGCAAGCTCAGTCGCGAGGCGGGCATCCCGGTTACCTTCGCTGCGCTTGAGAGCATCGCCAAGGAAATGCCGCTCAAAGAGCAGATCGAAACCATGCGCGCCGAAAACGACAACGGCGCCAATATCGTCGCTCAGATCGCGCTGCGCGGTAATGGCATCATCATGGCCTGGCAGGGCACGGTGAACCCGTTCGCCTTTCGTCCCAGCTGGCAGGAAATCGCCGAACTTCCGTGGCCCGAACAAAAGGCCAAGTTGTTGGACCCCGTTTTCAAGAAGCAGCTCCTATCGGAAGCTAACGATTATTCCGAAGCCCCGATGGATATCATCGGCGTCGTCATGGTCATCACCCAAGGCTGGGCGCTACAATACGAGATGGACCCGGATTTCGATTACGAGCCCGATGAGACCGCAAGCGTCAACGCGCGCGCCAACACGGCCGGCGTCGACCCGCAGGAGTACGCATACGACATGCTATGCCGCGACGATGCGAGCGGCTTTATCTACCTGCCGATCCTCAACTACGCCGATGGCAATCTCGATTTCCTCCACCCACTCCAGCACGCCGATGACACGGTAAACTCGCTGTCCGACGGGGGCGCGCATTGCGGGACGATCTGCGACGCGGCCTCACCCACCTTCATGCTCGAACACTGGGTGCGCGATCGCAAACGCGGCGACCGCATCACGCTGGAGAACGCGATCAAGCGCCAGTGCCGCGACACCGCCGTGCTCTATGGCCTAGAAGATCGCGGCGTGATCGCGCCGGGTTTCCTTGCCGATATCAACATCATCGACATGGACAATCTGAAACTGGGCCGTCCGTGGCTTGAGTTTGATCTTCCCGCCGGCGGCAAACGCTTGCTGCAAAAAGCGACCGGCTATGTCGCTACGATCAAGAACGGCGTTGTGACCTTCGAGAACGGCAAATGGACTGGCGAGGCTCCAGGGGGGCTGATCCGTGGTCCGCAGCGTGCTGAGCTGGCCGAGGCAGCTGAATGACGCCTTATACGCCCGCCAGGGGCGATTGGGCCGTGATAACCGGCGCGGGACGCGGCATTGGCCGCTGGCTCGCGCAGCACTTCGCGGCCAAAGGCATGCGTATTTGCGCGCTCGATATTGACGCCTACGAAGCGGAGGAGACGTCGCGGCTGTGTGGGCCCGACTCCCGCGCGCATGGCTGCGATGTTTCGGACCGCGCCGAAACCGAACGGGTGGCCGAAAAGCTCATCGCGATGGGCGTCGAGCCCTCGCTGCTATGGATCAACGCGGGCGTTGGAACCGCCGATACGGTCAGCGGTGGAAAGCCCCGCACGCTCGAATGGCTCATGGGCGTCAACGTGATGGGCCCGGTGCACACCGCGCAAGCCTGGTTGCCCGCGCTCAAAGCGAAGACCGGCGCGCGCCACGTGGGTATCACCGCAAGCTCTGCTTCGGTAACGCCGGTCAGCGGCCCCTTCACGCTATACGCCACCACCAAGCAGATGACCGCTTCGATCGGAGAGGCGTTAACCGCTGAGCTTGCCGAGGACGCAATTGGCGTAACGATCCTGTGCCCCGGTATCTTGAACACGCAAATCTGGAACGCCGCGCAGGCGCGCCCTGAGCGTTTTGGCGGAGCGCGGCAAGCACCGGACGAACTCGGCGATCACTGGCGCGCGCAACCGGGGCCCGAAGTGATTGAACGCGGCATCGAAGAAACACTCGCCAAGGGAGGCGGTTGGTGCATCATCCCAACCGAAATCGACACGGGTGAAAAGATGTCTGAGCGCCACAAGGCGCAGCGCTCAGGCCTGTTCGACTACGCCATTCAGCGTGATTGAGCTAATTTAAGGCTCAATCACGATACCCTTGGCGGGGTCCACTGAGCCGCCGATCATCTCCAGATAGGTTGTGCGCGCGGCTTCGAGACCGGAGTGCTTCTCGACCTTAATTGCGCCGCTGACCGCCTCCAGGAAACCGTGCCATGCAGCCGCGGCCATCTTGCCGCCCTCAACAGGCCCATGCTCCTTGAAAAAGGACACGAAGTGATCCGGCGCAAAGAAGAGGGTGGGCGGCGGCCCTGGGAGGTCTCGATCCGCTCCAAGCCCAGCGCCGCGTTCTTCGATATGCGTTGCGCCCACGAGGCAGGAGTATTTGAGATTATCGCTGAAGTGGTGGTGCAGGCCCGCCAACAGTTTCGCATTACCCGCGAAGTCGACCGTGACCGTAGGCTCCTGCGCCAGAGAGGCTACATCGTCGTAAGCAACCACTTCATCATAGAGCCCGGTTGATTTCACGAAATCAACATTGCCAGCCGAGGTCAGCCCGATACGTTTGATATGTGGCGACGCCTGCTTGACGCAGCTGGCGTGGCCCATGGAGGTTTTGGACGACGCGCTCGTCATGACAACCTGTGTTGCCCCGAACCAACCTTCGGACCGCATGAAGTAATCGATCACAAAGCCGGTTTTGAACAGCGGGCCAAAGATCATCCGTTCCGCTTCACGTGAAGGGTCATGCTCTGGGTCGGCAGCAAGCCGCGTGTACTGATTGTAGACCGGGCTCATAGGCTGACGATACTCGGTCATATCGGTAAAGCCGCCTTCATGGACCTTGCCCGGCACCACATCGAGATGCGTGCCCATGGGCAGGTAGCCATAAACGCGCTCGCCTACGGCGATATCGTCCGAATTGCTTTCGATCGCGACCGCGTGACCCCACATCGGCACAATGCCAAGGCCCTCGGGATTATCAGCTTTGGGTGGGAAGAAGTTCCAATACATAAAGCCATCGCCCACCACCGCGTAGGTGATGTTGTTCGCAGTCACCGAGAAACTCTCAACCTTAAGGCGCACGGCCCCATTGGCGAGCGACGCGGTGTCGGCCTCGACCAAAGCGGCGTTGGTGAGTTCGTCTTTGCGGACATGGACTTGTTGCAGGGTCATTGGGTGCATCCTCTTCGTCTTCTTTGAGGCGTTGCTAGACCATCACGGCTCGCTTTCCCAGCGTGTTGCCGCAATTGAAGGGCGGTTTTCGCTCACCGCCATCCACGCGCCGAGGTGATCGCACTGCGCCAGGCCTACTTGTCCCTGCGGCGTGAGCTGGAGCCCGCGCAATATCGGATAGAGAAACACATCGGCGAGCGTGAAATCACCCGTAGCGGTCCAAGCGCCATCTTTCGCCATTTCCGCTTCGAGAAAGCCCAGCGATCGGCTGATATTGGGCAGCGCGCGCTCGATGCGTTCCTGATCAAGGTCAAACCCCGCGACCCGGTGCATTATCCACGGCATCACAAGGCCGTGTTCGAACAACGGGAACAGATAATTGTTCGCCACCGCAATCCACTTATCCATCACAGCGCGTTTTGCCGGATCCGCTGGCTGAAGCCCGCCGGAGTTATGAGCGTTGTCGATATACTGCGTGATCGCCACGCTCTCGATCAGTTCAAGGCCATCGACTTCAACCACCGGCACCTTGCTGAATGGGTGACGGTTTTGGGGGCTTTGCGCAGGCGTGGCGATGGTCTCGTGGCTTAGCCCCGCTTCCTCGCACGTGATCTCGACGATCCGTGTGTAGGTCGAAATGACCGTGCCGAAAATGCGGACGGCGGCCGTCATGGCCCGCTGTCCCTAAACGCGCATCGGCATCAGCACATACAGCGCTGGCGAACCTTCGTCCTTGCGGATCAGGGTCGGCGCGCCCGCATCGGCGAGGTGCAGTTCGACCGTATCGCTGTCGATCTGGTGGAGGATGTCTTTGAGGTAATTGGCGTTAAAGCCGATCTCAAAACCGTCAGACGAATACTCCGCCTCGAGCTCCTCAGCCGCGTTGCCGTTATCGGGCGATGTGACCGACAGGATCACCTTGTCCTTATCAAGCCCCATTTTTACTGCGCGGGTTTTCTCGGTGGCGATGGTCGCGACGCGGTCGACACCTTCAAAGAACAGGCGCGGATCGACCTTGAGCAGCTTGTCATTGCCGGTCGGAATGACGCGGCTGTAATCCGGGAAGGTTCCATCGATCAGCTTACTGGTGAGGACCACTCCGCCCTCGCCGCTGACAGTGAAGCGGATTTTGCTTGCTGAGAGGTCGATCAAAACGCCGCCATCGGCCTCTTCGATCAGCTTCCGAATCTCACCCACCGCTTTGCGTGGGACGATCACATCCGGCATGCCGGAAGCGCCCTCGGGGCGATCGATCGTAAAGCGCGCCAGCCGGTGACCATCGGTGGCGGCGGCTTTCAGAACCGGCTCTTCATCATCGGTGACGTGCAGGAAAATGCCGTTGAGATAGTAGCGCGTCTCTTCAGTCGAGATAGCGAACCGCGTGCGGTCGATCATCTCGGCCAACTGCTTGGCCGGAAGTTCGAACGAAGTTGGCAAATCCCCTTCCACAATCACCGGGAAATCATCACGCGGCAAAGTCGGCAGCTTGAACTTCGCGCGACCAGAACGGATTTCGAGGCGATTATCCGCCGCGTCGAGTTGGACCTGCGATCCTTCAGACAGTTTGCGGATAATATCGTTCAGCAGATGCGCTGAGACGGTGATCGCTCCGGGCGTGTCCACCTTGCTGGCCGAGACCGTCTCGACGATTTGCAGATCGAGGTCGGTCGCCATCACCTTGACCGTGCCATCTTCCGCCGCGTCGATCAGGACGTTGGAGAGGATCGGAATGGTGTTCCGCCGCTCAACCACGGATTGAACATGGGACATGCACCGCAGGAGCGTAGCGCGTTCGATGGTCGCCTTCATCAGCCTGGACCTTACCTTGTCTTCTGTGCCGCCCGAGAGCCGGAATCACCCCGGGAGGCGGAGGGGATTCGTCTTAAAAACCTTAGCGTAGGTTGGCACGCGGGCAAGACGGGGAGAGCCCTTCGCCCAAGTCCCTTGGGGATAAGGAAGCGAGGCGGTCGATTCTCCCTGTTTTCAGAGCCAATTCGATTGGGTTTTTACCCCACCATCGCCATGCCGCCGTTCACGTGGATCGTCTCGCCCGTGATGTATGCCGCTTCGCGACTGGCTAGGAAGCTCACTGCTGCGCCGATTTCGTCGCCCTCGCCCATGCGGCCCATCGGGATGCGTCCATTGATTGCGGCTTGCTGTTTATCATCGAGCGCAGAGGTCATCGCGGTCCGGATAAAACCGGGCGCCACGCAGTTGGCGGTTATCCCACGGCTGGCAACTTCCTGAGCGAAGCTTTTGGTCATGCCAGTCAGCCCGGCCTTGGCCGCGCAGTAGTTCATCTGGCCCGGATTACCGGTGTGACCGACAACCGAAGTGATGTTGATAATCCGGCCAAACCGCGCCTTCATCATCGGACGCGCGCTGGCGCGCATGATGCGAAAGGCGGCTTCTAGGTTGATCGAAACGACCTGATTCCAGTCGTCATCTTTCATCCGCATGGCTAGGCCATCGCGGGTAATGCCAGCGTTGTTGACAACGATATCGACCCCGCCCAGCGTGTCGAGCGTGGCCGGGATCAGTTCTTCAACCTGCGTTGTGTCGGATAGGTTGCAGGTGATTTCGACATGGTCGCCATGCTCAGGCGCGCCAACCTCTTCATTCAATTGCTCGCGAAAGGCACGCAATTTGTCTCCGTTGGAGCCCGACAGCGCCACGCGCGCGCCTTGGCTAGCCAAAGCCGTCGCAATCGCCGAACCGATGCCGCCGCTCGCGCCGGTCACCAGAGCGTTCATTCCTTGAAGTGAAAACATGTCAGCGGTCTCCCTACCACTCGAGATAATAGATCAGGGCTTCTTCGCCTTTGGCCCCTGTGCTTTCGTAAAGGGCCCGCGCCGCGACGTTGTCGGGTTCGGTGCCCAGCCAGATTTCCTCAATGCCTTCAGCATCGGCGCGCTCAAAGACCTTTTCCATCAGGACGCGCGCCGCGCCCTGCTGACGCCAATCGTCGCCTGTCCCGATTTCGTCAAGGAACAGCTCGGTCGGCTTATCAGGGTGATCGTGGACGACGCACATGCACATCGAGACGACCAAGCCGTCTTTCACCGCCACACACATCCAATTGGCCGGATTCGCAAGATAGCGCTCCAGCCGCTTGGGATCGATGGCGTGATCAAAGGTTCCGGGCGCGACACGATCAAGCAAACCGGCGTTCGCCGCCGTAATCCAATGTGTGTCGAACCTGTCTTTGGTCACAGCGACTTTGCGAAACCTTCGAGGTCTCCCATCGTGATCAAGCTGGCGGACTCCGCCTCCCCGGCGATCTTTTTGATCATCGGGGTCAGGACCTTGCCGCCCAGTTCGACAAATTGGCAAACACCATCGGCGTGCATCGCCGCCACGCTTTCACGCCAACGAACGCGGCCTGTGACCTGCTGCACCAACAGATCACGCTCTTCCTCGCCCGAGACGACCTTGCAAGCGGTCACGTTCGCGTAGAGCGGAACAATCGGATTGGCGGGCGGCGTATCGGCCAAGGCCTGCGCCATCGCGTCCGCCGCCGGTCCCATCAGCGAACAGTGGAAGGGAGCCGAAACCGGCAGCTTGATCCCGCGTTTGATGCCGTGTTCTTTGACCAAGGCGATCGCGCGATCAATCGCACCAGTGTGGCCCGAAATCACGACCTGGCCCGGATCGTTGTCGTTGGCGACTTCGCACACTTCACCATCCGCCGCCGCTTCGGCGAGCGCGGTGGCTTTCTCAAGATCGGCGCCCAGCAACGCGGCCATCGCGCCCACGCCTACCGGCACGGCCGACTGCATGGCTTGCCCGCGCAGTTTCAAAAGGCGCGCGGTCGTGGAAAGATCAAACGCTCCAGAAGCGCACAAAGCGGTGTACTCGCCCAAAGAGTGCCCAGCGACCGCATCCGCGGCATCGGAGAGCTTCACGCCAAAATCAGCCTCCAGCACCCGAACCGTCGCGATCGCGTTCGCCATAATGGCCGGTTGGCTGTTTTCGGTCAGCGTCAGATCCGCTTCCGGCCCATCGCGCATCAGCGCAAATAGACCCTGCGACAGCGCCTCATCCACCTCTTCGAACACCTCGCGCGCGGCGGAGCTTGCTTCGGCGAGCTCGACGCCCATGCCGACTTTCTGACTTCCCTGACCCGGAAAAACGAACGCTCTCATGGGTTCTTCCTTTTCTTATCGCCCGTGTAAAAAGTTCGGGCGCGCCTAGGAGCGCTTGGACGGACTCGCAAGCCCAAAGGGTACTACCGTGTTGGTGTCGGTGTGCCCCACTTCAGCGCGGCCCAAATAGGGAATGCCCGCCCGCGCGCACCAGAACTTTGCGATCTCCTCAACGCTCTGGCCGAAAGGATTGTCGTTCTCGGGCACCTCGCTAACATCGCCGAGCCTGAGCCCCGCCAGTCGCGGCAAGCTGCCGTAAAGCGAAAAGAAAATGCGGTCGACGGAATAGAGATATTCGCTCACCTCTTCGACCATCAGCACGTGATCGGTGAGGTCCGGCATGAGAGGCGTCGGCGCCATCATCGCCAGTGTGATGAGGTTGAAAGCAACTGCAGGCTTGCTCCCATCGAGGCTCGGCTCAAGGCCCGAATTGTCCCCAGCAAACCAGCGTAAGACGCGCCGCGCAGCTTCTTTGCCGCCTTCGGACTTTGTGTTGATCGGCATCGATCCATGCGCGCATTGGCCGATTCCGTTGCGGTAAAGAGCGCCCATAATGTAGCCGCAGTCGGAAAAGCCGACATAGGTCTTCTCACGCGCCGCATCGTTCAGTCGAGGAATAGCCGCCTCGGCAATACGGTTGGAGCCGTATCCACCGCGCGCAAACCAGATCGCATCGTAGGCGGGGTCGTTGGCCAACTCGATAAACGCGCTGAGCCGCCGCAGATCATCGCCCGCAAAGTGCCCGGATCGCTCAAAGCACTGGTCGTGGAACATGACCGAGTGCATCGGAAATTCCGCCACCACTAACGCTTCGGTCGCCTCAGCCGCCTCGCGCGTTATCGGGGACGCCGGCGCGCAAATCGCAATCTTTGTCATGGGCAACAGGCCTAAGTCGCTTGTCAGTGATCGCGCAAGCCAATACCTGTGAAAACTATGGATCAAATGAGCAGCGATCAATCGCTCGACGCGCCGGATCTGGACGGGCGCCCCTTCTTCTTTTGCGGCATTGGCGGGTCGGGCATGCTCCCCCTCGCCCAGATTGTGCATGGGCTTGGTCACGACGTGGCTGGATCCGATCGTAGTCGCGATCAAGGGCGCACGCCGGCCAAGTTTGAATGGCTCGAAGAAGCCGGTGTCACGCTGTTTGAGCAAGATGGCAGCGGCATCACCTCCACCGATCAAATCCTCGTTGCCTCGGCAGCGGTGGAAGACACCGTGCCCGAAGTGAAACGCGCTAAAGAGCTTGGTTGTCTGCGAATGAGCCGGGCCGAGTTGCTCTCCGCGCTGTTCAATAAGGCGGGCTATTCCGTCGCCATCGCGGGCACATCAGGCAAATCCACCGTCACGGGCATGATCGCCTGGATCCTCGCCAGCGTCGGGCACGAACCGACCGTCATGAACGGCGCGGTAATGAAGAACTTTGTCGGGCCTCAAAACCCCTTTGCCAGCGCGCGGATCGGGCGGCCTGACCTGTTTGCGAGCGAGGTTGATGAAAGCGACGGCTCGATCGCGCTCTATCGCCCCACAATCGGCGTGCTGCTCAATGTAAGTCTCGACCACAAAAGCCTCGAAGAATTGCGGGAACTGTTCGGCGACTATCTGAACCGATCGGGCTGCGCAGCCGTGAATATCGACAACGAGGAAGCGGCGGACCTCGCTAGCAGGGCGTCGCAGCTCGTTACCTTCGGCGTGCGCACCACCGAGGCCGATATCACGGTCGAGGCGGGTTCGATCAAAGAAGGCGCGCTGTCCATCAGCGCCGCCGTGATCGACAATCGCACAAACGAAACACTCCCGCTCACCGTGCCAATGCCAGGGCGTCACAACCTTTCCAACGCGCTCGCCGCCATCGCCGCTGTCAGCGCCGCTGGGGTCGAGGTAAAGGACGCTGTGCACGCTTTGGGTGCCTTTGAGGGCCTTGCTCGCCGCTTCGACGTGGTCGGGGCCAACGCCCGCGACATCACCGTTATCGACGACTTTGGCCACAACCCCGAAAAATGCGCCGCCACCCTGCGAACGCTCAAGGCGACGCCCGGCAGGGTCCTCGCTTTCTTCCAACCGCATGGCTACGGGCCGCTGCGCCAAATGGGCGACGAATTGGCTGAGACCTTTGCCAAGGAGCTGGGACCGGAAGACCTAACCATCATGTGCGACCCGGTCTATTACGGCGGCACCGTCGATCGCAGCGAAGGCAGCGAACGGATTATCGATCTGATCCGCGCCGCCGGCGGTCAGGCCGAACACATCGCGAGCCGAGAGGATTGCGGCGCTCGACTGGTCGAGCTTGCACAAGCCGGGGACCGAATCGTCATCATGGGCGCGCGCGATGACACGCTCAGTCTGTTTGCACGCGACGTGTTCGAGCGGCTTGGATGAGCCTTTACGACCACGCGCGGCGGCACGCCTGGTGGATGCTAGGCGCGCTCGTGCTCGCCATCCTGTTTGTCGCGGTGGTGGAGCGGTTCTTTGGCCATTCCAGCATCGCCTTCGGGATTGCGATTGTCGGTCTGGTTGCCGCCAACCGGCGGATGCTGACCTTCAATTGCCCAAATTGCGCCAAGAATGTCTTCTTCCGCGGAATCTTCGTCGTTCCGTGGCCCAACCGAGTATGCGGCCGGTGCGGGGAAGAACTGGGTAAGCGTTCAGACTAGCCGGCCTGTTCCTTAGCCACTGCATCTTTGTACCTATTACGCGAGGTCAGGTGTTCGCGGTACGCCTTTAGCGCATCCGGCACGCCTTCATCGAGGCCAACCTTACCCGCCAATATGAGCGCGTAGCCCACGCATATGTCCGCCACAGTAAAGCGGTCCGCGCACAAATACTCGCGTCCATCGAGGCGCCCTTCAATCTTGACCAAACGCTTGTAGAACCACTTGGCGTAGGCTTTTCCGGCCTCGCCCCACCCTTTGTCCGCTTCGAACAAGGCAAAGCGCATATAGACCGTCTGCGGGAAGGTCAGCGTCGCATCAGCGTGGTAGGTGTAATCGAGATAGGCGGCGTAGTCCGCCTCACCTGGCTGAACCACCAGACAAGGTTGATTGCCCATTGCCGCCAGATAATGCGCAATGGCGCAGCTTTCGGTCATTCGCGCCTCGCCGTGGATCAGCATCGGCACAGTGCCCAATGGGTTTATCTCAAGATAATCTGGCGCTTTGCGACGCGGGGGAAACGGCAGCATTTTAAGGTCGAGCGCAACACCGGCTTCCTCAGCCGCCCACGTGCATCGCAGGCCGCGCGATCCGGCGCAGGAATAGAGGATGGGAAGGTCAGGCATGCTCCGCCTCGCCCTCGTCCTCATGCCCCACGCCCAGAATATTGTGCAGTACGAAGGCAATCACGCCCCCCAGCACCAAGCCAATGACCGCGCTGATCGCCGCGTAGGTGACCCAGCCCAACACTCCCCCCATAGCGCCCGCAGCGCCCTTCACTGCGTACTCCGCGCCGTGCGCCACATCGTAGAGCAAATTGAAGCCGATCTCATGCGTGCCGTGTACGATGATCCCGCCGCCGACCCACAGCATCGCCACCGTCCCAATAAGCGAAAGAGCAACCAGCAACTTGGGCACAAACGCAACCAGTCCCTCGCCGAACGCGCGGGTCGCGCTGCTCTCGGACTTGGCCATCGACAAGCCGATATCGTCCAACTTCACGATGATCGCCACTGCGCCATAGACGACCACGGTTACCACAACAGCGACCAACGCCAGCGCCAAGCCGCGCTCCCACCAAATGTCGAGGTCAAGCTCGCTCAGCACGATTGCCATGATTTCAGCCGATAAGATCAGGTCCGTGCGAACCGCCCCAGCCACGCGCTGTTCTTCAAAAGCGACGGGATCTTTGATCTCATCTTCCAGCGTCTTGCCGTGCTTGGCCCCTCCTAGCTTCTCCATCACCTTTTCCGCGCCTTCGTAGCAAAGGAACGCGCCGCCAAGCATTAGGATGTAAATTATCAGCCAAGGTAAAAACTCGGATAGCAACAAAGCGCCGGGCAATAGGATCACCAGCTTGTTAAACAGGCTGCCCTTGGTGATCTTCCAGATGATCGGCAATTCGCGCGCCGGGCTTAGGCCGGTGACGTAGCTGGGGGTCACCGCCGCATCGTCGATCACAACACCCGCCGTCTTTGATCCCGCGCGGCCAGCGGCGGCGGTGACGTCATCCGCGATCACAGCGAGGTCATCGACCGAGGCCGACGCGGCCCTCGCAATGACGGCGATATCATCCAACAAGGCGGTCAATCCGGATGGCATAGCGGCAAATCCCCTTTTGATTCTGCCTACCGTAAACACGACTTGGAGCGTGAGTTCCATCGACACAGCGCTTGCAATCACCGGCTAAAGCGCTATGTGCCGCGCTTCCGTTGTTTGGAGCCTCGCTCCGATGCGGAAACAAGAAAGCCGGAGGGGCCCCGTTATTCGGACGGATCAGCCAGCGATCGGCAGCAGTAAAAGGAACGCAAGGTATGGCTCTTTACGAGCACATCTTCCTCGCGCGTCAGGACCTCTCGCAGGCCCAGGTTGACGCGCTGGCGGCCACGGCGACCGAGATCGTCGAAGCGAACGAAGGCAAGGTCGTAAAGACCGAAACCTGGGGCCTTAAATCCCTCGCTTACAAAATCGAGCGCAACCGCAAGGCACACTTCGTGATGCTGAACATCGACGCACCGGGTTCGGTCGTCGCTGAGCTGGAGCGCCAGACCCGTATCAACGAAGACGTCATCCGCTACATGACCATTCGTGTCGAAGAGCACGAAGATGGCCCCAGCGTGATGATGCGCAAGAACGAACGCGACCGTAAGCGTCGCTCTGACCGTGAGGAGCGCGACTGATGGCCCGCCCGTTTTTCCGCCGCCGCAAGTCCTGCCCGTTCTCCGGCAAGGACGCCCCCAAGATCGATTACAAAGACGTGCGTCTGCTCCAGGGTTTTATGTCCGAGCGTGGCAAGATTGTGCCGTCGCGCATCACCGCTGTTTCGGCGAAGAAGCAGCGCGAACTGGCCAAGGCTATCAAGCGCGCCCGTCACATCGGCCTTCTGCCGTACATCGTTAAGTAGGAGGAGAACGAACCATGGATATCATTCTCCTTGAGCGTATCGAAAAGCTCGGCTCGATTGGCGATATCGTCACCGTGAAAGATGGCTTTGCCCGCAACTTCCTGCTTCCGCAGAAGAAGGCCCTGCGCGCCAACGAAGCCAACAAAAAGGTGTTCGAAGCCAACCGCGAGCGTCTTGAGAAAGAAAACGCCGAAAAGCGCACCGTCGCTGAAAGCACCGGTGAAAAAGTTGCCGGCGCTGAGGTCATCCTCATCCGCGCAGCGTCCAACACAGGTCAGCTTTACGGTTCAGTCAACGTTCGCGACATGGTCGCTGGCCTCGTCGCACAGGGTCACGACGTGGACAAGAAGCAGGTCATCATGGGCGCGCCCATCAAGACCATCGGCATGCACGACGTGACCGTTGCCCTCCACCCCGAGGTGCACGTGACCGTCAAAGCCAACGTCGCCCGTTCGGACGACGAAGCTGAGCTTCAAACGCAGGGCGTCGACGTTCTGGCGCAGATGTTCGAAGACGAACAGCGCGAGATCGAAGAAGCCGCAGCCGACACGAAGATCGATAATGACGGTCTCGAGCCGGGCGAGATCCCCGCTGAGCTGCTCGAAGACGGCGCTTCGGAAGAAGCGCCCGCCGAACAGGCGACTGAAGAGTCCGAATAATCGGCTTCTTCAAAATGAAGACATGAAAGAGGGCGCTTTCGGGCGCCCTCTTTTTTGCCTGATTTGCTGAGATATCCCGGTTGAAATACCGTGAGGGTTCTGGGACGTCTGGGCCCACGACTTCCCTCCCAATTCGGAAGAAACCATGCCATTTTTCAGAAAGGCGCGCAGAGAAACTGGGGCCAAGCTCACCCATTCAGTGCGCGATTACCGTACCTTGGTTCAACACCATCTGCGCGAAACTCCTGACGACCGCGCCCTTGCCTTGGCGCAATCGATCGGCGCGGACAGCATGGAAGACTTTCGTCGGCAAGGCGATGATCATGTCGCGGCAATGCGGCATTACGGCCTTGCCGATGGCATGAATGTGTATGATCTGGGCGCCGGCTGCGGTCGCACGGCGCAGGCGTTGCAGCGCTCGGGCTGGACGGGCGAGTATACAGGCGCCGATGTGGTACCCGAACTGCTCGAAGAGCTAGAACGCCAATGCCCAAGCTACGCCACGGTGATCGAGCTGGATCAGGCCATCGCCACGCCGAGCTCTTACGTAGACATGATCTGCGCCTGGTCGGTCTTTACCCATCTTCACCCTCCGGAAATCTATCTGTTTATTCGGGATGCGCATCGAGCGTTGAAGCCGGGAGGCAAGCTCCTGTTCTCCTTCCTCGAAATGGAGGAACCCGAGCATGAACGCGTGTGGGAGGCGGTGCAACGCCACGTCCAATCCGCAGTGCCGGCTGAACAGCTCGACACCTTTCTTCACCGCGACTGGATCAAGCGCTACGCACGCGACGCAGGATTTGAAGAACCAGATTTCACAGATGGAACAGACGCGTCGATGCATCCAGAATTGTGGCAGTCGCTCGCCGTCTTGAGAAAGCCAGAGCGTAAAAACGGATGACCTTCGCCACCGATCCCAGCCAGTTCGTCCACCAGATGGACGCCGCCAACGATCGCCTGCTTCTGATGCGAGTGTCGGAGGACGATCTGCGCGCGGCGAGCTTTTTGGATCAGCGGCTGCTCGACACCAAACCTGGCGAAACGCCGCGCGTTCGGCAATGGGACGACTTCGCGCGCATTGCAGCGCAAACCACAGACGAGGACGTAACGCCGCGCGACGACGCTCGGTTTATCTTTCACATCGGCCATGTCGGCTCCACCTTGCTCGCCCGGCTCCTGGGCGAAGCGGCGGACACGTTGGCGTTGCGCGAACCGCAAGTTCTGCGTCAACTGGCTGATCTGCGCGTGATGGAGGGGCTATCGCATTCGCCATGGGCACCCGGACGCGTCGCGGAGCGTTTGCCGCTGGCGCGCCAATGGCTCAGCCGCACCTTTCGCGATGGCCAGCGTGCGCTGATCAAAGCCACCAGCTTTGTCAGCGATATTGCACCCGATCTGATTGAGGACAGCCGCAAGGCGGTGTTCCTCACGCTTAAGCCGGAGCGGTATCTGCAGACCATCCTGGCGGGTGAAGAATCGAAGCAAGAGCTCGCCCAACTCTCGAGCGCGCGACTGCAACGCCTTAATCGTCGGCTTGCCGGCGATCCGATCCATCTGTGGGAACTCGACGAAGCGCAGCGCGCCGCGATGGCCTGGGCGTGTGAGATGACGGCGCTGAACGCCGCCACCCGTTACGCCCGCGAAGAAGGCGCGCGCGAAAACGTACGCTGGCAAGATTTTGACTCGTTTCTGTCTGAACCGGGTCAGGCGTTGGCTGAAACCGCGGCGCATTTGGAAGTGGGGATCAAACCCGAACAGGCCGAAGCCTGGGTAAAGGGGCCGATCATGAACCGCTATTCCAAAGCGCCCGAACAAGGGTATTCACCGCAGCTGCGCGAAGAGGTTTTGGACCGCGCGGGCCGTGAACGGGAGAACGACATTCGCGGCGCGCTACGCTGGTTGGACAATGCGGGGAAAGAGCACCCCGAGATCGCCCGCGCGCTGGAACGAGTGTGACGCTCAACTCCTGAGGCGGGAAAACAACACTCGAGGCGAGGTGGAAACGAGGGTGTAAGAGCGTCTTTGCACCTTCACAAACTCGGTGCTAATGGCGCGCATGATTAATATCCCGAACATTCTGAAACAGCTTCAACGCCACTACGAAGACGCAGTGGCCACCCTTCGCAGCGATGTGATCGCCTATGGCCGCGATGGCGCCGTCCCCCCTGTGCGCAAGCGTGAGGACGGTAGCTACGCCTATCCGCAACTCACCCTGCACTATACCGGCAAGGCCGCGACAGGCGGTGAGCCATCAGACCGCAGCCGCGCTTTTGGTCGCCTCGAAGAGTTGGGCACCTACACGACGACGATCACCCGGCCTGACTTGTTCGCGCCTTATCTGACTGAACAGCTGGAACTGATCGCAGCTGAGTACGACGTGGACGTCACCGTCACGCGCTCACGCCAGGAAATCCCCTTCCCCTACGTCCTCGACGGCGAAGCGGGCGCGATGATGCAGGGAATTGCTCCGCAAGAAATCGCGCTTCATTTCCCTTCGACCGACCTCGCGCTGATCGGCGATGAATTGGCCGATGGTTTCGAGTTTGACGAAGGTCAGGACATGCCCCTGTCGCTCTTTGACGGCTTGCGCACCGACTATTCGTTGGCGCGCCTAGCGCATTACACAGGCACCGCCGTGGGTGACTTTCAAGACTTCATCCTCTTCACCAACTACCACCGCTATGTCGATGAATTCGTTGACTGGGGCGCGCGACAGATCGGCAAGAATGGTTACGCCGGACTGAAAGGCGCTGGCGGCCTCGACATCCGTGACCCCGAGGAAAACGCGCAAACGCAGCTCGACGAATCGGCCTGGCGACGCTCGCAAATGCCCACCTACCACCTTATGCGCGAAGATGGCCGCGGCATCACCCTAGTCAACATCGGCGTTGGCCCTTCAAACGCCAAAACAATCTGCGATCACCTGGCCGTTCTACGCCCGCACGCATGGATCATGATCGGCCACTGCGGCGGGGTGCGGTCAACGCAGAAGATCGGCGACTTTGTGCTTGCACACGCCTATTTGCGCGATGACCATGTCCTCGACGCGGTGCTCCCGCCCGAAATCCCCATCCCGCCGATCGCCGAAGTTCAGCTCGCTCTCGCTGAGGCAGCCGAGGAAGTGTCCGGCGTGCAAGGCGCGAACCTCAAACAACGCATGCGCACCGGCACAGTCGTCACCACCGATGATCGCAATTGGGAGCTGCATTACGCCAGTTCGGCCAAGCGTTTTTCGCAAAGCCGCGCGATTGCAGTCGAGATGGAAAGCGCCACGATTGCCGCGCAGGGCTATCGCTTCCGCGTTCCCTACGGCACGCTGTTGTGTGTGTCGGACAAGCCGCTGCATGGTGAGATAAAGCTGCCGGGCCAGGCCAACAAATTCTATGAGGAAGCCATCGCGGCGCACCTGCAGATCGGCCTCGAAGCCGTGGCAAGTCTGCGTGACGAGGGTGATCGTCTGCATAGCCGTAAACTGCGCGCCTTTAACGAGCCACCCTTCCGCTAAGGACATGCCGCACTCTAGGCCGAGTCCCTAGGGGTTTAACCGGGCCGCGTTTCTACCAAGCGGCCCGTGGGCACCGCGCTAACCGTCCTGCGCGATATCGGGGCTATGAAAGCAAGCTCCGGCCTTCTTCTGGGCGATTCATCGTCGTTATGGTCTGATACGGATGTAGAAGACCTTGGAAAAAGGACCGATGGCCCACTCCCACTTAGCCGGCTGAACAGGCTGCGGCGTTCCGCCTTTCGAGCTTTTCTGGCGGCAGGATGGGCGATTACAGCGTGCGCGATTGTCTTTGCACTGGCTTATACGACTTCAATCTGGTGGCTCGCCTTCGCGAGTGCGGGCGCCAATTTCCTCGCCGGATCGCTGGTCAAGACAAATCCATCAGGGGCACGATTGCGCGCTGCAGTTGTCCTGCTCGTTTCCTCACAACCGCTCGTATTTCTGGTCGCGCTTCGGTTGTCTGGGTTTGAAGCGCTTACGCCTTTAGCCGTGTTTGTCGCGCTTATGACGCTGACAACCTTTTGCGATCGCAAGGTGATCTATGCCTCCGCCGTAGTCACGTTTGTAACGCTAACAGGTCTTGATCTCGCTGTTCCCAACTGGCTTTTTGTCGGAATATCAATCCAACGTGACCTGCTTTACGCAGCGGAGCTCATCATCGTATCCGCCGTGGCCGCCGTAATCGCAGGCAACCTGAGAGAGGTGGTCGAACAGCTGGAGGAGGCGGAGCGGGACAGTTCCGCGCGCGCTGATGAGTTCCATCAACAGGCTGGTGACCTAGAGAAGGCGCTAGCCCGAGCGGAATCCGAACGACAAGAGCGGGAGCGTGTCGAAGCCGCGCAAGAAGAAGCGCGCAAAGCTCAAGTCAACGCAATTGTCCGGGATTTCGAGGCCTCCATTAGTGTTGTGACACAATCGATTAGCGAAACCGCCGCCCTGCTTGAAAAAACGACCAAAACACTCAGCGTCATCGCGCATGACACAGGCCAAGGCGCGGTCGATGTAAGCGAAGGCGCCGCCACCGCCAGCCATGCCGCGCGAATGGTGGCAAAGGGTGTGTCCGAGCTTTCCTATTCCATCGCTGAGATAGCCGGCGACGTTGGCCAGCAAAACGAACTCGCATCCGAGGCTACCAGTCGATCAACCAGCGGCGGCGAGGCGGTTGGCGACCTCTCCAAACATTCCGATACGATTGGCGAGGCCACCCGCGCAATCGTGCGGATCGCGGAACGCACCAACCTTCTTTCCCTCAACGCTGCCATCGAAGCGGCGAGCGCAGGGCCCGCCGGGCGTGGTTTCACGATCGTCGCGCAGGAGGTGAAAGCGCTCGCTATGCAAGCGAGCGAAGCCGCGACCGAGATCGACAACTTCCTCAATGGGGTGCGGACGGGCACACAGGAAGCTGAACGCAGCTTTCGGGCCATTGATAGCGTGATCGGTTCGTTAGCGGAAACATCGACCGCCATTCGCTGGGAAGTTGATCGCCAACGCAAATCCGCCGACGCGATCGAAGACTACGCCCGCAGCGCGGCCGAAGACGTTGGCGCAATGGCGGTCCGAAGCGAGAAACTGGCCGGAACGGCCTCTGCGGCCGAGAAACTCTCAAACCAGTTAGACGAAGCGGCAGCGCGGATGCTCGCTAATGTGCGCGATCTGGAGAGTTCCACCGCCACATTCGTAACGAACTTGAAAGGCAGCTAGCCTCCGTTGGGCGGATCGTCTTGGACCGAATTGGACTCGCGCTCTTCTTCCTCGGATTCCTTCGCGCCCCATTTGCCCGAATTGCCCCAGCTCGCTTCGTGCAAGCCCTTGAGAGCCGCCTCGCTTGTGGAAGCGGGGCTCTCATCGAAGGGCCCTCGTCCAAAATCGAGCGCGTCTTGCACCGTGCTACATCCGCCCGAGGATACAGCGAGCATTGACGCGACGAAAAGACGCAGGGTCATTCGGAAGGTCCTCTCAAAAGGCGCTCCCAAACAAGCGCGACGATCAACAGCCCCACCGAGACAAGAAAGCTTACAACCTTGGCCGGCCCCATACTCGACGCAATCCAGGCGAGCGTATCGCTCCCTTGCAAACGCATCATCTGGTAGAATTGCAGCAATGTTTCGATGAAGTCGGTCAGGAAGAACACCACACCGGCGAAAATTGCGCTCCATCCAAAGACGTGCAGCGCACCTTCGAACAGGTTGCGATAATACCGCCCACCCATGATTGCGCCAATGCTGTAGACAACGATGAACACCAGGTCACTCGCCATCGCGATGCGCGCCCGGTTCGCAAGGCCAGCGTCCTCCCAAGCGCTCTGAATAGCGATAACCGAAGCGGCATCAGGAGCGGCTTGGTGATCAAGAATTCCGCCCGGCACGGCTTCAATCGCCAGTGCAGAGTGGATCACCAACGAGATCGCAAAGATCGCCAGACCGCCCAACCACCATGTCAAGAACGCCCGTTTGCTGATCATCGCGCCTTTCCTAGGAACGCCACGATTGCCTGACCCAATTGGGGTTTGATCACACTGTTCATGTGCGTGCCTGGCACTTCGATGTAGGTCGCGTTGAGTAACGTATCCGCGAGGTCTTGCGCAGAGCCATTGTCCTTATCCTCATCCCCGCAAATCGCAGCGGTGGGGATCGTGATATTGGCGAGCGCTTCGACATCGAAGGCTTCCATCCCATCAAGGAGAAGCCGTGCTGCAACGCGGTCCACACCTTGCGATTTAAGGAAGGTGCGCGCGACATAGAGCGGACTGTCCGGCTTGATCGTATCAAACTCATCAATCACGCGCTTGAAATGGGCCGAACGCCGCTGCCAATCGGTTAGCCCCTCCAATCCCATGCCGCAGGCGGCCAGCTTACCGGGATGCAGCACACCATGCGCCACCGCGTGCAACGCCGTGCGCGCGCCCAGCGAGAAGCCGACGAGATCGTATCCGCCCTCTTCCAGGCCGACATGTTCGACCAGCGCGGCCGCGTCCCGCACCAGAACGCCGGACGGATAAGCGCTGGGATCCTGAGGCGAGGCGCTCTCTCCGTGGACTCGGAAATCGAGCGCAATCGCTTCGAATCCAGCATCGGCCAAGAGTTTGGCGTGGCCCCATTTGATCCAGTTCATCTGCGCGCCGGAAAACAGACCGTGGAGGAGGACCACGGGTCGCCCAGCGCCTTCGCGATAATAGGCGAGTCGGGTTCCATCAAAACTCTCAAATTCGTGCGTCGTCACATGTCCCATCCCAGCAGGGCCTTCCACTCGTCCATCGAGCTTGGCTGCGTTTCCCATTGCGGCAATCCTTCGGGCAGTTCCACCCAAGGCATTTTGCGTTTCACCCAGATATTAGCGAGGAACAGTATCGAACCTGGTTCATCGAACGCGCCGCCTTTAACGGTGATCCAATCGCGTCCGCTACGACCAGAGTGGTAAAGGCGAGTCCCACATATCGGACAGAAGTGGCAATCCGTGATTCCGCCGCTCTCGGTCGGGCGAGACCAAACCCGCGTTTCGCCTGTGATACTGAAGTCCGTCTCGAGCACCGGAACCGAGACACCAAAAGCACTGGCCGATTGCTTCTGGCACTCCCTGCAATGGCAGGCGTAAGCGGCAAGCTTGTCCGCCGCGACGGAAAACCGCACCGCCCCGCATTGGCATCCGCCAGAGAAGGTCACCGCCCGCCCTTCACCGCTTCGCCAGACCCTTTTGGTCCATGCGCCATTTGGCCATGTCGACGCGGTCTTGGCCAAAGAACGGTTCGTTCTCAAACACCAGCGTCGGCACGCCCCAATGGCCGGCAGCTTCGAGCGCCTGCTGATTAGCTTCGATCTCGGCATCAAGACCTTTGACATCGCTCACCGCCTCGGCGTCTAGTTCCGCCAAGTCGAGTCCCGCGCGCGCGGCGGCGTTTGCGAGATGATCGCCTTCGTCCCAGCCATCGACGCTGCCATCAAAGATGATCTTCGACACCTCGTCGGCAAACTCCAGCCCCTTGCCCCGGCGCGAGGCCGCCTGCCCCATGCGGCAGACGCGCCGGATGAGCGGTTGTTCTTTGGCGATTTCGCGGGTTTGCAGGTTTTGCGCCACGGGATCGGGGCGCGGCCAGCGGATCGGAATACCCAAAAACTCGCCCGCGCGCATTGAGTCGCGCAGGATGTACATTGGCGCCGCCGGGTTGCCGGTGAAAAGCAGATCGGGCGCGCGCACCGCAATCGGCCAGACCACCCGCAGACGGATATCGACGTTGTATTCTTCGGCCATGGCGCGATACCGGCCCACGGCGAGATAGGAATACGGCGAACGAAAGCTGAAATAGAGATCAGCGGCCAAAGTCATGAGTGTCCCCCTCTAGCGGAAGAAGCATTGCGCTCCCGCGTAGAGCATGACCACATTATCGTCTTCAAAGAAACCGCCCATCGAATCGCCCAACGCGAATTCATCGCCCAAAGTGCTCGTCGGGATCGCGGTGAAGCCGTCGGCCTTTTCCGCCTCGGCACGGGTGGCGCCCACCTGCACATCGCCCACAAGACGCGTCGCGCCCAGCTTGTCCGACGTGTTCCAGCCGACCAGATTGCCCGCCTGAAAGTTCACGATAAAGCCGCCCGGATATTCGGTGAACGCCATCGCACCGGTGCCGCATTCGGGGTTTTCACTGCGGTCCACTGGTTCGCCCAAGACCGATGTAAGCGCGGTTTCCACCTCGTTCTGGCCAGCGGAAAAGTAAAACGCCTCTGGCCCCGCGATAAGGCCCTGCGCGCGCAACACGACTTCGTCCTCCGCCGCTTGCGGGGTGCTCGCTCGCAAGGGCTCTTGCCCCGGCGGTGGCACCGAATTGCTATCACACGCGGCGAGCGCGCACGCGCCCGCCAATACAAGACTCAATCGTCTCACGCCCCACTTCCTTCCTCGTTCAGGCGATCTTTGTTTGCCTGAAACCCACAAGACCAGCGCCGGTAGCCGCCAGCGTCCAATCGTGTGCCGATTCCAGATGTCGCCTTGTTTACCGTCTTATGCTTGTGCGTTGTCCGGTTCCAGTAGAGTTGCGGACTACTCCTCAAAATTTGATAAAGGCCGCTGATGACCGCGTCTTTACGGTCGCTGAAGCCACGGGGTTTGCAAGCTCCAGAAGATGATATCCACGTTGAGACGGGACACCGCATAGTCCTGGAACTCTTCACGGGTGAACTTCTGACCCGTTTTGGGGTTTGTATAGGTAAGCGTCGGTCCCTGAACCGCCATCGCCACCACGGGCAGATCTTTGCCCACCCGTTCAAGAAACGCGTACGAGTTTTTCTCCTGCGCGCGGCGGTATGGGATGATGTCAGGCCCGCCCATCCCAATGCCCTCCGCGACGCCAAGCTCGAACAGACGGCTCATATACTGGCGATCGTTGTTCCATTCGCAGGGCCAGAAATTTACGTATTGAACCACCAGCGAATAGTTGAATGCGGCGCGAGCGGCGCGCAGGTTTTCCATTTCCGCTTCGAAATAGACATCGCATGAAAAGCCTTCAGGCGCGCCCTTCCCTTCGAGGACATCGATTGCCGTTTCGGGCAGGTTGACGCCATAGACGCGTCCATCGAAACGCTCACCCAGCGCCGCCAGCAAAGCCTGAAAACGAACCCGCAGCGCTGGGTTCCACTGCGCCGCGGCCCAACCAGAGCCTTTGGCTTCGCCCTCACCCGCGTTATCCGACTGGCGCACCAGGCCACCGCCATATTGCGGTTCTGTCAGGATGTAATCGGGCAGATAGCGGCTTTCGGGCAGGAAGAAGCGATCTTGGATTTGGATAAACAAGCGCTTGCCCTGCCGCTGCGCCAACGCCAGGTCGCGTTCGATTTTCTCAAACTCATACTCGCCCTCGCGCGGTTCGAAACGACGCCAGTTGTAGATAACCTGAGCGCCGTCAATATCATCGCGTTTGAGCAGGTCTTCATGGTCCGCCAGTTCAGCGCCGCCAACGAAGATGAAATGCTGAAGCTTTTCCTCAACGACCTGCTGGACTTTATCCTCTTCGGCGGGTGGATCGTCGACCTTTGCGCATGCGATCGTGGCTTGCACGGCCAAAAGAGCAAAAGAGAAACGCAAGAACCGGCGAAGGGGAGCGGCGAGCATCATCTAGCCTTTCTTGAGGTGTCTCCGGCCCAAGAGTTCGGCGATCTGCACCGCGTTCAAGGCCGCGCCTTTGCGCAGATTGTCCGACACGCACCACAGCGCCAGGCCGTTCTCAACAGTCGGGTCTTCGCGCACGCGGCTGATATAGGTCGCGCCGTCGCCTGCGCTTTCGACCGGAGTGACGTAGCCTTCATCCTCACGCTTATCGATCAGCATGATACCGGGCGCCTCGCGCAGGATTTCCTGGGCTTGCTCGGCGCTGAGTTCCTTTTCAAACTCGATATTCACCGCCTCGGAGTGGCCGACGAACACCGGCACGCGCACGCAGGTGGCGTTCAATTTGATCTTGGGGTCGAGGATTTTCTTGGTCTCGACCATCATCTTCCATTCTTCCTTGGTTGATCCATCGTCCAGGAAGACGTCGATATGCGGGATGACGTTGAAGGCGATCTGCTTGGTAAACTTGGCCGGCTCGACCGGATCGCCGACAAAGATCGCGCGCGATTGCTCAAACAGCTCGTCCATACCCGCTTTGCCCGCGCCGGAGACCGACTGATAGGTCGACACCACGACACGCTTGATCGTCGCGGCGTCGTGCAGCGGTTTGAGCGCCACGACCAGCTGCGCGGTCGAGCAGTTGGGGTTGGCGATGATGTTGCGCTTGGCGTAGTCGTCAATCGCGTCCGGGTTCACCTCGGGCACGATCAGCGGCACGTCGGGATCCATGCGGAACAGCGAGGAATTGTCGATGACGACGCAACCTGCGGCGGCGGCCTTAGGCGCGTATTCCTTGGCCGGGCCGCTGCCGGCGGAAAACAGCGCAATATCCCAGCCTGCCCAGTCGAAATGCTCAATATTCTTGCATTTGAGCATTCTGCCGGTGTCACCAAATTCAACCTCGGTCCCTTGCGAACGCGACGACGCGACCGCGGCGACCTCGTCCACCGGAAACTCGCGCTCGGCGAGGATTTGCATCATTTCACGTCCGACATTGCCGGTCGCACCGACAACAGCCACCCGATAGCCCACTTTCAACGTCTCCAATTCATGTCTTGCTTGGCGCGCACCGCTGCCCGCCCTAGCGTGGCTTGGCAAGCGATAACGAGGAATGTGGGCAAATGGATACGGCAGAGTGGAGGGACAAGGCGAGGTATTTCGACTTTCAAGGGCACCAGATTGCCTATTGGACCGGAGGGAATGAGAAAGCCAAACCGCTGCTTCTGGTGCACGGTTTTCCCACCTGCGCGTTCGACTGGGCGCCAACTTGGGGGACGCTGGGTGCTAACCACCGCCTGATCGCCTGCGATATGCTGGGCTTTGGCCTATCGGATAAGCCCAAGGGCGGCTTTGGCGACCCCGACAATCCGAAGGGCTACACCATCCACTGGCAAACCGATATTCAGGCGGCGCTGCTCGACCACCTCGCGGTCCGGGACTTCGACGCGCTGGTGCACGATTATGGCGTTTCGGTCGGTCAGGAAATGCTGGGACGCCAACAGGTCGGTTTTGGCTTTGACGAGCTTGGCCAATGCCTGTTCCTGAATGGTGGCATCTTTCCCGATCAGCATCGCCCAGTGACCATGCAGAAAATCGGCATCTCTCCATTCGGTTTTGTTCTCGGCGTGCTGATGAACCGCAAAAGTTTTGGAAAGAGCTTCTCCGAGGTCTTTGGCCCCTCAACCAAGCCCTCAGAGGCCGAGTTAGACGCGTTCTGGGAATTCATCAGCCACAACGGCGGCAACAAGCTGACGCACAAACTGCTGCACTATATTGCCGACCGCCGCACTCATAAGGCGCGCTGGGAAGCGGCGTTGGTCGCGGCGCAAGACAAGATCGGTCTGATCAATGGCGCGCTTGATCCGGTGTCAGGGAAGCATGCCTACGAAAAATGGCGCGAAGTCTTACCGGATGCTCGGCATCATTTGTTGCCAGACATAGGCCACTACCCTCAGGTCGAAGCGCCCGAGCGGGTTGCGGCCAAAGCGTTGGAGTGGCTTGACGCAAGTTGACACGAATTGATGCTAGGACGCTTTCATCCAAAGGCCATCGATCAAATCAGCGCCAAATCGTTTGCGGCAATAGTCATAGGTCGGCGCGTAGAGCGTGCGGGCGCGCGCCGCCAACTCGGGGTCGAGCTTGGTTGAAGATCTTGCGGAATTCTTTCGCTGGTCAAACTCGGCTTCTTGATAGGGGATGCCCAGAAAATCCGTCATGGATTGGATCGCCGTCGGATTGAAAAGGCGCTCAAAGAACTCGACATGGACTTGTTCCGGCTCAAACGCGTCATCAAGCGCTTGAAGCAGTCGTTCATAATCTTGGCGTTCCGCAATGTAATGTGTGTCCATCAAGGCGTCGAACTGGCGGTTCATATCGGTTTCGACAGACTGCGGAAACTCGACTTTGGCCACTTTATGGTGTTGCCCGGTCGCGGAAAAAGCGCGCGCAACCGGATCGCGCAAAAGCACCACAACCCGCAGATCGAAGTGCGGCTCAAGCCATTGACGGATCCGTGTGAAATGTTGGGGCAACAGTGTCGAATAGGACGGCGTAATCTCGCCGACAACGCCAGCGGACGGATCAACGCTCCTGAAGAAATCGATATAGATCTGCGGATCTTCGATCATCGCCACACGGTCTATCGGGCGGACGAAGCGCTTGTTAGGCCGTCCAAAAAGCTCACGCACTTTTTGTAAGGTCGGGCGGGCGAAATGCTCTGCGCGAAAGCGGTGCTTGAAGCCCGCATGGAGCTCAGGCCGAAGCATTGCATCGAAGATATGCAGTTCCTTGGGCCGCGACAGCGAAACCTCAGGGAGCGAGTTTAAGTAATCCCATAGCCAGGTGGTGCCGGCCTTTTGACAGCCAACGCCCAGAATGAATGTCTGTTTGTCAGCCATCCGAAGAAGGCTCCCTGTTCCGGATTGCGACCATCATTCCGGCGGGGTGACCCCATGGCGCTCGAGGAAGTTGAAGACGCTGTTGTAACGGTGTGGGCTGATCATAGGGCCGCCAACGCGGTGGGTGTAGCCGGGATAGAGCATCATCTCGAAGGGCGTGTTGCTTTCCTGAAGGACGCTGATCAGCTCGGATGAATTTTCAAACACAACATTATCATCCGCCATGCCGTGGATCAGCAGCATCGGATCGCTGATCTTGATGGCGTTCGGGATGGCGCTCGCCTTTTCGTACGCCTCCGGAACTTTGCGCGGGTCGCCCATAAAACGCTCGGTATAATGGGTGTCGTACAGCTCCCACTTGGTGACCGGCGCGCCGGAAATGCCAGCGGCGTAAAGACCCGGATCGGCTTGAAGCATCTTCAACGTCATATAGCCGCCATAGGACCAGCCATCGATGGCGATCTTGTCGGGATCGACGAAGCTCAGTGTCTTGAGGAACTCAGCGCCCGCCTTCTGATCACGCACCTCAACACCTCCCATCGCGCGGTAGATCGGTTGTTCGAAATCCACGCCGCGATGGGCCGTGCCCCGGCCATCAAGCGCGAAGTAGATATAGCCCTTGTCGACAATCGCCTGCGCGACCGCCCCGCCCCAACCGCGATCGACTATCTGCGGGCCGGGTCCGGAATAGTGGTAGTAATAGACCGGGTATTTCTTCCCCTCTTCCAGTTTGGGCAGCATGATCATGTAGTGCAGATCAGTGCCGTCCTCGGCTTTAATGGTGCCGTACTCGGGCGTGACATGGCTGAGCACGAAGGGTTGATAGGGATGATCCTCATCAATCTTGTTCTCTTCGATCCAAGTCAGCATTTTGCCCTTGGCATCGGCAAGATAGCTTTGCGGCGGCTGGTTCGGCGCGGAACGGCTGACGATCATCTGCCGTCCCGATTTGTCCATCTTGGCGCTGTTTGTGAACGCCTTGTCGGTCAGCAAATCGGGCCGCTGCGCCTCATCAAGCGTGGTCTTATAGATCTGCTGCGTGAGCACATCGGTCGTCTGTTGGAAGAACAGCTCGTTGGCCTCTTCGTTGAGGCCAACGAGCGACGTCACCGGCTCATCGCCAAAGGTCAGTTGGGTCCATGTCGTTCCATTAAAGCGGTAGAAATGGCCAAAGCCATCGCGCTCGGACCACCAAAGCAGGCTGCCGTCTTTGAGGAAGCGGTAATTGTCGCTGAGGTTGATCCAGTAATCGGGCCGCGCGGCTTTCTCGGTGAACCACACCTCGCTCGCGCCCGTCACCGGATCGACCTTGAGCATATCCAGCACCGTCTGCTCGCGGTTCTGCCGCTGAACGTAGATCGCGCTGCCATCGGGCGCCCAGTTGACGCGCGCGACATAGATGTCTGTCTCTTCGCCGAGGTCGATCTTGACGCGGTTCTGGCCATCGGGGTCCATCACGAACAGCTCGACAATCGCGTTGTCGCTGCCGGCCACCGGATAGCGCTGGTCGAAGACCTTGGTGCCCGTCGCGCCGATCGCTGCGCGGGTCACGACGCCGACAGGGCTCTCGTCGGTGCGCTGAACCACAAGGCGCTGGTCCTCTGGACTCCACCAATAGCCCGTGAGCCGGCTCATCTCTTCCTGCGCAACAAACTCCGCCTCGCCCCAACGGATCAGCGGGCCTTCTTTGAGCGTGATCGGCGCGGCCTCTTGCCCGAACGCGCCGACCCAAAGCTGGCGATCGCGAACAAAAGAGACGTAGGTCGATTTGCTGGAAAGCTTGGGATTGAGCTCGCTTTCCTCGGTGTCCGTGAGGCGCGTGATAACCGGCGCGTCTCCGCTCAGATCAGCAAAGTAGAGATCGCCGTCAAGCGGTACGAGCACGCCTTTACCATCGCTTGACCATTGGTAATTGATGATGCCCTTCAGACTGCCGACGCGCGCGCGTTCGCGCTGCATCTTCTCGTCTTCGGAAAGCTCGCGGCCACTGCCCAGCTTTTCGCTGTCCACCAGCATGCGCCATTCACCGCTCGCAATGTCATAGCCCCACAGATCGTAACGCTCCGCATCGGTGTCACGGTTGCGCAGGATGGTCAGGTATTTGCCATCGGGCGACAGCTGCACACCGCGCGGCACCGGTCCGTTGAGAGACGGCGAAGCGAACACGCGTTCAAAGCTGAGCTTGGCATCCACGATGTTGACCGCGCCGCTCATATGGCCGTCCGCCATACCCGGTGTGGGAACGCAAGCGAGCGCAGCGGCAGCGAGAAGTGAAAAACGCATTGCAAGGAAAACCCCTGTTTCGTCCTGAGTACCTGTTCTGTCTTGGATACAGGCAGCACAAAGCTGTTGACGTGCTCCTCGCAACGACGCGCGCGAAAGGCAAGAGCCCCAACGAAAAAGGGCGGCCCAAACGGACCGCCCTTTCGAATTCGCTTGCGAGTCTTTTACGACTTCGGCGCGTTCTCGCGGCGCTCGGCGATACGAGCGCGCTTGCCGGTGCGGCCACGCAGATAGTACAGCTTGGCACGGCGCACGACACCGCGGCGGACCACGGTGATGCTGTCCACGATCGGCGAATACAGGGGGAACACACGCTCCACGCCTTCGCCAAAGCTGATTTTGCGCACAGTGAAGTTCGAATTGATCGAACGGTTCGAACGCGCAATCACAACGCCTTCGAAGTTCTGAACACGCTCACGCGTGCCTTCGATAACCTTCACGCCGACACGCACAGTATCACCCGCACGGAATTCGGGAATCTCTTTGGTAACCTTGCCGATTTCTTCGGCTTCGATTTGCTGGATCAGGTTCACTGGTCCGTTTCCTTGTTTTTTCGCCGCGCGCCAGAGGCAGACTGGACCCGAGCGCTCTCATAGCGCTCCCACAAGTCCGGCCTGCGTAACCGAGTGTGATCTTCCGACATGGCTTGGCGCCACGCCGCGATCTTCGCGTGATCCCCCGATCGCAGCACTTCAGGGATCGCGCGCCCTTCCCACATTTGAGGCCGGGTGTATTGTGGGTATTCCAAAAGGCCGTCCTCGAACGACTCTTCGGTCCCACTAGAAGCCGCGCCCATTACGCCGGGAAGCAGCCGAATGCAAGCGTCGAGTATGGCCATCGCAGCCGTCTCGCCGCCGCTAAGCACGATATCGGCAAGGGAGACCTGCTCGACTTGTGGTCGCGCGTCGAAGAACCGTTCGTCAAACCCTTCAAACCGCCCGCAAATCATCGTGACGCCGGGGCCGGACGCGATCTCGCGGATGCGCTTTTGGGAGATTGGTTTGCCGCGCGGGGTCATGGCCAATACGGGCACAATACCCGCTCGCCCTGAGCCTGTCGAAGGGCTGTCCTTCTCTTCGGCACCGCTTGGAGAAGTAAAGGGCAATCCTTCGACAGGCTCAGGATGAGCGATCGTTGGTGAATGAACCGAATCCAAGGCCGCGCCCAGAGTATCGGCCTTAAGCACCATACCCGCCCCGCCGCCCGCAGGCGTGTCGTCAACGGTGCGGTGCTTATCCGTCGTAAAGTCGCGGATCTGCACAGTCTCGCAAGACCAATCCCCCCGCTCCAGCGCACGGCCCGCGAGTGAGGCACCGAGGGGCCCAGGGAACATCTCGGGGTAGAGCGTGAGTATGGTGGCGGCGAAGGTCATTTTCTTCTTCTTTGTCTTGCAGGTGAGATTCCCGTCGCCTTACCCCAAAGAAAGAACACGACGTGCGAGAGGCCCCAAGCGAAGGCCAATGCGAGTGCGATCGCTACTAACCAGCCGAGCAATTCACCTTCGAAGGTTAGCAAGCCGCAATCAATACAGCCATACTCCGCGACGGGAGGTTCCGGTAACTCGGCAGACGTCGTCACAGTTCGCCCGCCTCACTTGCGCCCGAAGAAGCCCCAAACCGCCTTCCAGAACTTCGCCTCCAGCACCAGCAGCTTGGCGATGAACGGCGGCACGGCAAAGTCGCGCTCGATCTCTTGGGCGTCGGCGTTCCTGGCGTACAGCGCTTGCATCACCTTGAAGATTATGAAGCCCTCGAAGGCGAGGACAAACACGAGCGAGGCGGCGCGTAGACTGGCCAGATCGCTGATCAGGAACTGGTTGGCGCTGGGCACGATCCAGCTCGCGGCGAACAAGCCGATCCCTGCGATACCAAGAGCGCGTAGCCCCCTCGCCTTGGCGCTCAGCTCGCTGGAGAACAGGCCGAGATAGACGAGCGGCATGAAAACGCACAGATCGACAAGCGCGACCCATTCCGCGCGCGGGTAGGTACTCCAATCAAGCCACTGGGCAAAAGCAAACTCAATCGCGATCGCGATTGGCAGGACAATGAGAAAAAACCACTTTTCGCGCGGGCGGGTCAGTTTGAGTTCCATGCCACACCATCCTTGGATCGGGTATCGACTGTCAATTCAAATACATCAGGCCGCGAGTAATGCCCATCGGTGTCGAGGCTGGTGAGGTTCTGGCCGCGTTCGTCGAGGTCTAGCTCGGCGAACAGGATTTCCTCTCCCTCGCCCGCTTGTGCGACGACGCGCGCGTCGGGGGCTGCGATCATTGAGCCGCCCTTGTTGAGGACATCACCTTCGATGGCGTTGAACAACGCCTCAGCCTCGCCGTTGCCACCCACGCGCTCCAACCCATCAAACAGGTCCCCTTTTTCCTGCACGAGGCCAGCCGCAAGCACGAAACACCGTCCCTCCATCGCGTAATGCCTTGAGGCGAGCGCGTATTCTTCGCGCACGGTAGGCCATGAGGCGATGTGAACGCTCTCACCCAGATTGTGCATCGCCGCGCGCGCGAGCGGCATCCAATGCTCCCAGCAGATCAAATTGCCCGCACGGCCCCACTCGGCCTCGTGCACGCCGATCGTAGACCCATCGCCGCGCATCCAGATAAGGCGCTCCCCATGGGTAGGCACCAGCTTGCGGTGGTCGAGTGGGTCTTGCCCCGGACGGAACAGCAATTGGTTGTTGTAGAGGCTCGAGCGCAGCCGCTCATGCGCGCCGATGGAGATCAACGCGCCGCTTTCATCGCACAGCTCTTGCAAAGGCAGCAGGCGTTCGTCCCCCGGGACAATTGCGTGTTCGAGCATGATATTGTGGCACGCGCGCGTTCCGGGGTGATCCCACAACGCCGCTCCGGGAGCCTCATCCAGCCACAGCGGATAGCCGCCCAGAAAAGTCTCGCCAAAAGCGACCACCTGCGCGCCGCCTTCAATAGCCTCGCGCGCGAGTTTGATGGCTTTCTCAATCCCGTCGCTGATGGCGAGTGGGATCGGAGCGGCTTGGCAAATGGCGACGTTGAGTTTGGTCATGCGCGCCGCTTACGCCGAAGGCTCAGCCCCCGCAACCGCCGCATCCGCCGCCGCAACCGCCTCCGTCGCCGTCACTGCCACCACCTCCACACCCGCCAGAAGACGAACTGCTAATCGTCGCAGCCTTGTGCATGGCGTGGACATGCGCAAAGGGCGTTCCTACCAATACGCCCGTGCCGAACAGGCCGACCGCCCATTTGACCTCATGACTTTCAGGCGCTCGTGAAAGACGTGACGAGCGATCTATCCAGTTTTTCAGGACACGTTCTCCGCCCATTGTGCGCCGGGATACGCGGGCAAAACGCCACACGGCCGCAACCGTCGTGACAGCCAACATGGCGATAAGAAAGCCGGTTGGTTCACCTTCGGCCATGCCCGCTTGCTGGCGATAGAGACCCAAGGCGATCAGCGCGACCAACGGTGCAATCGAGACAGCGCGCACACGCAGCCAATCGCTGTGGTCCAAGAGCAGACCCTGCCGGATCAACGATTGCTCCACTCGTTCCGCGTGGTTGCCGAGGCTCGCTCCAGCTTCGGCCAAAGAAAAGGCGCCCACTTTTCGCAGAACCGCTTGTCCTGCAAGGCTGGTGTCAAGCTGCTCGCGCCTAACTGTAACCCGGCGCTTATCGGCGGCCCCGATGGCCCCTTGCGCGAAAAGGTCGGCGAGGACGGCCAAAGTGTATCGCTTCTTGCCGCCCGCCAGAACCGCGAGTTCCTCCGGGTCATCGACCTCACGCAGACGCCCCTCATTTCGCAGATTGGCGGGGATCCACAGGCTCAACCCCACACTGGTGAGCAGCATTACCGCGTAGAAGGCCAAGAAGTCCGCGCCGGTGTAGGTTTCAAACAGGTTCATGCGACGATCCCTCTCAACATCCATCCCAGAATAGCCGCCACAAGAGCAACGGCAAGCGCGGCGATCGCAAGTTCGGGCCGCGACATTATCCATACATCTTTGGGGTTAACGCGCTGTCCCAACGGATCGACCTCAAACCGCCGTCGGGCATCGGGCCAGATATCCGCTGGAGGCGCTTCACCAAACGCCTCTTCGTAGGCCTTCAGCGTCGCGGCATATTGGTCGTAGTAGCGGTTGCGTTCGACGTGCCCTCCAGCAGTGGGACCGTGGTGCAGCGGTGCCCCCAGAACCTGCGGACAGAACACGTCCCAATAGTCGCGGCTGTAAGTAAGATGAAGGTGCCACGCCTGATCCACCGCGTCGCTGGGTGTCACTTGCTGGCCGGGCTCAGCCGTACGGGCGAGATGGCAGAAACGCTTGTACTCGATGATGACGCGTTCAGCGTGCCCTGCAGTCCATCGGTTTTCGCGCGCTAAGCGATCAGCGAAAGCGAGCGAGGCGTCGGGCGGGCCAATCTGGTGGTCCTCCAAACGCGCCCAGAGATCAGCATCGAACACCGTCATTCAAAGATTTCTTGCGCCTTCACGCCAGCGCGCTCCACCCGGCGCTCTAACGCCCGCAAGGTCAGGAACGCGCACGGATAGCCAAAAATCAGGCCCGGAGCGATGACAAGCAGAATGGCAAACACACCGGCGACCGGATCATTCCAGGTGTTCTGTTCCATCAACGTTGCGGCAAAGATCACAGCAGCAAAGAAGATCGGGGCCAAACAGCTCGCCACCAAGCCGCCGGTCCAGCGGGTCATTTTCGGGAACCAGAGGAAGATCAAAGCGGCCGAACCGATCGCGCCGAACATATAAACCAGCACCGCGAAAACAATCGCGATAAGGCCGAGCACCCATTCCGCCATCACATTACCCTGAAAACTCTAAGATGCCCGAAGACCGGATCACTTCGGTTCAGTCTTCGGCGAATTCCTGTGCGATCACAAGCTTTTCACGGTCCCATTCGATAACCGCTTGCTTGGTCATCGGGACCATAAAGGTCTTCATTCCCTTTGCGGGCACGGGGTCTTTTTCGATTTCGAGGATATCGGTCGCGCCGTAGTTCTGTACGGCGGTGATCGCGCCGACGGTTTCGCCCGCATCGGTAACCACCGTTAGACCGATCAGGTCGGCGTGGTAATACTCGTCATCCTCTAAAGCGGGCAGAGCCTCACGAGAGACAGTCAGAACCGTTCCGCGCAGGCGTTCGGCCTGTGATCGATTGGTTGCCTGGGCCAAGCGCACCACTGCGCCGCCTTTGTTGTCCGAGCGGATCTTTTTGAGGGTAAACGTCTCGCCCGTCGCTTTGGCGCTCAGGGTCTTGTGTTTAGAGAGCGCTTCGATGCCGTCCCCAAACAATTTGAGGCGCACTTCCCCGTGGATGCCGTGAGCGCCGATGATGGCGGCAAGCTCGATATCGTTGTCCGCCATCATTAAAGATCCGCTCGCCCTGAGCCTGTCGAAGGGCCGTTCTTCACGTTGGAAGAAAAGGACAGTGCTTCGACAAGCTCAGCACGAGCGGTTCTTAGCATAAGGCGATTAACCCTCGGCCTTGTCTTCGCCGGCTTCTTCGGCCGGAGCTTCTTCAGCAGCGGTTTCAGCGACAGCCTCTTCAACCGGGGTTTCCTCAGCGGGAGCTTCGGCGGCTGCCTTGGCCTCTTCTTCCGCAGCCTTCGCGGCTTCTTCGGCTTCCTTCAGCTTTTCAGCTTTCTCTTCGGCGCGTTCCTTGGCTTTCTCGCCAGGCTCGGCCTTTTGCGGGTTGTTGCGCGCGGCGCGCTCTTGGATGCCAGCGGCGTCGAGGAAGCGCAGCACACGGTCCGACGGCTGCGCGCCAACGCCCAGCCAATACCGCACGCGGTCTTCGTTGAGCTTCACGCGCTCGGGCGAATCCTTGGCGAGCAGCGGGTTATAGGTGCCGATCTGCTCCAGATACTTACCGTCACGGGGGCTACGGCTGTCGGCCGCAACGATGCGATAATACGGACGCTTCTTGGCGCCGCCGCGCGAAAGACGAAGTGCAATTGCCATGGTTTGTTACCTTCTAGTCAGAGTGTTCGTTTGAATTCGAAATTGTCGTGTGTCGTGAAATTACTTCTTGGGTCCGCCAAGGCCCGGAAGACCCGGAGGAAGCCCGCCACCGGGACCGCCCATTCCGGGCAGACCGCCGCCTGACCCTGAGGGTCCACCCATACCCGGCAGGTTCGGCATACCGCCCCCCCCACCGCCGAGCATTGCGGCGAGGCCTTTCAGCCCGCCCATCTTCTTGATCTGTTTCATCGCGCGGCTCATTTCCTGGTGCATTTTGAGAACCTTGTTCACCGTCTGCACGTCGGTGCCGCTGCCCGCCGCGACGCGTTTCTTACGCTTGGCGTTCATCAGTTGAGGGTTGGCGCGTTCTTTTCCCGTCATGGACCCGATGATCGCGTCCATATGGACCAGAACCTTGTCGTCCATGTTCGAGGCGGCCATCGCCGCTTTCGCCTTTTTCATGCCCGGCATCATGCCCGCCAGCATGCCGAGGCCGCCCATATTCTGCATTTGCTTCAACTGCATACGCAGATCGTTGAGGTCGAATTTGCCCTTCTCAAAGTTCTCGGCGAGCTGGGCCGCTTCATCTTCCTTGATCGTCGCCGCAGCTTTTTCGACCAAGCTGACAACGTCGCCCATGCCAAGGATGCGGTCGGCGACCGAATTCGGGCGGAAATCCTCGATCTGGTCGAGCTTTTCGCCGGTCCCGGCATACTTGATCGGCTTGCCCGTGACCGCGCGCATCGATAGCGCCGCGCCGCCGCGCGCATCGCCATCCATCCGGGTAAGGACCACGCCGGTGAGCGGAACTTCGCCAGAGAAGCTTTGCGCGACGTTCACCGCGTCCTGACCGGTGAGCGAATCGACCACCAACAGCACTTCGTTGGGGTCTGAGACGCTGGAGACGGCCTTCATCTCGGCCATCAGCGCTTCGTCTACGTGCAGGCGGCCCGCCGTGTCGAGCAGCAGGACATCGAAGTTCTGAAGCTTGGCGCTCTCCATCGCGCGACGGGCAATATCGACCGGCTGCTGGCCCACGACGATCGGCAGAGTTGCAACATCCACCTGCTCACCAAGCACCGCCAGCTGTTCCTGCGCGGCCGGGCGGTTGACGTCGAGCGAGGCCATCATGGCCTTCTTGCCGTGCTTTTCACGCAGCATTTTGCCGAGCTTGGCCGTGGTGGTCGTTTTACCCGAGCCTTGCAGGCCGACCATCATGACAACAACCGGCGGTTTCGCGTCGAGGTTCAGCCCCTCGCCCACCATCGAGGATTGCGGATCCTCAGGATCGCCGCCCAACATGGTGATCAATTCGTCGTGGACGATCTTGATAACCATTTGGCCGGGTTTGACCGACTTTAGGACTTCCTGACCCACGGCCTTTTCCGTGACCGCGTCGATAAAGCGTCGGGCGACCGGCAGCGCCACATCGGCCTCGAGCAGGGCCACGCGCACTTCGCGCATCGCGTCGCGCACATCCTGCTCGGATAGAGCGCCGCGGCCTTTGAGCTTGTCAAAGACGCCGCCTAGGCGGTCGGACAGATTGTCAAACATCGTCTTCAACTCCTCATCGATTCTGACGAACCGACTTTAAACGCGAAAAACGCCGGCGGACGAAACCTCGTCGGCCAGCGTGCGGTGTTTGTCTAATTCTGGGCGCCTTCCGAATTGGAAAACTCCCGGCACAAACGCCTGAATATCGTTGATGGTGGAGCCTAGCGGGATCGAACCGCTGACCTCAACACTGCCAGTGTTGCGCTCTCCCAGCTGAGCTAAGGCCCCCCGAAAAATCGGTATCCATCAATGTGTCGACCTTACCAAATATAAGATCAACGCCTCACTCTCGCAAGGGAGCGCCCGGTTAGGCGCGTCCCTCGCAAAACGCAAGATCAAAAATCAGCTATCGTCTTCGCCGTCGTCGTCGCCTTTACCCTTGGACACGCCAAGGTCATCGTCGCCGCCGAGGTCGACATCGTTATCGGGCGAATCGTCCGCATCGTCGATGTTCTCGATGTCTTTCAGTTCATCATCATCATCGCCGCCCAGATCGCTGTCAGCTTCGGCGTCTTTCTTCGCGTTCGGATCGTCGATCGGAATCGGCTGCTTGGACTTGAGCACCGGCTCCGGCGTCCATGTGTGCGCGCATTCGACACAGGTCACCGGGTCTTCGTTGCCAAGATCGTAAAAGCGGGTTCCGCAATTGGGGCAGGTACGCTTGGTACCCCATTCTGGCTTCGCCATGATAATTCCTCATTCGTTCCCCGCGAAGATGCGAGAGACGGTCAAAAAGTCGTACAAGATTGGGATGCGGCCAAACAACAATCAAGGCCCGAACCGCAAGATCGCGGCGCGCCTTGCCAGAAGGGTGGAGCGCTGTCAAAGACCGCGGCCTTATGGCGCACCACAACTTTGCATCTTCTGGACCTTTATGCGGTCGACTTCGCGTCCCCGGCGACAAATCGATTAGCCACCGCGCGTTGATGTTTGCAGGCCTTGCCGTGGGGCGCAGCCGGATCGAAGGGTTGCTCGAAGGCGAAGACGTTCTCGCCACCGCCGCTGCGATGCGCCAGCTGGGCGCGACAGTGGAGCGACTGGAAGACGGCGTGTGGGAAGTGCACGGCGCGGGGCTCGGCAGTCTTCTGGAGCCCGCCCAAGCGCTCGACATGGGCAATTCGGGCACGTCGACGCGGCTGATGATGGGCCTGCTCGCCAGCCACGGTTTCAAGTCCACCTTTGTCGGCGATGCGAGCCTTTCGGGCCGCCCGATGAAGCGCGTGATTGATCCTTTGAGTCAAATGGGCGCGGGTTTTGAGGCCTCAAGCGGCGGTACCTTGCCTTGCATGCTACACGGTGCCCAGCCCGCCGTGCCGATCACCTACCGCCTGCCTGTCGCAAGCGCGCAGGTGAAAAGCGCCGTCCTGCTGGCCGGGCTCAACACGCCGGGCACCACTACGGTCATCGAACCCATCCCTACCCGCGACCACACCGAACGGATGCTTAAGGGCTTTGGTGTTGAGCTCGACATATCCGAAGGCGAAGATGGCGCGCGTGTTATCTCGGTCCATGGCGAGGCCACGCTGACACCGTGCGATGTGGTCGTGCCCGGAGACCCCTCCTCCGCCGCTTTCTTTGTCGTCGCCGCGCTGATCGTGCCGGGCAGCGACCTTGTGATCGAAAATGTCGGCCTCAACCCCACGCGCAACGGCATTATAACCGTGCTGCGCCAGATGGGCGGCTCGATCGAGGAGCTGAACACGCGCGAAGTCGGCGGAGAGCCCGTCGCGGACCTGCGCGTTCGCCATTCTGCGCTCAAAGGCATCCGGGTTGACCCCAGCCTCGCGCCGAGCATGATCGACGAATTTCCGGTGCTGTTCGTCGCCGCCTCACTGGCTGAAGGCACGACCGTTACAAGCGGTCTCGAGGAACTGCGCGTCAAGGAAAGCGACCGTCTAGCGGCTATGGCAGCGGCTCTGACCGCCGCGGGCGCTCGCCTGATTGAGCGTGAAGACGGCTTGGAGATCATCGGAACCGCCGGCACCCCCTTGCGCGGCACAGCCAACGCCGCAGTCGAAACGCATCTCGATCACCGGATCGCGATGGCCATGGCCGTGGCTGGGCTTGTGAGTGATGACGGTGTCGAGGTCGACGACACCGCACCGATTGCGACCAGTTTTCCGAGCTTTATGGAACTTCTGGAGAGCGCCGCTTCGTGAAGGAAAAGGTCCTCCTCAATGCGCTTGTAATAGGGATTTTTATCGCAGGTTCAGCTGTATACAGTCATCTTTTTGACGGTGAACCAATCCATCTTGGTCGATTGATCGTAGTTCTGTGCCTAGCGCCGGTGTTCGGGTATTTGATCTGGCTCGCCTACGACTGGGCGATCCCAGAAGGCGCAAGAAGACGGCGAGGAAAGAAGCGCTTGAATGCCGAACATGGCTCACAAGACAAATGACCAATCGCCCGATCCTGCGCCGAGTGATCGCAGCCCTGATCCTGCTAGCCTTCTCCGTAGGATCGGTGCTTTTCTGGAATCGAGGCGGCTTTAACACCGTGCAATTTGCGATCAATATGGTGGTGGCGAGTGTGGGATTTATGTGGCTCCACACCCGTTGGAAGGCCAAGGAACGCCGCGCGCTGACCCCGCGCAAGGTAAAGGACATTTTCTCGTGATGATCCGTCTTCTCGGCGCGCTTTCCGGATTGCTTGTGATGGTCGCCTTTAACGCGATACCAGCCCTCGCCGAAGAACCCGCGCCGTTCGCCGCGCCCGACCGTGAGTTGATGGTCCCGGTTGAAGGAGGCCGCGTCTATGTACGGATCAACGGACAGGTTGATGACACAGACAAAGCGCCAGCCATCTTCATCCATGGCGGCCCCGGCGGCACCCACACCGGCTTTGCCGCGATGCTGGGTCTGGCCAAGGACCGGCCTATCATCCTTTACGACCAGTTGGGCAGTGGAAAGTCCGACCGGCCCGACAACCCCGTCAACTGGCGCGTTGAGCGGTTTGTTGAGGAACTGGAATCGGTGCGCGCGGCAGTGGGCGCCGAGAAGTTGCACCTTCTCGGGGTCAGCTGGGGGGCGGCGCTCGCGCTCGAATACTCAACCAAGTATCCCGACCGCGTCGCCTCCACCGTTCTAGGCGGCACCTACATCTCCACCCCGCATTGGCTGACCGACGCCAATTTGTTGGTCCAAGACCTGACGCCCGAGCAACAAGCGACGCTGACCGCCTGCGAGAGCGACGACCCGCCTGATGGCGACACGTGCAGCACGATCTTCGACCGGATCTATTCGCGCCACTACAAACGTCCCGATTATGGAGACGCCCTTCGCAAATACCGCAAGTCCTACGGCGGACAGGGTCGCAACAGCTTGATTTACAACGCAATGTGGGGACCAAGCGAATTTAGCTCGACCGGCACATTGCGGACCTACGACGCGACATTGAAATTGCGCGAATTGGACGGCGACAAGGTGCTGTTCCTGATCGGCCAATACGACAGCGCAAGGATCGACACAGTGCAGGAATTTGTCACTCTTACACCGGGCGCAGAATTGGCCGTGGTGCCGGGCGGGGGTCATAGCTTCCTGCTTGACCGGCCAATTGTTACCGAAGCCATCCTTCGCAGCTGGCTCAATCGAAAGGACGCCCCATGATCATCGCCGTTGATGGCCCGACCGCTTCGGGCAAAGGCACCATTGCCAAGCGCCTTGCCGCGCATTTTGGGGTGCCGCATCTCGACACCGGTCTGCTTTATCGCGCTGTGGGGCGGCAGGTGGGCCTGAACGAGGGCGATCCCGACAATGAGGCGCACGCGCTGGCCGGATGCGCCTTTCCCGATGAGCTGCTGGAAGATGACGCGCTGCGTTCTGAATCGGTGGGTTCGCTTGCAAGCCGGGTTTCGGTACACCCGGCGGTGCGTGAGGCGCTGTTTCGCCGCCAGCGCGCGTTTGCCGAACAGCCCGGCGGCGCGGTTCTCGACGGGCGCGACATCGGGACCGTCATTGCGCCCGATGCCGACGTCAAACTGTTCATCACCGCCAGCGTGCACGAGCGCGCAAGGCGCCGGTGGTTGGAAATGACGGGGCGCGAGATCGAAATCGCCTTGGAAGAAATCGAAAAAGACATCGTACGGCGCGACGAACGCGACATCACCCGCAAGGATGCGCCGTTGAAGGCTGCGCCTGATGCTTTGGTTATCGATACAACGGCGTTCGACCGCGAACAGGCGTTTGAGACGGTTTTGGAGGCGGTTCAGGAAGAGCTTTCGCGGCGGTAGCGCTTTCCTACAAATTGGGCCTTGTGGTTAGGTTGCGCGATGTCGATTTTGACGCCCCTTTTCGCACCTGTTTTACCCGTTTTTGCCCCCTCCCCCGTTTTGCTTCAGGACCGTGTAACAGGTGGTCCATGTCTCAGCCCAAACGCGCGCCTGTTTCACCGCCCCACTAGACGGTCCATTCAGCCCGATATCGGGCGAATTCCCTTGCCTACAGGCCAACTTTGGCCTAGGCGCGCGCCCGTCTTCGCAATCCATTCCGATTGAAAAGGCCTTCGCAGCGGCATCCGGCTCTGCGGAGAGATCGGCCTCTTGCCCCGTTAGCCTTCGCAATGGTGCGATGGAGACGGAGAAAGACCCGGGATAACCCGTGGCCGGTAGCAAAACGAAAACAGGAACCGCCAACCTTATGGCAACTGCACCTAACCCCACGCGCGACGATTTCGAAGCGCTGCTTAACGAACAACTCGGCGGCGCCGGCGACGAAGGCTTTGAAGGCCGCGTCGTCATGGGCACCGTGACCGCAATCGAAGCCGGTCACGCCGTCATCGACGTAGGCCTCAAAAGCGAAGGCCGCGTCAACCTCAAGGAATTCAGCCGAGGCGAAGACGACCACGGACTTTCCGTTGGCTCAGAAGTCGAAGTCTATGTCGACCGCGTTGAAAACGCCGATGGCGAGGCGATGCTCAGCCGCGACCGCGCCCGCCGCGAAGCCGCCTGGGATAAGCTTGAGAACGAATTTGGCGAAGGCAAGCGCGTCGAAGGCCGCATCTTCGGCCGCGTCAAGGGCGGTTTCACCGTCGACCTCGACGGCGCTGTGGCGTTCCTTCCAGGCAGCCAGGTCGACATCCGCCCCGTGCGCGACGTCACCCCGCTTATGGAAGTGCCGC